>JBEKDT010000003.1:0-270203 GCA_050014195.1 Desulfomonilia bacterium | reverse complement strand
ACATACCGCTTTCACCTTAAACTCGTCTGAATACCGATGTGCCTTCCTCGGACCCTTCATCTTTCCCACTTGGACACCTCCTCCTTAGTTAGGTCTTAGTGTCCACTTTTTCTGGGGAAGTCCCCCGCCCGCCTGAAGCGCGTGGTTAGGCGTTTGGATAGGTACTGTAGTGTCTTCTCAACCATCTGCTAAGTCCATCAAGGCCGGGAAACAAAACCCTCTCTGTAATGTTGGCTTGATCGAGTTTATCACGCACTTCAGGTTTAAGTTCTTTAGGAATAATAATCCTCCGGACGTGTTCTTTGTGGGAAGCGAGCCATTGGTCAACTATCAGCTTAGGATTCGATAGAACGGAGAATAGCGCGAATTGATTCACTACTCTATCGTCAATTGAAGGGGGCTCGAAGAACAAGAGAAAATCATTCTCGTGCAGTCTATCAAAATCTTGGAGGGTCCTTATTGTTTTAGTGCCTCCAAACTTTTTCTTTACGCTTGCCACAAGCACGCTAAGCGACATCTCTATCTCAGGTTTTTCAAAACGCGTGAGCATTTCAGTAGTGAAAACATTAGACCCCTCAAGATCAAGTGCCCCTGAAAGAATACTTGGAAGAAACTTATGCAATTCGACAAAGTCTGTCATCCACACTACTCCGTCACGGTCATAGTGCCGAAGGTTGTCAGTGGCAAAATGGAGGGCAACATAAGGGGAGTATGTCCAGTCTAGAAGCCTCGTTGGGAGTCCGTGATGCTGGGCAAATGTGAGCCAGAACCAAAGTGAATCACGCTCTTTCACATGAGAATAAGCATACTTCCGAAAGTTGCGCAGGAGGTGTCTTTCGAGTAGGTCTATCGGACCTCCAAGGCGGATCAATGAAGTTTCGAGTGACCAAGAAGCATCGGCTACGCCCCTAAACGCGAATGGCGAGCGATACCGGTTCAATCCAGGTACCCAAGAGTCGGCGTAGAGAAGCTCCATTAAGTGTGTCCATGACTCAGCTTTCTGGCCTTCTATTTCAGTCATAGGGGGTTCCTCGTTTGACACATAAATATAACTATATTGCACTTTTGCAATGGTTATCTCATTAACCGAAGTAAAAGTGTACAATATCAGAATATCAATGCAAGGCATTATAATTGATAGTTGTGCCAATTGCAAAAGTCCAAGATTGTCATTCCCGCGGAAGCGGGAATCCAGTCTATTCAAGAGCTTCTGGACCCCCGCTTTCGCGGGGGTGACACCTTTTTACCAAGACCAGGCACACGATCTTCATACCAATCAAAGGCTTCTGCAATATCTACTTCAGCCTCCGGACGGATGATCAGCTCAAGATTCATGCACGCTTCTTAATCCGCTCTTGAACCAGTAACCATGGTGACCCTGCGTTTGGATTGCTATGATATGCGTCGAGTCGGCGATCAATTTCTGCCTTTTCTTCTTCGGTAAGAGGTACAGACTCGGGGACCTGAGCAATGCTATCCCAAATATCCTGAACAAGCTGAATCCGCTCAGAAACGCTAAGGGCTAGGATGTCCTTCTTTGCAAATGATCCCATCTCTCCTCCGTTAAAATCTATTATAACCTAACTTGTGTCATCTTTCCATCTTTCAAGAATTTCTGGACCCCCGCTCCCCGATCAGGTCGAGGACGAGTTTCGCGGGGGTGACACCTTTTTTAAGCCGGGCTACAGGTCCGTTTCCTGCTAGAACAGCCCGCTGATGGTGCCGTCCTCGTCCACGTCTATGGCCAGGGCCGCCGGGGTCTTGGGAAGGCCCGGCATGGCCATGATCTTGCCGGTGTAGATCACCACGAAACCGGCCCCGGCAGACACGCGGGCGGACGACACGTTGATAGTGAAGGGCTGTTTGGGAAAGCCCGGGATCTTGGGGTTATCGGTCAAGGAGGCTTGCGTCTTGGCAATGCACACGGGCAGATTGCCGTAGCCCATGTTCTCGATGTTCTTGATCTCGGTTGCAGCCTGTGCAGAGAATTCAACCCCGCCTGCGCCATAGACTTCTGTAGCCACGGTGCGGACCTTTTCGGCAATGGGTTGCGCAAGGTCGTAGAGCATGCGGAAGTTGTTCGGGTGTTCACATGCTTCCGCCACCTTCTCCGCCAGCTCCAGGCCGCCTGCCCCTCCTGACTCCCTGAAGTCGGTGATGATGCCCGGCACCCCAAGGTCATTGCAGCGGGCCAACAGGCCCTTAAGGTCAGCCTCGCTGTCGGTGAGGAAGCGGTTGATGGAGATGACCGCAGGCACACCGAACCGGGACAGGGTATCCAGGTGCTTCCTGATATTGTCGATGCCGTGAAGGGCATATGCCCTGTGGGTCACCACAAGGACAGCGGCCGAAGGTTTGAGACCGGCAATGCGGCACTTGATGTGGAAGAACTTCTCCGCCCCGAGGTCTGCCCCGAACCCGGCCTCGGTGATGGTATAGTCCGCGAGCTTGAGGGCCATCTTTGTCGCCAGAATCGAGTTGCAGCCGTGGGCGATGTTTGCAAAGGGGCCTCCGTGCACGAGCACCGGAATGCCTTCCACTGACTGGACGAGGTTGGGGTTGATGGCATGCTTGAGCAAGGCGGCCATTGCCCCTGCCCCGCCTATGTCCCGTGCGAATACGGGCTTACGCAGGTAGTCATAGCCGATGATCACGTTACCTATCCTGTTTTTAAGCTCTTTGAGATTCCTCGACAGGCAGAGGATCGCCATGATCTCGGAGGCTGCGGTGATCTCGAACCCGTCTTCCCGCATGACACCGTTTATGCCCTTGTCCTCAAGCCCCAGGATGATGCTGCGTAACGACCGGTCGTTCATGTCAATGACACGCTTCCAGACCACATGGCGGGGGTTCACCTCCGGCGTTTGACGGTGATGGAGGTGGTTGTCCACCACTGCGGCCAGCAGGTTGTGGGAAGCGGTGATTGCATGGAGGTCGCCGGTGAAGTGGAGGTTGATGTCCTCCATGGGCAGCACCTGGGAATATCCGCCCCCGGCGGCCCCGCCCTTGAGCCCCATGCACGGGCCGAGCGACGGCTCCCGTATGGCCATGACGGCGCGTTTCCCGATCTGGTTCAACGCCTGGCCAAGACCGATGGTCGTCGTGGTCTTGCCTTCACCCATAGAGGTGGGCGACATGGCCGTCACCAGGATGAGCTTGCCGTCTTTCGCCTCTGAGAGGCGCTCCATGACGGATAGGGGAATCTTGGCGACATTCCTGCCATAGGGGATGATATCTTCCGCGCTCAGGCCCAAAGATGCCGCGATCTCGAAGATGGGCTTAATATCGATGCCCTGGGCGATCTCGATATCTGATTTCATCATCATTCCCGGTGCTCAATCCTTAGAACTAGAGGGGCCGGGGTATCCCGAAACCCCGGAGCAGACCCGTGAGCGAGTCCTTGCTCAGGGCATGCTGGTTAACGAGGTCGAGCATCACCTTCATGTTGAAGATAAGCCTGATGCCGGGTGTCGAGGGATAGTCGATATCCTTGTCGGAAATGATCGTGATGTCTTCCTCGTCGATCCGCTCGGCCTTCATGATACCCGCGATGATCTTGGCCCTCTCGACGGGCTGCATAAGCCCTGCGGGCAGGTCGCCGATAACGGCCTGGGAGTCATCGTCAATAGGGAGCTCGAAGGCGTATACATAGTCGATACCAAGCCTTTTCTTCAGGGCATTGGTGAAGAAGCTGAAACCACCTGATATAAGGCCGATCTTGTACCCCATGATCTTGAGCGTCTGCAGAAGCTCCTGGGTACCCTGGCTTGTATCGGTTGCGTTCATGACCGTATCGATAACCGACAGGGGCAGCCCTTCAAGCAGCGAGGCGGTTGCATGCATATAGGCGAGGTCCGTCTCGTCGCTGCGTGAGCGCATCAACGCCTCAGGCTTGATGAGGGCCTGCTTCATGACCTCGCGCATGGTGGTGCTGTCCATGAAGCTGTGCGCTATGTCGAACATGATGATCTTCTTCTTTTTGTTGAATACGTCCTCGGCCTGGAACATGCTGGAGATCTGTATGGAGAGCATGGTGTCGCGGATGGCCGCCTTCAGGTTCTCCGTGGGGAGTGCGCTGTGGCTTACGTCGCACATGAGATCCATGAGAAAGATATTCTCGCGCGCCACCACCTCGGATACCTCTATGTTGATATTGTATGTGCCGAGCTTTTCCGTAATGGCGGCAATGATGCCCGCCTTGTCCTTGCCCACGAGCGTCACCAGCATGTTCTTCTTTTCAAGACCGCGGGGGACCGGGGTGTATTTCTCGATGGAGAGCTTCAGGCCGGTATCAGAGGCGATCTTGTCCACCAGACCTCTGAATTCCTTGACGGATACTGTAGCCTTGGACAGGTCCACCACAAGGTAGATGGTGAAGAGCCCATGCAGCACATCCTGGCGCAGATCCACGATGTTGCCCTTGACCTGGGCGATAGGGGAGGTGATGGCCCCCACAAGCCCCACTGAATCCGTCCCGATACCATAGACAATATAGAGCATGCTGTTCATTGTGCTGCTCCTCATGTGAAGTTATTAAACGGTAAAGAACATAAAGTCATTGGGAAAACAGCCCCCTTTAGGACTTGAATACGCCAAGCTTGATGGGCAGCCACCAGGTGATGCCGTAGACGATAGTCTTGATGAGGACCTTCCGGGGGGTGATACCTGCCGCCGCACAAACCCCGCGTGACACGAGAAGCTCGAGGGGATGACCGAACAACCAGGTGAATGCTATGGATTTCCAGAGCTTCTTGAGTGTCTCATTCTTGTAAGGCTTGACCAGGCCGGCTACGGTGAAGATCCATCCACAAACGGCCCCAGCCATCATCAAATACCAGAACCCCTTGCTCTTGAGCATAGCGCCCCCTTCTCAATGCAATCAATAAATGAAATTGTAGCAGAGTAGTGGTGCGGATGCGAGGTGAAAAATTTTATTGCGTACGGTTTAAGGGACAGGGAACCACATCCGGGCCCCCTGTCCCTCAACCATTAGACTTTTAAGATTTCTCCTTCTTTGTCTCCCCTGTGAGGAAATTCGCATCCTGATATGCAGGTTTCGGATACGAATAGAAGCCTTTGTTCGTCTTATAACCGAGTTCGCCCCTGTCTACATACTGTTTAAGGAAATCGGCGTTTTGCTGGGACTGCTGGTCTCCCGCCTTCTTGGCCCAGTAGTCGGTGATGGTCCATACCGTCTTCAGACCTATCTGGTCCATGAGGCCGAAGGGGCCGATGGGCATATGGGTGATCCCGATCCAGGCCCTGTCGATATCCTCAACAGAGCTGACGTCCTTGGATGCCAGGGTCATGGCCGAGAAGAAGAGGCTCGAGATCATAGTATTGAACACGTACCCATAGTTTTCCCGGTGGAGCATGATGACGATCTGACCGATGCTCACGGCAAAGTCATGGACGAGCCGAGTCACCTCGGGAGCGGTTCCCGGATGCGGCATGACATCCACGACATTGCTGATCCTCAGGTCGTGGAAATGGAGCGCTGCCAATTTTTCAGGCCTGCCTGAGGCCTCTGCAAACATGGAGGGTACGAGATAGGAGGTATTGGTGGTAAAGATGGTTCGCTCGGGGCAGAGCTTGTTGAACTGGGCGAACACCTTGCCTTTCAGAGCCGGATCTTCCGGCACCGACTCACTGATAAAATCAACCTCGTGGGCCGCCTTTACCGGGTCGATCGTTGAGGTTATCCTTGCAAGGGTCTCTTTGAGCTGCTCCTGGGTGAGGCGTCCGGTGGATGCATACCAGGAGGCGAGCTTGGTCACACGTTTTATCGCGTCATCCAGAACATCCTGTGAGATATCATAATACACAACCTCGTATCCGTTCATGGCGCACTGCAGCCCGATCTGCTGGCCCATAGTCCCTGCGCCAAGGATGAGCACTCGTTTGATGTCTTCAATCTTCATATGGTTCCCCTCTTAAGTTTTGGTTAGTCTCGTATGTGTACATCGTATAAATCTGCACGCTGATGCTATGCCAGGGCCCCGCCGTCCACCACGAAACTCGCTCCGGTCGTAAACGATGCCGCATCCGATACCAGGTAGAGCACCACTCCTGCTAACTCCATGGGCTGGGCATGCCTCCCCATGGGGATCATCTTCACGGCTATGTCGTGGATGGCTTCATTATCCATGATCGCCTTGGAAAAGTGAGTGTCCACCAACCCGGGCAGCAGCGCATTCACCCGGATGTTCTTGTGGGCCAGCTCCTTGGCAAAGGCCTGTGTCATGGAAATGAGCCCGGCCTTGGTGATTGAGTAGATCCCCTGGAGCAGCGCAGGCTTCACCCCGTTGACAGAGGATACGTTCACGATTGATCCACCGCCTGATTCCGCCATGAGCTTGGCTGCATGCTGTATCAGGAAGAACGGCCCCTTCAGGTTCACATCAAAGGTCTTGGTCCAGATCCCCTCATCCGCCCCCAGCATCTCACCAAAATAGGGATTGGTGGCTGCATTGTTAATAAGGATATGGAGCTTGCCGTGTTTCTCCTTGATCCGGCCGAACAGACCCTCTATCTGCTTGAGGTCACCCACATGGCAGGCCATTACCTCAGCCTTGCCCCCTCGGGCTGCGATCTTCTCCGCTACCCCTGCCAGCGCATCCGCCTTCCGGCTCACGAGGATACAGTGCGCCCCGTAATCGGCCAAAGTTACGGCTATGGCCTCTCCTATTCCCCTGCTGGCCCCTGTCACTACTGCTGTCTTTCCCTTTAAGCTGAAATCCACCTTGTCCATGATCGTCTCCTCTATGTATTTCTGTGAGGGCTAGAAGACCCTCGTCGTGTTTATGCCGACATCACCTCGGCCCATCCATCTTCACCATAGTGCACCATTCCCGTGTCACCAGGTATCGATAAACGGGCGACCGGCCTTGGGGGTTGACCCGGCAGGAAGTGACTTCAAACCGCGCATGATCCACATGCGGGTATCCGCCGGGTCGATCACGGCGTCGATCTCGAGGTAAGAAGCCGTATTGATGGCCTTACCCCCTTCATAGGCCTGGCCTACGAGAAACTTGAAGGTTGCTTCACGCTCCGCCGGATCGTTAATTGCCGCGAGCTCTTTTCTGAAGGCGTGCTTAACAGCCCCTTCGAGACCCATGGCGCCGAATTCACCCGAGGGCCAGGAAGCGGTAAAGAAAGAGTCATGGAAGCCGCCGCCCGCCATGGCCATCGCTCCAAGACCATAGCCTTTGCGCAAGACGACCGTGAAGAACGGGACCTGTACATGTGCCCCAGTAACAAACATCCGGCATACGTGCCGGACCTGAGCACGTGTCTCTATTTCGGGACCGACCATGAACCCCGGTGTGTCACACAGAGAAATGATAGGCAGTCCATGTGCATTGCAGAGCTGCATGAATCGTGCGGCCTTGTCCGCCGCTTCCGCCTCTATAGCCCCGCCCATGTGAATGGGATTGTTTGCTATTGCGCCGAAGGGCCTCCCTTCGATCCGAAGAAGCGCAGTGATCATCCCCGGCCCGAAATGTGGCCGCAGCTCCAACACCGAACCAATATCAGCGAGCATCTCGATAACAGCGTGCATGTCATAAACGCGTACCCTGTTTTCCGGGATTACCCTTCGAAGCAGGCGCTGGTCCGCAGCTTCCCAGAGGGATGTCGGGCCCTGGCAATACGAGAGATATTTCTTCGCGACTGCCACCCCTTCGGCCTCATCGGCCACGGCAATATCGACGACGCCGTTACGTGTCTGAACATCAATCGGACCGATATCTTCAGCCTTGGTCACGCCGAGCCCCCCGCCTTCGATCATTGCGGGTCCGCCCATGCCGATATTGGAATTCTCGGTGGCAATGATCACATCGCAACAGCCAAGCAATGCAGCGTTTCCCGCAAAACACGGTCCGGACACAATGCCTATGAGCGGGACTTTCCCGCTGAGGCCCGCAAACCGGCTGAACGTAGTGATATCGAGGGCCGCAACCACATTTGCATCGGTGTCACTCGGCCTTCCCCCCCCGCCTTCGGCGAACAGGGCCAGCGGCAATTGCCATTCGTGCGCCACGCTCAGCATGCGGTCCATTTTCTTGTGGTTCATCAAACCCTGGGTCCCGGCCAGCACGGTATAGTCATATGCCATAACCATGCAGCGGGCCTTATCCTCTCCGAACAAAGGGCCGTTGACCGTCCCGATGCCGGTGATCAATCCGTCGGCAGGTGTCGTCCTGATGAGCTCATCCAACGGCTTGCGCCTCCGTTGTGCAGCGAGGAGGAGCGCCCCGTACTCGATGAAACTGCCGGGGTCGCACAGGTCCTCGATATTCTCACGGGCGGTGCGCTGATTCTTCTTTCGCCGTCGCGCAACCGCCTCGGGCCTTTTCTCATCGAGGCCGAATGCGTGGCGTTCTATGACCTCGGCAAGGTCGGGCCGGATCGCATCAAGGTCAAAATCCTCCTCACAATCCGACAAACCCGCCTCTATCTGCGCCTCTTCGAGGAAGATAAGCGGGGCCCCTTTGAGGACAACCTCAAAGGGCGTCACGCACACGCGTCTCACATACCCGCTCCGATCTGCGGTTATGACGTGCTCCATCTTCATGGCATCGAGCACCGCCACCCTCTGTCCGGCTGCAACAGCATCATTGTCAGCCACCTCAAGGCTTACCACACGGCCCTGCATGGGCGCCCTCACCGGGATGGTGCCCTCGGGTGCCGCTTGTGCGGGTTCTTCGCTTTTTAAGAGGGCCTCTTTCACCAGCCCCTCGAAGATACCTGTTTGATACTCTTCGGAAGCCACCCTAAGCTCAGCGATATTGTCTTCGATAAAGCGTGTGTAGACCTCATTCCGGGCCACCTCCGGCATACGCAGCAGGCCGGACAGAAACTCTCTGTTCGTCTCGATCCCTTCGATCCGGAATTCCCTGAGCGCCCGGTAGGCCTTTGCAACCACGTCTTCATATCGAGGTGAGCGTGAAGTGACGATCAGCTTGGCAAGCAGCGAATCAAAGGCGGGATTGGCCGTGTATCCGGCATAGCCATATCCATCGACCCGTATGCCGGGCCCTGACGGCACCTCATAGACCTTCAAGGTACCGCCGGCCGGACTGACGCTGCCGCTCGCATCGAAAGTCTCCATGTTGATGCGAAGCTGGAGCGAATAGCCGCGGGGCTGCGCAACTCCTTCAGCGAGACCGAGGTCCATGAGCGATCTGCCGGAGGCGATCTCAATCTGGGTCATGACGAGATCGACACCGGTTGATTCCTCGGTCACCGTGTGCTCCACCTGGAGCCGCGGGTTGACCTCCAGAAAGGTGAATGCATCCTCATCCGTGGTTGTAGAATCGACGAGGAACTCGAAGGTGCCAAGACTCTTATAGCGGGCCTCCTGTGCGAGACGCAGCGCCGCATCGGTTATCTTTTTCCGGAGCCCCTGAGAAAGGGTCGGGCTCGGGGCCGCCTCGATGAGCTTCTGGTTGCGCCGCTGGAGGGTACATTCGCGCTCGCCGAGATGAATCACCCGTGTACCGTCACCTATAATCTGAACCTCGATATGCCTGGGCTGCCGGATAAGCCGCTCGACATAGACATCACCAAGCCCGAAGGAAGCACGCGCCTCTGAGACACAGCGCTCATAGGCCTCATCGAGATCTGCAAGGCTGTAGACCGGCCGCATACCTCGTCCGCCACCGCCTGCAAGGGCCTTGATCATGACTGCGGCATTGCTGCCGAGCGATGAGAAGAAGGCCTTTGCCTCCTCAAGGCTTGTGGCTCCCGATGTAGCAGGGAGTACGGGAACACCGCACTGCACGGCAAATGCTCTCGCTTTTGCTTTGTCGCCGAACAGCTCAAGCACTTCCACGCTGGGGCCGACGAACGTCAGCCCCTCCTCGGCACATCGACGGGAAAAGACTGCACTCTCGCTGAGAAATCCGTACCCCGGGTGAACAGCGTTGCAGCCGGCCTTCAGGGCCATTGCAAGGATCTGCTCTCTATCAAGGTAAGCCGGGGTACCGGTGCCTTTCAGGGCGTAAACCTCGTCCGCAGCTCGCGTGTGCAGTGACTGGGCATCATCAGCCGAATACACGGCCACGGTACGTATGCCGAGTCCCGCTGCCGCACGGGCGATGCGAATGGCTATCTCGCCCCTGTTTGCGATGAGGAGCTTCATCTTTTGCATAACCATATTCTTACACATATTCCATTGTGCTCATAATTCAAAAATTGAAAATACGTTAATTATGGATAATTCATAGTTGCACTATGATTCTCATACATGAAAAAATAGTTGAAGTCAATTTTATCTTGACAAATATAGAGTCATACTATAAACAAAGCATATCATGACAAAGATAAACCCCAAGGCTGCAAGAAGAGTCCGGATCATCGAATCCGCCTTGAGGATCTTTGCTGAAAAAGGTTTCCAGGATGCAACCATCTCTGAGATAAGCAAGGCTGCGGGGGTCTCTGATGCAACCGTATATGAGTATTTCAAGAGCAAGGAAGAACTGCTCTTTGCTATTCCCGAGGAGATTACGGAGAATTCCATCAGGGAAACCGAGAAGGTCCTGCCTTACCTGCGCGGGGCCGAGTCAAAGCTCAGGGCCATTGTGCAGAGCTACGTGGCCACCTACGAAACAAACCCGCAGTATGCAAATCTCATAATGCTTCACCTGAAGTGCAACAGGAACTTTCTGAAAACCAAGGCCTACACGGTAGTGCGCAGCGCTGCACGCATGCTGCTGGCCTGCATCAAGGAAGGCATCGAAGACGGAACTTTCAAAAAGGACATTGACCCCTTTCTGGTCAGGTCCATGATCTTAGGGACCATCGAACACATCTGCACCAGGATGCATCTTATGGGCACCCCATCCAATCTCATGGAGCATGTCGACCCGCTCATGGATCTGATACTCGACGGCATAAAGGTTCAAAGACATCCGAAGAGCATCACGCTACACCTGCATATCGGAGAAGACGGGATCTCATTGGAAAAATCGGACACCCCTCAGGAGACGAAAAAAACCATAACACGCCGCATGCAAAAACAGCATCACTAACGGAGGTTTGTATGAGAACAAAGAAACAATACATCGAAGGGTTAGGGAAGATGCGCAGGAATCTCTACTACAACGGGTCAATCATTGACCGTGATGACGAGCTGCAGATGCCTACCCTTGAGGTCATGGGCGTCACCTTTGATGCTGCCACAGACCCGGAGCTCAAGGATCTATGCACCGCGAAGTCACACCTTACGGGCAAGACCATCAACCGCTTCTGTCATGTCCATCAGAATACGGAGGATCTCCATAAAAAGCAGAACATGACACGCGCCCTGTGCCGCAAAGTCGGCTTCTGCATCCAGCGCTGCATGGGCATAGACTCCATCAACGCCGTCAACGCGGCTTCATTCGAAGCCGACAAGCTGAACGGCGGGAAGACAGAGTATCACAAGAACTTCCTGAAATGGCTTACCAACTTCCAGGAAAATGACCTTGTGGGCTGCTGCGCCCAGACCGACATCAAGGGCGAACGGCTGAAGAGGCCCATTGAACAGACCGATCCGGACATGTACCTGCATGTGGTTGAGAAAAGGAGCGACGGCATCGTGGTAAGGGGCTGCAAGCTCCATATATCAGAGGCATCCATAGCCGACGAGATCCTGGTCATCCCCACCAGGGCGCTCGGTCCGGACGAAAAGGATTATGCCGTGGCATTCGCGGTCCCGGCCGATCATGAGGGCGTCAAGCAGGTACTGTCCATCCACAATTTCCGGAAGCGCAAGCACTATCACAAAGGATTCGCCGGCGGCTACACGGATTCATACCTGATCTTCGATGACGTCTTTGTTCCCTGGGACAGGGTCTTCCTCTGTGGCGAGAACGACCACGGCGGTATCTGCGCACTCCTGTTCGCCTTGTTCCACCGCCACAGCTACTCGGGCTGCAAGCCGGCGATCGGCGATGTGCTGACCGGCATGGCATCTATGGCCGCACGGCACAACGGCATTAGGAAGACCGGCCACATCAGGACGATGCTCGCCGAGTTCATCAAGATCACCGAACTCGGCTATGCCGCCGGCTATACGGCATCGGCTTTTGGAAAGCCCGAGGTCTATATCCCGGGCCTGGGTCCGGTGCCCTATGGCCCGGGCAGCTGCATACCGAATTCCATCTATGCCAATGTGGGCAGGTGCCTCACCGGCGAGGCGGTGTTCGAAGAGCAGGAGATGCTCTGCAGTATTGCAGGCGGTCTACCCGCCACCTTCCCCAACGAAGGCGACCTCCTGAACCCGGAGCTCAAGCCTCTCCTGGAGAAGTACCTCAACCGCAACCCAGGCGCATCCGTAGAGGATCAGATCAAATTCTGGATGCTCTTTATAGACTACTCATGCTCGGGCTTCACCGGCCCCATGAACTACGGGAACTATCATGGCGGCGGATCGCCCATCATGGAGGAGATCGCCATCACCTCACAGTACGATATCAAGTCACGCGAACACCTGGTGAATTACTTGGCAGGCGTGGAAAAGTTGAAGCCGGGTACTCTCACCAAGCTGTAAGCCTCCACCACTGATCAAAGCGATGTATCCCAAGGAATAAAGAATAGACAGGTCTTAAAAGAAAAGGCGGGGCAGCATGCTCCGCCTTATTCATTCAAGCCGGCAGCCATGTATCATACATAGCCCGAGAGATGCTTTTTGAATTCTGCGTCAATGATATGCACGGCGAAGATGAGCACCTTGAATCGCTCGTCTTTGGTCTGCCCATGATAGGAGCGGTAATAGATCTGTTGGAGAATCACTGCAATACGGAAGAACCCGAAGAAGAGATAGAAATCAAAGTTGTCGATGGTGATGCCCGCCTTGTCCGCATACCGCTTGACCATCTCTGCGCGGGTAAGGGCGCCGGGCAGATTGGTGGGGAGCATACCTGCCATTTGTACCTCGGGGGTGTCATCGGCCTGAACCCAGTAACCGAGCGAGTTGCCCAGATCCATAAGCGGGTCGCCGATAGTTGCCATCTCCCAGTCGAGAACCCCTATGATCTTGAGAGGATCATCGGGTGAGAGCACCACATTGTCAAACTTGTAGTCGTTGTGGATAACGGCGGGTTTCTCAAAATCAGGGGGCATCTTGTCATAAAGCCATTGTATAACCTTCTCAAAGGTCGGCGCGTCCGGTGTCCAGGCCCCCTTGTATCTCTCCGACCATCCTTGCACCTGCCTCTTCACATAACCTTCAGGCCTTCCAAACCCATCCAGGCCTATTGCCTTGTAGTCGATGGCGTGGAGCTGGTAGTGCACGTCCAATAGATTCTCGCACAGGGTGCGCATCTGATCCGGGGTATACGCAAGACCTTTGGGAAGCTTCTTTCTCAGGATGATCCCGTTGATGCGCTCCATCACATAAAATGGGCAGCCCATGATGGACTCGTCCTCGGTATACAGAAGCGGTTTCGGGCAATAGGGATAGACAGGATGAAGGGCATTGAGTATCCGGTACTCCCTGCCCATGTCGTGGGCGGTCTTGGCCTTGCGGCCGAATGGCGGCCTCCTCAGTACCAGGTCCGTGTTCCCCACCCTGATGAGGTATGTAAGGTTTGAGAAACCGCTCGGAAACTGCTCCACCATGAGGTCCCCGGATAATCCGGGTATAGTGTCCTTCAAAAACCCCTCAACCACATTCAGGTCGAGTTCTTCTCCCTGCCGTATCTTTGTTGGCCTGTCAATAAAGTCCATTGGCTCCCCTTTCTGCCTCATGATTGCGGTGCTGTAAGGTACGACTCAATGAGATCAACAAGGAACGCGGCGTATTTTTCAACCGTAACCTTTCTCCGTGCGTATTTCCACCGTTTCAGGTACCAGTCCTGGAGCATGGCCTTGATCACTGCCCCGGTAAGCTCTATATTGGCTGCCTTAAAGACCCCCTTCTCCTGGCCTTCCTTCATGATGTCGATGAGGATCTTTTCCGTCAAGAGTTCGGATTCGATAGCCTTCTTCTGCTCTTCCTTGGCCAGGTTTTTGGCTTCCATATAGGCGAAGTAGAACCACTGCTGCATGACCTCGCTCAAGTAGAGATGGGCCTGGATCACACGCCTGAGCTTCATGCGCGGATTATCAATGCCCTTTATCTGGTCCAAGAGTACCTGTGCAACAACGTTTGACTGTCGCTGGATCATGTGAAGAAGCTCTTCCTTACTGGTAAAGTAGGTGTAAAGAGCACCCATGCTTAAGCCCGCCGCTGCACTCAAATCCCTCAGGCTCATGGCTGCAAAGCCCTTTTCGTTACTCAGATTCAGGGCTGCATTCAGTATCTTGACGAGGTTCTTGACCGCCACCCCTTCCTTCTTGATCTTGATGGTTTCCCTGTTGCCCTGGAAGAGCTCCCGGGACATGTCCTCCATGGTTAAAGAGAGAACATCTTTGAATGCATCAAACTTCAGATCTTTTTCCATCTAACGGACAGTCTTTCCCTCATAATCCCTGAGGATCCTCTTGGCCACGGACATCTTGTGGACCTCATCCGCACCGTCATAGATGCGGGCAGCGCGCTCATGGCGGTAGAAATATGCGATGATGGTGTCATCCGTCATGCCCATGCCGCCGTGAACCTGCAAGGCCTTGTCGATGACCTCCTGCATGACATTCGCCACGAAGAATTTAATGAAAGACACATCATAGCGGGCTGCCTTTGCGCCGAGCTTATCTATCTTCCATGCGGCATTGAGCGTCATGAGGCGGGCGGCCTGGATATTTGCCGCACACTCGGCAATCCATGCCTGGATGATCTGCTTGGTTGCCAGAGTCTTGCCGTCGGGCTGGATGATGCGTTTTTGTGCCCGGGAGCACATGAGGTCAAATGCACGGTTGCAGATGCCGATCCATCGCATGCAGTGATGGATTCGGCCGGGGCCAAGGCGCTCCTGGGCAATGATGAAGCCGTAACCTTCCGGTCCCAGGAGGTTCTTCTGCGGGACACGGCACGACTGGAACAGGATCTCGCCGTGGGAGGCATAATCATCACCCGCATGTCCCATGACCGGGATATTCCTGACCAGATTGAACCCCTTGGTATCCGTCGGCACGATAATCATGCTCGCCTGCATGTACGCAGGGGCTTCCGGGTTGGTCACAGCCATGACTATGGAGAAGGCTGAGCCGTCGGCAGCAGTGGAGTACCACTTCTGTCCATTGATGATATAGTCATCCCCGTCCTTGACTGCAGTAGTGTCCATCATCACGGGGTTGGAGCCGGGCATCTCCACCTCGGTCATGGAAAAACAGCTCCTGATCTTGCCCTCGATCAGCGGCCTTAAATATTTCTCTTTCTGCTCCTTAGATCCGTGCAGGTGGAGGATCTCGATGTTTCCTGCATCCGGGGCCTGGCAATTGAAGACAAAGTGCCCGATCGGGCTTCTGCCGAGCGACTCGGAGACAAAGGCATGCTCCACGAGGTCAAGCCCCATTCCACCGTACTCTTTCGGATGGTTCGGGGCCCAGAGCTCCATCTTTTTAACCATCTCCCTCTTTTGATTGAGCACCGGCAGCATCTCCCTGAAGGTCTTATGGAGAAACTCCGGTTCCAGAGGGATAAGCTCCTTGTCCACAAACTCGTCCATCATGCCTGTTATGGCCTTTATCTTATCCGGGACTTCGAAATCCATGGGCGCACTCCTTTATAAGTTTAATTCATCACCGGTAGGTGATGAGTGCTGGATCACGGGTGAGCTCAAGATGGGCAATGGAATTGAACCCCGCCAGGGTGATCCTTTCTTCGTTATACATATAACGCGATATCGAGGTATTGATGATCTGCCAGTTCAGCCTCATGGCATAATCACCGGGGATGCCAAGCACATAGGCCAGCGATGCGGCAATCGCGCCGCCCGAGGTAAAAATCGCGATTGTCTTGCCCTTACCGTGCCTGGCCATGACGGCTTTCAGGGACTCACCAACACGGGCCTTGAGTTCTTTCCAGCTCTCTATCTCAGATGTGTCAAATTTCCCGGTTACCCACCTGAGCATGGCAGTCTCGAAGACCCTCTTGAATGATGCCTTGCTGGCATACATCTTCGGCAGCTCCTCGTTTAAAGATGGGTCATCATTGACCATAAAAGGAAACATGGCGGTCACAATGGCGGTGGTATCATACTCGTTGAAACCACCCACTTGTTCCGGTTCCGGCAGATTTCCACCACCTGACCGGTAGATGGCAAGCATCTCTTCTGCCGTATCCTTTTGGCGGGCCATGGTCCCTGAATAAACCGCATCGGGTTGAAAGCCGGTATCGAAGAGGTGTCGGGCCAGGATACGGGCCTGCCTGATGCCAAGGGGAGAAAGCCTGTCGTAGTTGTCATGACCAAAGGATGCCTGGCCGTGGCGGATCAGATAAATCATGCTCATACCGAAACGATAGCAAGAGGGAGAATCTTTGTCAAGGAATTAAAGAGCGAGCGCTCGTTATTTTAACTTGCATTCTCATTCCCCTTGAGCTATTTCATACTACAATAAAACCGAGGAGATCTAAAAGGGTGAAGATCCTTGTGTGCGTCAAACAGGTCCCTGATTCAGGCGATACACTTGCTCTTGATGAGCGGACCGGATGGCTATCGTACAAGCCCCTAACAGTATTCAGGATGAACAAGTTCGACGAGTTCGCCCTTGAAGAAGCACTCCTTATCAAGGAGCACTATGTTCGGACCGTTGTCCATACACTGTCTGTGGGGCCGGAACGTGTGGGCTCCACCATACGGCGGGCCCTGGAGATGGGCGCTGATTACGGCATCCACATTTTAGACCCATCCGAAGGCTATATCAGCCCCTTTGCTGTTGCATCCCTCATTGCTGCCTATGCTCGCGATAAAGGCTATGACCTGATCATGACAGGCGTCATGGCCGAGGATGATATGGCGTGCCAGACCGGCCAGCTCATTGCAGCGCTCCTGGACAAGCCCTGTGCTACTTCTGTTATCAAAACGCAGATCCGGCCTGAAGACAGCACGATCATGGTAGATCGAGAGATTGAAGGTGGCCGAAGGCTTTCCGTCCGGCTCGAAATACCTGCGGTGCTGACCATTCAACCCGGGATCAATACACCCAGATACCCATCTCTCTCAAACGTCATGCGGGCAAGAATCCAGAAGCAGGAGGTCATGAGATCAGAAGATCTTCCTTTATCGGAGACAAGGGAGCGATGCAAGGGGGTGAGGCTTCCGGATTCCACTTCTTTGGGGATATTCATCGAAGGGTCTTCGCGTGAAAAAGCCCGCAAGCTCCTTCAAGCTCTCCATGAGAAATCATTGCTCCTCTAACGGAAAAGTCTATGAAAAAGGATATCTATCTCATCGCTGAATCAGACCAGGGCTGCATTACTCCGGAAACCTACGAGCTCATTACCTTTGCCGAAGAACTATCAGGAGGGCGGCTGCCGACAGTCATTATCCTTGGGAGGAATAATGAGACCCAGGCCAAAGAGCTCGCAGAAAAAACCGGATGCAACGTACTATCCGTTACGAGCGACCACCTGAATCTCTACAATACCCAAGCCTACTCAGATGCAATTTTAGCTATTCTCCCCAAAGACAACCCATCTTGGATATGCCTGGCCCATACATCCACGGGATATGATCTCGCCCCGAGGATTGCAGTAAAACTCAATGCTGCGTGCATCACTTCCGTGGAAAAGATTCAGGGAAATATCTTGAGCCGGGCCTTATGCCAAGGGCGATTCATGGCTGACATCATCCCGGAGACCCCCTCCATTGTTGTCACCGTTCTCCCTGGAGCGTTCCCTGCTTCTGTTTCGGAAAGCAACTCTCCGGGATCAATACAAATGCTTCAGGCATCTGTGCCTCACCTGAAGTCCAAGACGCTGGGTATCAAGGAAGTCGAACACCGCGACAGCAATCTTAAGGATGCCGAGGTGATCGTTGCCGCAGGCAGGGGTGTGGGGAAAAAGGAAAACGTATCTCTGATAAATGAATTGGCAGCGATCTTCCCTCGGTCTGCAGTGGGGGCTTCTCGTTCGGTATGCGATTCGGGATGGCTCGAATACTCTCACCAGATCGGCACCACAGGACAGACCGTCTCGCCGAAGCTTTACATCGCCTGCGGCATCTCGGGTGCCATCCAACATGTCTCGGGTATGAAGAAATCCCAGAACATCGTGGCCGTCAACAGTGATCCGAATGCAGCCATCTTCCGTGTGGCCCACTACTGCATCGTGGAGGATCTCACTACATTCATACCCATTATGATCGATGAGTTTAAGGGCTTCTCACTTATGAGAAGCTTGTTTTAACATGGTCTCAATTCAGGGAGGGATCCAGGCATCATTTAGATATATCGTGGTGGGAATATACTACCAAAGATCAAGCCGCCTTACGGGCAAGTGCCTCTTTTACTGCCACGCCGATCTTCTGGAAGAGATAGGGTTTCTTGATATACGAAACCGCACCCATCTCCATGGCCTCTTTCACCCTGTCGGTCTCGGAATATCCGCTTGCGATCACTGCCTTCATGGATGGGTTGATCTTGAGGACCCGCTTGTAGGTCTCAAGCCCGTCGATTCCAGGGTTCATGATCATATCCAGGACCAGCAGATCAACACCATTATCTTTGATGAATTCCAGGGCCTCTTCGCCGCTCGAAACCGTCTCTACATGATACCCAAGACGTTCAAGGATCTTTGTGGCAATCTCCCGCTGTTCCTTCACATCATCCACCACAAGAATCTTTTCGCCATTGCCCTTATATTCATCAATGGGGAATTGATCATCATGCTGCGAAATCTGCTCCGATGTAGAAATGAAGTATAGGGTAAAGGTGGAACCGATCCCAGGTTCACTCTGTACTTCCAAGTACCCATGATGATCTTTTACCGTGCCCCATACAACCGACATGCCCAGTCCGGTGCCGCTCCTACCCATAGCCTTCTTGGTATAGAACGGCTCAAAGATGCGTAGCCGATCCTGTTCGCTCATACCTGTTCCTGTATCAGTAATGGTCAGGATGACGTAATCGCCCTTTTCAACGGTATCGTATCCCTGCAAAGGTCTGTCGATATATTTATTCGCTGTAGCTATGGTGATTGTACCGCCATAAGGCATGGACTCCACGGCATTAGCCACCAGGTTCATGACGGACTTGAACAGGTGTACCGGTGATCCCATAATGTTCATCAGATCAGGTCCTAAGGATACCTCGACATCTATGCAGGGGTTCATGGTCATGATGCGTTCATGCTCAAGGCTTACCAAATATTCGTTGATGACTTGGTTTATATTCAGCACCTCTGATATGGGTACCCCTCTTCTGGTTAAGGTAAGGAGGTCCTGCACAATGGAGGCGGCCTTCTCTCCCGACTTCTGGATTGTGACCAGCGGTTTTCTTAATGGGCTATCTTCAGGGATTTCCATCAACAGGAGTTCGGGATAGCTCACCAAACCTGAGAGAATGTTGTTCAGGTCATGTGCGACACCTCCGGCTAACAGGCCAAGGGCCTCCATCTTTTGTGCCCGTTGGAGTTGGTCCTGGAGTTTCAGCCTTTCCCGTTCGGCAATCAGTCTCTCTGTTATATCACGCGCTGAGCCTCGAACCCCTCTTGGGATACCGCTTTCTTCTCTGATGAGCGAGTTCCTGTACTCAAAGATCCGCTCCTTACCACTTATAGTCATGATGCTGATAAGTCCCTCGCTCTTGGCCTTTTGAATGACCTCGATGAGATATTTATCTGCCAATGCCTTATACTTGTCAGGGATAAGATCCCTTATATTCAACTTTGCAGGGAATGGGGTGTCTTCATTTAATTCGAACGACTTTTTGAAGCTTCCATTCACCTCGATGAAGTTCCCTTCCAGGTCATGCGAAAAAAGGGCATCCGGCACATTCTCAAAGATATCATGGAGCTTCTCCTCACTCTCCCGAAGCGCCATCTCCACCCTGATCCGCTCATCTATCTCCTGACGTAATTTCTTGTTGGCCATCTCCAGAGCCAAGATATTTTTTTTGAGCTTTATTTTTGCCGTCCTGAGGACTTTAGACGTGTAGGATGCCATCAATGCGATCACGAAGAGTACCACGGTAAAGATACCGAGAATAAAGAGAACCATGTTCCATTGATAGTTATATTCGAAGATAATATTCTGATGAGGGATATAGCCGAAGTGCTCCAGGGTCACCATGGTAGAGAATGACAACGAGCAAAAAAATGCCATGATGAGCGGATAACGCATGGGGGCCTGAACCCCCACGTAGAAGATCATTGCTGCATAAATAGGTGTCAGGTAGGTGGACCGAAACCCGCCAACAAAATAAATAAACCCGGTATAACCTATTATTTCAAAGATATTTATGAGATATGAACAAAACTCATAGAGCATTTTCCCCCTGATGCGTCTCATCATCGCAAGCATGGGGATATTCATCAGGATGATATAGGCATTAAATACGCTTGCACCTTCAAAAGATGCCTTGCTGATTACACCGACCCAGTATGCTGCCAATGTGAGCAGCCAGATGAGGACACTGGCACCGGAGCGGACAAATGCCCCTTGGACGTGAGTCTTATTCAGACGATCTAACTTAGCTGGCTTTAAGAATCGGGAATGCTGATCATCTATTAAGACCAATTCGCTGTATCCTTGGTCTGGATGATACATTACTCATACCCTCCTTATATTTCAGGAACATTATGTTCCAATGCCTCCTATGAAATTCAATACAACCTATGATGAATATAATCCTTATCGTCATTTTATTATCTATCTTTAAAAGCAGTTATGGGACATATACGGTTTCATCTCACACTGCGCTGTCATTATCATGGCCAGTGACAACAGAGATCAAAACAGGCTACTATAGGTAAAAACCTTTACCATGAGACGGGGGTAGTTATGGCAATCTTCGAATTCAAAGGCAAAGCCCCTCAGGTGGGCGCGGGGACATGGATTGCCGCCAGCTCAGAGATAATAGGGGACGTGCGTATAGGAAAGAACTGCTGGATCGGCCCCTGTTCTATTCTCAGGGGAGATTTCGGGACTATCGTCATCGGTGATGAAACCGCCATAGAAGATGGAGTCGTCATCCATACACCTTCCATTGTCACCATTGGACAACAGGTGACCATCGGCCATTTGGCAATGGTACATAACAGTATCATCAAAGACTATGCAGTGATCGGTATGAACTCCACCCTTGGTGATAATGCCCAGGTAGGGTGCTGGTCTATTGTTGCAGAGCACTCTCTGGTAAAGAAGAACCAGGTTGTCCCAGACTATAAGCTCTATGCAGGATCTCCTGCTATAGAAAAGGGCGACATCAATGAAAAATACCAAGAGGTCATGCTGGCAGGCAAACAGATGTATGTGGAGCTCGTAAAGCAATACCTAAATACCTTAAAAAAAATTGGCTGATGCATGCAAGACTCTTTTATCGGTGTTCGTGCCTTGGCAAACTACCCTTTGACTATATTTTTTCATGAGCATACTTGCCTGAATGACTGAACAAGAATATCATTTGTTCATCTTGTAATTCGATGGGGTTTGTATGAATAACCCGGAAGCAACGGCTATGGCGCTTTCCATCCTGAGATCAGGCAACCCTTTCCAATGGTATGTGATCACGCTTCTCGCCTTGACGCTCTATGTCTATATCAACGAAGCCTCCCAGAAAAACTGGAAGGGGATCGCAGCGGGTCTATCATTGTATATGGTCCACTGGTTTGTGGAGATCGTCAATGCGCTGATCCAGCACTTCTCCGGGCATGCACTCTGGACTGTTCCCACCGGCACTGCGTTTCTGATCCTGGTGGGAGTTGGCGTGGAGATCAGTCTTATGTTCTCCATTGCGGGTCTTGTCTTGAGCAAGCTCCTTCCGCAAGACCCGAATATGAAAATTCTCGGCATCAACAACCGTCTTGTCTTTGCCATCGGGAATGCCGCCTTCGCCTCGATCCTCGAGATCTTCCTGGTCAAGACGCCCGCCTTTGTCTGGGTCTGGCCCTGGTGGGGGGCTTTCCCGGTCTTCATCACGGTCTATATACCGTTTTTCCTCGCGGCATTCTATGCCTATGACTGGCCGCCTAAGAAACAAAGGCTCTTCATCGGCACGCTCTTCGCGATCAACGCGGTATCCCTGGTCGTCTTTGCGGGGTTTTTGAAGTGGATCTGAGAGACTATCCGGATCGGGAGGCACACCCTATTGCCGTGCGGACAGAAATCCAAAAGCTCGGGAAACCACAGCGTGCCCATAGTCCTAGTCCATGCATACAGGGTAGGGGGATATATGCCGATGAGCATGGTATCAAGCCTAAGGACAAACCAAGCCCCAAGGAATATCTTCGATATGTGCTCAGGGCTTGGCTTGCTGCGCTTGTCTTTACCAGTTCTCTCCGAGGAGTTCGAAATAATCCTTCGGGTGGGCGCAGGCCGGGCAAGCAGCAGGGGCATCGGTCCCCTCAAAGAGGTACCCACAGTTGCGGCATCTCCATACCGCTGATTTGTCCCGCTTGAATACCCTGCCCGCCTCGATATTGGCGGCAAGATCCTTATAGCGCTTCTCATGCTGTCTCTCTGCCACCGAGACGGCCTCCCAGACCTTTGCAATGACTTCAAAACCTTCCTCGCGGGCTGTCTTGGCAAATCCCGGGTAGAGTTCTGACTGCTCATAGTGCTCCCCTGCAGCAGCCGCTTTAAGGTTCTCCAGGGTCGTGCCGACGACGCCGGCAGGAAAGCTTGCCTGGATCTCCACTTCTCCGCCTTCAAGAAACTTAAAGAATCTCTTGGCGTGCTCTTTCTCCTGGCTTGCGGTCTCTTCGAAGATGTCGGCTATCTGCATGAAGCCCTCTTTCCGGGCCTGGCTCGCAAAATATGTGTAGCGGTTGCGAGCCTGGGATTCTCCGGCAAATGAGCCCAGTAGATTCTTTTCCGTCCGTGAGCCCTTTAACTTTCCCATGGTGTTCCTCCTTAAGAGTAGTATTCGTTTTATTGTTTGTGATTAGACCTTTGATCCATTAATCTTTTGTTCGTTCAGCCTTTTTACAGTTCGGACAAATACCCAGGAAGTCCATCCCGCAACCCAAGACCTCATAACCGCTATCGTTCCTCACAATGCCCTTAATAGTAGTTATCTCCATGGATGGATTCAAGGGAACATCATCTACCCTACCGCAGGAAAGGCACCTGATATGCATATGATCATCCGTTACTGCATCAAATCTCCTCTGACCTTGTCCCAGGTCGAGCCTCAGGATTTGCCCGTTTGCAGAGAGATGTTCAAGGTTTCTATACACCGTGCCGAGGCTGATCCGAGGGAGTCTCGATCTGACCATCTCATAGACTTCATAGGCCGTGGGGTGGCTTCTCACCTTACTTAATTCGTCAAGGATAATCATCCTCTGCCTTGTCATCCTCTGTTGTTTTTTTATCATCTGATCACCAATAGCTAAAATCTCGAGAAATAACAAAAACGATTTATTTAATGATAATAATTACTATTAACAAATCTTCCTGTCAATACTTTAATTATTATTTATATAAGCAAAACCGGCAAAGGATGAAGGACCAAAGGCCGCTTGCTGTGTGAATATATGATGGGTCTATTTCTTATCGAATTCCTTAAAGGTCTGCTTTGTGGTAGATTCGTTTCTGGAAGTAGCGCTTTTGACAAGCTACGAAAAGAGCCCATATGTTTGAGAATCTGACCAGCGGCCTTGACACATATCTTCAAGGATCTATGCTTCTTGCCCTTCTCTCTTCATATATCGGCGGTGTCCTCGTCAGCTTCACCCCATGCATGTATCCCCTCATCCCCATTACTGTTTCTTTCATTGGGTCCCAGGGAAGGGGGTCGCGTATGAACGGCTTTCTCCTTTCATTGGTATACGTACTCGGGACATCGCTGACATATATGGTCTTAGGCAGCATCGCCGGGCTTACGGGAAGTTTTTTCGGTACCATCCAGACCAACCCATGGACAAACCTGGTCGTGGCAAATATCTTCATCCTCATGGGCCTCTCCATGCTTGATGTCTTCTTTATCCCCCTGCCACGCTTCTTCAGCAGCCCGATATTCACTACCCGAAGAAAAGGCATGCTCGGGGCGCTGCTCCTGGGCATCGCATCGGGTATTATCATGAGCCCCTGCTCCGCGCCCGTACTGGCCGTGCTTTTGAGTTATGTGGCAACAAAACAGAACATCGTCTTTGGCATGGCCCTGCTCTTTGTATTTGCCTTCGGTATGGGGACAATCCTCATACTCCTGGGTACGTTCACAGCCCTTTTGACAAGCCTTCCCAAGTCGGGCCCATGGATGGTCCGTATCCAAAAGCTCTTTGGTTGCATCTTTATTGCAATGGGTGAATACTTTCTTGTCACTGCGGGTAAATTCATGCTTTAAAAAGGAGTCCTCTCACCATGAAAAAGAAGATCTGTCTGGCAATTCTCTTATCCGCCCTATTTATTGTAGCCGCACTCTCCATGAACATAGGTGTTGTAAAAGGCAGCGACACGGATGAGCAAAAGATCGGTACGAAACAAGACGTTACCATGGCTCCCGACTTCTCCCTGAAGGATCTCAGCGGAAAGGTCAGATCATTGAAGGACTATCGGGGCAAGGTGGTACTCCTGGACTTCACTACCACATGGTGCCCATACTGTAAAAAAGACATTCCGAACCTGAAAAAGCTCCATACCGTCATGAAAGGCAAGGACTTCGAGCTTATATCAATTTATGTAATGGAGAGCCCTCAAAAGGTGGCCTCTTTTGCAGAGAAATATTCTCTGCCTTACACTATCCTCCTTGACAACGACGCAACGGTTGCGCGCACATACGGCGTCAGGGGTGTGCCCACTAAGGTCGTAGTGTCAAAGAACGGCAACATCGGGTGCTGGCAATGCACTTCGGCCGAAGATAAGATCGACGAGCTCCTGAAGGGAAAGTAGGACATCGGCTATGGTCTTCGATCAATCGCTTCAATCAACAAAACCGCGCAGTCAGACCATTAAACCTACTAAAATGTATTCAAATGTTCGTATTCCGCTTCAAGCTGATTAAATATTCTGCAACCCGGACCGCTTCAACACCGTCTTTGGCGAAATTGGCACCTATGGATTCAGCATAGTCTGCTGTCACCACGGCACCTCCTACAAGGAAGTCGCAAACCAGCCCGGAATCCTTTATGCTTCGCACGGCCTCCTGCATATTTACCATAGTGGTGGTCATGAGGGCCGAAAGGCCGATAATGTCGGGATTATGTTTCCTTGCGGCTTCAAGTAATGCCTCATGATCCACATCCTTGCCTAGGTCGATCACATGAAACCCATTGTTTTTCAGCATCAACCCAACGATATTCTTCCCGATATCGTGGATGTCACCCTTGACTGTTGCAAGCATGACCGTTCCTTTTCCGGCAGAAGATATCCCTTCCTCATTGAGACGGGGCGCCAGGTGCTCGAAGCCGCGCTTCATGGTTTCGGCGCTGGCGATGAGCTGAGGCAGAAAGTAAGTCTTTTTCTCGTAGAGCTCCCCGACCTTCCGGATGGCAGGGACCATGAGCTCATCCACCAGAGCTCGGGCGCTCAACCCTTCAGCAATAGCTTTATCAATAGGGGTCTGAATCCCATCCCTATCCCCTTCAATAACTGCCTGGTAGATTCTTTCTTTGGAGGTTTTATCCCGCACTTCTTTCTCAGGACCCGGCACCTGCCCTTTGGGGCCGCTGAAAAAGCTGATAAAGGCAGATGCATCCTTGTCCCTGCCTGCAAGTACATCTGAGGCCTTTTTGATGCTCATGAGCTCGATACTTTCCGGATTCGCTATGGCGCACGTCAGGCCGTCACTGATCGCCATAGCCAGGAACGATGCATTTACCCATTTCCTCTCAGGCAGACCGAAGGAAACATTCGAGAGTCCCACAACGGTCTTTGAGCCGAATGTAGTGTTGCACCAGTCAATCGTCTTGAGTGTCTCCAGGGCAGCCCCACCATCGGCGGATACAGCCATGGTAAGTGCGTCCACGATGATATCATCTTTCGTGAATCCATACCGGAGAGCCTTGGCATAGACGTCCTTGATGATCTTTCTGCGCTCAAATGATGTCTTCGGCACCGCCCTGCCGGCGATGGGCAGGAGGATGAACATGGCCCCATAGAATGCAGCAAGCTTCAACCGTTCATCAAGGGTGTTCTCCTCTCCTGAAATGGAATTGATCAGCGCGCGTCCCGGATAAACTCTCAGTGCGGCCTCAAGGGCATCGACACGCGATGTATCGATGCACAAGGGGGCATCGGTGGTCAGTGCAATCTGCTTCACAACCTCCCTCAAAGCGCCCTTTTCATCGAGTCCCGGCATGCCGACATTTATATCAAGGATGGATGCACCCTTTTTTACCTGGTCCCTGGCATATGAACCCGCAAGAGAAAACTTCCTCTGCAGGAGTTCCTGTTGGAGATCCTTCTTCCCTGTCGGGTTTATACGCTCGCCGATGATGATGAGCGGACCGCCTCTTTCAAACATTACCGTCTTTGCATGCGAACTTACTGCGCCTATGGATTTTACCTGAGGTGGTTGCGGCTTCAGACCGTCACAATTCTTTCGAAGCATCCTGATATGCTCCGGAGTCGTACCGCAGCAACCACCGAGCAGTCTGGCGCCGGCATCCACGAATGCAGGTCCGAAGCTGGAAAATTCTTCTGCACCCATTTCAAAAAACGCCTTTCCCTCTTTAAGTTTGGGTAGCCCTGCGTTAGGTTTTGCAACGAGTGGTACCTTTGCATAGGGTTTCATCTGTCTGATCAGCGAGATCATCTCTTTCGGCCCTGCCGAACAGTTGCACCCTACCACGTCCGCTCCGAGGGCCTGTAATGTGATAAGCGCTGATAAAAGATCCGTACCGTTCAGCGTCCTGCCGGAGGCATCAAAGGTCATGGAACAGATGGTGAACCGGTCCGAGACCTCCTTTATGGCAATCAGCGCTGCCCTGGTCTCCTGGATGTCGATCATGGTCTCGATCACAAAGAGATCAACGCCGCCCTCCAGAAGCCCTTGTACCTGCTCCTTGTAGCAGACAACGGCATCCTCAAAACTTAAGTCCCCGAATGGCTCTACAAATCGGCCCGTAGGGCCGATATCTCCTGCCACGAGCGCCCTTTTTCCGGCCGCTTCCTTGGCGATGGCAGCAAGTCTTTTGTTCACTTCATGAACATCGGTGAGACCATACTGTGGGAGCTTGTACCGGTTCGCACCAAAGGTGCAGGTATAGATAATATCCGAGCCGGCTTCCAGGTAACCCTGATGCACGGCCTTGATGGCATCCGGGTTTTTGATGCCGAATATCTCCGGCGACTCCCCATCGGGCATGCCCAACGCCTGAAGCTGAGTGCCGGTAGCCCCATCCAGAATGACCAGCCCTTCCCGCATCTTCTTTTGAATCTTGAGTTTTGTGTTCACGCAAAAACCTCACTTGCAAACCTGCATAATCTATCTCAGTGCAGCCACTCCAGCTACGGCGGTAACGCTCTTTTCCGGGATGAGGATGCATCTATCCGTAATAGACACCCCGATGGTCCCCATTCGGAGCAGATCATACATGGCTTTCTGGTTCTCCAGGTAAAAATCACCATACCCGGCGGAAAATCGCTTTTTTGTGAGATGTTGCACCCGCCTCATAAGATCCTGATTTACATAATCCATAATCCAGTCCAGTGCTCCATCGGTCATCTCACTGGCAACCGCATCGAGCATTACTGCACGGGTAAGATTGTCTGATGATGTGGCTTGAGCAATGGCATCCATAATATTCTGCCCTGCAGTCGCCCCCATGAGCAGGACTTGAGTACATCCTGAAAGCATCCGGGCGAGAGAACTGCTTGAGAGGATAATCCCGCCTTCGAGTTCGATCCCAACATGATCAACCTGCAATATACCAATTATGTGGGCAGCCCCCTTGAGATGAACAATATCTTTTGCTTCCTCAATGGTCTTGTCCACCTTCTCCTTCTCAGCAGGTTTGAGTTCGGTCACCCCTTTCTTGAAGCCAAGCCGTGCATAAATGGACCTGACGGGTAACGTTATGCGAATAGTCATAAAATGGACTGGTCTCTGATACATTGGTGTAAGATCTAGAGGTTCGCCAAGAAAGATTCAAGCCCTTTTCACGTTCCTGTGTGTTCATCGCTATCTCAATGCACAAGACAAAATACTGGTAGTCCTATCATTGTTTTGGTATTATGCTATGATCATAACACATCCTGTGCAACATAGAAGAGGAGTACATATGGATCTTCAAAGGCTTTTTTCCCCTGAGAGCGTCGCGGTAGTCGGTGCATCTCCCCATCTGGGGGGCGGCAAGATGCCGTACTACCAAATATTCCAGATGGCAGGCTATAAGGGAAGGCTATACCCGGTAAATCCCAAGTATACAGAGATCAGTGGGGTCAAGGTGTATCCCACCCTGGATGATATCCCGGAACCCGTAGATTTAGCTATTGTGGGCGTACCTGCCGGCAAAGCATTGGAGACGGTAGAGGCAGCAGCACGCAAGGGCATCAAATTCATTCACTTCTTCACCTCCGGTTTTTCCGAGATCGGAAATGTGGAACTTGAGAAGGCCATGCTTAAAGCAGCACACAAGGGAGGGACCAGGATCATCGGTCCCAACTGCATCGGGGTTCATTGCACCGGGTCCGCCGTTACCTGTGACGTCCCCAAATCGCCTTTAACCGGGATCGGCAAGGTGGCCTTTCTCGGGCAATCAGGCGGCATGACGCACAACTTTATGCGCATGGCCAATTCCCGCAAACTTGAGTTGAACAAGGTGGTATCATACGGGAACCAAATCGACCTGAAGGTGGAGGATTATCTGGAGTACCTGGCCGATGATGATACCGTCAGGGTGATTGCAGCCTACATTGAAGACATCAAGAACGGCAGGCGCTTTATTGAGGCCTTGAAAAAGACTACTGCAAAAAAGCCTGTGGTTATCCTCAAGGGCGGGATCACCGAACAGGGGGCAAGGGCCGCGGCCTCCCACACAGGGGCCATGGCAGCAAGCCATGAAATTTGGACCGCTGTCATGAGGCAAAATCACGGTATCGAGGCAGTTAATTTCGAGCAGATGGTGGACCTCACCATGATGGCCATTGCCGAGAGGACACCGGCCGGGTCCAGACTCGGCTTCCTGGGTGCAGGCGGAGGGACATCCGTGCTCTTCACCGATATATCCTCTCTGGCCGCTTTATCGCTTCCGGAGCTCTCAGATGGAGTCCAAAGGCGTATCAGCGAGCGCATAAGCAACGTGAACACCAGCACCACGAACCCCGTGGATCTTGGGTTTTACGGCTTCGATTTCACCATCATGGCCCATACCATCGAGGCCATGGCCCAAGATGAGAACATCGATGCCATTATCCCCTATTTCTCACTGGACTTCATAACATCATTCCAGAAAGACCAGATCGAGAGCGGTCCCCATGCCATCGTCGAGGCGGCGCTGAAGATCGACAAACCGGTCATCCCCATCCTCTCACAGTTTACGGAAAATATCCTTGACATCGAGGAGGTGCGGATCAGGATGTTCTCGATCTTTAGAGATGCCGGACTTGCGGTCTACCGGACCCCCCAGGATGCCATTGCTTCCATCCATGGATACCTGAAGTGGCGGTTGCAGCACACGGCCGCCTCTGGTATGGAATATCCGGCACACGGGCAAATTCTCGCTATGGCCGGATGAGAGGGCTGCAATGAAATACTTGGTGATGGGCGCAGGCGCCCTCGGGAGTATATTCGGGGGGTTGCTCGCAGAACACGGCCATGATGTGACCTTTGTAGGTACGGACGATCATCTGCTTGCCCTGCAGAAGCAGGGCCTTTCGATTACCGGCATCTGGGGAGAGCATAGGCTCGACAGCGTAAAGGCATATTATGGAACGAAAGGTTTGTCCGGCAGCTTCGATGTCGTGCTGCTCAGCGTGAAGTCATACCACACAGCCCAGGTCATCTCTCAGACACTTCCCTTCATCCATGAAGGGACGCTCGTCTTTTCCATCCAGAACGGGCTGGGAAACTGGGAGGCCATTGCCCAAGCCGTCGGGTGGGAAAGGACCGTGGGGGCCCGTGTCATCTTCGGAGCCGAGGTCGAAAGGCCCGGCACAGCTCGGGTGACAGTATATGCCGACAAGGTGCTCTTAGGCTCGCCATCCGGAACTGCACCCCTCGCCCCGATCAAACTCGTCTGTGACCACCTTAATGATGCAGGGATCCCCAGTGCACTCTGTGATGATATCGCATCGTTCCTCTGGGGAAAAGTACTCTATAACTGCTCCCTGAATGCACTGGGCGCCATATTGAATGTGCCTTACGGCCACCTGCGGGAAGCCCCCGAAGTGATGGAAGTCATGCGGCAGATCATCCATGAGATCTTTGGAGTTGCCCTCGCAAAGGGGGTGAAGCTGCCCTATGAAAACGCTGATGCATATTATAAGATCCTGACAGAGATTCAGCTCCCTCCCACAGCAACACATCGGTCCTCCATGCTCCAGGACATGGCCAAGGGCAGCAGGCTCACCGAGATAGATGCCCTGAATGGGGCCATCTGCAGATACGGTCGGGAGCATGGCATCCCGACACCGGTCAATGACGTGCTCACTGCCATCATCAAGGGTTTCCAGGCAATGTCTGCCTGAACATATCAAGAGACCTTCGTATCAAATTCCTTGAGGGATATCTTGATATCCTGGTACTGCTCGTAGGTGAATCGATCCGACCTGCAGGGTAGCAGTGTATTGTTCTGGAACAGGGGCTCCTCTTCTATGGGGTACGGGCTCGCTCTCTTCGCCTCCTCCCACTGCTGCGTATGAGGTATGGGTGAATACTCAGAGAGCCTGGGCCTGCCGCCGTATTCTTTGACAAATCGTACCGCATCCATCACCTCTGAGGCCTCCTGGCCCGGCAACCCGCAAAGGATGTAAACCCCGATCTCTTCCGAATCATACCCTGCCTTGTGCAGGCTCTCCATAGCACGGATGAATTCTCTGTTTGTCACCTTGCCGCCGCTTGTGCGCTGCCTCAATGGGTCTGTCGTCTCAAGGCCGAGCCTGATGGTGGCAAACCCTGCCTGCCTCATAAGCATGGCTGTCTCCCGGGTGATTTCCCTCGCATGAAGCCCGTTGGGGCAATGGAACCTTACGCCGAGGTTTCTGGATGCGATCTCATGGAGCAGGGCTTGGGCATGGGGGAGAGGTGTAAGCAGGGCATCATCATAAAAGGCAACATCATGCACCCCATGTTCACGGTTCCAGAACTCGATTTCATCTGCCACCCTGACCGGGTCCCTCAGGTGCTGAGATCCGCACAGATAATGGGAGGCACAGTAGGTGCAGCGGTACGGACATCCTCGGGAAGTTCTGATGCATACATAACGCAGATCCGGGACAAGGTCAAAACAGGGGTAGGGCATCATATCCAGATCGTTCATGTCAGGGACATACACAGGGGTATGACCCAAAAGTTCCTCTAAAAGCTTAAGGACCTTGAACTCCCCCTTATGAGTCAAAACATAATCCGCCCCGGAGAAATTCTCGGCATGCCTTGTGCACAAGGTCGCATATACACCGCCCAGGATTACAGGGACTCCGGGGAGGTATCTCTTGATAATCCCTATGGCCTCGAACACCCCCGGGTACCAGTAGGTCATCATGGATGTGACCATTACTACATCGGGCCTAGCTACCTTCTCAAGCTCATGGAGGAATGCCTCGGGTGTAATACCATACCTTGCGTAATTCCTCGGAATTGTCTTGAGGGCAGGCGGCTTGGGTATGATCTTACGAGGAAATCTTCCATGCCCGCCCGGTTTCTTAATAAGATCATTGTCTGCCTTCAAGCAGTCAATAAAGTCCACCCCGCACCCGTTCTTTCTCAAAAGGGCGCCGATGAAGAGCAGCCCCAGAGGCTTTGCCCACAGGTCATAGGCAGCAAAGTCATAGATCCATGGATTGACGAGGAGGACCCTCTTGCCTTTCATTCAATGCTTCACGTCATGCACGCTCACTCAGCTCTGATGGTAAAGACGTCCAAGGCCTTATCAATCTCCTGGTTTCTCTTGGCCTTCTTCCACTTGAGTTCTTTGGCCATCACATCCGCAGCCTCTTCAATGATAGAAGTACCCGGGTTGCCGAGCGTGCATAGCCCGGTCCTGCGGAAGAGCACGTCACTTAAGGAAACCGCCATCTCAGCCCTGATGGCATAGACTACCTCGGCCCAGATATCCGGGAAGGACTCACAGATAGCGGATACGTACTTCTTTTTTTCCGCAAGTTGAATGACATTCTGGTAGCGGCTGCCGTAGTTGCGGCACAGATTCTCGATAACAGTATCATCGAGATCTCCAGCCCTAAGGATCTTGGCCCGCTCAACAAAACTGGCAAACCTCCCCATCTCTCCACCATAGAGGGGCGTTGTATGGGTCTGGCAGGGCACAGCATCCCTTCCAAGCTTGGTGAAGATCATATCAACAAGCTGTTTGGCCATGTTGCGGGAGGTAGTGTATTTGCCGCCGATGGCGGTGACGAACCCCTTGACCCCTTCGTCGAGTTCATGATCGTAGAGCTCGTACTTACGAGAGGCGTCATAGACCTCCACCTCGACACTCGTCTCCTTCTCAACAATGGGACGCAGCCCCCCATACTGATACACGATATCCTGCCTGGTGAGCCTGGCGGCAGGGACGGTTGCATTGATCTCGCCTAAGAAATCGGTAATATCAGCCTCAGTAACCTTAAAGTCATCCGGGTGGCCCTTATAGACGTCATCCGTTGTGCCGATGAGACTGAATCCCCTCCAAGGTATGATAAAGAAATGCCTGCCGGTCTTCGTCTGAAGGACCAGGGCATGATCCTTATGCAGAGGTTTTGTGATGATGTGAATGCCTTTGGAGCGGATGAGGCCGTGGTGCTTCCTCCCCCTGATCTTTCCCAGGATGAGGTCGGCCCATGGGCCTGCAGCGTTCACCGTGATGGAAGCCTTGATGTCGTATTCAGAGCCGGTCAACAGCTCCACTACGTGCGCTCCTGTAATCCGGTTCCCATCCATGATGAGGTCTTCAGCCTTCACATAGTTGGCGACATCGGCCCCGTATTCCGCGGCCGAGAGGATGGGCTCCAGAGTAAGCCGCTCGGGGCTGTACATCTGGCAGTCATAATAGATGACCCCGCCCTTGAGCTCTGCCGGGTCAAGGATGGGCTCCATGGCAAGGATCTGGTCGGCGGAGAATTTTTCATGTCCGGGGATCTTCTTGTCATCGTCATTGATCCACTTCCGGTCATAGGAGAGCGTGTCATAAAAGACCATGGCGGAAATGGCGGCGGGCATGCCCCGCATACCCCAGCCATAGCCCGGAAAAACAAAGGGCAGGGGGTAGACGAGGTGTGGGGCGATGATCTCCATGATCCTGCGCTCTTGGAGTGATTCCCTCACCAGGCCTACTTCAAATGTCTTTAGATAGCGCAAGCCTCCATGGATGAGTTTTGACGTAGCCGCCGAGGTGGCTGCCCCGAAATCACCCTTGTCGATGAGGGCCGCCTTCAGCCCCCTCAGAGCAGAGTCCCAGGCAATGAAGGCACCGGTGATGCCTCCGCCGATCACCAACACATCATAGTTCGTCCCTGCCATCTTCTTGATATCTCTGATCATAGCCTTCTCCACACAAGTGTCTTACGTGCCCTCGTCTCCATGGGATAGCGCAACAGAACAGTTATCTATCAAATAATAATAGGCAGATGATTGTATGCAAATCACAGGGCCTTTTTAAGGCCTGCCATTATCAAGGTTACCCGACGGCCTCAGGCCATGAGATAACCCCCGATGATGAGCTTCTGGATCTCACTCGTGCCGGCACCGATTGCATAGGCCCTTCCGTCCCGCAGGTACCGCTCCAGGGGGAATTCCTTCATGTATCCGTATCCGCCGTGGATCTGCAGGGCTTCCGAGGTGATCCTGTTCACCATCTCACAGGCATAGAGCTTCACCTGTGCAGCTATCATCCTGGTCTGACGTTTCTTTCCGCTGTCAAGGCAGGCAAGGCCCTTGTATGCAAGCAGGCGTGCGGCCTCGATCTCTACGAGCATGCTTGCGAGCTTGTCCTGGATCATCTGGAAGGTGATGATGGGCTGTGAGAACTGCTGCCGTTCCTTTGCATACTTGAGCGCAGCGTCAAAGGCCGCCTGTGCGATGCCGATGGCCTGAGCACTCCAAAGGATACGTTCTACGTCAAGCCCTGAAAACATGACGGAAAGACCCGTACCCTCAATCCCGCCTAAGAGATTTTCCTCCGGCACACGGCAATCTTCCAGAATGATCTCGCCTGTGGGAGATGAGCGGAGCCCCATCTTGGACAATTTCTTGCCCCTCGTATAGCCGGGGAATGTCTCTTCAACGATAAAGGCACTGAGCCCCTTGGGTCCCTGAGAAGGGTCGGTGGTGGCATAGATGAGGGCCACATCCGCAAATGGGGCGTTCGATATGAACATCTTGCTGCCGGTGATCACATATTCTTTGCCAACTTTACGCGCCCTGGTGCGTATGGACAGCGCATCAGAACCTGCGCCCGGCTCTGTAATACCCATGCAACCCCTCATCTTGCCCGATGCAAGCAGCGGGAGGTATTTATTCTTCTGTTCATCCGTGCCGTTGCGCTCGATATTATTGCCGCACAGGACCGAATGGGCACCGAAGACAACGGCAACACCCGGATCGACCTTGCTCACCTCTTCTGCCATGATGCCGAGCGATAGAAAATCAATGAAACTGCCCCCATACTCCTGGCTTATGCCCATTCCGACAAACCCCAGTTCCCTGCCCTTTTCCCAGAGATGTTCATCAAAGGTCTCGTCTCGGTCCATGGTTGCGGCCCTTGGAGCAATTTCCTGTGCGGCAAACCGCCGGATGGTTTCCTTGAGTATCAGATGGTGTTCGGAAAGATCGAAGTCCATAGCCCCTCCGTTCATAAAACGCATATGCCTTTTGTAAAGCCTTTGAGTTATTCCAATGGCGGATAGTTTACCTCTTTTCGCAATTGTAATCGAGACCAAGTATACGGTCTTGACATACATACATCTACGATGTATTTTTTTGCAACCATGCCCACCAAAAAGGAAAAGAGAATATACGAAAGAATACCCTTTCCCGAGGTGAAGGGCTCCGTGGATATCAGCGAGAACGTGAAGCCCATCACTGTAGTGAATGCGAGTGCAGAGGGTGTATGCATCTCAGGGGTACATATCCCGGTGGGATCGGTGGTGAGGCTGGCCATAGACGATCTCCATGACGTCGGAGAGATATCGCTTTATTGCAAAGTAGTATGGGCTTCTGAAGAGACCAAAAAGGAAAAATTTTCAGGGCTGTCTTTTCTGAACACCAACAAGGTCCTCTTCAAGAAAGACCTCGTCTCCTTCAATAAACTCCTGGAAGTTGTGCAGGCCCATTTACAACCCTAATCTCTTTATCCTCCGATATCAGACATCTTTGTCCTTGGACCTTCGTGGACCAGTTCCATACCCCTGCAGATGCCGTGGGAGGGAGGCTTTCTCCTGACGCCCTCTTCGATAAGCCCTTCCAGTCCTTCATCTGATATTCCGCCCTTCATGGGTGTAAGCAGATCGATCAGGTCCTCGGAAAAAAGGCACGGTCTCAGGTACCCCCTGGCAGTTATTCGTATTCGATTGCATGCCCCACAGAAATCGCGTTCGCTCAAAGACCCGATAAGGCCTATCCTCCCTTGAGCGCCTGGTATTTGATAGATCCTGGCAGGGCCAAGCCCCCCCTTGAGTTTTTCCATAGGCCCATAAACATTTTCTATGGAATCCTTGATTTCCGAGGCGCTGATGCCCTCATGCCCAGGGTATTTGGTAATGCATCCGATGGGCATGAGCTCTATGAAGCGTACCTCTACGGGGAGCGCCCGGGTGAGTCCGGCGAACTCGGGGATCTCGTCGTTATTGAAACCGCGGATCGCCACCACATTGATCTTGACCGGGCTCAGATCATACGTAAGGGCGCGGCTGATACCCTTGATGACTTCGTCAAAGGCATCGATCCTGGTAATATAGGCAAACTTTTTCTTATCAAGGGTGTCGAGGCTCACATTAATCCTCTTCAGACCTGCCTGTTTCAACTTGTGTGCCATATCCTCCAGGAGGATACCATTGGTAGTGAGGGATAGATCTGCAAGGCCGGATATCGTACTCACCTTCTCGATGAAATCGATTATGCCCTTGCGGACCAGGGGTTCCCCGCCTGTTATCCTGACCTTCTCAACACCCCTGCCGATGCATATCTTCAGGATGCGATAAAGATCTTCATAGGTCATGATCTGCTCATGGGGGACCCACTCTATACCACCCTCAGGCATGCAGTACCTGCACCTCAGATTGCACCGGTCGGTGACAGAGACCCTTACATACCTGATTCGCCTTTCGTGCAAGTCTACAAGAGGCCTCACCTAGATCACCTCGAGGGCATCAGCATATATCTTGAGCACATGATCTCCCTATGCCATGCCTCTCTTTTTTGTCAAATGGATTCCCCGGTTTCGCTCGGTCTTATCTTTCCGTATCATGCTGAAGTCTATTCGAGACTTCCCTCATGCTTTAACAGGAACTCTTTCAGATGAATTCCTGGGGTGTATCCACCAAGAGAGCGCTGTCCTACCACACGGTGGCAAGGGATGAGGATAGGTATGGGATTCGATCTGCACACAGCACCTACGGCACGTGCAGCTCCGGGCTTTCCAACGGTCGATGCCACATCGGAGTAGGTCTTGGTTGTGCCGTAGGGTATCTGTTCAATAGCCGAGAGTATCTGCTGGGAGCTCACAAAAGGTCGTGAAATTTGAGGGGTTCGAACCCACAGGGTGCCTATTCCCATGAACAGAAGGCCGCCCGGGAATCTGCTGAGTTTTCCCAGAAAATATGAGTCGAGGGCATTAAGCATCCAATCCAATTCGCCATGATGTTTCATGCCGTCTAAGGGATCCCAGGAAATGCCGTCTACCGTGTCGGTGCTGCCCGATATCCACAAAGGTCCACGGGCTGTTTCAAAGGCAGCTATCACGCAGAATATCCCTTGTGGCTTCTGGTATTGGTAGCTCCCTGCTCAAGCCTCGTAAGTAAGCGCTCCAGAAGGAGGCGGGTTTTGCGCTGCTCATCCAGGATATCTTCGAAGGTCTTCTCAAGTGCCTTGCCCGGGACTTCTCCGTTGAAAGATACCGCCCTTACCACCTTGGGTTTTGCCCCTTTAATGATCATGTTGATGAGACGGGACCAGAGCCTTTCAACGTCTACACTTACACCCTTCTGTCCGAGCATGGTCAGGGCGATGACCCGGTAGCAGCGTGCGATGTCGGAGGTGGGGAACCTCACGATGGCAGGGACCTGATCGGTTACCGCCCTTACGAGCTTTTCGTCGGAATAGATACTTCCCAAAAACTCCACCTGGATGTCGAGGAATCTCTGGGTCGCGGACGATATCTTCTTGTAGAGGGCATGCCCTGCTGTACTGTTCTTGACCTGACTTGCAAACATCGAGATCCTGCCATCGTACCCGTTACGTTTGAGCACCTTTATAAGTGCATAGGCGTCAGTTAGGCTTGTGGGCTCATCGCTCACCCCGACGACAACCTCGGGAACAGCCATAAGGAACGATATAACCCCGCTTGATATACCCGATGAGGTGTCAACAAGGAGGAAGTCGGTGTCCTGGGATATTTCCCTGACAGCCTCAAGGAGTGTACCGATCTTTTCCTTGCCGAGATCAGCCAAGTCCGGTATGCCTGAGGCCCCGGGTATCAGACGGACGCGGTAATCGGTCTTGATAATGATATCATTCAGGCTTGACCTTCCCAGCACCACATCCTCAAGTGTCCTCTTAGGCCTTACGCCTAAGAGGACATCGAGATTCGCCAGCCCAAGATCGGCATCCAGGATCAACACATTCGAATCCATTGCAGCAAGCCCTATGCCTACATTGAGCACGAAGTTGCTCTTGCCGATTCCTCCCTTACCGGATGTAACTGCGATAACCCGCGTCATGAATCATACCTCTTGTTATTTCCTTGCAATATATGTGCACGGATCAAACCTCTCTAGTAAGCTGTTTTTTCGGGAAAGAAAAAGAGAAAACGGTAAATATTTTCCCTTTATGAAGAATTGTTTTATCCCTGTAATTCCTCCAGGACCATGGAGACTACCTTGCTGATCCCCGGTACATCAAAGGTGACGCCATAGAGGATATCAGCCGTTTCCATGGTGTGCCTGTTATGGGTGACAATAAGGAATTGGGAATCGTCTGAGAAAGACCTTATGAGACGATTGAGCCGGATAACATTGGCATCGTCAAGAGGTGCGTCCACTTCATCCAGGATGCAGAAAGGCGATGGGTTGACCTTGAATAGGGCAAATATGAAGCTTATGGCGCATAGGGTCTTTTCTCCTTCCGACAGGAGGCTCATGGCCTTAAGTCTCTTGAAGGGTGGAGATGCAAAGATTTCGATGCCGGCCTCTATCTCGTCTCCCTCGGCCAGGACAAGGTCCGCCTTTCCTCCGCCGAACATGGCAATGAAGATCTCCTGGAAGTTCTCCTTCACCTTAACAAAGGTTGCAGTGAATGCCTTGATGCTCTGGCGTTCGATACTCGAGATCACCTCTTTCAGCCTGGTGCTTGCATGAATGATGTCCTCATACTGCCGGTGGAGATCTTCCCATCGTTTCTGCGCCTGCTCGAAGGCTTCCAGCGAGGCAAAATTGATCTGCCCCATCTTTTCTATCCGCTCCTCAAGCTCGCCGACCCTTTGCCGAGCCTGCCCTGCATCAAAGACATCCGGGATCTCGGGGATGCCTTGGCCGAATCTCCCTTCCATCCGTTCGAGGTTCATGGCATAGGCGATCTCGAATTCTTTCCTCTTCAAGAGGACTGCGGAACGCATTTTCTCCATCTCATCAATGGTATTGCGCAGTATCCTGTCCTCTTCCTGTGAAGCCCTTAACAGACCCAGCGTCTTTTCATATTCGGGCATGAGGGCTGCATATGAGATCTTGAGGCTTTCGATAGATGTTTGTGCCGCTTCCATCTCTTGCACGGCTGCGAGCATAACCTGCTCCACGGAAACCCTGGTTTCCATAAGCTCATCGATCCTGGACTGGTCCTTTACCATGGCCTGTCTTCGCTTATCAAAAGCCTCTTGAAGTGCCTTGATGGCTGCAGCCTTCTCTGCGAAGATGACCTTCAGATCATTAAGATGCTCCCGGGTTACCTGCATCTCGGTCTGCATCGTGGTAAGCTCAAGCCTGGATGCATTCTTTCTTTCATCAATCTCCTTGAGGGCTTCCTCCCGCTTCATCCGCTCACCTTCAAGGGTAACCTTTTGCTGCGCACACGATGCTGCCTGAGTGTCAAGCCTGGCTGCAAGATCATTTGTCTGGGCGAGTTCCGCCTCATATGTGCGCTGCTGGTCGAGGATCCTCTCCTTCTGGGCCAGGATGCGCCCTTTTTTCTCGACAAAGGTCGCTATCTCCCGTTCCAGGAAGCTCAACGCGGCGCAGGCGTTATCGTGCTCCGCCGTAAGATCGAAAAGCTCCTGTTTAGCCTGCCGGAGCAACCGCTGCTGCTGCTCCATATCCGCCTGGGTGGTATGCCTTCGTTCACCCAGTTCCTTCATCTCGGCCTTTGCCTTGAGCGCGTCCGCATACTTCGTGTGTTCCTGTGTGGTCCTGATGACACCTGTGGGTTCCAGGATCATCCCATCCATGGTGACGAAGCTGCATGAACGCTGTCCCCGCCTCCACAATTTGATGGCCGTATCAAGCCCTTCGACCACCCACATGTTCTGGGAAAGTGCATGCACAAGATCCGCATAGCCGTCATGGGTCTTGATAAAATCCTTAAGGTGCCCCAGCACGCCACTGCTTCCAGGAGGCGGGCCCTGCACATGATTATCAATATGGGGTCGCTCGATCACAAAGCCGGGGCTTTTCGTTTCGAACTCCTTAAGTGCAAGGATCTCTTCATGATCACGGAAGATCAGGTAGTCCAACGCAGTCCCCATGGATCTGCCGACCGCGGTCTCGAACCCGGCCTGGACGCTGAGAAGATCCGATACCTTCTTTGCCCCGTTTAGGTGCCCTTTGTCCGGGCCTTTCGCCGGAGAGGATTCCGCATCGAGGATCCTGCCGAGGACAGAAAGCTTGGCAAGGATCTCGGCATGAGTCTTTTCAAGATCAATCAGAGTCTGTGTACAACCCTCAATGCGGGATTTGGCGGCATTAATTTCTCCGGTTTTATCATCGATCTGATGCCGGAGGGGCGGCATGTTATCGTTTCTGCGGGAAATCTCCATCTCAATATTTGTAAGCTCACGCGACAAGGTTTCAGCGGACTCGGATGAAGCGGAAAGGTCCTGCTGCCTCTTTTTAATAGTGGAGGTCACCTCCTTGTGGCGGTCCTGGATCTCAATAATATGCTGCTCAAGTGAACGCACATCTCCAATAGTCTCAAAGAGCCCTGTCCTCTTTTCGTTGTATTCCCGCTCAAGCGCATCATATTCCCTCACAAGATTGTCATGCCCTGCCTGTAGTTGTGCAATGTGCGCCTGTATAACTTCTATCTCGGATGTGAGGTCTTTTTGTTCCTGCTTAAGGGTTGCAGTCTTTCCCTCCTCCTCCTCAATAGACTTGCGGCTGTCCTCCATGTTTTGGGTAAGCATGCACATGGTAGAGCTGATGTCTTTAAGCCGCGCCTCGGATGCCTCTATCTCCTGCTTTGTGAGTAACTGCTTGGACTCGGCAGCGATTAAACGTGAAGACAGAGATTCCATTTCGGTTTTCATCCGGGTACATTCGGTTTCATACGCACCCATCTTCTCCACCAGACCGGCCCGCTGGGTCTCAGCATGGTCCAAACCAGCCTCCACGTCCTTAAGCTCAGCATCTTGGGCCCCTTTGACCGTGGCAATCTCCTTGAGTTCGCATGTAGAAAGAATCCTGGAGATCTCATTAACTTCTTTGCGCAGTTCCTGATATTTCCTGGCCTTGTTCGCCTGGGATCTCAGGTCGTTTCTCTGCCTTGTCACCTCACCCAGAAAATCATTGATTCGCTCAAGGTTCCTGGATGTGGCCTCAAGCCTTCTCAAGGCCTCGGTACGCTTTACTCGGAACTTGCCCACCTCGGCTGCCTCTTCTATAAGGTAACGGATCTCCTCGGGCCTTGATTGGATGATATCCTTGACCTTGCCTTGCTCGATGATGGCATAGCCGTTCCTGTGCAGGCCCGTGTCTAAGAATAGATCCGTTATATCCTTAAGCCGGCACTTGACGTTGTTGATGAGGTATTCGCTCTCGCCTGATCGGAAAAGCCGCCTGGTGATGGAGACCTGGTCGAACCCCTCCAGGGTTTTGGGGAAATGGCCTCCATCCTTGATGAACTCTAATGTAACGCTGGCCATGGAGCTGGGGCCTACCTCCTGGGTCCCGGAGAAGATCACCTCATTCATGGCAGTAGCCCTTAGGGACTTGGGCGACTGCTCACCAAGTGCCCACCTGACGGCATCAATGATGTTGCTCTTGCCGCACCCGTTGGGACCTGCAATGCAGGTCACCCCGCCCGCCACGGCGAGAGCGGTCTTTTTTGCAATGGACTTGAACCCCTTAATTTCAACCCTGGACAACTTCACACCTCACGCTTTAGCAGAGCTTGATGTCCGCTGCAAGCACCCGTATGACTTCGGGTGATAAGAGGGATGAAATACAGGAAAATCCCTTGCATTCTCTTGATGAAACCGGCAAATAGGAAGGTGTATAACCTGAGGAGGGGAGGTGTCATGTATATCCTCGGCAACATACTCATCGGATTCGGCAAGGTATTGCATATCCTCCTAAACGCCTACATGTGGATCGTCATCATCGGAGCACTCATCTCCTGGGTGAACCCTGATCCCTATAATCCCATCGTGCGTTTCCTTCAGGGTGCAACCTATCCGCTCTTCTCTTGGCTGCGAAGGCGACTCCCCTTGGTAATCGGCGGGATTGACCTCTCGCCAATTATCATAATCGCAGCAATTGTGTTCCTTGACTATGCCGTTGCCGGCACCATCGTCGAGACCGGCATGAGGCTGAAAGGGGGGCTTTAAATGAAACTGTCGCCGGAGATGATCCGGGAACAACGCTTCAAGGTAAAGCTGTCCGGATTTGACAAGAACGAGGTGATTGCCTTCCTCCTGGACATTGCCGAGGACATGGAGCTGCTCATCGAGGAGAACACCATGCTTAAGAGCGAGATGGAGGCTGTCCAGCGTAGACAGAAAGATCTGGAAGATCTCTTCCTGTCGGTCAAGCAGTTCTCTGATGAAAAGATGAAGCGGGCCGATGTCGATGCGCGCAGCATTCTCTCCACAGCCGATAAAAAGGCCTCCGAGATTCAGCTCTCTGCCAATCAGAAACTGGTGGAGGCGGAGCAGAAGGCCCAGGAACTGTATACACAGGCGGCCTTGAAAGCCCGTGAAATTCTTAGGGATGCAGAGCGGTCAAAGAACGAGATCGAGCGGAGTCTTACGGACCTGAAAACCAAAAAGGACTCGCTCCTCAACGAGCTCAAGTCCGTTCTGGAATCATACCAGTCCTGGATGAGAGACCAGGGGAATGTGGGTTAGCCAAAAAGGGGGCTCTGCAATCATTTCGTGCAGGGTTCAACCGAACTCCGCCAGGGAAGGTACCGGAGAGATAAAGAATGATGCCGTGGTGATCCGTCTGAATGCACCTGCCGTGGAGGGCAAGGCCAACGATGCCCTCATCAAATTCCTCTCCAAACGCCTCGGAATTTCTAAATCAAAAATATCCATCATCAGGGGGGGGAAAAGCAGGAACAAGCTGGTTGCCGTCGAGGGCTTGCGCATCGAGGAGATAGAACACTCCCTGAAGAATCAGTCAATAACCTTGACGCCGCGGTAGCCCATGCTTGTCAGCTCCCGGGCTATATCGGGGGCATCGCCTCCGGATATACGGAAATGGTGAGTGTTGTCCTCGCCGTTTAAAGTCATGCCGACGCTGATGATGTAGCCGCCTTTGGACTCGATGATGGACACCACCTCGTCAAAGGACCCGTGAACGTTCTTCAGGATGACGTCGACTCGAGAGCCGCCTTTGAGTACCCCCATGATGTCGATAAAGGCCTTCAGGATGTCATTGACCGTGAGGATGCCCACGATCTTGTCGTCTTCCACGACCGGCAGGCACCCGATGCGTTTCTCATAGATGATCTGGGCAGCCTTCTCAAGTGTGGTCTCCCGTGTGATGGTGTATGGCTCGCGGATCATCACATCGCTGACCTTGAGCTGCTCTATCATGGAGGCGATAATAGCCTGTTTGAGATCCCCCAGCGCCACTAACCCCACAAAAGAGCCCTGATCCACCACGGGCAGGTGCCGCACGGAATGCTTCTTCATCACCATGAGCGCATCCTTGATGGCGGAATTGCTCGTAATGGTGACGACATCCTTGACCATCCACGATTCGACCTTCATGAAGGAAACTATACCAAATATTGGCTTGAATGTAAAACGACAATCCGCCAATGCCGTCTCATAATGTGTGCAGTCAACGAGATTACCCTTGCTTTCAAGAAGGGTTATTCCGAGATATTCTTGCGGAGATACTCAAGGGCCTGCTGGGTATTCGAGATCAAACCATCAGCACGCGCCTCTTCAACCTGTCGAAGCAGCACCCCGATTTTAGGCCCGCATGGCATACAAAAGGCTTCCATGATGTCATCGCCGGTGAGCAGCGGACGCTGCGAATGGACCGTAAAAACGGTCAAGAAATATTCCCAGAGTGCTCTGACGCGTACCGTGAAGGAATCCTCTTGTTCTCTTGATTCCCGACTGTGTGCAACAATGGCAAGCAAGAGCATCTCAGGGATACATTCCTCATGGGAAGAGAAAAGCCGGTGCACTTCACTGCCTGTAAGAACAGGTTTTTCGGCCTGGCTGAGCACGATCCTTAAGCCTGAGACGGCCTTGGCAATGACGTGGCATGCCTTAGAGGAAAAGGCGAGCCTCTTGCACCATGAGTAGACACGGTCAGGCTCATCTCCAGGCAGCATTGAACCGGGCATCCCTGCAAAAAACGCTGTTAACCGCAAAGCTGCTTCCCTTGTCAAACCATGTTCCAGTTCATGCTCAAAATGGTCCTCTGTACCGGGGAGGTATGTTCGTACATCATGGAATAATCGATCCATCTCTGAAGCGAATTCCAGGGCGGTCTTAAGCCGATCTTTATCGATGGACATTCCGAAGAGAATCGGGATGTAGCGTGCATCAGCCAGGAGACTAAAAAACATAGAGCCTTCGGGGCAACCCAATGCCTTGAGAAATTCTTGTTTGATCCGTTCGGGGGACACCCTTTCAAGGGCAAGGGAATTCTTCCGAATGAGTTCCATGGTGCCTGAATCGATAGAGAACCGGAGCTGTACTGAGAATCTCAGGCAGCGTAAGCCCCGTAAAGGGTCGTCTGTCAGGTTCTTCTCCGCAATGAGCCGGATTCGTCCTTCTTTCAGATCCTGCCTGCCGCCATGCAGGTCGATAAGCGTACCGTCTGCGGGGTTTATGGCCATTGCATTTATGGTGATATCCCTCTGAGCTAAATCTGATTCGATGTCTGCTCCCCTGGGAGGAGACACATCGATGGTCAGCTTCCCATGGTTAAGAGCAACTCTGGCCACCTGGCGTTCAGAGTCGATGAAAAAGGCCTTGCCTCCTACTACCGCACCGATCTGGAGGGCGAGGTCCATGGGAGGGCCGAATGTGACAAGGTCAAAGTCAGAAGGGTCGTTTCCAAGGATCAGGTCTCGCACGCACCCGCCCACAAGATATGTCTGCTGCGGCAGGTGAGGCAGGACCTTATCAAGTATCTTGTTTGCCCAGACGGCATTCGACTGATCGTGCATGTGCCTCCAGGTCTTCAGCGCGGGCAATGCGCACCGCCATGGGACCCAGCGTGTCAATGGCCTGCTTCGAGATCCCGATGACACTCGTGCGCTTGGTGAAATCATAGACCCCAAGCGGTGAATAAAACCGCGCCGTGGACCCCGTGGGCAGGGTGTGATTGGGCCCGGCCATATAATCACCTATGGCCTCGGGGGTCATATATCCGAGGAAGACGGCCCCTGCATTCTTTATCCTGCCAAGATATTCATAGGCGTTTTCCAGCATGAGCTCCAGATGCTCGGGCGCGACCTCATTGGCTATGCTTACGGCCTCATCCAGATCCCTGGTGAGGATGCACGCACCATGGTTGTCAAGGGCCTGAGCGATGGTGTCTTTCCGCGGCAGGGTAGTGATGGCCTTCTTGAGGGCCTTGAGCACCTTGCCGGCAAGCACCTCCGAAGGCGTTATCAATATGGCTGATGCCTTTGTATCGTGCTCCGCCTGGGAGAGCAGATCGCACGCCACAACATGAGGATCCGCCCCGGAATCGGCAATCACGAGTATCTCGGAAGGGCCTGCAAAGGCGTCAATCCCTATGGTTCCCTGGAGCAGCCTTTTGGCATGCGCCACATAGATGTTACCCGGGCCCACCACCTTGTCCACCTTCGGGATGCTCTTTGTTCCGTAAGCCAGTGCGGCTATGGCCTGGGCTCCCCCGATACGAAAGATCCTCTCTACGCCCGCAATGTGGGCAGCAGCCAGCAGGGCCTGGCTCACCCTGCCTGAAGGGGTGGGGGAGACCACTACGATATTTTCCACGCCGGCAATCTTTGCAGGGATGACATTCATGAGTACCGTGGAAGGGAATGCGTTCATGCCGCCCGGGATGTAGATGCCCACACTGCCGATTGCAGTAACCTTCTGCCCGAGAATGGTGCCCGACTCATCGGCAAAGAACCAGGATTGCTCCTTCTGGTGGGTATGGAACGACTCGATGCGCTTGGCAGCGCACGTAATCGCCTCTATCATCTCGGGTGGGCTCTGTTTATGGGCTTGAGCAATCTCGTCAGGGCCGAAGCAAAGCCCGTCCTTTTCAGGATCGAACCCGTCAAAGGTTCTCGAGTATTCGAACAGGGCAGCATCACCCTTGGTCCTGACCTGCTCGATGATCTGTCTGACCGTATTGTCCACCTCATCAGGTACATCCCTCATACGGTCAAGCAGGGATCTTAAGTTTTCTTTCCAGCCCTTTTCCGATGTCCGGATAATGATCATCACAGACCGCCCTTCTCCCGGGATACTTCCGCACCGAGCTTGATGAGCTTCTGATCCAGGCCTTCATAACCCCGGTCCAGATGGTAGATCCTCCTGATCTCGGTGTATCCGCTGGCGTTCAAGGCAGCAAGCACCAGACTGGCTGAGGCCCTCAGGTCGGTTGCCATGACGGAAGCTCCTTGGAATCGATCGATACCGCGTACGATCACGGTTGTGCCCTTCTCCTCAAGCTTGGCCCCCATGCGCATGAGTTCGGGCACATGCATGAAACGATTCTCGAAGATGTTCTCCGTGATACTGGAGGCCCCATCAGCGATACAGGCCAAAGACATTATCTGCGCCTGCATATCAGTGGGGAACCCTGGGTAGGGAACGGTCTGTACATCAACAGGCTTCAGATCACAATCACCATTCACCTGGATATTGCCGCCGGATCTTTCTTCAATCTGAATGCCCATCTCCATGAGCTTATCAATGACGGCTGATACATGACCGGCCCTGCCGCCCTTGATGGTGAGTTTCCCCTTGGTGATGGCTGCTGCAACCAGAAATGTCGCCAGCTCAATCCGGTCGGGTATAATATCATAGTTCAGCCCGGAAAGCGATTTCACACCCTCAATAACCATGGTGCTCTCGCCGACGCCCTCGATGCGGGCGCCCATTGCATTCAAGGCCTCTGCAAGGTCCACAACCTCGGGCTCCCTGGCCGCACCCTCGATAACGGTGGTTCCATCAGCCAGACATGCCGCCATCATGACGTTCTCGGTGCCGCCTACGGTGGTGCTGTCGAACACGATCCTGGTGCCCTTCAATTTCTTGGTATTGGCTATCACGTACCCGTGGGAAAGCTCAATTTCAGCCCCCATCTTGGCAAAGGCCTTCAGGTGCAAGTCTATGGGCCTCATGCCAATGGCGCACCCTCCGGGCAGCGACACCTTGGCCTTTCCATATTTGGCAAGCAATGGACCCAGCACCAGGATGGACGCCCTCATGCTCTTGACCAGGTCATACGGGGCCTCATATGAAGTGATGCCCGTCGGGTCTAGAACGACCGTATTCTGCGCAGGTTTGTCTGCCTTGATGCCCAGTTGAGCAAGCACTTCACAGATGGTTTTAATGTCCATGAGCCGCGGAACATTGTTGAAGGTGCACAAACCATCTGCAAGGATAGATGAGCAGAGTATTGGCAGTGCAGCATTCTTGGACCCTGAAATAGTAACGCTCCCGCGTAGTGCGTTACCGCCGTATATGATGAACTTATCCATGAACCCTCTCTATGATCACGACCCTTTCTATCCCTGCAAGATCGCTCACCCAGGTTTTTACGTGCAAAACATCAATGCTGCTCACCAAGGTGTCGATGGCGTCTTTCTGGCCGATGCCCGCCTCCATGAGGAGAGTGCCTCCCGGGGCGAGATGTCCTTTTAGCCCTTTGATGATCTCTTTTACAATATCAAGCCCGTCTTTTCCACCGAAAAGGGCAGCCCTGGGCTCATAGCGTCTGACATCATCATCAAGGTCGGTCTCATCGGCCAAGGGGATATACGGCGGATTAGCAATGATCAAAGGCCATAATACCCGTAAGCCTGCCATGACATTCCCTGCAAAGAGGCGGAGTCTGTCCGAGACACCATGCGCCCCGGCATTGGCTCGCGAAGTTGCGAGGGAAGGCATACTGATGTCATTGCCGAAGCCTTTCAGGTCGGCCCTCTCACAAAGGATCGATATACTTACCGCACCAGAACCCACCCCGATCTCGAAGATCGTTGATCCTTTGGGAGCCAGTGCGATTGCCTGCTCCACCAGGAGCTCGGTCTCGGGTCTGGGGATAAGCACGTGGGGGTTCACCTTGAACTGCCTGCCGAAGAACTCCTTTTCTCCTATGATATAGGCAACGGGCTCGCGCTTGAGCCTGCGCCCGATCAGGGTGTTGAAGGAATCAAGTTCTTCAGGGCTTAAGATGCGGTCCCTCTGGATAATGAGGTCGATCCTTTTGAGGTGGAGAACATGTGAAAGGAGCAGGTCGGCATCGATAACGGCAGAGTCTATGTGCTTCGCTGCGAGAAGGGCTCTGGCACGCCCGAGCGCTTTGGAGATGGCGGCGTCCACTCCTCAGCTCCCGGTCTTCTTGAGCGCCTCGTCCTGATAATGGGTGGTGAGCTCGTCGATAAGCTCGTCGATATCCCCCTCGAGGATCTGGGGCAGCCTATGCACGGTGAGGTTGATCCGGTGGTCCGTGACACGGCCTTGGGGAAAGTTATAGGTGCGGATGCGCTCGCTCCTGTCACCGGTACCCACCTGAGAGCGTCTTTGGGATGCGATCTGGCGATCCTGGTCTTCCTGCCTCTTCTGCAGGATACGGGTACGTATCACCCTTAAAGCCTTCGCCTTGTTCTTGTGTTGGGACTTCTCATCCTGACAGGAAACCACGATCCCGGTGGGGATATGGGTGATGCGAATCGCGGACTCGGTCTTATTCACATGCTGGCCGCCTGCACCGGAAGCCCGAAATGTATCGATCCTCAGGTCGTTCGGGTCAATATCCACATCCACCTCCTCGGCCTCCGGCAGCACGGCAACCGTGACCGCCGAGGTGTGTATCCTCCCGCTCGCCTCAGTGGCCGGGACCCGCTGAACCCGGTGAACGCCGCTCTCATACTTGAGCCGTGAGTAGGCGCCCTTGCCCTTAATGCCTGCGATGACCTCCTTGATACCTCCGATACCGGTCTCATTGATGGAGAGAACCTCAATGGCCCACCGCCTTTCTTCGGCATAACGGGAATACATCCGGAAGAGATCAGAAGCAAAAAGTGCGGCCTCTTCTCCGCCCGTGCCTGCCCTGATCTCGAGGATGACGTCCCTGCCGTCATTGGGATCCTTGGGTATGAAGAGGGCCTTAATCTGCTGTTCGAGGCGCCCCATTTCGGCCTGCAATGCCTCGAGCTCATCCTTCACGAGGTTCCTGATATCAGGGTCAGGGTCCTCGAGCATGGTCTCGTGTTCGGCGATATCAGCCGCTATATGCTTGAGGCGCCGGTAAGGGGCCATGATCTCCTCGAGAGATGCCTGTTCCTTGGCAATGGCGGTATACTGGGTGTGATCCGCAAGGATTTTCTCATCGGCGAGGAGATCAGAGAGCTTCTGGTAGCGTTCCTCAATCTCCTTCAGTTTGTCGAGCATGTCGTTTTACGAAGGTTACTTGCTTTTACCTTGCTTGTCCTTTTTCAGGTACTCGCCGTACTTCCTCTTGAACAGCTCGGCCTTGCCGGCTGTAGAGGTGAGCCTCTGCTGGCCTGTATAGAAGGGGTGGCAGGCGCTGCAGATTTCAACGCGGATATCCTTCTTGGTAGAGCGTGTGGTGAAGGTATTCCCGCACCCGCAGGTGACCGTTGTCTCGAAGTAATCTGGGTGTATGCCTTTCTTCATCGTATCTACTCCTATTTATTCATGGAATCCATAAATTCGGCATTATCACGCGTCTTAGATAATTTGTCCAGCAAAAATTCTATGCTGTCGATGGGATTGAGCGGGCTCAGGAGCTTCCGCAGGATCCAGATCCGATCCAGCTGCTCCTTGGGCAGCAGGAGCTCCTCTTTGCGTGTGCCGGATTTCGATATGTCTATGGCCGGGAAGACCCTTCTCTCCATGATTGACCGGTCAAGGTGGATCTCCTGGTTGCCTGTGCCCTTGAATTCTTCGTAGATGACCTCATCCATTCGGGAGCCCGTATCGACCAGGGCTGTAGCGATGATGGTGATGCTGCCGCCCTCCTCTATGTTACGGGCCGAGCCGAAAAACCTCTTCGGCTTTTGCAGGGCATTGGCATCAATACCGCCCGAGAGCAGCTTGCCCGATGGGGGGCAAACCGTGTTGTGTGCCCTGGCAAGCCTGGTGAGCGAATCCAGAAGGATCACTACATCCTTCTTATATTCAACAAGACGCTTGGCCTTCTCCATGACCATGCGGGCCACTTGCACGTGCCTTGCAGCCGGCTCGTCAAAGGTGGATGCAACGACCTCTCCGTTGACGGAACGCTGCATGTCGGTAACCTCTTCAGGCCTCTCATCGATGAGGAGCACCATCAATGCCACGTCGGGATGGTTTTTCGTTATGCTGTTGGCAACACTCTGGAGCATCATGGTCTTGCCTGCCTTGGGCGGGGAGACGATCATGCCCCTCTGCCCCTTGCCGATAGGAACAAGCAGATCGAGCACACGCCCGGTGAGATTATCCGGCCCGGTCTCGAGCTTGAACTTCTTCAGGGGATACAGCGGGGTAAGGTTGTCAAAGGACACCCGGTGCTTGGCTGCCTCCGGGTCCTCATTGCTGATGGTCTCCAGCTTCAACAGGGCGAAATACCGCTCGTTGTCCTTGGGTGGCCTGATCTGGCCCCTCACCTCATCGCCGTTCTTGAGATTGAACCTCCTGATCTGGGAAGGCGAGACGTAGATATCATCCGGGCCTGGCAGGTAGCTGTAGTCGGCGGAACGCAGGAAGCCGAACCCGTCGGGCAGGATCTCCAATACCCCTTGGCCTGAGATGGAGACATCTTTTTCGGCCTGGGCCTGGAGGATAGCAAAGATAAGCTCCTGCTTGTTCATGGTGGCTGAACCCTCGATCTCCAGCGAGTTCGCAGTCTCGAGAAGATCCTTGGGGTCCATTTTTTTTAAATCTTCTAAGTGCATATAAAATCCTTTCGGCTTTATGAGCTGATGTGGGGTGTTACTGTGTGAGGGCCCACGAAACTGATTAATCGGTATGACATGGACTAAATGAAACAAATTACAAAGTCAAGCGCAAAAGGGGCCCGGTCTTGTGTTCCCTCCACACAAATTTATTTGTATATTACTTTCAAGGCATTGATTGCACGTTGGATGCCTTTTACCTGAATACATCCCATGGGCTCGAAGCAGAATTTTTCATCAACATGCTTGGGCATCACGTCGGTGGTGAGGCTGCTGACGATGATCTCTCCCGGAGAGCTGATGGTCTCGAGCCGCTGCGCAAGGTTCACAGGCTCGCCGATGACCGTAAAGTTCATCTGCTCGGCCGACCCGATATTCCCGGCTACCACTAACCCGGTGGCAATCCCGATACCCACCTCAATGGCAAAGAGCCCATCATTCACAAGCTTATCTTTAAGCTCCATTACGCCTTTCTGGATATCCACGGCACACTGAATCGCCTTTACCGGGTCCGTGTCCGTCTCATCCGGGATACCAAAGACCGCCATAACGCCGTCACCCAGAAACTTGTCGAGCATGCCCCCATGTTTAAAAATGACCGGGACAACTGTCTCAAAAAACCTGTTAAGCACCTCAACCACCTGCTCCACCGGGTTGCTGTCAAGGAGTGTTGTGAAGGAGGTGATGTCGGCAAACACAACGGTCACGATTTTCCTTTGCCCACCGAGACCAGTCATGCGGTCATCGGCTACAAGGTGCTCGGCCAGCCCTCGAGAGAAGTACCTGCTCAGATTCATCCGTTTTTTTTCCAGGGTAAGGAGGTCCTGGTATGTCCGCACAAGCGATGCGGTAATGGAAAGCTGATCTGCGATGAGCTCGAAGAACCTGAGGTCATTGGCCCCAAAGATCCCGGGCATGTTGTCTCTGAAATTGATAACCCCGATACAGCGTCCTTCCGCAATGATGGGAACACATGCCAGCGACCCTTCCTGATTTGTTCCCCTGTTGGAGAAGTTGGTGTCCTTTGTCACATCAGGGATATAAAAGGTCTTGCCTGTCTCCACTACCTTGCCGGCAATCCCTTCGCCCCTTTTGAGCAGGATGGGCGCTCTATTGGGTGTGTTCTTCATCAATGAAGCGCTCACGACATGCAGGGTCTGGGTCTGCTCGTCTATGAGCATGACCGAGATGCTGTATATACCGGTGGCCTGTTTGATGATATCGAGCTGCCGTAAGAAGAGCTGGTTCCAATGGGAGAGGCTTGTCCCCTTGAGGGCCTCCCCGAGCTCTTTGAGAAGGGAGAGCTCCGCAATCTTTTGCTCGTAACCCTCTTCAAGGGATACAATGCGCTCTTTCAGGATGGATACGATATCCCGTTCCATGGCTACATATCGAGAAGGGCCTTTACCCTCAATTCCATATCCTCATACCGCTTGGCAACAACATCTTCACTCAGCAGCGCCAGCTTGTCAGGCGTGAGGATCCGTGCAGCAGCGGTATTTACCTCATCCAGCGCTATTGTTCGCTTATGCGCGATGATATCCGCGAGATGGGCCGTCACGGCCAGGCAGATATCCTTTGCCTTACCGGGCAGGTGGTGGTTTAACAGGCCATCCACAATGTCTTCGGGGAGGTTCCACCTCTCAGCCACATATGCCCCCATCTCTGCATGGGAAAGGCCTGTTTCAATCTCCTCATTTGCCAGGTCATCAAGACCAGACAAGACCGACAGGTCACCCAGGCAGTATCCCCGCTGAAGAAAAATGATCTTGCCGAAATCATGGAGGAGTCCCAGCGTATACAAGGCACTACCCGCACTACAGCCCAACAGAATGCCAAGCCAATGGGCCAGGTGGGCCACCATGAGAGAATGCTCCCAGAGGAGCCTTGCCTTTTTCGGAGCAATCCGCTCCATGACCTGGTGTATGGCAATGGAAAATGCGAGATTGACGACCTCGTCGTTGCCCAGGATCACTACTGCGTTTTCCACGGATACGATCTGCCGCCGAAACCCATAAAAGGCCGAATTCACCACCTTAAGCAGGCGGGATGTGAGCACCGGGTCCTTCTCAATGATCTTTGCCATCCTGGATGCTGCGGCCATCGGATCTCCGGCAAGCTCGATGATCTCCCTGGAGATAGAAGGCAGGGTAAAGAGGTTCTCTACATGGCGAAATTTCCGCAATGTCAATTTTCCGATATCCCGCTTTTTCTCGAGCCTTTCTTGATAACCCCACTGCTGCATGAGCAGTTCGATATCACTATCTTTGGCGATTCCATTTGGTTGAAGTGTCGATACAACACCGAAGGGGAGGAGGTCCTCGATCCAGTGCCGGTCGGCCTGGCTTATCTGAGCAAGAACCTGGCCGACCTCCTGGGGCCTAGATGCCATGAATGCATAGAATTGATAGAATGCATTGCCAAGGAACTTCGCCTCTCCATCTCCATCTTTTTCGAATGCGGCTGTCTCTCTGATACTCTCCCACAGACTTTTGACCCAGGGGGAGTTCCCTTTGCTTGTGTTGAACCGTTCTACCGCCTCGAAGAACAGGGTCTGAATATCAGCGCCTTCATGAGGATATACGGCAATACCCTTTGGGATAGAGAGGAACTGGGCCGAGGCCTCATCCGCACCCATGCCAAAAATACCGAGGATAAGATAATCTCCATAGGTGAGTGCGGTGTCCATCTCCCGCTTTGCCCGCAACGCCATATCCGCGTGTTCACGCGGGATCACTACAATTGCCATGCTGCCTCCAAGGATCGAAACCTTCTTGATCTCAATATCCAGGGGCGCAAGGATATCCCTGAGTTCCATAACGGCTCTATCGACAATACGGAATCGAATCTTGACTTGGATCAAGGCATTAAATTAGGATACATTTCTTTAAAGACACCGGGCGCGGCATAGTGTGTACATTTTTTTCGTGGGTACTGTTTAGTTTTGCGGCTAAAGCCGCTCCAAATAATCTTCGATTGTATTATGGTGGGTTCATGCTGAGCGTTGAAAAAGCGAGAGAGACTATCCTCACAAAGATTCCGGTCCTGCCTCCTGAACGGGTCTCACTGGAAAACTCTTTGGGAAGATACCTTGCCGAGGACATTACCTCAACACGTGCTATCCCCCCTTGTGATAATTCCGCTATGGACGGATATGCGATCCGCACTGAAGATGTGCCCTCGGTTGGGACAACTCTGGTGATCGATTCCATCCTGCCCGCCGGTGTACTGCCCAGCCAACCCATGATCAAGGGTCATGCCGTCAAAATCATGACCGGCGCGATTATCCCTGAGGGCGCAGATGCAGTGGTCAAGCGAGAGGAAACCGACGAGGATGGGCAACGAGTCAAGATCAACAAGGTGCCCCAAAAACGAGAAAACATCCGCTTCAAAGGGGAGGACATCGGGGAGGGCCAGATCGTCATTACCAAAGGCTCGCTCCTTGGACCCGCACAGATCGGGGTACTGGCATCCATAAGGCGACCCATGGTGCAGGTCTACCAGAGACCTGTGGTGGCTGTACTGGCCACCGGTGATGAAATTATAGAACTCGGTGAGGAAGCTTTCCCGCAGGCAATCATATCTTCAAACTCCTATACCTTGATAGGCCTCATCAAGGCAGTAGGCGCCATACCTCTCTATCTGGGCATAGCCAAGGACAACAAGGCGGACCTTAACGCAAAACTTGCCTCGGCGCATAAGGCTGATCTGATCCTTACCTCCGGCGGGGTCTCCATGGGGGATTTTGACCTGGTGAGGACTATCATGCACGAAGAAGGCAATGCCCTTGAATTCTGGACTGTAGACATGAAGCCCGGTAAGCCATTGGCATTTGGGTCCCTGTGCGGTGTCCCCGCCATCGGCCTTCCCGGGAATCCTGTGTCCGCCATGACCTCGTTCTATCAATTTGCAAGGCCTGCCATCCTCAAGATGCAAGGCAGTCATGACATCCTCTTACCCCGGGTACGCGCCCGGATCAAGGAGGCCCTGGAGAACAAGGGCGACAGGCCCCATTACCTAAGGGGTATTCTGGAGCGCATAGGCGATGATCTTGTGGTCAGCCCCACAGGCCCCCAGGGCTCGGGCATCCTCACCTCCATGGCAAGAGGCAACTGCTTCATTGTCTTGCCCAAAATGGCTGCATCTCTGGAACAAGGATCATTTGTAGAATGCGAGATCTTCCAAGGGGGATATTTCTTTTAATTGATGGTTGACAGAGCGGATGTAATAAGTATAAGTAGCCTACTTTTAAATTTTCAGTGGAGGACAGGATGTTAAGAAAAAATGAGCTTCTCGAGATCAAAGAGATCCTTCTCCAGATGAAGAAGGACATCCTAAAGACCCTTGCTGAGAGAATCAAATCCAATGATATTACAGCCCAGCGTGAGATCGGCGATATCTTTGACGACGCCGACCTCGAGCAGACAAGGGAGTTCAACCTCCTGCTCGGCACCCGTGAACGGCAGAAGTTGGACCAAATAGAGAGCGCCCTTACCCGGATGGAGCATGGTGAATATGGGTTCTGCGAGGACTGCGGCGAAAATATCCCTGCCGGAAGACTCAAGGCCATGCCCTTTGCAACACTGTGCGTGAAATGCAAATCGGAAAGGGAAAGCCTTGAAGGGCCCGCTGCCCCTCTGTATGTAGAGGAAAAAGGCTAATTCCATGGGTTTGCGGGTTGAGGTCGGGCTCAAGCCGCACCTCTTTGATGCCCGGGGAGCACGGGTAAAAAGGCAGATCCTCCATGCCTTTCCACAATTAACGACTCTCGGACAAATCTTTTGTTTTGATATCTATCATATCGCCGCAGAGGACCTGAAAAGAGAATGGATTGAAGAGGCCTTCTGTGACCCGGTCATCCAAGATATCGCCATAGGCACTCTGTTGCGAACAGAGAGCGGCTGGTATATCGAGGTCGGGTTCAAGCCGGGGGTCACCGACAACGTGGGGCACAGTGCGAGGTACGCCCTGGAGCTCATCTCCGGCAGCACCGTAAATGTCTATTCCGCACGGGGGTACCTCCTTCAGGGCGACCTTGAGAGAGACACCGCGCAGGCAATTGCAGATGAATGCCTGGCCAACCCGCTCATCCATACCCTTAAAGTCCTGCGTTACCCCGAGTGCGGGACCATCGAACCTTCTATCCCCACGGTTACAGGGCTCCATGAGCCGGTGGTGGAAGAGTTGTCCCTGGACCTTACTGATGATGCCCTGCTGCGGCTGTCCCAGGAACGGACCCTGGCGTTGAACCTTAATGAGATGAAGACAATTATAGGGTATATGAAAGACCCTGAGACACTGCAAAGGCGATCTGCTTTTGGACTCGGCGAAAAGATAACGGACGTGGAGCTCGAGTGTCTGGCCCAGACCTGGTCCGAGCACTGCAAGCACAAGATCTTCAATGCACATATAACCTACGAGGAAGACGGAAAATCGGAAGAGATCTTTTCATTATTCTCAACCTATATCAAGGGCGCCACATCGAAAATCCGCAAGGCCGCCGGGAAAAATGACATATGCGTGAGTGTCTTCTCCGACAATGCAGGCGTTATAAGGTTCAATGATAATCATAATCTGGTCTTCAAGGTGGAGACCCACAACTCCCCCTCTGCCCTTGACCCGTACGGCGGTGCGCTCACCGGCATCGTGGGCGTCAACCGCGACCCCTTCGGCACTGGCATGGGCTCCAAGCTCATCTTCAACACGGATGTATTTTGCTTCGCAAGCCCGTTCCACACGGGCAAGCTGCCGCCCAAAATCCTTCACCCCTTGAGGATATTTGAGGGCGTAAGGGAAGGTGTCGAGCACGGCGGCAACAAGTCCGGAATCCCGACAGTCAACGGCTGCATCGTGTTTGACGAGCGCTATCTCGGGAAACCCCTTGTCTATTGCGGCACAGCCGGCATCATGCCCGCCATCATCAATGGAGAGCCATCCCACATCAAAAAGATCATCCCCGGCGATTCAATCGTTATGTCTGGCGGCAGGATCGGCAAGGACGGCATCCACGGTGCAACATTCTCCTCTGAAGAACTCCATGAATCGTCCCCGACATCCGCAGTACAGATAGGCGACCCCATCACCCAAAAGAAGCTCACCGACTTCCTGCTCGTCGCCCGTGATAAGGGCCTCTACCACGCTATCACCGATGACGGGGCGGGAGGCTTGTCTTCATCCGTGGGTGAAATGGCTACTTCCTGCGGCGGGTGCCACATCGAGCTGGAAAAGCCGCTCGTGAAATATCTCGGACTGAGCCCGTGGGAGATCCTTCTTTCCGAGGCGCAGGAGCGTATGACACTGGCCGTACCCCAAGAGAACATTCAGGCCTTCCTTGGCCTGTCGCAGGAAATGGGTGTTGAATCCACGGTAATCGGCACCTTCACGGATTCAGGGTTCTTCCACTGCACCTATGCCGGCAAGACCGTGGCGTACTTGAGCCTGGATTTCCTCCACAACGGTCTTCCTACCATGAAGCTTACAGCCCGTTGGACACCGCCTTCGGCGGACAAAAGCCCGACGCCGGAGCCTTCCGACCACGCAGCCAAGCTCAAGGAGATGCTCGGCAGGCTCAACATCTGCTCCAAGGAATACGTGGTAAGGCAATACGATCATGAGGTTCAGGGCGGCTCTGTCGTCAAACCCCTGGTGGGCGTATGCTGCGACGGACCTTCTGATGCCGGGGTTATACAGCCCCTGCTGGATTCCAACGAGGGCGTTGTAGTATCTAACGGCATTGTCCCCAGGTATTCGGACCTGGATGCCTATCACATGGCTGCCTGTGCCCTGGATGAGGCCCTCAGGAACTACATCTGCGTAGGCGGCAACCCTGATCACTGGGCCTTTCTCGACAACTTCTGCTGGTGCGACCCGGTGGTCAGTGCAAGGAACAAAGACGGCTCATTCAAGCTCGCCCAGCTCGTGAGGGCGAACAGGGCGCTCTATGACTATGCCCTTGCCTATTCCTGCCCCATGATCTCGGGTAAAGACAGCATGAAGAACGATTACATCGGCGGAGACGTCAAGATCTCCATACCGCCTACCATACTGATCTCGGTCATCGGCAAGATCCCTGACATCACGAAGGCCGTGACCATGGACATCAAGCGCGAAGGCAGCCTCATCTACATCCTGGGCAAGACAAAGAACGAGCTCGGCGGGAGCGAGTATCTTGCTTCCTTCGGGAGAAAAGGCGCTTTCGTACCAGAAGTGGATGCAAAAAAGGCCTTAAAGCGATACCGCTCGCTCCACAGGGCCATAACAGAGGGCCTCATCCTGTCGGCCCATGACTGCTCGGACGGCGGGCTTGCCGTGTGTCTGGCTGAGATGGCCTTTTCCGGCGGATTCGGTCTTGCCGTCGACCTGGGCAAGGTCCCCTCCGAGACCGGTATGAACGATACGGAGATCCTGTATTCCGAGTCACAGAGCAGGATCATTATCGAGGTGAGCCCGAGAGACGCTAAAAAAATAGAAAAGCTCTTCGGCAGGGATGCGGCTTGCATCGGGCAATCAACAGCAGATACACTTCTTTCCGTCAGATCGATAGCAGGGGCTGCCCTCATCCGGGAAGACTTAGGCACATTGAAGGCCGCCTGGAAGGCTCGTCTGGATTTCTGATATGGCTACGATAAAGGCGCTTGTCATAACCGGATACGGAACCAACTGCGAGATGGAGATGGCTTACGCCTGCAGGCTCGCAGGCGCTCGGACCGATATCGCCCACATCAGCGAGGTCTTGAGCGGCACCTATAAAATCAATGATTATCATTTCCTCAACCTCCCCGGCGGATTCCTCGACGGCGATGACCTCGGCTCCGCCCAGGTGGAAAGTGTCCGCCTGAAACATGCGCGTGTAAAGACATCCAGAAAGACCCTGTTCGAGGAGATCGAGACCTTCATAAGCCGGGGTATGCTCATCCTGGGGGTCTGCAACGGCTTCCAGGCCATGGTGAAGTCGGGCATCCTGCCCGGCAACCCGCTCGGAAAGAGGAGGGTGTCGCTCACCTTCAACGACTCTGCCAAGTTCGAGGACCGCTGGATAACCCTGAAGGTGAACCCGTTAAGCCCCTGTGTATTTACAAAAGGGATTGACCATCTACCCGTGCCGGTCCGTCACGGCGAGGGCAAGTTTGTGTGTGACAACGAGGAAACGCTCTCAGAGATCACAAAGGCCAACCTGATAACGGTTCAGTATGCCGATGATCAATTCTCCCCTACCATGGAATATCCCTTTAACCCCAACGGGGCAATATCCGCCATTGCCGGCATCTGCGACAAGACAGGCCGGATCTTCGGACTCATGCCGCACCCCGAGGCCTATACCCATGCAACAAACCACCCCTGCTGGACAAGGATGAAAACCCTGCCGGATAGGGGCGAGGGCATGGCCATCTTCGACAATGCAGTGGGCTTCCTTAAGGGCATTGTATAGGAAAAAGCCCATTGGGATTGTCGTTCGCGGTTGTCGACTCCACGGTGAATAACCCATGTAATAAGATCCGTCCCAAGGAGAAGGAACATACGCCAGCCTATTCCGACACTACGGGAAACATCTGTTCCCTGTAGACCATGAGGCCTTCCACCCCATAGATGATGAGCGCGATCCATACAATCCCAAAGCCGATGAACTTTGCGGTTGTAAAGGGTTCACTATAAACAAACACCCCAAGGAGGAACTGGAGTGTAGGGGCAATGTACTGCAATATGCCGATGAGCGAGAGCGGGATGCGCCTGGCTGCCGACGAGAACAGCAGCAGGGGCACAACGGTAATGACCCCTGCTCCTGCAAGCAGGATATCGGAGATAATACCGGCATGAAGGAACGATCCATTCCCGGCCTTGTCGGAATAGAGCAGGAATATGAATGCCGGCAGAAGTAGGACGCCTGTCTCCAGGGTCAGGCCGTAGAGCGAGCCGAGCGGGGAAATCTTCTTGACCAGGCCATAGAGGCCGAAGGTGACGGCAAGGGTTAATGCAATCCAGGGCAGGGATCCATAGACGATTGTCAGATACACAACGCCTGCAGCCGCCAGGGTGATAGAGATCCATTGCCACGTCCTGAGGCGTTCACGGAAGATGACGACACCCAGGAGAACACTGAGCAATGGGTTGATGAAGTACCCCAGGCTGGTCTCTATGATGAACCCGGCCCCCACTGCCCAGATGTAGGTGAGCCAGTTGATGCTTATCAGGCATGCAGCTCCGGTGTATGCGCACAACACGCGCGGGTTGGCAAGGGCCAGCCGGAATGCGTTCCACTGGCGCAAGAGAAGGATGATGATGAACAGGGTCAGGAACGACCAGAAGATCCGATGGCAGAGCACCTGCGTTGCCGGGACATGATGCAGCCACTTCCAATATATGGGCAGCAGGCCCCAGAGGGCATATGCCCCAATGGCATACCAGGTTCCTTTGTTCATCGTGTCTTTCGTACTGCGATCAGCACCTTATTTCCGGATAAAATGATACCCTTTATTCCACCCGGGAAATCGGCTCATCCCCCCACTATCATTACCTTGCTGCAGCCGACACCTTGATGTCCACCTGGAGACGATGTCCCGCATCTTTGAGGGCAGCCACCAGGTTTTTGCGCGTCAGGTTTGGCGGTGCAACGACAAGAGCGGTCATGGAAAACAACGGGGCACCGCTGTTCGGTGCCCGGGTCGTCTCCGTATCCATGGACTCAATATTAATGCCGCATTGTGAAAGGGTGTGGGCAATCTCGTGGATGATGCCTTCGTGATCCGCTCCAAGGACTTCAATCTGGTAAGGCAACCAGCCGGCATGGGCTTCGGCATAGGTAAATTCTGTGCGCACGGTTGTCACCTTGAATCCCTGGCGTATAAGGGCCTGTATGCGTTTGTCCAGGTCGGCCAGTTTCTCTGCAGGCATGGATACCAGCATCAAAACGGCAAACTCGCCACCCAGCCGGGCCATGCGACTGGTTTCCACATTGCCGCCGAGATCGAGCAGTAATTTCGTGATTTCTTCTACGATCCCGGTCCGGTCGGTACCGGTAAGGGTGAGAACGATGTTTGTGCGCATAAAACGTCCTTTCGCGTTGATTATAAAGCCTGGCGCCCATCAATTATTATACCGTATTTTTTTGTGTATGAGGGGAAATATAACTTTCAATCCTCAAGATATTGATCGAGCATGAGTTTGGGGATGGTTCGGGGCAGATGATGTTTTCTTGCAAAGGGCCTCCTGTGCTCCATAACCCACTCGATCAACCGCACTGAAGATGTTGTGCCGTCCGATTTCATGAGCTCTTCGCTTACATCCTTGAGACGCCGGCTCATTTCCGTGTTGTTCCTGATATTCTCGACTGTGCTGCGGAGAGCCTCACCGCTCAGCGAGTCCATGTCAAGGCGGCATCCCAGCCTGAGAAACTCGATCCTTGATGCATTGTCATGCTGCTCACCACCCACCGGGAGAACAATGACCGGCTTGCCATGATAGAGCGTTTCATTCAGGGTGTTGTTGCCCCCATGACTGATGACAAGATCCACACGGCTCAGCAGCTCGGCCTGGGGGACGGACCGAAAGAGCATGACATTCCTGTTATGGTCCTTCTTGGCAACCGCTTCGTAAGAGCCTCCTGCGCTCACGATGATCTGGTAGTCCGGATTCCCCTGCAGGGCCTCGATGATTTCGAGATAGGTCTTCGGCTTGTCATTGAACACCGTCCCTAAAGAGACATAGATCTTGTACTGGTCATTTCTCAAGTCTTCATAAGGGAAGGAGGATCTGTTCATCCCCATGTTCATGAATATGGGCCCTACGTAGACCGTGTGGGGATCGAGTCCGTCACGCGGGATGTCAATGGACTCATGGGTTACGATGAGGTTGAGCCATGGGGAATGCGGCGACTTCAGCATGTCATTGACGACAGGCCTCAGGGAAAAGGTTTGTCTCGCCCTGTTGATCGTCGCATTGAGCCTGCCGCACAGCTCCTGCTCCTTTTTCTTGTATGATCTCATCAGCGGTGTATCCTGAGCGGATACCGGGAGGCCGCTGCCGAACGGCGGGACGTCTTTCCCTGCAAAGGGGAGCCCGCAGTGGTAGATGGCAGCATAGGGTAACGCATTCATTTCAGCCACCAATGGCGCGGCATAGAAAAAGAAATCGGCCACTATCATATCGGGCCGGAATTTTTGTACAAGCCTGTTTACGCGTCTTGTGTAGCTTTTCAGTCCAGAGCTGAAAAGACGCAGCGCCATTTTTGTCTCTTCAAATCTCTTGGTCGATGGAAGCCTTGCTGCAAAGTATATGTATGGCAGCGGGGGGAAAAGCAGGCGGATGGGGATGCCATGTGAACGGATCTTCTCCGGAACGACTTTCCCATTATAGAACACCTTGAACATCTTGATCCTTGGGTCCGCGAGGTTTGACCCTGGCACGATGAACTGCACATCATGCCCATTCTCCCTGAGCTTCAGGGCGATTGACAGAAGACTGTTCAGGTGTCCCATGGTCGGGTGTGTGAGGAAGATGACCCTGCTCATGGAAGATCAATCAGAGATGAACCGGCGGTTTCACCATACGAAATGCCCCCATATCGGCCTTTACACATGTTCCTCCTCACGCTTTCATCCCCGCCATTGGGGATAGTATCTCAAACATGCCTCTATTTCTCCCAGGGTAATGATACCCTCGTGAGATGCCTTAAGTCAAATTCCCGATAAAAAAAGCAATGCTTGACCCGGCTGCTTTGCGGGAATAAACCTAAGCACCTATTGGACAGAGAGGTAAATGCTATGAAGGGAAAAACGGTAAGTGAAAGCATGATTACGATGGCGCAGCTGATGACCCCGGAAGACGCCAATCCCGCCGGGAATGTCCATGGCGGGGTAATCATGAAACTCATCGATAATGCCGGGGGATCGGTTGCAGCAAGGCATGCCCGCAGCAATGTCGTCACGGCATCCATCGACCGTCTGCATTTCCACAACCCGGTCTACATCGGGAACCTCATTACGCTCAAGGCAAGCATAAACATGGTCGGCAAAACATCCATGGAGGTGGGCGTGCGGGTGGAGGCCGAAGATCTCCTGACTGGAGAGGTGCGGCATACGGCATCGGCCTACCTGACCTATGTTGCCCTGGATTCCGGCTCAAAGCCCATGAAGGTCCCGCCTCTGATCGTCGAGAACAACGAACAGGCTAGGCGTTGCAAGGAGGCTCAGGCGCGCAGGGAGCTCAGGCAGCAGGAAATACGCAGTGAGGCTGCCCATCAGGAGAACGAGGGTAAGGGATGAAGACAGACGGCAATTCTTCATATAAAAGAGATTCACTTGCATGCACAGAAAAAAGATCTGCCTTTTTTTCATCAAAGAAATCGAGCGGAATCGCAGATTATACCTGGCTTTGTAAGAAAAATTTGCCACCAGTCATTTCGCCGTCACTGCAAATATTTAAAAGGTCCGGATAGATTGCATGCCTAATGCCGGGATGACGGCAATAATCAAAAAATATCCTCCCGTAATCCTTAGTCCGGCAATCCTGCATCGATCTCATCACGCAATTTTTTCAAGTTCACAGCGAGCATGCGCGTCCACTCTCCCTTGCCGAGCAGATCCCTCTTCGAGGAAATCAGGTCCTCGAAAGTTGTTTTTTCCCTCTGCTCCTTTTTCAGGATCTTGGTCCCAACAACAGCCAGGATCGCGGTCGGGGTCAACAGCTTGACTTCCGGGAACTTCGGATCATTGTGAAAGACGATGCAGAGGATATCCCCGGCCTCAATCAAACTCTCTTCAGAAGCATCATCTTCTTTAGATTTTTCAATGGGCCGTCCCGTCTCCTCGCTGAGGCTAAAATATCTACGGGGGACAGAGTACACCCGGGAGAGCGATGCCGCGAACGATCTCGCTATTCCCAAGTCCAAAAGCCGCCTGAAAAGTTCCACAGAGTAGACATCTCCACGCGTAAAGATCCCCCGGCTGCCCTGGCCTTTCGCCGGGGTATTCGGCGTGACAAACCCAAGCCTTATCCATTGACGCAGCCTCTCCGGCTCAATATTCAACGCCTTGGCAACATGATTTGATGAAAATGCATTCCGCTTATCCATGAGATCACCTTGTGTCGGGTTAACCAACATATATAAGAATACCTTTCGTTTGTCCAGGAGTCTGTCCCTGCAATATCACCTTATTAATTATTCAGATGAAACAGGGCATAATTACTTTCACTACATTTCTATTTAAATAGATTACCCTCAAAGATGCATGCATTCCATAATAGCAACTATGATCATATAATCAATATGTTACTTATTGTTATTAAACCGTGCATGAATCCAACAATTATTTTCTTGAGTTAGGAATCGTCTTAGGTCTACCTTCAATACTTTATCGACATGCCCTTTTTTGAGAGGTAAAGCTCTTGTTAATTGATTTATCTAGTTAAATTAGCTATAATGTTATTAGTGGTATTGCTGTTTTAATGGAGATAATAATTAATATTCTTAAAATGATTTACCGTGATTAAATCTTTAGTAACTGAGGGTTAGATTTGGGCATTCATATTTGCTTACATTGTTACTTTCTTTTTGTGCAAAGAAAGTCACCAAAGAAAAGGCACCCAACGAAACAGCCCCTTCGGGGTCCGCTGCGGTGCTCGGGAAAATCCTTAAAGCAAGCCAACTCGCTTCGCTCACAATTCTGCAGGGATAGCAGAATTGGACGCACTTTACGTGCGCCCGTCAGGGTGCGATACATGGATGTATCGCATCAAACATGGGCTTGCTTCTTTACGGATTTTCCCTGCGCTCCTCGCCTGTTTCGAGGGGGGCTAAAAAAACCTGAGCAGTAAAAGCAAGGCGTTAACTATTACTATGTCCCACGGGCAAGCCCTTCGGGCTTCGCCCGTGCCACCCATAGATTTATATCTTTTCCAGGCCATCCGCCCGCTTTTAAAAAATATGGTCTGTAATTTTAATCTGCCTTATGGATGATTGGAGCACTTGTAATCAGGCCATGTGAAGGATTCGTTAAATTTTCAATGAGTTTATCTTTATCAACAGAGCCATTATAGAAAACATTAATTGCCTCTGCATAAGCTTGAGCCATTTCATGGCGTTTGTGCGTATCGATAATTCGTGTAATGAGGTGTTGAATTGGGAGCTGAAAATGATAAAGTGCGTGTGATGCCGTTTCCTGTTTCTTGGAATCTGCTATATAGCGGGGCGTATCTGCGAGACGACCAAAACAACTTATCAACATACTGACCATGGCTGGATCAATAGGTGACTCGACGGTACTGTTTCTGATTCGGATTAGTATTTCTTCAATTAGGTCACGTTCACTTCGTAAAGAGGCTATGCTTGGAGAACTAACTATTGGTGTGGCTTTTGATATACTTGAGTCAAGATCAGGCCACCATTTGTCAAATGAGTCTTTTAAAACCTCCGAAGATAACCGATTTGGCTTTGACAGATCGTTTATTGATGAAAGTACTCTATATACGCCATCGGGACAAAACTTATTTAATTGAAATTGAGTCAACGGTCCCTGAATATCCGCTGGACTTAAACCGAACAAAATGGGACACACTCTTGATTCTAGTTGTTTAGACAAAGCACCTGCTTCAAACATCAACCAGGGAGCATTAAGATTATCCCTTGTAAGGCAAAGAATGCCAATCTCTGTCTCTTGCAGCTTACCAGCAATTTCTGCACTCCATCGCATTCCTGCTTTAATGTCTTCAGGTGAATAAAATGGATCGCAGGCCTGTATTATTTTAGGCAACCATTGTCGAAATACCTCTGCATATGCTTTACTTTCTTCGCCTGACCAGCTTATAAATACATTCATATGGATACTCTTTGTTTATTGCCAACGGCCTGCATGCCATGGTTATGTGACAGTACCAGCACGTATAAAATCGCCGCTATTTGAATCCAAGTAGGTTAAGTAAATTCCTAATGAATTAACGAAAGCTATCTCTTCATCTCTAGGTTTACTTCCAAGGACTATCTCAAGAATCGCTTGACTATTCATTATGTATCTATACTCAAGTAGCTGCCCTATCGCAATGCGTATAGCGTACTTGGTCTGAATCTTATCAGTAGGTTTGATTTCTACTAAAACATCTATTCCGTTTAGCTGGTATTTGACGTCAATGTAATCAATGTTTTCTTGATATGATAATGCATTCGAGGTCAGGTAGTTTACAAACTTCGCCTGTAGGAGCGCATGATGAGGTTCTACGCTCCGATTTCCTTCCACCCAATACTGATATGCCCTTATAGCAGGAGCATTTGATCCACTCCTACTACGAGGCAATCTGATATTATGAGTTGAACGGAAGTTCTTTATAGTCTTTGAGATAATTTCCTCATCAAAATCCCTGCTCGAGAGCCACTCGCAAATGGGATGATTTTCAGGTAAGTAGCTGCCGATAATTTGCAAACATTGCTCTGGATAAATAGCCTGGAATCTACCATGCATTGAAGTGAGACGAGCCTTACCAGATATTGATGAAGGGTTAAGGAGTACAGGTCTATTGAAGTGGTGATATTGAGATATTGGGCATTTCCATCTTATCCACTCGTAGTTACTTTGCCAATGCTCAAGAAAACGCTGTTGATTATTATTGAAACACTGCTTAACCCTGTCAATTGACCAAACTTCTACCCAATCATTATATACATTAAGCTCTTTCGCTATTATTTTACGCTCATCTGCATTATTGTCAAAGACGTTTGTGGCAATGCTAATGGCGTATTGCGCTCTATTTAAGGAGGCAGTTGTAACAATAGCGAGCTCTCCTGTGGCAGAGTACTGCAATAATTTATCCGTTGATTCAGTATGAAAGACCTTATAGCTTCGCCAGATGCGCCTTTGGCTATTATTCCATTCCTCATGTCCATATCCGAATGCATTTGCGAAACCGCTCGTACTTGGATAGCCAGAGGGACTGATATACTCGTTTTCATTCCACATAACAGGTTTTAAAATAACAGCTTTCATGGGTCTTTACCCTTTCTGAAACACATAACAATTACTATACTGTACTTTTGCAGGATATCACTATAGTTATCCGATGCACAATTGCAGTATATCCGGATATTGAGTGCAAGGCATTATTCTTTTTATATTCCATTCCGGATATCCCCTTCCCTGCCAATCCTGTCCAGATCGTGTTTTTGCCTTTTTGATCCCCTTTGACCCCGGTGAGCGAGTGAAGCAAAATCCAGGGGAAAGCGTCTCTTGTTTGAGCGAAGTGAAACGAAGCGAGTTTGATTCGGGACATCCTTGTCCCTCACCCTTTGGGCGCACCTTCGGTGCGTCAATTTCTTCTATCCTGAAGAAATTTATCCGCGGCCCGGATTTTCCAAGCGAGCGAACGGACCCGAAGGGCGGGTTCACGGGGTGCCTTTTCTTCGGTCCTTTCTTTTGACTCAGGCCATCCCTGGCCTTCGCCCTTCGGGCGCACGTAAAGTGCGTCTAATTCGGCTATCCTGCCGAATTGTGGCACCAAAAGAAAGGACATAAAATTAAAAAGATAGATAAATCTTAGACTCTCCATCAAGCGCAAAAATAACACCTTCACTTTCCTGGATTCCCACTTTCGCGGGAATGACAGAGTTATGAATCTGCGGGTTATTTCTTGCCCGGCCCCCTTTCGGAGGCCGGGATTTATCTTAAGGTTATCTCTCGTGATGAGCGCCGTTTAGTCGGCGTCTTCTTCGCTGACGTACTTGGTGAAGTCCACGATCTTCTCGTCTTCCTTCATGCGTATGGCGCGCACGCCCTGGGCAGAGCGCGTGCGGGTGGTGCGGATCTGGGACACGGGCATGCGGATGATCTGGCCCGACGTGGATATGATCATGAGCTCGTCGGTGTCCTTGATCACCCTCACCCCCACGAGGTCGCCGGTCTTCTTGGTGATGTGGACCGTATTTACACCCTTGCCTGCTCGGTTCTGGACCGGGTATTTGCTGACAATAGTCTTCTTGCCGAAGCCGTACTCGGTCAGATTGATGACCAGGTCGTCGTCGCTCGTGATGACATCCATGCCGATAACCGAATCGCCCTCATTGAGCTTGATGGCTCGCACCCCTTGCGCCTGGCGGCCCATGACTCGGACCTGGTCGGCCGGGAAGATGATGGCCTTGCCGGCCCTGGATGCAACGATGATGCGGGTGCTGCCGGTGGTGATGCGGGCCGACATGACCTCGTCGCCCGGCTCCAGCGTGCAGGCGATGATGCCCGTGCGCACGATGTTGCTGAAGCTTTTGAGCTCGACCCGTTTGATGTTGGCCATGGCGGTTACCATCACGACCTCGGCTTCCATGTTGATGTCGGTGGTGACCAGGATGGCGCAGATGCGCTCCTCCTTCTGGATGGGGCGAATGTTCACGATGGGCACGCCCTTGAGCGCGCGGTCGCGCTCCGGGACCTCGTATACCTTGGTGTGGTACACCCTGCCCTTGTTGGTGAAGTAGAGGATGGAGGTGTGGTTGGTGGCCACGAAGATGTGCTCGATGAAGTCGTCCTCACCGGTCAACGCCCCCTTGACGCCCACACCGCCGCGCTTCTGGGTGCGGTACTTGTCGAGCTCGGTGCGCTTCACATAACCCTTGCGGGTGATGGTGACCACCATCTTCTCATCGGGGATGAGGTCTTCCACGTTGAATTCGCCGATCTCACCCTTCAGGATCATGGTCCGCCTGGCGTCCGCGTAGTCGGCCTTGACCTCTTGGAGCTCTGCCCTGATGACCTTGAGCAGCTCATTGCGGTCGGAAAGGATGAGCTCGAGTCGCCTGATCTCTTTGGAAAGTGCCGCGTGCTCGTCGGCAAGCTTGTCTCGCTCCAGTCCGGTGAGCCTCTGGAGACGCATGTCCAAGATGGCCTGGGCCTGGATCTCGGAGAAGCCGAAGCGCTCCATCAGGTTTATCTTTGCCTCAGGCGGGTTGGCCGATGCCTTGATGAGCGCCACGATCTCGTCGATGTGCTCTAACGCCTTCAAGAGGCCGTCCAAGATATGGATGCGGTCCTTTGCCTTGGCCAGTTCGAAGAGGCACCTGCGGGTGACCACCTCCTCGCGGAAATCAAGGAAGGCCTGAAGCAGCTGTAAAAGACCCATGGTGGCGGGCCTGTTGTTGTGTATGGCGAGCAGGTTCATGGAGAACGAGGCCTGGAGCGTGGTGAGCTTGTAGAGCTGGTTTTCGATGACCTCGGCGGGAGCCCCCTTCTTCAGCTCGATGACCACGCGCATGCCGTCCTTGTCCGACTCGTCGCGGATGTTGGCAATGCCGTCGATCTTCTTTTCCTGGGCCAGGAGAGCGATGCGCGTGACGAGATCGGCCTTGTTCACGGTAAAGGGGATCTCGGAGATGATGATCTTCTCCCGGTTCTGCTCTTCCTCCCTTTCCACCTTGCCGCGGACAATGATGATGCCCCTGCCGGTGCGGTAGGCCTTCTCGATCTCGCCTTCGGAGATGATGATGCCGCCGGTGGGGAAATCAGGCCCGGGGATGATCCGCATGATCTCGGGCAGTGTCAGATCAGGTTTGTCGATTAGGGCGATCAGGGCGGTCATCAGCTCGGTGGCATTGTGCGGCGGGATGCTGGTGGCCATGCCCACCGCGATACCGCTAGACCCGTTCAGCAGCAGCCCCGGTATCCTCGTGGGCAGTACATCGGGCTCCTGCAGAGACTCGTCGTAGTTGGGATGGAAATCCACGGTATTCTTTTCAAGATCAGCGAGCATCTCCTCGGCTATGCGCGACATCCTGATCTCGGTATACCTCATGGCAGCGGCCGGATCGCCATCCACGGAACCGAAGTTGCCCTGGCCGTCGACCAGGGGATACCGCAAGGAGAACGGCTGGGCCATGCGGACAATGGCATCATAGACTGCGGAGTCACCGTGGGGATGGTACTTACCAATGACATCACCCACGATGCGGGCCGACTTCTTGTAGGCCTTCGTATGGGTGTTGCCCAGGTCCTGCATGGCAAACAGGATCCTTCTATGGACGGGCTTAAGGCCGTCGCGCACATCAGGGATGGCGCGTCCGATGATGACGCTCATGGAATAGTCCAGGTACGAGCGCCTCATCTCCTGGTCTATGGCAACGGTGTTCGTACTCATGCAAACTCCTCTTTCTTAGGTGGAAAACTAGATATCAAGATTGGATACCTTCAGTGCATTCTTTTCGATGAATTCCCTCCTAGGCTCTACCTCATCGCCCATGAGGGTGGAGAAGATCAGGTCGGTCTCGAGCGCGTCATCGATGGTCACCTGGAGCATGGTTCGCCTTGCCGGGTCCATGGTGGTCTCCCAGAGCTGCTCCGGGTTCATCTCGCCCAGACCTTTATACCGCTGGATGGTGTAGCCCTTCTTGGATTCATCAAAGATCTTATTCGCTGCCTCTGTCAGGTTCATCACCTCATGAACGGTATCGCCCTTGATCACCTTGAAGGGGGGCTTGCCGATCTTCTGGAGCTGGTTATGGATCTTCTGGAGCTCCTCGAAGCCCTTGGATTCAATGTGGCGCCTGTCGATGGGGGTTGCTTTGCGTATGCCGTTCTTGATGGAATGAAACACGAGGTGGTCTTCAAAAATCTCGCAAGTGACCGGGCCGATATGGGGGAACCATTCACTGATTATATGGAGAATTTCATCCCTGATCAGGGCCGGATCAAAGGCCGCGGATATGAGTTCTTCACTCACATAGGATACGGACTGGACGAGCCTGTCATCCATCTGCCTCTGCTCATAGTTCTCAAGGATGTTCTTCCTGCGGGTGATGAGCTTGAGATACCGGGCAAGCTCAATGCCCGTGATCTCTGCCGCACCTTTCAGGACGATGTCTTTGGTGATGCTCTTCACGAGGAAGTCATCGAGTACCTCTTCGTTCAGGAGATAGCTCACCTTCTTGCCCTTGGCGAGCTTGAACAGGGGAGGCTGGGCGATATAGAGATGCCCCCGTTCGATGATCTCAGGCATCTGCCGGTAGAAAAAGGTCAGAAGAAGGGTCCTGATATGCGCGCCATCTACGTCGGCATCCGTCATAATCACAACGGAGTGGTACCTGAGCTTGGACACATCAAAGCTTTCAGAACCTATGCCTGTTCCCAGCGCGGTCACCAGGTTCTTGATCTCCTGACTAGACAGCATCTTGTCTATCCTGGCCTTTTCCACGTTCAGGATCTTTCCCCTTAAGGGCAGGATGGCCTGGTTCTTCCGGTCTCTCCCCTGCTTGGCGCTCCCTCCGGCGGAGTCGCCCTCCACGATGTAGATCTCGCACAGGGCCGGGTCCCGCTCCTGACAATCGGCGAGTTTTCCGGGCAGCAGCGTGCTCTCCATCGCGGTCTTGCGCCTGGTAAGCTCCCGTGCATGGCGGGCTGCCTCCCTGGCCTGGGCGCTGTCCAGGATCTTCTTCACAATGGCTGCGCCTTCTGTTGGGTTCTCATTCAGATAGGCCCCGAGTGCCTCATTGGTGATGCTCTCGGTTATGCCCTGGATCTCCGAGTTGCCCAGCTTGCCCTTGGTCTGTCCCTCGAACTGGGGCTGCGGCAGCAGCACGCTGACCACGGCGCATAAGCCTTCACGGGTATCTTCTCCCTGGATGGCTATCTTCGCGTTCTTCAGCATCCCTTTGTCCCTTGCATAGGCATTGATGGTTCGGGTGATGGCCTTGCGGAAGCCGATAGCATGCGTGCCTCCGTCGTGGGTGTTGATGTTGTTCGCAAAGGAGAACAGGCTCTCGCTGTAGGAGGTGTTGTACTGCAGCACGCATTCCAGAACCGTATCTCCTTTTGTTTTTCTGAAATAGATGGGCTGGTGAATGGGCTTCTTTTTGGCGTTCAGGTAAGCAATGAAGTCAAGGAGTCCTTCCTTGTAAACATAGGTGGTGATAGTGTCTGTGCGCTCGTCTTCCATCTCAATCTTCAATCCTTTATTGAGGAAGGCCAGCTCGCGTAATCTGTTTGCCAGGATATCGAATTCAAAGGTTGTGGTCTCGAAGATATCGGGGTCCGGCTTGAAATGTACCGTGGTTCCCCTCTTGTCTGTCTGTTCCAGTTTTTTCAGCGATGTTACAGGGACTCCCCGTTCATATTTCTGACGATACCGGTATCCATCCCGGAAGATGTCAACCTCAAGGGATTCTGACAACGCATTCACCACAGATACACCTACTCCATGAAGACCTCCTGAAACCTTGTAGATGGAGTTATCGAATTTTCCTCCTGCATGGAGTGTTGTAAGGACGACCTCTACCGCGGATTTTCCGGTCTCTTTGTGGGTGTCCACCGGGACGCCCCTGCCGTTGTCTATAACAGTAATACTTTCATCCATATGGATGATGACCTTGATGTGATCGCAATAGCCTGCAATAGCCTCGTCAATGCTGTTATCCACAACCTCAAAGACGAGGTGATGAAGACCCTGGCTCGAGGTCGACCCTATGTACATGGCCGGCCTGAGCCGCACCGCCTCAAAATCGCCAAGCACCTTGATATCATCTGCTGTATATTCTTGCATTTAGCTTCCTCTTCTTTAAAAATTAAAACCTCATGGGCATGATGACCCACTTGCTTTCCCGCTCGGCACAGTCCGTAACCAAGCAGGGACCTTGGGGCCCTTTCAGGTGGATCTCCGCCTCACCATCGATGAAGGCAAGGCACTCGACGAAATACCTCGGGTTGAAGGTTATCTCGACCTCGTCTCCGGTATGTTCGGATGCGATTGCCGTATCCACCTCTCCCTGTTCAGGATTATTGGCATAGATTAGGGTCTTGTCCTTGATAAACGAGAATTTCACACAGCTTGCAAGCTCGGAAACCATGGCGACGCATACCTTGAGTACGCTGACAAGCTCATTCACATTGACCCTCGTCACGATTGGATATGTGTCTATATTTACAATACTCCTGAAATCCGGGAATTTGCCGTCAAAGAGCCGCACCGTGGCGGTTGTTTCCTTGGATGTGTAGTAAAGGGAATCCTTTGTCAAGACGATGTGTTGTTCGTCCTCCTTCCCATCCATGAGACGTTTAAGCTCTTGCAGTCCTTTTCTCGGAACGATGATCCCTTCCCCCATATCAAGCTTTCCATTAACAACATATCTGGCCAGCGAGAGCCTTCTGCTGTCGGTGGTTACCATCTCAATATAGGTGGTTTTAGGTTTTTCTTCCCTGGCGAGAAGCAATGCCCCTCCTAAAGAATATTTCGTGTCGCTCTCCGCAGAGACAGGTATGGAAAAAATGGTTCTGTCTATCAGCGGCTTCATGACATCTATTGGTATGGAAAATCCGGTTGGATTGGCCGGCAGGTCGATGTTCGGGAATTCCTCTGCATCCATGATATTCATTTTTATCTTCTTATTCCCCACCAAAATGTTGGCCCGGTTATGATCTTCGGTCCATATGAGAAGATTATCTTCAGGGAGTTCCCGGATGATATCGTAAAAGCCTTTTGCATTAATGGCGCATGAACCGGGAGATTCCACAGAGCAGTTAGACGACACCTGGATCGAGGTATGCAGATCCGTTGCCTTTATGAATAAAGATCCCTTCGATACCTCTAGGAGGGCATGGCTCAAGATAGGCAAGGTGGATTTTCGTTCCGTGAAACCCTGCACCTTCGAGAGCATGTTCTGCAGAATGCTTTTTGAGATTGTACACTTCATCTCTTTATACTCCTCATATGTATGGATTATATATACTAATGATCCTGTCAATATGTCAAAAAATCATATAACTTTTTAATTTTATTAAACATACACATATCGTATGTACGTTGATAACTCTCATATCGAAAGATCATGTCACAATCCAATGTCCATATGTTCACAATGGTGCCATCATAGAGGAGATATCGCCCTGGTGAGATCATCGATAATTCTTTTGAGCTCATCTCGAGATGATACCTCTATGGTAATCTTTCCCTTTCTCTTCGACCACGAGCAAACAACTTTTGTAGAGAAACGATCGGAGAGGAAGGATGATAGTTTGTCCAGACTCGGGTCAATGTTCTTTTTGTTATCTTGAACAAGTCGCTTCCGAGAGGCATGCCGCTCGGCATCTCGAACACTTAATCCCTTAGCAATGATATTTTTAAAGAGAGAACGTCTCTCTTCTTCCGACTCCAGCATAAGGATGGCGCGTGCATGCCCCGGGGTAATGGATCCTTCACGCAATGCAGACTTCATATCCTCAGGAAGACTTATCAGCCGAAGTGCATTGGTGATGGTTGACCGATCCTTCATTACGGATTCTGCAATCACCTGATGGGTAAGACCAAACTGCTCCTTTAATGTGTAATAGGCCTCGGACTCTTCCATGGGGTTTAAATCTTCACGCTGGAGATTCTCTATGAGGGAGAGCTTAAAGGAATTATCATCGGAAACCTCTTTTACAATAACAGGAACGTTTTTCATTCCAGCCAGCCTGCAGGCATGAAATCTCCTCTCGCCTGCAATAATCTCGTATTTGGTATTGAACTTCCTTACAAGAATAGGGGATATGAGGCCATGGACTTTGATGGATTCTGCAAGCTCCGAGAGTTTTACCTTATCAATAGATTTCCTTGGCTGAATGGGATTGGGCCGTATCTCGTCGAGAGACAGCTCCATTACCAGTGAACTTGTATCATTTTCATCAACAGGGATGAGCGCGTCAATCCCCTTACCGAGACGAGGCTTTACCTTCATCGGCAACCTCCCTGCTCAGGATCTCTTTCGCAAGCATCAGATAATGTTGGGCCCCTTTTGAAGAGATATCATAGAGGCAAATGGGGAGCCCAAAACTCGGGGCCTCACATAACCGTGTGTTCCTGGGTATAACCGTGTTGAAAACCTGATTGTTGAAATGCGATCTCATGTTGCTCGCCACTTCATGGCTGAGGCGGGTGCGGGAATCAAACATGGTGAGAAGAAATCCCTCAATGGACAGTAAGGGATTGAGCCTTTTTTTCACAAGCTGGAATGTATTCAGAAGGCTCTTGATGCCTTCCAGTGCGTAATATTCGCACTGAACAGGGATGAGGAGCGTATCAGAAGCAGTCAGGGCATTCAGGGTGAGCAATCCGAGAGACGGCGGACAGTCGACGAGGATGAAGTCAAAAGGAGTAACCATGGTGTTTAACGCCTTGGAAACTATCCGCTCGCGCATGGATACATCCATGAGTTCCACATCAGCACCAACAAGGTCGGTATTGCTTGGTGCAAGGAAAAGGCCGCCTACCTTTGCGGGAACGATGATGGAATCCATGGGCTGTTCACCAAGCAGGACGTGGTAGATATGGGAAGAAAGTTTTGTGGGGTCGACCCCAAGGCCGGTGGTTGCGTTAGCCTGGGGATCGAGGTCAATAATGAGAGTCCGTTTCCCCAAAAGGGCAAGGGACGAGCCAAGGTTAATGGCAGTGGTTGTCTTCCCAACGCCGCCTTTTTGATTGGAGATGCTGATTATTTTATGAGGCACAATGGAGCAGTACCATAAAAATTATGAAAGATGAATTGAAAAAGTTTCACGTGAAACAAACCCGCAACCAAGGGCGTTTCCCGGGGAATATCGATTTATAACTGACTGAAAAGTTTGATATTTCCAATGCGCATCACAATGTAAGAAACTGTGGAAAGAAACGGATAACAACAATAATAATCAAGAGGATCACCGTGATCCACGCCATGGTGATATCGCTCTTGCGGTTGACAACATTCCCTCTGAGGTCTGTCAGCCCCTTGCCTATGGCTTCTTCCTTCACAACCTCCCGGATGGAGTCGATGATTCCGGTGAAGTCATCAAAGGTATTCGGGATAAGGGAGTTCTTTTTTGCCGAAATGGTTATGAATTGGCGGGAGCCGATAATTACGCCGTCCACGAGTTTGATATCTGCGACGTGAATTCTGTTTGATCCGAACAGGCTCCTGATAATGATTTCACCATCACCCACCTTTATTTGTTTAAGGAGGTTATTCAAGGTGAAGAGATAAAACAGAACAATGAGCAAACAGGCCATGACAAGGATCTTTGTTTCATAACCTCGGTGGATGACATCCATAAAAACAGGGATGGAGATAATGACGGCAAGCGACATAGGCGCTTTGAGGGCTTTTTTTATCTTGTAAACCCGCTGCATGTCTTTTATGTTGCATAAAATCTTTTGTTTGACAAGTGGAGCCATGCTGGAATTTGCCGTGCGACTTGCAAAAAAGGCGGGAGACTTTCTTAATGCCCATCTCCGGGATGAGGTAAAGATAGAACACAAGGGGCGGATCGATCTTGTGACCAATATGGACCGCAAGGTGCAGGCTGTAATAGTGGACGAGATCGAGCGCGCCTATGGCGACCACAACATCGTTGCAGAAGAGGGTTTTGATAAGAAGAGTTCTTCCTTGTACACCTGGATCATTGACCCCATCGATGGGACAACAAATTTCATCCATCACATACCATTTTTCTGTGTCTCCATTGCCGTGATGAAGGCAGGCGTGCCTTTTATCGGGGTGTGCTACAATCCTCTCAGCGGAGAACTCTTCCACGCACAGGAAGGACGGGGGGCATATCGAAACGGGCAGAGAATTTTTGTTTCGCGAACAGAATGTTTAATCGATTCTCTCGTTGCTACGGGCTTTCCTTATAAACAAGATAGCTTAGAGGTGATCGTATCGCGGTTTTCGCGAGTCTTGGGTAAGGCTCTCGGGATCAGGAGGTTTGGGTCTGCGGAACTCGATCTGTGCTATGTCGCATCGGGTGCGTTCGATGCCTTTTGGGAGGAGGGGTTGAAGCCGTGGGATATGGCGGCAGGTGTGACGATCCTCAAGGAAGCGGGCGGCTTGGTCACTTCCATTGACGGGGGGCCCTTTGACCTGTACAGGGGAGATATCCTGGCGAGCAATGCCAGAGTGCATCAGGAGCTCTTAGGTTGTATGTGGGATGAATATCGTCGATTCACATAATCACATCCATTTCAAGGCGTTTCGTCATGATAGGGAAGAGGTCATCTCTCGATCGGTTGACGGAGGTGTTACATCCATGCTCGCTGTGGGGATCGATCCCAAAGACTGCAGAAAGGCCTTGGAGGTTGCCCTATCCCACAAAGGAATTTTTGTGTCTGTGGGGATCCACCCGCAAAACGCCGATAAATTCGGACCCGAAGATGTATTCAAGCTCGCTGATCTCTGTAAGGAGGCCAAGGTTGTTGCCATAGGAGAGACAGGGTTTGATCTTTACCGCACACCCGAAAGCCAGCAAAAGCAAGAGGATCTCTTCAGAGCCCATATCGCGCTTGCAAAACAACTCCGCCTCCCGCTCGTGATCCATGATCGTGCCGCCCATGACCAGACATTAAAGGTCATGGACGAAACGGATGCATGGTCAACAGGTGGGGTTTTTCATTGTTTTTCAGGAGACGCCGACCTTGCACGAATTGTTCTAAGCAAAGGATTCATTATCTCCATCCCTGGCGTGGTCACCTTCAAGAACGCTGCCATGTTAAAGGAAGTGGCGAGACAGACATCTCTGGAATATATCCTGGCAGAAACCGATGCGCCGTATCTTACGCCCGAGCCGTTGAGGGGTAGACGCAATGAACCGCTTAATGTAGTAAAGGTTATAGAAGAAATTGCAAGGATAAAAGGGGTTTTTCCTGAAGAGGTGGCACGCTTCACCACCGATAACTTTACAAAACTCTTTCTGCGCGGCATGCACTTTATGAAGGAATAAGGGCTTGATAAGCGAGGAGGAAAGGAACCAAAGGAATCAGATGATGAAGAGGCTTGAAGTACAAACGAGCGCGCGTATCCAGCTCATCGACATCACTACCCAGGTGAAGACCTTGCTGAGAAGTGAGGATATATCTTCCGGCATCCTTGTCATCTATGTGCCGCATACCACATGCGGCATAACCATCAACGAAAATGCCGATCCCTCGGTTAAGGAAGATATCACTGCGTTCCTTGGAAAAATCGTGCCTCGCGATGAGGCATACCGCCATGCCGAGGGGAACTCGGATGCCCACATCAAGGCCAGTTTGCTTGGTTCGAGTGTCACGGTGATCATCGAGAGCGGATCCCCGATCTTGGGTACCTGGCAAGGGATCTTTTTGGCCGAGTTCGACGGTCCCAGGAAGAGGTCGGTCCTGATAAAGTTCATTCCCGGCTAGATAAAGTCTTCTCAGGCGACGCGCTCGTCCGAGTCTGTATCTGAGCAGAGATACTCACCGAGCCTAAGAGGTGAAGGCGGCTCTAGGTGCGCCTATCCAAAGACTACCTTGACAAGCAATAGAGTCATATTCTATTAGAGAGGGCAATGCGGGCATAGCTCAGTTGGTAGAGTGTCAGCTTCCCAAGCTGAATGTCGCGGGTTCGAATCCCGTTGCCCGCTCTGAAGCGTTTTTGGGAAGCAGAACTGCGAGAACGAGGGAGGCGATGAAGTGGGCACTTGCCCACTTTTTTATTTCGTATGATTGAAAGAGAACTGATGGATAAGCTTTTCACTCTGGTAAACCCGGAGCTCGCGATGATGGGCTTTGAGCTCATTGAGCTGGAGTTTTCCGGGAAAAGCTTACGGCTTACCATCGACAAGCCGGGCGGGGTGACGCTCGACGATTGTGTCTCTGTCAACAGAAGGGTGAGTCTCCTCCTTGATACCGAAGATCCCATAGATGGATCCTACCGGCTGGAGGTATCCTCCCCCGGGCTGAACAGAAAGCTCAAGACCGCACGGGATTTTGAGCATTTTTCCGGGAGAAAGGCGAAAATTCAACTAGCCGAGGGGATATTGCGGGGGACAATCAAGGGCCTCACAGGGGAAAAGGTGATCCTCAATGTGGATGGATCAGAGGTATTTGTGCAGTTTAGCGATATCATCAAGGCCAATCTTGATTTCTAGGGAGATGGTATGGTTCTGAATCTTTCAAAAGTGATCGAGCTTATCGTAAAGGAGAAGGGCCTACGACAGGAAGATCTGGTTCAGGTCGTCGAAGCGGCTGTCCAGAGCGCAGCAAAGAAGGTCTATGGAGATTATGATAATATCGAAGCTCACTACAATTCCGAGCTGGATGAGGTGGAGGTCTTCCAATTTAAGGTTGTCACCGAAGAAGTGGAGGATCCGAATATCCAGATTTCCAGTAAACTGGCTCGCAATCTCGATCCCAACTGCCAGATAGGTGATGAACTTGGTGAAAAGCTCGATTCCAGTAAGCTTGGCAGGATAGCGGCCCAGAGCGCAAAACAGGTGATCGTCCAGAAGGTAAAGGAAGTGGAGCGCGATGCGATCTACAGCGATTTCATCGACGTCAAAGGAGAGATAGTCTCAGGGTTTATCCATCGTTTTGATCGTAAGGATGTTATCGTTAACCTCGGCAAGGCAGAGGCCATTCTGCGTGAGAAGGAACAGATCCCGGGCGAGATCCTCAGGCGGGGAGACCGGGCGCAGGCTTTGGTCCTAGATGTCACCAAATCGCTCAAGATGCCGCAGGTGGAACTGAGCAGGACTCATCCGCGGTTCCTGGTAAAGCTTTACGAGATGGAGGTCCCCGAGGTGGCTGAAGGGATTGTAGAGATCGTGGCCGTGGCCAGGGAACCGGGCATCAGGGCCAAGATAGCGGTCCGTTCACATGACTCAAAGGTAGACCCGGTGGGGACCTGTGTCGGCGTCAAGGGGGCCCGGGTCCAAAACGTGATCCAGGAGCTAAAAGGAGAGAGGCAGGACATCGTGGTATGGTCCGAGGACCCGGTCCGGTTTGTCTGTAATGCATTATCACCCGCAAGGGTATCCAAGGTAATCGTGGACAAGTCCGCCCGGAGCATGGATGTGGTGGTTTCCGACGACCAGCTGAGCCTTGCCATCGGGAGAAAGGGTCAGAACGTGAGGCTCGTTGCAAAACTCACGGGATGGAAGATTGACGTGAGGGCGGAGGGCACCGAGGTGGTAGTATCCTCTGAAGACAAGCGGTCTTTGGAGAGTTTGGCAGATATTGATCCGGCGCTCATAGAAGTCTTGATTGAGGCCGGATATAAGACACTTGACGACCTTGCCAAGGCAAAAGAAGAAGACCTTCTTGAATTCGAAGGGATCGACGAGACACTGGCAAAAAAGATCATTCAGAAGGCAACGGTGGGGGGCAGTGAGGCATAAAGGAGGCCCATACAGGCAATGTCTAAGCTGCAGAAGGGTATGCCGCAAGGAGGAGCTCTTGCGTTTCGTACAACAGACGGAAGAACCCGCCTTTTTTGATGAACGGCAGTGCCGCCCGGGAAGGGGCTACTATCTGTGCCCCGAGCAAGGCTGTTTCTTGCGTGCATGGAAGAACAAGAGGGTAAAAGCTCTCTTTCGGGATGAATCGGCGATGAGGCACTTGCTTCACTCTGTCAGCGATACGCTTTTAGGATCTCTTGAACGAATAGATGGCCTTCCTATGAGCGTTGATACAGCCTTTGACGAAAGATCCGGGCAAGGAGACTTTCCTTCAGGCGCTGTCATCTTGGTGAGAGAAGATATGAAGGCGCCGGTCAGACAGGCTCTATTCGCTGCTGCAAAAGAGCAAGGGGCAATGATCTTCCTCGTTCCCGCTGAAGTGATCAAAGGCACCGAGTGCCGGGTCATCATGAAGAACACTCCGAAGATCTCGCCGATATTGAGAAATCTTCGGTTTTATGAGAGGTTGTCTTCCAAGGGGCGAGCATTATGAAAAAAATGAGGGTTTTCGAACTGGCAAAAGACCTTTCCATCGAGGCAAAAGAGCTGCTCCGCGTTGCCAAGGACTTGGCCATTTCTGTGGAAAACACCATGAGCATCCTCGACATCCATGATATCGAGAGGATCAGGAAGCGGCTCGAGAAAGACACCCAGAAAAAGGATGATCTGCCGCTTCAGGATGTTTATGAAGAACAGAGGGTAAGTACGAACATCATTCGCCGCAGGGCCAAGGCCGTCCCCTTATCGGAAGCCCCTGCACCGGAGGTCTCCTCTGCACAAGAGGCACAACCAAAACCCGAGGGAGACGAGTTTGAGGTAGTTGCGCAGGAAAAAGCCGAAAAGAAGAAGCCTCCTAAAAAGAAGGAGACACCGGGAAAAGAGGCTGTCCTGAAAGAGGAAGCGTCCGTTGCGGTATCTCCGGCTACACCGGGTGTTGCGTTTGAAGAAACACAAAAAGAGATGAAAGCTACACCTGCTCTCGAAGAACCCTTTATTGAACCGGCAAAGACTCCTGTAGCCCCTGGCTCAGACATTTCCAAGGCTGAGCCGGCACAGACCACGGCAGCCGTTTCCCCGGTTCCCGGAGTAATCGTCAAACCCCAGGAGATCGAGAAGGAAGAAGAAAAAGAGATAAAGAAGAAGGATAAAAAGAAAGGCAAGAAGCCGCCAAAGGCCACTGAAGTCCTTGCAGAAGAGGAAGAAGCGGGTGTTGATAAGACCGGGGCTCGCGTCGCTATACTGAAGCCGAAGCCCGAGCCTGTCCCGGAGACGGAGGTCTACACCCAGACCGACCTCTATGGTGCAGGCAGGACAACCCAGGGGAAGAAACTCAAGAAGAAAAAGGATAGGAGAGGGCTCCAGCAGGTTCAGATGCTCAAGAAAAAGAAACTCAAGATAGGAGCCACCATAACCGTGGCCAACCTCGCCAAGGAGATGGGCGTAAAGGTGTCAGAGGTCATCAAGGTTCTCATGGAACTTGGGATCATGGCCACCCAGAACCAGTACATATCTCCGGAAGAGGCCACGTTTGTTGCTACTGAGCTCGGCTTCGAGACCGAGGAGACCCGTGATGAGATCCGCGAGGAGTACTTCACCGAGACGGTCCAAATGCCTGGAAATCTGGTCCCGAGACCTCCTGTTGTGACGGTTATGGGGCATGTCGACCACGGGAAAACATCCCTGCTCGATGCCATCAGGTCCGAAAACGTTATTGACAGTGAATTCGGCGGGATAACTCAACATATTGGTGCATATCAGGCGCAGTGCAAGGACAGGCTTATCACCTTCATCGACACACCCGGCCATGAGGCATTCACCTCCATGAGATCCCGCGGGGCTCAGGCCACGGACTTCGTGGTGCTTGTCGTTGCCGCAGACGATGGTGTTATGGACCAGACAAAAGAGGCCATAAATCATGCCCGGGCTGCAAAGATCCCCATCCTTGTTGCGGTGAACAAGATCGACAAACCCAATGCCAATCCCATGCGGGTCCGCGAGCAGCTCTCCGAACTCGGGCTTGTGCCGGAAGATTGGGGCGGAGATACCATTTATGTGGATGTGTCGGCAAAGAAGCACATCGGCATAGAAGATCTTCTGGAGATGATTCTGCTCCAGGCAGAGATCATGGATATCAAAGTCCAGGCAGACGGCCCGGCGAAAGGTGTGGTGCTGGAATCCAAACTCGACAAAAACAAGGGCCCCATGTGCACCATGCTCATCCAGCAGGGCGAGTTAAAGAAGGGGGACATCTTCATTATCGGGTCCAGATGGGGCAAGGCAAGGGCCATGTATGACTTCAGGGGGGTGCCCATCGATCAAGCAACCCCGGGCACGCCCGTGGAGATCACCGGGCTCACAGAGCCGCCGTCTGCGGGAGACAGCATGTTTGTAGTTCCCAACGAGAAGAAGGCAAAGGAGATCATCGAATACCTCCAGGAGAAGGTGAGCATAACCCGTCTCCAGGCGCCCGAGCAGAAGGCCCAAGTAACGCTGGAGGACCTTTACAACCAGGTGAAGGAGGGTAAGCTCAAGGAGCTCAGCCTGATCATCAAGGGCGACGTGCACGGAACCGTAGAGGCCATTGTCAATGCGGTCAAGGGCATCGATACCGGTGAAGACATGCGTATCAATGTGATCCATTCTGCAGTAGGCGGCATCACGGAGAACGACGTGCTTCTTGCCTCAACCTCCATGGCGATCATTGTCGGATTCAATGTAAGGCCCGAACCGAAGGTGAGGGACCTGGCCAAGAAGAGTAATATCGAGATCAAGCTGTACACCATCATCTATGATCTCATCGAGGACATCAAACAGGCATTACGCGGCATGCTCGAGCCTGTCTACCAGGAGGTCATACAAGGCCGGGCCGAGGTGCGGGATATCTTCAAGGTCCCCAAGATAGGAATTATCGCAGGATGCATGGTCACCGAGGGCACTCTGGTCAGAGGTGCCCAAGCACGTCTTCTGCGTGATAGTGTGGTCATCCATGAGGGCAGGGTCGAGTCGCTGAGGAGGTTTAAGGACGATGCCAAAGAAGTGGCAACGGGCTTTGAGTGCGGCATCAGCCTTGGAAACTATAACGATATCAAGGTCGGCGACATCATAGAGGCGTTCACCCAGGAGAAAGTGGAGAATACTGCTACGTGGTGATAGGCGCCTGCGAGGCCCGGCTCATGATCCTCGGGGCACGGTCATTAAAAGAGAAGCGAAAAGTCTTGAAATCTCTCAAAGACCGCCTGTCGAGGATGAACGTGTCCGTAGCGGAAGTGGACGACAACGACAAATGGCAGGCCGCAACCTTAGGCATAACGCTCGTGAGCAATGATGCAGGATTCGTCAATTCAGTGCTCGACAAAATCATTCAAGGCATTGAAGATAACGGCGAAGTAGAGATGCTCTCCAGCAGGATAGAGATTATACACATATGAAGATCTTAAGTGTACGGCAAGCCCGGGTGGGCGATCTCCTCAAGCAGACCATCGCAGAAATGATCCACCGCAAAGTCAAGGATCCACGGGTGGAAGGGATCACCATCACGGGAGTTGATGTGAGTGTAGATCTGAAGAACGCTCGCATCTTTTTTTGTTTGATGGACACGTCGAGGAAAGACGAGGCCTTGGATGGGCTCAAGAGCGCAGCAGGGTTCTTACGACATGAGCTCAAGAAGGAACTGAGCCTGAGGGCCGTGCCGAGCCTGTTTTTTTCCTTTGATGAATCCTTCGATTACGGCGCCAAGATAGATGGTATCCTTGAGACCATTGGCAAACATGAAGACCAGGATAGCTGAGATCATACAGGAGCACCTCTCCTTCGAGATCATCACGCATGAGAGCCCGGACGAGGACGCCGTTGGTGCATCAAAGGCTTTGGGCCTCGCGCTTGTTGCCTTGGGGAAATCCGTCTGCCTTATCTATCCTACCCCCATCCCCGATGCACTCACCTTTACCGATACACCGGTAGGACAAGACATTGATGCGCCTGAGATCTCCATCCTGGTGGATGTCTCGGATATGGTCATGATCAAGAAGGTTAAGCCCAGGGGCAAGCTCGTGGTGATCGATCATCACAGGACAACAGGAGATATGGGATATGCCTCCTGGATCGATCCCGAGAGATCCTCGACCTGTGAGATGGTGTATGGTCTTCTGGGCGAGCTGAAGGTATCGATCACACCTTCAATTGCCTCGAACCTCTATATGGGACTCTTCGGAGACACGGGGGGTTTCATCCATGCAAACACAAACGCATACATCTTTCAAATAGCACACGAGCTGACCGTTGCAGGAGCAGATCCGCACAAAATTGCCTACCGGCTTAAAAAGACCAAGGCCATTGCCTTCTATCGCATCCTCTGCACGGTGATGAATCGCATGATCATTCGTGGCGGCCTCTTTGCCAGCTATATATCTTTCGAAGAGGTCAAGGAGTTTAACGCCCGGTCTGAGGATGCATCCGGGATCGTAGAGGAGATGGCGTCCATAGCAGGCTCCAACCTCATTATTTTTCTTAAAGAGCTGCAAGAAGGCTCTGTCCACTGCTCCATCAGGAGCAAGGTCGCAGACGCCGCCCTGAAGACAGCCAGCGCCTTCGGAGGAGGAGGGCATGGCCTGGCGGCAGGCTTCACCATGAAAGGCAAACCGGCAGACCTCATTCATGAAGTCATCAAGGAAGGTCTCAAGTGGCTTTAGACGGCATCGTGCTCATTGACAAGCCCAAGGACATCACCTCTCGCAAGGCCGTGGATAAGGTAATGGACATCCTGAAGGTGAAGAGGGCGGGCCATTTCGGTTCTCTTGATCCCTTCGCCACAGGTCTGCTCTGTCTCGGTATTGGTCAAGGCACGAAGCTCCTGCCTTTCATGCAGACCCATCAGAAGGAATATATCGCACTGATCGGATTTGAGATGTCCACGGATACGGATGATGTAACCGGCAAGGTTACAAAGCGGTTTGACTCTGTATCTATTGATCCGGGCAAGTTGAAGGCATGGTTCGATGAAAATAGGGGGTGGATCAATCAGCTCCCGCCGGACTATTGTGCACAGAAGCTCAACGGTAAACCCCTCTATAAGCTTAAAAGGGCCAACAAGGAAGTGAATCCCAGACCCAAACAGGTCTACCTCGAAGATGCCGAGATTCTCCAAACGGGTCCTGACTGGGCCGGTGTCCGTATCGTTTGCTCAAGGGGCACCTACATCAGGTCAATAGCCAGGGACCTCGGCTTGCATCTTGGATGCGGAGGATACCTGCGGGAACTCAAGAGGATACGAAGTGAGGGGTTCAGCATTGAGCATGCAACCAGTCTCGATGAGCTGGCAAGGCTCGGGGAGCAGACCGTTATCCCTCTTATAGACGCGCTTAACATCCCCAAGGCACGTGTGACGAAAATGGGCGAGCAGGGGGTCAGGGATGGACAGTCCATCCAGTTGTCTTGGGTCATCGATGATGTGGCGGCGCCCGAGGGCACATACGTGGCGGTTCTTAACATGCACGGGATCCTCCTCTGTATAGCAAGGGTGAACCGAGAGGGAGGCATCTGGGGACATATCACCAGGGGTTTCAAGCCTTATTAGCTATTTACAGCAGAAATTAAGGTGTGGTAAGCTCCTGATCTAATTTTGACGGGAAACGTGTGTGAAGAGACAGTGAAACAGAAAAAATAGGACGCATATATACTCAGGAGGATTACGAAGTGGCTTTACATGCAGAGGAAAAAAAGCAGATTATCGATCAGCACAAGAGAAATGAGAATGATACCGGCTCCCCCGATGTCCAAGTGGCGATCCTTACCAAGAGGATCAATGATCTCACCGAGCATTTTAAGGTTCACAAGAAGGACCATCACTCCCGCCGCGGCCTTCTCATGCTCGTCGGGCAGAGGAGAAGGCTTTTAAATTACCTTCGTGATCATGATATCAAACGTTACCGCGAGCTGGTTCAGACATTGAACCTGCGGAAATAATGACATAGGAAGCCAGAGAGAACATGAAAATACAGGCAAAAGGGACAGGGCTCCCTCTCATATTTGAAGTCGGAACGGTAGCCAGACAGGCAGATGGCGCAGTCCTTGTACATCAAGGAGACAGTGTGGTTCTCGTCACAGCTACTGTAGCTAAGGAAGAACGTAAGGGCGTGGATTTTCTGCCGCTCGTGGTCGAGTACCAGGAGATGAGCTATGCAGCGGGCAGGATCAAGGGCGGATTTATCAAGCGGGACGGCAGGCCGGGTGCCCAGGAGATATTAACGGCACGGTGTATTGACAGGCCTATCCGCCCCCTCTTCCCATCCAACTTCCATAATGAATTACAGATCATCGCCATGGTGCTCTCCGCCGACCCGGCATGTACGCCGGATGTCATGGCGGTCAACGGGGCTTCTGCTGCGCTGCATATATCAAGCATACCATTTTTAGAGCCTGTGGGAGGTGCTCGTGTCGGCCTGATCAATGGTGAATTCATCATCGACCCCTCAGTGGCACAGCTGGAAAGCAGTTCCTTGGATCTGCTGGTAGTAGGCACAAGGAACGCCATTGTAATGGTGGAGGGCGAGGCGAATGAACTCTCCGAAAGCACAATAATTGATGCGATTTCATTTGCCCACAAGAGGATCATAGAGGTAGTGGAGGCAATTGAGGAGCTCGGAAGGGCCGTCGGCAAGGAAAAGATGAAGATTGCCTCCCCGCAAGAGAACCCGGTGCTCTTCGAGGAGATCATGAAGATGGCATCTCCCCGTTTCGAGCAGATCATCGCGGGGGCCAACTCAAAACAGGCCCGGCAGGCCCTTATTGAACAACTGAAAGAGGATGTGCTGAAGGCCTTTGCCGATGACACCGAAGACCGGCAGTCTTTTGTGAAAGAGGCCTTTTCCGAGGTGGAAAAGAAAACCATACGTTCTTTGATGAAGGCCAAGCGCAGTCGCATCGACGGCAGGGGATTTGACGATATCCGCACTATCGATTGCATGGTAGGGATCCTTCCTCGTACCCACGGCTCGGCGCTTTTTACCCGGGGCGAAACTCAGGCACTCGCCACCACGACGCTTGGCACACCAAGGGATGAACAGAGGGTGGAAACATTACTCGGTGAGACAACGAAATCCTTCATGCTCCATTACTCCTTCCCTCCCTTTTCCGTGGGAGAGGTGAGGATGCTCAGAGGACCCAGCAGGCGAGAGATCGGGCACGGAAACCTTGCGGAGAGGGCACTGAGCAAGGTCCTTCCAGAGGAAGGCGCTTTCCCCTATACTATCCGCCTTGTCTCGGAGATCCTCGAATCCAATGGCTCATCCTCAATGGCTACGGTTTGCGGCGGGTCCATGTCTTTAATGGATGCCGGCGTACCGGTGAAAAAGCCTGTTGCCGGCATCGCTATGGGGCTTCTGAAGGAGGGCGACGAATATATGGTTCTCTCCGATATCTTGGGTGATGAAGATCATATCGGTGACATGGATTTTAAAGTCGCCGGCACTACTGACGGTATAACCGCACTGCAGATGGACATCAAGATATCCGGCATCCCGGAGGCAGTGTTACGCGATGCCCTTGAAAAGGCCCGCATAGGAAGAATCTCTATCTTAGAGAAGATGGGCAGGGCCATTACCGAACCTAAATCGGTAATATCTCCTTATGCCCCCAGGATCTATACCTTGCACATCAATCCGGAGAAGATTCGCGATATCATCGGCCCAGGCGGCAAAGTAATCAAAGACATCACCGCCAAGACGGACACCAAGATCGAGATCGATGATTCCGGCAGGGTGGACATCTTCTCTCCGGACGAGGATCACGCTAAGATGGCTGTCGACATGATCCAAACACTCACTAAGGAACTTGAGATCGGCCGTGTATACAGTGGCAAGGTAGTGAAGATCATGGATTTCGGGGCATTTGTTGATTTCCCCTCCGGAGAGTCAGGCCTCGTTCATATCTCTCAGCTCTCCAATGAGCGTGTCAAGAATGTTCGGGACGTGGTCAAGGAGGGGGATGAAATCCTTGTCAAGGTCATCGGAATTGATTCTAAGACAGGGAAGATTCGTTTATCACGCAAGGAAGCCCTGAGCGAAACCAGCCACTGACGCTTAAATGATCAACTCCACGCTCCTTCCCAACGGTGTCAGAATTCTGACCGAGTATATGCCGGGTATCCGCTCGGTCTCCTTAGGCGTATGGGTGAATGTGGGCTCTCGCAATGATCCTCCGAAGGATCGCGGGATCGCCCATTTCACCGAGCATATGTTATTCAAGGGGACAAAGCGTCGCTCTGCCATGCAGATAGCTAAAGAGATAGATGCCCTGGGCGGACACTTGAACGCACAGACAGCGAAAGAGTATACCGTATACTACACCAAGGTGCTTGATGAACATCTCTTCAAGGCTGCAGACATCCTCTATGATCTTTTTCTCAATGCAGAGATCAACCCTGATGAACTGGAAAAGGAAAAGAAGGTCGTGCTCCAGGAGATCAGGATGACCGAAGACACGCCGGACGATTACATCACAGATCTCTTTGCCGAGGCCTTTTTCCATGACACGACGCTGGGGATCTCAATCCTTGGAACCATTGAGCATGTGGGATCTTTCGGGAGGCAGAGCATCATCGAATTCTTAAACACCTCATATGCACCGAATTCCATCATTGTTGCCGGGGCCGGCAACCTCGATCACCAGGAATTGGTGAATTTCACCACGCCCCTGTTTGAAGGAATGGATCAAAGGCAAGGCCGCTATGACGAACAGATCCCGGACTCCTTAAGTGGAGTGAGGAAGATGTACTCTAAAGATATCGAGCAGGTCCACTTCACTTTGGGGACTACCGGCTCCGCCATGAACGACGAGAAGCGCTGGGCCTACATTGTACTCAACACCATGCTCGGCGGGAGCATGAGCTCAATGCTCTTTCAGGAGGCCAGGGAAGAGCTGGGTCTTGTATATTCCATTTACTCATTTCTCAATGCATACCGAGACTGTGGGGTATTGGCCATCTATGCAGCATGCACACCAGAGAACGTAAACAAGACCCTGGAAGTGATCAGTACCCAGATGAAGAGGATCAAATCCGGAGATCTTAAAGACATGAAGCTTGAGGACATCAAGGCGCAGATCAAAGGAAATCTGCTCCTTGCCAGAGAAAGCTCGGTGAACAGGATGTCGTCAATGGCAAAGAATGAGGTTTACTACGGACGCGAGATAACCGTGGAAGAGGTCATGGAAAAGCTCCAGGCAGTCAGTCTCGATGATATCGTGGCCTTGGCCAACGATATTTTCATTGAGGACAAGCTCACGTTTGTCTCTTTGGGTAGAATCGACCAGAAGACGATCCAGTGGACCCCGGTCTCTTCATAAGGCTTATACAGAGGCCGGCCTGGTGGAGGTGTGCATCACCCCCCTGCACCTGCAATCAATAATCTTTCGCCATGCAGTTCGATCTTTATGGTCAATGGTGATCCCGATCCGGTAAGTCGACTCTTCTATTGTATACCAAGTGAGGGTCCCTTCCATGAGCTTATTGTCGATGCTGATCGATATGGCTTTATCGAGCATATCCATCAGGCTTACCTGTATGCGGCTCGTCGGGAAAGCACATATCAAGCCGCTGCCTGACACCTCACCCACAGAGCACTGGATATAGCCCTCGCCTATCTTGCAGCCTGCCGTCATGGATTCAACTTGAAAGTGTCTGGGACCCCATCCGAAGAGATTCATGTTAATCCTTGCCTCGCTGGTGTGTTTTTATATATCTTTCGGCAGGAATGGTGCCTGTCATGAGGAATATCAAATGTGTAATCGCGTATGATGGATCAGGCTTCTTTGGCTGGCAGATTCAGGACGGGGCCAGGACCGTTCAGGAGACCATAGAAGGGGCGCTCCACGTGATCTTAGGCCATCCTGTCCGTGTTGTAGCCTCCGGCCGTACCGATACGGGCGTTCATGCCTTTGCACAGGTGATCAATTTCCCGACCCACTCCACCATACCGACAGATGGACTTGTCCGCGGGCTGAACTCGATATTACCCGGCGATATTGCAATCCTTTCTGCCGAGTATGCCGCCCCGGAGTTTCATGCGCGACACATGGCCAAATCCAAGACATATGTCTATGTCATGGATACCTCACCTGTGAGGAACCCTTTCTTTGAGCGATATGCCTTGCACGTGGAGGGACTGCTTGACAGTGTCTCCATGCAGGAAGCGGCCGGTTTCTTGCTAGGCGAGCATGATTTTGCATCCTTCAAGGCTGCAGGCTCTCCTGTAAAGACCACCACCCGTATCATCACTACATCCGAGGTTATAAAAAAGGGGAACAAGGTGTTTTTCTGGATGCAAGGTAGCGGATTTTTACGGCATATGGTAAGAAACATTGTTGGCACATTGCTGCTGGTGGGCAAGGGAAAGCTTGTACCGGAAGACTTACAACGGATCATGGCCCTCAAAGATAGGGCCTTTGCCGGACCCACAGCCCCACCCCAGGGCCTGTATCTCGTGAGCGTGGAATATGAAAAAGCCGGTTCATAAAAGGTTGTTTCGGTCAGAGGTCTAGACCGATAGCATGTTCAGGCTCACAAAGGTGATGAACAAACAGGATAAGTAATAGGCATCATAGGGAGGAGATTCATGACAAAGGTCCTCATTACTGGTGGTTGTGGCTTTATAGGAACCAACCTCATTAAGTATATCTTGAATGATAGACCCCAGTGGAAGGTGTTCAATCTTGATCTGTTGACCTATGCGGGAAACCTGGAAAATACGGCCGGCCTAGAGAAGGACTATCCAACCAGGTATTCATTTATCAGAGGAGACATTGCCGAGCCCGGGTTTGTGGAGGATCTTTTCAAGCAAAACAAATTTGACCTGGTGCTGAATCTCGCGGCTGAGAGCCATGTGGATAGAAGTATCGAAGGGGCCGGGGTATTCGTTCGGACCAACGTAGTCGGTGTCCAGGTTTTGCTGGATGCCGCCCTCAAGCATGGGGTAAAGCGATTTTTACAGGTCTCCACCGATGAGGTTTATGGGAGCCTTGGAAGTCAGGGCAGTTTTAGAGAAGATCTGTCCATGGCACCCAACAGCCCCTACTCCGCTTCCAAGGCGGCTGCCGACCTCTTGGTGAGGGCCTATATCAAGACCCACGGCATGGATGCTGTGATCACACGGTGTTCTAATAACTACGGTCCTTATCAGTTTCCTGAAAAGCTTATCCCGTTGATGGTGGTGAATGCACTGAATAATAAAGAGCTGCCTGTTTACGGGAAAGGTAAAAACGTGAGGGATTGGATCTATGTGGAGGATCACTGCAGAGGTATCGTCACCGTGGCAGAAAAGGGTGTGAAGGGAGAGGTATATAATCTTGGAGGCGGATCGGAGAAGGAGAACATCGAGATTGTGCAAACCATCTTGGAGCATCTGGACAAGCCCGAAACATTGATCCGCTTCGTGAAGGACAGGCCGGGGCATGACTTTCGGTATTCCATGGATTATTCGAAGATCGCCCGCGAGCTCGGGTGGGGGCCTTCCATAGATTTTGCCCACGGGCTTTCCTCCACGATAGACTGGTACCTCGCCAATAAGCCTTGGTGGGAAAGGATCATGTCCGGTGACTACATAAGCTATTATGAAAGGATGTACGGCAACCGATGAAAGTGCTTGTGACCGGAGCCAGGGGCATGCTGGGAAGAGAGGTCATGAAGGACTTGGAGATACACGGACATGAGGTCTGGGGAACGGATATCACATCAAATGACAACCGGCTTGACATCACCCGGCAGGATCAGATCAGGTATGCCATTACCTCCTTCCGTCCCGCATGGGTAATCAATTGTTCAGCGTATACGAATGTCGATGGCGCTGAGAAACACGAGGAAGAAGCGCTTACGCTCAATGCAAAAGGGCCGGAGCTTCTGGCGCTTGCTTGCAGGAAGCTTAAAGTAAAACTCCTTCATATCAGCACCGACTATGTCTTCGATGGGACCAAGGGATCACCGTATATCGAGGAGGACCTTCCAAACCCTATAAATATCTATGGCGTGAGCAAGCTCGCAGGCGAGAATGCCATCAGGCATCAGATGGATGATTACGTCATCATCAGGACACAATGGCTCATAGGACTTTATGGGAGGAACTTCGTATCGACGATTATTTCTGCAGCGCAGATCAATGAAAGTCTCCGTGTCGTGAACGATCAATGGGGCTCACCAACGTTTGCCTTCGACTTGGCGAAGGCGATAACCCAGCTTATGGAAATCGATGCGCGGGGAATATTCCATGTGTGCAATAGAGGCAAGGCCACATGGTATGATCTGGCAAGCAGGACAATAGAGTTTATAGGTTTGGGCACAAAGGTGATACCGATAAGCACGAAAGAATATCCCCTGCCGGCAATAAGGCCTGCCTACTCGATCCTTTCAACGAAAAAGTTCACTACAAAAACCGGCAAGCTCATGCCCATATGGCAGACATCCTTAGAAAACTTTGTGCATGAGTATCTGCAGCATGCAAAAGGAACGGCATAAGGGTTTAAGCGTATTCTTCTCTTTTTTGACGAAGGGCTTAAGGGATGCGGTATAGAGGTACTACTCCTCCAGGCATCCATGGTGTTCAAAGGTGATGAGAATCATCTTTAGGAAAACGTGCAATTCTGTTAAACAGTGCATGAGCCACTTAATTAAGAAAACTTTTAAGGGTCCTGAGAAACAGCAACTATAGTATCATAAAGGAGGAGAATTTTGAGTAAGGACAAGAATAAGAGTGCTGCAAGGGATTGGGCAGAGGCCCTCGTAGTCGCCTTTGTGATAGCTATGTTTATCCGGGCCTTCATTCTCCAGGCCTACAGGATACCCTCCTCCTCCATGGAAGATACCCTGCTGAAAGGCGATCATATCCTTGCCACCAAGTTCACCTATGGCCTCACTATGCCGTTCACAACCAATAAGATATGGGGATCCGACAAGATTCCGGCCAGAGGAGATGTCATCATCTTTACCTTCCCGGTGAACCATGAGATGGATTTTGTAAAAAGGGTGATCGGCCTGCCGGGGGATGTGATTGAGATCAAAGATAAAAAGGTGTTCCTCAATGGAAAGCGCTTTGAGATCCCGAATGAAAAATACACAGACCCCTTTTCCATCAATATCGGAACGAACAAGGTAAGGGATTTCTTTGGTCCGATAACGGTAAGTCCAGGGCATGTCTTTGTGATGGGAGACAACAGAGATCAAAGCTATGACAGCCGGTTTTGGGGACAAGTCCCCATAGAGAACATCAAAGGCAAGGCATTCATCATCTATTTTTCATGGATGAGTGAAAATCCTTGGATACGTTACTGGCGCATAGGTCATCTCGTGCACTAGGAGTCGGATATGGCAGAGATACCAAGAGGCCCCAAAGAGATACACTCAATGCTCGTCAGGCTCACCGAGGAGCTCATGAAATCCATCAGCGCATGGGACAATGTGGCCTTTATCGGGGTAAGAAACGGGGGCGAGCTGATTGCGAGAGGATTGGTGAAACTTCTTGAGGAAAAGATTGCAAAACAGATCCCTTTGGGAGTTTTGGATATCGCCCTGTACCGGGATGACCTTACGAGGAGAAAGTTCTATCCTGAGGTCAGGAGCACGGACATCCCCTTTGTCATTGACCACAAAGATATCATACTTGTGGATGATGTCCTCTATACAGGACGGTCTGTGCGGGCTGCCATAGATCACATAGTAGACTTGGGCCGACCGGGCAGGATTTACTTGCTGGTGCTGTTTGACAGGGGTGGAAGGGAACTGCCCATCCAGGCTGATTTTGTTGGCATGAAGATAAACCTGCCTGATGAACAGGTCATCAAACTCGAGGCTTCCGCTGATAAGGAGAACATACCCGGGGTTATCATCAGCGAGGTGAAAAGATGAACTGGCCTCACAAGGACCTTATTGCCATACAGGACCTGACGAGTGAGGAAATCCACACCATTTTAGACATGAGCAAGTCTTTCAAGGAGATCAGCAAGCGGGACATCAAAAAAGTCCCGGCACTGAGGGGCAAAACCGTTGTGCTGCTCTTCTATGAGGCATCAACCAGGACACGACTGTCCTTCGAACTTGCAGCAAAACGCCTGAGTGCGGATACTATGGCCTTGTCAGCATCAGGGTCCTCTTTTGCAAAAGGCGAGACCATAATGGATGCCGCTCTCAATATCATGGCCATGTCGCCCGACTGCATCGTGATCCGTTACCCCTATGCAGGGCTGCCCAAGAAACTTGCCCAGGAACTGCCCTGCTCCATTATCAACGCAGGAGACGGAACACATGAACATCCATCACAGGCCCTCCTGGACATGTATTCCATGCAGGAACACTTCGGCAAGCTCGATGGTCTGCATGTAGCTATTGTTGGAGATATTCTGCATTCCAGGGTCGCCCGGTCAAATATCTATGGACTCAAAAAGGTCGGCGCCCATGTCACCGTCGTAGCGCCGAAGACATTTCTTCCTGTAGGTGTGGAAACCTGGGGTGTGAATATTGCGACGGCATTTGATCCCGTCGTGAGCGAAGCGGATGTAATCATGATGCTCAGGGTGCAAAAAGAGCGGATCCACGAACAATACTTCTCAGGCGAACGGGAATATGCGTACTTCTATGGCCTCAACAAGAAGCGGGTGGATAAGATGAAACCAGATGCAATCATTATGCACCCGGGGCCCATGAATAGGGGGGTGGAGATCACCCATGACGCCGCAGACGGGAGCCGCTCGATTATCCTCAATCAGGTGGAAAACGGGGTTGCCGTCAGGATGACCCTCCTGTACCTGTCGCTAGGAGGAAATGTCAATGTGGATTAAGGGTGGCCGCCTTATAGACCCAGCGAATAACCGTGACGAGCAGGCGGATATTCTCATATCAGATGGGAGAATCGAGGATATCCGGCCGACAGGGGGACTAACACCATCCGGGGAAGAGATCATCGATGCTAAGGGGTTGTGGGTGCTTCCAGGGCTCATCGACATGCACGCCCACCTGAGAGAGCCCGGGTATGAATACAAGGAAGATATCGCAAGCGGGAGTCAGGCGGCTGCGGCAGGGGGCATCACCACCGTGGTCTGCATGGCCAATACAGAGCCGGTCAACGATAACCCATCCGTGACCCAATATATTTTAAAGAAGGCATCAAGCGCAGGTATGGTGAGGGTGCTCCCGGTGGGGGCCATCACCAAGGGGCAGCAAGGCAAAGAGCTCGCAGAGATGGGCCTTATGAAGGAGGCGGGCATCATAGCCGTTTCGGATGACGGCAGGCCCGTAGAGAGTGCATCCATAATGAGAAGGGCGCTTGAGTATGCTTCCACCTTTTCGCTTCCGGTGATCTCTCATTGTGAGGATAAAAACCTCGCCGGCTCAGGCGTGATGAACGAAGGTGCGCTGTCGTCTCAACTCGGTCTTGCAGGGATCCCTTCTCTGACAGAGGAGATCATGGTATCCCGAGATGTGCTGCTGTCACAGTACACCGGAGTCCCTGTCCATATCACCCATATATCCACCAAAGGGAGTCTGGAGATCATCAGGGCAGCCAAGCTGCAGGGGGCAAAGGTAACTTGTGATACCACACCACACCATCTCCTGCTTACCGAGGAGGGTGTGCGGACATACAATGCGAATTACAAGATGAATCCGCCCCTAAGGAATGAAGCAGACAGGCATGCATTGATTGAAGGGGTCAGGATGAACCTGATCGACTGCATTGCCACCGACCATGCGCCGCATGCGAGGGATGAGAAAGACCTGGACTTTGACCTGGCCCCCTTCGGCATCATTGGGTTTCAGACATTGCTGCCCGCACTCATGAAGCTTCACCTCGACTTTGATATAGATTTTTCCCAGCTCCTGGCCTGTGTGACCAAAAATCCTGCCAAGGTCTTAGGCATTGAGGGAGGCAAGCTGAGTCCGGGTTCACGTGCTGATGTCACTATCTTTGATCCGGATGCCGTCTGGACCCTTACCGAGGAGATGATCTTCTCCAAGTCGCGAAACACACCTTTTATCGGATGGACCTTTACCGGGAAAGTGGTACGTACCCTCGTCGAGGGTCGAACAGTCTATAGCACGGATTAGAGCAGGCCCGCTTCTTCCAGCATTCCTCTCACCATTTCGCCGATGGCAAGGCAGCCGGTCAGCCCCGGCGACTCAATCCCGATCAGATTGATGAGACCGAAAAGGCCCCGATCCGCTTCATGGCGGATCACGAAGTCCCGCACCGCACCATCAGGTGGCTGTAACTTAGGCCGTATGCCGGCCATATCGGGCATGATATCGTCCTCATCCAAGAAGGGCAACAGCCTGCGGGCACTCTGAAGGAATTCACCGGCATGGTCAGGGTTCACATCATAGTTGATCTCATCCACATACCGGGCATCGGGCCCAAGCCTGACCGAACCTGAGAGGTCCTTGGTCACGTGGATACCAAGGCCGGTAAGGCTCTTTTCCGGGCTTGGGTATACAAGCCCGTTTACCAGCCCCTGTTTCTTTCCGCGCACGCGGAAATACTGGCCTTTGACCGGATAGATGCGATACCCTGCACTCTCAACATCGATGCCGGCCATGGAGGCTATGGTATCGGAATTGAGACCTGCTGAGTTGATGAGGGCCGTTGAATTAAAGGTATAGCTATCTGTAGGCCTTGTCTCCACAGAGCACATAAACCCGTCAGATAATGTATGGATGGAAGACAGAGGTGAGTTGTACAAGATGATACACCCTTTGCTTAAAGCAAGGGCCTCGAGTATTTTAACGAGCCGGTGCGAATCGAGGATCCCGGTGCGGGGAGAATAAAGGGCGCTCACACCGCTGACATGAGGCTCCTTCTTGTTCAGCTCGGTCCTCGTGAGCATGGTGAGCCCCTCTGCACCATTTTCTGTCCCCTGTCTCCAAAGACCTTCGATGGCAGGCTCTTCCCCAACTGAAGCCGCCACAATAACCTTTCCCAATGGACGGGAAGGGATAGCATGCTTCTCGCAAAAGGTATAGAGCAGCCGGGATCCCTCGACACAGAGCCTGGCCTTTAGAGATCCCGTGGGATAGTAGATCCCTGCATGGATCACCTCGGAGTTGCGGGAGCTCGTCCCTTTGCCGGGTCCGGATTCTTCTTCGAGAACTACAATGGATTTGCCTTTTTCCGAGAGTACACAGGCCGCTGCCAGACCCACGACCCCTGCACCGATTATGGTGATGTCCGCGTGATGCATAAAAAGTCATATATCAGTAATGAGAACTAAGAAAAAGCAAAACGGGAATGTATGGGTACTCTTGCCGCAGCCTATGTTGATTTGGTGATGGAGGTTTTTGTTATTTTCTTGTTGTAATCCAGCCAACTACCTTGCCTGTTTCCCTGTGATCTGGTATACATTTTATGGTTCACTCTACGCCAGCACAACAACACACTTCTTGGAGGAGGCCATGGATATCAGGGATAAGATTCCGGTGATAAGGGTTGCCATCAGGGGTGCCAATGGAAGGATGGGTCTTCAGGCCATTTATGCATCGATGGAGAACAATGAAGATATCCTTGCCAGGGCAAAAACCAAGGAACTTACCGATAAAGATGTCTGGATCGATGTCGTCTTCGGTGCCTTTACCGCAGACATCCCCACAGTGCAGCAGATTCTTGCCGGGATCATGCGTTCGGAAAAATCAAAAATCCTGGAAGGTTATGACAAGATGGGGAGTCCCATCTTCCGCCTGAAGGCTGACGGAAAACACGAGCTGAGGACCAAGTATCTGGAGCAGACCCTTGATGAAGAGCCACAGCGCGATCATGTCATCCCCTTTGACCGCCAGGAGCTCATAGACTCGCCGGAGGGCCTGCCGGCCATCAAGATTCTGTCCCACGACAAGCAGGAGGTGCTCTCGGTTATCCGCCACGCCAATGTCCGTCTCGGAGAACTCTCTTCAGAGGCCATCATGGACCGGGTGTTGGACACTGCGAATGACCTGGGCGCGAACGTCTTGCTGTCATGCGTCGGCGACACGGCAAAAAAGGCGGACAGGATGCAGAAGTGGCTCGACAAGATCCACGAGAAGAAATACCCGATGGGGTTTTTAGAGTCTGCGCCGGCCAAGGGCTGGGAGAAAAGGATGCTCTCCCGTCAGGATGAGATCAGCGTGCTCTGTTCAAGGAACAACAGCCCCACAGGGACGCTCTTCAGGACAGGGATCGCGCTGAAGCAGCCCTTGTTCACGTATAATAACTTTGAGTTCGGCAGGGCAGCACAAAGGTTTAAAAAGGTATTCGGCAGGATCATAGCGCAGATTATACAAAACGATGTCTTCAAGAATTATGCACAGATCCTTAAGAAACAGCCCACCACAATCCGGGAGATCGATGGTGAGGAGATCCTGGTGAACTACCCTCCCAACTTCCTTACCGTGACATCGCCTGACTACATCATTTTCAGCTTCTATGAAGACAATGAATATGGCTTCATCTGCGCGTCACTCATCCCCAATCTCAAGGCACTGGGCATGATTTATCGTGACAGTGCCCTGGTCGAGAAGGTCAGGGCGGATAGTCTGAAGTATGAAGCCGTCACCAATGTCCCCGGACTCTTCGGGACCGACTGGATCGTGAAGGCACCCCAGGAGATCATTAAAAGGGGAGGCGCCATGTCCACGAGCTCCTGCACCACAAATGGCAATATTGTGGGAGACATTAGCATGTTTCTGGCCCTGCACAGCTATTTTGACTTCTTCGCTGATACTACAAAAGATTACTATACGTGCACCGATACGGGGAAAAGGAGTAAGATCGAGGAGAAGATCGAAAAGAAGTTCTCCGAATTTAAGGGTTACCTCGAAGGACTACTCTCTCATAGGGCCCGTATGATCAAAACAATCTTCAACTTCTACTACGACCAGGTCTCCTTCATCAATACCGATATGCAGCACGGGCTTACCCGAGCAGAATCCCCTGAGGACCTGGAGTACCTGAGAGAGACATCTTCCGGTTCCCAGACCGAGGTCCCCAAGCTGCTTTCTCTGCCAAGCCGGGAGCTGGATTATCTCAAAGGACTCAAGGCCATGCTGGCCGATCAGCTTGCAATCGAAAAGGACGAGCAGGAAAAGGCAGGACTGGCCGAGCAGCTGGAAAAGATCGAATCAAGCATTAAAACCATTAATGAAAGTATTAACATCGTATCCATACTTGAACACGTAGAGGGCAAATAGGTGCTTGACACCCCAAATTCGTTTGGACTATGAACCCTCAGAAGGGCCCATAGCTCAATTGGTAGAGCCACCGGCTCATAACCGGTAGGTCCCTGGTTCGATTCCAGGTGGGCCCATTATCGGGCTAAGGAAGTAAGGGTGAGAACGGGTTTTATACATGATCACTGTTTGAAAACGATATGCGGCAAAGGCCATACAAAAGGGGTGCTATCAAAGCATCCCTTTTTTATTCATTCATGATGATGCTCAAAGAGGTGATGATAGTGCTTGATACGATAGCACCCTTCGAGGCCGCGGAGGAGTGGGACAATGTGGGCCTTATGGTCGGGGACCCATGCAGCGAGATCAAATCAGTACTTGTAGCCCTGGACCCGACCCTAGAGGTTATCGAGGCTGCCAGGGAAACGGGTATGGATCTCATCCTCACACACCATCCCCTCATTTTTAAGCCCATCTCCCGCATAGATCTTAAGGATATGATCGCAAAGAAGATCGCGATGCTTCTTGAGGCACGGATCAACCTGGTCAGCATGCACACCAATCTTGATAAAGCACCAGGGGGTGTTGCTGATGAGCTTGCTAAAATGCTTGGGCTGCATGACATAAGTAACTATGGGGCTTTGCGCGTAGGGTCCATTAAGATGCCGACACCCCTTGGTGGTTGGGTTCATACATTGCCTGTTAAGAGTGCACGTCTCATCGATGCGGGTAGGGATGTGCTTATGGTCGGCGTTTGCCCGGGGAGCGGCATGGATTACTGGCAACAGGCCCGGGAAATGGGGTGCGACACGTTTGTAACCGGGGATGTTCGCTACCATGCTGGGCTCGATGCAAGAGAGTCGAGCATGAATGTGCTGGACCTCGGTCACTTCGGATCAGAGGAGATTATTATTAAGCCCCTTACAGAAAGGCTCAAACACGAGCTGAAGGGAATAGCAGTCCATGCCTACCAGGGCAGGGATATTTTTTCCCTCTATAACAACTAAGGAGAGTAAAGGTTGAAGGATTTACTGGAAGATCTGATCGCACTACAGAATGTGGAACTTGAGATATTCAAGGCTGACGAAGGTTTACGGGAACTCCCCAAGGAGGTCTCCGAGATCGAGAGCATTATAAGCGCCCGGAAGAAATCCTTGGATGCAGTGGATGATGAGATTGCATCCTATGAGGAGAGAAAGACACCGCTTGAAGCGGAACTGAAGGAAAACCAGGCCCTCCTTGATGCGGCGGATGCCAGGATTAAGAGGATCAAGACCAACAAAGAATATCTTGCCCTGCAGCGGGAAATAGACCTTGCAAAGAAGAGGAAGGCCGATATTGAGGAGCAGGTCCTTGCCATCATGGAAAAGATAGAAAAGAAGGCAGCCGACCGGGAGAGGATAAGGAACTCATTTGAGACCGACAAGGTGATCCTTGATGTGAAGAAGAACAAGATTACTGCCCAGATGAAAGAGCTTGAGGCCATACTGGCCGAATATAAGGGAAAGGACGGCCGCCTACGCAAGATCGTTGACAAATCGCTGCTCATAAAGTACGACCGCATCAAGCAGAGCAAGAAGGGCCTTGCCGTGGTGGAGTGTTTTGAAGGGGTTTGCAGGGGCTGCCATATGCACATCCAGCCTCAGCTCTTCAACGAGCTCATCCGCGGCGACAGATTGATTACCTGCCCCGCATGCCAGAGGATCCTCTATGTGAAGGTCCAGGAGGAGCAGGACTAAGCAGTATGTTGGTGTCTTAAAGAGCTACAAGCCGCAAATGAGTATTGTGTACAACCGAAGTAGAGAGTATATAGGCAGCATAAATTTTCACTCTTATAATTGATAATTATGTAATGATATTGCTCTAGGAAGGAGGTATCCATGGTGGTTCTCCTCTTTCATCACGAACCCGCCTGAACCCCGGATGATTACAAATTCACATGAAAAAATACCCTTAAAGTATTTTAAAAAATATCCGTATATATATTGTGACAATGAATATTGATGAATTATGTGATTTTATCGATCAGGCCACAGGGCGCCAAGGCTTATTTTATACATTTAAGCAATTCCACAAACCAAGGAGGAATGAGGCAATGTTAAAAATGTTCAGGACAGACAAAAAAGGTTTTACCTTGATCGAGTTGATGATCGTCGTGGCGATCATCGGTATCCTGGCGGCCATCGCAATCCCTGCGTATTCCAACTACACGAAAAAGGCAAGGCTGACAGAGGTGACGCATTCTATGGGAGCCATAGGTAATTCTTGTATAGAGTTATACAATTCGCAGGCTGTATATCCAACAGCCACGACCTTAGCGATGATCCAGACATCCCTTGGTATAACTCTCCCCGCGACCTATGTTCAAGATCCATGTACAATAACACCGGTTGTCTGTGCCGATGGTAATCCTGGAGTAGATATTAAAGTTACATTTAAAAACGTAATAGACGCTACTTGGGTCGGAAAAGTACTCACTTTAAGGGTGGAACAGGGGGTACGTGGTTTATGGAATCCGGCTGGAACAGATACGCTTCCTCCGGGGTTTATTCCAAAACAGTAACAAGTTCATTTGATCATGAACAAAAAGCCCAGCGTAATGCTGGGCTTTTTTTGTTGGGGAAGTAGGGACAGAGCCTATTTTCCGTTCATCCCAGTAAAGCAAACTCGGATCATTGAGGAGCACGCGAGAGGGATATTTACCCACGAGAGTAAGAAGGATGAAATTCTTTTTAAGGCTGGCAGTTCTTGGAGAGAACCGTGACTTGATATGGAAGACTGTGGTATGTATAATATAATTCTCTCACGACTATGACTGCACCTTACAACGCAATTCCTGATAAAAGACTATCCCGCAAGCGTATCAATACCTTTCAACAACAGATAACGTGCTATTATAATGAGAACAAAAGGGGTATGCCGTGGCGGGATACGGTTGATCCTTATTGCATACTCGTCTCGGAATTCATGCTCCAGCAGACGCAGACGAAACGTGTCCTGCTTAAGTATGGTCCTTTCATTGCAAGATTCCCGGATTTTCAAACACTCTCCCATGCAGGCCTGAAGGATGTGCTCGCTGCCTGGCAGGGGCTTGGCTACAACCGGAGGGTCATGCATCTGAAAAAGACTGCAGAAGAGGTCATGGCCCGTCACCATGACAGGCTCCCCGAAACATTCTGCGAGCTAATCCGCTTACCCGGCATCGGCAAAGCCACGGCCGGGGCCATACTGGCCTTTGCCTTTAACAAACCTGTTGTATTCATCGAGACCAACATCAGACGGGCCTACATCTACTATTTCTTCAAAGACAGAATTGATATCAAGGATAGCGAGATACTGCCTCTTGTTGAGGCAACATTAGATCATGGCAACCCCAGGCACTGGTACTATGCCCTCATGGATTATGGCGCCATGCTCAAGAAACAGGGGGCAAACCCCAACCAGAAGAGTGCACACTATACAAAGCAGGCACCGTTTGCGGGCTCGGACCGGCAGGTCAGGGGAGCCATCATCAAACAGCTCCTTGCACAAGGGACCATGGAAGAACAGGATCTCATTTCCATTATGGGCATCGAGCCTGGGCGCGCTGGAAAGATCTTTTCAAGCCTCGAGAAAGACGGCTTCATTGAGCGTTTGGAATCCAAGATCCTCCTTAAATGAAGACTTGTCATACCCTCGCCGACACAGGGGCATAGGTCTTTTTAAAAGGGCACCCTTCTTTCATTCGCACCATTCCATTTGCTATATTACATCAACACGAAGCATGCCCCCGGCAAGGATCGAACTTGCGACACCAGGATTAGGAATCCTGTGCTCTATCCACTGAGCTACGGGGGCATTGGGCCTTAATTAACCGCCCGGCCATCTCTAGTCAAGGAGAAAATGGCAAGGTAAAATCAGCCTCGGCAGGCCTCCGGAGGTGTTTGAAGCCTTGTATAAGATGCCCTGTTGCGCTATAGCCTTTTATGCCATGAATAGACCCGAGATCCTTGCCCCTGCAGGCAGTATGGAGACCCTGCAGACCGCTTGCCTCTACGGGGCCGATGCCGTGTATATGGGCCTGCGTGGAGATACAAGTCTGAGGGCCTTTGCCAAGAACTTCTCGCCAGAAGAGCTCAGAGACGCTGTGAACTTTGCCCATACAAAAGGGGTGAAGGTCTACCTGACGCTGAACACATATCCCCATGATCAGCAGTATGAGGGGCTCCCCGGCCTGGTCCGCTTTGCGGCGCAAGAGGCCAATATCGATGCAGTTATCGTCTCGGATATCGGGGTGTTGTCGTTGGTTAAACGAACGGCCCCCTTACTGCCCATCCATCTGAGCACCCAGGCCAATACCGTGAGCTCGCGGACTGTCAATGCCTGGGCGGCCCTCGGGGTGAGCAGGGTAATCCTGGCCCGAGAGCTTTCTATGAAAGAGATTGCATTCATCAGGGCAAAGTCAAACATTGAACTCGAGATCTTCATCCATGGCAGTGTGTGCATATCCATCTCCGGAAGATGCCTTATCAGCGACTATCTGTGCGGTCGCGGCGCTAACCAAGGCCAGTGTACCCAGCCATGCAGATGGGACTATGCCCTTTTGGAGCGAACTCGAAAAGACCAATACATGCGGGTCAGAGAAGATGACGGGTTCACCTCTCTCTACAACTCCAAAGACCTTTGCCTGTTACCCGTATTCGATAGGGTGATGGCCCTGGGTCTGGACGGACTCAAGATCGAGGGCAGGAACAAGGCGCCCTTGTATGTTGCAACAATAGTGTCCGTTTATAAAATAGCCAGGGATGAATACCTGATGGACCCCCATGGTTACTCTGTAAAACAAGAATGGATCGAGGAGATAGGCAGGGTCAGCAACCGGGAGTACTTTACCGGGTTCTTTACAGACGTCCCGGACCATAACGGCATCAAGTATGACTTTAAGGGTTACGATCAGACTCACCATCTTGCAGCAAAAGTGATCGGCATACAGGGCGATATGACCCTCATGGAGGCCCGCAATCCGCTGATTGCAGGGATGGAGCTCGAATGGCTTGCAGCGTCCGGTGATAGGCAGACTTTCACGCTGAAGGGTGCCTTATGCGAGGGACTCCCAGTGGATCGCATCAGGCCGAACCAGGTATTTTCCCTGAAAACCTCCTTCGTCCCGCTCACGGGGGAACTCATCCGCAAACCCTTCAGCGAGGGTGACAAGATAACCTTCGAGGGGACCTGATGCCGGCGCGCCTTCTCGACGGCCTGAACCCTGAGCAGGCACGTGCCGTCCGGCATGAGGACGGGCCGCTGCTCATCTTTGCAGGCGCCGGTTCCGGCAAGACAAGGGTCATTGTCCACCGGGTTGCACACCTTATCTCACAAGGTGTGGATGCAAACCAGATCCTCTGTCTCACCTTTACCAACAAGGCTGCAGGCGAGATGAAGGAACGGCTGCGGTTCCTTCTGGGTAAGCATGACATCGCGGTCTGGGCAGGGACATTCCATGCCTTCGGCGCATGGATGTTGCGCCGCGAAGCACACCGCATAGGGTATCCGGCCACGTTTGTTATATACGATGAGGCTGACCAGCGCTCGCTCATCAGTAGGTGCCTCAAGGAATTGAACATCGAGAGAGAAAGGGGATGGGATGCACGCATTGCCTGGCTCATCAATATGAGCAAGGACACACTGCGGCGCATCGATGAGATCCCCTTTGATCTTCATCTGGACCCTGGAGAGGTGATAACCCTCTATGAGCAGAAAAAACAGGCCTCCGGCGCCTTCGATTTCGCCGACCTCATCTTTCTCCCGGGTCGGATGCTTTCCTCCATGCCGGACCTTAAGGAGCGCTATCATAAGCGCTTCACCCATATCCTGGTAGATGAGTACCAGGACACCAACATGGCCCAATATAAGCTCCTCATGCATCTGGTAGGCCCGGGCAGGAACATATGCGTAGTGGGTGATGACGACCAGTCAATTTACGGCTGGAGGGGCGCGGATGTCGGGAACATCCTGCGCTTCAAGGACGACTTCCCGGATACTGATGTCGTGACGCTTGAGCAGAACTACCGCTCCACTGAAGATATCCTGAAAGCGGCTTCTTCACTTATTGCCAACAACCGCTACCGGGCACCCAAGACATTACGGTCTGCATGCGGACCCGGCAGTGATGTGAGCATAATGGAGTATAGTGATGATACCGAGGAGGCACTCCACACGGCATACAACATCTCACGCCTTATCGATCAAGGGATTAATCCTTCCGAGATCGGGGTGTTCTATCGGGTCAATGCCCTCTCCAGGGTGCTGGAAGAGGCCTTTGTAAGGCACGCAATCCCCTATGCCGTCTATGGAGGAATAAGGTTCTACGAACGCAGAGAGATCAAAGACCTGCTTGCCTATTTGCGCCTCATCGCAAACCCGGCTGATGGGGAGGCCTTTGCAAGGATCATCAACATCCCGGCAAGGGGAATGGGAGACAAGAGTCTAGAGTCTGTATTCGGCCTTTCCCGAAAGAGGGGAATACCGGCCTATAATGCCCTGGAGCAGGCCGTATCAGGGAAGGTGCTTAAAGGTACTGCAACCAGGGGTGCCCAGGCTTTCCTTACTATGATAGAAGATTTCAAACGCCTGAATACTGATGTTGATGTGGCGGAGTTGCTGCATAGGATCGTGGAGGATACAGGTTATAAGGAGTACCTTTCTCAGGAAATGGATGGCCAGGACAGGCTCATGAACGTCCGGGAGCTCATTGCAAGCGCTGCAGATTCAAAAGACTTGAGCTCCTATCTCCAGGAAAAGGCCCTGATGACAACCATGGACGCATCAGGAGGTGAAACGGTCAGTGTCATGACATTGCATATGTCCAAGGGTCTTGAGTTTGACTATGTCTTCATCGTCGGGTGTGAAGAGGGGCTGCTGCCCCATTCAAGGTCTTTTGACACTGCAGAGAATATCGAGGAAGAGAGGCGTCTCCTGTATGTAGGCATCACCAGGGCTCGCAGGCATGTTGTCCTATCATGGTCACGCGTGAGGGCGCTGTACGGTAGGGAAACATATCAGATGCCGTCGGGGTTTTTACGTGAGATCTCAAGTCCTTAGAACTTCACTTGAGGGGTTTGCTTCTCCTTTTCCGGCACGTTGAAGTACTGGGCCTCTTTCACACCGGCCAATGAAGCGAAGAATATTCCGGGGAAGGTCTTTACATAGGAATTGAGCTCACGGACCAGGTCATTGTAGCGTTTGCGTTCTACGGAGATGCGGTTCTCTGTCCCCTCGAGAGAGTCTTGGAGCTTCATGAAGTTCTCATTGGATTTGAGCTCCGGGTAACGCTCCTGAAGCAGCAGCAGCCTGGAGAGGGCCTGCTCTACATCACCTGCAGCCTTGGCCTTTCCTGCCACATCCTGGGCGGAAAAATAGGCCTTCCTGGCCTCAGCGATCCCTAAGAATATAGTTTTTTCCTGAGTGGCAAAACCCTTGACCGTCTCCACCAGGTTTGGGATGAGATCAAAACGGCGCTTAAGCTGGTTTTCCACCTGTGCCCACTGCGCAGTTACCGCCTCATTCATGCGGCGGGCCTTGTTAAACCCTGATATGGAAAAACCTGCGATAAGGATAAGAATGACAACGATCCCGATGATCACCTGAGCGGTCTTGCCCATATAACCTCCTATTTGTTCACGCGCTTGATGCGTTTATACACGAAACGGTTGATAAAGAGTAGCAGCCACATGGAATCTTCCCTGCTGATTGGAATACGATGATTCACCACCCGCCTGATGCCCCTCCTCCGCCGAACCCACCGCCTCCCCCGCCGCCGAAAGAGCCGAACCCTCCCCCGCCGAAGCCGCCGCCTGATCCCCCGCGGCCGCCACCTAAGAGTGTCCCGATGAGAATCGCCTGCATGAGGCCCCCGGAACGGGAACGAGATAATAATGAGAGTATGGTAACGAAGATGATAAATCCGAGCAACGCCCCTCCAGGCAGGCCTCTAGCGCTCCTTGCCGGCTGCTTCACCTCAGGCAGTCCGCTGAGTTTCACGCCTTGGGCATCGGCAATGGTGCGTGCGATAACGGATGTAGTATCTATGACCCCTTTTGAATAATCACTCGCCTTGAATGCCGGGACGAGATACGTTCTTCCGATGCTCCCCAGCAGGCTGTCGGGCAAAATTTGCTCCAAACCGTACCCTGTTTCGAATCGGTATTTCCTGTCATTCACGGCAATGACCATGAGCAGGCCATTGTCCTTTCCTTTCTGACCCAAACCCCACAGCTGAGCCTGTTGGATGGTGAATTGCTCTATGGGGATGCCTTCCGTGCTGGGGACCGTAAGGACAATCATCTGGACAGTCGTCTTCTGCTCCAACTCCTGAAGTAACCCGGCCAGCCTTGTCCTGGCGCCCTCTTCAATAATACCGGCATTATCGACCACGTATGATGCAGGCTGCTCAATCGCCGCATCGGCAACGAGGGGAAAGAGTATGCATGCAAGGAGGAAGAACTTAAACAGCCAGTTCATCTGTTGCCACAGAGAGATCATAGGTGATCCTGTAGATTTCTTTAAAGAGGCTCGATATATGGTCGCGATCGAGAAAAAATCCCCTGCTCGTCTTCAAGGTGATAATCTCGCGAAGGACTGATAAGGCTACATGGAAGGCCTCTTCCGCCTGTGTTAATACGTCCGCCTTCCGTACCGGAGGTTCCTGGCTCTGGACGAGGTACAGCATGGCCCTCAGCAAAGGGAAAAATCCGGGCAATGCCTCAAAGAGCAGGACCTTGAGCATTTTTGGCTTACCCTTGCAGGCCACGTAGCCTCGCTGCAGATGAATGAGCTTGCCCTTGAGATCGCGCTCGCACTGAAGGCGTAGTTGAGCCTTGTCTATTGTGAGGTCGGCAAAGTGGTCACGACCATGAACCGTCTTGTGAAAAAGCTTGATGTCTAGAAATTCAATGGGAAAGACATCGAGTGAGCAGGTGATGTAATCTTCGGTCAGAATGAGAGGGCTCCTGATATGCTTCTTTTTATAGTACGACAGAGATGCGAGGATTTCGAGTTCGGGAACGTCGGTTTTGGTGAGCACAAGCACGGAATTGATGTCTGATATTCCGTGAATGTAGTCGCCTGTCAGGCAGCTGCCAACGACAGAGATCGACAGGAGGCTGGTGGAGAATTTTGCAATAAGTGCTTCCGTAAAAGGCCGAAAGTCAGAAGCAGCTTCGAGGGGAATACCATTCAGATCCGGATCAGGCATTGATAACTCCTTTGCACAATCATTGTAGCACGCAGGTGTATTCCATCCAAGTATTAAGTCTCCACAGGTTAAATAACTTCTTTGCTTTATATTAACTGTGAGGTTCTATTTTAAAATAGCCCATCTAGGAAAATGATATTGTTAGATCGAAGGCAGGTACTCAAAGTCACGCATGGGCTGCCCCATACACAGCCCATGCAATGTGGACGTATCTTTGTTGGATATGTAATTTCATCTGATGCCTGATTTTAAACAAAAAAATAGCCAGAAGAAGTTTAGGTCTTAGGACAAAGCACGAGAGGACTTGTCCCCTCTTCTGGCGTAAAGGAGGTCAGAACAACACTTGTTGTAATTGTAGTAATGACACAGAAATCAATGTTTGGGAATACGAAATTTCCTGATAATTATGTCATACGTTTTCTTGTCTGACTGTAAGACATATCTTACAGCAAAGAGAAGTCCTTCTTCTATAAATCCGGTGGATACCCAGTGAGGATTGATGTACTGCTGATCCTGGGCGGGTTATTCCTCGGCGGGTCCTTCCTGTTCGGGCCTTACCGGCAAGTGCCGGCCGTCAATAAGATTGTTCTGAAGTGCATACAAGACCAGCGTTGCATTGTTCTTGATGCCCAGCTTTTCAAAAATGCGGGCCCTATAAGTGCTTACTGTCTTGATGGACAGGCAGAGCTCGCTTGCAATCTCTTTGATGGCCTTTCCCGAGGCGATCATCCGCATTACCTGGTATTCACGATCTGACAGTGACTCATGCAACGGGCGACTCAAGTCCTTGTCGAGTTCATAGGTCAGGCGCTCGGCCAGGGTCGGGCTGATGTATTTACCCCCGGAGGCAACCTTCCGTATGGCTGAAATGAGCTCATCGGGTGCGCTCGACTTGGTTACATATCCTGATGCGCCGCCGCGCAATACCCTTACTGCATAATACTCCTCAGGGTAGATGCTCAGGATGAGGACAGGTGTTTTGGGACGGATGGTCTTCAGTTCTCTCAAGGTCTCGAGCCCGTCACGGCCGGGCATGGATATGTCAAGAAGGACTACGTCAAAATCGTTTTTCCATAAATACGCTATGGCCTCTTGGCCTGTGGATGCCTCTTGAGCCACGACAATGTCGGTTGTCTCTGAGAGTATCTGCTTGACGCCCTCCCGAACTATAGGATGATCATCAGTTACCAGTACCCGTATCATCAATCTTTCTCGCTTCCGACAGCGGGATATCTACGATGACGGTTGTCCCGCCTGTTTCTTCTGTGAATACGTAAAAGGTTCCATTACAAAACAGCGATCGTTCCCTCATTCCCATTAGCCCAAATGATCTGGGGTTATCAATCTGATTTTTTGTGATGCCGATCCCGTCATCGTGGATGCGGAGCGTAAGGTGTGCGTCTTGGACACTGAGTGAGATCTCTACCATGGCGGCTTGGGCATGGCGTGCAATGTTGGTGAGTGCTTCCTGGAAGATGCGGAATATTGTAGTGGAGTTCACGCGATCCAGAGATATTTCCTGGGGGGAGATGTCCATGCTGCACTCGATGCCTGTTCGTTTGCTGAACTCCTCGGCCTGCCATTCAATGGCGGGCACGAGTCCCAGATGATCGAGCAGGCCGGGTCGCAAGTCCATGATGATCCTCCGCACCGATTCTATACTGGCATCGATGGATTTTATCATGCTGCCGGCCTTTACCTGCAGGGCGCCCTGTTCACGGGGCAGTTTGCGAGAGAGATAGGACAGGTCCATCTTTAGGGCAGTGAGCACCTGCCCCAGCTCGTCGTGGATCTCCCGGGCCACTCGTGCGCGTTCCTGCTCACGAAGCTCCTGGGTATGTATGTGGAGATTCCTGAGTTGTTCCCGGGAGAGTCTCAGGTGTTCTTCTGCCTGTTTGCGTTCGGTAATATCGCGTATCAACCCTCTGAATCCTATGGGATTTCCCTGTGCATCCTGCATGAGGGTAACTGAGCTCTCAATATCTATTTTTGAACCATCTTTGCTTAAAACCTGCCAATCAAAGCCCTTATCCGGGTTACCGGTGAGAAATACCTTGTGAAACAGCTGGTAGATCTTTCGTGCCGTATCCTCGTTCGTACAGGTGCAGTAATTTGAGCCGATGATCTCTGCAGGGGAATATCCCGAGATCCTGCATACGGAATCATTGAAGAAAGTGAAATTTCCATTGAGATCCACTTCATAATACCCTTCCTGGATACTCTCGAGGATGGTTCGATACTTGGCCTCGTTCTTTTTGATCTCTTCCTCGGCCTTGATCCGTTCGGTAATGTCTCTTGTTATCCCCACAAAACCAATGGGGTTCCCGTTATTATCGAAAAGGATCGATGCAATGGTATCCGCCCAGAATATGGTGCCGTCCCCGCGGAGGTGTTCGAATTCATATCTCCTAACCGTATCCACCGATTGCTCTCCCCGGCGAATACGTATTAAAATCTCTTTGTAATCGTTATGAATCTTCTCGAAAGTCTCCTGGTTCATGACGTGCCTGATGGTGAACTTCATCATATCTTCAACCGTCGTGCGGGCTACATGCTTCACCCATGGGCTGACATAGGTGAAATTGTAGTTAAGATCCGCGGTCCAGATGATGTCATTGGCGTGCTCTGCAAGCAGGCGGTACCGCTGCTCACTTTCCATGAGGGCTTTCTCAGACTTCACACGGGTTGTGACATCCCGGACGATGCCGCGAAAACCAGTGCACACTCCGTTTTTGGAAAGGATGCGGGAGACGGAGCTCTCGATAAAGATCTTACGCCCGTCACTCTTCCTGGTGAACTCCCACTCGGCCGACTCCAAATCCATGCCAGTTTTTAAGACCGAGTTAAAGGTTTTATAGATCTCACGTGCATGCTCCTCATTCACGAAACTGCCATAGTTCATCCCTAAAAGTTCTTCCCTGGTACTTCCCAAGATACGGCACAGGGAATCATTGAAAAAGATGAAGATCCCATCAAGACCCACCTCATAATAACCCTCCTCAATGTTTTCAAGGATATTGCGGTACTTTTCCTCACTTTGACGCAAGGCCTCTTCGGTTTGTTTGCGCTGTTTGATGTCGCGGACAATACCGAGATACCCCACATGATTGCCATAATCGTCCCTGAGAAGACTTGCTATAACCTCTGTCCATCGGGTAGACCCATCCTTGCAGACCTCCTCCAGCTCTATGGTAAGGGATGTTTGGGGATCGATATGCTCTCCCCTCGCGAGACGCCCTTTGATATCTTCGATGATTCTGATAACTCTCCGATATGACTTGGGTGTGAAGAGCTTTTCGAGCGGTACATGGGAGGCTTCCTGCACCGAATATCCCGAGCTCGACTCCACTGATGGGCTGATGTAGACAAAGTGAAGGTTATTGTCCAATACCCAAAGGACATCGCGCATATTTTCCGCATAAAGACGGTACCGACTTTTGCTGGCGGCAAGGGCCTCTTCGGTCTTCTTCCATTCGGTGATGTCGATGCCGGTACCGAAAAAGAAATCGAGCTCTCCGGTTTCCTTATAAAAAGGTCTGCCGTTCCAGTGGACAAGAACCTCATGACCGTCCTTTGCCACAATGTAATTCTGTGATACCACGGGCGCATCTTTTTCCATGATGGCCTTGAACACCGATGCTACCTTGGTTCTTTCCCGCTCCGGAACGAAGGTATTCAGATAGTCGGTGTAAAGGATTTCCTCCTTTGTATAGCCAAGCTCAGTGAGCATGGCCTCGTTCATCATTCGTGTGTGGCCGTCTTTATCTATGGCCACGGAAAAAGAAGTCGAGGTCTTAATGAATGCCTGGGAAAAGGCCTCTTCCAATGATGTGTCCTGCCGGTTAACTCCTTGTTTATAAATGGCCTTTAGAATGATGACGAGCCCAACGCATCCCAGTAATAGGACGAAGATGCTCTCTATAAAGGCTAACCAAAAGCGGGAGAATGGGGATGTATGTGTGAAAAGAATACCGGGCACGTGGGAAATATTCCAGAAGAAGACACCGGCCCAGAGTACGACAAAGGCTGCCGTATACCAAGGAAGATATCCGCGTAAAAAACGTACAAATCTGTTCTGATCCACTGTATTCGCCACCGGCTTCACCATTTCAATATGTAAGGCCTTTTCTAAAGCGGAAAATCTCCTCCGCTCAAGATGAGACGAGCCAGATTATATGCCTGGCAATGCCAATATACAAGCATTTCCGAGTATGAGCATCTTAGATGTCGGAATTTCTCAATCTCATGGCATTGGTGATGACGGACACGGAGCTTAAGCTCATGGCGGCAGCCGCGATCATGGGTGACAGGATGATCCCGAAGAAGGGATACAGTATCCCTGCTGCAATGGGCACACAGGCGATGTTGTAGAAAAAGGCGAAAAAGAGGTTCTGCTTGATATTGCGCATTGTTGCCTTGCTCAGGAGCCGCGCCCTGGCAATGGCCCTTAGATCTCCCTTAATGAGCGTAACATGTGCGCTCTGGATGGCAATATCCGTTCCTCCTCCCATAGCAATCCCCACGTTCGCCTGAGCAAGGGCCGGGGCGTCATTGATGCCGTCTCCTGCCATGGCGACCAGGCGGCCTTGTTCTTGAAAAGCTTTGATCACGGCAGCCTTTTCTGTAGGTAATACCTCCGGAATGACATGGTGGATACCCAGTTTCTTGGCGATTACTTCTGCAGAGGTTTTTCTATCGCCCGTGAGCATGACCAGGTGAAGGCCATCTTGGACAAGCATATGTACTGCAGACGTAGATGTTTCCTTTATGGTATCGGAGACCGCAATGACCCCTTGCGCCTTGAGATCAACGGCAATGTACATCACGGTAGCACCCTGGCTTGAGAGCTGCTCTGCCTGGGGATGTAACCATCCGGGCTCTATGTGGAGGTCTTCTAACAGACGCTCGTTTCCTAATGCAACCCTATAACCATCCACAATACCGGTAATACCTTTACCGATATGGGCGGTGAATTCCGTATGGGAAGTCGGTTGGATCCCACGCAAAATGGCAGCCTGCACGATGGCCTGAGACAAGGGATGCTCGCTGCCCTTTTCGATGCTTGAGGCCAGATAGAGGAGTTTGGTCTCGTCAAATGTACCACTTGGAATAATCGTGTGGAGTGTAGGTTTGCCTTCAGTGAGCGTCCCGGTCTTGTCTATTACCATAGTGTCGACTTTTTCAAGGGACTGGATGGCCTCGGCATCACGGAAAAGAACACCGAGACGCGCCCCCATGCCTGTGGCTACGAGGATGGACATGGGTGTAGCGAGGCCTAAAGCGCATGGGCAGGCTATGATAAGGACCGATACTGCTGATACGATGGCATAGGGCAGCCTGGGCTCCGGCCCTATAATCATCCATAATATAAAAGAGATAAGAGAGACGGCAAAAACCGCAGGGACAAAATACGAAGCCACCATATCGGCAAGTTGTTGGATAGGTGCCCTGCTCCTGCTTGCCTCGATGGTGAGGCGAACGATCTGTGCCAGAAGCGTCTCGCTGCCGACCTTCTCGGCTTTCATAATAAAAGAGCCGTTCCCATTCACCGTGGCCCCCACAACCTTGTCACCCTTTGATTTTTCCACAGGTATGGGCTCGCCCGTGATCATGGATTCATCAAGAGCGCTTGCGCCCTCCAGGATGATTCCATCTACGGGGACCTTTTCCCCGGGCCTCACCCTCAAGTTGTCACCGTGATGGATCATATCGAGTGCGATATCTTCTTCCCCCCCGTCTTCCCTGATGATCCGGGCTGTCTTTGGCGCAAGCCTCAAGAGGGACCTGATAGCCTCACCCGTGCGGGCTCTCGCTTTGAGCTCAAGTACTTGGCCCAAAAGGACAAGGGTGACGATCATGGCAGAAGCCTCGAAATAAACACCCACAGTCCCCTCTTTGCCCTTCAGCGTTGCCGGAAAGATATTCGGGAGAAGACTTGCGACAAGGCTGTAGCCAAAAGACACGGCTACGCCGATGCCGATGAGGGTAAACATGTTGAGGTTCCTTGTCTTCAAAGACATCCAAGCACGAACAAAGAAAGGCCATCCTGCCCAGAGTACCACAGGAGTCGCCAAGAGAAGCTCCGTCCATATAAAGGTCTTTTCGGATGCGATGCCTTCAAAGGGATGGCCGGGCAGCATATGACGCATGGCAATAACCATAAGAGGGATGGTCAATACGAGCCCAAAGAAAAACCGCCTCTTCATGTCGATATATTCAGGGTTTTCGGTTTCTTCCAAAGAAGGGGCCAAAGGCTCGAGAGCCATGCCGCACTTGGGGCAGATGCCCGGTCCATCGGTGATGACCTCCGGGTCCATCGGGCAGGTGTATTTCCCCGGGGCATCTCCCTGCATCATGGTTGGTGGTTGTGTCATGGAGAGGTTCGGACCAGAGAGCTTGGCAATATATGTTTGAGGGTCATTCTTGAACTTCTCCAGGCATTTGGGATTGCAGAAGTAATATGTTGACCCCTTATATTCATAGGGAATGTAAGCATCTTTGTCTGTTGTGCGCATCATGCACACAGGATCAATGTACTCAAGTTGTCCTGATGCGGGGGAGCAATGAGGGCATCCCTTGCGAGAAGTCTGAATCTGAATTCCTTTTTCCAGGATACCTTTGGGCTTGTCTGACGGATTGTCCACTTCATGCCTCCTGACCGGGTTTTACACATAGGGCTTGTTGATCTTACATAAAGCCCGAGATAAAGGACATCAAGGCCTTATAACGTCATGATTCATACATATCGTAAGGGAGCCCCATTTTGTTGCCGTTGTTTACCGGGAAAAGAGCGCTTATTCCTGATTGTCTCTGGATGAAGCACTATCTTGTGCATCGACCTCAGGAGACATCTCTCTGGGCTTATCCTCAACAAACCGGGTCTCGGTTTTGATGATCTCTTCCAGTCTGAGCTTGTCTTGCGAATAGGTTTCCAGGAGCAGCACCGGTGAAATAGTCCTGCCCTTTCTAAATGCGATTCTTAGGGTATGGGGGTCTGAATATTCGAGATAATCTGCCACAAGCAAAGACGTGCCTTCCTTAATAACACATGCATCGGGAGGGAGGGTGAGAGAAAAAGGTCTGAGGGTCTTGTAGGTAAAGGCTTTCACCTGTCTCAGGCGGCCCTCAGTGCAGGCGATGACAGATGCGCCCGGCGGCAGGTGGGTATTGATGCGCGAGGAGATCTCCAGGGGAATTAGTGGGTGCTTGATTTCTATCTGGATATATTCGCATTTGGAGGCGATACCGTAGGAGGTGGGAGGTGTGGTGCTGAGCCTCATGATAGGACTGAAGCCCTGGGAGTAGATTGCTTCAAGGCCGGCTCTCCTGATGGCCCTTCTGATCATCTCCTGGAATTCCCTTGGGGATAGGAACCTCAACCCCTGCTCCTTGGTGATGCCGATTACATAGGGATATACACCATGGGCTGATGGCTCCTGAAAAAGGTGAATGGGTTCCTGCTTAGGGCGAAGGATATTCATAAGTCCTTCAGAGCAAACGCCGCAACCGCTGCATTCCCCATCCCTACAGTCAACGGTAGGCTTCGCACCATGGGCGCGCATGCGCTCCGAGAGCAGGAAGCCCTTTTTAATGCCCATATCGATGAAGTCCCAGGGGAGCACTTGCTCCCTTCTCCTTTGTGCAAGATATGATGAAGGATCGATCCCCGTTGCCTCAAAGGCCTCGTCCCAGGCATGCTCATGGAGGGTATCACTCCATCCGTCCAGATAGGCGCCACGGCGATGTGCTTCCATAAGGACCTGTGAGAGTCGCTCATCGCCACGTGCGAAAACCCCTTCCAAGAAAGACAGCCTCGGGTCGTGCCATTTGAGGGTGATGCTCCGGTGGCGCAGGTGTTTCTGAAGGCGGTTCAACAACTCTTGGTAGCGGGTGGCGGAGGCCTGTTCTTCCCACTGGAACGGGGTAAATGCCTTAGGGATGAAGCAGGAGATGCTGATGGTGAGATTGCCTCGAAAGGCCTTAGCGAGCTTACGGGACAGCGTGCAGATGGCTTCGATATCCGCATCTTCCTCTGAGGGGAGTCCTACCATGAAGTAGAGCTTCAATGATCGCCATCCAAGTTCCTTGATCAGCGATGCGCTCCTGAACAAGTCGTCTTCGGTGTTGCCTTTGTTGATCACGGCCCTCAACCTCTCTGTGGCAGCCTCGGGTGCCATGGTGAATCCAGGTTTCTTGACCGAGGCAATGAGGTCGGCCACCCTGCGGGTGATACCTTCCACCCGCAATGATGGGATGCTCACCGAGATCTCTCGGGACGGGCAATGGACCGATTCAATGAGTTCGTTTAAATAACTCAAGTCGGTCATGGAAAGGGCCATCATGGCAACGATGTCATAACCTGTTGCAGCGAGACCCTGCCGGTAGGAGTCCATCACCGATTGGTATGAGCGCTCACGATAGGGACGGTAGATCATGCCTGCCTGGCAAAAACGGCACCCTCGCGTGCATCCCCTGGCCACCTCCACGCCGATGCGGTCGTGGACGATTCCTATATGGGGTAAGACGGGAGAACCAGGGAAAGGGAAGAGGTCAAGGTCAGGCAGCACCCTCCTTTTGGGTTTTGCAGTATCACCAGGACGGTATACCCCCCGAATCTCTGAAAAGGCCTTGACACGCTCAGACCTGTCTTTCGTGGCCATACATATCTTTGCCATCTCCTGTACGATCTCCTCGCCGTCGCCGATCACCACAAGGTCAAGGAAACCCATTACCGGGGCGGGGTTCGCACAGAATGTGCCGCCGGCGATTACAATGGGATCAATATCGGTTCGTTGTGCTGCTAAAAGAGGGATGCCGGACATCTTCAACATGCCGAGCATACTGGTATAGGAGAGTTCATACAGGAGTGAAAATCCTACGATATCAAACTGTGAGAGGGGTCGGCCTTCTTCGAGGCTCGTAAGGGCGATGTTCTTGCGGGAAAGTTGTTCCGCCAAGTCAGGCCAAGGCGCGAAGACTCTCTGTGCCCAGACGCCGGGCATGCAATTGAGGATGTTATAAAGGATCTTGATACCTGCATGAGACATCCCGATCTCATAGATATCAGGAAAGGCGAGTGCAAAACGCACCTTCACCTCATCATCCGGCTTGATTATCTGGTTTACTTCGCCGCCTATGTACCGGGAAGGTTTGGTGATGGATTCAAGCAGATCGTGAATGTTCATGTTCCCCCATTTTTAAGTTTCCTAGGGTAGACACAGATGTTCTCAAGAGTCAATCCTGCATCAAGACAGCGCATTCATCCTTGCCTGGTCGGACAGGTCGTGATATTGGGGGATACAGGAGAAGGGTATGTCGGAAGAGAAGCTTACCTTGGGAGAATATTTCAAAAGGGAGAGGGAAAGAAAAGGAATCGATCTCAAAGAGATCGAGGAGAGGACCAAGATCTCGGCACAGACCCTCATATTTCTTGAGGAAGACCAGCTTGATATGCTCCCGCCCAGGACGTTTCTGAGAGGGTTCCTCCGCGTTATCAGCAAGGAATTTCATTTTGATGAAGAGGAACTCCTGGCGCATCTGGAAGAGACCCTGGCATCTCATGAGCAAAAGAACAAGCAGGCAAAGATTGAGTCCTATCGAAACAAACCGGTAATGCCCCTGATGCTGATCATTATTGCAGCCATCCTGATCGCCATTGTTATCTTCGCCGTCTCGTTAAGGAGGTGCGGACAGGCGCCTCAGGGAGACCTGAAGACCAGTAATCTGTCTCAGGGCTATGTCTCTACGTGCCTGGAGGAAGCCGACATCTCCCCTTCATGAAGCGCTGTAAACCTTACTGATATTATCTAAAAGCAGGCCATAAATGCCGCGTTACTCTACTGAAGCCATCATACTGCACACCAATGATTTCCTTGAGTCGGACAAGATCGTTCATGCCCTGACCAGGGACCAAGGGCTCATCACCGCCATCGCCAAAGGGGCACACCGGAGCAAGAAGAGATTTCCAGGTACACTGGAACCCTTCTGCGAGGTGACGTTAGAGGTCCACCGCGGGCGCGGCTCTGATTTGCAGCGCATTGAGTCGGCGATACTGATCAATGCGAATCTGGGTATACGCGAGGACCTCTCGCTGCTTGGCCATTCGGCGGTGCTTCTGGAGGTGGTCAAGCAGAACCTCGGGCCCTATGACCCATCGCCTACTACCTATGAATGCCTGCGTAACGCCCTTTCGGCCATGGACCCCAGCAGGCAGTGGTTTCCGTTGTGGAGCATCTCCATGGTGAATATTCTGCGTTCCCTTGGTTACGGCATTGATTTTGATTCCCTGGCACAGGGCATGGACCGTTCGGGCAATGGCACACAGCGAGTGCGCCTTTCTACAGAGGCCTGTATGTTCCTTGAGAAGGGATCCTGTTTGGATAAGGATGTTCTTTCCAGAGTAAGTGTGAGCTCACAGGCCAGGAGGGAGATCACCTCATACCTGCTGCGCCTGTGCTCAAAGGTATCCGAGAGGCCGCTTAAGACCGCAATGTTCCTGGCAAAGCTGCTTGACCTGGATATGAACCAATGCTAGATGGGGTGAGCATGGATTTCCAAGAATTGATACTGAATTTGCATGATTACTGGTCGCGTTACGGGTGTCTTATCGCACAGCCCTATGACCTTGAAGTGGGTGCAGGCACCTTCAACCCCTCTACATTCCTGAGGGCCCTGGGGCCTGACCCCTGGAACGTCGCCTATGTAGAACCCAGCAGGAGGCCCACGGACGGCCGCTATGGCGAGAACCCCAACAGGCTTCAGCATTATTACCAGTACCAGGTCATCTTGAAGCCTTCGCCGCTCGATGTCCAGGAGATCTACCTGGACAGCCTTCGCCGGCTCGGCATCGATACCCTTGAGCATGACATCCGTTTTGTGGAGGACGACTGGGAATCCCCCACGCTCGGTGCCTGGGGCCTGGGCTGGGAGGTTTGGCTCGACGGGATGGAGATCACCCAGTTCACCTACTTCCAGCAGGTGGGCGGGTTCGACCTTGACCCGGTCTGCACGGAAATAACCTACGGGCTGGAGCGCATAGCCATGTATCTCCAGAACAAAGGCTCGGTCTATGACATAACGTGGAAAGATAATTGGAACTATGGCTACGTGCACCATGCAGGAGAGGTGCAGTGGTCCAAATATAATTTCGAGCTCGCCAATGTCCGGATGCTCCTTGAGCTCTTCAGGCTTTTCGAGGAGGAAGGCAAAAGGATCGCACAGGAAGGTTTGTGCCTGCCCGTCTATGACATGTGCCTCAAGTGCTCGCATATCTTCAACCTGCTCAATGCCCGGGGCGCCATCAGTACCACTGAACGCCAGTCATACGTGCTGCGGGTCCGCGATCTTGCGCGACTGTCTGCCAAGCTTTATCTGGATGGCATCCAGGTGAAAAATGAGGTGGCGTGATGGCGAGGACACTCCTTTTTGAGATCGGCACCGAAGAGATCCCCTCGGGTTTTATCGTCCCTGCATTGAACTTCATGAAGGCCTCCATCACGGAGAAATTCTCTGCCCTCAAGCTTGAACATGATACGGTACAGATGTTCTCTACACCCAGGCGGCTGGCCATGAGGATATCGGGTCTGGTTGAGACCCTGCCTGATGCGGTGGAAACCAAGATGGGTCCGCCCAAGGGCATTGCATACGACAAGGATGGCAACCCCACCAAGGCAGGCCTTGGATTTGCGCAGACCTGCGGGGTGGACATCTCCGAGGTCAGCATTGCCAAGACACCCAAGGGAGAGTACCTTTCAGTCACCAAGACCATACCCGGGAAACCCATGATTGAGGTACTGCCGGGGATATTTGAAGAAATGATCGGGAAGATCCCGTTTACCAAAACCATGCGCTGGTCGAATCCGGATGTAAGGTTTGCCCGGCCTGTACACTGGATCCTCTCACTGTTCGGCAAGGATGTCCTGAGCGTGAAGTTCGGCAACATACATGCAGGCAGGTTCACCTATGGCAACAGGTTTATGGCCAAGGGACCGATCGAAGTCAAAGATCCTTCTGACTATGAGCGGCTCCTGGAGAAGGCCTATGTCATCCCTGACCTGGAAAAGCGAAAAACAGCCATCTGGAAGGCCGTGGGTGACCAAGCCAAAAAGATCGGCGCCGAGGTCCTGGACAAGGACCTGCTCGATGAGGTGGTGAACCTGCTGGAATACCCCCATCCCATCATCGGCATCTTTGATGAGGCGTTCCTCAACCTTCCCATAGAGGTCCTCGTTACGGTGATGAAGCACCACCAGAGATACTTCCCCATGTATGCTGCCGGCGACGGCTCCAAACTCAAGGCCTCATTCGGCGCCTTCAGCAATATCGTGCCCAAGGACGACTCAGTGGTGAGGACGGGTAATGAACGGGTCCTCAAGGCACGGCTGGATGATGCGAAGTACTTCTTTGACGAGGACCTCAAAGTGCCCTTGAAGGTCTATGCCGACAGACTCAAGGACGTGATCTTCCATAAAGACCTGGGGACCTCCTATGAAAAGGTAGAGCGATTCAGCCAGGTAGCACTTTCACTGGCTGACAGGATCGCACCGGACAAGAAGGATAAGGTTAAAGAGGCGGCATATCTTTGCAAGGGAGACCTCAACAGCCTCATGGTGGGCGAGCTGCCCGAGCTCCAGGGGATCATGGGAAGGGAATACGCCCTCCGGCAGGGCATCGATCCGGAGGTTGCCGTTGCCATCCGAGAGCACTATCTGCCCGCATCCGCTGAAGACAAACTGCCTTCGGATGTAGTGGGAGACATAATCGGCATTGCCGACCGGATCGATACTATCTGCGGCTGCTTCGGCATCGGCATGGTCCCTTCCGGCACCTCTGACCCGTATGCCCTGCGCAGGCAGACTATTGCCATTGAGAACATCGTGCTGGGTAAGGGCTACCGCATTTCCATTTCGTGGCTTGTTGAGGAGTCGCTTAAGCAGCTCAATGCCAAACTGAAAAGGCCGGTCCAAGAGGCAAGGAATGATACAATCGCATTTTTTGCAAACCGCTTCGTATCTCTTCTTCAGGGAAAGGGCATCCCCGGTGATGTGATCGAGTCCGTTATCGGGACCTTTGATGACCCGGTGGACACCTATCAGCGGGCGCAGGCCTTGGCAACCATGCGCAAGGAACCGTGGTTCGAGTCCATCTGCGCGGCAAGCAAGCGGGTGGAAAATATCCTCAAGAAGGCAGCCACAGATGCTAAGGTGAATCCTGACCTCTTGGCTCAGGACGAAGAGAAGGCCCTCCATAAGGCCTTCCGGACCATGGAGGGTACATTTACCGCCCATACGCAGAAGGGCGAGTACACAGATGCCTTGAAGCTGCTTGCAGGCCTCAAAGAGCCCATTGACAGCTTCTTCGATAAGGTGCTCGTCATGAGCGAAGATGTGGCGGTCCGAGAGAACCGCATTGCATTACTGAAGGGGCTTGTCCTGCTGTTCGATAAGGTGGCAAAGTTCTCAAAGATTTCTACGCAGTAGTAATCATGAAAAAGTCCCATCCCGCAGATGGTATCAGGAGGCGGCCTGAGGCGTCGAGCAAGGCCGATATGAGGGATGCCTTCTCCATTGATGTAGATCGCATTCTTCACTCCCAGGCCTATACATCCTACATCGACAAGACCCAGGTGTTCTACCTTGTGGGGCACCAGGGCATATCCCACCGGGTAATCCATGTGCAGCTGCTGTCCCGCATCGCCAGGACCATCGGCAGAAAGCTGGGACTCAATGATGACCTCATCGAGGCCGTCGCCATCGGCCATGACATCGGACATCCGCCCTTCGGCCATGACGGCGAGCATTACTTGGACGAACTCTGCATAGATGCCGGCATCGGGCCATTCCGCCACAACCTCCAGGCTATCCAAGCCCTTGAGCGCATCGAGAAGGCGGGTTTAGGCCTGAATCTCACATTACAGGTTCTTGATGGAATCCTGTGCCACAATGGCGAGATGACCGAGCAGTCCGTCTCGCCCGAGAAAGGGGTGACCTTCGAGGATTTGGACCGGAAGATGTACGCTGCCCTCAAGGGTGAAAGCCCCTTGCCCATGACCATGGAGGGTTGCCTGGTACGAGTGGCGGACACGGTGAGCTACATCGGCAGAGACATCGAAGACGCCATATCGCTCGGCATCATCTCAAGAAATGAGCTTCCGGATGCTGTGGTACGCGTGCTGGGCGATACCAATGGTAAGATCGTCTATACCCTGGTGGAAGACCTTGCCAGGCATTCTACAGGAGAGGTTATTGTATATTCCCTACGGATTTTCAAGGCACTTATGGCCTTAAAGGAATTCAACTACGTGAAGATCTACACCAACCCTTTGGTCAAGGTGGAGTCGACTAAGATCAAGGCCATGTATTCGCTTGTATTCTCCCGCCTCGTGGAAGACGTTATAGAAAAAGATCAATCTTCACCGGTCTTCATAAACTTCCTGAACAGGCTTGGCGAGCGGTACCTCCACACCCATAATCCTTTCGAGATGGTGAGGGATTTCATCGCAGGGTTGACTGATTCCGCTTTCCTGCGACTCTTCACAGAGCTGTTTGTGCCAAGGGTTTTATAAAAAAGGAGTTTAGATATAAATAGAAACCAATATTCTTAATGATCCTGAAGAAAAAAACTTGCTGTATATTGAATGCAAGTATATTTAGGCATAATATGTGAAAATAAGGATTAGTTGTAGTAGAAAAACTCTGGAACAAATATGTTTATGTTAATAAATTGATATAGTTTAGACGATCAAACCGATTGAAAATATCCAGGAAGAAGCACAATCATAATAGAAATGAATACACAAATTAAATAGTGAGGGAAATATGAGTGTAAGAGGAAGGAAACCGCTAGAACTGAGAAGTGGTGATAAAAATGTTAAGCTCATTAAGAGAAACTACTACATCGAGGAGCGATACGCGAAGGCCCTTACAGTCCTTTCTGCTTTGACGGGAAAAGAACTGTCACTCCTTGTGAATGAGGCAATCGGCGGCTTAATTAAAAAGTATCAACCCATGACGGATATCGACCTTCTCAAATTGAAAGCGATTAAGAAAGAAGATTAACATTAGGATAGGAGAGGCCTTCTCAATATTAGTGATAATAGATCACTAATATATAACCCATCTTTCATTATCGACAGTTGTTTCCTTCTATTACATTATTATCTTTAATTGCATAGCCAAGGATGCTTCATGAAAGAGAAAAAATTCTGGAACAGATTATGTGAATATCAGGAAATAACCATCCTTGAGATGATGGAATTGATTGCTGATTTCCGAGAAGAAGCGAAACAGGCAGGGAAAAAGATGTCTGTGCTGATTATGGACGATTTATATAATAAATGTAATTTGATCCTCCTGCAAAATAGCGTCCTTCATTACTACACAATATCAAAGGATTTTCATCTCACTAGTCCAACAACAATGGAAATGAATGCACAAATTAAACAATGATAAGAAAATGAGTACATGGTAAACCAGATATTAGTATCTCTCGTACAATGGATTAGTTCCACGTCCTCTCATCAACCAACAGTTTGGCGTCATCCTTAAGGCTTCTTGGTTCAAGGAACTCAACAGCATCGACCTTGACAGTGCAGATTTCCTGAAAGACCTTTTCGAACTGCAACTGGAGTGCAGGGCGGTCTCTGTCAACACCCCTGGTGTCGAGCCTTGCGGTCAGGATGTCCCGGTGGCCGGAGCGGGTGATGACGAGTTGGACCCCAATCCCTTCGAAGCCCTCACAGACCCTTTTCACCTGGCTTGGGGCGACGAACATGCCCCGCACCTTAACGGCATCGCCCACCCTTCCTGCAATACCTGCGAGCCGTAATGATGTCCTGCCGCAGGGGCAGGGCTCTTCGATGATGCTTGAAAGGTCGCCGGTGCCGAAGCGCAACAAGAAAAATATGTGATTCAGACGTGTTACAACAACTTCGCCCAGTTCACCAGGATTTACATGCATACCCGTTGCAGGGTCCACGATCTCAACAATCACTTCCTCGCACAGGTGCCAGCCCTTTTTCTCAGAGCACTCATACGCCACATCACCGACCTCTGTGGCGCCGTACATCTGGAAGGTGTCAATGCCATACTCGGTCTCGAACCGCTGCCTTAGGGACGGCTGGAGCGGTTCGGCAGCAAAGCTGGCACGCTTGACTTTGAAATCTTTTGAGAAATCAAACCCCATTTCTCGCGCTTTGTCGATGATGGACATGAGGAAGCTCGGCGTTCCGGTATAACCGGTGATATTCAAATCTTTGATGAGCTGCACCTGCTGCTGGGAGGTTGAGGTGCCTGAGGGGACCACTGTTGCGCCCACCATGTTGAGTCCTCCATGAAATGTGAGCCCGGCTGCCACCATATGGTAAGAGAAGGCGTTCAGGACAGTGTCGCCTTTAGTAAATCCGGCTGCCTTGTAAGCCCTGGCCCACAGCGGGTCATCAGAGCCAAGATGAGGTTCATAGACCGGCCCAGGGGAGATGAAGATACGCTCGATGTGCGCATCAGGATCAGCAAGACCGCCATAGGGAGGATTCTGAGCCTCGATACCTACAATCTGTTCCCGCGAAATAATGGGGAGCTTCTCTAGGTCCTGTACAGTCTGGATATCTACAGGTTTCAAACCGCGATCCTGTAAGACGGACCTGAGCTTGGGAGACCTCTCAAAGCCGGTACGTACCATTTCGGCCAGCCGCTTGTCCTGATATGACTGACGCTCTGATCGGGACATGGTTTCGAGATCATCAAGATACTTGCTCACAACATCCTCCTTAAAAAAATAGGCATGGTGCTTTTTGGTGTTAGGTGCGAGGTTAAGAGAATATATCTCTCTTCCTTAACCAACAGGCCAGCGTCCAGCCGCGTTTTACAACCACCTCTTCCTTCGCTTGTATGACTTTACGTCCCGATACGACCGTGCTGCACCGCCTGCGCTCACACCCAGGTAGAACTCCTTTACATCCGGGTTTTCCTTCAGCTGCCCCGCCTCGCCCTCCATCACGACACGGCCGTTTTCCAGGACGTATCCGAAATGGGCGATCTGCAGGGCCATATTGGCATTCTGCTCTACCAGGATAATGGTGGTCCCCTGCTCCTCGTTGATCCGCTTGATGATCCGGAAGATCTCTTTCACAATCAGCGGTGCAAGACCGAGTGACGGCTCATCCAGCAGGAGAAGCTTGGGGTGGGCCATGAGGGCCCTGCCCATGACAACCATTTGAAGCTCGCCGCCGCTGCAGTATCCGGCCAAAGTCTTCCTGCGCTTCACCAGGGTCGGGAAATAATTGTAGACCATTTCTAGGTCCTTTTTATAAGGCTTGGTCCAGCGCGTGGCTGTACCGACCCTCAGGTTTTCTTCGATAGTGAGGTATTTGAAGGGCTGCCTGCCCTCGAGGACCTGGATGATGCCGAGCCTGGTGATCTCTTCGGGTGAGAGATTCTGGACATGTTTGCCATCATAGATAATATTGCCGTCCGTGACCTTGCCGTTTTCCGGTTTGAGCAGACCTGAGATGGCCTTGAGCGTCGTGGTCTTGCCTGCGCCGTTGCTGCCCAGGAGAGAGATGATGCGGCCCCTCGGCACCTGCAGGGATACGCCCTTGAGGACCTGGATGACATCCGAATAGACTACGCTGATGTTGTTGAGCTGGAGCAGGGTATCGGCGTTCAGGGCTTCCATGTCGTCACCTCAGTATGAGAACGGCCATAATCTGAAGGAGGAACGCACTATCCTCCACAGTTCGGCAAGTCCCTTGGGCTCGAAGAGGATGAACAGAACAATGGCCAGCCCGAAGGCGAATTCGCGCAATGATGCCATGTTTAATCCGAAGCCGTGGAAAGCCCCGATGTTCATCATGGCATCCGTGGCAAAGCGCAGGATCTCATTGAGGCCTGTGATGAACACCGCACCGAAGATGGAGCCGGGAATGCTGCCCAGCCCCCCGATGATGACCATGGCAAGGTATTCGACAGACAACCCCAGCGTGAAGGGTTCGGTGGAGATACTCTTCATGTAGAATGCCCAGAGGGCGCCTGCAAAACCTGCATAGAATGAGCTGACGGCAAAGGAGAGGAGCTTGTAGAAAAAGATGGGTATACCCATGCCCTCGGCCGCCCGGTCATTGTCCCTGATGGCGATGAAGGCCCTGCCGTACCGTGTGCGCATGAGGTTTGATGCAACCAGGGTGGTACAAACCAGGCATATGGAAATCACATAGAAAAATCGCATGTCCGAGTTAATGGCAAGGCCGAATAACGAGGCTGTAGGCAGCATGATTCCCATGGTCCCTTTGGTGAGGCTGTCCCAGTGCACCAGGATATATTCGATGATGAACTGGCCCGCCAGGGTTGCGATGGTCAGGTATAGACCCTTGAGCCTGCCTGATGGGATGCCGAAGATCATGCCCACAAATGCCGTGACCAGCCCGGCAGCCGGCACGGCCACCCAGAAGGGCAGCCCCACGGTGGTGGCCAGGATGGCGCCGGCATATGCACCGACCCCGAAGAATGCCCCGTGGCCCAGCGATATCTGGCCGGTAAACCCGACAAGGATGTTCAGGCCCAGGGCGGCGATGGCCGTGATGCCGGTGATGTTCAGGACATAGAGGAGGTATGGGCTGCAGATGAAGGGAGCCACGCCAAAGAGGAATACCAGAGAGATGCAGGCCCACATCCTTCCGAAGTCGGTCTCAAAGATGGTGAGTTCTGCCCCGTAGTGTTCCTTGTAGTTCCCGCAGGGGTGAAATTGCAGCCGTTTCATCGTCGATTCTCTCCTACACCCTCTCGATCTCAACAAGCCCGAAGAGGCCGTACGGCTTCACGAGCAGGATGAACACCAGGACGATATACGGGATCACATCGCGTAGTGATGGAGAGATGTACCCGGAGGTGAAGGTCTCCAGCAGTCCGATGATGATGCCGCCGATGATGGCCCCGCCGATGCTGTCCAGCCCGCCCAGGATCACCACCGGGAAGACCTTTAGACCGATCGAGCTTATTTCATGAACATTAATGCCGTTGATGATCCCCAGCACGATGCCGCTCATGCCTGCCACCATTGCGGCAATGGCCCAGGAAAGGGCAAAGACCTTCTTCACGTGGACCCCCAGCGACAGGGCTGCCGTCTGATTGTCGGCCACCGAGCGCATGTAGATGCCCTGGGAAGAGTACTTGAAGAAGAGCCCGAAGAGTAACAGGAAGACACCCCCCAGGAGCGAGGATGCCACATATACCGGCGGGATATAGATGTTGCCTAGGGTAATGGCAAGGCCCTGCGGCAGAAAGTCGGGGTATGTCTGGAGGTTGCCGCCGAAGAAGAACAGGAGCAGGCCCTTGAACATGGATGCCAGGCCTACGGTGAGCATGATGACAAAGATGAGGGACTCCCCGATCAAAGGCCTGAGGAAGATACGCTCCACTACAAAACCGAGCACAAAGCTGAGGGCCAGCGTGAGGAGGAAGGCAAGGATCACCGGGACCTTGGCCCAGGATACCAGGACCAGGAACATGAAGGCCCCTATGGCAAGCAGTTGGCCATGGGCAAAATTCAGCACGGATGACGACTTGAAGATCATGACAAAGCCCAGGGCGGACAGTCCGTAGAGAAGACCGATGCTTAAGCCGTTGATGAGAAGCTGAAAGAAAAATTCCATGCCGTATCTCCAATACCTCAGCTAAGGGTAATCACGTGGGCTATAGTTTCGATCATGCCCACCTGGCCGTCACGGTAGCGGACCTTGCCCTTTACCGGGAGCTCCTTGAGTTCCGAGTACATGGCCTCGATCATGGGTAGATAAAGGCCATAGACGAAACGCCTCCTCACCTTACCCGTTCGGGTGAGCTCCTCATCGTCGGCATCCAGCAGCTTGTAGAGCAGGATGAACCGCTTGATCTTCATGGGCCCCGGCAGCTCGGTGTTGACCTTTTTCACCTCTTCAAGGATCAGTTGTTCCACTTCGGGCCTTTGAGAGAGATCGGTATACGTCGTATAGGGGATCATGCGGTCCTCGGCCCAGTTGCCCACGTTACCCATATCGATGTTGATGAGCGCCGTAATGAAGGGGCGGCCTTCACCGAAGATGACCGCTTCCTTTATATATAAAGAGAATTTAAGCCTGGTCTCAATGAAGTCAGGGGAGAATGCGTTGCCTTCCTTGTCGCGGATGATGTCCTGCTTTCTCCCGATGATGATGAGGTGTCCGTCATCGTCGAAGTAGCCTGCATCGCCGGTCAAAAACCACCCGTCTTCAAAGGCCTTTTGGGTGGATTCATAGTCATTGTAGTATCCTTCAAAGATCGAGCCGGAGAGAACCATGACCTCCTGGTCCTTGGACAGTTTCACTTGGGTGCCGGGCAGCGGCTTGCCTACGGTCTCGGGCTTCACCTCGTCATCGGGCTGCACCTGGAAGATTCCGCAGGTCTCTGTAAGGCCGTAGCACTGCTTGAGGTTCAATCCGCAGGCCCTGAAAAAACGGATTACATCTGGACTGATGGGATGGCCCCCGGTGTATGCGCTGATGAACTGTGAGCAGCCCACACGGTCCATCAGGTGATTGAACACAAAAGTCTTGGCCAGGCCATGCAGGAGCCGTAGGCCAAAAGGGATGGGCTTTTTGGATGATTTCCGGTCGATAGAGGCAAAGCCGATACGCTCGGCAAACGCAAAGAAGGCCCGGTTGATGGGCCCTGCATCATCTATCTTGACCCTGATCTTTGAGGCTAGGTCCTCCCAGAAGCGTGAGGAAGAAATGAGCAGACTCGGCCCGATCTCGCGGAAGTCGGCGGTCACGGTCTCGGGCGTCTCGGGGAAGTTCATGGTCATGCCGCCTAAGAGCGCCACGCCGAAACCCCACATCTGGTCCACGATCCAGGCTGGAGGGGTCATGGAAAGCCAGTTGGCCCCGATATAGACCGGAGAAGACAAGGTCCACTTCGTTCCCATGTCCGCATAGTTCTTGTGGCTGAGCATGGCGAGCTTGGATATGCCCGTGGTGCCCGATGTCAGGATCATATGGGCAACATCCCCCACCTTGCCCTTGGAAAGTTCCTCGGCAAAAAGACCCGGGTGCCTGGCCTCATGCTTCCTGCCGAGGTCCAGCAGGTCTTTATAGCTCATGAGGATCTTGTTGCTCGCATAACCCCTCATACCCGTGGGGTCCACGTAGATGATGAACTTAAGGTGGGTGAGTTTGCCCATCTGCTCCAGGAGCTTGTCCACCTGTTCTTGGTCCTGCACGATGACGAAGCTCGCCTGGATGCGGTTCAGGGCAGAGGCCAATTCGTTTGCAATGGCCGAGGTGAATAGGTTTAATGTAACAGCGCCGAAGGCCTGGGAGCCAAGCTGGGTGAACAGCCACTCGGGGTGGTTGTTCATGATGATGCCCACGTGGTCGTGACGGCCAAGCCCCAAGGCCTTGAGCCCAAGCCCGGTGTATTTCACATACGACAGGTAGTCTTCCCACGTGTAGGTCTGCCAGATGCCGTAGGCCTTCTCTCGGATGGCGAGATGCTTGTTACCAAAAAGCTCGGCCTGCTTTGCAAGGGCCTGGGGCAGGGTGCCCTCGGCCAATTCTTCGAGATGCTCGGTGCTGACCTTCCTGGAAGAGTTTCCTTCGCCCATGCTCTACCCCTATGCCCTTTCCTGTATGCTCAAGCCAAGGTCCGTGGTGTCTCCGAGGTAGGCCTTGATGACCTCGGGGTGGTCCTGGATTTCCTCCGGCAGGCCCTCGGCAAGCTTCTCCCCGAAGTTGAGCACAATGACCCGCTCGGATATGCTCATGACGATGGACATGTCGTGCTCCACCAGGATCATGGTCTGGCCCCAGCCGTCGTGCAGTTCCAGCAGGAAGCGTACCATGTCTTCCTTTTCTTCCAGGGTCATGCCGGCAAAGGGTTCGTCCAGCACGAGCAGGCTGGGCTCCGAGGCAAGGGCCCTGCCGAGCTCCACCCGCTTGCGAAGGCCATAGGGCAGTGATCCTACGAGCTCCTTGCGTATGGACTGCATCTCAAGGAAATCGATGATCTCTTCCAATATCTCATGGTGAGCGATCTCTTCTTTTTTGACTGAAGGGGAATACAGGCACGCCAGGCCGAAGTTATAGGAGGAGCGGGTGTGGCGGGCCAGCAGCATGTTCTGGAGAACGGTCATGCCCGGGAAGAGCTCGATGTTCTGGAAGGTCCTGCCGATGCCCAGCGAGGTGAGCTTGTGTGTATGCATGCGCACGATGCTTCGGCCATTGAAGATGATGTCACCTGAGGTTGCCTTGTAGTATCCGGTGATGCAGTTCAGAAGGCTGGTCTTACCTGCGCCGTTGGGCCCGATGACGGCCACGAGTTCGCCGGTGTGGACGGACAGGTCCACATTCTTGACGGCCTGGATGCCGCCGAAGGCGAGAGACAGGCCTTTGACTTCCAGCTCGGCCTGCCTGAGCGCCATCAGTTCGGTGGAGAATATTCGTGGATGCCCTCGAAATGCCCTCACTCGTTATCCTTTGCTACTTCAGTATCTGGATCTTGTCCTTGCCGGGTGTGAAGAAGTTGGTCAACGGGGTGAATGTGCCGTTCTCATGTATCTGGACGATACGGCCCGTGAAGGATGCACCGTGGTCTTCCTTGGTATAGGTAATATTGGGGACCAGACCGCCGAAGTCCTCGTTATTGAATGTCTCGAGGGCCTTGTTGATGTTCTCGGGTGTGATTTGTCCGAACTTCTCCTGGGCCCTGATGAAGGCCTTCTCCATGATCATGCCCACGACCACGCCCTCCCAGTAGGCGGTATCAAAGGACTCGACGCTCTTATATCGCTTCCAGAGCTCCTCCATGATCTTCATGCCCGGGGCCTTGTCCGATGGCAGGCCGCCGCAGAACTGCATCTTCACGCGATCGCGGATGAGGCCTTTGCCGTTTTTAAAAAAATCGGGGTCGGTTGAAGTCCAGGTGCCGATGAAGACGGGGTTGTAACCGATGCGGTCTGCGCTCTTGAGCGTGCTGATAATGGCAGCAGGCAGCATCTGTATGAACACATACTGAGCGCCTTTCTGCTTGAGCCGCAAGAGCTCGGTGGTGAGGTCCACCGTCTGTGGCGGGAACTCCTCGATGGTGACCAAGTCTATGTTCTTACCCTTGGCGTATTCCCTGCTCGGCTCGTGAATGGAGCGGCCGTAGGGGTTGTTGTAAGTAAGCAGGCCGACCTTCGGTGCACCGGGGCCTTTATGCACGGCAGCAATATATTCCATGACCACCTGGCAGTCGAGCTTGTAGTTGCCGAAAGGCAGGTACATATAGTCAACAGGCGGCTGGAGGATCTCCCAGGCCGTGGAGTAGTTGATGGCTGGGATCTTGAACTGCTGGAGCAGAGGCTTTGCCTGGATGCCTTCTCCTGCGCTCCAGGTGGCGATCATGTCCACTTTGTCCTGCATGGCGAACTTCCTTACCGCAGCTACGGCCTCGGGCGCCTTATATGCGGTATCAACCGTGATCATCTGGATCTTGTTGCCCTTGACCCCACCCTTGACCTCGTTGACATACTTGAAGTAGTCCTGCTGTCCCTTGGCATGGTACTGGCCCCAGGTGGATGCCGGGCCGGTGAGGTTGATGGCAGCGCCCACCTTGATGTCCTTGGCATAGATTACCGGTGCTGTAAGCATACAGGTAACAAGCAGCATACCTCCCATGATCAATGCATTTCTCATTCTCCTCTTCATTTCAATTCCTCCCCTATCTTTATTTTACTGTCCACCACACCTGTGATGGGATCTTCATATCCCTAAAATAAAAAAAGCCGCAGGTAGACAAAACCGGTCTACCTACGGCTTTTTTTGACTAGATCTAAAAAAGCTTAAACGCAGGCAGACCTAATCAAAAAAGAAGAACCCGAACGTTTTTTTTGCCATGATCACAGTTGCCATAGACTAGGGGCTTTAAAGAAAACGCACCGAGAAGTCAAGGAAAAACTGGAAAGAGACGTGTGGAGTACAGGCTTAATAGCTCATATTAAATAACCGACGGTATCGAACGATAATGGTTCTGCCGCTGTTGTACAGGTAGTTCGAGAAACGTGTTGATGAGGCGCAGCATCTCTTGCTTGTCCTCATCAAGCCTGCCGAAGACCTGGATGTAGTTGTTTGCATGATCGCAGGCGAGCACGGTAGACGAGGGGTCGAGGGCCTTGACGAGATCCCTCAGCTCTATGACCGTGCCTTCCGGGGTCTGCTCCATGAACTCTCCGGCATTGATCTTTTCCATCAGTCGCGACATGGGGTGGATCCACAGCCGACGCACACGGACGAAATGGGGCTTCACCTCATTGATGACCAAGGCGGTACCCTTTATGTGATCCTCCCAGAGTGCTTGCCCGCCCAATCCCAAAAGGAAGTAATAGGACAGCTCCATGCCCGAGGACATGGTCTTTTTACCGGCATCGATGAGCTGGACCTGGCTCGTACCCTTTTTCTGGAGCTTGAGCACTGCATCCGACCCGCTCTCCATGCCCACGTGCGCCCGGTCGAGGCCGGCATCATGGATGGCCCTGAGCTCTTCGACTGACTTCTTGGCCAGGCTCGATGCCCTTGCATATGAGGTGACCCGCGTCAGGGAAGGGAACTTTTTCCGGAGATGCGTCAGCACCGCAACCAGGAAATCCGTGGGCAGGGCAAGGGGGTTCGCATCACCTAAAAATGCGGTCTTGAATATGTCGCCGTACATGTCTGAGAGCGAATCGATGTCCTTGATAACCTCAGCGAGGCCTCGCTCAGAATAGGGTGTGTCGAAATAGTCATAGATGCCGCAGAACAGACACCGGTTCCAGTTACAACCTCTCACGGTCCTTATCAGAAGGCTCTTGGCCTCGCTGGGAGGCCGGATGACGAGATGTTCGGGGACATGCATGAGGCTGTTATAGGGTGGAAAATTGGGTTGGTCAAGGATGAGAGGATCCGGAAACAAAAAGCCGGTACTTAAGCAGGGAAAATGATCATCAACCGGTGCACCTCCTTAGAAGGGAGTTCACAGGAATCTTGTTACGAGAAGCACAGTTTCGTGTTTTCTCAAGGGAGACTTACGTATAGTATGAAATGTATAAATTTGTTCTTTCACGAACCCATCTTTACAAGAGGAGGAGATTCTATGTGCGATACTATTGGAATTGGACCAAAATTTACCAGTTCCGGTATAAGCACTTTCGGAAAGAACTCGGACAGGGAGGCTGACGAAGCGCAGCTTGTCCTTTCGATCCCCCGGAAAAGCCATCCTGAAAGGGAAGTCCTGCAATGCACCCATACTGCGATTCCCCAGGTAAGTTATACGCACGCTATTGTTATAAGTAAGCCCTTCTGGATCTGGGGAGCGGAGATGGGTGTGAATGAGAAGGGCGTAGTCATCGGGAATGAGGCCCTGTTCACAAAGATCAAACCCGAGAAGGAGCCGGGGCTCATCGGGATGGATCTCTTGCGGCTTGCGCTTGAAAGGTCTGGCACAGCCGAAGAGGCGGCGGGTGTCATTATCGATCTCTTGAGTAAATATGGACAGGCCGGTCCATGCGGTTACCGTGACAAGAAGTTCAGTTATATGAACTCGTTTATTATTATGGATCGGGACGGCATCATGATCCTGGAGACTGCCGGCAGGGACTATGCCATCAAACTCCATAACGATTTTGCCGTTATCTCAAATGGGATTACCATCACGGCAGATTGGGACCGGTCTTCCTTTGCCAAGGGTACCGATTTGAGTATCTTAACCAACCCCATTACTACTTATTTTGCCGGCAGTGTTTTCAGGAAAAGGCAAAATGATGCCGCCATACTGAAGGGAAAGGGCAGTATCGGAATAACCGATGTTTTTAGCATGCTGAGAAGCCACTATGGAACTACACCATCCGAAGGCTTCAACCGTGATGTTTGTATGCATGCATCAGATCCATTGATCAGGAGGTCCCAGACAACAGGGTCCATGGCAGTGGAACTGCACCAGGACGATAAGATCAGGATATTTGTTACTGCGGGTTCCGCCCCGTGCCTTACACCATTCAAACCGTTCATGCCTGCAGCACCTTTCACGGATACGTCCAAGGGGGGCAGTGTTTATTCCGAAGATTCATTCTGGTGGCGGCATGAGGCGTATCATATCCATGCCGTCCTTCGATATGATTCCGTGAGACCCTTGGTTCAGGGAAGTATCATGGATCTTGAGACACAATGGTCTGAACGCTTTCCGGCCCATCTGTGGGATAGCAGTGAAGATTACTTTAGAGAGACCTCCCACAAGGCGTTCATAGAGTCGGAGAGGATGGAAAGGGCTATAATGGAGCACATGAGAGAGATGAAAAAGCCTGCAACCAGACTGTCTCATTTTTACCTGAAGCATATTGCACGACGTACAGGAATTCCCCTCGTATAAAACAGTGACAGGTCTTTTGCTCGATGAAGGATAGTGTTCCTCTGTTCCCATCGTTGCCGGAATGAGGTACAAGATCTTTATGGATATCTGCTACAGGCCGATCGGCTTCATGCACTGCGAGCTTGTTAATTCTGATATGGCGCCCAAGTTCTATACCGCCTCAGAAATCAGAGGTACCATCGAGATGTTAGAGCCATATGCGGAAGGCCTTGCAGGGTTGGAAGAGTATGATCACATAGTGGTCCTCTTCCACTTCCATCGCGCAGAAGGCTTCACGCTTATGCAGAAACGCAGGGGAGAGGGAGAGCTTAAGGGGGTATTCAGCCTGTGCTCGCCGAACCGGCCTAATGCCCTTGGCATGTCGATCCTGCGGCTGATAAGGGTTGAGGGCAATACGCTCTTTGTGGATAATGTAGACCTGCTGGACGGCACACCCATTCTGGACATCAAGCCCTATAAATCACATGATTACCCAAAGGGGGAATAACAGAGGCTCATCTTAGGCGCCATAGTTGGGAAGTCCTTCTTCCTCTTTATAAAATGGGGTGTCATGGCAGGCATATTGAATGGTAACATAGCTTGGGATTGAATTTTTTCCCCTGTTATGGTTTTGTATTACACTTGGAGATGGAAACGAGGCGAGAGGTGCGCTCATGAAAAGCACATCTGAAGTATTATCAGGACAGATAGCCTCCTGTCAGGGCCCACGCACCATCCGGTAATGAAAACATACATCATGAGAAGAGTATCAAGGAGATAGCCGATGGAATACGATATGCCCCTATTCAGGCCGCCCTCCGAGGCGAGGTCGCTCATCTTCCAGGTAACTTTGGGCTGCTCGTGGAACAGGTGTCTGTTCTGCGCCATGTACAAGACCAAGAAATTCCTGGTGCGTCCTTTTGAAGAGGTTGAAAAGGATGTCATTGAGATGTCGTGGCAATACCCGAACACCAGGAAGATCTTTTTGGCCGATGGAGATCCCCTGGCTGCACCAGCGGACTTTATCATCAAGGTCCTCGACCTCATGAATCAGAGGTTCCCCAAGCTGGAACGCATCAGCACCTATGCTGGGCCCACCAACCTGAAAGCCAAGACAAAAGAAGAGCTCAAGGAGTTCAAGGCACGCAAGCTCGATGTCCTTTATCTCGGCATCGAGACGGGCAACGACGCACTCCTGAAAAAAATCAAGAAGGGTGCGACCTCAAAGCAGATCATCGAGGTGAGCAGAAAGGCAATTGATGCGGGTCTGCGCATGTCCACCTTCATCATCCTGGGCCTCGGCGGCGTGGACGACAGCCATGCCCATGCCAAGGACTCGGCCCGTGTTGCCAATGCCATCGACCCGCACTTCCTGGCCACGCTCACTCTCATGCTGGGACCATACGAGAAGGTCTATGAAGAGAAGATCATGGGCGACGGGTTCAAGCTGATCGACAAGAAGCAGTCTCTTCAGGAGCTCAGGTGGTTTGTAGAGGACCTCACGCTCACAAACTGCAAGTTCGGCTCGGAACACGCATCCAACTACCTGCCCATCAGCGGGACCCTGCCCCGGGACAAGGAGGAGATCCTGCGGCTCATCGACCAGGCACTTGCCGACACCTCCTCGAAGATGATCCGGCCCGAATGGGCACGCGGGCTCTGATGCTCCATAGACTGAACACTTCACGAGCTTAAGGAGAATATGTGTGATCAATGCAATACGCGGCATGAACGATATCCTGCCCGATGAAGCGGCCAAGTGGCGTTTCGTTGAGGACACTACACGCAGGATTTTCTCGCTCTATGGCTTCTCCGAGCTGCGTCCGCCCGTAATGGAACGGACCGAGCTCTTCCTGCGGGGCATAGGGGATGACACCGATGTGGTGGAAAAACAGATGTACACCTTCACGGACAAGTCCGGCGATTTGGTGAGCTTAAGGCCCGAGGCCACGGCATGCGTGCTCCGCGCGGTCATCGAGCACGGCCTGTTGAACAAGGACCCCATTGTCAAGCTTTACAGCATCGGCCCCATGTTCCGTTATGAGCGGCCCCAGAAGGGGAGATACCGCCAGTTCCACCAGATCAATGCAGAGCGCCTTGGCGAGGACGGCCCCCTGGCAGACGCCGAGACCCTTGCCATGGCCTATGACCTGGCGAGCTCACTATTGGGCAAAGAAGCGCTGGTCATGGAGGTGAACTCTCTGGGCTGCAAGGCCTGCAGGCCTGTATTCAAAGAGGCATTGCAGCAGTTCCTGGCGTCCCGGCAGGACAGCCTCTGCGAAGATTGCAGGAGGCGGATGCATACGAACCCTCTACGGGTCTTGGACTGCAAGGTGCCGACCTGCAAGGAGGCTGTGGAGGGGGCACCCTTCATCGAAGATCATCTCTGCGATGACTGCAGGACCCACTATGGGAAGGTCCTTACCGGGTTGAGCACCTTTGGCGTGCGGTATGAGAAAAACCCCAGGCTGGTCCGCGGGCTTGACTACTACACCAGGACCACCTTCGAGATTGCGGCCGCGGGCTTGGGCTCCCAGAATGCGATAGTGGGCGGCGGCAGGTATGACGACCTCCTGAGCATACTGGACGGGCCGGCGGTGGGGGGTATCGGCTTCGCCTTCGGCATGGAGCGTATGATCATGCTCATGGGTGAACCCCGGGAGAAGCTCGCGGGGTGCTTTGTGGTGGCCCAGGCCGAGCCCCGGGTAGAGCAGGAGGCCTTAGGCCTTATCTCCGAGCTCAGGTCTGCAGGCATCCGGGCCGAGGCCGCCTTCGGCAAGAGCTTCAAGGCCCAGATGCGCCGCGCCGACAAGGCCGGCTACCCCATCTGCGTCATCATGGGCGAAGATGAGATAAATTCATCCACCCTGAGCGTCAAGGACATGTCGGGCCATGTGCCTCAGCGTACTATCGAGCGAAAGGCTGTCCTTTATGAAATCAAATCCATGCTTATGAATAAAGGAGAGAATGCGTGACGAGCGGTAAGCAAGGACTGAAACGCACACACTACTGCGGCGAGATCAACCATATCCCTGAGGGGACAACAGTGACGCTCTTCGGCTGGGTCCAGCGCAGGAGGGACCTTGGCGGGCTCATATTCATCGATATACGCGACCGCACCGGCATTGCCCAGGTGGTCTGCAGCCCTGAAGACCAGCCCAAGGCCCATGCAGTGGCCCATACGTTAAGGCCCGAGTACTGCATCGCCATCACGGGCGAGCTGCTGAAACGGCCGGAAGAGATGCGAAATCCTTCCATGGCAACAGGCGACGTCGAGGTTACAGCCCACGAGGTGGTGGTGTTCAACGAGGCCTTAACCCCGCCCTTTGTCATCGAAGACGGTGCAGACATCAACGACACCTTAAGGCTCAAGTATCGGTACCTCGATCTGAGGAGGCCAAGCCTCCAGAGGAACATACTCCTGAGGCATAAGGCGGCGCAGAGCATTAGAAAGTACTATGACGCAAACCGCTTCATCGAAGTGGAGACCCCTGTATTGGCCAAGAGCACACCTGAAGGGGCCCGCGACTATCTGGTCCCGAGCAGGATCTTCCCGGGAAAATTTTATGCCCTGCCACAGTCGCCCCAGCTCTTCAAGCAGCTCCTCATGGTCTCAGGCCTCGACCGCTACTACCAGATCGTGAAGTGCTTCCGCGATGAAGACTTAAGGGCCGACCGCCAACCGGAATTCACACAGATCGATATCGAGATGTCGTTCGTGACTATGGATGACGTCCTTAGGATCAACGAAGGGGCCATTGCCGATCTCTTTTGGGAGACTATCGGTGTGGAGCTTCCTCAACCCTTCCCGAAGATGAGCTACGAACAGGCCTTGTCCGAGTATGGCAATGACAGGCCTGACACCCGCTTCGGTATGAAGCTTGTCGATGTATCTGATATCGCCGCCACCTCTGACTTCCGTGTTTTTACCGCCGCGGTTTCCGAGGGCGGCGCGGTCAAGGCCATTGCCGTCAAGGCCCCGCACAACCTCAGCAGGAAGGACCTGGACTCTTTGCAGTCAATCATTGCGGACTATGGAGCCAAGGGCGTGCTCTGGGCCCGCCTCGATGAGGACGGGTGGAAGTCTACGCTTACAAAATTCTTCAAGGAAAGCCAGTTTGCCGGCATTTCCCAGCGGCTTGATATGGTGCCGGGAGATGTAGCGTTGTTTATTGCTGACAAGAAGAGTGTAGTGAATGCAAGCCTTTCAGCCCTGAGACTTCACTTGGCAGAGCGGTTGAAGCTGATACCGGAAGGTTCCTTCGGGGCCCTATGGGTCACGGACTTCCCACTGTTCGAATGGAGCCAGGAGCAAGACAGGCTGGTCTCGGTCCATCATCCCTTCACCGCCCCGGTCCCGGAAGACATAACCCTGTTGGATTCTGATCCTGCCAAGGTCAAGAGCCAGGCCTACGATATGGTGATCAACGGCAGCGAGGTGGGCGGAGGCAGTATAAGAATCCACACGCAAGATATCCAGCAGAAGGTCTTCAAGGTCATCGGGTTGACCGAAGATCAGGCCAAGGTCAAATTCGGGTATCTGCTGGAGGCACTCAGGTATGGGGCACCGCCGCATGGCGGGATTGCCTTCGGGTTCGACAGGCTCATCATGCTGCTCGCAGGCACCACGAGCATCCGCGATGTCATTGCCTTCCCCAAGACCCAGAAGGCGTTCTGCACCATGACCGAGGCCCCTTCGGATGTCGACCCCAAGCAGCTTGCCGAGCTCGGCCTGAAGATGATAGAGGGAGAGAGATGAGGCGATTTTTTTACTACCTTTTCATGGTGCTGTTGCTTTTCGGCTGTGCAACGACAAAGACTGCGCAGGAAGGCGCCCAGACGGACCCCAGGAAAGAGGCCATGAAGGTGTTTGCTCAGAGCATCAGGCAGGGCATGTATGCCCTTGACCATAAGGATGATGTGAAGGCTGCAGAGAAATTCGTCCAGGCATTCAGGCAGCTTAGGACTGCTGACGAGGAAGACAGGGCACTCATGTCCGCCGCAGCGGACCAGCTCAAGAAGGTTGTTGAGATCTCGGGCTTTGAATATGCAAAGAAGGAATCCTTCTCACTGCTCATGCTTTACCTCGATATGCTCAAGGCATACACGGATAATGATGCACGCACCCTGCAATCGATGGCCGTTACATTCAAAACCACCTATCAGGATGTCCAGCAGAAGACGGCGGAAGAAAAGCAGAAGCACCTCGAAGAGCTCGGGACTGAAATAACCCAGAAGCGTGAGGAGATACAGAAGAGTTCGGAACCGGCGCTACTTGAGGCCTATCCTGCGATCTATGTGGTGAAAAAGGGAGACACCCTGCCGAGTATTGCCGCGCGCCATGAGATATTCAATGATTCCTTCATGTGGCCGCTCATCTACAAGGCGAACCGTGACCAGATCAAAGACCCCAAGGTACTCTATGCAGGCCAGGATCTGAAGGTCCCCAGGGATATGACCACCGAGGAGATCATCGAGGCCCGTCGCGAGGCCGGCGCACCTGAGCCGGAAAAGATACCCAAGGACGCATACGTACCCAAAGGGAAGAAGAAATAATATGGCCAGATGGGACCCAGAAAAGAAGGTGTTCTATTATACCCCGGGCAAGAATTTTGAATCCGGTATCCAGGAGATCGAGCGCGGGAACTACTACCGCTCCATATTCAACTATGACGAGGTTCCGAAAGTGGACTTCGATATGCGGATGATCCCCATTCAGCCCCCGGAAGACATCTTTATCACCGACACGACCTTCCGGGACGGGCAGCAGTCCATGACCCCGTTCTCGGTGGATCATATAGAATGCATCTACGATTTTCTTCACCGCATCAGCGGAGACACCGGTCTCATCAGGGTGAGCGAGTTCTTCCTCTACTCGAAAAAGGACAAGGCCGCTGTGGAGTCCTGCCTCGCCAGGGGATATAACTACCCCAAGGTGACCTCCTGGATCCGCGCCCACAAGGATGACCTGAAACTGGTCCGTGAATTCGGCATCGATGAGACCGGCATTCTCACTTCCGTGTCCGACTACCACATCTATCTCAAGCTCGGGTGGTCAAGGCGCAAGGCCCTGAACAACTACCTCGGGATAGTCAAGGATGCCTTAAGCCAGGACATCATCCCCCGGTGCCACTTCGAGGACGTAACCAGAGCCGACATCTATGGATTCTGCATCCCCTTTGCCCGGGAGCTCATGAAGCTCAGGGAAGAATCGGGTGTCGACGTGAAGATCAGGCTCTGCGACACTATGGGCTACGGCGTGTCATTCCCAGGGGCTGCGCTGCCCAGGTCCGTGGACAAACTGGTTCGAGCCTTCATCGACGATGCCGGTGTCCCCGGGCACCTGCTGGAATGGCACGGGCACAATGATTTCCATAAGGTGGTGGTAAACGCCTCTACGGCCTGGCTATACGGGTGCAGCGCGGTCAACTGTGCTATCTTCGGGTTCGGCGAGCGCACCGGCAATACACCCATCGAGGCCATGGTCTTTGAGTATCTGTCGCTGAGAGGCCACGATGGGAGCATCGACACCAAGGCCATCACCGAGTTGGCCGAATATGTGAACACGGAGATCAACTACCACATCCCAGGTAATTACCCCTTTGTGGGCAGGAACTTCAACGTGACCAGGGCGGGCATCCACGCAGACGGACTGGTGAAGAACGAGGAGATCTATAATATCTTCAACACGGGTAAGTTCCTGAACCGGCCCATCGAGATAGCCATCACGGACAAGTCTGGCAAGGCCGGCATTGCGCACTGGGTCAACTCCCACTTCAAGATCGAGGATTCCAATAAGATCGATAAGCGCCATCCGGGCATTACCAGGATGTACCAGCAGATCGTCAAGGATTTCGAGGATGGTCGCAACACCTCCATGACGGATGAGGAGCTGGAAAAGCTCACCTTGCGTTTCATTCCCCACATCTTCCTGTCGGGCTTCGACCTTATCAAGTACGAGGCCCAGGAGTATGCAAGCCAGCTCATAGAGAAGCTTCTTGAAAATGAAGACATGAAGAGCATGAAACCTAAGAAGCAGGAACCGGTCATCACCGAGTTCATCAAGGAGTATCCGTTCATCCAGTTCGCCTATGTCACGGGCATGGACGGGATAAAGATCACCAAGAACATCACCCAGCCCGAGTACCGCGGACAGTTCATGCACAAGATGAAAGAAGATGAGGACTGCTCCGATCGAGAGTGGTTCATCAAGGCCGTAGAGACCGGCAAGCTGCATGTGAGCGGGGTTGCCACCTCCCGCATCACCGGCGCATTGATCATTACGGTCTCCGCACCTGTCCTGAATGAAAAGGAAGACATGGTGGGCGTGCTGGGCCTGGACATCAGGTTCGAAGATGTGGTCAAGGCCATACAGAGCATGTACGAGGCCTGGGGCATGAGCATGAGCCCCAAGGATGTCCAGCGCTACCAGCGGCTGCTCTGGGATGAGCTCCACCGGGACTTGGTCTAAGGTGAGGAGCACCTCGCATGCATGATGCTCGCTGTTATCTATGAAAGAAACTTGTAAGATCGTGAATCAGCCCCATGCCTTGGTTAACGAGTTTTCTTCCTTTCTAACAAGGATACAGGGGAGATTTGTTTCTATGGAGAATAGGGAAAATGGAAGGGACCAAGATAACGTTTGAAGGCGGCAAGCTGGATGTTCCCGATGACCCCATCATCCCATTCATCGAGGGGGACGGCGTTGGGCCCGATATCTGGGCCGCCTCGCAGGCGGTCTTCGATGCGGCGGTGAAGAAGGCATACGGGTCAAACCGCCGGATCATATGGAAAGAGATCTATGCGGGCGAAAAGGCCAATACGAAGTTCGGCACCTACCTGCCCGAAGAGACCATCACGGCCTTGAAGGAATACCTCGTGGGCATAAAGGGCCCGCTTACCACGCCTGTGGGCGGCGGCATCCGCAGCCTGAATGTGGCCTTGCGCCAAATCCTGGACCTTTTTGCGTGCATCAGGCCCGTGAAGTACTACCAGGGGACGCCAGCCCCGGTGAAGCAGCCCGAGCTTGTAGATATCACGGTGTTTCGCGAGAACACCGAGGACCTCTATGCAGGCATCGAGTGGTCCAAGGGCAGTGTTGACGCGACCAAGGTGATCAGGTTCCTCAACGAGCAGATGGGCACCCACATCAGGGAGGATTCCGGCATCGGCATCAAGCCCATATCCGTCCATGGTACCAAGCGTCTGGTGCGCATGGCCATCGAGTATGCCGTCAAACATCACAAGAAGACCGTGACACTCGTGCACAAGGGCAACATCATGAAGTTCACCGAAGGGGCCTTCAGGGACTGGGGCTATGAGCTCGCCCGTGATGAGTTCAGTGATGTCGCTATTGCTGAAGCAGATCTTGCAAAGAAGTACGGAGGGATGCTCCCCGAGGGAAAGATCCTCATCAACGACCGCATCGCCGACTCCATGTTCCAGCAGGTACTTTTGCGTCCTAAAGAGTACGAAGTGCTGGCCGTGCCTAACCTTATCGGTGACTTCATCTCGGACGCCCTTGCGGCCCAGGTGGGCGGGCTCGGCATGGCGCCCGGCGCCAACATCGGTATCCCTTTTGCCGTGTTTGAGGCCACCCACGGCACTGCGCCAAAGTATGCAGGTCAGGACAAGATCAACCCCGGCTCGCTTATCTTATCGGGCGCCATGATGCTCGACCACATAGGCTGGACTGAGGCAGGTGATCTTATTCGCAAGGGTATCGCCAAGGCCATATCGGACAAGCAGGTCACCTATGACCTGGAGCGCCAGATGCAAGGCGCCACCCTGCTCAAGTGCTCCGAGTTCGGGAAAGCCATAATTGAGAGGATGTAATATGTGCCTTGGGCGCACCTCCTAAAACCTCTTCCATGGTGATGATCTCATCTTTCTTGCTGCCGTAACTTATCGAGCTTCTTTCTTGCATAAGGGACGAGTGCATGGAAATCCTGTAGCTTCTGGCATGCATACTCGGGACAAGAGGCACAGTTGCCGAGCTGTTTGTCTATACCGCAGAGCCTTATATTGCAGGTCCGGCAGTGGTTGAAGAGCCTGCCGTCCTTTGACTGGCATCCGTCGCAGTTGGCATCATCCGGTTTCATGTCAAACCCGAACCGTTTTGACCAGAGTTCTGCCACTTCTTTTCTCGCATTGTCATCATCGTTCTTCGTAGCAAGAAATACCGGGCATTCCGAGCACACGATCCCGCAAAAGGCCACCATCTTTTCCATGTCATCCTCCCGTGCATGAGCTCTCAAGGCTACTTGTAATAAAAAGAGCCTTGATGCATCAAGATAGTATCCCTTGCGTTTGCCCCTGCCCAGTGGCATAAATGACATTTATAAGGTGAAAAACGACATTCTTCGGCAGGAGTGAAATGAAAGACATTACCATTGTGGCATTAGACGCCGGTGTGGCATCCACCTTTACCGGGCCCATGGATGTATTTTCCCTCTCGGGCGTGTTGTGGAACGGGATCAGCGGCAGATCCGCTGCACCGGACTTTACGGTCCGTATAGTAACGAAAGACGGAAAACCGGTAAAGTGCCTGAATGGGATCATCCTGACACCGCATTGTTCCATGCATGACATACATAAGACAGACCTGGTCATGGTCAGCGCCATTACCGGCAATATCTCAGGTGCGCTCGATGCGAACAGGGAGGTCGTATCATGGTTGAAGGAAATATATAAAAATGGCGCCTGGATCGCCAGCGTCTGCACAGGGGCCTTTGTCCTGGCTGAGACCGGCCTGCTGGACGGGAAGACGGCTACAACCCATTGGGGTTTTGTCAGGCAGTTCAGGAAAAGGTACCCCAAGGTGGAGTGCAGAGCCGATGAACTCATCACGGATGAGGGCGATCTGTACTGCTCAGGCGGTTCCAACTCGTGCATCGATCTTTCGCTGTATCTCGTGGAGAAGCTTTGCGGTAGGGCAGCGGCTATTCAATGTGCAAAGGCTTTTGTGTATGACCTTGGAAGATCCACTCAGGCGCCTTATTCAGCCCTGATTGCAAAGAGGTCACACAGGGACGGCATGATTCATGATGCCCAGAACTGGATCGAGGAGCACTATTCCCAAAAGCTCAGCATTAAGATGTTGGCCCGAAAGGCCAATATGAGCGAGCGGACCTTTCAGCGCAGGTTCAATAAGGCCACCGGGGACACCCCGGTGAACTTTCTCCAAAAGGTACGGATCGAAGCGGCACGTGATCTGCTCGAGACCGGAAACAGGTCATTTGAAGAGGTCACCTCAATGGTAGGATACGAAGACCCGGCCTCATTCCGCAGGATTTTTCTCCGGCAGACAGGGCTTCTTCCCAGGGATTATCAGCGGCTCTATCGGAAGAATTACTCTTAAAAAGAACTCAATGGACCCCTCACCCCGGCCTTCTCCCCAATCCGCAGGGAGAGGGGATGAGGGGTGTAATTCAAAAGAGATCAAGATTTCTTTGCCTTTTCCGCCTCCTCCTGCTTGAGGATCTTGCGAAGGATCTTGCCTACAGTGGATTTGGGAAGCGAGTCTCTGAACTCGATGAGCTTCGGCACCTTGTAGGCCGTGAGCTTGGCCTTGCAGAAGTCCATGATCTCCTTATCCGTGGCTGTCTGTCCGGGTTTGAGGACGACAAAGGCCTTCACCGTTTCGCCCCGGTACTTATCCGGTATGCCGACCGTTACAGCCTCGGCGACCTTGGGGTGCTGGTAGAGGATCTCGTCGATCTCGCGCGGGTAGATATTGAACCCGCCTGCAATGATCATGTCCTTTTTCCGGTCTACGATGAAGAGGTAGCCGTCCTCGTCCATCTGGGCAATATCGCCGGTGTGCAGCCAGCCATCAACAAGCTGGCCCTTGGTCTCTTCGGGGTTGTTCCAGTATTCCTTCATGATGAGCGGGCCTTTCATGATGATCTCCCCCGGGTCGCCCGGTTTCACATCATCGGTCCCGTTTCCCACGTCCACCAGGCGGACATCGTTGTCCGGGAAGGGGATGCCGATGCTGCCCACCTTCTTCATGCCAAAGATGGGATTGCTGATGCCAAGGGATGTAGATTCGCTCAATCCGTATCCCTCGCTGAAATAAATGCCCATATCCTGTACTTTCTCGATGAGCTCGACCGGCATGGGCGCGGCACCGGAGTTGAGCACCTTCAATCGTTTGGCAAGGTTAAGCTCAAGTGCCTTTTTGTGGTTGATGATGGCGGTGATCATGGTGGGCACTGCGGGGAAGAATGAGATGTCCTCGAAGTTGGCGATAATGCCCATGAGCTCCTCGATATCGAATCGCGGCACCAGGATCTGGGTGGCGTTGGTAAAGAAAGCCCAGTTCATTGCAACGATGTTGCCATATACATGGAAATAGGGAAGCACGCTCAAGACAGTCCGCCTTTCAGCAGGTACCGGCAAGTTGACGGGGTTGCCCCACATGGCTGCCTGGAAGGTGGCTGCCAGGATATTCGCATGCGTAAGCAGCGCGCCCTTGGGCACGCCTGTTGTGCCGCCGGTGAACTGGATCATGGCCGGGTCATCCGGGCTGAACGGGAAGCGGGGCAGGCGGGTTTCCGGGGTACCTTCGATGAGTTCGGAGAAGTGGTAGAATCCCTCATCCTTGTTCAAGTCCAGGTCTTTGGCAGTACTCACGCCGAACCCGTTGATGTAGTCCGTCACCCTGGTCACCACTATCCGCTTGAGCCCGACATCCTTAGACAGTGTCCGGATATTGGGAAGCCCTATGTCAAAGGAGATCGCTGTCTCCATCCCGGTGATCTCCATGATGTGCTTAAGCTCGCTTATGGTATAGAGCGGATTCATGTTCACTACGATGGCCCCGAGGGAAAGGACGGCGAGATAGGAGATGGGAAACTGGGGGCAGTTGGGCAGATGGATGCCCACCCGGTCTCCCTTCTTCACGCCGAGCTTCCCAAGGGCATTGGTCATGCGGAGCATCCGTTCCCTGATCTGCCAGAATGTGTACTCGGTCCCGTAGAAGTTTATACAAGGCTTGTCAGGGAATGTGCCGACAGAGAGCTGGAAAAGGCTCTGGGCCGGGATCCTCGGGTAGCGGATGCTGGTGGGGACGTTGTAGTCATAGTGCCTGTGCCAGGGTTTTTCCATTGATGGGACCTCCTCTTGTTTGTATTAATTCAACACATACCACAACATTAAGATTACCATAAAATATTATGCAAAGAGTATGATAATCGATGTGCGGCAGGAGCCTATAGTTTTGGTCTCCTGTCGAACCAGGGCTGGGCCTTTTCGAGCTGGGCTGCGAGTCTGAAGAGTGTTGCCTCATCCCCGAAGCGTGCTATGAACTGAACCCCGCAGGGCAGGCCGTCCCCGGTCCAGTGCAACGGCACCGACATGGCGGGCAGGCCGGTAAGATTAGCAAGCTGTGTGTATGGCGTCTTGGCCAGGCTTTCAATGGCGAGCTTGTCGGCAATACCTGAAAGGCGTATCAGTTTGCCCAGGTTCAGCGAATTGGTGATTTTCATGAGCCATTCTTCTATAGGTTTTGGTTTCAGTTCCCCGATCCTCACCGGGGGGTAAGCCGTGGTAGGAGTGAGATAGAGATCATATTTCTGATGGAAGAGGCCCATCTGCCGGGAAAAGGTATTCCACTGCCTTATTGCATACACGAACTCCCCCGCTGTGAATGCATCCCCGAGCAGCTTGAGCGCCCAGGTGGGGCCTTCCACATCCGAAGGTTTCGCCTTTCTCCCCAGTACCGTTTTGAGGTCTTTCATATCGGCCGCAATCTCCCCGAAGTACATGGTAAAATAACTCTTGGCCAGGGCAATACCGTCGATATCCGGTTCTGCTTCCTCCACCCGATGCCCCAGACTTGTCAGGAGGGCTGCAGCATTTTCCACTGCCTTTTGACATTCAGGATGTACCCCTGCATTCAGGGGTGATTTTTTTGTGAAGGCGATTTTCAGGGGGCCTGGTTCGCGGTTTAATTCATCGAGATACGGCCTCTCAGGGTTCGGTATGATATACGGGGCACCGGCATCGGGCCCGTTTACGGCATCCATCATGGCTGCGCTGTCCCTCACTGAGCGTGTGATCACATGCTCCACTGCAGCACCCTGCCATATCTGGCCGTACTCCGGGCCTGTAGGATTCCGTCCCCTTGTGGGCTTCATCCCGAAGAGTCCGCAGTAAGAAGAGGGAATGCGTATGGAGCCACCGCCATCGCCGCCGGAGGCAAAGGGCACCATGCCGCTTGCAACAGCCGCACCTGATCCGCCGCTCGATCCGCCCGGCGTGTGTTCCGGATTCCATGGGTTGCGGGTCGGTCCATGCAGTTCCGGCTCGGTTATGCCCATGAGGCCGAACTCGGGGGTGTTGGTCTTACCGACGATCACCACGCCGGCAGCCTTGTAGCGCTTCATCAACTCGCTGTCCTGAGCGGGAATGTAGTTTTTGTAGGCCTTGCTCCCCATGGTCAGAGGGACGCCTGCATAGGAGGCGAGCAGGTCTTTAATGAGGAATGGAACGCCGGTAAACGGGCCTTGAGGCAGCTTGCCCTTGAGAGTATTCCGGGCTATGTCGAACATATTGTAGATTACTGCGTTGATCTTCGGGTTGATTCTCTCTATGCGGCTGATGGCCTCTTCGCAGAGTTCCTCTGGTGTAACTTCTTTCCTCCTGATAAGCTCGGCCAGGCCGAGTGCGTCATACCGGTCATATTCCGGGAAAGTCCCCATGCAGTTTCTCCCTTCACTTGATTACAATATGTAGTACTCTTTAATAATATATTCCATGAGTTGAAAAGATCAAGAGAGAAGAAGCTTCTTCTCTTACTTAAAGGGGTGATTCAAACCAATGGTGAAAACAGATGTCTATTTTTCGTAGTAAGGACTTTTAGAATCCGCTATGATCCATGTTAAAACTTAAGACACGAGGATCATGCAGTCATGCCCGATGTATATGAGAGATTGCGCGCCAGGCTCGATGAAATGGCAACCGGTTACCCGGCCACCCAGGGCGGGGTGGAGATTAGGATCTTGAAACAGCTCTTCAGCGAGGAAGATGCCGAACTATTCCTGGCCATGAATCCACAGCCTCAAACCGCCCAAGAGGTGGCCTCTCATGTCCGGTCAGAACCTGCTGCCATGGTAACGCAGTTGGAAGAAATGGCCGGGAAGGGACTCATCTTCCGGCTGAGAGAAGGTGAAACCACCCGATATTTCCCTATCCCCTTTATCGTAGGCATCTACGAGTTTCAGTTGAACAATTTGAGCCCCCAACTTTTAAAGGATATCTCCGAGTACTACCTTACCGGCCTGGGCGCCACATTTCATGGGCTGAAGACGCCTCACCTGAGATCTATCCCCATCAACACCCGGATAACCCCGGATGGTCCCATTGCCCCCTACGACGATGCCGCTGCCATCATCAAGGGCAAATCCCGTATTGCCGTTGCCGATTGCTTTTGCCGCAAGGCGGTGCGCATGTACGGCAAGGGTTGCTCGCATCCGTTAGAGACCTGTATCCAGTTTGATTCCTTTGCAGACTACTATGTGGACAACGGCATGGCCCGTTACATCAGTACGGATGAGGCGTTAACGATATTGAAGCGCAATGAAGCCGAGGGGTTGGTCATCCATATCCTGAATTCGGTCAATGTTGAGGCCATGTGCGCCTGCTGTTCCTGCTGCTGCGGCATGCTCATCTCACTCAAGCTCTTCCCGGCACCGGCCCGAGAAGCAAAGAGCAACTATGTCTGCTCCTTGGATGAATCACTCTGCACTGCTTGTGGCGTATGCTTGAAACGTTGCCCTGTCGGAGCATTGAAACTCAAGGAAGATAAGATCCAATTCAGGGCTGAGCGTTGCATCGGCTGCGGCTTGTGTGTCACCACCTGCCCCACTGAGGCCCTAAGCCTCCTAAAAAAGCCTGATGAAAAATTCTACACCCCGCCGGAGACGGTTTTTGAGACATTTAACCTCATGAGCACCGAGAAGATTCGGCCATGAAGAGGTGAACGAGAAAAAAGAATAAACAGGAGACGTATTCGCAGTTCTCCCTTATTTTTAATACATAATCACCTGATTTAACTCTTGACACCGGCTTTGTTGTGCACTACGTGTAACTTACATCTGAAAAAGAATATATCCGACTTGAGTTTTGACCTGCGAAGAACACCTTCTGTACGGCTCCCCCAAGTCAACATTTCATCGACGATATCTTCAGATTTCAGAAATTCATCCGCAGTGTCTCCTGCCAGGCAAGGCAGGGGAAGAATGCAAGAAAGGTATTGAACATGGCGCAAGGAACAGTAAAGTGGTTTAACAGAGAAAAAGGGTATGGTTTCATCACCGCTGATGACGGCCAGGATGTATTCGTACACCATACGTCCATCAACCAGCAGGGGTTCAGGGCACTCGAAGAGGGCCAGAGGGTTACCTTTGAGATCGTCAAAGGTCAGAAGGGGATGCAGGCATCCAACGTAACAACATCTTAAAATAGTGAAAAAACGGGCGGGGCATGACCCGCCCTTGAATCCATCTGGGAATCAGAGGAATTTGTTCCCAGCAACAAGCCTCGCAAGTATTGTTCGACCTCAAAAGGTCTCGTAGGCTTCAAGCCGGGAGGTAAATATGGCTAACAGATCAACGAATACCTTTAAAAAGAAGGAACGTGAAGAGGCAAAGAGGCGCAAAAGACTCGCCAAGGAGGCCAAGAAGCTCGAACGGAAGGACCTGAAGGAAAACAAGGATCCTCTGTTAAACGATGAAGACCCTGATATTGCGGGCATCATCCCTGGTCCCCAGCCGCGGACCGAAGAGTCGGGAGTATAGTGGTCAGGTCAGTGCGTGTCCTCCATGAAACCCTGCCCCAGCAGGGCATTTCCCTCTGAACAAGTAATGCCCCTTCCCACGGGGCACGTTAATTTCAGGTTAAGAGTTCATAATCTACCGTTCGAATTTAACCGTTACTCAATAAGATTCCTATTTATTCTAGTGATTAGTGAGAGTATTAATTAATTCATGATAAATTGCATGTTGAGATGATACTGTTTGTAGACCTCTCCACACCTGTGTGTTGAGGAGGAAAATCATCAAGCTCTTAGATACATATCTGCTGTAGGGAGTGTGATTCCACAACAGGAATGATAATGCCGGGCTATAATAAGTATTGAAGGGGTCCTATATTTCTGAGGGGAGGTTCTATGGCAGATTCAAAGAAAAAGAAACTCGGGGTCAATCAGGTTCTTGCAGTCCAGGTAGTGGTGAGCTTCGTTGTCATCGCCGTTTTGATCGTGGTAGGGGGATTACTTATCTTCCGTGTCATGGGGGCTGAATACACTCAGTTCACCGTGGCGGGGTTCATTGCGACGGTATACATGGCATTCATTACGTTCCAGCCCGCAGGCACCCTGTTTGCGGCACGCAAGGAACTCATCGAAGGAAAGGTGGAGCTTCCAACAGGGGGAGATGCAGGGGCGGATAGGCCTGTGGGGAACCCCTGGCTCATGACTCTTCCTGTATCGTTTCCCATCGCCTTGTTATGCACGGCGATCATCATGGGTATCATCTATGGAACCGGGTGGACACCGCGCCCCCGCATAACCTTAGTGCTCTCGTTGCTCTATGTCATACCGCACTACCTCATTACCAGCCGATTCATCGGACGTGACCTTACTAGCCTCGCAGCCAAAGGACTAGGTGCCTATGCCGGGGTCATAACGAAGAAGGGGTATTTCTGGAAAACATACATACTGCCCAACTTCATATTCCAACTCATCATAAACTGTCCGATCGCGAACAGGGGGTTCCATCAGGAAATGCTCAAACTCTCCCGGGAATTCCCCAATCTGCAAGGTCTTCTTCCGGTAAAGGCGGTCGTGGCTGACCATGTCATCACCTTTATGTTCGTGTGCAACTTCACCTTCCTGGCTGCCATCATGTACACCATTTCGGGCTTTTACCTGGGCATAATCACCCTGGATGGTTTAGGCAAGGGAAAGGGCATCCATGGATTTCTTTACTTCCTCATCATGCTCTTTATGGGGATAGTAGTGGGTATTCTGTATGGACTTGCTCTTGGTGTAGCCGGATTTGAAAACATCCCGTTTGCAGCTGCCATGATATCAAAGGTCGTATGTGTTTTCATCGCAGTGTACCTTGGCTCTTACATGGCCATGGGATGGACGGCCAAAAAGATTAGGGCGCATATGGCGGCGCAGGCAGGTTCTGCCGGATAATATCCGCTCCGTCACCAGGGCAGGCATATCTCCCGGCATCGGGCCAAGACCATGGATATGGCCTGCGCGATTTTACCTATCAACCATACCTGAGAGGATATATCCATGAAGGAGCTAAGAGACAAGGTAGCGGCCATAACCGGCGCCGCGTCCGGTATTGGGAGGGCGCTGGCCGTGAACCTGGTCGATGAAGGCTGCCATGTTGCCATCTCGGATGTTGACGAGGAAGGACTCAAAGAGACGGCCGACATGATCGGCAACCGAAATATCAGAGTCACTACCCATGTTGTAGATGTAGCAGATCGAGATCGGGTCAAGCGTTATGCCGAAGAGACAGTGGAGAAACATAGCGGGGTGCACCTCCTTATCAATAATGCCGGTGTGGTTGTGACAGAAACCCTGGAAGACATTCGTTATGAAGATTTTGAATGGCTCATGGGGATTAACCTGTGGGGTGTGGTTTACGGCTGTAAGGAGTTTCTTCCTTATCTCAAGCAGCATAAGGAGGCCCACATCGTCAATATCAGTAGCGTAAACGGAATCTACACCAACCCGAATAATGGACCTTACTGTACTGCGAAGTTTGCGGTGCGGGGTTTCACCGAGACCCTCTCTCAGGAGCTTTCAGGAACCCAGATCAAAGTCTCCTGTGTCCATCCCGGAGGTATCAAGACGAACATTGCCCGCAATGCACGCTTCTACAAGGCCTCGGACGCTTCTTTGAGCAGAGATGAGGCCGTTGCCATTTTCGATCGCTTCATGGCCAAAACAACGGCGGACAAGGCAGCAAAGATAATCATCTCCGGCATCAAAAAAGACAAGCAACGTATCATGGTGGGCCCTGATGCATATGTGCTGGACTGGCTCAAACGACTGTTCCCGGTTGGTTTTCAGAGGTTGGCCGGACGCAAGGAAGCCCCGGCGTGGATGAAGAAGACGATAAAACCCGGGTAATAGGCATGATGCTCACGGCATTCGATGATTCAAATCGCGGCTAAAGCAGCTCCTACATCCATTTCTGCGGGTTTTGCCACATCTCAAGGGCAAGCCCATTCAATGTCTGTTCGCTGATCACGGTTCACTCACAACTGGTCACTAACTCACCGATCCCTGTTGAGCCAGATCTTCATCTCCCGGGCCTGTCTGGTGAGCTCGTCGCGGAACATGGGATGCGCAATCCCGATGAGCGCTTCTGCCCGTTCCCAGGTGGACTTGCCCTTGAGCTGCACGATCCCGTATTCGGTGGCCACGTATTGCACGATGGAACGAGGCACCGTTACGATAGATCCGGGCCTAAGCGTGGGAACGATCCGTGAATGCACAGCGCCTTCCCTGTCGGTGAATGTGGAGCTGATTCCGATGATCCCTTTGCCCCCGCGGGAATAGAACGCACCAAATATGAAGTCGAATTGTCCCCCGGTGCCGGAGATCTGTGCAATGCCTGCGGATTCTGCGCATACCTGGCTGAAGAGGTCTATCTCAAGATCCCTTAAATCAGCTTTAGCCCGGAGGGGAATTATGCTATAGAACAATGAGGAATGAATATCCAGTCCGATTATGATTAAAACAAAAGCGTCTCTTCAAAGACCGGAAAAATCTTTGAATACCTGCATCAGTCTTGTTGACTAAAACATATTTCCGGTGTAAATTGAATTTTGATTCAGATTTCACTAGCTGAAGATAAACAACAAACACAAAACAGAGGAGGGTATAATGGTCAGGAGAATCAATAAGGCCGCGGTTATCGGGTCTGGGATAATGGGAGGCGGCATTGCTGCGCTCCTCGCCGCAGCAGGCGTGGAAATGCTCCTGCTCGACATCGTTCCATTCGACCTGAAAGAAGAAGAGAAGAAGGATAAAAAGGCCAGGAACCGGATTGTCACTATGGGTCTGGAAGGCGCCATGAAGGCGAAGCCGCCGTTATTCTACAACAAGGACCATGCAATGCGCATTACCACCGGCAACCTGGAAGACGATTTCGACAAGCTCTCAGAGTGCGACTGGATCATCGAGGTGGTCGTCGAGAACCTCAAGATCAAGCAGCAGCTGTTCGCCCGCATCGACAAGGTGCGCAAGGCGGACGCCATCGTATCCTCCAACACTTCAGGCATTCCCCTCAAGGCCATGTCAGAGGGCTTAAGCAAGGGCTTCAAAGAGCACTTCTTGGGCACACACTTTTTCAACCCTGTCCGCTACATGCATCTCTTGGAGATCATCCCTGGTGAGAACACCAAGAAAGAGATCCTGGACTTCGTGGCAGAGTTCGGCGGGAGCAGGCTTGGAAAAGGCATCGTCTGGGCAAAGGATACACCGAACTTCATCGGCAACCGCATCGGTATCCACGGGACCGGCGCAGTCCTGAAGACCATGCTCGAGGATGGGTTCACCATCCCCGAGGTGGACGCCATCTTCGGCGCACCGCTGGGCCGCCCCAAGACCGCCATCTTCGGCACCGGCGACTTGGTCGGCCTTGACACCATGACCCACGTCATGAAGAACACCTATGATCTCTGCCCCAATGACGAGGCCAGAGATGTATTCAAGCTGCCCGAATTCCTCCAGGCAATGCTTGATAAGAAGCTGCTTGGCAACAAGACCAAGGCTGGCTTCTATAAGAAAGAGATAACCCCCGAGTGGAAGAAGATCAAGAAGGCCATCAACCCCAAGACTGGCGAATACGAGACCTTCGACAAGGTCAGCTTCCCCTGCATCGATGCAGCAAAGAAGGCCAAGACCCTTCCTGAGAAGCTCAAGGCGGTCCTCTACGGCGACGACAAGGCAGCCAAGTTTGCCTGGAAGGCCACGGCTCCACAGTTCATCTATGCGGCCAACCGCATCCCCGAGATCTCAGACACGGTGGTCGAGATCGACAACGCCATGAAGTGGGGCTACAACTTCGAGATGGGCCCATTCGAGACATGGGACGCCATCGGCGTGAAGGAATCCGTTGAGAAGATGGAGAAAGAAGGCCTCAAGGTTCCCGAGAAAGTCAAGAAGATGCTCAAGAAGAACTCTTCGTTCTATAAGCTCGAAAAGGGCAAGAAGATGTTCTACGACTTAGCCTCGGAGAGCTACAAGCCCGTGAAGGTCAGCGACAAGGCCCTGGACCTCAACAACTTCAAGGCCGAGAAAAAGACGGCCCTCACATCGGGTTCCTGCTCGCTCATCGACATCGGCGACGGCGTGTTCTGCCTCGAATTCCACTCCAAGATGAACGCCATCAACAAGGAGATGGTGGACTTCATGGCCAAGGCCGGCGAGTATGTCGGGGTCAACGGCGTGGGCATGGTCATCGGCAACCAGGCCGGAGGCATGCCGGGGGCATTCTCCGCAGGCGGCGACCTGGCATTCATGCTGGGGCTTGCCAAGGCCGGCAAGTTTGATGAGATCGACGGATTCATCAGGAACGTCCACAAAGGGATCATGGCGACCAGGTACACAAACTACCCCGTGGTGGCAGCACCCTACGGTCTCACCCTGGGCGGCGGCTGTGAGACCTGCCTGTCAGCCGACAGGATCGTGGCACACACCGACCTGTTCATGGGTCTGGTGGAGATCGGCGCAGGTCTGGTCCCTGGCGGCTGCGGCATGATCAACCTCTGGAGGAAGATCATCACCTCCAAGCCCGAAGATGCCAAGGTCACCGATTACGGTGGATTCTTCATCAACGCGTTCATGGCAGTGGCCCAGGCCAAGGTTTCCAACTCTGCCGAGCAGGCACGCACCAGGGGATTCCTCGGCGCCGCAGACCGCATCGTCATGAACCGAGACAACCTCATCGGCGAGGCCAAGAAGGAAGTCCTCAAGATGGTGGATGACGGGTATGCCCCGCCGCTCAAGACCAAGATCCCGGTGTTCGGACGCGAGGCCCAGGGTATGATCTGGGCCGAGATGAACAACATGAAGGGCGGCGGATACATCACGCCTCACATGGAATTCATCGCCAAGAAGATCTGTGTATGTATGTCCGGCGGCGATGTCCCCACCGGTACGCTCGTGAGCGAAGAGCACCTTATGACGCTCGAGCGCGAGGCCTTTGTTGATCTCTGGAAGACGGAAAACACCCAGAAGATGGCCGAGAACATCATGGCCACGGGCAAGCCGTTGTTCCTGTAATCGGATACTACGATAAAGAACGAGGAGAAAACCAATGAGAGAAGCATATATCGTACAGGCAGTAAGGACTCCCGGATGCAGGAGAGGCAGAGGCGCCTTAGCCTTAACTCGCCCTGAAGATCTCTTGAAGGCCGCACTCAACGGGCTCATGGAGAGGGCCAAGGGAGTAGAAAAGAAGGATGTGGAAGATATATTGGTCGGTTGTGCATTCCCCGAGGCAGAGCAGGGTCTCAACATCGGCCGCATCATTGCGCAGATGGCCGGGTTCCCGGATGATACCTGCGGCGCCACGGTCAACCGGTTCTGTGCCTCCGGTCTTGAGGCCATCTGCCTCCAGGCCATGAGGATTATGGGCGGCATGTGCGATGTGGCCATCGGCGCCGGACTTGAGTCCATGTCCATAGTGCCTATGGGCGGCAACATGCCGCGGCCGCACCCCGAGCTGGCAAAAACATACCCGGATGCCTACATATCCATGGGCATGACCGCAGAGAACGTTGCCAACCGCTACAAGATCACCCGCGAGATGCAGGACAAGTTCGCATTCGGCTCCCAGGCAAAGGCGGCCGAGGCACAGAAGAACGGCAAGTTCAAGGAGATCGTGCCGGTGGAGGCATGCAGGTTCAAGGAGAAGAACGGCATCACCGTGAAAGAGACCTTCATCCAGGACTTTGACGACGGCGTCAGGCCCACCACCATGGAAGGACTCACCAAGCTGCGCCCGGCCTTCGCGGCCATGGGCTCGGTCACGGCGGGCAACTCCTCCCAGACCACAGACGGCTCAGGTGCGACCCTGATCATGAGCGGCGAGGCGGTCAAGAAGTTCGGCGTAAAGCCCATTGCCAAGTTCAGGGCATATGTGGTCGCCGGCTGCCGTTCCGACGAGATGGGCGTGGGCCCTGCCTATGCCATCCCCAAGGTCCTCAAGGTCGCCGGCCTCGGAAAGGCCACTGATATCAAAGATAACGCCATCTTCGAGATCAACGAGGCATTCGCATCCCAGGCCATCTACAGCCTTCAGCAGATCGGCCTCTACGACGAGAAGTACTACTCCCATGAGAGCGATCAGAGGATCGTCAACGTCAACGGCGGCGCCATCGCGCTGGGCCACCCGCTCGGATGCACGGGCGCAAAGCTCTGCGCGCAGCTCATGACCGAGATGCAGGCACGCGGCAAGAAGTACGGCATAGAGTCCATGTGCATCGGCGGCGGCATGGGTGCTGCAGCACTGTTCGAGCTCTGCGATTAGGAGCGGATCAGTACATAATAAAGAGGCTGTCAGAATTGGCAGCCTCTTTTTTTGCCCTGTTTCCTTGAGGATCTTATTGCTTTGGAGTAAGATAAGTTGCATAAGTAAAGTCAAAAGAATGCGACATGACCTGTTCTTGGTTGATGGTGCGTTTTGAATCGATACCCATACTTTGCGCCAATAATTCAGGAGGTTTTTCATGGCAGGTTCTATTAATAAGGTTATCTTGATCGGCCGATTGGGCAAGGACCCGGAGATGAGGTTTACCCCGAGCGGCAAGGCGGTCACCAACTTCACGCTGGCCACCAATGAAAACTGGACAGACCAGAGCGGAGAGCGGCAGGAGCGCACCGAGTGGCACCGCATTGTTACGTGGGGCAAGCTTGCTGAGAATTGCGCCAAGCTGCTGAGCAAGGGCAAGCAGGTATACGTAGAAGGCAGGCTCCAGACCAGGCAGTGGGACGATCGCGACGGGAATAAGCGCTACACCACCGAGATCGTCGCAAATACCATGCAGATCTTAAGTCCTGTGGAGGGCGGAGACAGGGGTCAGGGTGTTGAAGGGTCCGATCTCGGATCGAGCGAAGGCGTGCCGGGTTCTCCAGAGTTCGATGATGTGCCGTTCTAAATAAGGCTTTTCTCCACCGCTTTCTTAATGCCCCGGGCCGCGCCTTTGATGATTCCCTCATCCACACAGTAAGCAAATCTCACATAGCCGGGGCAGCCGAAACCCCTTCCGGGGACAGCCAGGACGCGTTCATCAACCAGGGCATTTAAGAATGTCATCTCGTCTTTGACGGGGGATTGCACAAAGAGATAGAATGCCCCATCGGGCGATGCATAGCGAAGGCCGGCATCATCAAATATCGCCTTCATCACATCGCGCCGTCTTCGGTAGATCTCCACATCGACACGCTCATCCAGACAATCGGCCAGAACCTTCTGCATAAGTGCAGGGGCATTGACAAAGCCGAGTATGCGGGTGGCAAGGATCATGGCGCCGACAATCTCTTTCTTCTGAGCAAGCACAGGGCTTACCGCGATGTAGCCGATGCGTTCTCCTGCCAGCGAAAGCTCCTTGGATGCCGAGGTGACAACCACGGAATTAGGGATGTGCTTGAGCACGGAAGGAACCTCGCGTTTGTCATAGACAATGGCCCGGTAGGGCTCATCAGAGATAACCACCACATGGGGATGTCTTTTGATCAACTCACCGATCCCCCTTAAGATGCTCTCCGGATAGACCCTGCCTGTGGGGTTATTGGGCGTATTTATGATGATGGCCTTGGTGCGAGGGGTGATTTTCTCTGCGATCTTGTCCATGTTCGGGAGGAACTGCTCGTCGCACTGGGCAACAACAATCCTTCCGCCATGGTTGTCGGCATAGAAACCATACTCCACAAAGTACGGTGCAAGGACAAGCACCTCATCACCGGGATCGAGAACGGCCTTCAGGACTACATTCAGACCGCCGCCGGCTCCACAGGACATGATGATGTCGTCTCCCGTGAGGGCGACTTCATACATGCCGGAGAGATGTACGGCAATGGATGAACGGACATCTGCATAACCGGCATTGGCCATATAGCCATGGAACATGGTCCTGGCGTGTGTTGCCATGGATTCAAGGGCATGACCGGGGGGGGGAATGTCGGGGTTGCCAAGGCTGAAATCAAATACATGGTCTGGGCCGTGGATGGATTTCAGCCGGGCCCCTTCCTCGAACATCTTCCGGATCCACGAGGCATTTTCCATAAATTGAAGCATTTTAGCCGAAACAGACATAACTACCCCCTTGAAGCCCTTAACAGCGGATGATAGCAAGCATCGTCCGGAATGTACAGGTGAAACAAAAGTGAAAGCACCGGACATGAAATGGGTATGTTTTAAAGCCTTGTAGACCGGAAAAAGTGATGTTATCGTATTCCGCATGAAGGAGAATGTTTCGGCATGTATTAACGAAAGGATTTTTTAGGCCATGACAGAAAGAATACGATCACCTCTGATCATCAGCATACTGCTGGGTGTGATGATCTTTGCCGTGTACTTCAATATCTTTGGCAACAGCGCCACCAACTGGGATGACCCTACGCTTTTTAAAAATACCTTAATCCATAGCGTTACCTGGGATAACCTCAAGGCAATACTGACATACCGAAGCGCCGCCACCTACCAGCCCATGAGGGACCTGAGCTATATGTTCGACTTCAGCCTCTGGGGTGATAAGGATGAAAATATGGTGGTCTTTGGTATACATCTTCAGAGCATCATCCTCTATATCCTTATGGTAATTGCATGTTATGCCTTTTTGCGTGAGCTTTTAAAGGTCTTTCATGATGATCCAGACGAGTGTTACATCTGGGCGGCGCTCACATCCGTACTCTTTGCCGTGCATCCTGTACATGTGGAAAGCGTGGCGTGGCTTTATGCGAGAAAGGAACCCCTGCTGGGCCTCTTCACCTTCATCTCATTGTGGGCCTTCATCAAGGCCCGGCTTGACTCCTGGAAGTATTACCTGTTAAGCGCTGCAGCACTCTTACTGGCCATCATGTCCAAGCCCACGGCGCTCATCATTCCCGGAGTCATGTTTGTACTTGACATAGCCTTGCAGGCTAGGTTAGGTGAAAAATCCTTATTATCTAGGATCATTAAACATATTTCTATAATGTTTAAAAAAGACGAAACTGACCATCCCAAAAGCTTCTGGTCAAGCTTATGGTCATTCTGGGGAGAACTTCCAAATAATTTAAAAATTAGACTTGTATTTTATTTAATTGTAATTGGTATCGCAATACCCATGATCGTCCGGCTCGTCACCATGATGCAAGACACCGGCGGAATCAAACCCTACCATGGTGGAAGATTTTCCACAAATCTGCTGGCCGTATCCCAGATCCTCATCAGCTACATTGAACTCATTGGCTTTACCATCAACTATTCAGCGGACTATCCCATCCATCTGTACACCAACCCGCACACCTGGCAACCATGGGTGTTTTTAGGACTCAATGTGCTGTTTATCATCAGTGCGGGAGCGGCTTTTATGAAGAAATGGTATCTCTACAGCTTTTTTGTTGCATGGCATTATATCTTTCTCCTTCCGGTATCCCACATCTTCCCCATATCCCAATTCATGACAGACCGCTATGCCCTGCTCCCTTCTCTGAGCTGGTGCATGTTGCTCGGATACTTGTTCACCAAGCTCTGGCATCTGCAGCTCAATCACAGCATCCTTTCCAGACGTTTTCCCATGGCCCTTGCCATCGGTTTGTTCTGTTTTGTGACACTCTTTTATGCCTACATGACTTTCAGGCAGGAAGGTATCTGGAGAAACAGTCAGACCTTGTGGGAAGACACCCTTGCAAAGTATCCGAATTCAAGCCCGGCAAACGTTAATCTTGCTGCAATCTATATTCACCAGGGCCGCTTTCCCGAGGTCCAGGAACTCTGTTTAAGGGCTATCAAGGCCTTGCCCTATGACTATCTTGCCATAAGCAATCTGGCCCTGGCCCAGATGATGATGAAACAGTATGATAATGCCATAAACAACTATAAACAGGCCCTCAAGCTCAAGCCCGATCTGCCGGAGGCGCGGATGGGCCTTGCTTACGCTTATTTCGGGAATAGAGATTATAAAGACACCTATGAGCTGTACACCAGGCTCTTTCATGATAACGTCACAGGCTCGCCCAACTACATGATGAATGCATACTACCAGCTCGGATTTTCCGCATGGAAGATAGGTAGGAAGGATGAGGCTTATCACTACCTTGCCCTTGCAGAGCCGGGAATGCGCCATGACAAGTTCCTCCTGAGTGACCTGGCCGGAACCTATACGAGCATGCAGGACATGAACAAGGCATATGAGCTATACAGTGCACTCTACCCCATGCTCAATGAAGGTGATGCGCGGAACAAATTAAGCATCCTTCTGAAGGCACTCGAAGATCGATTGAAGCGGCCTAAGGGGTAATCTATTCAACTTTTCGTTTGGGCGAGATCATCACCAGTGCATAGGTGTTTTCCGCCCGGTAAGAATCCAGAACCATTGAGTCCATACGTCCCTTCAGGCCTTCGAGCAGCCCGCCTAGATCCGATGTGCTCACTGCCAGAAAGGCCGAGTCATTCAAGGGCACGATATTTCTATCTGCAATCATTGCATCGGCATCTACTGCGCTCATGTATCCCCGCATGATAAGGTCATCTTCATACACAACCAAGGGTCTGTTCCTGGAAATGCCCTCCATATAGGATATCTTACGATCCCACTGGTCCTCGGGGCTTAGAAACGCCATATACCAAACAATAAGGGCGACTGCGGACACAATGAGGATAAACTGGGCGGACATCTTGCGCTTTGCAGTAAAGATGATGAAGAGCAATGTTGCCGTGAGAAATCCTGCCGCAGCAAGGAATTGCTTTGTTTGTATTGCAAACCCGGAGCGCCAGGGGAGCAGCAGGAGCACAAACGCGCAAAGAAATGTGGTAAGTCCGGAAAGGACCATCATCCAGAAGCCCAGAGGGCCTTTATTTTCACCATGGAAAATACTTCGTGATATCCAGCACCCGATAAGCGGTGCGGTAAAAACCACAAGGACCGTGGCGTACTGGGGCAGGCTGGAAGACGAAAACCAGAGCATGAAAATTCCCAGTATAATGGCGATCCGCAGGGGCAGCAGCTTCCTCCAGGCCTCTTGGTCCGAGGGACCTCCCCCATAGAGCCATGCAGGGATAATCAGGAATATCCAAGGAGATGCATAGGTGATGATGGCATACAAACTTTTAAATAAGCCGAGATGTTCGCCTTGTGAAAATGCCCGATTCGTAAATCCTTGTCCCAGTGCAATCCTATATGATGCGAAAAAGGCTATCATCGCACAGGCTATAATCATCGCGCCCGCAATGAGATGTATGGAAAAAAGCTCCGAAGGGGCAAGGTCGAGCAGGATAAGCAGCAGTGCTCCAAGGAGAAAGAACATGAGCATGAAGTAGCCCCCGGTAACAACGGCCATCGCAGCAAGCACATACGATGGGATATACCAAAGAGCATGAAGCCGCTTAAGGTAGACCATCGAGAAAAAACCAAAGGCCGTCGCTCCAAGGGTGACAGGCAATGTCATAAGGTTCAATGTCCCGAACAGGGCGAGAAATCCCAGGCTCGTCATTGCCACAAGAGATGATACAAAGGCACTCGAAAGGTCGAAGAGCGCGAGTGAGTAGAGAAAAACAAACACGATAAAAATACAGCCCAAAACGCAGCAAACCAACCTTGGGCTGGAAATATCCCTGATGGGAAGAAATGACAACACGCTTAAGATCAGGGGATTGTGGCCCGTAAGGGGTGTGTTATTGAGCACCGGCACAAAGCGATGCTGCCCCTGCATCTCGGTAATGGTCTGAAAGAGCCAGACCTCGCTGTCTCTGGGCGGGGTGAAAAAGGCCAACGGCATGAGCAGGGCAAGGCTTGCCGCCAGCGCGACGAGAAGTGATGCGGCAGATTTCAGTGATATCACAGGGTTTGGCCTCCCAGCCACTATGAGGGATTACATGATGCACCGCGAAAGTGTCAAGACTTGAGATTGTACATTTGTTGGAGTTGACTTCTCAGATCACTGTCCGTAGAATTGGCCGGTAGAAAGGGCATGAAGGTCTTGCATGGCATCCATAGAGGAACTGTTGAAAGATAAAGGCATAATACGGCCAAAGGTTTTGCGACGCAGTGACAACCGGGCACCTGATGAGATAAGACAAGCAAAGATAATAAGAGGCTACTGCAAGCATGCAATGGGCTCATGCCTCATCGAGATCGGCGACACCAAGGTGATTTGCGCTGCCAGCGTTGAGAACAAGGTACCGCCGCATCTGAAGAATACCGGGAGCGGCTGGATAACGGCGGAATACGGGATGCTGCCTGCATCCACCAATGTGCGGACCGCACGGGAATCCACCCGGGGAAGGACCAAGGGCAGGACCCACGAGATCCAAAGGCTCATCGGGCGTTCACTCAGGGCTACGGCCTCACTTGCAGATCTGGGTGAACGGACGGTCTGGATTGACTGTGATGTGCTTCAGGCCGACGGAGGGACCCGCACCGCAGCCATCACCGGCTCATATGTTGCACTCCATGAAGCCGTCAATTTTATGCTCGATCATCAGTTCATTGTAAAAAACCCACTGCTGGAACAGGTAGCCGCCGTATCGGTTGGGATCATCGACGACCAGATCCTCCTTGACTTGAGTTATGAAGAGGATTCGAGCGCTGCTGTCGATATGAACGTAGTCATGACTCGGACCGGCAAGATCATAGAGGTACAAGGCACGGCCGAGAAGGCCCCCTTCACTCTGCAGCAGATGATGATGCTCATCCATCTCGCCCAAAAAGGGATAGGTGAGCTTATGACAAGACAGTCACAAGTCCTCGGGATCCTATGAAGGTGCTGGTCGCCACCTCAAACCGGGGCAAGATCAGCGAAATCTCCCAGATACTCTCCAATACCGGTATTACTATCATTACCCCGCAAGAGGCAGGCCTTGAGCTTAACGTAGAGGAAAACGGCAATACCTTTGAGGAGAATGCAATATTCAAGGCCCTTGCCTGGCAGGGTGCCAGCGGATATCCAAGCTTGGCTGATGATTCCGGTCTGTGCGTGGACGCACTTGATGGAAGGCCGGGGGTGCATACTGCACGGTTTGCAGGCGTAGTGGCCTCTGACAAGGAGAATTATGAGCTTTTGCTCAAACTCATGGAAGGTAAAGAAGACAGGAAGGCCCACTTCACGTGCGCAGTGGCCCTTGCCATATCTAAGGACAGGGTGATTACGGCAACAGGCCGGTGCGACGGCGTCATCTTACATGGGCCCATTGGTGAGGGCGGGTTCGGCTATGACCCAATCTTCCTTGACCCTGAAACCGGCAAGAGCTTTGCCCAGCTGACAAACGACGAAAAAAATACGCACAGTCACAGGAACCGGGCCCTTGTGGCATTGAAGCAGAAACTTAAGAAACAAGGCCTGATCCACGGTTCGTAAGCGAGGGCCGCGACTGTTCTCCTTGCACAATCACCATACAGAGATATGGAAAGGATGCCTGCTTGAGCTGCCCGTAATAATCTTAAGTCCTTTCCTATACAGGAGCTGCAGTGACTCGTAAAAAGATCCCCTCATGACAATCTTGAGCCATTGGAGTACAAAGGATGTCTCCTTAAAGAGGAGAAGGTCATCATGCCGTACACCCTCATAGACCATACTGCCGACATCGGGATGAGAGTAAACGCCAAAAGCGTTGAAGGCCTGTTTGAAGAGGCTGCTCATGCCCTTGCGGACATCCTTGGCGGTCGAAGTGATGAAGGGAAAGAGGAAATCATAATCGAGACGCAGGGTATTGACCAGGTGGACCTGCTTGTGAGGTGGCTCCAGGAAATCCTCTATCTCATCGAGGTAAAAGGCTTACGGCTTAAAGTCGCAGCCATCCGGGGGCTGACTGATACAGAGGCACGAGGTGTCGTTCGAGGTGCGTATACCGGTAAGCCGCTGACAACCGAAATCAAGGCCGTCACCTACCACAACCTCGATATCGCACATATTGACAACGCCTTTGTGGCAACCATTATTCTCGATATGTAAAGAAAGATTAAGCCATGATCGCCCTTAAAATAAGACGCATTGATCCCTTTCGCATCGAGATTGAAAAGGCCCCTCCCATGCGGACCACCGGCCTCATCTATGCCAACCATGCCATTGAGCGGACCCTTGAACACGACAATGTGCTTCAGCAGGTAGCCAATGTAGCCACGCTGCCCGGTATTATCGGGCCCTCGCTTGCCATGCCGGACATCCACTGGGGCTATGGATTCCCCATAGGGGGCGTGGCTGCATTCTCAAAGAAAGACGGCATCATCTCTCCGGGCGGCGTGGGCTATGACATAAACTGCGGGGTCTGCTGCATACTGACCGGCCTTAAACTCGACGAGGTGAAGCCTTCTCTGGACAAGCTCCTCACATCGCTGTTCAACAACGTGCCATCGGGGGTAGGGTCAAGCAACAAGGATCTTGCCGTCGGAAACAAGGAATTCAGCAGTGTGCTTGAAAATGGTGCACGCTGGGCCGTGAGGAAGGGCTATGCACCTCATGACGATCTTGATGCCCATGAAGACGGTGGTTGCATCGAAGGGGCCGACCCGGATGCGGTCTCAAAAAAGGCCATTGAGCGCGGCCAGCCCCAGCTCGGAACCTTGGGCTCGGGTAACCACTTCCTTGAGCTCGATGTGGTAGACAAGGTCCTGGAGAGCAAGACGGCCAATCATTTCGGGATTTCCGAAGGCCAGGTTGTGGTTCAGGTGCACACCGGCTCCCGCGGTCTCGGTCACCAGGTGTGTGACGATTACGTGCATGAGATGTTGGCTGCGGCCTCGCGCCACCACATCAGCCTGCCCGACAGGCAGCTCGCATGCGCACCTGTTATGAGCAAAGAAGGGATGGAGTATTTTACGGCAATGGCCTCTGCTGCAAACTTCGCCTTTGCCAACCGGGAACTCATCGTTTTTCTCATTCGGGAGACCTTTGAACATGTCTTCGGGGGTTCCTTTGAACGGCTTGGCATGCGGCTGTTGTATGACTGCTGCCATAACATTGCCAAGATGGAGCGAGTCATGTGGGAAGGCTCGGAAACGGAGGTATGCATCCACCGCAAAGGTGCCACCCGCGCATTGCCGCCCGGCGACAAGAGGCTGCCCCATAGGTTCAGAAAATGCGGACAGCCTGTGCTGGTACCCGGCGATATGGGCAGAGCGTCATTCATCATGGTGGGTGCGCAGGGCGCATCAGAGACCTTTTACAGTGCATGCCACGGCGCGGGAAGACTGCTTTCCCGGCATGAGGCGAAGAAGCGATCAAAGGGAAGACAGATCCTTGAAGAACTGCGTAGGAAGGACATTCACGCCATGGCTGCTTCACGCGCAACCCTTGCCGAAGAGATCCCTGAAGCCTACAAGGATGTCTCAGATGTAGTTGACACGATGACCGGGGCCGGCATCGCCAAAGCGGTAGCCCGTCTCAAACCCTTTGCCATGGTCAAGGGTTAAATCAGTCCTCGGCCGGTTTCTCCTCTTCGGCACCTGCAGCCGCCTCTTCTACCGTTACCGGGGCGACCTCTGCAATACGGGTGGTGACAAGCATTGCAATGACCTTTTTCTCGCTCACACCGTGGGCAAGATGCACGCCTTCGGGAAGCTTCAGGTCTGATGCATGGATGATATTATGCTTGTCCAGGATACCGGAGATATCCACCTCGATCTCGGAAGGGATATCGGCGGGTGAGCACTTGAGGTGGATGGATGTCTCCTCGTGTGCAACCTTGCCCTTGCCTTCCTTCTCCCCCGGCGACATACCGATAAATACCAGCGGGACATCCACCGTGACTTGCCGCTTGGGGTCTATCTTCAAGAATTCAACATGAATGGCCCCACCCTTGAGTTTATCCCTATGAACCATATGGATGAGCACCTGAATAGTCTTGCCGTCGAGTTTCAGGTTCACCAGGGTTGTCCCGTGGGACTTTCTATAGAGCTGCTCGAATGTCCGCTCATCAACCTGGACATGAACCGGCTCGAAATCTTTCCCGTGAATGATGCCGGGTATGACGCCCTGTCTACGAAGCTTGTCGACCTTCTTCTTTCTGAGTGATCGCTCGCTGACTTCAAGGGTGAGCTTCTGTTTTGCCGCCATACTATTTCCTCCACTTTGTACTATGTAAAATAGAGACTCTCTATACTGGGAAGCCCTGGATCAAGTCAATGGGGAAGTCCATAACATAAAAAAATGCAAGGGTACACCCTTTCATAGTATTACTCTTTCTCGCTGTTCACATTACGTATTGCCCACTTGACATCGTAACCCCTTTGGGCATAATGAAGCCTCAATGATACTGGTAGTTTCACTACCGGTATCTTTTTTCATTTTAGAGAAGGAACTGCCATGAAGCGAAGTCCCATTACGAAAGAAGGTTATGCCGCACTCAGGGAGGAGCTTGAGAGGTTAAAGAAGCACGAACGGCCGAAGATTATTGCCGCCATCGAAGAGGCCAGGGGACACGGAGATCTCTCGGAGAATGCCGAATACATCTATGCCAAGGAGCGGCAGGCATTCATCGAGGCACGCATGCAGGACCTGGAGAATAAGCTCGGCAACGCGGAGATTATAGACACCAACAAGCTTCCTGCAGACCGTATTGTCTTCGGGTCCAAGTTCATCCTGTGTAATGTCAATACTGATGAGGAGATCAGTTACCAGATCGTGGGCGTGGACGAGTCCGACATCAACAAGGGCAAGATCTCGGTGGAGTCACCCATGGCCAAGGCCCTTATCGGCAAGAGGACCTCGGATGAGATAATCGTCGACACCCCCAACGGCAGGCGTGAATACGAGATCATCGAGATCGTCAGGGTTTAGGAAAGCCCAAGTCCTTCAATTCGGAGTTAAGGGCTTGGATCTTATTGCCCTTTGGAAAGTACCCCTCAAGCCTTTTCCTTAAATACCATTTTCCCTACAGCCTTGAACGCTTAAAAAAAAGAAAATGACCGGTTATGTAATTGAGTAATAGCTCCGAAATATATTAAGATGTGCAGCATGAAGATTAAGCTCATTGCCATCGTCTTATGTTCAATCTTTCTCATGGGTGCGAACGGACCTGTCCAACACACCTATACGGTCCAAAGCGGAGATACTCTCTCTAAGATTGCAGCCAGGTACATGCCGTATACCGCTGCCTATACGAAGAGGGAGCTCATAACCAACATCAAGGATATCAATAAGATCAACGGCGCCCTCTCACTCGGGCAATCCTTGAGCATACCGGTTGTCTATAAAGAGCCTCTCAAGGCTAAGACCATAACGAAGCCGAAGGATTTTACGGCCAGGGGTCTTTATATGAATCCGTCCTCGGCAGGTACACGGTTTATCCTCGATTCTGCCACCAGGCTCAGAAAATTTAATGGGAATACCCTCGTATTTGACGCCAAAGATGATTCGGGCGCCATAACGTTTCCCAGCGCCATACGGGCGAAATACTGTCCTAACGAGAAGTATACCCCGAATATAGAAGAGCTCCCGAAGATGATCGAATACCTGCATCGAATGGGTATCCATGTGGCGGCCCGGGTAGTGGTCTTCAGGGACCCGATCATGTCGCGGGCCAAACCGGAATGGTGCATCAATAGAGAAAAGCAATGGCTGAATCCCGAAAACCCGGAGGTACAGGAATATATCCTTACCGTGGTGAGAGAACTCGCAGATAACGGTCTGGATGAGATCCAGCTCGATTATGTCCGGTATTTTGCGGACGGCAAGACCTCAACGGGCAAGCAAGGCATCCAGCGGACCGATGTCATCGCCGGATTGCTCAAGAGGGTGCATGAAATTACTGCGCCCAGAGGCATACTTTTATCCATGGACATGTTCGGGATCGTGATCTGGCAGAAGGACGAAGATGTGCTCGTGGTAGGTCAGGACGTGACCAAGATAAAGTCCTATGTGGATATCATCTCGCCCATGCTCTACCCCTCACATTTCAGCGCCGGGTTCGCAGGGGTGAAGAACCCTGCTGATGACCCTTACCGTTTTGTATTCAGCGGTATAAAAAGGATGAAGGAGCTTGTAGGAGAAGAGGTGGTCATCAGACCGTGGCTCCAGTCATTTCCTCTCAGGGTGACAAGAGGGTTCGGCCCGAAATACATCCAGACCCAGATCAAGGCGGCCAATGATGCCGGTGGGAAGGGATGGCTGCTGTGGAGCCCGGGGAACCACTACACAGACGCCTATGTGGCCATGCAGAATCTTCCGAAGCCGAAACCCGAAGTTCATGAGGCAGGCGTTGGAACAAAGACCAAGGAATCTAAACAGCCAACCCCTCCAAAGAATGTCTCGCCATTACCAACAGTGCAGCCGGTCGGGGCAAACCAGCAACCATCATCGGAGCCGAAGCCCGGCGTGAAGTCATGATCCTCAGGTAATTACTTAATTCTGACGTTTGCGGGCAGTTTCCCCGTAAGTATGTCCACTGTTTGCTCGACCATCTCCTCCACAACCTGCCGGGCAGGCTTGATATCATGGATGATGCCCGACACCTGGCCTGCAAAGCCCCCCATATAGTCGTCCATATGGACCTTAATGAAGTCCGCGAACAGGGCGGAAGAAACCAGCACCTGCATGGGGAATGGAAGCGGTTCAAGACCCGATGAATTCCACAAATCATGGAATTTACTGTAGCTCGTACGAGAGGTCTTGCCCGTGATAGCAGTGCTTACCCTGGTGTCCTCCTCAGTTGAGGACAGGATGCGGTGCTTGTTCACATCCAGGGCTCCTGCTTCATGCGTTGCCAGGAACCGGGTCCCTACCCAGACACCCACACACCCCATGGCAAGGGCGGCAGCAAGCCCCCGACCGTCGCCAATGCCGCCGGCAGCGAGCACCGGGACATTACCTACAGCATCCAGCACTCCCGGAAGCAGAGCCATGGTTCCGACTCTGCCGGTATGTCCGCCTCCTTCGAAACCCTGAGCCACGAGCAGGTCAATTCCGGAGTCCGCCATTCGGTGAGCGTTCTTCACGTTGCCCGTGATTGCAAGCACCTTGATGCCATTCGCATGTGCCTCATCCACCATGAAACCCGGGTTACCCAGCCCCGCACAGAAAAGAGGTATCTTCTCCTCGATACACACCTTCACGGCTTCAAAGGGTCTCATGGTAGTGGTGTTGAGTCTCACCATGATATCTTGACCGGGCAGCCCGAGCTCCTGCCTTACCTTGTTGATCCAATCCTGATGAGGTTTGGGCAGGGTTTTCAGTACTGCATTCAGCGGTATCTCCTTGATGTCGCCATAATCAATGCTCTTACCTTCAACCACGGTTTTGGGCAGCAGAAGGTCAACCCCAAAGGGTCTGTTTGTACGTGCCCTGATATCGCGGATGGCCTGCCGCATTTCATCCACGGTGAAGCCGCTTCCGCCCAGCACACCGAGTCCGCCGGCTTCAGAAACCGCAACCACGAGTTCCACAGGTGAGCCTGCCTGCTCTCCGATAAGCACCGGACCCATGCCCGCACACACAATGGGATACTCGATCCCGAGCATGTCGCACAGTTTGGTCTTAAGAATTCTTCTTGCCATAAAACCCCTCCATAAAAACTAATTACACATAATGTCTCTCATCTTTTTTATACCAGCAAACATACACCCAGCAGGCCCTTTCGTTCACAAAGATCGGAACAGGGTCTGCGAGGTGTACGAATGTTCCGAGCACGTTGGGAACCTCATGCACGGTGAAGCCGATACCCTTGTGTCCACTCTCTACAAGCTCTGCCTCATCCTGAACGAACCCGTTGGCCCCGCAGTCGCATTGAGCAAACCAGATATCCAGGTCTTCAATATTTATGACATGCCGTTTCCCGCAAAAGGTGCATCCCACAACTAAAGAATTCATATACTATGTATTGAAATAGCCGGGCTTCTATGTCAACAGGCATGATTGTGGTAATGTAAGATAGGACATGGAAAATTCAAATGGATGAACATCTCGCAACAAATACCTTTTTATATTATAATGAACCAAATTTTAGGGAGACCACATGAACATCCGTCCTTTTTTTACCTTTATTGTCTTCTTCTCAGCCATCATTTTCACCCCGCTTCTCTATGCAGCAGAGCCCGATATGCCGGGTAAGATCACACAGGAGACTATCTCACACGGAGGTATTGAGCGGACATTCCTTGCATACATACCAACGGGCGAGCTCTCTTCTCCGGCCCTTATCATCGTTCTGCACGGCTCCATGGGCACAGGCAAGAAGATGCGCGAGGATGTATGCGGGGGTCAGTTCGATCGTCTTGCCGAAAAGGAAAAGTGCATCGTGGCCTATCCGGATGGTTACAAAAAGTACTGGAACGATTGCCGCACCGTACCCAAAGATGATGCCCACACGCAGAACATCGATGATGTGGGGTTTATCACCAAACTGACCGAGACCTGCTGCACAAAGTGGCATGTAAACCCCAAGAGGGTTTATGCAATCGGCCTTTCCAACGGCGGGCATATGTGCTACCGGCTCGCCGTTGAGGCACCGGATAAAGTTGCAGGCATTGTTGCAATCGGGGCCAGCATGCCTGCAGCCGGTATGTCAAAGTGTAAAACACCTCATACCGGTATGCCTGTGATGATCGTAAACGGGACCGATGACCCCATTAACCCCTTTGAAGGAGGCACGGTAAGGCTCTTCTATGTGTTTTCCAAAGGGGAAGTAATGTCATCCCTGGAATCCGCGCGTGCCTGGCTTAAAGACGAAGACCGCCAGAAACAACCCAAAATAGAGCCGATGGATGATCGCGACCTCACTGACGATACACATATCGACCGACTTACCTGGCCCGGCACCAAGGTGCGGCTGTACATGGTCCATGGCGGGGGCCATACGATACCAGGCGGAAAGCAGTATTTACCCCTATTTATCGTGGGCAGGGTGAGCCGGGGGATGGATACGGCAGAAGAGGCCTGGCGGTTTTTCACCGAGAGCAAGGAATAATTTAAACTAAAATACTTACCTAAGACCCTGTCCCTGCTTTAAAAGAAGAGTTTCGAGTGTTTTCATTACTCGCCATCTTGAGGAAATATTCGGTCATCGGGCTATCTTCCGTAAGCTCGGGGTGGAACGTAGTGAGCAGGATATTGCGCTGCCGTACGGCAACGATGTCTCCATCGAGCTCTGCGAGGATCTTAACATTTTCGGGAACAGAGCATATCTTAGGCGCCCGGATGAATACCATGGAGAACTCTCGATCCGTTATGATCGAGGAGCCCTTTACCACGCGGCTATAAACCTGGGAGCCATAGGCATTCCGCTCCACTTGTATATCAACGCTCTGCCATATACCTCCCTTGGCAAGAAGGACGACACCTGCGCAGGTACCCCAGACCGGCAGGCCTTGACGGATCAGCTCTTGAACCGGCTCTTTGAGTCCTGAAGATGCGATGAGCCTCCTCATGGCCGTACTTTCTCCACCCGGAAGGATGAGGCCGTCAATGCCGTCAAGCGCAACAGGCCTCCTGATGAACCGGCTGTGCACACCATGCCGTTCGAGGTTTAATCTGTGTTCGCGGACATTACCCTGAAGCGCCAGGATTCCGATCATCATTACCAGCCTCGCTTGGCAAGCCGCTCTTCATCCGGCATGGTCCTGACATCAAGTCCGGGCATTGCATCTCCGAGGCCTTCGGAAACCCGTGCGATCCATGCGGGATCTTCATAGTGGGCTACAGCTTCGACGATTGCCACGGCCCTTTTCGAAGGATCGGAAGATTTGAAGATGCCCGAGCCCACAAACACGCCATCGGCCCCAAGCTGCATCATGAGTGCCGCATCTGCCGGGGTGGCGATGCCGCCGGCCGCAAAGTTCACCACCGGCAATGTCTTGAGCGCCCTGATCTCTATGATGACCTCAAGGGGAGCCCCAAGGCCTTTTGCAAAGCTGAAGACCTCGTCCTCACTCATGGAGCACAGGTCGCGTATCTGCTTCATGAGGGTCCGCATATGGCGGACTGCTTCCACGACATTTCCAGTCCCTGCCTCTCCCTTGGTCCTGATCATGCTCGCACCCTCACCGATCCTGCGTGCCGCCTCGCCGAGGTCCCTGCAGCCGCACACGAACGGGATCCTGAAGGCCCGTTTATTGATGTGGTGCTCCTCATCGGCAGGGGTTAATACCTCGCTCTCGTCTATGTAGTCAATCTCGAGTGCCTCCAGCACCTGGGCCTCGACGATGTGACCGATCCTCACCTTCGCCATGACCGGGATGCTCACGGCCTCTTTGATGCCTTTAATGATCAGCGGGTCGCTCATGCGTGCAACCCCGCCTTGCGAGCGGATATCTGCAGGCACCCTTTCCAGGGCCATGACGGCAACGGCACCGGCATCCTCTGCAATCCTGGCCTGATCCGCCGTGGTTACGTCCATGATCACGCCGCCCTTGAGCATCTGGGCAAGCCCTATGTTCACAAGATTCCGTTCTGATATTCCGGCCATGTTCTCTTTCTCCTTATTGTTATATAACAATTTACTCTATAAACCATTAGTGTTATATTAATTGGCAGCAAAGTCAAGGAGGATTATGGTGAGGTACAAAGAGGTGGCCGAGAGACTTGCCGGAGATATCCTGAAGAGAAAGAGGCCGGGAGATCGCCTGCCGGGGGTAAGGGAATTGGCAGGGCAAGAAAATATAAGCCTGGTGACGGCCAGAAACGTGTATCAGTATCTCACCACAAAAGGCCTGGTAGTCAGCCGTCAGGGGTCAGGCACCTTCGTGGCCTATGGATCGGCCGGGGGCATAGTCGACATGTCGGCCATCCGCCCGCCTGAAGAGCTTCTGTTGTGGGTGGGCCCTCATCTGAACATTACCCTTGAAGGACTCTATACCTACGACCCCCCGCAGGGCTATGAGCCCTTAAGGATTCAGGCCAGGAATTGGCTGGGCCTGCTGGGCATCGATCATACCCCGATTATCACGGCAGGATCACAGCAAGCCCTCTTCCTGGTCGGGCTTGCCCTGTTGAAAAAAGGTGATGTGGTTGCGGTGGAGGCCCCCGGCTATATGGGTGCGGTAAGGATCTTTGAATCGCTTGGTGCCGTTGTCAAACCCATGCCCTATATTTCGAGCAGAGAAGATCTCAACCAACTGCACAAGTCAGGCATCCGCATGCTCTACACCATGCCCCAAGGGCACATCCCCACAGGCAGGTCCATCCCTGCGGACTTGAGAGACGGGCTTTTAGAAATAGCCCGCACAAAAGACTTCTTCATCATCGAGGATGACCCGCTCTCCGAGGTTGTCGGCATCACCCCGTTGAAGGCCCGGGACACACACGATCGTGTCATATACATCAAGAGTCTTTCGAATATCCTGGGCCCCGGTCTGCGCATCGGGTTTGCGGTTGTCCCGGAGGCCATGTACGGCAGCATCATCCATCTCAAGGAGATCAACGACCTCTCACTTTCAGGCATTCTTCAGCGCTGCCTTTCCGCCATGCTCGCCTCTTCGGACTTAACAGAACATGTCAAGCGGCTCAAGACAGAGCTGCAAACCCGCCAGGCGTATCTTTCACGCACGATGGCATGGACCACCGGCGGGCCTTGCCTGTGGATGAAAACAAAGGTGCCAAGCCGCATCAGCCAGGAAAAACTCCTCGATCTCGGCGTAAGGATCACCCCCGGAGACATCTATGGAGCGCGGTGGTCTCACTACATCAGGCTCTCCCTGCTCACGCCCTCCCGCTCTGATTTCGAACGGGCTATAGGGATTGTGCAGGAATACCTCAAAGGGGTGAGGGGCCCCGGGCTGACGGAGTTTTAAGCGGCCTGGCACACCTTAATTGCCGCACAGAAGCCATACGTTTAAGGAATGGCTCTGCACGTTTGATAACTTTTCCCTATTTGATCTCTCACCTTGTGTTGCATATGATGCGCTAAGACTTCGATAGGGGGGTGGCACAATGTCGGAAAAGGGTATGGAGCAATTAGAACCGCTCATGAATGATCAGTACGTGGGTGCACCGAGCAAGCGGGCGCTTGCGTATGTTCAATCCAAGAGGGAGCAGGGCAAGAATGTAGTGGGGGCCTACTGCGGTTATGCACCCTTTGAGCTTATCCGCGCCATGGATGCCGTGCCCGCGGTTCTCTGCGCCTTCTCAAACGGCACCATCGAGGCTGCCGAGGCGGTTCTGCCCGGTAATCTATGCCCGCTCATCAAGTCGAGTTACGGGTATATCATAACCGATACCTGCCCGTTCTTCGGATTGTCGGATGCCGTGGTGGCCGAGACGACCTGCGACGGGAAGAAAAAGATGTTCGAGCTCATTGCTGATAAGAAACCCATGTTTGTCATGGATCTCCCGCAGATGCCGGATGAGGCTGAGGCACGGCAGAACTGGGCGGGCGTGATCGGCAAGCTCAAAGGCTTCCTGGAGAATACCTTCAATAAGAAGATACATGACAGGGCCATCGAGGCCGCCATCAAGGACACGAACCGCAAGAACTCCATGATGGATAGGATTTTTGACTATGCAGCCTGCACACCATCGCTCCTCTCCTGGCAGGATATGTATGACCTGACGTTCCTTGCACAGCCGGCAAGCTTCACCGACATCAAGCCTCTCCTTACACGTTGTATCGAGACCCTGGAGCATCGCAAGAAGAATGGAAAGGGCATAGGGAAAGATGGTGCTCCGCGTGTCCTCATCACCGGATGTCCTGTGGGTGGAGATGCCACCAAGGCATTCAAGGTCATTGAGGAGGCCGGGGGCGTAATCGTGGCAATTGATAATTGTACCGGCATGAAGGCATTCCTGGATACCATTGAGGAAGACGCGTTAGACCCCATCGCAGCACTGGCCGAGAGATACCTGAAGCTCCCCTGTTCCTGCATGTCGCCGAACACCAGGCGTCTCGATCAGCTCGACAGGCTCATCGATCGCTTCAAGCCCGATGCGGTCATCGACGTAATCCTGCATGCCTGCCACAGCTACAATGTCGAATCTTACAAGGTCGGCGAGCACGTAAAAACTATGCATAACCTCCCATTCCTGAAGATCGAAACCGACTACTCCGACGGCGATGTACGGCAAATCCGCACACGGGTGGAGGCGATGTTTGAGATGATTTGAGAAATACAAGGTACAAATATTACCCCTCTTCGCAATGTTGACTCACCCGAGGAATTAGGGCACAACCAGTTAGATGATGAGCGAGGAGGAAAGCCATGGCACGTGTGAGGTTTGAGGACACAGCCCAAGGGTTGGATGCGGCAGTCTCAGGGTTATTCGATGCCTTCGGGGGAGCGACGAGCCTGCTGAAACGCTCCAAAGATGTCTATATTAAGGTCAACGGTATCGACTACAAGCCACACGTCTATACGTCTCCCGAGGTGGTGGCGGCCTCAGTCAGGTACTTTAAGGCCCATGGAGCCCGGAACATCTACGTGATGGAAAACAGCACCCAGGGGAACTTCACCAGGCTTGTCTACGAGATCACGGGCATGAAACGGATGTGCGAGGAGACAGGCGCCATACCCATATACCTCGATGAGACCGCCGAGATGCCCCTGTATCTTCAGAAGCTGGAATCCTTCATCAACATCCCTGACTTCATACACGAGAACCTTATCCGGAAGAGGGGCGATAATCTCTATATTTCCATGCCCAAGCTCAAGAGCCATTCCATGACCACGGTTACCCTGGGTATCAAGAACCAGTTCGGGCTTGTCCACCAGAAGAGCCGCATCGCGGACCACAACTTCAAGCTGCACCAGAAGCTCGCAGACATCTATGCCAATATCAGGCCGGACTTCACCCTCATAGACGGGATCGAGGCCACCAACTTCGGCCACTATCCGGCCCTCAGTCAGGAATCGGCCAGCGTGGTGCCGATGCACGTCCTCATAGGCGGGGGCGACCCCATGGCCGTGAACGTGGTAGGGGCGAAGTTCCTGGGCTTCGGCCTGGAAGAGGTGCAGCACTTGAAACTTGCGGCCGAGTACGGGTTCGGGGAGTCGCAGTTCGAGAGGATCACCATCGAGAACAGGGATCTCTTCGATGGCCGTAAGCAGCAGTTCTCCTGGGACCTCCTGGAAAAGTTTCCCGAGGGCGTGCGGATTATCAGGGGAAAGACCCTGTGCTGCCGGGAAGGGTGCAAGCGGAATACCGAGGCTGTGCTGGAGGTCTTCGGCCAGGACTTCCGCGGAAAGGGCGGCTTCACCATCCTTATGGGCAAGGGGATCGACCCTGCCGAGGTGGCGGGCATTACAGGCCCGGTCCATATCGCAGGCGACTGCGCCATGGCCGAGTGGTACCAGGAGCTCAAAGCCAGGCTCGGCAAGCGCAAGGTCACGGTCTCGCCCGGGTGCAACAACCTGGCAAAGACCATCGACGGGCTCGGGAAACACATGAAGATCCCGCCCATACGGCTCGTACCCATAAATCCGCTCAGATCCCTGGCATTACTGCTCGAAGCACACCTGCACGGCACCAAGGCGAATATCACAAATGCGTTCAGGTTATAAAAGGGCAGAAGTGGGGATGAGAAAAGCGGTCTCCTCAGAGGACAGATCCAGGGGCTTTGTGTGGGAGCGGCTTTAGCCGCGACTTTTTAAACCGGGTCGCGCCTGAAGGCGCTCCTACGTTGCTGTGAATCGAAACTCTCCACCCGTCTATTTTTGAAGGGCCTTGAGTATTCGTGCTGCTGCAGCGGCGGCACCCACGCTGTTGCCGATGTTCATGACCATGACCCCCGGAACACAGCACTGGAGCATGGTGGAAAGGGCGGCCTCGCCGAGGCCGCCATGGCCATACCCTATGGGCGTGGGGACTGCGATGATGGGCAGGTCCGTGAGCGAGGCCATGAGTGTGGGCAGCACGCCGTCCATGCCGGCAAAAACGATGAGCACATCTGCGTCCTTTGCCTTTTTAAGGCCGAGAAGCGGCCTGTGCATGCCGGATGCGCCCACATCAAAGGCCTTGATGAGATCGAAGCCCAGTTCCTCCAAGATGAGTGCACTCTCCTGCGCATACGGGACATCCGCCGTGCCCGCGGTGATGATGCCTGCGCATCCGGGCATTTTCCTGGCAGCAAGGCCATGCCTCTTGATGAGCAGGAGCCTCCCGGACTTAGAAACTTCAGCGCGTTGAAACTGCTGCCTGATGAGGTTTTCTTTTTCTTCATCGATGATGGACACAAACACTTGTCCGTTCTTCTCAAACAGGCTCCTGGCAATGGAGACAACCTGGTCGAGGGTCTTACCTTCGGCAAAGATTACTTCGGGAAAGCCGATGCGGTGAGATCGGTGGAGATCGAGGAGGAAGTCTTCCCCTTCCTCGTAGAGCATGCGCATGAGCCTTTCCTGGACCTCGTCGGCGCTGAGCTCCCCCCTCTTGTATGCATCGAGCAGATTCTTCATGGCCCCTCCCGGAACAGTTATGCCTCCTGCTTATTTTCCTGCATCACCCTTTTCACCTCATCCCTGAGCTCGGTTATCGGGATGCCTGTCCTTAATGAAATGTCAAAGAGGTCAGTATATTCAGGCTTGGTTCTGCGTGTTCCATCAGGCAGAACCACCTCTTTGATGCTCACTTCACCATACCTGGTTTTTACCCGGTATTGATGCCTTGGCAGGATGAGGCGCCGGATCGGATGATACCGCACGCCGATGGTGGAAGTATGCATGAGGAATGCAGAAAGCACATCCTGAAGATCCGCTTCTTCGCATAATGCCGAAATGGTAAAGCCGGGCCTGCCCCGCTTCATGATCCTCGGGTTGATGCCCACGTCCCTGGCCCCGGCGTCCATAATCCTATCCAGGGCCGCTACGGCATCCTCCGGCATCATGTCATCTATATCCGCTTCAACCTTGAATATGCTCTCTGAATCAAGGGTGGTATCGGCATCACAGAGCATGACACGGCAGAGGTTGGGCCAGTTCTCGAACCTCTTGCTGCCGCACCCATAGCCCACCGATTTGATGACGAGCACTTCAGGAGGCTCGCCTCTTTCCGCCAGGGCCTTAAGCACTGCCGCCCCCGTAGGCGTAGTAAGCTCGGCCTCTATGGCAGAGGGCCTCACCTTGATACCCTCCAGCAGCTTCACCGTGGCAGGTGCTGGTACCGGGATCATTCCGTGAAGTGAATTCGTCAAACCGCTGCCGAGCGGAACGGGCCTAGAATAGAGAGTTTCCACGCCGAGATAATCGAGAGCTGCTGCTATGCCTGTGATATCGAGGATGGAGTCAAGGGCCCCGATCTCATGGAAATGAACATCTTCTACCGCACACCCGTGGACCCCGGACTCAGCCTGAGCCAGTGCCTGGAAGACCTTTTCCGCCTTGAACCGGACCGCCTCGGGAAGCCCGGGAAGAATAGTATCCCGGATAGAGGCATAGGTCCTGCCCTCGCGAGACTCCGGTATGTCGAACCTGAGGCCGATGCAGGAGATGCCGTTTATGGAATCCTCTTTCGTGTGCATGGAAAACGGTTCGATAGTAAGCTTGCCGAAGATTTCCTCAAGGTATTCGGTGGGGCACCCGAGGTGCACGAGACCGCCTAAGAGCATGTCCCCACTGATCCCGCCTATAGGATCAACGATCAATATCTTCATACCTAACCCCTGCGGTTTGGGAAACCGTACCGGATGCCTTTTTTCAGGAGTACCTTTTTTTTCCGAAGACATCAAGGTCATAGTGGAATGACGGACCATAAGACCCGACGGTAAAAGTATGGTTAATGCCCATTTCACGAAAGGGATTTTCTTTTTGCATGTGTTCGTGTATGAAAAGAAGACGCAATTGTCTCCGATAAAAGTTCTGCTCGGGAGCACCGCGTTTAAAAACTCAGGAGAAAAATCAGGAAAGGAGAGACATATACGTATGAATTATCTGATCCAGCCCAAGAAGTATAAGAGCCTTATGGCCGATGAAGGGTCAAAGGCCATCATGGACAAGACTATTGTCTTCTTCGAGAACATGGGCAAGCAGAGGCTGCTCGACGACTACAACAAGAAGATCTGGTACCGGGAGTTCATCGATTTTCTCGCACGGGAACGGATATTCTTCAAGCTGCTTACCCCCAAACAGTATGCCGAGGACGATCCGGATGCCCGCTGGGACACGGCGCGCAACAGCGAGTATTCCGAGCTGCTGGCCTTCTACGGGCTGGGATACTGGTACTGCTTCCAGGTGACCATATTGGGCCTGGGCCCCATCTGGATGAGCCCCAACGAGAAGGCCAAGAAGAGGGCCGCACAGCTGCTCAAGGGAGGCGCCATCTTCGCCTTCGGGCTTTCCGAGCGCACCCACGGCGCAGACATCTACTCCACCGAGACGACTCTCACCCCCAAGGGTGACGGCACGTTTGTCGCCAACGGCGAGAAGTACTACATCGGCAACGGCAACGAGGCCGAGATGGTCTCCACCCTGGGCAAGGTCAAGGACGGCACCGACGACTACACCTTCTTCTCCACCAACTACCGCCACAAGGCCTATGAGCTCAAGAAGAACGTCATCAGCCACCAGGAGTACGTTTCCAACTTCGCGCTCCACGACTACCCAATCACCGAAGACGACATCCTCTCCCGGGGCCCCCATGCGTGGGACTCGGCGCTCAATACCGTAAACATCGGCAAGTTCAACATCGGCCCGGCATCCATCGGCGTTGCCGAGCACTGCTTCTACGAGGCCATCACACACGCATCGAACCGCATCCTCTACGGCATGAAGGTAACCGACATGCCCCACGTGCGCAAGAACTTCATGGACGCCTGGCTGCGGCTCGTGGCCATGAAGATGTACCAGCGCCGCTCCACCGACTACTTCAGGGGTGCGAGCGCCAGTGACAGGCGCTACCTGCTCTACAACCCCACGAGCAAGATGAAGGTGACCCTGCAGTCCGAAGACGTCATCAACCTGCTCTGGGATGTGATAGCCGCCAAGGGCTTCGAGAAGGACACCTACTTCCACATGGCCGCCGCCGACGTGCGCGGCCCGTCCAAGCTCGAGGGCACGGTGCACGTGAACGTGCAGCTCATCAGAAAGTTCATGAAGAACTATTTCTTCACCCCGGCCGAGTACGCCCCTGCGGCACCCGACTTCTCGCTGAAGGACGACTCGTTCCTGTTCAACCAGGGCCCCACCAAGGGCCTGGGCTCGGTCCAGTTCCACGACTACAAGCCCGTGTTCGAGGCCAACAAGGGCCTGCCGAACGTGGCCACCTTCATCAAGCAGATCGAGATCTTCAAGGAGATGCTGGAAAAGGCCGGCCCGGACAAGGCCCAGGACATGGCTCCCTCGTGGTCCCTGCCCGTGGGCGAGATGTTCTCCATCGTGGTCTACGGCCAGCTCATCTTAGAGCAGGCCAAGTTCGACAAGGTGGACCCGGACATCATCAACCAGATCTTCGACTTCATGGTGCGCGACTTTGCCCATTTCGCCCTGCAGATCTACGGCAACCACAACTCCAAGGACGCTCAGCGCGAATACTGCACAAAGATCATGCTCATCAAGGGCGTATCGAACCCCGAGCAGTACAACAAGGTCTGGGAGAAGTATGTGTCTGTTTTGAACGGCGAGTACGCAATGAACGAGTAGCAAAAGATATCTTCTAGAATGAGATTGAGGGAGGGCGAAGGCCCTCCCTCAATCTTTTTATTTAATGCCTGGATCTGAATTCACCTATTTCAGGAACAAGTTCCAGACATCTCCTTGGGCAGTGTTGCTGAAGAGAAGATCTAAATGTCCGTATCCGGGAATACTCTGTGGTACCTTGACATTCGTGTTTCCAGAGTTCTTAATCAGGGTTGCACCATAGGTATTCCCACCATACCCGAGCCGCGAATTCACCCATAAGACCGGGACACGAATCCCTGACCAATTGATTGTATAGGCGCCATTATAGGCATTCACTGCGAAATAATCGCGGTACACGGCGCATGGAGTCAAGCCGCTCCCAAGCTTGAAAATAGCAGTCCTCAATGTGCATATATCTGAATGAGTCAACCTGTACATATCAGCCAATGGATTAGCCGCAAATATGTATTTCCCTGCTACATAACTCTGAACCAAAGGCCAGTCATTCGCCAGACCGGTAAGCGGTGTATGAATCCCCGGGAGCAGATAGCTGTCGATCATTGAAAAGTAGAGCAGCCCCTCATACGTAAAGTCGCCACCGATCGGCCGTAACTCACCGGAATCTGATTTTGGGAAAAGCAAGGATATAAACATCAATGACTTAAAATCCGAAAAGGTTGTGTCTGCATACTGGCCTTCATTGATGATCAAATCCACAAACGCTTCATATGTTATCTCTGCATCGGTGACCATGTCCGGGACCTTTGCTGGATCAAAACTGTAGATATCGAGCGCGATGACCTTTTTGAAAAGATCATCACTGCAGGTACTTGAATAATCAAGAGCATATGCTGCGCCGAAGGAGTGGCCCAGCACCCAGTAGGGTAGCTTGATCTTCGCCTGGATTATCCCGATGATCTCCTGGATATCAGCTTTGTGCGCTGCCATCCCCCAATCTGCCATATAATTTCCTGGTGGTGCATTGTCTTCCCTGGGCGTTATACCTATCACGAGGAATCCGGCCTGGCGAAAGAATTGGGCGAGATTGTTGTCCATAGGCGTAAAGAAACTTGCACTGAAATTGCCGCCTCCACCCGGGAGCAGGTAGATAACCTTCTTTGCACTGGCGAGGTTGCTGCCGAGAACATCCACAGTTATTGGATATGGATATTTTCCATCATAGAAGTTCACCTCAAACCATGACCAGTTTAGCCACGCAACATTCTTCGTCGTTGAGGTCGTTGCAACGGATTGCAATGATGCTATCGCATTCTGCGCAAGCTGGCGTCCTGTTGCATCATATGCATATGTTGTATTGGCGAACAGGGCTGCAATAATGAGAACAAATGCCAATGTGTACTTTATTCCGGTTTTTTTCATGATATACCCTCCCTGATTTGTCATGGTAGCTAAGCAACGATAAAAATATGTGCTGGTATTATTCTCTTTGAAATCCAAAGCAAAACACGAATTGCATTTTATAGCATTTAATGGGTAAAATTTTTTGCAGCCTTCTTTAGAATATAATCCACTAAATCACCATGTCAATATCTGGATAATAATCTGCCCGGACCATATTGAAAAGGGAGACCAATCTCTTAATATCCAGGAAAGGAGAACGGCCATGATGAGCGAAAAAATTCTCGTCAGCGGTAATCCCCGGTCTGAAGGAGGATGAACCATGAAGATGCCGGAACGGATGAATTTCATTGAAACGCTCAAGCCGGGCGGACCTGAGGTCATGCGGCTGGGCACCGGGCCGGTGCCGCAGCCCGGGGACGACGAGGTTCTCATCCGGGTGCTGGCTGCAGGCGTGAATTATCCGGATGTTCTGCAGCGCATGGGCGTCTACCCCCTGCCGGAAGGTGTCAGTCCGGTGATCGGCCTGGATGTGGCGGGCCAGGTAGCGGCCGTGGGCCGGACGGTAAAGTCAGTGAAACCGGGCGAAATGGTTTGCGCCCTTACCAACGGCGGCGGCTACGCCGAATACTGTGTCGCCCCTTCTCCGCAGTGCCTGCCCTGGCCGAAAGGCTATGATGCAATCCGGGCGGCAGCGCTTCCCGAGACATACTTCACGGTCTGGGCGAACCTGTTCCAGATCGGCAGGCTTACGAGGGGTGAGTCGGTGCTCGTGCACGGGGGGGCGGGCGGCATCGGTATCACGGCCATACAGCTCGCGCGTGAATTCGGCAGCCGCGTCTTTGTTACGGAAGGGAACAGGGAGAAATGCGACGCCTGCGTGAAACTCGGCGCAGACGCTGCCATCAACTATCGCGAGACGGATTTTGCGGAAGCGCTCCGCGGGCTTGTTGGAGACAGGGGCGTTGATGTGGTGCTCGATATCGTAGGCGCTCCGAACACGCAGCGCAATCTTGGTTGCCTTGCCATGGACGGGCGGCTGGTGCAGATCTCCGTTATGAAGGGATCAATGGTCGAGATCGACCTCATGCACGTGATGTCTCACCGGCTGGTCATAACCGGTTCCATGATGCGGCCGCGCACCACTGCCGAGAAGGGGAGGATCGCGAGCGAGCTGCATGAATCGGTGTGGCCGGTTCTGGATGCAGGCCGCTGCGGCCCGGTGATACACAAGGTCTTTCCGCTGGCTGAAGCCGGTGAGGCACACCGGCTCATGGAAAGCGGCATGCACATCGGGAAGATCGTGCTCAAGGTGGCCGGCTAGGGAAGGCCATGGTCCCCTTCATCTTTTGACTATACCCAGATGAGATCGCAGGAATATTCATTGCGGATGAAGATAATCGGCAATGTATTTCCTGATTCTCCTGATCACGGGGACTGGAATTTTCAGAGCCCAGACTATATATAGAGAGAGCGAAAGATGAAAGGAGAAGTTCAATGAAACGGTTGCCTTTCAGGTATAAGGGATCATGTATTGTCAGTCTGTGTCTTTTGTTTCTGATGCCGGCAATGATTCATGCACAATTGGATCAGACAGCACCGGCCTCGCCTCCGTTGGCACAGCAGCTGGTCCGTGAAGGAGACTTTGCGATCAAGCTGGATACCGCATTGGGCCTCGGATCAACCCAGGATGAAGTTGAAGCCGAGAGCCGACTCGGTGAGGTCGGCATCGCACCGCGTAATGGGTGGATCGCCGATTACCCGGTTACCCCCGACGTCATCACCGAGTTACAAAAATCAGTGAGTGATGCCGCGATTGCCCAAAGGCTACCCGACGAAAGAGATGAGGCCCTGCATATATTCCAAGACACAGTAGCGGACCTCAATTTATCCATAAGGCCTTATGCCTCCAATCAACCCCGCCCATCGGGTCCCGGGCAATCACCCGATCAAACAGTGATAAACAACTATTATTCCAACCAAGGCCCTCCGGTAGTGACATACTACGCACCACCTCCTGACTATGATTACCTGTACTCATGGGTCCCCTGTCCGTTCTGGTGGGTCGATTTCTGGTTTGCCGGATTTTTCATCCTCCATGATTTCCACAGGATCGAATACGTGAATCATAGGGCGGTATTCATAACGAATCATTTCAATGATATAAGAGATCATAGGGTTTTTCGTGTCGATGCCATATCGAGATTCAATGGAAGATCCTATGCCGGCATAGGTGCTCCTCATACTGGGAGAACCGTTGCTGGTACAGGTGCTTCTCATAATGGAAGAACCGTTACCGGTAGAGGCACTCCTAATAGTAATAGAGGTAACTATATCTCTACGGGGGTTCCGAGAAGCGAAAGGACCATTTTTAACGGGACCCGCACACGAATGATGTCCAGGGAGAGAACGACCGGCTCGCCCTCCGGTGGAGGCAGAGGTTCTTTCGGCAGGGGGTTCATAAAAAAACGATAAAAGTGTTGGAGCGTATATAAGGAGAAGGATGATATGCACATGCGACCATCGAGAGATGCGGGAATATGTATGATCAGCTTGTTTCTGCTCTTGATGCCTGTAATGATCCTTGCGCAATCGGAGCAGTCAGACCCGGGCGCTCCGCCCGTGAGCCAGCCGTTGATAAATGAAGGCGGCTTCGCAGTCGAGCTGGCGTCTGCATTGGCCGTGGTAAATACCGATGACGAGGCCGAGGCCGAGAGCTCTCTGGGAGAGCTCGGCATTGCTCCGCGGAATGGGTGGATTGCCGATTATCCGGTTACTCCCGACATTATCGTTGAGCTGCAAAATTCACTTGCTGAAGCCGCTGCTGCCGGCAAGCTTTCGATGAGCAAGGAAGATGCCCTGAAGAAGTTCAATACTGTTACGGTCGGCCTTGGCTTGTCTCTCAGACCTTTCATTGCCGGAACAAACTACCAGCCTAACCCTGCAAGCTGCGCGAATTACCCGAACCCTGCGGTGGTAAACGACAGCTATACAGAGGAAGGTCCGCCGGTGGTCACCTACTACTGTCCTCCGCCGGATTACTATGATTTGTATACCTGGGTTCCTTGCCCGTTCTGGTGGTCGGATCTGTGGTTCCCCGGATTCTTCATCCTGCACGATTTCCATCGGATTATGCACCGGCATAACAAGGTAGTGGTCATCACCAATCATTTCCATGAACACGGATCCCATCATGCCTTCAGGATCGACCCCGTGGCAAGATTTAAGGGGAAAACATTCGGCGGCATAGGCATGCCCCGGCATATGGATTCTATCCCTACGGGGATTCCAAGGAGTGAAAGGACGATCTTTAATGCACCGCATGCTCAAGGAGTGCCAAGCGGCAGAATGGGCAGCCCGACCCCTCACGGCGGTGGTTGGATCAGCCCGCCCCCGGGAGGCGGCGGTAGAGGCGGAGGAGAGCGAAGAAACTGATTTATCCCCTCTTTGACAAACCCGACATCCTGCTGATAATGGTACGGCATCGGCCGGAAGTTTTAAGCATAATACAAAGGTCTGCTTTTCATAGGGGGTGGTCGCAAAATGCGACCACCCCCTATGAAATCTCCCTTAAGGAGTGAGGCACGATGTCTCCAGAGAATGAGGTAGTAAGGGTCGGCATAATCGAGGAGCGCATCCTGTTCATACGCGGCGAAAAGGTCATCATAGACTCGGACCTGGCCGAGTTGTACGGCGTGCCCACAAAGCGCCTGAACGAACAGGTGAAGAGAAACAAAGAACGCTTCCCCCATGATTTCATGTTTCAGCTCACGCCTGAAGAAAAGGCACTGCTGGTCGCAAGCTGCGGCCACCTCGAAGGCCTGAAATTTTCCAAGTCCCTCCCGTATGTATTCACGGAGCATGGTTCCATCATGGCCGCCAGCGTGCTCAATTCTGCAAAAGCCGTAGAGGTGAGCGTTTTCATCGTACGGGCCTTTGTAAAACTGCGCCGGGTCATTGGAGAACACAAGGAGCTCTCAAGCAGGATCTACAAGATGGAAATAAGGCTGGCCGACCACGACGAACAGATCCTCTCCATGGTGAATCTCATGAAGCAATTGATGAAGCCTGGACATGCAAAGAGGAAACCGCGCATAGGCTTTATCCCGGAAGAATCCGGATAAAAGAAAAGATATCACATAGGGTCTTTCAGCAGTGAGTGAGGTATTGTGTCCACGGAATTCCCTGTCCGGCGTCCAAGATTACTCGCCTCTTCAGCTTATCCTATCACCTGCACTAAGTCCACGACAGGACCACGAGGCTCTCTCACTATGACAAAATAATTTTTGTCATAATACTTGACAAAATATATTTTGCCATGTAGTTGAAACATGAAGAGAGTTTTTGGGGGGTGGTTATGAGCAAAAATGCTTTAAATGTTGTCATCGGGCAGGCAGCACGGGGCGAGAAATATTTACCTCGTACCAACATTACCAACGAGATATGGAGGAAACTCGAGGGTGGCAGCAGCCTCCTGCTGGTAGCTCCCCGGAGAGTTGGTAAATCATCCATCCTCTTTCATCTTTTTGATAATCCAAAAGAGAAGCTGCTCATCGCCTACTACATCAGCGAATCAGTCAACAATGAGAATGAATTCTACAAGAAACTCTTTCACCATATCCTGGGGGAAATGACCACTCTTAGGAGATATGCGGCGATTGTCAAAACACTGGCAAAGAAATTTCCTTCATGTATCGAGTCTGTCGGACCTGAGGGGATAAAATTCCACCCGGGAAATTCTGTTGACTACTGCGATGAATTGCGCAAGCTCATGCAGAAAGCGGTCCTTAATGATGACAAGATAATCGTACTCATTGATGAGTTTGCTTCAACCGTTGAAAATATCGTGCAGGATGAAGGAGAGCGGGCGGCAATCCACTTTCTGGAAACCAAGAGATCAATCAGGCAGGACCCTGTAATGCAAAATAAACTGCAATTCATTTATGCAGGATCAATCGGTCTTGAAAACATTGTCAGCAAGATGAACCATGTAAACCTTGTTGCCGATTTGGCCCCCATAGCTGTTCCGCCTTTGACGAAAAAGGAAGTGAAGAAATTAATAAACATGATTTTCGATGGATCGGGAATTACCCTCGAAGAGGACGCCTTCGAACACCTTCTTGAAATTACAGAATGGTGGATACCTTACTACTTTCAGATCATCCTTGATGAGTCATATAAAATCATTGAGGAACGGGGCTCGACCGTTATCACCAAAGGCGATATCGATGCTGCGGTAAAGAATGCCCTGAAGCAGCGCATATATTTTGAGCACTGGTTCGCCCGATTGAGAAAGGCATATAAGGCGAATGAATTCTCCTTTGTCAAGGAGCTCCTCAATGTAATCTCTGAGAAAAAGAGAATTCCCTCAAGCGAGATCTTCAATTGTGCCGTGAAATATGGCCTTGAAAATTCCTACACTGATTTAGTGAATGCCCTGAAACACGACGGTTACATAAATAACAGCGATAACCCGAAGGAATACCGTTTCAATTCCTCCTTACTGCGCGAATGGTGGTGTGCAAATGTCGCAAACTAAATCAAGTCTTCCATCACTTTTTAATCCGGCTATGCAGCCACCGGACGAGATCGTTGCTAATTTCGTCATAAGGTTGAAAGAATTCGATGAACTCTTCCATGCAATAAAGACCGACAATATGGCTAAACCCCCGCAGCACTACATGATCCAGGGCCAGAGAGGGTATGGTAAATCAACCCTTCTTTTACGGCTGAAAATCGAGATTGAAAACGATAAAGACCTCCTGGACCGGCTCATACCGGTCATGTTCGATGAAGAGCAGTACGGTGTTCTCAACTTGGCGCGATTATGGGAAGAGGTAATACAAATCCTTGCAGATCGCGATGAAACCTTTGAACCGGTTGCCGGAAAGATTGATGCCCTCTATGATACCGAGAATCCCGAGGAAGAGATCTATAAACTTCTCATCGGGGAATTGAAGAAGCGGAAGAAAAAGCTTGTCCTCCTCCTCGATAATTTCAACGACCTGCTGGGGAAATTCACCCGAAAGGAAAACCAGAGACTGAGGGAGGTATTGCTTACCTCAAATTATTTGAGATTCATCGGTGCTTCATCCGCATTGCTCGAATTCTACTATGAGTACAAAGAGCCTTTCTTCGACTTTTTTAAAGTCATCACCCTCAACGAGCTTGATCGCGATGAAACAATTCTGCTTCTCACCAAACTTGGTGAAACTTACGGGGCAGATGAAATAAAAACCATCATCAGGGAGCAACCGGAAAGAATAGATGCCCTGAGGCGCCTGACGGGCGGAGTCCCCAGGACTGTGGTGCTGCTTTTCGAGATTTTTGTCGATGACGTAGACGGCAATTCCTTCAAGGACCTCGAAGCTATCCTCGACAGGGTGACCCCGCTTTACAAACACCGGTTAGATAATCTCTCGACACAACAGCAGGCAATCATAGATGCCATAGCTCAAAACTGGGATGCCGTGAGCACAAAAGAGATCGCAGCCAAGGTGAGAATGCCGAGCAAGGCCGTGTCTTCCCAGCTCAATCAACTCGAAAAAAATCAACTCATAAAAAAGATACCGACATCGACCAAGAACCATCTCTATCAGATCAACGAACGTTTTTTCAATATTTACTATCTCATGCGCCTCGGTAAAAGACGAAACAGAAATCGTGTGCTCTGGCTCGTAAAGTTTTTTGAAATCTGCTGTGGCGAAAAAGAGCTTGTAGAAAGGACAAAAAGGCACATCAAGGCGATGCATGAAGGACGTCTTTACGACAAGCATGCCTTTTATGTCTCGCAAGCCTTGTCCAAAACCCATATTCCTTATGATCTTCAACATGAACTGCTGGATGAAACGAAAAAATGCCTCACTGCCCAAAGAAGCGACTATGTAAAAGACATTGGCCCGTCTCATATTGATGTTCTGAGAGAAGTTATCGAGGACGTGAAAAAGAAAGATATCAATGGGGCTCGAAAGAAACTCAAACTTGATGGTTTTTTACCATTAAAAGCAATCATGATTCTGGCACAGCTGCTTAAAGATGAAGGCGATTTTCAAGAGGCCATTAGTTTATATAAAGATGCCATCAAATCAGGTGATACAACTGCAATATTCAATCTTGCCCTGCTCTACGCAACTGAATTCAAGGACTTCGCAAAAGCGGAACAGTACTACAAGATGGCCGTTGCAAGAGGTGTTGATGAAGCAATGTTCAATCTTGCCTTGCTCTACCATACTGAACTCAAAGACCCTGAGAAGGCGGAACAGTACTACAAGATGGCTATTGAGAAGGGCCATGCCGATGCAATGAACAATCTTGCAGTGCTCTATAAGCATGAACTCAAGGATTTTGAAAAGGCTGAACAATACTTCAAAATGGCTGTTGAGAATGGGAATCCCTATGCAATGTTCAATCTTGCTGTGTTTCATGCAACTGAATTTAAGGATTTTGAAAAGGCTGAACAATACTACAAGATGGCCATTGAAAAGGGCGATTCTGGAGCAATGTACAATCTTGCTTTGCTCTACAAGACTGAATTTAATGATTTCGAAAAGGCGGAGAAGTATTACAAGTTGGCCGTTGAGAAGGGCCATGCCGATGCAATGAACAATCTTGCTCACCTCTATTTTGATCTTAAGAAAAATAAACAAGAGGCCTTGCATCTTCAAAAAACAGCATACGAAATAAAAAGGGGTGTAAACGAGGCTCGTGGGTACATGACAGTACTGCTCTGGAATGATGAAATCCAAGAGGCAATTATGCTTTTTGAATCGGTTTTTGATTCTGAGGAGATGCAGCACGAAGTTAATGCGGATATAAGCAATATTCTTCTTAGGTTCATTGCAAAAAGGCAGTACAATTATGTCTACCATATTTTTCAGAAAAACAAATACGATATCAGGGACAAATATAAACCAGTCTACTACGCACTCCTTTCCCTGATGGGTGGAAAATATTCTGATGAGTTGAAAAAAATGGGTGATGAATTAAAAGAATCTGTCCAGGATGTTTTAAATAGGATTAACACCCTGGAAAAAGATTTTGCGTAGAACATAGACTCGATGGGCACGTCTATAACAATAGAGGTGTCTTTTTTTGACTTTTAAATAATTGTCGCACCCAAATGTCATGAATCAAGGCCTGACACCATAAAAATCTATGCAGTTCCGCCCTGCACGGATCGCAGTGGATGGACATGGTAAACGAAATTGGCCTGATGAATGTACTGACTTATGTAGGCAGCAGGGACGTCCATAAATATATAAACATTCCATTTCAGATCTTGTCGTGCGACACCTTGTCCTTCCCCTTGATTTTTGTCACTGAAGTGCCCATATCTTTACACCCAGGGGAGGCATATGGATTTTATTCTTTTCTTTGGGGCTGTCATCATTGGCTTCCTGGCTGCAGCCCCCATAGGTCCGGTCAATGTGCTGTGCATCCAGCGCACGCTGAACCAGGGCCGGGCAATCGGGACCATCTCGGGCCTCGGCGCCGCCACTGCGGATGCAGTCTATGGAGGCATCGCCGGAATGGGTCTGACCCTGGTCTCCCATATCCTCATAAAAAATCAGATATGGATACGCTTCGCCGGTGGTATGTTCCTCTGCTACCTGGGTGTCAGGATCATCCTTGCAAAACAGGGGGATCATGCGGTCTCCAATCACGCCAGGGGATTCATGGGCGCGTATACCTCCACACTCGTCATGACGCTTGCAAACCCTACGACGATCTTTTCCTACGGGATCCTGTTTGCAGGGTTCGGCATAATAAACCCCCACCATGGGCTCGAAGCGGCCTGGTTTCTCGTGCCCGGTGTCTTTATCGGCTCGGCCATGTGGTGGGTCATCTTAAGCGGCGGCGCCGGCATGCTCAGGTCCAGGCTGAACGAATCAGGGTTTGCCTGGGTGAACCGCATCTCGGGCGCAATCGTTGCAGGGTCGGGTATTCTCATGATCCTGATCTCAATAATCTCCCTGTGGCGTTGAGCAGGGGAGCATACCCGGCTCTAAAAAGCTTCATCCCTGGGAACGCCTTCACTATGAAACCAATGACAACATGGCATGCCTCGTGTATGATCATGTCCTATGATTTTATTCCAACATCAGCCAAAGAGGAGGGAGCCATGGAGCTGACCGATGCCATCCTGCACAGGAGGAGCGTGAGGAAATTCACCGACTATATTGTCACCGACGGGGAGATCAGGCAACTTCTCGAGGCCGCCAGGCTGGCACAATCCTGGGCCAATACCCAGGTATGGGAGTTCGTGGTGGTGCGCGACAGGGGAATAATCGAGAAGGTGGCCGGCACCTATGCGGACAAGAACCCGGGCACCAAATGCTCGCTTGGTGCATCCGTGCTTATTGTGGCCTGTGCAAAAACCGGCGTGTCCGGCTGCTATGGCGGCAAGGAAGTTACCAAATTCTCCACCTGGTTCATGTTCGACCTCGGTATCGCGGTCCAGAACCTCTGCCTGACAGCCCACGAGCTGGGGCTGGGCACCGTGGTGGTGGGCCTGATGGACCATGATGCCTGCAAGAAGGTCATCGGCCTGCCGGATGGCTATGAAGTTGTAGCCGTACTCCCGGTGGGCAAGCCTTTGGCGGAACTCAAGCAGGGTCCGCCCCGCAAGGAATTGAGCGCCTTCGTCCATCTCGACACCTTCGGGAAGGCATTCAAATAACAATTTTGCGCTTATTCCACAGATTCATAGGGAGGGGTTTACTGTGGCAGATTATGGTATCCGCTTGGAGCGGCACGACCACGTGGCGATTGTAACCTTTGACCGGTCACACAAACAGAATTCTCTGGACGAGCATATGTGGGATTGCATGGAACAGGTGGTGGCCGACCTCAGGGCCAGGCTGCCCCGGGTGATCGTTCTGACCGGGTCCGGAGACAAGGCCTTCTGCGCCGGGTTTGACGTGAACCCCGAAAACCCCCAGGTGGCCCGCCTCATCAATGCCGTGGAGAAACACGAGAGCGGCCCGGCCATGGACCTCATCCGGCGTGTCAGGACCACGAGCGACAGCCTGGTCATGCTGCCAGTGCCCGTCATTGCAGCCGTGAACGGCCTTGCTTACGGCGGCGGGGCTGAGATCGCGTCCCGCTGCGACATGCGGGTCATGGACCCGGGGGCGGTCATCTGCTTTTCCGAGGTGAGGCTCGGTCTCATGCCGGACCAGGGGGGTGTTGTGGGGCTCACCCGACTCGTGGGCTCATCCAAGGCCGCAGACCTCATCCTTACCGCGCGCAAGGTAGGTGCACCAGAGGCCCTTGCCCTGGGGCTGGTGAACCGCATCAGCGCACCCGGCAATGCCCTGGAGGAGGCCGTGGTCCTGGCGCGGACAATAGCCGAAAACGGCCCGCACGCCGTTCGTCACGCCTTGAAGGTGATCAGAAGCACCGCTGACTTGACCACCATGAAGGCCCTAGAGCTGGAGACCGAAGAGGCGGTAGCCCTTATTGCGGGTGGTGAATGCATCCACGGCATCGCCGCCTTCCTGTCAAAGCAGAAACCGCAGTTCCCTGAGCCGGAATAGCGGCGCCGTATCTATGTGATAGAAATAATTGTTTAATAATAAATTTTCAGATACAATTATCATCATGAATACGAACAAAGCAAAAACCTTGTTCGTCCTCATGGTCATAGCCGTTTTTCTCCTGTCTCCGGATACACGCAACAAGGTCCTTGCCGCCGATTCCGACTCATCGGAAAAACCTAAGATATTCAAGATAGTCATTGACCCGGGCCATGGAGGCAAGGCCCCCGGCGCGGTCGGGCCGAATGGCGAGAAAGAGAAGGATATCACCCTGGTTGTCGGCAAGATGCTTGCAAAGCGACTGACTGAAGAAGGCTTCGAGGTCTTTCTTACACGGGAAGATGATGTCTCTTTGCCGCTGAATGAGCGGACAGCCTTCGCCAACACGAAGAAGGCAGACCTGTTTATTTCTATCCATGTGAATGCAAACGAGGCAAAGTCAACAGACGGGGTCGAGACATACTTCCTCAACCTGACTACCGATGCCTCTTCCAAAAAGGTGGCTGAGAGGGAAAACGCCATGTCCCCTGAATCCTTGCAGGGTCTAACGCTTATCATCAGGGATCTCATGCTCAATGCCAAGATAAATGAATCATCGAGGTTCGCCACATCCATCCAGAACTCAATCATCTCATCCTTAAGAAAGACAGGTTATGTGGGGAAAGACCATGGGGTAAAACAGGCCCCGTTCTATGTCCTGATGGGCGCAAAGATGCCGGCAATTCTGATCGAGACGGGGTTTATTACTAATGCTGCCGATTGTATGCTCCTGCATAATGATGCACATCTGGAAAATATCATCGAGGGCATAACTGCAGGTATAAAGGCCTATACGGAAAACACGACATATGTATATAATAATGGAATAAATAAAGAAATGAATAAAGAAAAGAATTGAGATCGATGATATCCGATCCCAGAGGGAGACCTCTCCTATGACCAGGCGAATGGTGATCATGCTTGTGGCCGTCTTTGTGCTTTTCGGCGGCATCTTCGGCTATAAGGCCTTTATGGCAATGATGATGAAAAAATACATGTCCGCAGGCGGGATGCCCCCTGTTACCGTGTCTACAGTCAAGGCAGCATCTGATACGTGGCAGCCGCAACTCAAGGCGGTGGGGACCCTGCGGGCGGTCAAGGGTGTTGAGTTGTCCAGTGAAGTCGATGGCATGGTGCGAAGCGTTCATTTCAAATCGGGTGATGATGTCAAGGCAGGTCGGCTGCTGGTGCAGCTCAATACGGATCCCGACGTTGCCCAGCTGCACGTGCTTCAGGCCGCCGCCGACCTGGCGCAATCAACCTACGATCGCAACATAAAACTGGTTGAAGAGCAGGCCATAAGCCAGTCAACCATGGATGCCTACACCGCCGACATTGAGGGTAAAAAGGCCCAGGTCGCCCAGCAGGTGGCATTAATAAACAAAAAGGCCATCCGCGCCCCCTTTGCCGGGCGCCTCGGCATCAGCCTTGTCAATCCCGGTCAGTTCGTGAAGGCCGGTGACAAGGTTGTCACGCTGCAATCGCTCGACTCCATCTACGTAGACTTCTACGTACCCCAGCAGGAACTCTCCCGGGCACTGGATGGCCAGACTGTGACCGTGACCACCGACACCTATCCGGGCAAGACCTTCAGGGGGATAGTGAGTGCCATCAATCCCAAGGTGGACCCCCAGACACGGAATATCCAGATCGAGGCAACAATACAAAACCCCAAGCATGAGCTGCTGCCTGGTATGTATGCATCGGTGGAGGTCTTGTCAGGAGAGGCCCAGCGCAACCTGACACTGCCCAGGACGGCCGTGACCTTCAACCCCTATGGAGAGACCGTCTATATCGTGGAGGAGAAGGGTAAAACGAAAGACGGCAAACCGGCCCTGTTCGCCAGGCAGACCTTTGTCACCCTGGGACCGTCACGGGGCGACCAGGTGGCTGTCACCGCCGGGATCAAGGAAGGAGATCTGGTGGTCACCAGCGGACAGCTCAAGCTCAGGAGCGGCAGTCCTGTTATCATCAACAACCGGGTCCAGCCCTCAAATGAGGCGTACCCCAAACCTCAGGAAGAATAAGCAGGGATACGCATATGCATTTCACCGATATCTTCATCCGCCGCCCGGTGCTGGCCACGGTAATCAGCCTGCTGATCCTGGTACTGGGGCTGCGGTCTATAGGGCTGCTGCCTGTACGACAGTATCCGGCAACCCAGAATGCCGTGGTGACCGTTTCTACTACCTATTTCGGTGCAGACCCGGAACTCGTGTCGGGATTCATAACCACTCCCCTGGAAAATTCAATTGCCCAGGCCCAGGGCATCGATTATCTCACCTCAAGCAGCACACTCAGCCAGAGCACCATCCAGGCAAATCTGCGTCTGAACTATGACTCGAGCAAGGCCATGACCGAGATCAACGCCAAGGTAAACGCCGTGATCAATCAGCTGCCGAAAGACGCACAGCAACCGGTGATCAGCGTGGCCATCGGGGAGACCATCGACTCGATGTACATAGGCTTCTACAGCAAGGTGCTGCCTACGAACAAGATAACCGATTACCTGATAAGGGTGGTGCAGCCGAAGCTGCAGACCGTGGACGGAGTGCAGACGGCGGAGGTGCTTGGTGCAAAGCAGTTTGCCCTGCGGGCATGGCTCGATCCTGATAAGATGTCGGCCTTTGGGGTAACCGCCACTGACGTGAGCACCGCCCTGGCCAACAACGACTTTATATCGGCCGTAGGACGGACAAAGGGACAGATGGTAACTGTCGACCTCACCGCGGCCACAGGACTGCACTCGGTCGATGAGTTCAAAAACCTCGTGGTCAAGTCAATGAACGATGCCATTGTCCGTTTGGGCGACGTTGCAACCGTCACACTGGGGGCCGAGAACTATGACACTGCAGTAAGATTCGACAATGCAAGCGCTGTGTTCATCGGCATAAAGGTAGCGCCGAATGCAAACCTGCTCACGGTTATTAATGACGTGCACAAGGTTTTTCCCGAAATTGAACAGCAACTCCCTGAAGGACTGAACGGACGCATTGTTTACGATTCGACCAAGTATGTGAACAGCTCCATCAACGAGGTAATCCGTACCATCATTGCTGCATTGCTGATCGTGACTGTCGTGATCTTCTTATCGCTGGGATCGATCAAATCGGTGATCATCCCTGTCATAGCAATGCCTCTCTCTCTGGTCGGAGCGTTCTTCATCATGCTCGTGCTGGGCTACACCATCAATCTGCTGACACTGCTCGCACTGGTGCTCGCCATCGGCCTGGTAGTGGATGACGCCATCATCGTGGTGGAGAACGTACATCGCCACAGGGAGGAAGGCGTAGAGCTCATGCAGGCAGCCATACTGGGTGCCCGGGAGTTAGGCGGCCCCATCATCGCCATGACCGTCGTGCTGGTTGCCGTATATATTCCCATCGGCTTCATGGGGGGCCTCACCGGGGCACTGTTCACCGAGTTCGCCTACACCCTGGCAGGCTCTGTGTTCGTATCGGCCATCATCGCGCTCACCCTGTCGCCCATGATGTGCTCCCGCTTTCTTACAGAATCGCGAGTGGGCGTGTTGAACCGCTTCACCGACTTCATTGACGGCCAGTTCAAACTGGTGCGTTCCATCTATGCGTGGTTGTTGCACAGGGCGCTCAACTCCCTGGGCGTTGTAGGGGTATTCGCCGCGATAATCCTCTGCAGCAATTATTTCCTGTTCATCAGCTCCAAGAGCGAACTTGCGCCCCAGGAAGACCAGGGCATCATCATTACACTGGCAACAGGGGCCCCTGATGCCACACTGGAACAGACGGGAGTCAATTCAGTGCAGGTATACAAGATCGTCAAATCATTCCCTGAGACCGAACATGTGTTTCAATTTGACGGGGCCACGGGTTTGAACACCGCTTTTGCCGGCATGGTATTCAAACCATGGGATGAACGCACCCGGACAGCGGTGCAGCTGCAACCTGTGGTTCAGAAGCGGCTGGGAGAAATCGCAGGGGTTCAGGTGGTGGGGTTCCAGCCGCCGCCGCTTCCCGGGTCCAGGGGCCTGCCTGTGCAATTTGTGATAGGCACTACCGAACCTTTTGACAGGCTGAACGAGGTTTCACAGGCTCTGATGGCAAAGGCCCGGGCGAGCGGCATGTTCGTGTTCGTGGACACCGACCTCAAGATCGACAAACCGCAGACCGTGGTGGAGATCGACAGCGACAAGGCCTCACAGCTTGGCCTGACCATGCGTGATGTAGGGAGCGCCCTTGGATGGATGCTTGGCGGAAACTATGTCAACTACTTCAGCCTGTACGGACGCTCGTATAAGGTGATTCCGCAGGTGATGCAGCGCTACCGGCTGAATGCCGATCAATTGAAAGATTATTATATCAATACATCAAGCGGGGCGTCGATACCGATTTCCACCGTTGCGAGCCTCAAAACAGAAGTCGTGCCTGAGTCGCTCAACCACTTTGAACAGCTCAATGCCGCCACCATATCGGCAGTGACATCCCCGGGTATAACCATGGGCCAGGCATTGGATACACTCAAGACGATTGCGGGGAGTGTGCTCCCTAAGGGCTACAGCATTGATTATGCAGGGCAGTCCAGACAGTACATGCAGGAGTCGAGCGCACTGCTGCTCACATTCTTCTTTGCCTTGGTCATCATTTTCCTTGCACTGTCCGCCCTGTTTGAAAGTTTCCGTGATCCTGTCATCGTGCTTATCAGTGTGCCCATGTCCATCTGCGGGGCGCTCATCTTCATCAGCCTCGGGATAGGGCAGGCAAGCCTGAACATCTATACCGAGGTGGGCCTGGTGACACTTATAGGCCTCATCAGCAAGCACGGCATCCTCATCGTTCAGTTCGCCAATGATCTTCAGCGCGAAGGCAAAAGCAAGCGTGATGCCATCGAGATGGCCTCGGCCATCAGGCTGAGGCCCATCCTCATGACCACCGGAGCCATGGTGCTGGGCATCATGCCGCTGGTTTTTGCATCCGGCGCAGGCGCAGCTGGCCGATACAACATGGGCCTGGTGATCACATCCGGCATCGCCATCGGCACCCTGTTCACGCTGTTTGTTGTTCCTGCCGTGTATATGTTAATGGCTACTGACCATGCCAAGCAAGCGGCAAGCCAGAGGGCGACTGAGGGAGAGGCACTGCCATCCTAAAGGGTGTGGCGAAGTGATCAGGAAGAAGTGAATAATGACTTGGGAAGTTGGAGAAGGTATTTAATTTGTTTAGGAGATCCTGCCCATAGACGTCTTTCTTCTATCCGCGCAGTGCGTTGATGATGGCTGAGGTGAAGGCGACAAGGTCCTGAGGTGTGCGAGAGGTGATCAGGTTATCCGAGACCACGACTTCTTTGTCCACCCACGTGGCTCCTGCATTGACTAGGTCGTCTTTGATGGAAAAAAAGGAGGTTACGGTCTTGCCCTTGAGGTTGCAGGCGCTTGCCATGATCCAGGGTCCGTGGCAGATGGCAGCGATGATCTTGCCCTGCCCGTCCATCTCATGCACAAAGTCCATAGTTGCCTTGCACCTTCTCATCATATCCGGAGAGTATCCACCCGGGATCACTACCGCGACATAGTCTTTGGCATTCACCTGCTGTGAGGCAAGATCACTGACTATGGGATAACCATGTTTGCTGGTATACTCAACCCCTTTATCCGACCCGACCAGATCGACCTGAAACCTGGCTTCTTTCAACCTCAGGAAAGGGTAATGCAGTTCCAGATCCTCATACATATTTTCCACCAGCAGAGCTATCTTTTTCATATGACCCTCCTGCATATTCGGTCTTAAGGAAACAATGAATAAGGCCTTAACCTTTAAAGTCAACGATTACGTTTAATCATCAAGGTTTGTTGAGGGTCATCTTTTCAGAGTGTAACAACCGGCACATGATACCCGAATGGAATAAAGAATGAAAAAAGAACTTCCGATAACAAAAGGAAGCTACATTGATATTTCCATGCACTTGCAAAAATAAATAGGGTAGGTGGCGTTGATGAAAGAAAGTACAAAAGTTCTATTTTTAAGACCCTTACTTTTCCAAGAGACAGTAACCGTTGCTATCCTCATGCCTATCGTGGTGTTTTTCTTCAGGTACATATCCGAATCGGTCATGAAGAATTTCCTACCTGTTATCATGGGGGCATCAGTTGCTGCAAATTTCGGCCTTATATTAGGCACAATGACTAAATATATTCTTATTCGCCCTGCCATTGAGGTCATGGAGAAAGACTCATATACACCTGCTGAGATTTATCGTGCAGTACGTTCAGCCTCGTTACTGCCCCTTGTAGAGTCAATCGTGATATTCTTAAGGTTTGCCCTGTTCGGGAATCTCATGGCAACATTGCCGATTTATCTTAAAGGGTATATACGGTTGCCTGAGTTCTTGTTCGGGGTTAATTCCGTTGCCATGATAGGCCTTTTGGCAATCCCGATTATTTATCTTGCCTCAGAAAATAGTCTCACCCCCTTTTATATGAAAAGCAACCTGAAGGGGGTGCTTGACAGTAATATGAGGTTTTTCCGACTGAGTCTCAGTCAGAAGAACCTTATCACGATCCTCCTCATCGCCATTCCTCCCCTGGGGCTTATCCTCGGCCTTCTCTACCTGTCCATGGCTACAGGGCTCAATATCGCATCCCTTCAGATGGGGTTTTATGTAATCTTGTTTGAGACCATAATCCTTTCATTCGTTTGCGGGATTCTACTCATGAAAAACCTCTCGATTTCAGTTGGCAGGATGTCCGTAATGTTCCAGGACATGGCAAAGGGTCAGGGCGATCTCACCAAAAGACTCGAAGTGAACGGATTAAATGAGGTGGGAGAGCTCTCTTTCTGGTTCAATGAATTCATGGGAGATATTGAGCAGGTTGTAGGTCATGTGAGAGACACTTCCCTTGAACTTCATCAGGCTATTGAAGATGTAAGTTCGGGTTCCCGGGGACTTTCTCAGGCAACTCAAGACCAGGCGGCGAATGTAGAGGAAATCTCAGCATCCATCGAAGAGATGAACTCAACAATCCAGAATAATGCTAATTTGATCAATGAAGGCCAAGATGCATCATCCGCAATAACCAAGCTCATTGATCAAAGCAAGCAGGTGTTTGCCGAGCTCATGAAGGCCATACAAGGGATATCTCTCGACTCAAGAAAGATCGGGGACATTGTTCTCACCGTGAATGAGGTGGCCTTCCACACGAACCTGCTGGCCCTGAATGCTTCTGTAGAGGCGGCAAGAGCCGGTGAGCACGGCAAAGGATTCGCAGTGGTGGCTGGAGAGGTAAGATCACTGGCCCAGCGTTCGGCTGGAGCGGCGAGCGAGATTAAGGCATTAATTGATGGCACGGTAAGTAGGATCAAAAACGGTGATGAGATGATGAACAAGACATCATCTTCTTTAGAAGAGCTCATGAGTCGTATGGAATTCTTCTTCCGGATGATGGAGACAATCAGCACATCAAGTATGGAGCAGACGCAGAATATTGGAGAGCTGAGCCGGGCAATATCTCAAATAGACCATTCCACCCAGAATAACGCTACTACGGTGGAAGAATTGGCCAGCACTATGGATAACCTGCGTTCTATGGCGACAACTCTTGCAGAGGATGTGCAGAAGTTTAAGACATCACAGACTTGAGACAGCAATACGAGGGCGTACATCTGATTTTATGCTAAGGCCATCAAGATTTGTGCTTAGCCATTGAGTAAGCCCGATAGATTCTTTGATGAGCTTTCTAGGCTCTTCCATGACTCTATTTGACGTTATGCAATTTTAATTATTAACAAGTTTAACATATTCATCTCGTGCTTTTGCGTTTTCATCTTTTAAATGTAGTTCTTCAATTGCATTAAGGAGAGAAAGTGCAGCATCTCTCATTTCATTATTTTTATCATTAAGTAATTGTTTATGAACTTTTGAATTGATGACAAACTGATGTGTATCTGTTTTTAAATCAAATGAATAAAACAAGCGATCAAGCATATTATTTTCTGCGACATATTCAAGGTTTTTAACAGGGTAGCATTTTTCTAAAAGACCCTTTAAAGCTAAGAGACCCAGATTATGTCTTGAAATAATTTTATATCCGCACTGATCATGCTTTTCAAAATTAACTATATCGAATCCATTAAGACACTTTGCCATGTTAGTAAGGTCTTGGGGTGTTGCTGTCACCATATATATCCCCTCCTCTCAATACATAGTTGTTAAACAAAGAACTTATATTTTTCGAGTCACACCCGGTGGTCTTCGCGGATGATGGTACGGCAGCCGCCGGACAGGCTTGGACGCCAGTTCTTGGGCTGCCTGATCTCCTTCAACCGGTCCAGCTGCCCAATATCTTTGAGCCGTTTGTAAATGAGCTGCCAGGCGCACGGAAGGCTGGGGTCGACTTCGCACCGGTCTTCACGCGAGCCGCTGCACGGGCCGTTCAACATGTGCTTCGCGCAGCGGGTGACCGGGCAGATACCGCCGTAGAGATGGAGCACACACGAGCCGCAGGCCGCGCATTTTTCCGTCCAGATGCCCCGTTCTTCCAGAATGCCGATGAATGCGGTGTCGAGGCCCGCGTAAACCGGTTTGTCCACAAAACGTTCGGCCAGCGCCTGCACGCCGGCTCCGCAGCCCAGCGACAGCACGGCGTCAGCCTGCCTGGCCGCCTCGGCGGCCTGCTCGAGGAAAACGTTGTCGCACTGGCGTTCTATGGTGAGCTCCTCGACGTCCAGGGCTACGTCTTTCACTCTGGCCGCCATGCGTAGCGCTGAGGCAATGATGCTGACTTCGCGCTGGCCGCCGGCGAGGCAGACGGTGACGCAGGTGCCGCAGCCGAGCACGAGCACGTTGCGGTGTTTTTCCACGATTGTGAGCAGTTCGGGAATGCTTTTTCTTTGTGCGACGATCATGAGCGACACTCCTGTTTTAATTTGGCGCCCGATCTCAGCGGGCTGGGGCCCAGTTTGCGGACCGTTTCCACCATGTCGATGATGGTGTCCGCCAGTGGCCGCGCCATGGCGGCGGAAATGTTGACCATGCGGAGGCGTTCCTTTTCCATGCCGATCTCCTCGAGCATGTCCCGGATGTAGTTGACCCGGCGTTTGGCGCAGAGGTTGCCTTCGAGAAAATGACAGCCCCCTTCGAGACAGCCTGCCACCAACACGCCGTCCGCACCGTTTTCAAATGCCTTCATGAAGTATTCGGTTTCCAGCCGGCCCGTGCAGGGGGTGCGGATGATGAGCACGTTGGGCGGGTACTGGATGCGCATGGTCCCCGCCAGATCGGCTGAGGCATAGGCGCAGTAGTGGCAGCAAAAGGCCACGATCTTGGGTTCAAATACGTCGGATTTCATGGACTTGACTTTTACCTCCTACCGGTTGCCGAGCAGGCCGCGGTTTCGCCGTCTTCCCGGTCTTCCCCGAGGTTGCCGGCGAACAGTTCCTTGATCATCACAACAAACTGGTCGGTTTCGAAATGATGCAGCTCTATGGCGCAGGCAGGACATTCGGCCGCACAGATGCCGCATCCCATACACTTGGCTGCCTCGATCTGCCCCTTGCCGTCCTTGTTGCAGTAGGGCGCGGAATACGGGCAGACGGTGACGCAGGTCATGCAGGAAATGCACTTCTGCTGGTCTACATACGAAACCTGGGCGCTGACGTCGAGCTGCGTCTTCGAAAGCACGGTGGCCGCCCGCGCGGCTGCTGCGCGCGCCTGAGAAATGTTTTCGTCAATGAACTTCGGCGAATGGGCCATGCCGCAGAGGAAAACGCCCTCGGTCGTAAAATCCACCGGCCGCAGCTTCATGTGCGCTTCCACATAAAAGCCGTCGGCATTGAGCGGCACCTTGAGCATGTCAGACATGCGCTTGTTGTTCTTCAAGTCCACTTCCACGCCCGTGCTGAGCACGACATTGTCGGCTTCGATCGCGAGTGTCTCGGGGAAGTCGGGGCTCTTGAGCGTGACAACCAGGTCGCCCTCCTCGGTCACCTGGGGCGGCGCATCAGCCGCGTAGCGGATGAAGACCACGCCGGCCTCGCGCGCCTGCTGGTAGTAGATTTCTCGGAAACCGTAGGTCCTCACGTCCCGGTAGAGCACGATTACATTGGCCTCAGGATCCAGTTTTTTGACGGCCAGCGCGTTTTGGACGGCCATGGAGCAGCAGATGCGGCTGCAGTAGGGATGCTCATCGTTTCGCGAGCCCACACACTGGATCATGACGATGTTCTGTCCCCGGGCGGGCCAAGACTTCTCGTGAAGGCGCTTCCCCAGTTCGACCTGCGTCAGGACCTTCTCGGACCGGCCGTGTAAATATTCGCCTGTCTCGGCCGCCTGAGCGCCCGTGGCCACGATGATGGCGCCGCCGATGACCTCCTGGTTTTTGCCATCCTGGTCGAACGACACATGGAACTTGCCGATGTGACCATTGATTCCGGATATCTCGGCCTGGAGATATGTTTTGATCTGGGAATGATTCCGGACCTGATCGATGAGACTCTCAGCGAAGGCGGCGATGTCCTCCTGCTCGAGGGTCCGGTGAATATCGTGCAGGGTGCCGCCCAGACGATTCGCCTGCTCGATCAAGTGGACGTCGAATCCCTGGTTGGCGAGCGCCAGCGCAGAGGTCATACCGCTTAAGCCCCCGCCGATGACGATGCCGGTCTGGTCAACCTTGAGCGTTCCTCCTTCCAGAGGCTGGAGCCTGCGGGCCCTGGCGATGGACATCTTCACGAGCTCAGTCGCCTTTTCGCTGGCGGATTCCGGCTCGGCCGAATGCACCCAGGAGCACTGGTCGCGGATGTTGGTCATTTCGAACAGATAAGGGTTCAGGCCCGCTTCGCGTAAGGTTTCGCGGAACAGCGGCTCGTGCGTCCGCGGGGTGCATGAGGCCACCACGACTCTGTTGAGCCGGTGCTCATGGATCATGTCCTTGATATTCGACAGGCTCGTGTCGGAACAGGTGAACATGGTGTGCGTCGCTAAAACCACATTCGGCTCATGCTCCACTTGCTTGACCACCTGCTCCACGTCCACGACCGACCCGATGTTCATGCCGCAGTGGCAGACAAACACGCCGAGGCGCGGTTCTTCATCGGTGACATCGTGCTCAGTGGGATAGCTCTTTTTCGTTATCAGCGAATTGCGGGCCGGCGCGAGCAGCTCCATGGCCATGGATGCCGCGGCGCTGGCCTGGGTCACGGTCTCGGGAATGTCCTTGGGTTCCTGGAAGGCGCCGCCCACGAACACGCCGGGCCGGGAACTGCAAAGCGGCTGGAGCCGGTCGGTGTCGCAGAAACCGAATTTGTTGAGCTTGATGTTCATGCTGGCGGCCAGCCCCGCCATGCTGTGCGGCGGTTCCATGCCCACGGACAGCACGACCAGGTCGAACTCCTTGTGCGAAAGTCCTTCGTTCTCGTCGAAGTAAGCAAGCCGAAGGTCCTTGCTGCCGGGCAACTGGACGATCCGCGAGGGGATGCTCTTGATGTAATGGATGTTCTCCTGAGCCCGGGCGCGCTCGTAATACTGATCGAAATCCTTGCCATGGGCACGGATGTCCATGTAGAAAATCGTGGCGTCCAGCCCTTCGACGTGGTCGCCGGTGACGAGCGCCTGTTTGGTGGCCATCATGCAGCAGATGGAGGAGCAATATTCGTTGCCGCACGCCTTGTCGCGAGAACCCACGCATTGGATCCAGGCGATGCGCCTGGCCTCGCGTCCGTCCGACAGGCGGATGACATGCCCTTCAAACGGCCCGGCGGCGGACAGCATCCGTTCATACTGGACGGATGTGACCACGTTGGGATAGCGGCCGTAGCCGAACTCCCCTTTAAGCGATGCATCGAACTCGTCAAAGCCCGGGGTCAGGATGACCGAGCCCACTTCGAGGGTGATTGTCCGTTCCTTCATGGCGTGGTCAATTGCGTTCTGCTTGCAGGTTTCGACGCACCGGAAGCATTCCGAGCACAGGGCGCAATTGAGGCACCGCTCGGCCTCCGCGAGTGCCTGCTCTTCGGTGAGACCTTTTTCCACCTCGTTGAAATTCCTTTGGCGGCTGGAGGGCGCCAGCTCTTCCGGACGCGGCCGGGACTTTTTCTCGACCTTGTCGAGCTCCGGCAGGAGCTCCTGGGGGAGCGGACTTAAGCTTTCCTCAAACCGGCCGCCGAGCAGATCCTTGCCGTTCAAATACCGCTCGATGGATTCGGCCGTCCGTTTGCCAGCAGCCACTGCTTCGATCACGGATAAAGGACCGGATGCATTGTCGCCGCCTGCAAAAATGCTCTCAACGGACGTCTGCCCGGTCACCGGGTCGGCCATGAAACAGCCGCGTTCGGTCTGGACGTCGATGTGGCTGACGGTCTGTTCGTCCACCATCTGTCCGATGGCCACGATGATCTGGTCGGCATCGATGGTGGTGAGGTCGTTTTCGTCAAAGGCCGGGCTGAAGCGTTTCATCTCGTCAAAGACCCGGGTGCAGCGCTTGAGCTCGATGCCGGCGACTTTTCCGTTGCCGAGGATGCGTTTGGGGCCCCAGCCGTTGCGGATCCTGATGTTTTCCGCGAGGGTGGCCTCGATTTCCTCCTCGTAGGCCGGCATCTCGTGCCGTGCTTCGAGGCAGACCATCTCGACGCTCGAAGCGCCCAGGCGCAGCGCGGTCCGGGCCACGTCCACGGCCACGTTGCCGCCGCCGATGACCAGCACGCGGTCCTTCACCTTGGGTTTTTTGGATAAAGCCGCGTCGCGCAGGAATTCCACGCCGTGCAGGACGCCTTTGATGTCCTCGCCTTGAACGCCGAGCTTGCGGCTTTTCTGTGCGCCGGCAGAGATGAAGATAGCGGCATAATCCTTGCGGAGGGACTCGAAAGTGACGTCCCCTCCTATACGGCAGTTGTATACAAATGTCACGCCCTTGCGGCGAATGATCTCGATCTCGTGGTCGAGCACCTTCTTGGGCAGGCGATACTCTGGGATCCCGTAGCGGAGCATACCGCCGGCTTCAGGCATGGCTTCGAACACCGTGGCGCTGAAACCGGCGTCAGCCAGATCATTGGCTGCTGTAAGACCGGCCGGGCCGCCGCCGATGATCGCGACCTTCTTGGCATCCGGTGCGGTTACTTTTTCCTCCGGAAGGGCCAGCTCGCCAGCTGCGAGCATCTCCATTTCTTTGTCCGATGCGAACCGCTTCAGCAGCCGGATGGCGATAGGGGCGTCGACACCCATCCTCGTGCATTCGGACTCGCAAGGGTGGGTGCAGATGCGGCCGCAGATGGCCGAAAGCGGGTTCCGCTCTCTGATGAGCTCCACCGCCTTGACATATTCCTTCTGCTTGATGAGCTGCACGTAGCCCTGGACGTTCACCCTGGCCGGGCACTTCATTTTGCAGGGCGAGTGGCCGTTTTTCAGGATGCCGAAAATGTTCGGGGTGGCCTGAGCGTAAAGCTTGGCAATGCCCTTGCGTGTCCCCAGGCAGCGGTTGAACTCGTCCGGAATGTCCACAGGACAGACTAAAGTGCATTCGCTGCACCCGGTACATTTGTTCTCGTCCACATACCGCGGATGCCGCAGGACGGTAGCCCTGAACCGGCCGGGTACGCCTTCCAGTCCCACCAGCTCGGAAAGAGTCAGGATCTCGATGTTCAGGTTCCGCGCGCATTCGACGAGCTTGGGCGAGACGATGCAGGTGGCACAGTCGCCGGTCGGGAAGGTCTTGTCGAGGTGCGCCATCATGCCGCCGATGGCTGCGTCGCGCTCGATGAGATAAACCTTGAAGCCGCTGTTTGCCAGATCGAGCGCCGCCTGGACGCCGGCAATACCGCCGCCCTGCACCAGCACCGCGCCGATTTTCTTGTCGTCTGATTTACTCATGAGAGTTTACTTCCATTTTTTTTAAGACGTTTTCAGCGGGGACCATCAGCTTTTCAAATCCGAGCTCGCTCGCGTCAAGGCCCAGGCAAAGCCCGAGGAGCTGGGTGATGTAAATCACCGGCATGCGGTAGTTCCTGCCCGAGAGCTTGTTGATGTCCTGCTGCCGCACATCGAGGTTAATCTGGCACATGGGACAGCTGACCGCGATGCACTCGGCGCCCGACTGGACCGCCATATCGAGAATGGACTCGGTGAGCTGGACTACCACGTCGGTCCGCGACAGCGACAGGCTGCCGCCGCAGCAATCGACCTTGCAGGGCCAGTCGAGGCTAACGCCACCCATCGCAGTCACCAGGCGGTCGAGAGACTTCGGATTCTCAGGGTCGTCGAACTGTAAAATCTCCGGCGGACGGACCAGCAGGCAGCCGTAGTAGCAGGCCACCTTGAGGCCGTTCAGCGTTCGTTTGAGGGACTTGGTGAGGGTTGGCAGGCCGATATCCTCCAGGAGCACCTCGAGGAGGTGGCGGACCTTGACCGTCCCGTCGTAATCCCTCTCGAGCGCGTCACGGACGTTCCGGCGGACAGCGGCGTGGGTGGAAATTTCGTGGTTGGCTACCTTCATCCGGTTGTAGCAGGCGGCGCAATTGACGACCATGTCCAACTTCATGTCCTGGACCTTGGCCAGGTTGGCGGCGGACAATGCAACGGCGAGCTCTCGATCGGTCTGGTGACCCGCGGTGGCGCCGCAGCAGGTCCAGCCTTTGGGTTCCTCGAAATCGAGCTTAAGAGCCCGGGCGACCGCATACGTGGACTGGTTCATGTCGCGGGCTGTGGATTCAGTCGAGCATCCGGGATAGTAGGCGTATTTCATGCTCGGGTTCCTCGGTTTTGTTTTGTTTTTTTGAAAATACGTTTCACGGTTTTCCTGTCGCCATTAAGCGGCGGCAGCAGCGCGATTTTTCCCTTCTTCAGCATGGCCGGGAATTTTTCCGTGTCGTCCATCAATTTGCCCGTGCCGATCTTGTAGGCGGTGATCATGGCGATATCGTAGGGGCGGCCGAAGATCTCGACCGTCTTCAAGAATGCGCGGTTGAACAGCGGCATGTCGCCTTGAGGTTTCGGCGCGCCCCGCTCTAAGGCAAGTCGGCGGAGCGAGTCCATGACAGCGGCCACATCAATGCGCATGGGGCAGCGCGACGAGCAGGTTTCGCACGAGACGCACAGCCAGACGAGGTCGCGCTCGAGCAGTTCCTCCCCGGCGCCGAGGTGCAGCAGACGCATGATTTCCGATGGCCGGGTTCTGGCGAGCTTTGCCACCGGGCATCCGCTCGAGCATTTCTTGCACTGCAGGCAGACGTTTCCGTCAACGCCGGTCAGCTCCTCGACGGCGCTCTTCAGCCCATAGCCGATCCTGTTTTTCTTGATGGTTATCACGATAGTAATCTCCGGTTATTTATTCACGGCCAGTTCTTCAATCGGTTCTTCAGCCCAGACATCGTCGGTGTCCTCCAGGACAATGTCCTTTACATTGCCGGGAACAACCTTGCGATACACCCGGCACGGCTCGAGCTGCTTGCCATCCACGGTCAAAAGCGCACTGACGGTTATCCCGAAATGTTTCTGGTTCTCCTCCAGGAACGGCAGGATCAGCTCCCAGTCGGCGTCGGTCACCTTGGCGAACCGGCCGCCGTTCAGCTGCTGGTCCACCAGGGTCTTTCCCGGGTCGCGGACAAAAATGGCGCCGCCCGAAGCCAGCGAAAATAGGTTGCTGCCCGGGTAAGGATCAAGAAGCGGAACCGGTTTCCCTTCGTCATCGAGCTTGACGCCGTTTAAGATCACGAAGCCGCCGCCATTGAGCGGGTCGCCGGCCATGAAGGACTCGCCGAGGAAGTCGAGGCAGGTGCCGTTGATGACCACCTTGGGCCGGCCCACGGAGTTGATGAGCGGCCTTCCCGCCGCGTTGCCGAGCACATAGACCTCGCCGCCCTTGGCACCGTACATGAAGGTCTGGCCCACGTCGCCGTGGATGACCATTTTCCCCAGCTTGACGATCTGCCCCAGTTGGTCCTGGGCGTTGCCGTGCACCGTGATCGTCAGCCCGTCAATGCCCGAACCGAGATAATCGCCGCTGCTGCCGTACACGTCGATGGTAACATCCCCGGTTTCCGGACCGAGGCCGCAGCCGGTGTACCGCTGGCCGATGCAGTTGAAGCAGATGAAACGGCGCCAGCCTAACATAAAAGCGTCAACCAGCAGCGCGGCGTCGCAGTCGTATCCTTCGGGTGGAAATCCGGCGGCGTCGATCACCAGCGTGTTTTCCATGCCTTGCGGCCCCCGCAGGTGTCCGCGCGACGTAAAATCAACCAGGCGATACGCGCCCTTTGCGGCATCCTTGTCGCTGATTTTGGGGAGGCTTGAGAACAGAGCGTTCAGCTCGGTGCGCACGATGTGGAGCACGTGGCTGCGTCTCTTCGAGCCGGTCGAGTAGCGCCGGTCGTTGAGCAGCGTCAGGACTTCTATCGCCGTGGCCGTCTTGGAAGAGTCCCTGGCCTGGTTGATGATCTGCCGGCACGCCAGATCGATCTCGTCAAACGTCGAGTTCGGTATGAGGCCGCGGATCATTTCAAAAATCGCGACGCTGTTGCCGGGTATAAATCTCTCGCTGATTATTGTCTGTATAGTCTCCCTCGATTCGGAGGATAATGAAAATTCCTTGGAAAAATCGCACGACTCGGTACCGCCCGGCATAGCGACCTGCGTGCCGAATTTGTCCGTGCAGGTGATCCGGATTTTGCCGGCCGGATCTTTCTTCAGGTTGAAAATGAACGCCCCGCCATCGTCATAGCTGCCGCCGCGCGCATTCCAGTAGCGGTCCGCCACGGGACAGATCCGCTTGTCATCCTTCGACAGGCTCATGAGCGTGGCGTCAATGGCCTGCTTTTCCGAGGCGATCAGCCCCACCTGGACTTCGCCGTCGCAGAAGGCGAACACCTGGGGCCGCAGCATCGCGGTGTCGGTGATGCCCATTAACTGGAACTGTTTGACGCGGGCGAGGTTGCGGGCAATGATGAAGAACCAGGGGCCGTCGGGCGAGCCGTGCATGTGGGTGGCCTGGATGGCCCGGTAAATCTTCTGCTTCTCAGGGTCGAGCCGGTCGAAGTCCAGCTCCGTGGTCGGCGCCAGGGCTTCGATGATGTATTCCAGCGGGTAATGGTAGGTCCTGCTGAGCAGGTCGAAGAGCTGTGCGGACACTTCCGTATCGGTGAGAAACTGGGGATAGATGTGGCGCTGCTTGAGATATTCGGTCACCGAATGGTAGTTGGCAAAGTCGCCGTTGTGCACCAGTGCCATGTCAATGGCCGCGAACGGATGGGCGCCGCCGGGGTGCCAGACGCGGCCCTTGGTGGGGAATCGCTGGTGGGCGATCCATATGTGGGCGCACAGATCCTCGATTTTGTAATACTTCACGATGGCTTCGGCATAGCCGACAACTTTAAGGATCATGATATCCCGGCCGTGCGAGAGCACGAAGGCGCGTTTTTCGCCCAGGGACGCGTAATACTTCTGATTGAGGCTGAAGCTGTTCTGGTTGACGAATTCGTCCTCCGCCTCGCCGCGGTCGAGCGCCTGCAGGCCGTTCTTCTCGATGAACTCGAAGAGCACCTGCGGCTTGACGCGTACAAAGTAACGGCAGACATCCGGCGGGAGCACCTCAAGGCCCGGCACGGATTTCCAGTCGTCCACCTTGTCGAACTGCGCAGAGGCGGCGACGTCAAAGAACGGCTTGATAAACTCCTCTTCGATTTCCGGACGCAAAGAAGTGTCGATGAAGGCCACGTTCAGCAGGTAATGGGTGCCCAGCACCTCGCGGCTGACCCCAAGCTGCTCCGGGACGAACCCCACCGCGGCGATGCCGCCGCCCTTGCCGTTCCCGCGGTTGTGCATCTGGCGCGACGGTTCGTAAATGTGCCGGCCCGCAACCGGCTCGCTGCAGCAGAAACCGACCACGCCGCAGCCGCCTTCCTCTGCTTCCTTCCGAAGGATCGGGGATAACTTAAGACTCTCAGCGAGTCGTTTTCTTGAACCGGTCAGCTTATTGATCAATTCAGTGTTCATTTGTCTGTCATTACCTCGTTGGTGTAATCCAGATGCATCATGAGGTCGGTGCGTCCGCGCAGTTCGCTGACGCTTTTGAGGCCGAGGCGCTGCAGAATTTTGACCAGCGTTTTCTGCCAGGCGCTGTAAAGGTTGATGAGTCGCTGGGTGCCCCATTCAACTTTCATTTTGGCGGCAAGCTCGGGGTCGGTCGTGGCGATGCCCCGCGGACAGCCCCGCCCGCTCTCGCAGCGGCTGCACCGAACACAGCCCAGCGCCACCATTTCCGAGGTACCGATGACCACCCCGTCCGCGCCCAGTGCGATGGCCTTGGCGATGTCGTGGGCCGTGCGGATTCCGCCGCTGGCGATCAGCGTCACCTTATCGCGGACGCCCTCGGCTTCGAGGAAATTGTGTACCTTGCCGATGGCGTATTCAATGGGCATGGCGATGTTCTTCTTGGCGATGTCCGGCGCCGCGCCGGTCCCGCCGTAGCCGCCGTCAATGTGGACGATGTGCGTGCCGGCGGAATAACTGCCCACCGCCACCATGTCCACGTCCGTCGGGGTTGAAACCTTCGTCGAGATCAAGGCGCTCCGGTTCACGTGCTTGATCCATTCAATGTGCTTGGCGTGGTCTTCGATGGAATAGACACTGTGGAATGGGAACGGGGAGAACAGGGAGATGCCGAGCACCGCCTCGCGCATGCGGGCGACGGCGATGGTGTTTTTGTCGCCGAGCAGATGACCGCCGAGGCCTGGCTTGGCGCCCTGGGCATACTTGAATTCCACGATGGGCACGCGCTGGATGGTTTCCTCACGCACGCCGAACAGGCCTGTGGCGACCTGTGTGATGACGTGGTCGTCATACGGCCGCATGCGCTCCATGTAACCACCCTCACCGGTGCAGGTGAACGTGTTGAACGCAACTGCCGCCCGGGCCTTTGAAAGCTGGGTTACGTTGCTGACCGAGCCGAACGACATGCCGCCGCCGTACCAGGGAACATCAATCTTGATTTCGGGCCGGCCGTCGCCGCGCTTATTCAGCGAGATGCTCGTGTCGATCTCGCTTTCGTCGAGCTCGACGGGAGGCTTGTCCGGGAATTTGAACCGGAGCCGGTCAAAGCCGCCGCCGGAATTGCCGCATTCGTAGTTGAAATCGTAGGCCTCGGGCGGTACATCTCCGGTCTCGGCCATCTTCCATGTCGCCAGAATCAAATCCGCGGTCCAGCGATAATCGCCGAGCGTTGTGAACGTGGGATTTTCCCGGATCGACAAAGCCCCTTGAGGGCAATGGGCCACGCAATACTTATCCGTATTTTCGCAGGAAGGCCCGATGCACAAGTGATGCTCGGGCTCGCCGAAATATTTGAACCCGGGTTCGTGGACGTGGACGCCATAGGAGCAGACCTCCACGCACTTGCCGCAGCGTTTGCAGTCTGGGCTGCGGTGCACGATATACTTGGCAATTTCGTTGCGATAGCGGGACGGCGCGGGTTTGACGAGGCGCTGCACTTGCTCCTGCGGCACGAGCGTCTTGCGCGTGTTCTCAGGCAGAATGTCCTCAGTCTGTCTTTCTTTTTCCATAGAGCTTGCCAAATGTTTCCTCCTCGAGGTTCTCGAAAAACATGGCGCGGCCGACGTCGCCCCGCAGGCGGCGGACCTCGCGCATGCCCATGGCACCCATCAGCTCGATCAACTGGTCGTGCCATGCCGCGATCAGGTTCGTCATCCGGCCCACGCCGTAGTTGAAATCAATGTTCTCCAGCTTGGCCGGGCACGTCGTTTCGGGCTCACAACTGTCGCACAGATGACATTCCAGCGCGACGAGGAGCGGCAGGTTGATGGTCACCAGGTCGGCGCCGCAGATAATGGCCTTGGCCAGGTGCTCGGGCAGCGCGATGCCGCCGCCGGCCATGAGTGTTATTTCATCCCGGATGCCCTTATCGATGAGCGTGGTATGAATCTGACGGATCATGTCCTTGATGAACCTTGGGCTTTGCGCCGTGAGCTCATTGCCGTTGGCATCGGAGACGATGTGGATCACTTCAATCTCTTTTAAGCCCGCCAGCTCTATGGCGCGTCCGATTCCCGCATCGGTCAGTTCCACCCGGATGGTGACGACAATTTCCGGGTGGATTTTTTTGATCGCCTTGATGCGCTTCGCCACGTCCTGGCTGTCTGCGATTTCCACCAGGCGGGTTTTTTTCAGCATCGTATCCGGCACGCTCGGACTGTCCGGGCCAAGATAAAATGCGATGTTCTCCAGGTGGGCGTCGCTTGCCGGCCGGTAACGCGAGTCCATGAGGGCGATCAGGCCGGTGTCGACGGCGGTCTGTTCGATGATTGGATCAAGCTTAGGCAGCGTGTGCGCGGGAGAGCTCAAATCAAAGATCAAAGGCATCGGAATCGAGACCAGCGGTGGCAGGGCCGTGGATTTGTTTCCATTCATTGCCAGAAACGGCGGCTTGCGGCCGATGTCAACCGAAGTGCTGATGTATTCCCGTCCGTGAATGCCGTCGCGGGTCGGGCGGACAATCTCCGACATGTCCGTCCACATGGAATCGAAGCCCTTGCCGGAAAACGGCCCCCGGTAGCCAGCTCCGGAAACCGGGATTTTCGCGGTTTCGGCCTGAAGCCACGTCGTTTTTATGATGTCGGGTTTCCAGTAACTGTTCCCGAGTTTTTCATACTCCGGGTTTATTGACAGGCGTAATAAGCCCTTGGTGCAGTCCTGCACGCAGGAAAAACAGCCCATGCAGTCAAAAAACAATGCCTCGACTTCATTTAAGTTGCGAATGTATTCCGCCTCCTGCCGGTAGCGGTCATAGACACAGGCTTTTTTAACGCAGTTATGACACCGGGCGCAGTCTTCACGCCAGTCTACTACGCCATGTTTGCCTATGCGCGGCCGCCGCGGCGGAACCGGCTGGGTTTTGATGTGATATTTTTCCGGCATAACCTCTCCACGCTACTACAGTCCGGAAGCGGCAACCAAGTCGGGCACAACTGCTTCCTTGCCACCCGAAAGAATATGGATTCCGCGCAAACCCGTAAGCGCTTTAAGCTGCTTGATGGTTTCAACGCAAATGGCCAAGCCCTCTTTCTTACCGGCATCGCCTGCTTTTTTCAGCCGTTCAATGACTTCGTCCGGAATGCAGAATTCGGCATAGGTATCGCGGAGCTTTTGGGCTTCCGCCACGCTTTCCAAGGGATAAACGCTGGCCAGAATGGCAGTCTTTTTGGTGAAGCCTTCTTTGCGGGCGGCGTCAAGCCATTGGCCAAAGGCCTGAATGTCAAATACCGCGTGAGTTTGAACAAACCTGGCACCGGCTTCGACTTTTTGGCCCAGCCTGAGCAGGTTCAGCTCGAGCGGTTTCAGGAATGGATTTGCCGCAGCACCCACCAGCATTGGAAACGGACCGTCTATGCTGGTTCCGTCGGCCAGCACGCCATTTTCGGACATCCGGTTGGTCAACTCGATAAACTGAATGGAATCGATATCAAATACATTAACTGATTCCGGTCGTCCGATCAGTGTCTGATGATAACCGGACATGCAGAGCACATTCTTGATTCCCAAGCTGGCGGCTCCCAGCAAATCGGACTGTAACGCGATGCGGTTCCGGTCGCGAGTGACCATTTGGAGGACCGGTTCAATACCCAATTTCATCGCTGCCACGGATGCGGCCATTGACGACAGCGCCACCCCATGTGAATTGTCAGCCACATTGACGGCCACTGGTTTGCTGCCCAGGGCTTTCAAAGCTGCCTCAGCGGTTGCACCTGACGCAGTGGCGCCGGGCGCACACTCGGCGGTGACGATAAAGTCTCCCGTCTCGATTTTTTTTGCGAGTTTGCTGTCAACTTTCATGCTACCGTGCTCTCCTGTTTGTTGGCGGTGCCGCTTCGAGCATACGTCGGGGGCAGATTTCTCAAGCGTTCAATGAACTGCTTGATTTCGCCGAGGACCGATTCGGCGTCCTGTTTCCCGCACTCAAAAACAGCCATCCGGCCCGCGGTCACGCCGATTTCCTCCAGCAGCGCTTCGACTGCCTCGGCGCGTCTTCGCGCCCGCAGATTGCCCTCGAAGTGGCGACACTCGTTCTTTTTGCAGGTCACAATCGCCACACCGTCCGCCCCGTTTTCAAATGCCTTGATCAAGTAAGGAATATCCACTTTCCCCGAACAGGGCAGACTGATGGTCTTGATCGCATCCCCATCGTTTCCGTGACATAAACCAGAAAACTGGCTTGCTTCAAGATTGTTTGAGCAATAAAAAATATATGTTTTCAAAGCCCGATTGTTCATAAATCTTGTTTCCTTTGGTGTAAAAAATCAATCAAGCCAGTCGGGCCGTTCACACTTTTCACCGGCGCAACAATTTTCTTTTGTATCATCATCTGCCCCTTATGTACAGCCAGAACCATGCCATGAATCGTTGTCTTAAGCATACCTTGAATGCTTTATGATAAAAAACCCTTCATATCAATGGGATAAACATCTCTTCACCAGTGGTGGAACCAAATTTCGATTTTTTTTGCTGGATTATGCTTTTTTTACGCAGGCCAATATTGTTCAGCAGGGTCTATTCTGAACAAATTTGTGTTAATTATTTGAACTTCATATTTTGGTTTCGGGCTGAATCTGGCGCAAAATCGCGCAGGCCTCAAGGGCAGCAGGTCGTGCCGTCGATCCGCCAGCCGGCGCGTTGCTTGATTTAATTGGTGGAGGTGGAGGGATTTGGACCCTCGTTTTGGGCCTTTTTTAGATCATTATTCAATATTATTAATAAGTTGATGTTGTTGGCAATTTGTTGGAAAATCGGATCTAAACAACTGAAAACTAACCACGAGATCTGTAGTATTGGTATCCAGAAAATAATAAAAAGCATAATAATCCAACACCAACTATAATACCAAGGGTAAGTGCACTTAGACTTTGATCATGTGTTATTAGTTCATTTTTAGATTTATTCACATGAGTTCAGTTATTTTTTGAGATTCTTCTTGAAGGATCTGTTTGATGTTTTTCAAATCAGATGCAACGATGGGACGATCTGAGCCAAAGACCTTAGTATCTATCCCAAGTGCCTGCTGGCTATAAGTTAACGCTCCTGGAAGGTCGCCTTTATTACTAAGAACATACCCCATTATATTTTTTAAGCGAGCTTCTTTTTCAGCATCAAGCTTTATGCTGCATTCCGTGAATGCACTTCTTTATTGATCAGAGGTCCTAACTTTCGTTGAGCGACTTTCAAATCATAGGCTGTCTGTAGGTTGAGCCAGAATTCAGGTGTGGTCCCAAAATAGTTGGCAAGGCGTAAAGCCGTGTCCGGGGTAATTGCACGGCGCTCGTTCATGATAGCATAAATACGAGGCGCTGGCACTTTAAGCTCAAGCGCCAAGGCATGTGCACTTATTCCAAGAGGCACAAGAAATTCCTCTCGGAGAATTTCTCCCGGATGAATGGGGCGCATGTTATTTTTAATATTCATCTCTCGCTCCTTAGTGGTAATCGACTATTTCCACATCCAATACTTCTCCCTCTTCAAACCTGAAGCACACCCGCCATTGGTCGTTTATTCTGATGCTCCATTGTCCCCTACGGTTCCCGGGTGGACTTTTCAGATCCTCTAAGGATATGGCGGAGTCTAACATTTGTAATTTACGTTCGGCTATTGCACAAAAAGCCTTGAATCGTCGAGGGGTACGACCTTCGAATAGGGCTTGCGTATCCTTGCAACGAAACGTCTTTATCATATAAGATGTGTATAACGCTTAGCGTTAAACGTCAAGTGTTATGTGGGATAATATAGGGAGGTCTTAAAGTCTCTGGGGTATCCTCAGACAAAAGGTTAAATACCCTACTCAGAAAGTCGACAGTGTAACCTGGTTTCTAGGCAAAAGTGTTGGCAATCTGTTGGCAATCAAAAATGAGACTTATAAGTATATGAATTTATAATATGAAATGGTGGTGCTGGCAGTCAACTGCGAACCACTCTCTATACCATATTCCCTGTTTATCAGGGAATTTGCAAGGAATTTTGTCGTTTCTGGCTCCGAAATGAAAAAAGTGGCATCGATATGATGACTCATTCCAGTGGGTTGCAAAAGAATTCCCTACTCAACATATCAGGGAATTTGAATCGCGGAACAGGGAATTATCAAACGAGGCACATGTGGCGTTGTCCCGGGGTAAGAATGTAGGCCTTAACATCAACGGTCAGTTTCTTCCTGAAGTCAATGATTGACTGCTTTCGATCACCATGCGAGAGTACAAACGGTAATACTTGAAAAAATGAAATACCGTCTGGAAACCAAGCAGCAAACGGAAATACCTATTAAGTCGTTAGGTGCAATAGTTAAGATCTGATCATACAGAAGTAGCACTAAAGTTAACATAAGATCTGACAATTGCCCTTGTATTCCCCTAAAAGGATAATGATTTGTGCAGATCTTGTTTTGAGATCATCAGTTTTTGGGTATACTCAAAATTGGTCATTCGAAGAAATCTTCAATCTGGGCTAATCGTAATAAATGGTATGTGATCTATGCTTTTCCATGCCCATCTTTTTCGATGATTATCAAATCTATGGTTGGAATCCTGAGATAGCACTCATAAATTTATCACATAAATCTTCAGATGAGCCAGCATTAAACAGGAACCTTTAATGGGCGACCCTATACTTTGCTATTTAACAGCGCCCGCCTTCTTGAGAAGTTGCACCACCTCCTGGTGGCCCTGCTGCGACGCCATCATCAACGCAGTGGTGCCATCGCCCGTCTTGGCATTCACATCGACCTTGGCAGCAATAAGCAGTCTCACCACTCCCTGGTTTCCCTTCTCAGATGCCACTATCAACGCCGTGTAACCTTCAGCCGTCTTGGCGTTCACATCGGCCTTGGCAATGATAAGTGCTTGCACCACCACCTGGTGACCCTCCAGTGACGCAATCATCAACGCCGTACTGCCATCGTCCGCCTTCGCGTTCACATCGGCCTTGGCAGCAATAAGCTCCTGTACCACTCCTTGGTTACCCTCCAGCGACGCAGCCATCAACGCCGTACTGCCATCGTCCGCCTTCGCGTTCACATCGGCCTTGGCAGAAATAAGCTCCTGTACCACTCCTTGGTGGCCCTCCAACGACGCCATCATTAACGCCGTACTGCCATAGCCCTTCTTAGCGTTTACATCGGCCTTGGCATCGATAAGTGCCTGCACCACCTCCTGGTGGCCTTGCTGCGACGCCAGTATCAACGCAGTGTCGCCATTGGCAGCCTTAGCGTTTACATCGGCCTTGGCAGTTATCAACGCCTGCACCACCTCCAGGTGGCCATTCTGCGATGCCGCCATCAACGCGGTGGCACCGTCGCCTATCTTAGCGTTCACATCGGCCTTGGCAGAGATCAACGCCTTGACTTGGTAAAGATCACCATCGTAGGCCGCCTTGAAGAGATCGCTCACTTCTGCAAGGGCCCAAGTGCTTGTTGAGGCGCATACCAAAGCCAGCAGTATGCCCAAAACCTGCATGTGTTTCCGTAACCGAATCATTTTAGTTCTCCTACTATTGGAATGACTCCCGCCTCAAGGGATCTCCAACAGTTTAGGTAAAGGGAATGATGTATAACCGTATAATAATCTTTCATTGCTCGAGCTGGAAGACCCGTCCATGGGTGATTTCTACGATTTCATCTTGGTTTTGAAATACCTGAAAACTGATGATCTTGCGTTGAAACCTACGAAGCCCCTCACGTCATACCAGTGCGTGTCATATGGTATGTAATCTTCACTTTTCCGTGCTCCTCTTTTTCGATGATTATCAAAATAAATCTATGCTCTGGAATATCTATTGGCCTTGGCACAAAAGCTATGATTTAAGTATTTTAATTGGGTGACCCCACACTACTAATACTTGTACATGGTGGTCCCTCTTCTCTGAGTGAATTCAAGATATGGTTGGTCTTCAGGAATTAATATATATAGAGTGAGGAGGTATTGGGTTGGGTTGACTTACAGAAAAACGAACGGCAATTCTATATTAATTGATGATTTTGAGAAAGGAGACCCAATAATGGAAAACCTTCTTGCACAAAAGACGGCCATCATAACCGGGGCCAGTTCCGGTATTGGGCGTGCAACAGCCCTGACTCTGGCAAAGGCAGGTGCATCGGTTGTGATGCATGCCCGGCGTCAGGACAGACTGGACGAACTGGCTTTAGAGATCGCGGCCTTGGGTGGCAAGGCCCTTGTTGTGGCAGGTGATGCAAGTAATCAATCTGAAATCGATCTGCTTCTGGATAGCACTTTGGACTGGGATGATGGTGGACACAAGTATGACATCGTCGTTTTAGGTTCGGTTGCTGGAAGGAATGTCTCTCCCTTCAGCGGGTTTTACGGTTCGACCAAATTCGCCATTGGAGCCATTGCAGAAGGTTTTCGCCGTGAAGTATGTCAGCATGGTGTGCGTGTTTCCATAGTCATGCCCGGGATTGTTCTCAGTGAATTCCAGGAAGTGGCCGGCTACAACGAAGAGAATTTCGGGAAAGGTATAGCCCAATTCGGCAAACTACTTGAGCCCAAGGCCATTGCCGACGGTATTCATTGGCTGCTCACATTGCCGCCGCATGTCAACGTTAACGAAATTATGATCCGCCCTACAGGTCAGAGCTACCCATGAGATAGTTTAAAGATAGAGTAGCTATCGTCACCGGAGGTGGTTTAGGTATTGGCCAGACAACGGTTCTTTCATTTAAAACACAACCCTCCATTAACCATACATAGACTCTTCACAACCCTCCGAAATTAGCCTTTCATGCTTAGTTGATTAATAACAAAAAAACGAACAGCGGTGCTTTTTTTAAGATGACCTATGGAATGTTATCTTACATATTGAAAATATAGCCATAAATATAGAGACATGGTATATTCCTGATAGACACAGTGAGAATTTCATTCTTAAAAGGAGACCGTATGACTCTGACCAAAAAAGAGATTATCGAGGATATCTACGCGAAAACAGGTCTGGATAAGAAAACTGCATCTGAAGGTGTCGAAACTTTCTTTGCGGTTATCAAATCAAATCTGAGCAAGTGCGAGGATGTAAATTTCTCCGGTTTTGGGAAATTCCATGTAAGAGAAAAGCGAGCGAGAAGAGGTCGTAATCCAAAGACTGGCGAAGAAATAACTGTCTCCCCGAGGCGTGCTATTACCTTCTCCTTATCCACTGCCTTGAGGGCAAAATTAGATGACAGTGATGAAAAATAAGGTTCATCCGGTTGATGTACTTCCTGAAAGCGGAATTAACGGTTTTTCAAAAGTATGCAATATTACAATTAATAATGAAGGAGAAACATAATGGGAGACAAGGGCGGCAAGAAAGATAAGGAAAAGGGTCGGAAACAGAACGCTGAAAAACAGAAACAAAAGTCAAAAAACAAGCTTGATAAGCAGCCCCAAAGAAATCCTTGATAGACAATAACGGTGTAGAAATCTGTACAACAGCTTTGCCCACTCATGCTAATCTTAATAAAATTAGTTGTCAAACATTACCGGCGCGCGTTATTTTCTAATCCCTGCCTACTTGACACCCTTTTCCCTGATCTTATTTTGTTTTTAGTTCATGCGATCTTTCTTTGAGGGGCAAGATATTACTTGCTATACCAATGAAACAATCATCGATTGAACTGATTAAGGAGATTCCATGAGTAAACAAGTTCGTGTCATCCACCCCAGATACAGCTTACTGCCCACGGAAGTCGAAGGGTTCGATTCCCTTGCCGAGCTTGCCCTGGATATGCGCTGGTCGTGGAATCATTACGCCGATGAAGTATGGCAACAGCTTGATCCAGCATTGTGGGAGCTTACTCAAAACCCGTGGATCGTGTTGCAGACCGTCTCGCGGGAGCAGATCGAACGCATGTCAGCCGATCCTTCTTTCCGCAAGAAGGTGGATGCTCTTGTACAAACCAGACGCCAGGCGACGGAGGCTCATGCGTGGTTTCACCAGACATACCCCCGATCTCCATTAACCTGCGTCGCTTATTTCAGCATGGAATTCATGTTTAGCGAAGCGCTGCCAATCTACTCAGGCGGGCTCGGCAACGTGGCCGGTGATCAGCTCAAAGCAGCCAGTGATCTGGGCGTTCCTGTGGTCGGCGTGGGCCTGCTCTACCAGCAAGGATATTTTCGCCAGGTGATCGACAACGACGGAGCGCAACAGGCCCTCTTTCCTTATAACGACCCCGGACAGTTGCCGATCACGCCGTTGCGCGAATCGAACGGTGATTGGTTGCGGCTGCAACTTGACTTGCCGGGTTACCCCGTCTGGCTTCGCGCCTGGCAGGTTCAGGTGGGCAGAGTGAAGCTTTACCTTCTCGACAGCAATGACCTATCGAACCTCCCGGTTCACAGAGCCATTACCAGTGAGCTGTACGGGGGTGGGCCGGAGTTGCGCCTCAAGCAGGAGATGGTACTTGGGATCGGCGGATGGCGGTTGCTTGCCATGCTCGGCATCCAGCCGGAAGTCTGCCATCTGAATGAAGGGCATGCGGCCTTCGCTGTGTTGGAACGAGCGTGGAGTTTCATGAAAAAGACAGGGCAGCCCTTCGAAGTAGCACTGGCGGCCACGCGCGCCGGCAACCTCTTCACCACTCACACGGCTGTGGACTCCGGCTTCGATCGTTTCACTCCGGCTCTCATCGAACAATACCTCGGTGGTTATGCCGAGTAGAAGCTCTGCATGACACTCCACGACTTGCTTGCCCTGGGCCGCCAGAACCCGAACGACTCGTCGGAGAGTTTCAACATGGCCTATCTGGCAATCCGAGGCAGCGGGGCAGTCAATGGCGTGAGCCGCTTGCATGGGAAAGTCAGCCGGAAACTCTTTGAACCTCTTTTTCCCCGCTGGCCGGCGGATGAAGTGCCTGTTGGACACGTGACCAACGGAGTTCACATGCCGAGCTGGGACTCGGAGGCAGCCGAGGATCTTTGGACGAAGGCCTGTGGAAAGGAATGTTGGTTGAGAACCACGGAAACCCTGGAGCAGGATATTCGCCGTGCCTCCGACACCAGCCTCTGGCAGCTTCGTACCGATGCCCGCACGTCACTCATTGAATACGCGCGTGAGCGCCTGGCCCGGCAACTGGCGGTCTCCGGCGCGTTGCCCGATGTAGTCGATAGAGCGAAGCATCTGTTTGATCCTGGTGTACTGAGACTGGGCTTTGCGCGCCGATTCGCGACCTACAAGAGGCCGCACCTGCTGCTCCACAACCCGGAGCGGCTGCTTCGCCTGTTAGCCAATCCTCAGCGCCCGGTGCAACTCATCATTGCCGGCAAGGCCCATCCGGCAGACCAGGCTGGGCAGGCCCTGATTCAGGAATGGACACATTTCATTCAGCGACCCGAGGCCCGCCCCCATGTGATCTTCCTCAGTGACTACGACATGCATTTGACCGAACACCTGGTTCAGGGGGTCGATGTCTGGCTGAACACGCCACGGCGGCTCTGGGAGGCCAGCGGCACGAGCGGCATGAAGGTGCTCGTGAATGGAGGCATCAACCTTTCGGAATTGGACGGCTGGTGGGCCGAGGCGTACACCCCTGAGGTGGGGTGGGCGCTGGGGGACGGCCGGGAGCATGGCGACGATCCCGTTTGGGACGCTGTTGAAGCCGACGCGCTCTACGACCTGCTCGAGCGGGAGGTGATTCCGGAGTTTTATACCCGAGACGAGAGAGGCATTCCCACCGCATGGGTCAGGCGGATGCGGGAAAGCATGACGCTGTTGACACCGCGCTTCTCCGCCAGCCGCACGGTGCGCGAATACACCGAGCAACACTACCTTCCTGCTGCTGCCGCCTACCATGTGCGCATTGCCGATAAAGGCGCAATCGGAAAACAAATGGTCGATTGGCAGCACAGCCTGGAACAGAAATGGGCCACGCTGCACTTCGGCGAAGTGAAGGTTGAGACTCGCGGCGGGCAGCACGTATTTGAGATTCAGGTCTATCTCGATGACCTCGACCCCGAGGCGGTGCGGGTAGAGCTCTACGCCAACGGCATCATGGGCAGTGCTCCCGTGCGGCAGGAGATGAAGCGCGTTCGCCAACTGGCCGTCGCGTCGGGCGACTACGTGTACAGTGCGGCTGTGTCTGCGGACCGCCCACCAGCCGACTATACGGCGCGAGTGATACCGCACTATGACGGCGCCACGATCCCACTGGAAAACGCACGAATCCTCTGGCAACGATGAACCGATCGAAGGAAGAAAAGACGCTGAAGAAAGCGACTACAATCACCTGCTTGTTTCTGGATAGCAGAACAGCTCTATTGCCTCTCCGGCATGCGGTTGTGTTGTGCGTTGATCCAGAAGAGTTTTCATATCGGAGCTGATCCCGGAGACCCCGATGAGCCCTGAACGCTGGTTGAGCAGCCTTTCGAGCTGACGGGCATCATAGCCTTTCTCGTCCATGAGGTAGAGCAGGATGCCCGGATCAAGATCACCGCATCTCGTGCCCATCATGAGCCCGCCCAGGGCAGAGAACCCCATGGTGGTGTCCTGGGGGGAGTCCGTCTTTCAGGGCCGCCATGCTGGCACCGCTGCCTAATAGGGATGATCCTTGGCAGTCGGTTCATCGACCCAGTATCCTTTGCGATTGTAATGTCGATGTAGTCCGGTCTCGTAATCCCGAGTCAGTTGAAACTCCTCCGTGTATTCCGGTGACTGCTTGATGGTCTCGCGGTGAAGATTGATGAAGACTTTTGACTCCTCCCAACTAACGTGCTCGATCCATTGTGGTGAAACCAGAACTTTTTTCCCCGGCCACCAGTTCCGTGTATCGATGATTAGATAACGAATCGCCCACGTCTCATCATCGATGATAAAATCGTCGACGTGGCCAATCTCTCCGTCTGAGGCTTGGATGTGATGGCCACTCACATCGTAAGTGCTGCGCAAATGGGGATCCCACGCTTTCTGAGCTTGGGTGTAGGCTGTCGTGTAGTCTCTCCTCTTTTCATGGTCACGCACAATGTAGGGATAAGATCCCCAAACGTATGGGCCGTCCCAATACATCGGCCATCCATAATACCCGTAGTAGAACTCCTCGAATTGTCGCGAGACGGGCTTGTCACTGTTCAAGGAAGGGCTGTCCTCAATCTGCTTTTTGGTTAAATCGATGGCGATGTGTTGCTCGTCTCTACTCACGGCGCCCAATGCATATGGGGAAATCAGCACCTGCCTGCCCGTAAGCCAGTTTCCTGTGTCGGCGACCAGATAGCGAATCGTCCAGTACTGGTCATCAAAGTAGAATTCATTGACCTTACCTATTTCCCCGTCAAGGCTGTCCAATGTGTAACCCTTTAGGGTTTTACCTTTGTTTAGCATCGTAGTCCTCTCATTCCTCGCGTTTCGTTTTTGTTCGCTGTTTGCGTCCGGACGACAGCGTGTTTGACAAATCGGTTTCACCGAGTTCTGCACTGGTGCTAACAATCATATTGCACCGGAGGGGGCGGCTTCGCTATAGGATATAACCCCACTTTTGATTATGGGTGGGCACCGCTCGCCGAAAGCGTATCTAGTTGGGAGATGTATTTCGTCGCATAGTCGGAACTCCTTTTTCCACTGGCCATGCCAAGTCCGAGTACGCTGCATACCGAGCGCACGATCATCTGTTCTTCGTCCGTGCGAATGACTCGGACCGCAACCCGGTCCTGGCCGGCCTTTTTGTATCCCGAGATTTGTTCATTGCTCCTCCTCATACCTGGCGTTGAAGGATAATGTACCCTCGATGCCTTTATCAGGTATGGTTGAAGTTTCTGCCTACTGGCAATGGTAGTTAAGGTGTATAGATATAAGTTTGATTTCCATAGGGTCAAGGGGCTGTCAGACATTTCAGGTCCACATCCCTTGATTGGCACTAATACCATCTTAATTAATAAGGCTCATACTGACGAAAGGAACTACTTGAAGCATTACATGAAGGTTTATAAGACTTGCCTCAACACGATAAGCATCTACCATGCGTTCTGGTACGTCGTTCCCGCCGATAATAAGGAGAATGCCCCATTGATTGTTTCCCAAATTGTCCTTGATGCGTTTAATGAACTTAAGATGGCATATCCCAAGATCCATGCAAAACATCAGCGGGGATTTAAATCTATCTGCAAGCTGCTAGCTAAGTTATGTTTGAATAATGGCATTTTATTTGACGAGCTCTGCCAAGGCGTATTTTAAAGGCCTGCACCCTATGGATGACCCAATCACTCCGCAATCTTCCGTTAAGGATTCCCTGCTCTCGACAGGATTGACGAGCGACGAGGCTCGGCTCCGCCTTGCGGCCTACGGAACGAATGCCGTTCAGGATGTGGTCCAGCATCCAATCAATCGGGCCTTGAGGAAGTTGTGGGCACCGGTTCCGTGGATGCTCGAGGTGGCGGTCCTGCTACAATTGGCGCTCGGCGAATATGTCGAAGCTTCGGCCATCGCGTTTCTCTTGGTGTTCAATACTGGCTTGGGATTCTTCCAGGAGGGCCGCGCCCAAGCGACGCTCGATGCCCTGAAATCCCGCCTGGCTGTGACCGCATCCGCGCGGCGCGATGGTGTTTGGAAAACGCTATCGGCGGCCGAACTGGTTCAGGGCGACGTGGTCAAGCTGTCGCTCGGTGCCGTAGTCCCCGCCGATGTTCGATTGATCGACGGCTCTGTCCTCGTTGACCAATCGATGCTCACCGGCGAATCCGTACCGATCGAAGCCGGACCCGGCTTCGAGACCTATGCCGGCGCGCTTATCCGCCGGGGCGAGGCGGTGGCCGAAATCATCGCGACGGGTGTGCGCACAAAATTCGGGCGCAGCGCCGAACTCATCCGTACCGCCCATATCGAAAGCACCGAGCAGAAGGCGGTTTTTCGCGTGGTGCGCAACCTCGCATTGTTCAATGGCGGCGTGACCCTCCTGTTGATCGCCTATGCCGTGCATTTGGCCATGCCGCTTGTGCAGATCGCGCCGTTGGTGTTGGTTGCTATCCTGGCTTCGATTCCGGTGGCACTGCCGTCGATGTTCACGCTCGCGGCGACGGTCGGGGCACGGGCCGTGGCGCAGCGCGGTGTATTGCCTACGCGCCTCTCGGCGCTCGATGAAGCGGCTGGGATGGATGTTCTCTGCGCAGACAAGACCGGAACGCTGACACGCAATGAACTCGCGGTCACCGCCTGTCACGCGCTGCCGGGGTTCGACGAGGGACAAATCCTGGCGATGGCGGCGTTGGCGAGTTCCGATGGGGGGACCGACTCCTTGGACGCCGCCATCCGCGCAGCTTCCCATCCGGCAAATGTAGCGCGTTGGAAGCTCGTCACCTTCACGCCTTTCGATCCCACGCGAAAGATGTCGGAGGCTGCGGCAATCGATGCCAAGGGCAACCCAATGAGGATCGTCAAAGGCGCTTTCGCAGTTGTAGCGGCGATTGCCGAGTCGTCTCCTCCTGCAGCTGCGATTGTCGAAGAACTTCAGGCCAAAGGTTTCCGCGTTCTCGTCATCGCGGTGGGGTCGGCCGAGCCGTTGCGCATTGCCGGAGTGATCGCGCTGAGCGATCCGCCGCGCGAAGATTCGGCGGCGCTTATCGCCCAATTGCACGGCCTTGGCGTGCGTACGGTGATGGTGACGGGTGATGCGCCAGTGACGGCCCGCGTCGTTGCAGACGCAGTCGGAATCACCGGGCCGATCTGCGCGACCGTGCCGCTGCCCCGCGATATCCGCGCTGAAGAATTTGGCGTCTTCGCCGGCGTATTGCCCGAGGACAAGTACGCGCTCGTCCAGGCATTTCAGCGTGGCGGCCATGTGGTCGGCATGTGCGGCGACGGCGCCAATGACGCACCGGCATTGCGGCAGGCGCAGATGGGCATCGCCGTCTTCACCGCTACCGATGTGGCGAAATCGGCGGCCGGCATCGTACTGACCGAACCCGGTCTCGGCGGCATCGTCGCTGCCGTGCAGGAAGGACGCACGACGTTCCAGCGAATTCTGACCTACACGTTTCGGTCCATTGTCCACAAGGTCGTCCAGGTGCTCTTTTTGCTGGCTGGGCTGGTCATCTCCGGAACCGCCGTGCTGACACCGTTACTGATGGTGCTGATGATGGTGGCCGGCGATTTCTTCGCCCTGTCGTCGGCAACCGACAACGTTCGGGCGTCGTCTATCCCCAATGTCTGGCGGATCGGTAACCTCACCATCGCCGGCATCATTCTGGGGTTCTGCGATCTCGTCTTCTGTATCGCCAGTCTCGCGGTCGGGCGCTTTGCCCTCGACCTCGACAGCAATACTTTGCGGACGCTGACGGTCGTTACGCTGGTATACAGTGGCCAAGCGATTTTCTATGTCTCGCGCGAGCGCCGACATTTGTGGAGCTCCCGACCCGGCTCCTGGCTGATCGCGTCGTCCATCCTCGACATCATGCTTTTCAGCACGCTCGCGACCCAGGGTATCCTGATGGCGCCTTTGCCGGTAACCATCGTAGCATGCGTATTCGGCGCGGCAATCATGCTGGCCTTCTGCTTGGACATAGTGAAGGTCATGCTGTTCCGGCATCTTGCCATCGCCTGACCACCTGTTGATGGAGTATAATAACCTCCCGGGTATTATAATCTTGGGCAAAGTGTAGATTTTATGCCAGGACCGTCGCCGTGAGTCTGTAGCCTAAATACCATAGATCTTAAACGAGACCGTTGGAAAAGCTGTTTTTGAAATGAAGGATTACCCGGTACTTTGGTTAGCGTGCTACCGATCTTCAGTTTTTAGACATAATAAAGCCGATATGAAATTGAATCTCTGGTCTATCCAAATATTAAAAAATTGGATGACCCTGATTCTCCTCGGTGGTCCCGGTTCACTCCGCCCTTGACACCGCGTGCACAATTCGTACAATTTCTTGAGCGATATCCTCAGGTGAAAGAACAAAATCTATACATCCGCTTGCAATTGCGCTCTCAGGCATATCTTGCTGCCCGGCTGTGTCGAGCTTCTGCGCGATGGTAATGCCCCCCACTTCTTTTATGCCGCACAGCGCTGCTGCACCATCACCATCATAGCCAGAGACAATGACAGCGATAAGTTTGCCGTCCCAGTGCTCAGTTAGGGAACGTAGAAAAACCGTAATCACATCGGGCCATCCTCTAGGCTTTGATATCGGCTTTAGACGGAACTCTCCATCAAGCACGTGCAAATCACGCTGTTCCGGGATGATGAACACATGGTTGGGCTCGATGAGTAATCTTTCCGTGATCAGTTCAACCGGCATCTTTGTGTAGTACGGAAGAATCTCGTGGAGCATGGTGGCTACGGTTCTCTGGTGATTTACGATGACGATAGCAACACCCATATCGGCCGGCATATGCCGTAGTAACCGGGTATAGGCGTCGAGGCCACCAGCCGAACCGCCCACGCAAACGACAGGAAAGTCTTTTGCAACACTCTTAGCTTTCATTGACAAGCACTCCCATGATAAGAACTCTCCTTTTTTGCCATAAAACAAGTATACCACCAACTCACAAAAAACCGTGTAGGAAATGTTTACATTTGCAGTATATCAGGTCCAGCACTTCTATTTTAAGATTGTATGCTTATAAATATAGTATCTGAAAGATCCATCGCCTATACCCTGTGATTCACTATGACAGGGTATGTGTAAATACTACTACCTTAGAGATTAGGATGACTAAAGAAGATACGATAAAGAAACGTTTAGCCAACCTTCGTAAACAAGCAGAGAAACGGTTGCAGAAACAATCTACCGATCAGAGCGACATTTCTCCAGAACAAGCCCGGCGTCTGCTCCATGAATTGCAGGTCCACCAGATCGAGCTGGAGATGCAGAATGAAGAACTGCATCGGGCGCAAGAGGAACTGGAAATCTCCCGTACCAAGTACTTTGATCTCTATGACTTTGCCCCGGTTGGGTATCTCACCATAGACAAGGAGGGTTCGATCAAGGAGGCGAATCTCACTGCCACACAATTGCTCGGAGTAGGAAGAAGCTTTGTGGTCAAACAGCAAATTACTAGTTTTATCTATAGGGATGATAAGGACATTCACTACCTTCATCTCAAGAAACTCTTTGACACGGGCTTACCGCAGGAGTACGAGCTGCGGTTCGTTAAAAAAGACGGCTCCCAATTCTGGGCATTTTTGAAGGCAAACGCAGTGCAGGAGGATGAGAGTGGATCTATTGTGTGCCAGACTGCCTTGATCGACATCACCGAGCGCAAAAAGGCGGAGGAAGAGAGAATCAAGCTCCTTGCCGAGCTCGAACGCTCCAACAAGGACCTCGAGCAGTTCGCAGACGTGGCGTCTCACGACCTGCAGGAGCCGCTCCGCATGGTATCGAGCTTCACCCAGCTCCTGGCCAGGCGATATGGGGACAAGCTCGACCAGAATGCCAGGGATTACATTGAGTTCGCTGTAAAAGGCTCAAACCGCATGCAGAGAATGATCCAAGACCTGCTGAACTATTCACGTGTCATCTCCGTGGGAAGAGCGCCTGTTCCGATAGATATGAACAGTGTTATCGATGAGACCCTGGCAAACCTCCATTTGGCCATCAGTGATTCAGGGGCATCAGTTATCCATGATTTCCTGCCCGTAGTGATGGCAGACCACTCCCAATTTGTACAGGTTTTCCAGAACCTCATAGGCAATGCCATAAAATTTCGCAGAGATGACCCATTACGCATCCATGTCTCGGCCGGTAAGATCGGGGATGAATGGGTCTTCTCGGTGAAAGACAACGGAATGGGCATCGAACCCCAATACTTCGAACGGATATTTGTTCTTTTCGAGAGGCTTCATGCTGGGGAGACATACCAAGGCGCCGGCATAGGGCTTGCACTCTGCAAACGTATCATTGCCCGGCTTGGGGGCAGGATATGGGTGGAGTCCAAGCCGGGCAAAGGCTCGACCTTCTATTTTACGTTGAAAGGGGTGGAATAATGTTTCTGAAGCGATGTTACCACAGCCTTAGCACCCATCATGGGAGACATTGGCCCTGCTGTTGAGTTAAATGTTTCGCATCCTTCGCTCTTCTCTTGTATTACAGGTAAGTTCCTTTTATCATGAATATATGGCCAAAATAATTAAAAAGACGAAAACAAAGAAAAAGATTGATGAGAATCTTCCATCAAAACCCCCGATCACCAAGAGCGGTGTTCTCCATATTGTCGGTGTTGGTGCGTCCGCCGGTGGATTGGAGGCACTGGAAGAGCTCTTGGGCAATGTATCAGAGGGCAGGGGCATAGCGTATGTTATCGTCCAGCACCTGGACCCGACCCACAAGGGTATCATGCCCGAGCTTCTGCAACGCATGACACACATGAAGGTCACCCAGGTAAAAGACCGCATGCGGGTTAACCCGGACCAAGTCTATGTGATCCCGCCGAACAAGGACATGTCGATCCTGCATGGGGTACTTCATCTGCTCGATCCCACATCGCCCCGGGGGCTTCGTCTGCCGATTGATTTCTTTTTCCGCTCCTTGGCAGAGGACCAGCGGGAACACAGTGTGGGCATTATCCTTTCAGGTATGGGCACAGATGGCACACTTGGCATCAAGGCCATCAAGGAAAATGGGGGTATGGTCCTGGTGCAGGACCCAGCCTCAGCCAAATTCGACAGTATGCCCCGCAGCGCCATAGGAACAGGGCTCGTCGATTACGTGGCTCCGGCAAAAGAACTGTCCGGCAAGCTTATAGAGCTTCTCCATTTTCCCCACCCTCCTCGGGGCAAGGGTGGCGAGCCTGTCCTGGCAAGCACGGCTGTCTCGGCTCTGGAAAAGATCGTCATCCTGCTCCGGACCCACACGGGCCAGGATTTCTCGATGTATAAAAAAGGCACCTTGTACCGCCGGATCGAGCGGCGCATGAGCATCCACCAGATTGACACGATCGCCCATTATGTCCGTTTCTTACAGGAAAATCTCCAGGAGCGGGATCTTCTCTTCAAAGAGCTCCTCATCGGGGTAACGAATTTTTTCCGGGACCCGCCTGCCTGGGAACAACTGAAGGAAAAGGCCATACCAGCGCTCATAGCAAGTAAACCTGAAGGCGGCACTCTTCGCGTGTGGACTCCCGGCTGTTCAACAGGCGAGGAGGCCTATTCACTGGCGATCGTGTTCAAAGAGGCACTCGATCTTATCAAGCCCAAAGGGAACTATAGCTTACAGATCTTTGCCACCGACCTCGACCGGGATGCCGTTGATAAAGCCCGTCAGGCTGTCTATCCCCCCAACATAGCCTCGGATGTCCCGCCTGAGCGCTTAAAAAAGTTTTTCGTCAAGGAAGAGAGCGGCAACTACCGGGTCGTCAAGGAAATCCGTGAGATGGTAGTCTTCGCTGTACAGAATGTCATCATGGACCCTCCCTTTACCAAGCTGGACATCCTTATCTGCAGGAATCTCCTCATCTACCTTGTTCCGGAAATACAAAAAAAAATCCTGTCCTTGTTCCACTACAGCTTGAATCCCGGCGGTATCCTGTTCCTGGGCAGCGCGGAAACCATCGGCAGCCATATCGATCTCTTCACGCCACTGGAAGGCAAATGGAGGATCTATCATCGAAAAGAATCCCTCAGGCAAGCTGAGATTGTGGACTTTCCGTCCTCGCTCTCCTCTTTCTCTTCAGCCTTCTCCAAGGAGGAAGCGGCGACCAAACCCGCGGTAAATCTCCAATCGCTTGCGGATCAGCTGATACTGGAGCGATATGCCCCTCCATCCGTGCTGATCAACAACAAAGGAGACATCATCTACATCAGCGGGCGGACAGGCAAGTATCTGGAACCTGCAGCAGGCAAGGCCAACTTGAATATTTTCGCCATGGCCCGGGAAGGGCTTCAGCATGGGTTGACACGAGCCTTCCAGAAGGTGGTGAATCAAAGAGGCATAATCACCGTACAAGGTCTAAAGGTAGGGACCAATGGCGGAGAGCAGATCGTGGATCTCACAATCCAGTCGATAGAAGAACCGGAAGCCCTCAAGGGTATGTTCACAGTGGTCTTTAAGGATGTGGCGGCCTCTTCGGTTACAAAATCAAGAAACCGCATCTCATCACAAGGCGCTGATATCTCAGAACTGGAGCAGGAGATCAAACGGCTGCGCGACGAGCTGCAGAACTCCCGTGAAGAGATGCAGACCTCGCAGGAAGAGCTCAAAGCCACCAATGAAGAGCTGCAGTCCACCAACGAGGAGCTGCAATCCACCAATGAAGAACTGACCACGTCCAAGGAAGAGATGCAGTCGATGAATGAGGAGCTGCAGACCGTCAATGCCGAGATGCAATCCAAGGTGGAAGAGCTTACGCGATCGAATAACGACATGAAGAACCTGCTCAACAGCACGGACATCGCCACCATGTTTCTGGACAAAGAGCTCCTTCTGCTGCGGTTCACCCCTCATATGAAACGGATCATCAAGCTGATTCCAGGCGATGTAGGACGGTCCATCACCGACATCGTATCAGAGCTGATCTACCCCGAGATGTTCGATGATATTCATGAGGTACTGAAGACCCTGGTATTTAAAGAAAAGCAGGTCTCTACCGGTGACGGGCGCTGGTTCGAAACGCGCATCATGCCTTATCGCACGCTGGAAGACAAAATTGACGGCGTGGTGATTACCTTTACGGACATAACCAAATCCAAAACATTGGAGATGGAATTGCGCAGGGTACGAAAAGAAAGAGAGAAGCGGTAGCGGAACGCACGCAGAAGCTTGCAAAAGCAAACAAGGAGCTCCAGGCCGAGATTGCCAAACGGAAATAAAGACGAAGAGTGGAGGCAAAGAACAGAGGTGAATTAAAATAGGAAAACAATATGTTCAGTAAAAAACGGGTCTAGAACCTGGCCGGCGGTAAGATGTCTCTAACCTTTTCAGATTACGTTTTACGTATCTCTGCATGTCTTAAGAAATACCCTGTAAAGGCTATTTCTCTCGATCATAAGCCCTAGGCAAGATATCGGGCGATTACTCGCCTTGCCACGGTTCCAGATCCAAAATATTTGGATGCGTAGAATCAGACAAAGGTTCTCTATACGGGGAAGATGTATCTATAGGCAACTTCCAGAAACATGAAAGCAAAATGATCGGCCCATGACTGCAATTCCGTGCATATTAGGGGATGTTCTATGGGAACATAAAATTATATTTTTTTGAGGTAATTTCTGGTTGACGTCGACTGATGATTTTGTGCCAGAGGCAACGAACTGAGATGAGATTTTCAAAACCGTTGATTTCGTGCTACACTCCTCAGTCTGGGAGAGCATCTTCACAACAGAGCTTATACCTCAAGATATTCACGTTGTAGGTAATAAATAATCACACTCAAGGATTCTTCTTACATTGGTGATCCCATGAATGGTGGATCATGATGATGTATACATGAAAGCATAAAATTTGTTCCAACAGATCTGCTTTAACCCTATGTGATCAGCTTCATTGATCTTGAATACATATCTCTTATCAATCTGATAGGGCTATCTGCAGCTCCCCCATCAGATACTAAAAAAGACTATTAAAGCTTGGTGTTAGGCTATTGATGCAAGAATCCAAGCCTGTATAGAATTTTTCGACTCTGACCTCACGTCCTTAATCGTAAGACCCGATGCTGTAACTGTCTTCCTGATGTCCTTAATGCACTGAGTTAGTAGTTTGAAGATCCTCTTCTGCGTGCGCATGATATTAGCCCTTTGTTCGACAATAGGTTCCATGATTTCCTCTCTTTCTGCTCTTGACACAATATCTCTCCTTCCGGATGTAACCACCACAATCACTGATGATAGGGAACAAAGATGATAGGGAATCACAAATGCATAGGTTTCCGCTATTTGCTATAATACACTTAACAAAATAAATATCAAGATTAATAATATAAAATCACAATTAAATTAAAATTAATTTTCACAAACTGTGAATTAAAATAATTGATCATAATAAACCGGTTACAAGGAATATGGCAACATTAACACGGAAAAGATGATTATGTTTGTCATGTATCCATAAATTCTTTTGAGTATAAGTATAGATTATGTGTCAAAGGCAACGAACTGAGTTGGGATTTTCAAAACCATAGATAACGTGCCAGGTGCAACGTTCTGGTATGAAGTGTCTCACTGCGTATGTTTCAACTCAAGATCTACAGTTTCCAGACACCACAGAAGAGAGAAGAAATTGCAGGAATATTAATTTGTGATAACGCTGAGCATTAACCCGTATCCTTCTGGATGCTCTAGTTAGCCCATATAGTTATTTCAGTTATTTTCAGCCGAAGTAAGCAACTAAAGCTGTCACCAATATGGCGGTCAGAATGCCGAACACCCACTTGAACAGCGGAGCGGTGAGAAACTCCCAAAACATCGACAAGGCGCGTACCCACCAGTTTGGTTTATTGATAACCTTCTTTAGAAGGGCGTCATCCAGAATTGTGCGCACTCTAGATATAACTTGATTCGACATGTTGGTTGCGCTCACAGAGATAAGGGAAAGCTCATGTTCGAAGGTGGGCTCATCGAATTTGTTCTTCTGTGCGAATGCCCTCCACTCATACACACTTTGAACGTTCTTAGCGAACTGAACATAGTGATCTCTCGGGAATGCTCTTGTCACGACCTCCATCAACTCCTCGATGAATTTAGGCGATATGAGATTTTCATACGAGGTTACTGTTTTTGAAATGAGTTTCAATGCGACTTGCTCGCGTAATACCTGCCCACGAGCGAGAACATGCTGGATATTTCGCATGACATCTCTGGCAAATGGGCATGATGAGGCCGGGCTTATGTCCTTCAATATGGCACTCCCCTCTGATAGGGTTGCGTCATCCACAACGCATAAAGCGTCGTACAGCTTTTTCTTAAATATTTTGAGAGCCTGCTTTTGCACGATTGGTATATGTTGGGGCTAATTATTATACTGCACTATTGCAATATATAACCATTGTTAGCCGAATCACAGATGCAGTATATCCATATATTGAGCGCAAGGCAATATACTGTTGAAATACTTAATCCATAGATCACGTGCCATAGGACACGCTCTGATATGGAGCGCCTTGCAGCATAGGTTTCAAACCAAAATCTTCAATTTTAGAGCCTTTCGAAAGCACCAATTTATCGCAAAAATCACCCATGGAAGGGTCTTCCACCCCGACCAATGAAAGATTATTATACAATTATACATGATGCCCTTTATCCAAACTATTGGAGATCCCTTGAGGCGGGAGTAGTTCCAATAGTTAAGATAAATGTGGATGCTATCCTTCAATTGGGCCTGCATTTGGGTCATAATATTTTTTGCCTTAAGCATGACATTCTTTCATAGGAATCAATGGTTCAATCTGAGATTTGGGCCAGCAATTTATATCACGTTAGGGATGCCCCTTACGGAACACCCCCAGCACTAATCCCTGCTGTTAGCAATTCACGTATCCCTGTTAACGCTTCGTAAACACTCCGTGCATGACTTGATAACAGTATGTTTTGTTATTTCTTTACTGTGTGTCTTTTACCCTTTACTTCTTGCCGGTCTCCCGGCGCACTATAGATATTTATACTGAACCATTCTTCTTGACCTATAGAGATCTTCGGTTGAAATATGCACTATAAGATAATTTTGATCCTCTTTTATCCTCCTTGACAAACAAAGGCCCGGTCTTATTTAAGGTTTCTATTAAAAGAGGTTTCAGAGGTCATGGATTAAGATGTTTTATCGAAAGCTATCGTTCTTATGGGATGTTATTATCCTGAGCGTTCTGCCTAATAGTGTTGTTTTGAGTCAAGTCAAACAACATCCTCTGCCCCTTCTCGTGTCTTTAACTCTCTTTCTTAGAAGATCAGGCCTGATTGGTACCCTGGTCCTATTATGCCTGGTGCGCACCGTGCCGTTGCTTGTCTGTCCGTCGTCGCCTTTAGCCATTAACTGTATTTATCTCTGTGTAGTGTGAAGGATTAACATGCAGTCAACGCCTATCATGAACACACGCCCATGCAGGCTTACGCCGGGGCAATCGACGATGCTGGATTTAGCATATGTCTCTAAATTCCTATGATCTTCAGGAGTCTTAACCATGGCGCTTAAAGCAAACAGTCTGCCCCCTCCTAAGAGCGAAACCGGATGGTGGCTATTTATGCTCATATCGCGACCATTTGCTGCTATCGGTAGGGTGGCGATCAACGGGATCGATAATTTAGGTGCTGCGGCTATTTTCCTCATTCTGGCATTGCTGAAGATCATAAGGCCCAAGCAGCTATCCAAGATTGTTCAGCAAATTTATTACATCGGGATGCGGTCCATGATGATCATCATGCTCGTCGGCCTGTTCACCGGTATGGTCTTAGGCCTCCAAACTTATTATGCATTGAATAAAGTCGGCGCTCAAGGAGCACTCGGCACCCTGGTATCCCTGACCCTGGTCAGTGAGTTAGGACCTGTCCTCACAGCCATCATGATTACAGCCAGGGCAGGTTCCGCCATTAGTGCAGAGATAGGCATCCAGCGCATTTCCGAGCAGATTGACGCACTTTACACCATGCGTATTGACCCGCTCAGGTACCTTGTTAGCCCAAGAATTGCCGCTGCCGTCATCAGCTTTCCCCTGCTCACCGCCCTGTTTGATCTCATCGGCATAATCGGCGGGTATATCTCCGGGGTACTGCTCCTGGGTGCGAATGCCGGCACCTATTATTATCGTGTTCAAACCAGTCTATACATGAAAGATATCTACGACGGTTTCATTAAAACCATCGTTTTTGCCGTCATCGTCGCCACTGTCTGCTGTTATCAGGGTTATTTCGCACATATGCGCACGGATAGCCATGGGGCCAAGGCCGTCGGACTTGCCACCACCTCGGCAGTTGTGATCTCCTGTGTCCTGATCTTGGTGTCGGACTATGTCGTGACATCCCTTCTGATGTAGAGAGAGCTATGGATACGCCATTGATTGAATTCAAGGATGTCACCAAGAGATTCGGATCCAAAACTGTTCTCGAAGGTGTAAACCTCAAGATATACGAGGGGCAGGTCACGACCATCATAGGCCTGAGTGGCGGCGGCAAGAGTGTCCTCCTCAAGCATATCATCGGGCTGCTCAAGCCCGATGAAGGGGCCATTCTTTTCCGGGGCAAACCCTATGCTGAAATGAAAAGGCGTGAGATGACCGCCTCCTTTGCCCAGATGAGCTACATGTTTCAAGACAATGCCCTGTTCGATTCCATGACCGTTTATGAAAATATTGCACTGCCGCTGCAGGAAACAACGAAAAAGGGCGAGGCTGAAATAGACTCTATGGTGACTGCCAGGATCGAACAAACGGAACTGGCTGATGCAGCCGACAAGTTTCCCTCAGAACTCTCCGGCGGTATGCAGAAGCGGGTTGCCCTGGCACGGGCACTGGTCATAGATCCTCAGATTGTCCTCTTTGACGAACCCACTTCCGCGCAGGACCCTGTCCGGAAAAATGCAATCCTGAGCATGATCGCCCAGAACCAGAAAAGATTCGGATTTACCGCGGTCCTGGTCAGCCACGAGATTCCGGATGTGTATTTTATCTCAAACCGTATTCTTGCCCTCTATGATAAAAAAATCGTTTTTCAGGGCACTCCGGAAGAGCTTGATGAATTCGATCACCCTTTCAAAGACGAGGTCATCCATAGCCTGGAAGGATTGCGGGATGAATTATCGGGCCTACACTCCAAGCGGCAGTTCGATGTCATGTATCATGCTCAGCTGAAACATAAAACAAGAGGGGATACATACACCGTGGTGATTTTTACCCTGTATATGCCGGATGACATTGTAGAAGGCCTGGGCTACGAAGAGGCACAGCAGGTGTTACATGCCATGGGGGTATACATTGATAAACATTTCGGCGCCATTGGGGGGTTTTCCACACGCCACGGTATCAATGAATTTGTGACGGTCCTCCCCAATTCGGATCTGGCTGAGGCTGAAGAAATCCTGAAGGTTTTTATCAAGGATTTCCAGGAGCAGGGAATTCGTGACATTCGCGTCAAGGGCCGCAGGCGAGGGGTTTCAGGGGAATGTATTGAGATACCGATCAACGCCGGTTTAGCCCAAGGACAACCCAATGCCGACCTGGATGCTGTCATCAAATCTGCAAAATCAGGGCAAAAAGAAATAGGCCGGCTTCTGTGTTCCACAAAGGAGTAAGTACATGAAAAAGTACTCAATAGAAACTGCAGTAGGAATTTTTCTCGTTTTCGGTCTGCTTTGCATCGGTTACATGACGGTTACGCTCGGTCACGTTTCCTTAATCGGTGACAATTCCTACTCTCTTTTCGCCCGGTTCACCACGGTAACCGGCCTGAGAGTAGGTAGCCTCGTGTATATATCGGGCATTGAGGTCGGACGGGTGGAACAACTTGCCATTGATCAGAAAAACCAGCAGGGCGTGGTGGAAATGAGGATTCGTAACGGTATCAATATTTATGATAATGCCATCGCTTCCATTAAAACGGAAGGACTGATCGGTGATATGGATGTCAGCATAGACCCCGGAGGCGGGGGTGCGCTCCTTAAACCAGGCGGTATCATTACCGAGACGCAACCGCCTCTGGATATCGCGGACCTCATCAGCAAGTATGTCTTCGGTGAGGTAAAAAAGCCATAGCGACATAAACATTAAGGAGGAGTCTGTTATGAAAATAAAATCGGCGGTTTTAGGAATCTTGATGATCTTTTTTTCTTTGCTTCCCGCATATGCCGATACACCGCTTTCCACGATTCAGGTAAATGTCAACAAAGTGCTTGATGTGCTGCGTGATCCAGCGCTCAAGGCCGATTCGGCCAAAGATACCAAGAAAGAAAAACTTCGGTCTATATATGAAAGCATGTTCGACGAAGTCGAACTCTCGAAACGCACCCTGGCGCGAAACTGGAACAAGCTGAATACCGCCCAGCGCAGGGAATTCGTCCAACTCTATCAGGAGGTGCTGGAAAAGGCTTATGTCGATAAAATCCTTTCCTACACCAACGAAAAAATTACTTATGAGAGGGAAACCAAGCTCACGGAAAATCAGGTCGAGGTGCAGACGCTCATCATCACCTCATCAAAGAAAATCCCTATTTTCTATCGTGTTATCTTAAGCACTGGAACATGGAAAGTGTACGATGTCATTATTGAGAATGTCAGTCTGGTTCAGAACTATCGAACCCAGTTCAACAACATCCTGGATAAAAATTCACCTGAACAGCTACTGGAAATCCTGCGAAAAAAGGTGAAAGAGCAATAGGACCACAAGTAGCGGGAGGCTTTCCTCCCCAGGTTGACTCCAACGGCAAGGCTCGTTCTCTTGCCGGCAGCCAGAAAAGGTGACAAACATTGTATACTCATCTTCTCCATGATGAAAGCGGAAAAGGTTGTATCCATGCCGTGAAACATTACTCATATCTGATAGCACTATTCGCTTTTTTTGCCGGGGGCTGTGCCCACAGTCCTAGCAGGGCGTTGAGCACGGACCCTTCCCTTTCAACCCTTCCCCCCCTGCAGGCCTCGGTTGACTCCAACCCGGAGCAAAGGCCTTTGCACCCCCCGGAGATATCCGTAAGACCAGAAGGCGTGGGTGTCGAGGGGAAAGGCAAGCCCGATTCCATGCAGGATCAGACAGGGGGCAAGGATGAGAATCTCGGTGATTACTCAGGCGAAGAAGAACCTTCAATAACCATCTCAGACCCTATCGAGCCGTTCAACCGCGCCATGTATCAGTTCAACGACAAGTTCTACTTCTGGGCACTCAAACCGGCATCGCAAGGCTATGGTAAAATCGTGCCTGAGTTCGCACGGGTAAGCGTTCAGAATTTCTTTTATAATCTCAGGTTTCCGATCCGCTTTGTCAGCTGCCTGCTCCAGGCAGACCTCACATCTTCCGCAAAAGAGCTTGGCCGTTTCACCATCAACACTATCTGGGGTATTGGGGGACTATTGGATCTCGCATCCGACAAGAAACTAAATTTACCAAAAAAAGACGTGGACCTGGGACAAACGCTCGGAGTTTATGGCGTCGGGCACGGTTTCTACATTGTTTGGCCCATAGCGGGGCCCTCCAGTGCCCGGGATTCGGTAGATTTCGTCGGTGAATATTATTTGTATCCCGTTTCCTATATTCAACCCTGGTACACCTCTCTGGGGGTCAGTGGATATGAGGTGGTAAACGATACTTCTCTGAGTATCGGTGATTATGAGTCTCTCAAAGAGGCCGCCATTGATCCCTACGAGGCTATACGCGATGCCTATGTTCAGCATCGGCAGAAGCAACTTGAAGAAGGAGGAATTAAACACAAGCAATCCAGTACCACAGTGGTTCAGCCCGAAGGTACAGGCGGACATCAATAGGATTCATATGATCCTTAACTTGCATGACACATATAAAGAAAGGCTTACCGATGCGAGGACTGCACTCTCCCGGATCAGGAGGGGGGCGCGGATATTTATCGGCTCTGCGTGCGGGGAGCCCCAGCTCCTGGTAAAGACACTCATCGATGTGGCACAGAACCTTGCAGACACCGAGATCATCCACTTTCTGGATCTCGGGCTCGCCTCATATACGGATGAGAAGTATACTGAATAATTCCGCCACAAGGCACTGTTCATCGGCTCGAACACACGTGCCGCCATCAAGGAAGGCAGGGCGGACTATACACCCATCTTCCTCTCGGAGATCCCCCTGCTTATGCAAAGAGGGAGCATGCACATCGATGTTGCCCTCATCACCGTGTCCCCTCCCGACAACAGCGGGTATGTAAGCCTGGAGATCTCTGTTGATATAACCAAGACTGCAGCCGAGATTGCCCAATATGTGGTAGCAGAGGTAAATCCGAACATGCCAAGGACTTTGGGGGACAGCTTCCTCCATATGAGCGAGATCGATGCCTTTGTGGAAAATTATGTCCCCTTTTTGTAGTTTGTACAGAAAGCACCAGGTAATATTGTCAAGGCCAATGGTTATTCCTGAGCATAGATAACTTTCCATAATCATCGCAAAAGATGGGCATGGAAAATCATAGATTACGTGCCAATCGCCACGGTCTGACATGAAGTGTCTTATTGTGTATGTTTCAACCCAAGATCATCGGTTCCAGGCATTTCAAAACTGAGAATATATCGAAGTTATATCTGCTTTGCTTGATAAGGGAAAAACTCCGGAATCTGCGCTTTTGTAGAGATTCAAGGACGTGTGTCATACCTGATATCTCGAATAACCGGTCTATATACGTCCTGAGAAAGAATCCATTCATGAACTCACCCACTTGGATAGAGGAAACAATCAAAACCCTTCCTGCGCGAATAAGGCGAAGTTATGAATACGATGTTCAATGTCATAGACACTTATACCAAGGGGATTTTTTGTATACCCCTTATGCTGTGATAGGTATCAGGAATCTGTGCCCCGATATAGATTTGATACACATTTCATGATATGAAATAAAACACTTACGCCTCTGTGATTTCCCATCATGAATCTGTTTAGGAACTCATTCAGATTTTGCTTTCTATTAATTTTTATGCCCAAGATGGTTAATGAATCCTAAACAGGATGGATGAGTGATGAATGCAGATGAACATAATCCATTGGGAATGATACCTGATCCCTATGCTGGAGATACCTATATACTTCCTGAAGCTCTGTGCTCTGACCAGAGAAGACAGTGGTTCAGAAGATCTAATGAAATAATGGGGTTTCTTACACTTGTGGAATTTTCTCTAAAAGAAAGCAAATCAAGATACGAGCAGCTTATCAATAAGGGTAAACTCAAGCCCGACACACCTCTCAAAATAGCGTCCTCTGACGGTAGATCAATGATATTTCCTACCCATACTTTCTTGAAGCAATGCGGAAATGGAGTCAATATCCTATGTAGGCAGGTCTTCATAATGCTTTATGGCTCTTTAGAAACATTTCTATTTGAGCTTATAGAAAGATCGTTACTGGAGATTGGAGTAACCGATAAAATATTAGAAGTATCCCTTAACATCATGATGAGAAAAAATTGGGATGGAAGGCTGTGTAAACTAAGAGACATATTTGGGCTGTCCTATGGAGCTACCAATATGATCAAACATTTTGGCGGCTTTCAAATGGAATTTGAAGGAAAGACTTTTAAAAATCCTCTTATCTTTTTAGATGAATTGGCACAAATTCGCCACAAGATTGTCCATGCTTCAAATATCTTGGAAGAAGGAAAGCTTATATTCGTGAATGCGCAGGTATTTCATTCATATTATGGTTTCTGCGCTCTTTTTACCGACTATGTGGATGGCCTCTTTGCAGGGAAATTTGCATATCCACGAGTAAAGATAAAGCCATCGGAGGCATGACCAAACAAGCAAGTATGTGGGTCATACCTGGCATCTCAAATAACCGGTCTATATACGTCCTGTGCAAGAGTTAAATCATGACCTCACCCACATGGAATAGTATGGGCAATCAAAACCCGCTTTACGCGAATAAGGCGAAGGTATAGATTGTCCAAGTGAAGTTATATTGCATGATAACGCAGCGACCTTACGATTCGCCCATAAAGTGATAATGATGAAAAAATTGTTGATACCCATATTACTGCTGTTGATGGTAATCACCGGATGCAAAGGTGTAGAAAAAGAAATCTTAATATCACAAACAACTATTCAGATGATGACTACTGGTCACCGCTGAGACGGCCGGAAGCATGGCTTTCGAGGCGGTTGTAAAGTCCATACTTCTTTTTACCCGCAATGCTAGTTGGAGAAAACGTTCGACCAGACATTCCGCAGTAGATCAGTTGCTGTCCTTCCCAAACAGCATAGCAGCCGACAGCGATCAATGGCACTGCTGGATTTGGCCATTCAGCAAAGCGATAGCGTGAAGAGAACTCCGGCATGATGGCTAAGAATTACCATGCCAACGATGGGAAAACAAATAATGAATCACCCCGCAGCAAGCTATGGGGTATCAAAACATTTTATAAAGAATAGGGCAATCGCAACAAACTGTGGGGAATTGACCCTATGATTAAAATACTTAAACCATAGATTTCGTGCCATCTCTTACGCTTTGTCCACACTAAATATCTGCAACCATAATCATCACCCATTTTGACTTCCCCCATCCTGCTCATTATCATATACCCATTGCATTGAATGTCATTGATCGCAGGGGGGCATCCAAACAATCAATCACATATGTATGTGCTCTCATGCTGTGTCGAGCGGATGCCCCCCTATACCCACGTGCAGGAATAGTGGGATCACTGTTGAGAGTGAGAACGTAGGGAGCTTCTCTTAGTGGTAGATCAAAGACACATCCATCAGAGATTAACTGTTTTACCTGTCAGCATTTCTATTGAAAATGCTGATATTGGAGTTACCTATAGTGGTGTGATCCTGATGAATCGTATTATTGAAAAGAGTATTGCAATGGCAAGATCTCTCGGGATCAGATTTGGATCGGAATACAGTTCAGACTGAAGGGAATGCGGGTAATGAGCATTGAGATGAGAATCTTTTCCGACTACATCTGACCGTTCTGTTATATCGGCAAGGGCATTGTCGACTCTTTGAAGAAGGAATTTAGCATCAAAGATACATGGCTGAGCTTTGAACTGCATCCTGAGACACCACCTAAGGGCATACCCCTGGCAAAAAGATTTTCTGACACGGAGAGGATAAGGATGTATGAAAACATCATGAATAGAGGCAAGGAACTGGGCATCACATTCTCTCAGCTATTGAAACTATCCAATTCCCGCATGGCCTTAGAGGCGAGTGAATTTGCCCGTGACATGGGAAAGCATGACCTCTTTCATGAACAGGTGTTCCATATTTATTTCACAGAATTAAAAGATATTGGCAACATTGATACGATCAATGAAATAGCACTTTCCTGCGGCTTGAACATCAATGAAATGGGGCATGCCTTGATGGAGCATCGCTATGCTGGGCGGCTTGATGAAACAAGAGAAGAAGCCAGACGGATTAAACTCACAGGTGTACCGACTTTCCTCATCAATGACCACTATAAAATTGTAGGTGCACAACCGATTGAAGCGTTTAAAGATCTTTTCAAAAAAATAGAAAAAACCTAGCTCCTTTCTTGTTTCTCACAATTTCAAAAAAAGCTGCACTTTCCTTGTATTATTGGAACCCTTTATCCCTTCCATCCATCAACGACTATGATAAAAAATGGTTATTGACTATACCGGTTATCCTGTATAGCAATAACCAATGGTAATAGACCTAATTCAGTACAGGAAACCGCTGTGGTTTTCATCAGTGACTCTCATAGTGAAGTCAGAGATGACGCATGGTAATCGACGTTACTAATCGCGAAGGGGTATCTATATAAAATAAAAGGAGACTTGATAGGCATGGAAAGATGGAACTCAGAGTCCTATGGGCGCATTGCCTTTTTTGTGACCCTTGTTGTTCTTGTTTTCGTTGCCGGTTGCAGCAGGCATCAAGCGGAAGGGGCTGCGTCGGCAACCATCGTGGAGGTTGCGGAAGTAATAACGAAGGATATTCCTGTGTGGTCGGAATGGACCGCTTCGACGGATGGCATGGTAAACGCAACGATCCGCCCTCAAGTACAAGGCTATCTACTCGCCCAGTATTATAAGGAAGGCGACTATGTGAAAAAGGGGCAGCTACTTTTTGAGATTGACGATAGAACCTTCATGGTTGCGCTGAAGCAGGCTAACAGTCGGGTTGTTCAGGCAAGGGTTGAGTGGGAAAATGCAAAGGCCAATCTGGCCCGTGTGAAACCCCTTGCCGAGTATCAGGCTGTAAGCGCAAAGGATTTGGATGAAGCCGTCCGCGCCGAAGGGTCTTGTCAGGCTTCTCTTGAGGCGGCCACGGCGGCAGCGGAGAAGGCGGAACTTGATCTCAAGTTCACAAGAATCGTCAGTCCCATCGACGGTATTGCCGGTATCGCCAAGGCGCAGGTGGGCAACCTGGTGGGCCCGGGCTCCACAGAGGAGCTTACCACCATTTCCACTGTCGATCCCATCAAGGTAAACGTACCTCTGACCGAGCAAGAGTATCTCCGAGATATGAGGAACGGTATGAACAGTAAGGCGACACTCCAGTTAATTCTTGCAGACGGAAGCGTTCACCCTTATAAAGGCAGGTTTGCTTTTGTTGACCGGCAGGTGGATGTGGGCACCGGCACGATTAAGGTGGCCGCCCTTTTCCCCAATCCGGGGAATTTTCTCAGACCCGGCCAGTTTGCACGGGTTCGTGCAGAAACCTCCATAATGGAAAGTGTTCCCCTTGTTCCTCAACGGGCGGTCATAGAGGTGCAGGGGAGCCGCGAGGTGGCTGTGGTCAATCCCGGCAACAGGATCGAAATGACACCCATCAAAGTGGGCCCCCGCTTCGGCGATCTATGGGTCGTCGAGGAAGGGCTGAAAGCCGGGCAGAAGGTTGTTGTTGAAGGAACTCAAAAGGTACATCAGGGGTCATCCGTGAGGCCACGGCCTTTTCAGACATCTCGCCAAGGCCTGACAGCGCAAGGCAGCTAGGGGGAGATCATGGCCAAGTTCTTCATTAACAGACCCATCGTCGCCATTGTCATTTCCATCATCATTGTCACCATGGGTATCATTGCCATTTTTGGCCTGCCTATTGAACGCTTCCCGAATATCGTCCCCCCTGAGATGAGGGTCGAAGCTGTCTATACCGGCGCTGATGCGGAAACCCTTGAGCGGTCCGTCGCGAATCCCATCGAGCAGCGGATGAGCGGCGTCGATAACATGAATTACATGTACTCCATGAACTCGTCGAGCGGCATGATGAGGCTCTATGTCAACTTCGATGTGAAGAGCAATCCGGATACGGATCAAATTCTCGCCCAGTTGCGTCAGGGAGAGGCCCAATCCCAACTTCCGGAAGACGTTCGCAACTATGGCGTGACGGTAAAGAAAGGGGGCACAGCTCCCTTTCTTCTCATTGCCCTTCATTCACCGAAAGGAACCCGGGATTCGGTTTTCCTAGCCAACTACGCCAATATCAGTCTTATCGACCAGATACTCAGGGTGCCGGGTGTCTCTCAGGCTAATATTTTCGGAGCGGGTAACTACGCAATTCGCATCTGGGTAAAGCCCGATACCCTTGCCAAACTCGGTATTACGCTATCGGAAATCGTGAGCGCCATCAAGAATCAGAATGCCGTCAACCCTGCCGGCAAAATAGGGGGCGAGCCGGAGCCTCCGGGACAGGAGTTCACCTACACCGTCAGGACGGAAGGGCGTCTTGTTTCGGAAGAAGAATTCGGTTCGATCGTTGTTCGGGCGAATACGGATGGTTCCCTGGTCCGTCTGAAGGACGTGGCCCGCATTGAACTCGGTGCTCAGGACTATACTTATAAAAGCAGGTTGAACGGCAAGACCGCCGCGAATATTGCCCTTTACCAGACCCCCGGCTCCAACGCTCTCGAAGCCGCGGAAGGCGTGAAGAGGGTGATGAAAAATGCCAGGACCCAGTTCCCTTCCGATCTCGATTACGTCGTTTCCCTCGATACCACAAAAAGCGTTACGGAAGGGGTCAAAGAGATCGTCAAAACCCTCGTGGAAGCGATGATCCTCGTCATCATCGTGGTCTTCGTCTTTCTTCAGGGCTGGCGAGCGACTCTCATCCCCACCCTGGCCATTCCCGTCTCTCTTCTCGGCACCTTCGCCTTCTTCCCCCTTCTGGGGTTTTCCATCAACACCCTGTCCCTTTTCGGGCTAGTCCTGGCCATAGGACTCGTTGTTGACAACGCTATCATCGTGGTGGAAGCGGTGGAGAGGCATATGGAGGAAGGGCTTTCTCCAAGAGAGGCAACCATCAAAACCATGGACGAGGTATCGGGACCTATTGTGGCCATCACCCTGATCCTGATGGTTGTCTTCGTTCCCACCATCTTTATTCCGGGCATTACGGGCAGACTTTACCAGCAGTTTGCCGTTACCATCGCCATTTCCGTCCTTCTTTCCACAGTAAATGCCCTTACCTTAAGCCCTGCACTTTCGGCCCTTATTCTGAAGCCGCGAAAGGAAGGCCGGGGCTTTCTGGGCCGTTTCTATCGCCGCTTCAACACCATCTTCGGAAAGGCTACCAACAGATATGTCCATCTCTGCGGTTATCTGATCAAGAAGAGCGTTTTGAGCCTGGCGTTCATCGGTGCAGCCATACTCATAGTCGCCCTCCTGGGGAAGACCATACCCAGCGGTTTTCTCCCCGAGGAGGATCATGGATACTTCTATATCACCGTTTCTCTTCCAGGGGCGGCTTCTCTTGCGCGCACCGATGAGACCTGCAGGCAGATCGAATCGCTCCTTGCCCGTACACCGGGTGTCCAGTACTACACCACGATTGCCGGCTTCAATATGATGGAGTCATCGGCGATTTCATCCAGTGGTTTTTACTTCGTCTCGCTTAAAGACTGGGGTGAGAGAAAGAAGCCCGAGGAACAGTTTGATGCGATTCTGGACTCTCTTAACCTCAAGCTCGCTGCTCTTCCGCAAGGGATCGCCTATGCATTTCCGCCCCCGGCCATCCCCGGCATAGGTAATGCCGGAGGCATCACCTTCGTTCTCGAAGACCGGGCAGGAAAAGATATAGGTTTTCTTGCCGCCAACACGGGGAAATTCATTGAAGCAGCGCGAAAACGTCCTGAACTGGCCCGCGTTACCACCTCCTTTCAGGCCGGGGTTCCTCAAATACTCGCGAAGGTGGATCGGGACAAGGTGATGAAGCAAGGCATTGATATAAGCCAGGTTTATCAGACCATGCAGGCCTTCATGGGGGGTGCCTTTATCAACTATTTTAACCGCTTCGGCAGGCAGTGGCAGGTTTACGTCCAGGCTGACAGCGACTATCGTGGGAATGCCGAAAACATAGGCTTGTTTTCCGTTCTCAACGACAAGCACGAGAGGGTGCCCCTCTCTTCACTCATAAGCATCAAACCGACTTCCGGTCCTGAGACGACCATGCGCTACAACCTGTATCGTTCCGCCCGGATTGATGCTATGGCGAAACCCGGCTATAGTTCCGCCCAGGCCATGAAGGCCCTTGAGGAGGTGTTTCATGAAACGATGCCTCGGGAAATGGGGTTCGACTATTCAGGCATGAGCTTCCAGGAGAAGAAAGCGCAAGAAGGCGTACCCGCATGGGCGATCTTTGCCTTCTCTTTATTCTGCGTCTTTCTTCTACTTGCCGCCCAGTACGAGAGCTGGTCCCTTCCGTTAAGCGTCCTCGTCACCACACCCGTAGCGGTCTTCGGCGCCCTCTGTGCCATTTGGTTACGCGGACAGACAAATAATGTCTACGCCCAGATAGGTCTGATTGTTCTCATCGGCCTCACCGCAAAGAACGCCATCCTTATCGTCGAATTCGCGAAGAGGGCAAATGAGCGAGGCGTGCCACTGGTAGAGGCTGCCCTTGAAGGCGCACGATTGAGGTTGAGGCCCATTCTGATGACGTCCTTTGCTTTTATCCTGGGCGTCGCGCCCCTCGCCATCTCAACAGGCGCAGGTGCCAGGGGCAGGCAGATTATAGGAACGATTGTTGCCGGCGGGACGATTGCCGCTTCAGTCATTGCCATATTCCTCATCCCGGCTGCATTCTATGTAGTCAGCAGGCTGTCAAAGGGCAAGAAAGAGGGCAAAAATAGGGCCGAAGCCCTGGAGGACGACAATGCGTAACACATATCTTCTTTTCCTCCTATTCATCTTTATCGTTCTTGTATCGGGTTGTGCAGTGGGCCCCGATTATCACCGCCCGTCCATAGACACTCCGGCCCCATGGCGATATGAAGAACTCCAGGCGAAAACCATGGCGAATACCGCATGGTGGGAGCAGTTTGACGACCCGGTGCTGAATGATCTGATACTTGTTGCCCTTAAGGAGAACAAAGACATCCTGATCGCAGCGGCGAGGATCGAGGAGTTCATGGGACGGTACAGGGTAACTCGGTCAGAGGCCTTTCCCCAGGTTGGGGGCGCGGCCTCCGGCTCCCGTACCCGGGTTTCAGATAACATCAACGAGTATCTGCCGTCAATTTATGACAACCCTTATAGTGATTATCTGGTTACAGGAAATGCGAGCTGGGAGATTGACCTTTGGGGAAAGATCAGGCGGGCAAACGAGGCGGCACGTGCAAATCTGTTGAGCACGGAAGAGGACAGAAGGACGGTCATCATGTCACTTGTTTGCGCTGTTGCGGATGCCTATATCGATCTGCGTGATCTTGACCGGGAGCTTGAAATCGCAGAAGGTACTTTGAAAAGTCGGGAGAATACGCTGCAGTTGTTCCGGATGCGCTTCAACAAGGGGGTCATCTCGGAGCTGGAGTTGCGGCAGGTGCAACTCGAATACGAAATGGCACTGGCAACCGTTCCCGTGATTCAGAAGTTGATCATCCAACAGGAAAATCTTATAAGTGTCCTGCTTGGCCGGAACCCTGGAGCGATTGCCAGAGGAAAGGCGATCGATCAGTTTGTGCTCCCGACAGTGCCCTCCGGGCTTCCTTCGGATTTGCTTGCACAACGGCCCGACATTCGTCAGGCCGAGCAGGACCTCATCTCGGCCAATGCAGAGATCGGTGTGGCCAAGGCAGCATACTTCCCGAGCATTTCCCTGACCGGATCATACGGCGTGGAGAGTAAAGATCTGTCCAATCTTTTTAAAGGCCCGGCTCACATGTGGAGCTTAGGGGTACCCATTAACATGCCTATTTTTACTGCAGGCGCTATCAGCGGGCAGGTGAAGGCAGCCGAGGCGATACAGAAGCAATCACTCATCCGCTACCAACAAGTGATCCAGCAGGCTTTTAAGGAAGTGAACAACGCACTGGTCGATCAGAGCAAAACAAGGGAACAGCTCCAGGCTCAAAAGCAGCAGGAGGATACGGCCCGCGCTTATGTAAGGCTTGCAAGACTTAAGTATGAGAACGGTTATGTGAGTTATCTCGAAGTGCTCGATGCTGAACGCAGCATGTTCAACGTACAGCTCTCATACGTGCGAACGCAGGCCGACCTTTTTCGGGCCCTTGTGAACCTCTACAAGTCGATGGGAGGGGGTTGGGTGGTGAAGGCAGAGGGCCTGACAAAGGAGTAGTTTGATTGCAGGGAGGATCCTATGTGTTTTATTACATTTTCCAGGAAGATGGGCACAAAAGGAACAGAAATTGCGAAGTTGGTGGCAAAAGAACTGCAGTATAACTTCTATGATACAGAAGATATCGAGAAAAAAGCCGAAGAGATGGGAATTCTTGATGACATCAGAGAGGTAAACGATAAGGCTCCACCTCCGTTGAAGAGGTTTTTTTCATACCGGCCTGAGATTTGCCTCGACCGCCTGTATGTCGTCATTTATGAAATCGCGCGCCTGGGGAACGCAGTAATTCTCGGTCGGGGAGGCAATATGCTTTTCCGGTCTATCCCACATGCGCTTCATATCCGAGTGATCGCATCGCAGGAAAAACGTGTCCAGAATCTTGCAGAGAAGGGTTATAAGAGGGAGATGGCCGTTACGGTCATGGAGAAGAGTGATCACGAGAGAGAAAGTTTTATCAGGTTTGCCTTCCATCGGGATTGGGATAATCCTGCGTTGTACGATATTGTTCTCAATATGGACAATCTTACGGTCAATGTTGCAGTTGATATGATCTTGTGCGCAGCACGCGCGAAAGAAGCTCAGGGCCACTCCGGTGATTTCACAAACTCTCTGGACATGATGGAACTTGCGGCAAGAGTGAGGACAGCCCTTGCGGAAGTCGGTTTTTCATCAAGTTATATTTCCGCTTTTGTTGATGCGCCGGGAAAGGTCCGGTTAACAGGGGTTGTTCAAGTTCCCTGGGAAAAATCGTCCGCGGAGCGGACTGTGATAGCAGTAAAAGGCGTTGAATCCGTGGAAAACAAGATTGAGATAGCCGGCATATAGGATTCTATCAATCAATTTTTTAGTGACAAGGGGGACTTGCATGGGGAGCCATTCAGACAATGCAAGAGAGAGAATTATTGATGCGGCGGAACAGGTGGTTATTGGAGCAGGTGCCAGACATCTGACGCTTGAAGCCGTGGCATCAAAAGCAGGCATAAGTCGGGGCGGTCTGCTCTACCATTTTCATGACAAAGAAGCTCTGCTCAGTGAGATGCTGCACAGGCGAAAGAAGCATCTAGACGAAAGCAGAATGAAAAGGCGAGCCAAGACTCCGGCAGGTCCAGAGTGTGAGGCCGTCATTTATATACTCTCCGTGCTCGATGAGGATCGCGGCATAGATAGGGATGTTTCGGCTGCCCTTGTTGCCTCAGGTGCGCATGATCCGGAACTCCTTGCGCCGGCCCGCGAAGATTTCCATCAGATTATCGCTGACCTCACCAAGGATGGGCTCAGCTTTGAGCGGGCTGCGGTTATTATGTTGGCAGCTAATGGACTAAGACTTTGGGAAGTGCTGTCTATGTCTCCCTTCAATGCAAAAGAGCGCCGAAGAATTATCAAGGAGTTGCTGGCTCTCGTCAAAGAGGACAAGGGGGCGTGAAGAAGGGTGAACTCAGACCCATCGATAACCCCGACCTTGTATCGCATAGTATCACGATCTCCATGGTGGGCAACTATCTTTCAGTATTTTATATACAGCATGAACGCATCCGGGAAGCGATCCGGTTGCTGTTGGGAACCTTCTTTGCATGCCTGAGTATCACATAACGGGTATCTCCTTGAATATCTCCAGCCTAGCCCTTGATCCTTACGATCTCGTCCACGGGCCTGCGGGTGGTTCTGAATGTGTTTTGCGGGCTGGCAGTATCAATCTGGCCGATTGCTATGCCGATGCACACGGCCAGATTCTCAGGGACACCAAGTTCCTGGCGGACCAAATCGGGATACGATGCCAGCTGGACCGCCACTGCTGTGCCCAACCCGTACTCGCAGGCGATGAGCATGATGCTCTGCGATATTGAGCCCAGGTCGAAAAGGGACCAGGGAGTCAAGGAACGGTCCATGCAGAGGAAGATGACTGAAGGCGCATCGAAAAAGGAAAAGTTGCGCACCATAAGGGAGCGCATGTCCTTCTGGTCATCACGATCAAGCCCCAGGAAATCTGAGCGGTCATTCCTCAATTTTTCGTATCGTTCCTTGAGAGCCGGAGGCCAGTCCTTCGGAAGCGGCCTGGAGATGTCAGGGTTTACTGGCACATCATGAGCGAATCTCTCAGAATAGGCTTTTCGCAGCCTATCAGCTGACTTGCCGCTGGCCACGAATATCTCCCAGGGCTGTGTGTTCCCCCAAGAAGGGGCCTTAAGCGCAGCCTCCATGATCGTAAGTATTGTATCTTTGTCCACAGGCTCAGAGGTAAAAGCACGGCATGTAAAGCGCGATTTCATGGCATCTATTACGTTCATATATCCCTCCCGAAGCTTTTCATTTATTATAATGAGATAAAAAATAAAATCAGCTGTAATTTGCCGATAGCTCTATCCGTTTCATACTGCAATGGAGTGGTTATATACCTTCGGGATACAAGAACCTTTATACATACCACTTTTTGCCTCTGCCTGGATCTCTACTCCTAGGAATAGGGCATAAAGAGTACAGATATTGAAACATAATCTTTACTCGTCGATGAACGAGATGAAGTAACGATTACTATAAGAACTTCATGGTCTAAATGATACCGATCGTTATATGTGGACTTTTGAATAATCCGGATCTATTTGTAGATATCAACATGAGATCATCAGCTTTCCCATAGAACGGTCATGTCTCATCCTTTCACCCGTTCATTCAAAACCAAGCTACGTCAGTGAGTGGGTTAATGCCGGGATAAAACCGCCACCCTGCGTAAGACTAAAGGCTAAACCACGGCCTCCTGCAGCGACTTATTTGTCAATATCAAATCGGTTGTTGCCCAAAAAGCAATATGCCATGAAATAGTGGCCATTTACAAGCATATCAATTTTCAACATATTGATAATGCATATGATATTTAGCAACAATAAAATTCGCAACCAGGATTTAAGCAACAGCCCGCAAAGATCTGACCCCAAGCTCCCTCTATCTCAGTTTACTGTTGCTGTTTACTTTTTTGTCTCTTTTCCTTTAGGGCAACGTGTCGTCCATGTTGTAACCTTAATCACCGAAAGATTCGTTGAGTTTGTATCTGGAACAGGAGCAGGTACAACATTTCTTGAATTATCAGGATGCTGGGGAATCATTTTCCCTCCTTTCGTATCTGGTTGGTTTTACAATATTATCGTAAAACCCAGTACTAAATAACTTCCATTCTGCTTCTTCGAGTTTAACTTCTTGTTTAATTATATCTCTAATTCTTCTCCTACTATAGTAGGTGCCGTGACCAAATCCCTTGCACTTTTGCTTAAAAAAATCTACTGTGTTGTCATCTTGAAACAGCAGTGAGACAAATGGTGCAGCTTCACAAATGTATGGCTTTACCTTATGTATCATACAGCTGTTTTCTTCGTAAAAAATGCATCTTTTTTTGGATACCTTTAAGTATAAAACCGGAATATCCATCGTTTCACCATCATTAATAATCTTGTGCAATTTTAACTCACAAAAGCATTTAATAAAATCCTTCGGTGCACACCCTTTCATGTGAGCTATATTTTCGACATCACTATAATACAACGGGACGCCTCTAGGCATTTGAGTACAACATCTGCCACATCGAACACAGCAAAATTTAAAGGGAAAAAGTTTATCTTTAATTTCGTTTAACAATGACTATCCTCATATAATATTTAAGGGATGGAACAGGGTCTTTTATTGTCCAATTTATCCTGCTTCCATCTGAGGAAAACTCGGGTTCGTCAATTTTTGCCTCTACGTCTATTCCCATACTATCTCTTACCAAATAACCCTTATTAATAAAACGATATCCTTCGGGCGCATTAACCTCAGATGTTAGAGTCTCGACAGGAAAAGGGGACGACATGCCAGCAAAAGAACCCTGTTCAGTGAAAGCGTCTCTTTCTGTATCCTTTGTTTCGAATACTTGTCCAAAATGAAATGACTTCCCTGGGACAATTGCAGGTTCTATTTTAAATTGCCAAGTAAATAAAGTGACTTTTTTTTCGGTACCATCGATGTCTCTTCTGATAATCTTGTCTTCCGCACAGAAGACTCTCTGCAAATTATATTTGCCTTCATCATTACCATAAGCTATGGGGCGGAGTTCGAATGATTTTATGTTCCATCCAAACCAGTAGCCTTGTTGTGGGGGTAAAATTGATAAATTTGTATTTGAAACGTTTATTATAATGCTGTCAATCTCACCCTTAAAACTGAAATCTTTAAAATAAAAATGCTTCCAGATAATTTTATCATATTTAATACCATATGCTGCATATGGTTTGGGCTGCTCTGTTTGAGTTCGTTGAGGAGATATTGGATGGATCACTGGATAGATGGCAAGAGTAAAAGAAAGTATCACTATTATAAACATAGCTCCAAAAACTATCAAACGTACGGGCCATGACTCTGTGCTGAAAAAATAAAATGCTAAAAAAGCGAGAACCAGAATTGCTAAGGCAAATATCCCTAGCGGACTTTTTGCTGCCTCCGTGATAATACCCACTGGATCTCCAAAAAATGTCTTAAACATGGTTGTAATTCATCTTCCTTTTTTAGTTTATCTGGTGTCTTAAAGGGAATCATTGATGAGATGTCATGACACTAAGATTTAAATATCATATATACATGAATTATTCCATTTTGCAATGACTCTATAATCATTGGGATGACTAGAGATTATGTTTTATTCGCAATGCTTTGCCAACCTTGATCGAGGGTTTCGTAAGAAGATCTCTACTGGAGTAGTAAAGCACCGTAGTATAGATTTCTATAGAGGCAGTCGAAAAACCCTTTTAGGCAGAAGATTTTTTCCATCTAACTGATACTTTTTCAAATCATCATTACGTTTTTTTAGATTTCTGCTTTCTTCAGGTCATACGATCATGGCAATGAACCTTTGTTAAAAGAATCACCCCCCCTTTTTTTATTTCATGCAAAGCCATAGTTTGCGATCTTCTCTATATTGTGAACCATACAATACAAGAGCCATTGAATGTTGACCTTGATCTTTCCTCTCAGGGTAAACCGATCCAGTCGTTTGTTGGTGCGGATATTGCCGAATACCGGCTCTACGATTGCCATACGTTGGGGGTAAATCTTACGCCCTTTCTCACTCTCGATCTTCTCTATCATGAGCTTGGTGAGGTTGATCCCATCAGGACCGATAGGGACCATCAGGTTCTTTGGCCCTCGGGCTTTTCCATAAAGACATTTCTCTCTCAGCCCACAACCGCTGCAATCGTGTTCTTGTGCTCTATATGTGCGATATACGTTCCCCGTATATGCACTTTGCTTCACCCTAAGACGCAGTATCTTCCCATTGGGACAGACATAATGATCCTCTTCCTCATTATAGAGGAAGTCCCCAAGAGCATAGTGGGTCCTGGTCATACGACCTTGCCGTCTCCATTCACCATACAGCGGGTCCCTCGTGCGTAATCGCTTATCAGGAATGTATGCATCCAGCTTCTCGTCTTCACACTTCTGGATATTGCTCTTACTGTGGTACCCGCTGTCCGCAGCGAACGTTGTCCCTTTAAAATAATCTCGGGATAGACCTATCTTCTCCAGGTTCTCCATGGCCCCATCCAGCATCGGTGGAACAAGGCCATGGTCATGGCCAGTACCAAACACCTCCGCATGAACGATCACCTGTCTCTTCGAGTCCACAAGCGCCTGGCCGTTGTATCCCTGAACCGTCCCGTTGGAGGTGACCATCTTCGATGACTCGTTGTCCGTCATGTTGCTCTTGATCTCCTTGCCGCTTACCCCGAGTCGTTCCCCGTTCTCCTTCAGCCATGCTTCGATCCGATCAGCCTCCTTCTTCAGTTTATCAATCTGTTTTCCCCGGTGGGAACGATTATCAGGAGAAGGCGAATCATCATCTTCTTTCCGGTCTTCCTTCTCCTGCTCTGTCAGCAGTTCCTTCACCTTCTCCCCAAGCTTCTCCCGTTTCGCCCGAAGCTCGGATACCGTCCTGCTCCACTGCGGGGAGGCATTGCATTTAAGCTTGCACCCGTCCAATGCGAAGAACGTCCCTCCGAGCAGATTCATCTCCTCGCATACCAGCAGTACATCCCTGAACAACGGCAGGATCTCATCTTTCATGGATGCAACAAATGGGGCTATCGTGCTGTGGTCAGGATACTGCCCGCACGAAAGTGCCATGAACACCACGTTCTCCTTGCATGCCTGCTCGATCTTCCTGGACGATATCAGACCCCGTGAATATCCCAGCAATACTACCTTCAGCAGAATCCGGGGATCGTATGCCCGCCGTCCGGTCTCATCGTTGCGGTACTTCTCATCGAATATGCTCACATCCATACGCTCATCTACAAGTGTATGGATCGCGAATTCCAGGGTCCCGGGCATGAGCTGTTCCCTGAGCGATACCGGTATCAGCATATCCTGTGCATAGGTGTATGGTTTATACTTGGCCATGGTATCCTTTCGCTTCAGGAGTCGGGTGAGGAGAGAGAGAATCCTACCCCTTGAAGACAATCCAACTATATCACATAACCAATTGTTAATATAGATTAATATTGTTTTTCTGATGATATTTTATCGACTTCTTGCTTTAAAAGCAGTTAGTACTTTTTCAACAATCTCGCACATGATCTACAATTTCTCTCTATGGCTATGCTTGCGTAATTTTTTCTTCCATGACAAAGGAATTGTAAGACCCTTGACCTTGCCTGAGCTTAAGCTATTAATATTCAATATCAACCTTCAATTTTATTTACGAAAGAATCATAAGTTTTGAGACCAGGGCCTCACTTGGGCGCGGTGTGACCTCAAACATCTCTATTTCCATGAACTGGTTGTGGGTCTCACTTAGCGTGAAGCATGAAATGGCCTGAGCATGATCGATTAATAATTGATAAAACTACGGAGGTATCAGAGATGGGTTCACAAGAGCTTATAGCCACTGCCAAGGCGATGGTCGCTGAGGGCAAAGGTCTTCTGGCCATAGATGAAAGTACACCCACCTGTAACAAGCGTTTTGAAAAAGTGGGGATTCCTCAAACTGAAGAAACCCGTTGTTCCTACCGGGAATTGATTGTGACCACTCCTGGTTTAGGTGAGTGTATCAGTGGCATCATCCTATATGATGAGACCATCCGTCAGTCCAGGAAAGATGGTACTCCTTTTGTTAAAGTCATAACCGACGCGGGCATCATTCCGGGCATCAAGGTTGACACCGGCGCGAAAGATATGGCGGGTCATCCAGGTGAGAAAATAACAGAAGGACTGGATGGATTGCGCGACCGCCTGGCTGAATACTCTCAAATGGGTGCCCGTTTTGCCAAGTGGCGCGCGGTGATTGCCATTGCTGATGGCATTCCCAGTCGGGGTTGTATCGAGGCCAATGCGCATGTGTTGGCTCGCTATGCTGCCTTGTGTCAGGAAGCCAGTCTGGTTCCCATCGTCGAGCCGGAAGTGCTCATGGACGGAGAGCACCCCTTGGAGAGGTGTTTTGAAGTAACGGCGGAAGTCCTGCGGATGGTTTTCAACCAATTCTACACCCAACGGGTCATTCTGGAAGGTCTGATCCTGAAGCCCAATATGGTGCTTCCGGGATTGACCTGCCCTAAGCAAGAAACGGTGAACGAGGTGGCCGACGCCACGGTGAGGTGCCTCTTGCAAACCGTCCCCGCTGCCGTTCCGGGGATTGCGTTCTTGTCGGGCGGCCAGTCCAGTGAGCTGGCCTCGGCCCGCTTGAATGCCATGAATGTTAGATTCAAGTCGCGACTACCTTGGGAGTTGGCGTTTTCGTTTGCCCGCGCCATTCAGCAACCGGCTTTGGAGATTTGGCACGGCGAAGAGGCCCACGTGCTGGCGGCACAGCAAGCTCTGTTTCATCGAGCCAAGTGCAACCAGGCTGCGCGCCGTGGAGAATACAAGGCCTCGATGGAAAAAACATGAGCATGACCGCGCATATCCATGGCTAGTCCACCGGCTGGAGGAAGGAACCCAAACGCATCGAAAAAAGGTGCTGCCAAACCGCCTTCCGTCCTATGCTCTTGTCAGGATTCGTAGCATACGGCTGCTGCACTTTCCAACATACTCGCGATTTCTTCTCGGTTTTGAGATGAGAGAAAATTGAAGGTCTTGGATTAAAACATACGAAGCCTATCACTTCATATCAGAGCGTGACATTTGGTATGTAATCATCGCTTTTCCATTGTAAACAAACGCTGTGCTTCAGACGTCTTATAGTTCAGAATAATTTGAAGGTGAAAAGGTGAAGCCGATCAAAGTTGTTGCTCATTTCATAAAAGTCATTGATGAAATTAAAAATTTTCAGAAGGTATTAGATCTTGTGTACAGGATCCGTGTAACATCTGTAGCGATTGTAAGCATCATGGGGGTTAGTAGATATACAAGACGAGCAATCACCATGGCTGTCATGATCCTTACTCTCATCCTGCCATCAACCAGGTCTTTCGCACAGGATGGAAAACCAATGGATCATGGTTGGCCAAGGGTGTTTCAGGCCTCAGATGGCACCATGAACACGGTTTATCAGCCACAACTCGACTCCTGGGACGGATTCACCCTCAAGACATATGCAGCCTTTGCGGTGAGAAAGCCCGGCGAGCAGCAATCCCTTTATGGAGTAGCCTATCTCACCGCACACACTATTGTGGATAAGAACGACCGTATGGTTTATTTCAATGACCTTGCCATTACTAATGTACAGTTTCCATCCGCACCGGAAAGAGAATCATCCATACTTGCCGAATTGCGCCAGGCATGGCCACCACAGATGAAAAACGTGTCTCTCGACCGGTTGGAAGCGAGCCTAGCTATCACCAAGGAACTGAAAAAGGTTAAAACCCAACCCCTTAATAACAACCCTCCTCGCATCATCTTCTCCCAGCGGCCTTCTGTTTTGGCGTACATCGATGGCGCACCCCGCTATGTGCCTGTCAAGGGCAGTTCCCTCATGCGCCTCATAAATACCCGTGTGCTCATCCTAAGGGATAAGGCGTGGAAATACTATTTTCACCTTTTCAATGGCTTCATGGAAGCTCAGAGCCTGAATGGACCATGGACTATTGCAAGAGCACTACCCAAGGACATTTCTGTAGCCATGAATGAGGCCCGCAGGCTGCAACAGGTAGACCTGCTCGAAGGTCAAGCTGATCCTCAAACCAACAAGTACCCGACCCTTGAAGAGGTACAACCTCTTGTATTTATCTCTACAACGCCAGCAGAGCTCATCGTGACCGACGGGATACCGAATTATGTGCCCATACAAGGGACAAAACTCCTTTATGTGGAGAATACGAGCGCACATGTGTTCAAGTATCTGGGTGATCAGAAGACCTATGTCCTTCTCTCCGGACGTTGGTTTAGGGCTGTCTCATTAAATGGTCCATGGGAATACATTTCAGGGAAACACATGCCAGCAGACTTTGCTCGTATTCCTGATGAGAGCCCACAGGAGAACGTTAAGGCGTCAATACCCGGAACGAAACAGGCGGAAGAGGCCCTTATCGCTAATTCCATGCCACAGACCGCAAAGATCGACCGAAAAGAGGCTGCCTTCATACCCCAGATAGATGGTATGGCACAAATTTCACCTATTGAGGGAACTCCACTTTTTTATGTAGTTAACAGCTTTACCCCCATCATCAAGGTGAATGATAGGTCATGGTATGCATGCGAGGACGGTGTCTGGTTTTTTGCAAACTCTCTGGGCGGTCCTTGGGTGGTGGCGGATAATGTGCCACCAATAATATATTCCATCCCGCCAAGCTCCCCCATTCACTTCGTTACGTATGTGCGGATTTACAATGCCGATCTTGATAATGTGTACTGCGGCTACACCCCTGGCTACTACGGATGTATGGTAAGCCCTGATTATGTTGTGGTCTATGGTACGGGTTATAATTATCGTCCCTGGATCGGTAGTGATTGGTATGGCCCGCCTGTTACATATTGCAACGGGGCTGATATTTGCTGGACCCCGTGGGGTGGCTGGAGTTTCGGCTTTGGCTTCGGGTGGTTCTGTGGTTCAGGACCATACTGGTATTATCCGCCTGCGCCATGGTGGGGGCCTTTCTGTGGTTGGCGACATCACCCTCATCACCCTCATCCCGACGTCAGGCCATGGGGCCCCAACGGATGGGCAAGCACATCAAGCAATGTATACCGCCTGTGGGAGAAAGAGGCTCGGGTGATAAGGCCTGCTACCGCATATCAACCCCTCACCGGCAGTGGCTCATCCATGAGATATGGCATGGCCTATAATTCCACAACCGGAACGCTTATCACAGGGCACCGTAATGCTGAAAGAAACGTGTACACAATAAAAAATTCTTCAGGTACAACCGTCACTCTTACCGCACCATCTCGAGGGAAGGTTGAAAAAAATATTGAAGGTACTCTAACCGAGGGGAAGTTCCCATCTACCCAGATCATCATAAACCCCAGGAGAAACCCGACTGAAACAGAGAGAAACAATGCCTATGCAACACCCGAAGGAAATGTCTACCTCCATCAAAGCCAGACTGGAGCTTGGCAGCGCATTACAGCCCCAAGAGCGATGCAGGGGCGGGAACCGGGCCGGGTGATGCCGCAACTGGAACAGGAGCGTTCAGCCCGCAGCATAGGGCAACAACGTGCAGAAACCTTCCAGGCGCACCACCTGTCAGAGGGTTCCAGTAGTAAGGAAAACAGCGGGGGTCCTTCAGGGACCTTCCGAGAGCACCGTCAGTCAGAGGGTTCTAGCAGTAAGGAAAACAGTGGTAGTTCTCACAATTCATATAACAAATCATATAGAAAGTAGCTGAAAGTTGGGTATACTGTAGCTTACATTATGGAGTGGTGAATAAGTCTTCTACCATTTAACAAACCATAATAAAATCCCAGGAAGTTTATAAAGTGTAGATCTCTTCGATTTCATATCGGTTTTGAGAGGGCTGAAAACTGAACATCTTTTGATGAACCTATGTAAAAGGTCACTTCAATTTAGAGAGGGGATGATGGTAAGCGATCTATACAAAAGACTTATCATTTTTTTGGTTTCCATTTTCTTGCTAGTTTCTGCGCTGTTGCTATTTGTGCAGATGTCATCTTTTGAGCAACCATATCCCTTATCTTAGCAGCTTCTTCATCTCCTTGTGCGGCAGCAAGGTTGGTCCATATGTGCGCCTGAACATAATCTCGAGGAACAACTTGGCCTTGTGCATACATAACCCCAAGTTGGTATTGGGCACTGGCAACGCCCTGATCGGCCGCCTTCTTACACCACCCCACTGCCTTAGCATAGTCCTGTGTAACGCCTTGGCCATTTGCATACATAGCCCCAAGGTTGTACTGAGCACTTGCATGCCCCTGATCAGCCGCCTTCCTGTACCATCTCGCCGCCTCGACATAGTCCTGTTGTACGCCTTGGCCATCTGCATACATAACACCAAGGTTGTACTGGGCACCGGCATCGCCCTGATCAGCCGCCTTCTTGCACCAACTCGCCGCCTCGGCATAGTCCTGTGGTACACCTTGGCTATTTGAATACATAGCCCCAAGGCTGTACTGGGCATCGGCATCACCCTGGTCAGCTGCCTTCCTGTACCACTTCAACACTTCGGAATAGTCCTGTGTAACGCCTAGGCCATGTTCATACATAGCCCCAAGGTTGTACTGGGCCTCGACACGCCCCTGATCAGCCGCCTTCGTGTACCACTTGACCGCCTCGGCATAGTCCTGTGTAACACCTAGGCCATGTTCATACATAGCCCCAAGGTTGTTTTGGGCATCGGCATGCCCCTGATCGGCCGCCTTCCTATACCACCTTGCCGATTCGGCATAGTCCTGCAGTACACCTTGGCCATTAAAATACATCCACCCAAGTTTGTACTGGGCACTGGCACCCCCTTTTTCTGCTAGTGGCATCAATTCATTTAGTGCGGCTTTGTAGTCCCCATTTTTTAAAGCTTCATGGTAATCCCCTTTGGACACGCTTGGAAAAACCAGGAAAAGTAAAGCAGTAAGAATCATCGCCTTTTTCATGGAACCACCTCATTTACCACAGATCTAATAGTATTCATTCTATTCTGCAGGATCATGAGTTCGTTTATTATGTCTTTTGTATGCCTTGCCATGGAGTTGACTTCTCCCTTAAGAAGGCAGCATGAGGTCAATGGAAGAAATGAGGGCCTTCTTCAGTTTGACCTTTGACTTATTCTCGATCTGCCGTACCCGCTCCCTGGATATGGCATACTGCCTCCCAAGGTCTTCCAATGTGGCGGGATTTTCGGCCATGATGCGGTGCTGCGTGATATAACGCTCTCTTGATGTGAGATTGTCCATGGCCGAGTCGATCTGCTTTTTCACCAAGGATGTCCGCTGCAATTCTATGATATGGTCTTCGGGGCTCAACGTCGTATCAGCAAGATAATCCAGGAAGCTGATGTTACTCCCATCAGCTATGGGGGTGTCCAGGGACTGGTCCCTGTTTGTCAGCCTCAATATGATCTCCTCGATCTGTCGGGGGTCGGCATCAAGGCGCAAGGAGAGGGCATGGGACTGCTCGCTGATATGTTCATCCATGACTTCCTCTTCAGCCATTATACGGTTGAGTCCATAGAACAGCCGTTTCTGCAGCTTGGTCGTGCCCAGCTTGACCTGAGAGAAGAACCCTATTATATACTCATGGATCATTGCCTTAATCCACCATATTGCATAGGTCATGAGCCGACACCCTTTGTTCGGGTCGAATTTCTTCACTGCGATCATCAGCCCTATGATCCCTTCCTGAACAGTATCTTCCAGGGGCAGACCATATCCGGCATAATCCATGGCGATCCACACTACATTTTTCAAATTGGAAGTTATGAGACTGTCCGCAGCCTCAAGATCACCTTGATCCTTCAGGCGGACTGCGAGTTCATATTCTTCCTCTTTGGTGAGAGGGAGCACCTGTTTGAACTGATATATGAGTTTACCAACAGCATGATTGTATTTGACCGGATAATGCATCATGAACTCATCCTCGTAAAGCCAGCGAATTCTGCAGAACTGCAGGGTTGCTGGAGACGGTTGACTGAAGGGCTTGAGCAATTTTTTCTGCAACGATACGAGGCGATACATCTTCATAGGGATTTATGACATTACTGCGATACTGTCCCCAGTGTGGATTCAGGAGTTCGGTTTTGATCACAGCAAGAATATTTAATAGGTCTGCGTTCATTTGCATTTTGTTACCTCATCCCTCTTTTCAGGTGATCAAGGAAAATAACAACTAGATAGTCATCATGTTATTCACTATAAGAGCAAATGGTCGGCCAAGAGCCGAAGGAAGATCATAAGTTTAGATTCATCCATTAATAACATCTGGTTAGATGAATAGAAGAGAGCAGCAGAAAAGTATGAAATGATTCGTTTAGCCTCACTATTTGGCGGAACCTCAACATATTGAGGGATACTCCGTCAAACTGAATATTCCTATGAAACAAGAATATGCGAATAAGGCACACGAGTACTGTATCCCAGGACGAAGAAGGGTTTGAACGATAGGATAATTTTCTAAGCTGCGAGCGAGATCGTAACGTTGAAGCCGAGACGATGCAAGGTTTCGACAGCTCGCTTTTTCTGTTTTTCCTCCTCTCTGGGTGAGAGGTGATTATATCTTCCCTCGTCATATAAAACGCCCTCGTTCAACAGATGGAAGATAATCACCAGGATTTTGTGGCCGACAGCCACGGCAGCCTTCTTTCCCCCAATGCGAGCCTGGAGTCTCCGGAAAGTGCGGCCGAGGAAAGAGTCCGTTTTGCCTGCTGCCCAGGCGCATTCGACGAGCATTCTTCTCAGATAACGATTGCCCTTGCGAGTCTTTCCTCTTTTCCGTTTGCCGGCACTTTCGTTGTTGCCAGGGCACATGCATGCCCAGGCAACAAGGCGAGTGTCAGTGACGAAACGGTTCATGTCGATGCCTATCTCCGATATGATTGCTCGAGCAGAGGTTTCGCTGACACCCGGGATGCTGCTTATTACATCCACTTCTTTGCGCAGGGGGATCACCATGGATTCAACGTGCTTATCCAGCTCTGCTATCTGCTTGTCCAATAGGTCTATGACAGAAAGAGAGACCTGGACCAGAAAGGCATAATGCTCAGGAAAGCTCCCTTCGAGAGCCGCTTCGAGCTGAGGTATCTTCCGCTTGAGAATCCCCTTTGCCATCTGGGCCAGAGCCTTTGGATCTCGATGTCCAGACAGAGAAAATAACCGATATCGTGGCCTAAACCTGCTTCTTGCTGGCCTCTCCAGTCAACATCGCCAACCGAATTACGCCAACAGCGCCCCTCTGAGCACATATACCGTGGGATCTCTTCTGCGGAGGAAATACTGGTGGTGCAGACAGTCATCTGCGAACCACTCTCTATACCCAATTACCTGTTTATCAGGGAATTTACAAGGAATTTTGTCGTTTCTGGGACCGAAATTAAATAAATGGCGTCGATATGATAACTCATTCCAGCAGGTTACATAAGAATTCCCTACTCAACATATCAGGGAATATGAATCGCGGAACAGGGAATTATCAAACAAGGCACATGTGGAATTGTCCCGGGGTAAGAGCGTGCTAATCTCTAACGTCCAAGTCTATTGTCTTAAAAGTATAGATATCACCTGAAGACCTTAGTTTTTCAGCCTTATGTAAAAGCACATCTATTACAGATATCGCAACTTTTATGGAAGGCGAGCTTCTAATATCTTATGTGAACTAACACATGCCTTAAACATTACTATCAGTCCCACTTCGATAACAATCTAACCTTATTGCATCTTATGTCATGGGTAGCTTTGACCTGTAGGTCGGATCATGATCTCGTTAACGTTGACATACGGCGGCAATGTGAGCAGCCAACAAATTCCGTCGGCAATGGCCTTGGGCTCCAGCAGTGTGCCGAATTGGGCTACACCTTTTCCAAAATTCTCTTCATTATAGCCAGCCACTTCCTGGAATTCGCTGAGAACCACCCCCGGCATGACAGTGGCAACCCGCACACCATGCTGACATACCTCACGACGAAAACCTTCTGCAATGGCCCCAATAGCGAATTTGGTTGAACCGTAAAAACCACTAAAAGGAGAGATATTCCTCCCGGCAACCGAACCGAGAACCACGATATCACCACTTTTTCGCTGAACCATGTATTGCCCCGCACGGCGCATCAGATGTGCAGCGCCAAGGACATTAATCTGATAAAGATCTTCCCATTGTGATTCTTCACTGCTGAGGATTCCTCCTGCAAGTCCACGACCTGCATTTACGATAACAATGTCATACTTGTTTCCACCATCATTCCAGGCCAAAGTACTATCCAGAAGCAGATCGATCTCAGATTGATTACTTGCATCACCTGCCACAACAAGGGCTTTGCCACCCAAGGCCGCAATCTCTAAAGCCAGTTCGTCAAGCCTGTCTTTTCGGCGGGCATAAATAACAACCGATGCACCTGCCTTTGCCAGGGCTAACGCTGTTGCACGCCCAATACCGGAACTTGCTCCAGTGATAATGGCTGTCTTTTGTGCAAGATGGTTTTCCATGAATGAATCTCCTTTCTCAAGATCATCAGTGTCCCTTGGGATATCTCCTGCCTAGTCCTTAATCCTTACGATCTCGTCCATAGGCCTGCGTGTGCTTCTGAATATATTTTGTGGGTTCGAAGGGTCGATGTGGCCGATAGCTATCCCGATGCACACAGCCAGATTCTCAGGGATACCCAACTCTTTGCGGACCAGGTCTGGATATGAAGCCAGCTGGACCGCCACTGCAGTGCCCAGCCCATTCTCACAGGCGATGAGCATGATACTCTGCGATAGTGCACCCAGGTCGAATAAGGACCAAGGTGTCAGGGTGCGGTCCATGCAGAGGAAGATGACAGTAGGCGCATCGAAAAAGCAAAAGTTACGAACCATGAGCTCACGCATGTCCTTCTCATTATCACGATTCAGCCCCAGAAAATCTGAACGGTCATTTCTCAATTTCTCATACCGTTCCTTGAGTGCAGGAGGCCAGTCCTTCGGAAGCGGCCTGGGAATATCCGGGTTAAGGGGCATTTCCCTGGCAAACCTCTCCGTATAGGCCTCCCGTAACCTGTTCGCTGCCTTCCCGCTGGCGACGAATATCTCCCAGGGCTGCGTATTCCCCCATGAAGGGGCCCGCAGCGCAGCCTCCATAATCGTGAGGATCGTCTTATTGTCCACTGGTTCAGAGGTGAAAGCCCGGCATGTGAATCGCGACTTCATAGCATCAATGACGTCCATATCTACCTCCTGGAGTTTTTCACTTATTATAATGAAATCAGAAATAAATAACAGCGAGGTAGGTTGAGAACTTTGAGGACATTCATCTCCCTATATGAGAGACCTCTGAGATATGATCTTGTAAATCAAATCTTAAATGCCTCCACCAATCCATCCATGTGTTTATCGGGTTGAATAAGCCTGATTTTAGTAAACCCAGCTGTTTTAAGTCCTTCATCGATTTCTTTAAAACTGTAGGTGGAACCACCAAGGGTCCCAACCAGCATATTCACAGCAAAAATGGCTCCCGTTGTAGGATGGGTATGATCAGGACTCATGACATGGTCTCGTATAACAAGCCTTCCACCTGACAGTAGAGAACGATAAATCTTGCGGTACAGTTCAATATTCTGTTCATTACTATTCTGGTGAATGATAGCTGATACGAGAACAAGGTCATAACCTGCAGGTAATTCATCTAAATAAAAATCGCCGGCAATGTATGTAATCCGATTATGAAAATCAGTGGCAGCAAGACGCTTTTGAGCTATGTTAATAACTGAAGGTAAGTCATATATTGTCGCTCTCATTTCAGGGGAGACCTCAAGAAAAGCTTGCGTATACGATCCTGATGCACCACCTATGTCGAGTAAATTTTTCGCTGCTCCAGGATTGATAGCTGCAACGATACCAGGAGCTATTCTGGATGCGATCGCATGCATAGCTCCAATGAATGCCTCTTGTTCGATTTCACTCCTGTCAGGTCCTGAAGGTTTTGTTTTTTGTATACCGTGTCGAACGATCTCAGTTAGATCTGACCATCTTTTCCATAATCCAACTGCATGCATTACCATTGGTACTATTGAAGTCGGTGAGTCTTTCGATAACAATGAGGATACTTCCTGTGAACAACAATATTTCGTTTGTTTCTTTTCGAGTAAGCCTATAGACACAAGCGCATCAAGTAATATCGTGACACCGCGCAAGGTGGCCTGTGTTTTATCCGCAATTTCCTGGGCATACATCGGATGTGTTAAGAGACTGAATATATCAAGTTCAGTAGCAGTTAGTAGGATCCTTGATTCCATAAATTTCATACATAAGCTGAGAACTAATTCTGGTTTCATAAATATATTCTATCTCCTTGTAGACCTTTATTACATATATTTCTGACAATATCATACAGTTGGTAGGTGTTTCTTGAATACCATAACTTCTTGTATCCCAGAAAATTCCACATAGATTACAGTTATCTACACTTGTTCTTCTATAAAATATCTTAATAATTTTTTATCAATTCATTTATAAAAGCAGTGTTCCTGATGTTAGCAAGGTCAGAGCCACTCTTTATGAGTTCCCTGTTGTGAAAACCTTTCTCTATTGACTGTTTCATGCATTAAATAGATTTATTACTCCCAATTATTATGTGGTTACACCATATCTTACACACAATATATTTGATGAGAGGATTTATGAGCGATATTACGCTACTTTGAATTGGCTACAGCTTTGCTGATATTTTGCCGATAATCATTAAAATGAGTTATATGGTTAAATCTAAAAGATATTCGATCATTATTTCTACATGTAGAATATTAGTATCACTAAAACTTGAAGGTTCTTTTCATTAATTCACGGGAGGAGAACAAACCAATGACAGGGAAGGTATTGGATCAATGCCCTAAATGTTTAAGTAAAATTACCAACGAGATTGAGTGTGAAACCTGCGGGATTGTTTTTGAAAAATATTTTCAGGCTGAGGCCCGAAAGAAAGCCGAGGCTGAACAGGTTACGATAGAGGCGACCGGTTCCGGGAACCGCCGTGTTGTAATAATGGTCAGTCTGGTTATCATATCGACCTTTGTAACCGCAATATATTTTGGGGGGCGATCGCATTTTTTGTCTGGCCTTAATAAGGTTAATCCCCCAGTAACTGACCAAACGATCCAGAATGTTAAGGGAAAATCGTCCCAATCATTGCCGGTCAAAATAGCCGAAAATTCAGATAACAAGTGGTCGAATGAAGAACCCATCCAGAGAGCTCTAAGCGGGACAGTCTTGGTTCGCACCCCCTGGGGTAGCCTTGGCTCAGGATTTTTTATTGGTGAGCATGCTGTAATAACAAACAAGCATGTTGTCACGTTCGATGACACTAGCTTTGAAGCATTCAAAAACAGTGTAGAGCGAAACCGGAAGATAATTGATCTTGAAATTGAAAAAATCAATGAGTGGAAAGGAAAGATACTGCAAATTCCTGCCGGGCCTAGCAGGAGTCAATTGGAACTTATCATCCAGGGCAAGGAGGATGAAGTAAACAAAGCATTGCCTATACAGCGAAAAAACGAGGAAAGGGTTGCGAAGTTAACGGATCAGAAGTACTCCCAGGATCTCAAGATAGTTACTGCTGACAACAAGGAGTATTCGGTTGATATTATTATACCTAGCGCTACCCACGATCTGGCCCTTTTGAAAGTTGATTCGATCTCCGGCCAGATTTTGAAACGGAATACAAAAGAGCAACGTCTTGAACAGGGCCAAGTTGTATATACTATCGGGAGTCCTTTTGGGTTGAGCAATACCGTGACTTCAGGGGTCTTTTCCGCATACAGAAAGAGGGCGAACAGTGACGAAACATATTTACAGATTGACGCAGCAATCAATCCCGGCAACAGCGGTGGCCCCCTTATCGACAAGCAGGGGAATGTCTTGGGCGTTAACACCATGATTCTAACCCACGCCGAAGGTATAGGATTTGCAATTCCTATTGATGTAGTATTTGAGGATTTCTCCAACTCGCTATAAATTGATTGGCATTCAGCTCCAGTACCAGCAAGTTGATTCTCTCAGAAAGTGCACCTAGCGTAGGCAATCGGTAGTAGGCCAGTTTTGAAGGTTTTCTTTGGAGATCAGAACTTTTCAGGCCACCGTGAAGCTCTCATTCATTACAGATATCTACACTCACGTTTATCACTTAAGGTGATTATAGATACTCATTCGTATCTACTTCATCGACGAGTATAGATTTTGTTCAGACACATACAATAATATAAAAGCATTGATTTTGGCACGAAATCTATGGTTGGAATCCCGAGATAGAAGTCATATATTTATCGAAGAAATATTTAACTTTGTAGGAGGAAGTAATTTCAAATAGCAACCTTCGTTTCATTAAGATTGTGAGTGAAATACATGATAGAATAAATGGAATATATTTCAATTCATATATTGAATTAATATTTTGATTATGATATGTTAAGATTACTGTATTTAATCCCTAATGAAATTTTATGTTAAAAGGAGATGCCGGTTAGCATCATTCATATATTATCTATTTAGTGCCCATCCGGAAAGTATAGTTAGTTGAAATAATTGAGTAAAAGAGCATTTTCTCATTGGAGATTTAGAGAATATCTGCTATGGTTATCATGCAACACACTGATATTCCAAATCAATCTTCGA
>JBEKDT010000002.1:0-422173 GCA_050014195.1 Desulfomonilia bacterium | reverse complement strand
CAAAAATGGAGATATCTTCCCTTCTGAGCGTATATCGGACATATTAAAGGCAAAGAAGGGGATAATTCGACCCGTTTTCAGAGCGTTGGCTCTTTGTAAACAAGGGTTTCCGGATGGGCACTAATTACATGACCGTCCGAAATTTTCTGGTTGACCCTCATTCTGCAGTAGGTGATGCACTATTCCTTGATGCACTTGACGAATATAGAACAGTTGCCAGCGGACAAGATGCGAGCGCCGAAGTTGCCAAGACGCTGTGTTCTCTAAAAAAGCCGAAATTTCGATTATCGTGCAGAGCGGCGGACTGGTTCGGCTCAATTGATCAAGATGTTCTCAGGGTAGCCAGCGCAACCGGACGCGTCGTTGTTCTTGAACTCCTGCCTCTCTCACGTGATGAAATTCTGAATGCTGTGCAGGGGGTAGTACCGAACCCGGTTGTATTTCTGGGTGAAGTCGAATCAGCAGGGCTCGGAAAGCTGCTTGGCAACCCCCAGACTCTTGAACTCTTGGCGCGGGCTTGGGCAAGCCATAAGAGGCCACAGAACAAGTTTGAAGCATATGAGATAGGTATTTCTGAGCAGATTAAGGAAACTAATATTCAGCATGTTGTGCGTGGAGTGGCCAGACCTGATCTTATAGATTTGAGGAAAGCTGCAGGGGCAGCCGCTTCTGTTTTACTCCTTTCCAACTCGGTTGGCATTTCGCGCGTCGAGCCAGTGGTTGGAAATGGTTATTTTAGGCTTTCGGTTGTGCCGTATCCGGACAGCAATGCCATTGATGCTGTCTTAAGACGGCGACTTTTTACCTCCCAAGGAGTAGATCGCTTCGAATTTGTCCACCGTACAATTGCAGAATTCTTGGCTGCAGAGGATTTATCTCGGCGCATTCAGAGCGGCCTTCCAATTGACCGAGTAATGGCACTTATATGCGGGGTCGATGGGAGGCCAGTTTCCTCGCTCCGAGGACTTTTTGCCTGGATGATGTGCAAGCTTGGACCTCTCGCCGAGGACTACGTCGAGCTTGATCCTTATGGTGTTGCTACATATGGCGACGCCAGTGTTTTGCCACCGAGCGCACAATGCGCAATCTGGACAGGACTTCGACGACTTAGAGATCCGTGGTTTCTTACAAACGATGACGATCGCGGCACGTTTCGTGACCTCGCTAATCTAAACACAGCTAAAATCATTAGAGAACTCCTCCAAGACCCTACTACCGAAGTTCATCTGAAAATCGCTGCCCTCCAAGCGATTACCAATAGCACAGAGAATATAGGGCTGGATGGGATTGTACGCGATATGGTGTTGGAAAAACACGACAATATCTGGCTTAGATCAAATGCATTAAAGGCTTTTGCCAAATCTGTCCAAAACGATTGTGTGCAACTGGATGCTCTCGACTGTGTACTTGCCGAAGCAAAAGATGACAAAACAGCCCCTGTAGTACGAATAGATATTCTCCGCCTAACACTGGCATTCAGCAGCGTGGCCTCGCGTTTGCTTTCGATCATGGAACAGATTGCTTCAGTCAAGGAAGAACAGCGTGCTATCGGCCGCTTTTATTCACTGATCGCTTTGGCGTCTGATGCAGACTTGGATTTGATTCTCGATAACGCATCACGAGTGCTGATGCCTACTAATAAGGATCGTTACGGGCTTCGATCAATTTTCGATGAATGGTTGAAGCGTCGGCTTGAGAGCTCTGAACCGATCAAGCCCATGCAACTGGCCAATTGGCTTCGACATATATGGGGTAGCAGGGATCACAAAGACGAGAAAACTATCGCATCTCTAAGAACACGATTTGAACAGGAGCCATTTCTTTTTGAAGAGGTTTTCGAACTATTCGTCAATGCCGTGCCTAAAGAGGAACATTCATTCTGGCTTTTTATTGCCCACAACCTTTGGCAATTGCTGCCAGTGATGGTGTGGCCCATTCCCCAATGTCAATTTTTCCTATCACGTGCTGAGAAAGAAAAGGATCCGGAACATGCAGCAGATCTCTTCCGTATTTATCTTTCCTGGTTTCCGGCGGAAGGAGGCTCTGTTGCGCTTGCTGAAGCAGGTCTGGATTTGTTGGAACGACGACAGGATGTAGCAAAGGCACTAGGGAACTGGAAAAGTTGCAAGATCGAAAAATGGAGAAAGGATCAGTGGAAGAGTCATGAGAAAGAAAGACACAAATATTCAGTGAACCGTGCCAAAAACATTGCCTTCCTCAAACCTCGCCTCACGACCATTCAAGAAGGAAAAGAGGAGGGCGCACTTGCATGGGCAGCTATTTTCTATGAAGGATTTTTCTACGAAATTGAAAACGTCACTAGCGCACAAGAACGCCTTGTCAGCATGACGAATGACGAAATATCAGACGCTCTTGTCCTGGGATTCATCCGGTATGCGGAAAATCCAAACATTCCTAAGAAGGATGAAGTAATCGAGAGTTGGCTTGCGAATAGCATTCCTCGCACTCACATCTTATTGAGCCTGTCGGTCTTCTTACGACTCAAAGCGGGCCTGAAAGTGCCCGAGGGAGCACTGTCGCATTGCATCGCGGCAGTGGTCACTGAATTAAATTCCGGGGACAAGGTCCCGGGCCAAGATGAAACGCTATCAGCATGGATTCTTCAAGAAGTGGGTCAAAATCCAAGCGTTGTTAAATCCGTTCTAAAGGAAATGTGGATCTTGAGTGCTATGAATAAACGTAGAGATTTGCCCGGATTTTATATACTTAAGCAGGACCCAAATTCTCAACAATTTCTAGCATCCTTATCAGCAGAAGTTTTAAAGGCTGGAATCAATGACGATCATGAAACAGTCGGCAAACTGGTATCGGTTCTTCTGCACCAGGATCAACGGGAGGCCCTTGTAATCGGTGAGGTCGAACTTGCCCGGAACGAATTGTCAGCGGAAGTGCGGACTATATGGAGCACTTCCTTTTTCGTTATTGATCCAAATAGGTATCTGGCTCCATGGAGAACCCTTATGTCGGAAGCGGATACCCCTTTATGGGAAGCCATAGAAAACATCAAAGGTGACCATTATGAAAATAGGAGAGCTGTCCGTCTTACACCAGCACAACGCGCGGAAGTAATTATGGCTGTGGGACAGCGGTTTACCAATGTTGGATATCCGTCCAATGGTTGGAGTGGTAGTCGAAACCCATGGGATGCCTCAGAATTTGTCACCAATCAAATAAAACTGTTAGCAGCTGAAGGTTCAGCAGACGCTGGTACCCAACTTGAACGATTGGAAAATGAAGATGGTTTGGCAAGCTACCGCAATCTGATCAGACATCATAGGGCGCAATACGAAAAGCAGCGGCGTGAATCCAGTTTTACATTCGCGTCTCCTGAGCAAGTCGCAGAAGCGATTCGGAATTGCGAACCTGCCACCCCCAATGACCTCTTGGCCTTCATAGTCGCTCACCTTGGTGATCTCGCTTATGAAATAACAAGGACACAAAGAGAAAGGTACAGGGCTTATTGGAACGAAAGTGGGCGCAATCTCGTCAAGCCAAAGCGCGAAGAAGTTTGCTCGGGATTATTGGCAGAAGATCTACAGCACAGGATTAAGGCGCATGGTCTTATCGTTACAGTCGAACACCACATGATTGCAGACAAGGAATGCGATTTGATGGTTTTGCAGGGAACCGAACGGCTTCTGCCTATAGAGGTCAAACACCACTACCACGCTGAACTTTGGACGGCTTGGCGTACACAACTTGATCGCTTATATACTCGCGATGCAAAAGCTGGCGGACTTGGCATTTATCTCGTTCTATGGTCAGGGGAGGCAAGGGATCGGATGATGCCGAAGCTTCCTGATGGCATCAATCGTCCAACTAATGCAGCCGATCTCAAAATCGCACTAGAATCACTTATCCCTGAAGCAGATCGACACCGGCTACGAATCACTGTCGTGGATATTTCAGGACCTTAGGGAAAATATTTGGGTCTAGTCTTGACTTCTAACATTTTATGTTATTAATTTTTAGAAAGCGAACGGCAAGAAATAAAAATGGGGCCATAGACCATTATCTCTCTTCTTCTTCGGCCTCTCCTTTTTCCCATGCTTTACCTTCCTCTTTAACATCTCCTCTATCTCTTCCTGAAACATGTCCCCTCCCAATACGAGTCCTTCTGCATAAGTACGCGAACGGATACGGGCGTTGGGTAATAGAAATTACTTTTATGGTGTGTTACAATCAACTGAGAAATCAAACATCGGGGAGGTAATCATCGTGTGGGCATTAAAGAAGGCGTATTATCGTACGTATCAGTTCATCATGGGTTTTGGAATGAATTTTATCCCCTGGATTGAACCCGAGATCATCGAAGGCACGGACAGCATAATAAAACTTCCTCTGGTCATCAGAAACAAAGAGATCACCAGCGTTCTTGTGGTTACCGACCCCGGCCTTATGGGTCTTCGCCTGCTCGATTCTCTCTTTGAGGCCCTCGGTCACGCAGGCATCAAGTATTCACTCTATGACCAGGTACAACCCAACCCTACCATCGACAACATCGAAGCTGCATTTAAGATCTACAAGGCAAACAACTGTCAGGCCATCATAGCTTTCGGCGGCGGTTCACCCATGGATTGCGCAAAGGTTACCGGCGCACGGGTTGCCCGGCCGAACCGTCCGGTTACAAAGATGAGAGGTTTGTTCAAGGTAATAATGCCCGCGGTTAAAATGGGATCTCTTTTCCCCCCGGTCCTTTTCGCAGTTCCGACAACAGCAGGTACAGGTTCCGAAACCACCATAGCAGCCGTGGTATCGAACACGCAAACGCATGAAAAATATCCGATCAACGACCCTGTTATCCGTCCGAGATACGCGGTTCTTGACCCGGTACTTACTGTTGGTCTTCCGCCTCACATTACCGCAACGACAGGTATGGATGCCCTGACCCATGCGGTTGAGTCCTACATCGGAAAATTCTATAACAATGCAGAAACCCGTATAAAGGCTGTTCTGGCAGTAGAGATGATCTTCAACAATGTTGAAAAGGCTTATAAGAACGGTAAAGACCTCGAGGCACGCGGGCAGATGCTGCTTGCTTCCTATTATGCAGGATATTCATTCACACGCGGCGGCGTCGGTTATGTCCACGGGATCGGTCATAACCTCGGCGGCATGTACGGTGTTCCTCACGGTCTCGCCATGTCTGTTATCATGCCTTATATCCTTGAATGGTTCGGCGAAGCAGTGCACAAACCTCTGGCTGAGCTTGCGGAGGTTGCCGGTGTTTCCAAGTTCGGCATGAGCCGGTCTCAAAAGGCCAGGGCTTTTATCGAAGCCGTTAAAGCGCTGAACAGCAGAATGAACATTCCGAACAAGTTTGACTGCATTAAAGATGAAGACATCCCGACCATCGCGGAACGTGCATTGTATGAATGCAACCCCACCTATCCCGTTCCCAAGATCATGGGCAAAGAGGATTGCATGGCAATTATCAGATCTCTCGAGGCATGAGGTTACCTCTCATAATTATAGACAATCAAGAATAAATGTTATCTGAGTACTAGATTGTTCCTGGTAAAACGCTTGAATTAATTTAGTAGACCAGCTTCTTCCTTTTCAACAGCAAGGACCCTAATCAAGAGAATATCCGACTTCACCTTGAGAGGAGGGTTGGAATCATGTTGAGAATGAGAAAAGCCAGATTTAGCAAAGTAAAAAAGGTCCCAACTTTTTTCAAGATGGCCAATGCCATGTGGAAAACCCCTGAAGAGCCGTTTATATTCAGCAGTCTCAGCATTGATATGAGCAATGCTCTTGCCTGGATTAAGTCTCAGCGGAAGCTGACAGGAGAAAAAATAACTATCACCCATCTTTGCACCAAGGCTCTTGCTATGGCCTATCGAAAATATCCTCAGATAAATGCAAAGATAGAATCAAACAGGATCTACAGGCGTAAAACAGTCGATTTTCAACTCCTCATTTCAACGAAATTCGGTGATGATATTTCAGGAATAAAATTGAAGGATGTTGATCAAAAGAGTGTATCCGAGATTGCTCGTGAGATCCGGGAGGGAGCCATGGCGGTGAGAAACAACCATGGACCGACATATCAGGCTGCCGAAGATCTCCTCGGGCATTTTTCAATCTCTTTAACCCGGTGGATCTTGAAAATTGCAAGCGTACTTGTCAACAGATTCGATTTGGATCTCTCCCGCTTTGGCTTTCCGGATGACCCTTTCGGGTCGGCTATCATCTCATCAGTGGGCATGCAAGGTATTGAATCAGCATATGGCCCACTTGTCCCTGTTGCAAGGAGTGGTCTTCTGATGGTTATTACCCAGATAAAAGAAAAGCCCTGGGTGCAAAATGGTAAACTTGTAGTCAGGCCGGTTTTGAAGCTATGCATGACTATGGACCACCGCATTTTTCATGGATATTACGTTTCATTGCTGCAGAAAGAGGTCAAAGATTTGCTGGAGAATCCTGAAGCCCTTATGAGGGGATACAGTGGATCTATCGAAGAGAAAGGCAATATCCGTATTCTCAGGGATAATCCGGTGATCCCGGCAGAGAAGAAAGCAAACGTGGGTGGATCTTTGAAGTGAGCGAGGTATGAAAATAACAATAGCGTTTCTTCTTTGAAAGGTATCTTCATTGTAGGGGTGAAGACCACGGGCATATTCTGCCGTCCCACCTGCATTGCACGCTGTTTTCCCGGAGAATCGGTGTCTATGGCTTGGATGCTGATCTGAAGTCTTTACGAGAAGGTGACCCACTGTTTGTCTTGAAGATGGATAGGCTTGGACGAGATCTCAGGCACCTGGTAGAGCGAATGTTGCGGTTACCCCTAAAAATGGGAGGTCTTATCAGATGAAGTATATCCGCGCTTTTAATAAATTGGCAGAGAAGAAACAGATCTATCCGGATATCCCCGTTATTGACGGCGGAGCAAACCCTGAAGTTTTTGTGAATGGAAAAAAGTTATTGATGTTCTCTTCCAATAATTACCTGGGGCTTACATCCCATCCCGAAATCAAGGAAGCAGCCCATGAGGCTATTGAAAAATACGGGACAGGTTCGGGAGGTTCCCGCCTCTTATCCGGAAACCTCAAGATCCATGAGGAGGCAGAACGGAAAATAGCCGCTTTTAAGGGCGGAGAGGCAGCCATTATATTTCCCACCGGTTATTCAGCGAATATCGGTGCCATATCAGGGTTCCTCGACCTGCTGAAGATTTCTCCCCGTTATTTCTTCATGAGAAGAGGCATGGTTTTTTCCGACGACTTGAATCATGCAAGCATTATTGACGGGTGTAGATTGAGCGGGGCAAGGACCGTGGTGTATCCTCACAAGGATATGAATGTTCTGGAAGCAAAGCTGAAACGCCATCGCCGCAGGCGCAAGCTTATAATAACCGACGGTGTCTTCAGCATGGATGGTGATATCGCCCCTCTCGATCAGATAGCATACCTGGCGAAGAAATATGATGCGGTCACCATGGTGGATGAAGCCCATGCCACAGGCGTTCTCGGAGCCCATGGACACGGGACTATTGAACATTTTCACCTGAAACCCATGGAGGACATTGACATCATAATGGGAACTTTCAGCAAATCCGTTGGAGCTGTGGGTGGGTATGTAGTAGGATCGGAGGATCTGATACGTTATCTCCGGGTAGCTTCCCGGTCGTATATGTTCTCGGCAGCCATGCCCCCGGTCACGGCTGCAACCATTATTGCCGCAATCGATCTCATGGAAAACGACCCGACTTTAAGAACGAAGTTATGGGAGAATACCAACCATTTGAAGGAAGGCTTTAAGAATCTGGGGTTCAATACCTTTTCCAGCGAGACCCAGATCATCCCCATATTGATCGGCAAAGACGATAAAGGGGTGGAATTCTCCCGGCGTCTGGTTGACTACGGGATATACGGGCCATGCGTCAGATGGCCTGCTGTAAGGAGAAACCAGTCCAGGATTAGATTCACCGTAATGGCCTCCCATACCAGGGAGCAGATCGATTACCTTCTGGATTGCTGCAGGTCTTTAGGAAATAAAATGAACCTGATCACGATGAATCCTCCCCTCAGTCCGCTTGCATCGTTCAGGAGAAGGCAGGATGAGCCTCATGATAAAACCCGTGGCGGAGAAAGCCGGGGTCCTGCCGCAGCCGGTTTAAAAATTGATCAGGAAAAAGTTGATCCTGCACCCGGATGAAGTCGCCAGGGCGCTTATCGAGGGCATCAAACGCGGTACCTTCATCATTATCCCCGGTGCAGATGGAAAATTCATCTATTTCATGAAGCGGCACTTCCCTTTCATCGTCGAGCTGATTATGCGATGGGGTATCTGCAAGGCACAGAAGGGGAGAGTATAACCATTTATTATTTTCCTAAAAATCGTTCAATCCGGCCCATGTCATGTACATGCCGCTTCGCCTCTTTGTCTGAAAATGCGAGATAAGGGATCACTGCGCTGTTTTTTGCACTGCACGTACCGTCATAGGTGATATTCACCATAGGGACCCCGGTCGTCTCCTCGATCTTCTTTGCCAGGGCATCGGTAACCAAGGCCGGACAGCAGAATGCCGGGCTTGTATGGACGAAAAGGGAGACATCGGGGTGATACTTCTTGATATAGTGGCTTTTTATAATGTTTTCCATCGATTCTCCGGTATGTTCCGGCAGGAGGTTGTATCCTGCAAGGATCTTCTGCGTAGAGTCTCTATACTCATGGACGGGCTCGTTCAGGATTGTCTCGAAGTACCGGTAGTATTTTCTTTCGATGAGCTCTAAGGCGGTCCAATATGCCTTCGATAAGATGGCAAAGAGATACTCGCCTTCAATAATCCACTTCTTAAAATACGGGCTTGCGATCATCTTTAAGAAAGAAATGTCCGGGGTGGTAATGACCTCCCCGCCCTGTTCCTCGATGAAACGGATGAGACCCTGGTTGGCAAAATCATTGTCCCTGACATAGGCATCACCGAAGATCGCCACCTGGGGCCTTTTCTCTACCCTCTTAGGAATCTTCTCAAAGAGAGATACTACCTCCTTGAGGGCATCCTCCTTGGACTGTAATCCCTGGAATGCCTCATCGAGGATATGTAAACCATCTTCCATGACCTTCTCGGTCATCCCTTTCACGGTTTCATAAGGCCGTATCTTGCACCCGACCCTTCTGAGCAGGCCCCCGAACATGAAGGCAAGGTATGCGTTCACGGTGGCGCGCAAAGATATATCCATCATGGAGATCTCTCCAAGGTACACATCCGCACGTTCCATACCCTTGCCATGGGTGTTGAGGATGTTTTTGATATGGTGCGGGATCATCTTCAGATTGCATGCGATTGTACCACTGCACATCCACAGCACGCACCGTGAGGGGTCCATATCGTGCTTCAGCATGGAATCGATGAATTCCTGGGCCATGATATTTATGGGGATGCACTGGCCGGTGTTATATTTAAGGCCTGTCAGAAGACTCGACTCGCTCCCCTCGGTAAGCCGCGCATCGATACCTTCCCGCTTGAGTGATGCAACGATAAGCCTGCAGCTCAAATGGTCCCAGTTCGGGAAATACAGGGTCCTGTCTGCAAATGACTTCACCGGAATTATACTCTTTTGTGGTGCCTGAGGTTTATGTGTTCTAACCCTCACGAAGTGGTTCCTGAATGCCCTGATGGCAGCCTCGATCCTGGTTTCGTACCCCACATTCGAATCATGCTCATCGAGCTGCAGGATGAGATACGGCTTCGCATATGAATCGAGGAGTTTCTTGAAATACTCTGCCACAAAGGAATCCGGCGAGCATCGAAAGGAGGTCACCAGGACAGGATAGAGCCCATCGGTCTTGGCTGAAAGATCTGCTGCATGCAAGATGTTTGCAGCATGCTTCCAGGGAAGCTCATCGAGGAGCTCCATAAGATTCTTATCGGATTTGTGACCATTCACCGGGAGCATGTCATGAGAAAAGACCTTGATCCCCTTTGATGCAAAAAGATCGATGATCCCTTTGTTCATGACAGGGGACAGCACGGTATACGGCCTCCCAAGGAGTACGACCGATACCCCGTCGGTACCTGAAATTTCTCTCTGGAATTGTTGGGATAGGTCTTCAAGCGAGTGCTCCTTGAATTCGAGGGCCTTTTCATAGGCCGTTGAAACATCTAAGAAGCCGACCCTTCTGCCGATGATGGTTTTTATCATGCGATAGAGCTGCACCTTTGCATGGAATGCATTGTAAAGGTACTTGATGAGAGGCCTTAAAATCCTTCCCTCTTCTCCTGGAAAAGCCGAGGCCGCCAGTGAGGGTGCATACTGGGTGTAGTAGCAGTACTGCCTCCTTATGTCCTTTGTCTTCTGCTTGTCCTCCAGGTAGAACGGCAGGAAAACATAATCGGCCTTGCCGAGGAGGTAACCCACATGGCCGTGCAGTGCCGTGAGCGGTGCACAGAACTCCGCTCCGGAAATCTTCTTCCCCTCTTTGACGGCATCCACATACCCCTTGCTCGTTACGGTCTTTATCGAGAGTGCATCAAAGAAATACCTCCAGAACTCCAGGTCTTCACTGAGGTGGAGGGCATCGGGTATCCCGATGGTGAGACGTTCTTCTTGGATACTTCTCTTCGGGAATGAAAACGCCTTTGCCCGTGCCTTTAAGAGATCGAATCCGGAGGTATTGTTATCAATATGCGCTTTGACATGATAGTCCCTCCCGCAGAGGAACCCGTAGGCCAGTTCCTCACCATCAAGCTCGGCAACCGTCAGCTTGCAGTGGTTGGTGCACAGCGAACAGACCTCGGAATGCACCGGGATCTCTTTCATATAGAGGTTAACCCCTCGAAATTGCTCTGAGGTTACACCTTCATCCAAGAGCAGGAGCGCCACACCCAAGGCGCCCGTGAGATGGCAGTATCGAGACACATGGATAGGCTTGCCGAGCCTCTGCTCAAAGGCCGCCACAAGGGCCCTGTTCTTTGCCGTAGCACCTTGGAAGCATATGGTCTCACCAATGCTTGCCTCAATAGCCACCTTTGTGAGGTAATTTTCCCTCACGGAGTGGAGGGCGGTTGCCAGCACTTCATCGGGGCTGTATCCCTCGCTCAAGTAATAATTTATGTCCCGCTCCATGAAGACCGTGCATCTGTCCGATGCCATGGGGGCTCCTCTGCCCTCTGCCCTTCCCTGATACTCATCAAGCGGGCAGCCCATTTTTTTGCCCTGCTCTTCGATGAAGCTACCTGTGCCGGCGGCGCAGATGGTGTTCATGGCGCAGAAAGTGACTGCCTTGTTCCTTAATGTAGTGAACTTGGAATCCTGCCCGCCGATCTCGATAATAGTGTCTACATCGGGCATCAGCTCACAGGCGGAACGTGCATGAGCCGTTATCTCGTCAATGACCATATCCGCATTGATGATCTTGCCGATAAGCTTTCTGCCCGAGCCTGTAGTCCCTGCACCAATCACCTCGATTGCAATCCCCTCATGGGTAATATAATCATCGATTGCCTCAAAAATCGCGCAGAGGGAATCGACCGGCCTGCCGGCGGTCCAGGTGTAAAACCCGGCCAGGACATTCTTTTGCTCATCGACCATCACGGCCTTGGTGCTTGTGGAGCCGATGTCTATGCCGAGATAAACCCTCTCAATCCCGCCTCTTGGCAGCTCCTGATATACATCCACCTCGACCTTCTCAGGGGTCTTTCTCGTCCTGACCGCGTATGGATAATGTCTGATACCCTCAAAATCCGGGTAATCGGACAGCTTCAGTTCCAGGGGGGCGCAGGCATATTTTCTCTGTGGCTTTATGTCCTGGATCAGGTCCTTGGGCGACTTGATATCCGTCACTTCTCCTGCTGCCTCAGGGGTAAGCAGGACAGCTGCACCGAATGCCCCATAGAGATGAGACATCTCATCCACAAGGAGATCCTTCCCGATGAGTTTTTGTATATGCCGGAGCACAGCAGGGTTCTTCGACACGCCGCCGCATACAACAATGGGTTCATTCACCTCTTCACCGGTGAAAAGGGTATCCACAATATTTTTTGCCAGCCCGTAGCACAGGGCGTCGCAGATCTCAGTAAGGCTGTACCCTTCCTGCTGTGCATGGATAAGGTCTGTCTTGGCAAAGACCGCACAGCGCGAGGCGATCTTGGGGATTACACCCGTATTGGTAGAGGCTATAACTCCCAGTTCCTCGATCCCTGCGAGATTGAGCCGGGAGGACTGTTGATCGAGAAAACTCCCGGTTCCGGCTGCGCACGAGGAATTGGTCTTGCATTTCCTGTACATGCCGTTCTCATCGAATAAAAGCAGGGAGAATCGTTCTGCGCCGATATTCAAGAGGGCGCCTGCATTACCCCGAACATGGCGGAGTGCGGCAATGAGGCACACCTGGTTATCGTACCTCTTTCCTGCCTTCACGAAATAAGGTGTCGAAGAAGTGGCGCTGACTTGCGAGATACGTGATAAGGGCAAACCATCAAGAGCTTCACATAGGGTTTCTGCAATCTTGCCCCGATGAAGACGGTATGCACTTTTAACGATAGTATACTCAGGTGTGATCTCTACAATACTGATTGCAACTGACCCGACATCTATTCCAAGTGTGTTTCCCTTCATAGCATAAAACCCTTTTCCTTTTGCTAAAGATCCAGCAGGAAGCGGCCCTTTGTGCATCATTTACTTGCTGTAATTATTAACATAATTTTAACAATCGCTATGAATATAGCAAGCGGATATGAAAATTCAAGGGGGTATAGATGTTGAATATACTCAGACAGCTATTCCACAATCTCGTCGGTTCTTGTCTGGACAATGGGGGGGCAGTTTATTATATAATAATACGCATGTAGTATTAGCTTCGCTCGTACAGAGCCGAGTGGAAAAGAGGGTGTTGACGTATTGATTGAAAATAAGGCTCCCATCATCGCTTTCGTCTGGCAGCAAAAGGATACAATCCCATCTGTGATCCAGATGGCACACCGAACGGGAAGCAGAGCCATCTTAGATTGTTCCATGATGGGTGCTGCAGAACTGCATTCTTTCTTACAAAAGGCTAACCCTGACACCCTCTTTAGAGATATCAAACTATCTATCCCTACCATGCTTGATTCATCATTGGGCCGGTTCCTTAAGGGAACAGGGATCCAAAACATCTGGGTAGAATGCCTTCATTGGTTCTCGGTAGGAGATCCTTTTATTGTTCTCCAGAGATTAAAGGAATTATCTGAAACCTACCGCCTCTTTCCTATCATCGGGGACCTGGATTTCCTCTCAGCCATTCTGAAGGATGGATCGGGAATCAGTCACATTGCTCTGAAAGGATGTGAGGCCTCGGGGTTTGTGAGTGGAGAATCGACCCTATCCCTTTATTCAGCAGCCAGGGAGATGTTGCGCTCATTGCCGATATCTCCTGAAATCCTTATTTGGGGAGGCATTTCAACCCCTGAGGCAGCAGCGGCATTTTTGTCCACTGGAGCAACGGGTATCGTCTTCGAGAGTGTCCATTGGTTGACAGACCTGGTAGTTATTGATGATCTCCAACGACAACGGATTGCAAATCTCCGTATGGACTCTACCGATCTGGTCGGCTTGGATCTGCAGGTCCCCTGCCGCCTTTTCAACAAGGGAAACTCTCGTGCATTCAAGGAGATCAAGGATCTCGAGGACTCTCTATGCGCCAAAGAGATCTCGGAAGAAAGCCGCACTTCTTTTATTGATTATGTGCATGCTAAAGCCATCCACCCGCTGGAGAGTAATTACAACCTAGATGAGGTCATCCCTCTGGGTGTAGAGGCTGCCTTTGCCCAGTCCTTTGTGGTGCGTTTCGGCACCGGAACAGAGGAGGCCATAAAAGCCTTTATGGCCGAGATTCGAAACTCATGGGATCTGGCACAAGCAAAAAAGGATTGTTTTTTAGACAGCCCTGTAGCCGGAGAACTCGGAATTCGATACCCCTTTATCCAGGGAGCCATGTCTTCCATCACTGATGTCCCCGAGTTTGCCTTAAGGGTTGCCGATGCAGGGGGGTTACCCACCATCGCCCTGGGCCTGATGGATGAGGAGACCCTTCATAAAAAGCTGGGAAGGTTGCCGGAGATTATGGGAGCACGACCTTATGCAGTGAATGTCGTCTCTCTGGCAGAAAACCCTTTCAGGGATACTCATCTGGCCTGGATAAAAAAACACAAACCCCGTTTTGTCTGGATCGCAGGTGGCGATCTTTCCCCCATAAGAGAATTGATCGAATGCGGCATCGAGGTCATATATATCGCCCCTGATGAGGCCCTGATGAGGCATGCCTTTGAAGCCGGTGTCCGGTACGTGGTCTGCGAAGGATACGAGGCAGGTGGCCACGTGGGACAGCATAGCGTACTCACCCTTGCTCAAATGGTGTTGAACCTCAAGCAGCGCAACCCATCCCTGTTCAGAAACCGCCGCGTGATCCTTGCAGGGGGTATCTTTAATCGAGAAACCGCATTCATGGCCGCCATGCTCGGCGCAGATGCCATCCAGATGGGCACCGCGTATCTGGCCACACGTGAAATCGTTGAAACAGGTGCCTTGAGCCCCCTCTATCAGCGGCTGATCCTGGAATCGCTTCCGTGTGGAACAGCAATTTCCGGCCGGAGCACCGGAATACGGGTACGATCCTTGAGAACGCCTCTATTGGCAGCTATTACGTCCATGGAGAGGGAATTTGCAGCGAGCCGCCAAGACGAGTTCTCCTTCCGAAGAAGAATGGAGGAAATGACTGCGGGGAGCCTCCTTGTTGCGGCCAGAGGTATGGACAGGACAGATAAAGCGCCGCTGGATGAGCGGGCCTGCCTGGAACGTGGGCAGTTTATGAGTGGGTCCTGTGCCGGTCTCATTCATAAGATCCAGGACCTGCACTCTTTTCACCGCGATCTGGCCGAAGGCCCTCTCATGCTGTATAAACCCTTCGAGGGGTCTATCGAGGATATATCCGAACCTTTACCTGACAAGTCATCCAAAAGTGAAACCCCGTCTTGGGGCGTTAGCCATGGATTCAAGCCGTGCAGCACTCGAGGTGATATTCACGAAAGGATCGCCATCACCGGGATGAGTATCCTCAATGCCCTGGGGAAGAGTCCGGAGGAGGTCTGGGCTGCAAGCCTGGCAATGAAAAGCGGGATTACCTTGGTTCCCCGGTCGCGGTGGAATCACGATCTTTTTTATGATCCCAAGCCTCTTGTGCCGGACAAGACCTATTGCAAGGTGGGCGCCTTCCTGGACTTGAACATCTCACGCAATGAACTCGGAATTTCACCTCAGGACTTCCGGACCATGACCGATGCTACAAAGATCACCTTGTGGTTGGCGGATAAGGCCATCAGGGCATCGGGCATCCTGGAGTCGGACATCCCACGCGAGCGAATCGGGGTAATCATCTCCCAGAACTCGGGTGAGTCGGCAAGGACCCTTACCGATATCATCATCCGTGCATACGTACATGACATCATCCCCTCCATAAAGAGGGCGATCAACCTCACACCGGATCAGGAGCTCGCGATCGAGCGGGAGATAAGGGCCGGACGCATGGCCCCGGACGACACAACACTTCTGGGCAGGCTCAACTGCGCAGCAGCCGGCTTCGTCTGCAACCGGTATGGGTTCATGGGACCCAGCTATTCCGTATCTGCAGCCTGCTCGACATCGCTGGTCGCGCTTCACAGCGCCATACAGATGATCAGAAACGGCATCATCGATGCAGCCATTGTCGGAGGAGGCGAGGATACCCTTACCCACCTGCACTTTCTGGAGTTCTCAGCCCTGGGCGCACTTTTCGGTCTGTCGGGACAGGACAGGCCCGCTCACGAGACCTCGCGGCCCTTCGATGCCGGAAGAGACGGGATGGTACTCGGCGAAGGCGGAGGATTGATCGTCATCGAGCGGGAAAGTCTGGCACGAGATCGAGGTGCACCCGTCCACGCCGTTATTACCGGCATGGGAGCGAGCAACAACCACCTGGGGATGGTTGAGTCCTCCCATGTTACCCAGGAGATCGCCATCCGCTCCTCTTTCCGGGAATTACCTTATGGGCCGGACGCAGTGGACCTGGTGGAATGCCATGCCACGAGTACCCGGCAAGGAGACGTGGAGGAGGTCCGCGCTCTGAAGACATTCTTCGATTCATCCAAGCGCACGGTCCTCACGTCATTCAAATCACAGATCGGGCATACGCTGGGGGCCTCGGGCATTAACAACCTCATTCGAGGGGTCATGGCCATTCAGAAAGGAGTTTTCCCTCCCACGCTCAATTATGAGCATCCGGACCCGGAAATGGGCCTGGAAGGATCAGGCCTCCTCATCGCCCCTGAGCCGTTTGATTGGAAATGCAAGGACGGCCGACCAAGAAGACTTCAGGTCAACGCCTTCGGGTTTGGAGGCACCAACTACGTTGCACATGTAGAGCAGGCCATGGATAAAACAGATACGGTCTTGGTTTCCCCGGGAAGAAGAACCGGTCTCACCGGAGAGAATCGTGAAGGCCTTTCTGCGCTCCAGGGCGTCTCTTTCTTCCGGACCGAAATGGGAGGCCGTAACTGGCGCCTCGCTGTAGTATCGCAATCCGAAGAGGAGGCGCTCACCCTCATTGAAAGGTCAGCCTCTCTTTTGGATGCCGGAGTTGTTTCACCCAAGGTCACGAGATCCCTTGCACAGAAGAGGATCTTTATGGGTCCTGAGGATGTGCCGGCCTTACCGCTCGCCTTTGTATTCCCCGGACAGGGGTCACAGTACGAAAGGATGGGGCGGGATCTCTATGATTCTTTTCCCGTCATCAGGGATTGGATGGATCGTGCTGCGGCTGTAGCTGATTTTGACCTTCTTCAGCTCCTGTTTAACGATTCTGAGGAGAATCTCCAGAAGACCCGGTGGCAGCAGCCTGCAATGTTCACCATAGAACATGCCATGGCTCGATACCTCATGAGTCTTGGCATAAAACCTGTAGCCATGGCCGGCCACAGTCTGGGCGAACTAACTGCCTTATGCCTGGCCGGTGTCTATTCTCCTGAGGACGGGTTCCGCATCGTGAACAAAAGGGCCATCTGCATGGACAAGGCCGCCGGCATGAACGTGGACCCAGGCGTCATGGCCGCCACCGACGCCCCCCTGGACATGCTCCAAGAGATGATCCAAGAACGGGATGCCGTCCACATCGGTAATATCAATGCACCGAATCAGGTCGTTCTGAGCGGTGGCACCCAAGAGGTGAAGGATCTTGTTCTAAAACTGAAAGAGAAGGGATACCGATCCACTCTCCTTCGGGTCAGCATGGCCTTCCATTCCCCTATAATGCGGGTCATCCGAGATGAGCTCGAGGAGTATGTCGCCTCCATAGAGTTTTATCCTCCGCAGATTCCCGTTATTTCAAACACAACCATGGCGCCGTATCCGTCAGATCCCAGTGAAATAAGGCGGATCCTCATGGCCCACCTGGAATCAACAGTGCACTGGATGAATAATGTCCGGACTCTTTCGGATGAATATGGAGCCCGGATCTTCGTGGAGCTGGGCCCTGGCACCACCTTGAGCAACCTCATCGCAGATACTCTCCCCGAGCCGGTTTGTATCCCGACCTGCCTATCTTCTGCAGAGGGACTCACGTACAAGACAGCCCTTGCACAGCTCTTTGTTCAAGGCCACCTGAAGGCTCAGGGCGAACCGAGGTTTGTTTCGCTCAGAGCATTCAAAAAAACCGCCGATGCCCACCGAATCGAAGCTGCAACCGCATCACAACCCTCGAAACAAAAGCTTGCAGGATCAAACCCGGAAGTAAACCAGGATCATTTGGAGGCGCTTATTCAAATCATCATGGATGCTACGGGATTCAATAGGGATGAGATTGAACCTGATATGGATCTCAGGAGAGACCTGTCCATCCGCTCCAGCCGCCTCCCAGTAATTATGGATGCTGTGGAACGCCGTTTCGGGATCACTCTGGAGATGAAGGATTTTTTCGATATCCACACCGTGAGGGACTTCGCACAGAAGGTCACCGAAATAGTCTCCAGGTATGATGGGTTAAGCACACGACCAGCCGCCAAGTCCGCTGAGCCTGGATCGGCCAGGGATAAAACCCTGAAGCCTTCAGAGGAAGAGGTGAGCTTGAAACGGCTCGTGTTCAACCAGGTACCCCTTGAGCCGACAGTCTCTATGCCTATTGCATTGAGTCCGGGCGAGTCGATCCTCCTCCTCTCACCCGACAGGGATGATGAAATCGTCAGGAGTGCAGGAGAGATCTTCCGGCAGGATTACGATGCCGTGACGTATCCCATGCTGTTCATGCAGGGGAACCCGAGTCCTGGTGAAGAGGGTCACGATATTCGAACAAATGGAGGAGCCGCAAAAGCTGCAGATAAAATATCAGGAATGCCTCCCTTTTCAGGGATGATCATCTCGCTCGGTCAATGCGGGTCGGTGGCGGATGTCTCCCTGCTTCTCAGAGGTCTCTTTTCCCTCCTAAAGGCATTCCTTAGGTCCCCGGCTAAGAAGTTTGTTCTCCTGATACATAACAGTCAGGATGCCGAAACCCCCAGTCGGCTGCTTGCGGAAGCAATGCTCGGACTATTCTTAAGCGCAGCGCAGGAGTACCCATCGGTCCAATTCCGCACAGCGGAAATCGGCCCGGACAGTAATCTTCGCACTGTCTTATCCTCGGTTCTGGACAAAGGATTCACCGTGGTTGAGACCATTCATCGTGATGGAAGGGTCTTCACCTCGCAGGGATACATAGCCCCGGTGCTCCTAAGGGACCTGCCGAATCCGAATCTTAAGCCTGGAGATGTTGTAGTTATATCCGGTGGTGCAACCGGGATCAGCGCCCACCTTGCCCGCAGCCTTGTGCCCTTCGCGCCCCGCCTGGTCCTGCTTGGGAGGACCGCTGTCCCTCAAGACATTGATCCTGTTCCGGAAAAGCCTTCCCCGGGGCCTTCACGTTCTGAACCATCCACTTCCGTCAAGAGGGCATCCGAGATCGCTCAAACCCTGATGGATTTACATTCTTCAGGGATCGAGGCAACATACTATACCTGCGATGTAACCGATTCCGAGGCGGTTCGTGCGACCATTGATAAGGTGGTAAGCCGTTATGGCAAGATAGACGGGATTGTTCACGGAGCAGGAATCCTCAGGGATGGTCTTTTAAGCGAAATGACCGAGGATGATTTCTCAATAGTCACCGATGTCAAATTTCTCGGGGCCTGGAATCTGTTTTCTGCTGCACAGGGGGCCGGCTTGAGATTTTTTATCGGCCTCTCATCAGTGGCTGCCATACAGGGCAATCCCGGCCAGGCGAACTACGCTTCAGCCAACCGGATGATGTCCGGATTACTCAGATACCTCCACAGAAAAAACCCCGCTATCCGGTTCAAGGCGTTGATGCTTCCCCCTGTCGAGGGGGCGGGTATGGCGGAAGACCCGGAGGTCCGCGAATTTTTGAAATGGAAGGGTGTGGATTATATTCATGTAAATGAGCTTGCAGGGCTTTTCTGCCGGGAGATCTCCATGACCCCGGCAGACGATGATTGGGTGATGTTTATGCGGAGACTGCCTTCCCTAAATACTGCACTGCTCAATGATACAATCCCTCCTTCGGTCAAGGGAGAACCGAATGAAGGCGCCGTAACCTTCAGCCCCGAGGACTTCCCCATGATAGACGGTGTCTCTTGCCTGGATATCCGTGGTGAACACCTGGAGGCTTTTCGATCCTTCTCCCTGGAGAAAGATCTCTGGATCGCTGATCACATGCCTTTTAAATTCATGAAGGATCCGCTGGTTTCAGCAGCCATGCTTGTGGAGACATTCATGGAAGCAGCCCGGATCTTATATCCACACCTGCAGGTGCGAGGGGTTCGAGGGATTCGATTCATAGACACGATCCGATGCACCCCTTGGCTTCCAAGGCTTACCAGGATCTCCTGCCGACGAGCCGATGCATCCCTTGGAGAGATATCATGTGAGGTCTCTCTTGCGATACAGGAACACTCCGTATCAGGGGGATTGCCTGGTCGACTTATCCCATATTGTGTAGGCCAAGTGATCCTCGATGGAGGGAAAGAATATCTGGGGAATGGATTCCCTGATTTTCCAGTCCGGATGGATGAACTGCGTACAAAGCCAATGGGTCATAATAGAATTCTTAAATGGTACAAAGACTTCAGCGGCCTCGAAGGCAGGTATCGCGTGATGGAGTCCCTTGACGGCGCCTGCCCAGGCGTAGTGAAGGGCCGGACAGTTTACCGGGAGACAAGTGACTTCAAGCATCTGCAGAATACTCGATACCAATATTCTCCCTATCTTTTCGAGGCACTATTGCAACTTGCCAATTTCTCTAATATTGCAATGGTACCCTCCGAGCGACGTTCCATGATTCCCATGGAGATCGGTGAGATGAGGTTTTTCCGAAAATGCCGGGATGGGGAACAGATAATACTGGAGGCCCGCATGCGTAAACAGGACGAGAAAAGCCTCACCTGGGATGCCAGAGGGATTGATGGCCAGGGCAGCACTATCATGCAGGTTCATGGCATGCGGATGCACTTGGTTTCGGATTGAACTTCAGCATGGGAAAGATGGGCGTGGGTATGGCAACGGATTGCCGGAAAATAACCATTCATACCGTTAGTTTCCTTAATAAAAAGGGCTCCGTCTTCTATGCGTCCCTGCCCTGTGCAGGCGAAACTTTAAAAGAATGCAGAACGAACGGTGAGGACGACAGGCACCGCTTGGTCACTATCCTGTGGGACCACCTCATGGCGATGGGGAATCCTTTTTGGAAATTCTATTACACACCAGACAAAGAAGCCTTCCCAATCCGGGTGGTCTGTAACCAGTTGGGCAAGCCATATCTTTTATTAGGAGAATATCAGGGGCCGGCCATCTCCTTCAGTGAGGGTGGGGGAAAGGTCTGGGCCGCCCTCTGTGGAGACGGAGCTGAAATCGGTATCGATATGGCAGGGACTTATGAATTCAAAGGAGAATACCCCTTTCACCGGGTCTTCCATGAACAAGAGCTCCGACATGCACTGAGTTTGACTCTTGGAGATGTGGAGCAGGCATCAGCCCTGCTCTGGTCTGTCAAAGAAGCGGTTGTCAAAGCCATTGGGTGCGCATTTCATATGGTAGAACCGAGGCAAGTCTATGTTTATCCATCAGTAAGCAGAGAAGGGGTGTATACCTTTCCGGTGCACTTATCAGGGAAAGCTTTGGAACATTTGCCCGTGGGTGCCGGCCGGTGCATATGGGTATATTCGCTTCCACAAATGGAAGGATGGTTTTCTATTGCCGCAACGTTAAAGCGGCTATGTTTGTCTCAATCAACAACTTGTAATCCTTAGCGATAATTTATGGATAAAGCCACCAAAATACTAGCCAAGAGCCTTTACCGTGAACTCATCCGCAAAGGGTTCACGAATAAAGATATTTTAAATTTTTCCAAAGAGATTCTTGATCACATGGCCCATGAGATGCGCAAGAAGCCACTTCAGAGGAGTCCAACAAAAAAGATCGCCTATTGATCGGCTCATTTTTCTTCTGCAAGAGAGGAGATAGTATTTGTGCATCTTTTTCGTATAACTCTGTCTCATAGGAATATTCAATTTGATAGCTGAGACGTTCTGGCGATGACAGTCAAAGGGTTAAGAACAAACGAACCTGCTGGAAGTCGGATGGTTCAGGCGGTAGTAATTGGTTGACGATGGCCGTGGGCCAAGGGTAAAATGGGAAATACCGAATGAATAGCAAAGCAACCGAACGAGTATATCAAGCGCGTCTCCTCGTGGTGATGATATTACTGGCAGGGGTTGCAGCCGGGTGCGCACACCATACGCTCAGACTATACGCTCCGATGCAACCCGATGGCTGGAGCGCCCAGCCCATCGCGATCATGTGCCGTTTTGCCCCCGATGCCGACCTGGATCCCGCCACCGGAACGCCCGTGGGGGACGAGGGATATTACCTCTATATCCTCAACGACGCTGCCGATTGGGATTACAGCGATGCGGCTTCGCTTGTCTCCTCAATTTGGCTGCATCCGTGGGCGCATAGTTGGCTCATCCTGGAAAGTCCCCAAGATCGTCTGGAATTCGGCCACACCGGCGACTTCGGGCAAACGAAACTGCGTTACCATGAAGGCGTGTATCAGAAAATCCGGGATGGGGATCCCAATCCTATCGCTTACTTGTGGAAGACGATGTCCGATGGCCAATTACAGATCGGCAAGCCCAAACACCCCCCCTCGTTCGTCTGGCAAATGCCGATTACCCGGCGGCGATATCAATTGATCCATGATTACGTGATGCATCGGAAGTACGACCAATTCGGCGTGAGGACCAACAACTGCACCGATATGGTGATAGAAACAGCGGCGCTGGCGGGCATCAACCTGATCCACCGCATTCGCCTCACCTTGCCGCAGGAAACGAAGGTTTGGGGTCAGATGCGGCGTGTTTGGACGGATCCTCAATACCGCATACTGGAGTACAGCACGCCCGAAGTTCTGGAAGCGGATCTGCGCCATCTTGCCCGTTTAGGAATCGGGAGTGATGCCACACGGTGGTACCTGGATTTGAAGCGGTGACGATCGTGATGATACGCTCGCTTCCTTAAGGGAAAGAGGTGGCTTTCCATCACCCTTTTGAATCGGAGGCCGACAGGCTATGAATAACCTTACCTGCAATTGTGTGCCGCGGTTAGACGGAATACCGGCGGCAGAACTTGGACGGCTTTTCCCTGAGCCTTCTATCACCGCCCCACTTCTTTCCCTGTTGCAAGAATCGGGTATTGACGGTTTTAACCTGCGCAGCATCGTGGTGTTAAAAGATGATGTTCCTATCCTCTTATTGCCGTTGTTTGAAACCCGTTTTGATTTGTCCACTTTTGTGAAGGGATGGATCAAGAAATCGCTGAAAGTTGCAGGCCGTCTCATCCCCTCGCTTTTTCAACCCCGTATTTTAGGCGTTGGGTTGCTGGTAGGGGAATGGAGTGAAATCGGGATTGATCCTCAAATCGATAAGGGTACCCTCGATGCGGCATGCAAAATGGCCTTTGGCGCCTTGCAAACGCTTGCGGCCGAACTTAATAGTAACATCGTGGCGCTTTACAACTTTAATCATTACAGCAAACTACCCGAGCAGGTATCCAAACAATTCAACAGGGTACAATGCCAGTCTAGCGCCCAACTGCCGATCAATTTTAACAGCATGGAGGAATTCTTAGCCCGCTTATCAAGGGCAGCGAGAAAAGACCTGCGCCGCAAAATGCGGGTTGCCCCCGACGTCCGGGTGATTCGAAGCCGCAATATTTCTCCTTTTCTAGACAGGATCTACAAGCTTTATCTGGAAACAGTGGAGAGGGGCCCCATTGCGTTTGGCGCGCACAACCGTTTGTTTTTTGAAAAAATATGTGAGAAAATACCAGACGCCGAGTACACGCTCTATTTTGTGCAGGAAGAACTCGCCGCTTTCAATCTTCTCATCGTAAAACAACAAGGGATGGTGGATAAATATTTCTGCATGGATTACGAGCTCGGCCGCAAATACAACCTTTATATTTTGTCCTGGCTTGAAAATATCCGCACCTGCGTGGAGCGAAAAATCCCTCTCTATCACACGGGCCAGGGCGCGGAGAACACCAAAGCGCATCTGGGTGCGACGTTTATCCCAAGCCTTCTTTTTTTTAAGCACCGCCAGCCGATGATTGACCGTTTTCTTATCTGGCAGTCGGCGGTGATCGAGAAGATCCTCAGCCACCTCGGGTTCTGGCCAAGGATGGAGATTCATGACCAAAGAAACTGAATATGCAATCCAAGTGGAGAAACTGACGAAGCGCTATGGAGATTTACTGGCGGTCAATGAAATATCGTTCACCGTCAGGAAAGGAGAGGTGTTCGCCTTGCTGGGCCCGAACGGCGCCGGCAAGACCACTACCGTCGAGATCATCGATACAATCCGCACGCCCACGTCTGGAAAGGTGACCCTTCTTGGAATGGATGTCACGAAGAAAAAGCACGACATCGTCCGCCGCATCGGCGTCCTTCCGCAGGGGTTCAGTTCATTCGACAGGATAACGGTCAGAGAGACCCTGCAGTACTACTCGCGGCTTTTCTGCTGCGTGAACATCGATATCGACGCTCTGATAGAGCTCGTGAACCTCAAGGACAAGACCAAAGAGCAGTACAAGAACCTCTCCGGGGGCTTGAAGCAGCGCCTTGGAATCGCGATTGCGCTCGTGAACGACCCCGAGGTCGTGTTCCTGGACGAGCCTACGACAGGGCTCGACCCCCGGGCAAGGCGCGAGGTGTGGGAAGTCCTGCTGGGCCTGAAGAAGAAGGGGAAGACGGTGTTTCTGACCACGCACTACATGGAGGAGGCTGAGCTTCTTGCAGACACGGTCGCAATCATTTCGAAGGGGAAGATCATCGCCATGGGCTCTCCCGAGGAACTGATCGAAAACAATACAAATTACCTGGTCCTCACATTACAGTCCGTGGATGAAAAGACCTTTGAAATCGTCCGGAAGATGGGCTTCGACCCGGTTCTCGACAATCACAAAGACATCAAGACCAGGGTGGAGCACACGGACGATGTACAGAAGATACTGAGCGCCATCAAGGAAGCCGGGGCGTTGTACCTTGGCTTGGACGTTCGGAAACCCAACCTTGAAGAGGTCTTCCTGAAGCTCACCGGCGAGGCGCTCCGCGACGGTCCCGTCGGAGAAGAGGGGGCGGAATGAAACCACGCGTCATCGGCGCAAATCTCATTGTGAAACTCATGAGCGTCTACCGCGAGAAAACCGCCATGTTCTTCACGCTTGCGTTCCCCATAATCCTGATACTCGTGTTCGGCACGATCTTCATGAGCCAGGACAACGTGGCCTTCCACCTTTGCGTGCAGGACCTCGACCAGACGGATTCGTCCGCACGGTCCATCAAGACCCTCAAAAGCTCCGGGAAGTTTAAGATAACCAAGGTCGACCCGGCCGTCAACGCCGCCCGGTACGTCAGGGACAACGGGGTGAACCTTGTCCTCGTCATTCCCAAAGGCTTTGAACGGTCCCTCATGCGCAGCATGATGCTCAGCGACGCAGACGCATCCGTCACCATCACCTATATATACGACCCCAGTTCTTCTTCGGTGTCCACGAAGATGGATATCCTGAACGCAGTGTTCGCCGGGATAAACCAGCAGATGTCCGGGAAGCCCCCGGTCATCAGATCGGCCCAGAAATCGATACTCACCAAGAAATACCGGTTCATAGAGTTCTTCATTCCCGGCATCATCGCGATGGCGGTGATGACTCTGAGCCTGTTCGGCACGGTGAACTTGAACACGGAGCTGCGACAGAAGGGCATCATCAGGAAACTGTCCACGACGCCCATAACCCGTACCGAATGGATACTCTCCGACATCCTATACCAGTTCATACTCGCGGTCATATCCACAATGGCGATGCTGCTGGTGAGCTACGCCGTGTTTCATGTCAAGTTGCATTTAGATGCATGGCTCCCTGCGTTCATTTTACTTGACGTCTTCGCGTTCGTGGGAATCGGGATGATACTCACCCGCTTCGTCAAGGAGGCTCAGAGCGCCGCATCTGCGGCAAACGCCATCAGTTTCCCGATTATGTTCCTCTCGGGGAGCTTCTTCCCCATCGAGCTGATGCCGGGGTTCCTGCAGAAGTTCGCCAAGACACTGCCGCTGTATTACGTGAACGAGGGGCTCCGGGCATCCATGGTATTTGAAGACAACATGGCCGCGCTGAGATACTCAGCGGTCATAGGGGTTTTTGCAGCCGTGGTCTTCATCCTGGGCATAATAGCCACTAAATGGGAAGAGGGCTGATGATAGCAAAGTACTCGCTTCGCGCCATTACTCAGGCACCTTACCCCCGCGCCATTACCGCATTGTCGGCAGCAACACTCGCGGTGCTCATCGATCCCATTTTGAGGTTCAGTGATTACCGAGATATGCTGCATTTGCTCCCGGTCGCCGGCACCATGAAGTCCCTGGCCGCCTTCACGCTGGTCTTCCTGCAGGTGGTCGCCCTCTTCTATCTCATTCTTCTCCTCCCCAGAATTCTCCGCACGGTGGCCATCCTTCTTTCTGTTTTCGTTGTAGTCGTCCAAGTTTCCTATTGGCAGACTCTATCCCAGTTCATGACCGCCACCGACCTGTTTCTCGTCTTGACCGTCGGAGGGGATACTATCCGAGAAGCCATCTCAAGCTTCTTCAAACCGCTCGTCTTTTTGTATTCTCTCCCCTACGTACTCGTTCTGTCCGCACTGATCCTCGTCCCGCCTGTATCCGCATCCCGAAAGACCCTGGCGCTGAGCCTCCTGCCGGCGCTCTACCTCCTGGCTTCCAATTACGCCCTCTTCCTCCACGTGCCGGAACACAGCTTCAATCTGAATCCCCTGACCTCCTTCCTCCGTTCAACACTTCATTACGAGTTTGAAACCTTAAGCCAATACCATGGACCGCGAGACGACCTGCCTGTGTTTCACATCTCCCAGCGGCCTTCCGACAGCATCATCTATGTCATCGATGAGTCGGTTCGCGGCAGCACTCTCAGCCTGAACGGCTACCCTCGTGCCACCACACCGTTCCTTCAATACCTTCAAACCCAGGGGCGCCTCAAGAATCTCGGCATTTGTGTCGCGGCCGGTACCGCTTCCCATATCAGCAATGCCTATCTCATTACCGGTCACAACGCATTTCCCGATGTCGACTTTCGAACCGACAGGAACCCTTCAATCTTTGATTACGCAAAGAAAATGGGCTATGAGACGGTCTATATTGACATTGATGGAGGCTATCTTTCTCAGCTCTTGAAAGCAGCCGGGGATGGTCCCGTGAGATCCCTGGACAGGTGGATGGACTCTCAGTCGTTCGAGGAGTGCCACGTCGATCTTGAAACCACGAAGGATTTGGGCGTAGCCGGCTTTCTCAGTGGTCTTCTGAATGAAAGAGGCGGCTATTTCATTCTCATCAACAAGAAGGGTCTTCATTTCCGCTATCGCAATAGATATCCGGACGATATGGTCTCTGCGATTTGGAAGCCGGTTATGGGGGCATCGGAATCCATTGACCCAAGCATGGCGGGACGTGAGAAGCTCGTCAATACCTATGACAACGGGATCCGCTTTCAAGTGGATGAATTCTTCCGGGTGTTTGTTTCCGGAACGACGAATCAGAACTATGTCATACTGTACACATCGGACCATGGCCAGACTTTGGCGGAGCATGGGAAAGTGTATACCCATATGAAGCCTGACAAGGTGATCGTCGATGTGCCCGATTTTCTCGTGTCAGGCAAGCAGTATAGCAAGAAAGGGCTCTTAGCCGGCATTCCCCCCGGCATCAGGGTTTCCCATCTCAACAATTTTGCGACCCTTCTCGACCTGATGGGCGTACCGATGTCTTTGCGGGTCCGTCCTTACGACAAATCGATTTTCTCTTTGACAGACCAGGACAACAAAGTGCGTTCCTATATGAGCGGCTCTCTTCATGGATTAGGCGATTACGTGGTGAAGATGATACCTACACCGCCGGATGCCGGCTGGGGCGTTTCGAGACCTGTCGGCAATGGTACCAAGGCGCAATGATGAAAATAAAACTTATCGCACCGCGCGAGCAACGTGAAGACACGTTATCCAGCCCTTTCAAGCTCCAGAGGGTAAATCTTCCTCTTCTGGCAGCTCTTACCCCGCCTGGCCACACGGTTACGATTGTCGATGAAGCCTTTGCTCCCGATGACACGAATCAAGATGTGGATTTGGTGGGTATCACCGTCATGACTGACCTTGTGCTAAGAGCCTATGATATTGCTGACACCTATCGCCGGAAGAAGGTGTTGGTGGTGATGGGAGGAATACACCCCACGGTATTGCCTGACGAAGCTTTGGAGCATGCAGACGCGGTGGTCGTGGGAGAAGCTGAGAATATCTGGTCGCGACTTGTATCGGATGCCGCCTCAGGGCAGATGCAAAGGCTATATCGGGCCGGTAAACTGACCGATCTCCAAGGTCTTCCGAAACCACGGCGAGATCTCTTTCCCGGAACCAAAGGTAAAGGTTATATTCCGATCCCGATCGGCGTCGAGACATCCCGAGGGTGTCCGTACGACTGCGAATTCTGTTGCATTGGCCGGACATTGGGGCAGCAATATCGAGTGAGGCCGGTTCAGGAGGTGATTGCCGAGATAGAGGCTATTGATTCCCCTTACATCTTCTTCGTCGATGATGCCCTTGGACTGAACCGGAATGCAGCCAAAAAGCTTTTTACTGAAATGATACCTCTTCGGCGGCGATGGCTGGCGCAAGGCACGGTTTCATTAGCTGAGGATTTGGAGCTGCTGGGATTGATGAAACGTGCGGGGTGCCTGGGGCTTTTAATCGGATTCGAATCGGTACAGAAAGGCACACAGAATGAGGTAAAAAAAATAAAGAATCTGAGGATCGATTTTTATGAGGCCATGCATCGATTCCATGGTGAAGGTTTCGGTATACTGGGCTCCTTTGTTTTTGGCTTTGATTACGAAAACAAGGATGTGTTCGATCAGACCCTTGAATTTATAATGAGAGGTCGTCTGGATGTTGTCCAGCTAAGGATTCTCACTCCTTATCCGGGAACACGCTTATATGAGCGCCTCTTAAACGAAGGCAGGTTGTTCGTGCGTGACTGGTGGCTTTGTGGATATCCTCCGGATACACTCCTTTTTCAACCCAAGGGCATGACTGCTGATGAGCTCACTAACGGTTTCGACCGCTTGAACAGACAAGCCTATTCTTTCGGCGCAATGACAAAACGCTTCTTTGGCATGAGCCCATGGAAACGAACTCTGCTCGGTTGCCAGCTGTACACCGGCGTCAATCTTTCTACCCGTAAACGTTATTTCAAAGGTCTGAGGAATCCACAACCATTTGCAGGGGCCTCCAACTCAATAGGAAAGCCTTAGAGATCGCCTATGAAAAAACCGGCAAATGGAGTGCACCGATGAAGGCATGTAATCCTGAAAAGTTTCTGAGCCTTGAAGAAGGCCTTACCATCGGCATGGCAGTGCTGTCCAATCTCCTCATCCTCCTTTTCATGCACATCAGGCAGGCCCATGACATCTTTGTGCTGAACATGCTCATCACTGCAGCCATCCTCCTGGCGGCTTATGTCCACAGGCGTTTTCCCCACGCATGGGTGCGGTTTTTCCGGGACTGGTATGTTCTCCCGTTCCTGATAGTCATCTATCTGGAGAATCGCACACTCATCCCGATCATCAACCCCCGAGAATTTGACAGCCTCGTCATGGCCGCCGACCGGTTTTTTTTTCTTGGGCACGACCCCACTATCCTCATGGAAAGAATCATGTACCCTGCACTTTCGGAAATACTGCAGATATCCTATGCGAGCTTCTATTTTCTTCCCCTCACACTGTGTGTGATCCTCTATTTTCTCAGGGAGACCAGGGATGACTTTCATGTCGCTGCATCGACCATATTCATGGGCTTTTATCTCTCCTACATCGGGTATTATTTCACCCCGGTCCTCGGGCCGCGATTCACCATGGAACACCTGCAAAGCGTTCCCCTGACCGGATTGTGGACCTTTGATTTCCTCAGAAACCTGCTGGCACAGGCTGAAGGCAGGATGTACGACTGCATGCCGAGCGGACACGCCCTTGTCTCCCTGCTCACCGTGCTTCTGTCCTGGCGATACGCGAAGAGATATTTTCCCGTTGCCCTTGTCTGGACAGTTCTCCTCCTCTTCTCGACGGTTTACCTGCGCTACCACTATGTGACGGACCTCGTTGTCGGGATAAGCCTTGGTTTTGCAGTGTACCGCTGGGGCGAGCCCATGGCCCGATCGATCATCACCCGCAACTAGCGGACATAACCCTGGCTACGGACGAATAACCCTGAAGTCAGGGAATAGGTCTTTCATAGATTCGATAGGTTTTGTAGAGCTCAGGGGTGAACGGTTTCAGTGCATGGATCATATTTGTATTGGTCTCAACGATCAGCGAGCAATCAGACTCCCAGATATCTGCGAGAAGACCCTGTTCAATGGCCTTCAGGTAAAAAATCTCATCGATGTGCTGCCCGTGATATTCCGGGAGCACCCCCATGATGAAGGTTCTCATCCTCTTGGTTTTTTTTGCCTCTCTCATGAACCTTAAGAGCCGCCACGGGTAGAGCCTTCCGTTTAAAACCCTTAATGCCGGATTGATGTCTGGTAGGGTGAGAATGAAGCCTATGGTCTTTCCATCCTTCTCCGCAAATACGGTAAATTCAGGGGTGAGGAACATCTTTATTTCGGAAAAGATCATCTCGGTCTGTTTGTCTGTCAGCGGAAGATGGCCCCAGTTTCCCTCCCATGCGGCATTGAAGATATCATGCACATCTTTCACCCTTTTTGCCAAATCCCGCTTGTCAAGATTTTTAAATACCGCGTCCGTAGTGGAGAGAAGGCCCTTTCTTACTTCATCCAGATAGGGTATATGTTGTTCATAATTGACACGTTTCACCAGGAAACAATGCCAGTCGATGCATTTAACAAACCCGCATGCCTCGGCAAAATCCTTATAATAAGGGGCAAAGTGGAAATTACCCACTGAGGGGATGTTCTCAGCACCTTCCACCTCGAACCCCACCGAGTCATAGATGGAGAAGCTCTGGGGGCCGTTCATGATCTTTTTGCCCTTGTGCTTAAGCCAGGAAGATGCGGTATCGAAAAGGGCACGGGCAACCTCCGGGTCATTGACGGCCTCGAAGAACCCGAAGAACCCCGTGTCGTTGTCATATTTACTTTCATAAAGATGGTTCACGTGGGCTGTGATACGGCCGACAAGACTGCTGTTTTTATATGCCAGAAAAAACTCTGCTTCGCCTATCTCGAAAAAGTATCCTTTTCTTCTGTCAAAAAGATTTTTCTGGTCACTGATGAGAGGGGGAATCCATGCAGGATCATTCTCATAGATCCTGGATGTCCATGGGAACATCATGAAGTCTTTCATCATGCCCTTAGTATCAACACGTCTCACCTCAACCATGACATTTCACCTCCATTGCTTGATAAGAGAATATATAAAGAGAAGGCTGTCAGATTCCAACCCTATAATGTAACTGCTGGTCCTCAGCCCTAGGTGAATAGCTCATAGGGATGAGCTGATTCTCCAGGTTCCAGACATCCACCTTATTTTTATAATGGATGGCAAGAACCTTCTTTTCCTTTTCCAACCTGATCTTTTTCGGCTGGCTCACATCGAGGGGGAACAGGATTTAGGGGTTGTCGACCTCGATGGTTCGCATGAACGAGTACAGGATGATCTTGTCTTTGAATATCTCGAGCATCTTTGCGCCGTTCTTGTACAGAGAGGTGAAGATTGTTCATTACGAACTTCTTCTGGAGCGCGGTGTTGAAAACCAGGGACTTTCCTTTCTTTACGAACAGCCCCTGGGTGCTGATATTCATCGAGTAGGCCCCGATGTTCTCAGTAAGACTGATGTTCTTTTCATAGGGGCCGAGTTCAGTGAGACGGCCGGGCACCTTTGAAAAGGCATTGTCTCCTTCCGTGTCTTTGGAGGATGGTAGACAAAAAACAGGAGTGCACCCGCAACTTCCAGGATTTGAGCCGATTATAACGATAATCCCAGTACCAGCAGAACCTTACTGATGCCAGCATTTTAGCGCATTTCTTCACGATATCCCGGATCTAACGCGCTGTGAACTTCGACATCCGGTTCGGATTGGACAGGTAAACAGCACACTTCTCCTTCTGAATACTGATGTACACTCACCCCCGTTAGTCCAGATTAGACTGCCCACGTTCCTTCAAAGTATCCCTCAATATGTTGAGGTTCCACCAAATATTGAGGCAAAACGAATCGTTTCATACTCTTCTGCTACTCTCTTATTCATCTAACAAACTGTTATTAATGGGTGATTCCAAACATCTGATCTTCCTTCGGCTATTGGCAGGCCATTTGCTCTTACTATTTTTATGATCCTGGTAATCATACGAATGTAGGTCCTTCCTGTTACCACCCGGCGGGATGGAGAGATCTAATCGGGGAGTTGACTGGCTTGCGAATCTTCTATTGTCGGAAAATTATCATTTGAAACAAAGTAGCCCAGCAGTCAAATCGAAATCCTAAAGGAGGAGTACCATGAAAGCAATATATTCTCTATCTCTAATGCTAATGGTTACAGCGGCGGCTATGCTGGTGATCAGCGTACCTGTGCAAGCGTCGAAAATGGACAGCCGCATCGAATCAACCGCCAAGCAGTCGTATGTGTTCAAGACATACCTCAAGGACGATGATATTAAGATCCAGTCCGTGGATGGCGTTGTGAGCTTAACGGGAACTGTCTCTGAAGAATCCCACAAATCATTAGCCCAGGAGACCGTGGCGAGCTTGCAAGGGGTTAAGAGTGTGGACAACAGGTTGGAAGTCAAAGGGGAACGCCCCGCTGAGAAATCGGATGCGTGGCTCACAACGAAAGTGAAAACCATGCTCCTGTATCATCGGAACGTGAGCGCTATGACGGAGGTTAACACTAAAGACGGAATCGTAACCCTGCGAGGCGAAGCGGCCAGCCAGGCACAAAAGGATCTGACGACTGAATACACCAAGGATGTCGAAGGGGTTAAAGACGTAAATAATGAGATGACCGTGACAAAAACCTCGAAAAAGACGCAAACGGTAGTCCAAAAGATGGATGACGCCTCCATCACCGCCCAGGTCAAGATGACGTTGCTCTATCACCGCTCGACCAGTGCCCTCAATACCAAGGTCACCACGAAGAAGGGTGTGGTTACATTAAGTGGCAAAGCCGGCAACGCAGCCGAAAAGGATCTGGCCACCAAACTCGTCAACGACGTAAACGGTGTGAAGGGTGTAAATAACCGGATGACCATCGAGTAGTCCAAAGGGGTTTTACCGGCTTGCCGGGGAATCTATTTGAAAGGAGGATCACATGTTGTGGACAATTGCTGTAATACTGATAGTTCTGTGGCTGCTGGGGTTGGTGTCCAGTTACACGATGGGAGGGTTAATTCACATCTTGCTGGTGATTGCCATTATTGTTGTGATAATCGGCTTCATTCAAGGGCGACGAGGGTAGTAAAGCAGTCCTTTATCCCATTAAAGCTAAGGAAGCATGCCATAACTGGCATAACAAAAGATGGAAAAGAGGTATAGTAATATGGGCCAAAGTTCCTTGAGTGATGGGTAATAGTAAGACCGATCTCCAGCTAAAATAACTGTGAATAACCACTCACAATGACCAATTTCATAAGTAACCTATATTTCCTAGATACTCCCCTTTTGGGGAGCTGCAATGGCTCCCCAATTTTTTCAAAAGAATAGGACGTGAACCAGGTTTCACACTTAGAAAGAAAAACAAGGGAAGCTACAGTTGATAGTAAATAGTTGAGACCGGTGATATATCGCAGATATATTCAGTTTGTCTGATGTTTCAGTTTTTATGGTCCAACACTATTTTTTTAAGATTGTATGCTTATTAATAGTATCTGAAAGATCCATTGCATATAGCCTGGGTGGTACACTATGACCAGAAATGTGTAAACACTACAACCCGTAGAGAGTGGTAATGGCTAAAAAAGATTCGATAAAGAAGCGTTCAGCCAACCTTCGTAAACAAGCAGAGAAACGGTTGCAGAAACAATCTACCGATCAGAGCGACATTTCTCCAGAACAAGACCGGCGTCTGTTCCACGAACTGCAGGTCCACCAGATAGAGTTGGAGATGCAGAACGAAGAACTGCTCCGGGCGCAGGTGGAACTGGAAATCTCCCGTACCAAGTATTTTGACCTCTTCGACCTCGCCCCGGTGGGGTATCTTACCCTGAATGAGAAGGGGCTGATCATGGAGGCGAACCTGACTGCCTCACGGTTGCTTGGGGTGGAAAGAAGCTCACTGGTCAACCATCCCCTTATGCGCTTTATCCTCAGGGAGGACCATGACGGTTACTACCTGCACCGCAAGCGACTTTTTGAAACGGGCATGCCGCAGATGTTCGAATTGAGGATGTTGCGTCGTGGGGGTCCCCCATTCTGCGTGCGGATAGAGGCTACCGCCGTACAGGCAGGTGAGAGCGGCTCGCTCGTTTACAAGGTTGTGATGAGCGATATTACTGAGGGCAAGAAGGTGGAGCAGGAACGTCTGGAGTTAGAACGCCGGTTTCTCCATCTGCAGAAACTGGAAAGTCTGAGTACGCTTGCAGGAGGCATTGCCCATGATTTCAATAACCTATTAGCAGTCATTCTGGGCAGCCTGGAACTGGCACTTGATGACCTCTCTCCCGGCTCATCCGCCCGCCCGCGCATTGATAATGCGATCCGAGCATCCAAGCGTGCGGCTGATTTGATCAAGCAGATGCTTGCCTACACCGGAAAGGGGAGGTATGCCACCGAAAATGTGAATCTCAGTATACTTGTACAAGAGAACATCAACTTCTTCCGTGCGGCCATTCCGGAAACTACAACTCTGAACCTTCTTCTTACGCATGACTCACCACCTGTTCTGGCAGATGCAAACCAGCTTCAGCAGGTTGTAATGAACCTCATTACCAACGCTGCCGAGGCCATAGGTGAAACGGCGGGATTTATAACTATTTCAACGGGTACTGAGATCTATAAAGAGAAAGATCTCCTGAAAAGCCGCATCGATGAAAAGCTCTCTCCCGGCAGGTTCGTTTATCTGGAGGTCGCCGATACGGGCTGCGGGATGGACGCGGAAACACTGCATAGACTCTTCGAGCCATTTTTCACCACAAGATTTTTCGGCCGGGGATTGGGCATGTCGGCGGTTTTGGGTATTATCCGAGGCCATAAGGGGGCCATCTTTGTTGACAGCAGGGTGAACAAGGGAACAACGATTCGCATAATCTTTCCTGTTTCCGAAACGACACTACCCGAATCAGTGCAATTAGAATCGACTGAAGCGATTCTACCGGTCCGCAAGTGGCCTTCATCCCTGAGAGGGACAATACTCATTGTCGATGACCAGGACGAGGTGATAAACTTCAGCAAGGAAATGGCGACCCGTTCGGGTTACTCAGTGCGGACTGCTGCAGATGGGCAGGAAGCCGTTGAAGTCTTCCAAGGGCATGCTGATGAGATTGCCTGCGTGGTCCTTGACTTGACGATGCCCCGGATGGATGGAATTGCAACATTCAAAGCCCTGAAACAGATTCGCCCTGATGTGAAGGTAATCCTATCCAGCGATTACAGCGAGAAGGAGGTCGCTCAGCGTTTTACAGGCAAGGGCTTGGCTGGTTTCATCCAGAAGCCCTATGGGTACCAGCAATTGAGGAAGGAACTGGAGCGGGTGCTGACATTCCTTGATAAACAGGATGTAGAAGAGTGAAATAGAGGTAGCCCCTCATAGAGAATGAGCTATAAGGAGACTTTGTTGATGTCCCAGATTCATAAGGAGTCCCACAGATCGGGTCGAATTGGCTGGCTTCGAGCCGCTGTCCTTGGTGCTAATGACGGGACTATTTCGGTTGCAAGCCTTGTTGTTGGCATAGCCGCTTCCGGCGCTCCACAAAGTAGTGTTCTCCTTACGGGTGTGGCAGGCCTGGTGGCAGGCGCAATGTCAATGGCGGCAGGTGAATATGTATCGATGCAGTCGCAAGCAGATACCGAAGGCGCGGACATCGAGAGAGAAAAGCATGAATTGGAAATTCAACCAGAGCGCGAACTCGCAGAACTGACCTCAATTTATGTGAGCCGAGGGCTTGACCAACCGCTGGCTCGACTCGTAGCAGAAAAGCTGATGTCGAGTGATGCTCTTGGGACGCACGCCCATGATGAACTTGGCATTACAGAGGCCCTACGGGCGCGGCCAATCCAAGCCGCTCTTGCCTCTGCAATTTCTTTCGCTGTTGGTGCCATCGTTCCAATTGCAACAGTGTTACTGGCACCTTCAGCCTGGGTTACTGAAGTCTCATCTGCGACAGCACTGGCCACTTTGGTTATTCTGGGTGGAACCGCCGCATACGCTGGTGGCGCGTCTATTGTCAGGGGTGCAGTGCGAGTTTCCTTCTGGGGAGCACTCGCAATGGGGCTCACTGCAGGCGTTGGAAGGCTCTTCAGCATGGCTATATAGGTGATGTGGCTCAACAAAGCGCTAATCTAAAAGGAACCAAGATAAACATTCTATTAAATAATTGGGACTTTTTCAACAAACGATCGAAAATTGGTTGTTAAATTTCCGGTTGCCCGTTTTTCAGACAGCCCTTATTGAAGGAAATGATGATGAGTGCCACAAACGACCCAGGGATAAAGGGAGATTATACGATGCAGGCATTACCCGATACGAAGACTCTGTATAACGCCATGCTGCAGAAAGACAGCACCTTTGAAGGTATCTTCATCGTAGGGGTAAAGACCACGGGCATATTCTGCCGCCCCACCTGCACTGCACGCAAACCCAAACAGGAGAATGTCGAGTTCTTCCAATCAGCCCGCGAAGCCCTTATGCATGGATACCGGCCCTGCAAGATCTGTAACCCGCTGGGCTACAAAGGGGAGACCCCTGACTGGCTGAGGCCCCTTCTTCATGAGATCGATTCCGCCCCGGGGATCAGATTGAAAGACCGTGACCTGAAACAACGGGGGATCGACCCGAACCGTCTCCGGCGGTGGTTTCAAACACATCACGGGATGACCTTCCAGTCCTATCTGCGGACATTACGGATCGGCCAGGCATTCGGAAGGATTCAGTTCGGGGAGAAGGTCATCGATGCGGCATTTGAATCCGGCTATGAGTCGTTGGGCGGATTCACCGAGTCATTCAAAAAGACGACAGGGTTCTCGCCGAACACGAGCCGGCATCATCGGCTTATTACCGTAACAAGGATCTTGACCCCGTTAGGCCCTATGCTGGCTGGGGCGACCGATGAAGGGATCTGCCTTCTGGAATTCATTGATAGAAGGATGCTGGAGACGCAGCTATCGAGGTTGAAAAGGATACTGAGCGCAGAGTTCGTCCCCGGTTCCAACAGACATTTTGAGGCGCTGAATAAACAGGTGGAAGAATATTTTGCCGGGACACGCAAAGAATTCCGTCTCCCCTTGGTATTGCAGGGCACACCTTTCCAGCAAGAGGTGTGGCAGGCCTTACAGACCATACCCTACGGCGAGACCCGTTCTTACAGTGAGCAGGCGGAGATTATTGGGAAGCCCAAGGCCCTAAGGGCTGTTGCGAAGGCGAACCACGACAACAGGATTTCCATCATCATTCCATGCCACAGGGTAATCGGCAAAGATGGGTCCCTGGTGGGGTATGGCGGCGGGTTGTGGCGAAAGAAATTTCTCCTGGATCATGAATCCGATCATAAGGGAGAGTAAGCAACGTTGTAATACAAATCATGCGACTCCCCACACCGTGCGGATTCCATCAATGACGGTGCGGATATCGGGGTCGTCTGAGCGGTTCCCGAGGTAGGCAAAGGATAGTCGTACCTGAAAGCGCTCCTTTTCCCAAATGACTACCTTGCCTTCTTTTTGGGCTTCCAGGGCTTCCTCCTCGATCATGATGGTCAACCCGACCCCTGATGAGACAAGGGCCCTGCAGATGTAGTCTCCATCAGCCAGTGCGACCTTAAATGGCTTGAGGCCTTTCTTTTCAAACACGCTACCCACGATCTTATAGTATGGGCACATGGGGGGAACCCAGATCCAGGGCATCTCGGCGATCCGCTGCCAGCCGGCGCCTTTGAGATCATCTTTCCAGTGGGCGGGTCCGACGATCCTGAGATCGAAATCGGATAAGGGTATGGTGACGATCTCGGGATACTCATTGTTGCCGAATATATAGCCCGCATCGAGCCCGCCGGACTTGATCTTGTCAAGTACCTCCCACGACATGTTCTGGAGCAGGTGGAATTCCAGCCGGGGATATTTAGACGACATCATGGAAAAGAATTCGCTGATCTTCAGGAACCTGGGGTCAATGTTCAGACCGAGGCGGACCGTGCCCAGGATGTCCCCCTGGAGCACCTTTGCCTGATGGTGCATCTCCTTAATCGTGTCCAAGGCCTTTTCCGCCTGGGCCTTGAGCAATTCACCCTCTTTGGTGAGCTGCATACCCTTGGGTGTCCGTACGAACAAGGGCACTCCCAATTCCTCTTCGAGGGCCTTGATATGGGCGCTGATGGCGGGTTGACTCGTAAAAAGCTTTCCTGCGGCACGTGTCAGGTGCCCTTCCTCTGCCACCGTTACAAAGGTCCGCAGCTGATAGAGTTCCATATAAAGGGTATATAATCAGGATTTGTGAACGTGTCCATCAGATATGACGATTGGATTCGACCAAGTAAAATACTGTAGGGAATCATTATGGACAGCAGGCTGCAATGTATGGAAGTATGAAAGTGGGCAAGGTGATTGCATATATCGTGTATCTGTTCACCCCTGAGTACTCGATCAGGTATGTCCCGAGAGAGGAGTCTCTTTGCCGGTATCGGGAAGCGGCGACTTTCCTGGGGATGATAAAGGCCTTGTTCTGGATAATAGCATCCGTATTGTTTTCTCTATCCGTTGCCTGCCTGCATTAGATGATGAAAAAATATGAAGTGCATCCGATGTCACGGAGGAAAGATCACATGAAAAAGATGACTGCAAAAAGACTGAAGAGTATGGCTAAGAATCTTGGTGCGGACCTGTGCGGGATCGCACCGGTTGAAAGGTTCAAAGATGCACCGCAAGGTTTCGGGCCAAGAGATATTTTCTCCGGCACGAGGTCGGTTGTTGTACTGGCAAAGCGTTTCCCCGAGGGCGCCTTTTATTCGGCAAGCCCTGTTCCATACACGTTTGCATCAGAGACTATCCTTCATGAGGTATTCCGTCTAACCTGCCGGCTTTCACTTGATCTGCAGGATGCAGGTGTTATCGCAGTGCCGATCCCGAGTGAGCCGTATGAGTACTGGGATGCAGATGCAAAAGAAGGCAAGGGGATACTGTCGCTGAAGCATGCCGGGTATATGGCCGGATTGGGTGTTATGGGAAAGAACACCCTGCTCACCAATGATGTGTTCGGAAACAGGATTACGATTGGGGCAATGCTTTTAGACGAAGCACTGGATGAAGACCCGATTGCGCGGTATATGTTCTGTTCCGGGAAGTGCAGCCTGTGCGTTGATAATTGCCCCGGCAAGGCCCTGGACGGATCAAGGGTAATACAGAAAAACTGCAGGGAGAAGTCTATCGTCACTACGTTAAAAGGTTATACCTTGGAAACCTGCCATGCCTGCAGGGGCAATTGTCCCGGTGGAAGGGGAATAGGAGATATCACTTAGTGCCGGAGAACGTATGATGAACGGATGGAATCGCCTAGATGTTTGGTTTTTTACCGGCCGTGTCGGGCCTGATATACAAAAGCCGTGTCGTTTTCTGACCCAGCTTCCTCTCCATGAATACCTCCACCCTGGATCGCTGTTGCAATGCCTTCATGAATGTATCGTTATTCCCGGCCAAGAGATAGAAACCCTCATCCCTGATATCCGTTCGAGAAGACACCTCTCTTGCGGTCTTGCCGGCAACAAGAGGGAACACCCCCTCCAATGACTCATCAGTGTCGATAAGGGTTATCTCGCTGTTGCCCGCCGCAGCAAGGGCCTGCTGTGCAAAACCAAGGTAGTCCTTGTCCGGCTTCATGTAGGGGAAATATATCATCGTGCATGCGCACATGGCTATGCACACCATCATGACCAGGGATACGGCCTCTTGCTGTTTCACCCTCGCCCTTGTGATGAGAACCAGAGAGAAGACTGCGAGCATACCAAAAGCTATCCCGAGTGCCGGCATCCCGAGAAAAGCGCCGGCGAAGGGGGCAAGACAGCCGGCGATAGAGACGGCCCAGGTAATCTTTATGAGAAGCTCTTCCCATTTCATTAGGTGCGCATTCGAGATCCAGTCTGCTATCATGCATGCAGCAGCGGGGTACAACGGCACCAGGTATAAGCCCCTCTTGGTCGAAGCGATGGATAGAAGGATGAACGGGGCGATGAACCAGCAGATATAGGGGTCATCCTTGAACTTCCTGATGGATGCAATGAAAGCAGGGATAAAGATCAGGGTCCATGGCAGAAAATTCCCCGGAAAGTGTTCAAGATAATACAGGGGGCCGTTCTGATGCCCGAGTGCCGCACCTTCGGGAGCGCCCGTGAAACGCATGAGGTTGTTCACCACGATTACCTCTCTGATGAAAGGCCAGCCTCCGCGGGCCCAGAGGGCGACAATCCAGGGCAGTACAGCAATAAGTATGAATGCAAGAACCACAAACGGCCTGATCCGCCTGAATGTACCGAGATCTCTGCGGCGTATGATATCAGTTAATACGGCAGCAGCAACGATCGCCGGTCCGACCATGCCTTTCCCCATGAAGGCGATCCCCACAGCAAGGCCTAAAAGGATGGAATAGGAGGCCTTGGCGGAATCCAGCCATTTTTGATATGCATACATGGCAATAGTCACACCAAAAACAAGGATGACATCCACCTGTATCCACCTGCATAACATGAAGAACTCCCATGAGCTTGCCAGGATACCCCCTGCAATGATGCCCATGATGGGCCCGCCCTTTCTTGATGCCGCTAAAAAGGTAATAATGATCGTGAGAGTGCCGAAGAAGAGCGATACAAGGCGGTAAGGGATGTCGCTATCCACTCCGAGGAGAGAACCGGCGAGAGCCCCTGCAGCATAGTAAAGGGGAGGCTTTTCGAGAAAGGGCTTGCCGTTTAGATGGGGAATGACAAAATCATGGGTCCGTGCCATCTCGGCACATATGCCTGCAACCCGTGGTTCATCAGGCCTCCACAACCCGTGGTTAATACCGGGAATGAGGAAGAAGAGCAAGACAAAGATTGAAATAACGACCCAGATCTCAATCCTTATAGAGGACATGACGGGTAATACTCCCCTTTGTCATTGAACTGGACATCATCTGCAAGGGTTTGCGTTTTCATCAAGATCAGACCCTTACGCTCATTTCTCTTATGTATCATGAACCCTGTCTATTGCAACAGTCCATCATTTTTACTATTAATTTGGCCACATTTTCTTGATTATTGAAAAAAGATCGATATTGATCTAACATCCTTGAGTCAGAATAAAACATGCGAATACTCCTCATTTCCGCAAATACTGAACAGATCAATATCCTTCCGTTGCCCTTGGGATTGAATTGTGTTGCCGCAGCGACACGAAACGCAGGGCATGAGGTAAGATTGCTTGACCTTATGACCCGGCAGGACAACCGGTTGTCCATCATGGAGGCAGTTGAAACCTTTCATCCAGAGGTTATAGGCATCTCCGTAAGAAATATAGACGACCAGAAGATGGAAGGCCCGAGATTTTTATTGGATCAGGTCAAGAAAACCGTAACGGATTGTCGAGATCTTTCTCGCGCCATAATCGTCTTGGGCGGGGCAGGGTACAGCATCTTCCCGGAAAGTGTCTTGGATTATCTGGAAGCAGATATGGGAATACAAGGAGAGGGAGAAGGCATATTCCCCATCCTTCTGGATCGGATCAGACGTGGTGCAGGCTTTTCCGGAACGCCCGGCCTCTATCTGCGGGGTCTTGGACTTCAGGGGAAAAGGAAGTTTGTGAAAAACCTGGATACGTTGCCTTTGGCCGATAGCTTCATCTCGTCTCTCAGTGTCTCCAACGAACAGGAGATATGGATGCCGGTTCAGACGAGGCGCGGCTGTCCCATGGACTGCAGTTATTGTTCAACCAGTGTAATCGAAGGCCGCTCCATCAGGAAACGAAGTCCCTCATTAGTCATTGAGGAAATAGCCGGCCACGTTGATGCAGGATTCAAACGGTTCTATTTTGTCGATAATACCTTTAATATCCCTTTGCCCTATGCCAAAGAGATTTGTTCTAAGCTTATGAAGAGCGGATTGAAGATATCCTTTCGGTGCATCATTTACCCCGGGAAGGTTGATGAAGAATTTATTGATCTCTTGTCAAGGGCCGGTTGCACAGAGGTAAGTTTGGGATTCGAAAGCGGTTGTGAGCGAATTCTTCGCACCATGAATAAAAAGTATAACCTTGATACAATCTTCAAGACTTCTGAAATGCTGAAGGACTTCGGGATAAAAAGGATGGGCTTCCTGCTTTTGGGAGGTCCCGGCGAGACGAAAGAGTCGGTTGAAGAAAGCCTTGTCTTTGCTGATTCGCTTCGATTGGATGCCTTGAAGATTACCATCGGCATCCGCATTTATCCTTATACGACCCTGGCGAAAATCGCCGTTGATGAGGGTGTGATCTCCCCTCATGACAATCTCCTTTTCCCGCGATTTTATATGGTGAAAGGACTCGATGATTGGCTGCACGAGACGGTGAGGGTTTGGATGTCTGACCGGCCCCATTGGCTGACTTGATAAAGACTTATGCCGACAATTAAAAAGGCATTTCTGCACGGAACAGATACAAGTGAGAATATCGTCAGCCGGACCGTTCTTTCGGTGGTCGTGCACCCTTGGAGAGTTTCTTTAATGAGAGATGCCCGAGCTGGGCCATGATCCGTTCTATTTCTGCTGTGAGAATACCCGTATCGATCCCCTTTTCTTCAAGCGAGCTCAGCACCGAGTCCACGGCCTTTTCATAGTCGTTCCTGAACCGTTTGTTGATATCTTTCCAGGGAATGCCTTTGAGGTGCTCTGTGATCTCCCTGTCGAAGGTGACATCCCCCCTCATCATGAGCACCGCAACGATGGGGTAGCCCAAGTAACCCTGCCAATAGGAGGCATTGTCATTGGACGTGATCCGGGTGAGGTCCTCGCTCCATACCACGGTATAAGTCTTGTCATGCGACGATGAGGTTACTTCGGCGTTTGTTGTGCCCGTGATCTTTATTCTGTTGTCGGCGACCGCACTCATGGCCTCATATATTTTAGCCTTAGGCGGGAGTTTCCAGGTCTCCATCCCTCACCTCGCTTGCAATATGTTCATTTTATTTCTGATGGGTACCGATCGATCTACCTCGACATCGCCACCCTGATTTGAGTCAAAATGCTTGCCGGCATTATTCGCAGTCCGAAATGCAGCCAACTCTTGGACGGCGGCGAATAGTCGCTGTTCTCTCTCATGGAGACGGCCTTTTTCGGGCATGCCTTGACGCACAGGCCGCACCCGAGGCAGTGGTCCGAATCGTAGACATGCTGCTTGTCTTTCACTGTGTGGGCGTATGTGTTACAGACCTTCGCACACCTGCCGCATGAATTGCAGGCGGATTCGTCTACAGCCACGATGAAGTGGGGTCGGGCCAGGGAGACCCGGCCGCCGAACTGGTTGACGGATTCGATATAGTGGCAGCAGCAGTCGCAGCACGTGCAGATAGCATTCGTGCTTGAAGGCACGAGGTTGGCCGACATGAAGACAAGGTTTTTCTCCCAGCGGTCCTGGACGATATCCCGCATTTCTTCCCTGCTCACAAATCTTCCGCTTCTCTTCTCAACGGCAGCCTCGGCAAAGCTTCCGAAGACGAGGCATCCGTCAGCCGCACTGGACCGTTTGCATTCGTGGTCCGAGAATATGTGTGACTGCCTGCATTGGCATACGTTCAATACAGCCAGTTTATCATGGGCTTCAATCATCTCGCTCATGAGGTCTGAATCCACAACACGGTTCGTGCTCTCTATGACAGTCTCCACGGGTATGTTGCGGATGAGCGGAGAGGGCCTTGTGCTGTATTCACTTGTATAGCCGGTGGCATAGAGGGCGTTGATGAGCTGTGCATATCTCCTGTGCCAGGGCGAATCCCTCCCATCCATGAGCAGATACTCGAACATGCCGGGGATGAGCGGCAGGAGGGCGTATCCCTCCTCAGAACCGTAAATTACCCTTCTCTGTGCCATAACCTCCAGATTCTGCCTGATTACATTGGGACTTTGCCGGGTCCGGCGGGCGATCTTTTCAAGGGACTTGGGCAGGTAGAAGGGCAGATGTATCGCAATGCAGGCCTCTTCCGGGCTGAAGAGATGGCAAACGAGTTCCAGAAGCTTCTCACTCATGGGCGGCCCCATGAGGCGGACAGAGGTGAATATCTTTGCAAGCATTTGCTGATGGGGATGGACCCGTGTGTCATCGACTTTCTTGTTCACCTGAAGACCCCCTATGCGAAAAGTCATGTGTATTTTAATACGCAGAGTTAAACATTACCATAAGAGAGAAAAGGATCAGCCTGATGATCACAGGTATCCGAGTTTCCTCAGGGCACCGATTGCCATATATCCTCCGAGCACGATAATGAGAATGCCGAAGAGGAGGCGTAGCACCGGTCCTGATAGCCGGTTTGCATACAGTGAACCGACCCAGCCGCCCATGATGGCGAACGCGGCTATGATGAATGCGGCCTTCAGATCGACATTGTTATGACGATAGTACTCGATGAAAGCAGCGATGCCTATCGGCGGCAGGAGCACGGCCAGACTGGTGCCTGTGGCCTTGTGCTGGGAATATCCCAGAATATATATCAGGGCCGGGATGATGATGATTCCGCCGCCGATACCGAACAGGCCGGAAAGGATCCCGGCGATCAAACCAATTGCTATGAGAATGAACAACATGCTGGTAAACACTCTAAGCCTCCTTCTCTCATCGATCCTCTTGTCTACTCATAGTGGAGCAGGTTCAGGGCTTTTTATAATGCGAATGCCCGGAATGTGAAGGCCTCATGGTGTCGACCCTTTCCATCTTTCGTTTGCAAGCACTACCGATGTCTCGACCTGTCTTTCAGGGATGGACCAGTATTTCCGCAGCAGGCGGTTTGTTTCCTCCGGGCTCACCTGGCGGTAACCGTTTTTCCGGTAAAAGGCAACGGCCCAGTCCGCAGCCGCCCAGGTTCCCATAAGGATAGGCTTGTCGCTCATGGGCTCAAGGTGCTTCAGGAGCCTTGTGCCGATACCGGTATTCCTTAAGGACGACCTTACATAGGCGTGACGGATCAGGGTTATATCGCCCTTGTCCTGTATCCCCATGACACCTGCAAGTTTTCCGTCAATCTCGATCCCCCAGAACACAACCCCATCCTCAATTTCAAATTGAAGCTGAGCCCGGCTCATGTACGGTTCATGCCAGCGGTCTTGAGGGATCACACCCTTGTAGGCTTTAGCGGCGTCATTGATTATCTCAAAAATGGTATGAAGATCCGAATCAGTGCACCTGCGAATCACATCCGTCATGAGCCTTGATGTATCTCCTTCATAGGTAATTTCTTTAACACGAGTAATGATCTCTTAAAGAGGCAGCCTTTGTAAAGAGGCAACCCTTTATTGGAGGTCATACATGCCTGCAGGGGCCGGAGCCAGTCTTCCTTAATCGGCCAAATACCTTTGCGTGAGGTTATCCGGTAGTGATCTATTGCAGGCCAGGCGGCGAATCCGGGAGCTTTGGTTTTTGCATGCTCTGGGCTGGAGGTGGTTGCTTTGTTGATGACTTATTGTCAACCACAATTGAGATACGGCGGTTCTTGGGATCGGCAGGATTGTTTTTAATGAAGGGTTTGCTGTCGGCGTACCCCGCCACCATCTCGATCTGGTTTGGCGGTATCCCGTTTTTCTCGAGTTCAAGACGTGCCGCCGATGCACGCTGTGTGGATAATTCCCAGTTGGTGAACGTCATTCCTTTATATCCGAGTGAATCCGTGTGGCCCTCGATGATGATTTTTTTGTCCAACCCTTTCAGCGCAGGGGCTATATTCTTGATAAGGGCCTTCCCGCTCTCTGAGAGATCGATGCCGCCCACATTGAAAAATGAGGTGCCCCCTGTATCGATGATCTCGATACGCAGGTTGCCGTTATCATCGAAGGCAAGCACCCTGTCCTGAAATTCTTTGAGGTTATCTTGAACCTGCTTCTTGACTTTATCTGCAAGCTGGCTCGCAACCATGGATGATGGGGGAGGGGGCTTTGCACCCTTGCCTACATCAAACATACCTTTGCCGGGGACATCCTGGAGGGTTGCAACGGCAGCACCACCGCCCTTTTCAAAGATCGAATAATTCATAAAGTATTGGGATAGCGCAATCTTTTTCTGTTGGGAGGTCATGGTCAACAGCCACAGGAGAAGGAAGAAGGCCATCATTGCGGTGACAAAGTCGGCATAAGCCACCTTCCATGACCCGCCGTGCCCTTCTTCGCCGCCCTTTTTATATTTTTTTATGATGACAGGCTGTTCTCTATTTTCAGACATTACTTGCCTTTGCCCTTCATGATCTTTTCGAGCTCATTGAAGCCGGGCCGCACACTCTCCGGGATGGCCCTGCGTGCGAATTCAATAGCGATTTGAGGGATGGAGCGCGCCACATAAGAGACGATTGCTATGCGGACCACTTGGTAATATGACTCCTCCTCCTTGATCTGGTGCTCCATCAGTGTTGCAAGAGGGCCGACAAAGCCATAACACGTGAGCACGCCGAGAAAGGTTCCTACGAGTGCCGCCCCGATGCTTTCACCGAGCACCGCAGGCGGCTCGTTGATCTTTTGCATGGTGAGCACAACGCCGAGCACCGCGGCCACGATTCCGAGTCCGGGCAATGAATCGGCTATCTTGGCGATGCGGTGGTAGGGATGGCTTGCCTCCGCCGTATTGGCATCTATGTCCACCTCCAATAGATTATCGAATTCATGAGGCGGTATATCGATGGAAAGCAGGATCTTAAGGCTGTCGCAGATGAAATCAAGTGTGCGCTTGTTCTTCAGGATTGCAGGATATTTTTTAAAGATCTCGCTCTTGTTCGGTTCCTCCACGTGAGACTCTATGGCGATGATACCCTCCTTGCGCATCTTGTTGAAGATCTCATAGAGCAGCGAGAGTACCTCTATGTATTTCTTTGAGTCGTAATGTTTCGGCTTCACTACACTGGATATGTTTTTCAGGATCTCCTTAAGGAGCTTGAAAGGAGACATGATGAGGAGTGCCCCTGTGGCGGCGCCGAAGATGATGAGGACTTCCGTCGGCTGCATGATGACACTGAGGTTCCCGTGCTCCAGCAGGTATCCGCCGACCACACAGGACAATACCACGACTGCACCAATGATTGCGTTCATACTTATTTATCCATCGACCTTTTATGAGAAAATATTTAGCGATTACGAAAGAAAGTAGTGTATGCTTCCATGCCTAGATCTTAAAGTATGGTGTTATTGGTTTCAAGTCTAGGCTCTGGCGGGTATCATGTTTAAAAAAATAAAGTGATCTTATGCCAGTATACGGTGGATGGTATCTGCAAGTTCAGATCTTGAAAAAGGCTTGAGCAAGAATTCCTGAAAGTCTCTCATTTGTTTTTGCAGCTCCTGGAGAGCTCCTTCAGACCCGGAACAGACAATGACGGGAATATCTTTTCGGATCTCACGCACACTAATTACCAGTTCATCACCTTTCATCCTCGGCATGAACTGATCGGTTATAATCATATCGAATTTATCCGGCTCGTTACGGAACATGGAGAGGGCCTCTTGAGAATTAGTGGTTGAGGTCACTTCGTACCCCAGATTGACGAGCAATTGATGGATACTGCGCAGGTCTATTGTGTTGTCATCAACCAAGAGGATGTACTTCTCGATCCCTGTGTCCATATGTGGAGCTTAAATAAGAGGCTGATCCAAAGAATCAAGGTGCAGCGGGAAGAAAATCTCGAATCGTGTTCCCTTTCCTACTTCACTATATAAGAGTATGGACCCTTGAGCATTCTTTACCACCTCATGTGCGATTGCGAGCCCAAGCCCGGTGCCCATACGTGCCTTCCTGGTGGTAAAGAACGGATCGAATATCCGCTCTCGCGTTTCCGGATTGATCCCGCATCCGGTATCACAAACCGTGAGTCTCATATACTTTCCCGGTTTGAGGTTATTGACGAGGGCAGGGGTAGCCGAAGTGACCTCGGTTTCCTTGAGAAATACTTCGAGGGAACCCTTACCGGAGTTCATGGCTTGTACCGCATTTACACAGAGATTGAGAATCAGTTGATTGACCTGTGTTGGATCTGTTTGTACAAGGCTTTCTTTTGTGGTTATCCTCTGCCTGAATTTGATATCATGAGGAAGCGATCGCTTGAAGAAGATCAGGGCATCGCGAACGACAGGGCCCAAAACAATGGGCTTGGACGTCGTTTTTGTGCCGGAGCCGAACGCCTTGATCTGTCTGACAAAGTTTTTCCCGAGTTGTGCAGCATCAATGATCACATCAAGGTATTCACGTTCCTGTGTGCCAAGGGGAAGTGTATCTGAGATGAGTTCTGAATTGATCAGAATGGGTTGAATTATGTTATTGAAATCATGAGCTATTCCAGCCGCCAAGGCCCCGAGAGCCTCCATTTTCTGGGCATGAATGAGTTGAGTCTCTAGTCTCTTCTTTTCTTCTTCCGCCCGCTTGCGATCGGTGATGTCACGCACTAATGAGATTACACATGAGCATCCGTGTAAAGAAACTTTGCAGCTGTTGATCTCCACCGGTATGCGCCGCTGGTTCTTGGTGACATGGACCTGCTCAAAGACTACATTATGGGCAGCTGCCGATTGCTCGATAGTAAGCATATTGTCGATCCCGGACTCAGAGGCGGGAGCGTTAATATCAACAGGTGACATTGCGAGCAGTTCCTCTCGTGTGTAACCCAAACGCTCACAGGCAACACCGTTTACTTCCAGGAATAGACCTGGTGTACCATCTGAGTTGACCTCATGGACAAATACAGCGTCCGTAATGCTATTAAACAGCATGCGGTAGCTCTCCTCACTGTTCCACAATGCTTCATCAGATTGACGCTGCTTGATGATCTTGAACATTTCATTGGCTACCAGCTGTAATTGGACAACGTCATGTTCATCATACTCTTCCGCTTTGTTCCCCACGCCGATTATTATCCTGACTTTATTCCGATCGAGGACGGGAATACTCATGAAGCGCACTACGGGAGAATGACCTTCCGGGTACCCTTTTCTGTCTGGGGAGTTCGGATAATCATTGTACACTACCGGCCTCTTGAGACGAACACAGTCCACCCAGTTCCCCGCCTGATCAATGGGATAGTGATCGTCAAAGACGGCCGTGCAGTTCATGAGAGCCTTGTTGTTCCATGCGGTCAGTATAATGGTTTTCTGGTCTTCAGCGACCTTGTGAAAAAAGCCGATGGAGCTATCCGTGAGGTTGACCGCCTTCTCAAGGACATAGTCATAAAGCTCCTTGTCCGACATCTGCGGGGCGTTCAGATAGAGTTCAAGGAGAAGGCTTGTGCGCTCCGTATCCTTACGCAAACGCCTTTCCGTCCGCTTCCGCTCAGTGAGTTCAAGTTGCAGCTGCTCATTGGTTTTCTGTAATTCGGCGGTGCGTTCCGCCACTTTTCTTTCCAGCGCTTCCTTGGCCTTCAGTAATGCCTCCTCCGCCAGTTTGCGCTTGGTAATATCCCGGGCTGCTGCATAGATCAAGTTGCCGGCAGGGGCTGAACGCCATTCGAGCCAGCGGTATGAACCATCCTTGCAGCGATAGCGGTTAGTAAAATTAATAACTTCCCGTTGGGAGGCCAAAACGGCAACCGCCTCAATGGTGCTCTCCACATCATCAGGGTGAATAAAATCAAAGAAACGTTTGGACATGAGCTCTTCACGGGTAAATCCCAGGGTTCTCTCCCAGGTCTGGTTCAATAGACGGAAATAACCGTCAGTGTCCGTAATACAGAGCAAGTCCAGAGCAACGCTGAAGAAGCGGTCCAGTTCTTCTGTTTTCTGATGGAGCGATTTCTCAGAAAGCTTTTGATTCGTGATGTCAAGGACAGCCATCAGGCACAGTCGGTCCATGCTGTTATCGGTCTCCCAAGCTCTACCTTCGAGGTGGATATACCTTGGGTTATCTTTACCTCGTGTGAGCACGACCTCGCATTTCTCCTTTGTGTTGCCCTCACATACCTTTTTAAGAAATACAAAGAAGGCGGGTCGCGTCTCATCGGCAATGAAAAGACCGAAGCTCCGGTTGATCAGATGTGAACGATCCTCCCCCAGAAGGGCCGTGCCCGTAAGGTTGACCTCCCGGATGATACCTTCGTCTGTAAGGGTAAAATAACCCACCGGAGCAAAATCGTAGAGATCGGAGTACTTTTCCAGGCTCACCTCGATCTCGGTGCGTGCCTGCATGATCTCTTCGTTCTGCATCTCCAACTCTATCTGGTGGACCTGCAGTTCGTGGATCAGTTTTGAGGTGTCTTCTTTCTTCGGGTGTGGTCCTTTTGAGGTCCGTGCCTCTGCAAGCCGCTTTTCTGCGCGGAGACGCAGATCAGGGGCATTTGCCTCTTTGCCATTGCCCTCTTTCATGGTTTGACCTCTTCCGGTATCACTTCACCCCTGTGCCTAGCCTTTATCGATTCGTCCCTGTCTGTGTTTAGCAATCTCTGAGAGAAGCTCCTCGTTTGCCTTTGCAAGCTCGAGAGTGCGTTCTGCAACCTTCGCTTCTATCTCGTCGTGCGACCGGCGTAGTTCCATCTCGAGAGTCTTGGCTACGGTGATGTCCGTAAAGGTAATCACTACGCCGTCAATCTTGTCCTCGAGGGTGCGGTATGGCATGATGCGCGTGAGAAACCAGCGTCCGTCCCGGGTAGTAACCTGCTTTTCCACAAACACCAGCGTCTGCAGCACGTCCCGAATGTCATCGGGCATTGCGGGGTAGATCAGGTCGGATGCGATGTCGGTGATGAGCCGTCCTACATCGCCTGGGATCAGCTTGATGATCCGGGTCGTCTGGGGGGTGAACCGCTGCAGATTGAGTGTTTTGTCCAGAAACACTGTGGCGATTTCCGTGCTGTTGAGCAGGTTCTTCATGTCGTTATTCAATCGCGAAAGCTCATCCACCCTGGATTGCAGCTCGGCATTGACCGTCTGCAGTTCCTCATTCAGAGACTGCATCTCTTCCTTGGACGTGGTCAGTTCCTCATTGGTGGATTGCAGCTCCTCGTTGGCGGACTGAAGCTCTTCGTTGGTTGCTTTGAGCTCTTCCTGTGAGGTCTGCATCTCTTCACGGGTATTCAGCAGATCCTCGCGGAGGTGTCTGCTCTCCTCCTCCAGTTCAGCGATAGCGGCGTGTGGTGATGAATGGCCCGTGACGCGGACAGCCGGTTTCCTGCCGGTGGAGGTCGCCACATCCTTAAAGACGACCAGGAACATCCCTTGCAGGGCTTCCGGCTCTTCAATCGCCTGGAGGGTGAAGTCCACGACATGCTCTGTGCCATTGGTCCTTACCTTCAGACCTTGTATGGTGACGTTGCCTTTTTGCCGTAGCACCTTTTGGAAGGCGCGTGACAACTCATGGTACATCCCTTCACGGGCCATGGCAAAAATGTTCCAGTTGGCCTTGCCGGCTGCCGGTTCAAGATACTTGCCCGTTTTGCCGGTGATGTAGAGGATGTCGCCCTTGTCGTTGATCAGTACGGCGGGTGGGGAGAATTGCTGCAGTATCAGCTGATCCGTCAGTGACTGGAGATTTGGTACCGGCGCGGGCAGTTCTGCCTCTCTGAGAAGGGCCGGGGGCTCAATGAAGAATGAGGACGGTAATTCCACCAGCCTCGCTTTTCCATGAGACTCTTTGCGCCGATAGATCCTCCATTTTCTTTCAAGCGGGGTGAAGAGGTCGGAAAAGCCGCCGGTGGTCTCGGCGCTCCCCAGGAACAGGATACCGCCTGGGTTCAAACTGTAATGGAACAACGGTAAGATCTTTTTCTGCAATTCCGGGGTAAGGTAAATCAGGAGGTTCCGGCATATCAGGATGTCCAGCTTGGTAAAGGGCGGATCCATGGTGACATTTTGCACCGCCATTATCACCATCTCGCGGATATCCTTGACGACCCGGTAGCCGCTGCTCTCTTCCCTGACGAAAAACCTGTGCAGGCGCTCGGGGGAGACATCCGCGGCAATGTTGGAGGGGTAAGCGCCCTGGCGGGCTTTATCAATGGCATCCTTGTCCAGGTCGGTGGCAAAGACCTGCAACGTATAATTCCCCTTAAGTTTGCTACGATCCAGTGCCTCCTTGAACACGATGGCGAGCGAGTAGGCCTCCTCGCCTGTAGAGCAGCCCGGGGTCCATGCCCGGATCAAGCCGCCATCCGGTCTGCTTGCCAGGAGGGCCGGTATGGCATGCTCCTTCAGGTACTCCCAGGCTGCCTGATCCCGGAAAAAATTCGTTACGCCGATGAGGAGCTCTTTGAAGAGAAGCTCCAGCTCCTGGGAATTTTCTTGTAAAAAACGGACATAATGGGCGATCTTGTCAATCTGGTGGATGCCCATGCGCCGCTCGATCCGGCGGTACAAGGTGCCCTTTTTATACAGTGAGAAATCTTGGCCCGTGTGGGTCCTGAGCAGGATTATGATCTTTTCCAGAGCCGACTGCATCTTGCTTTCCAGGAGAGGCTCGGCCCGCTGGTCGCGAAGGGGGTGTTGGAGAAGGTCAATGAGCTTGCCGTACAGTTCCTTTGCCGGAGCCACATAATCGACGAGCCCTGTTCCTATGGCGCTGCGAGGCATGCTGTCGAATTTGGCGGTGGCCGGATCCTGCACCAGGACCAACCCACCAAGTTCCTTGATGGCCTTGATACCCAGCGTGCCGTCGGTGCCCATGCCCGAAAGGATAATGCCCACACTGTGTTCCCGCTGGTCCTCTGCCAGGGAGCGGAAAAAGAAATCAATCGGCAGACGAAGCCCCCGCGCCGCTGTGGGCTCGAGCAGATGAAGAACCCCATGCAGGACCGACATGTCCTTGTTCGGCGGGATCACATAGACTTGGCCCGGTTTGACCGGTGTGCGGTCTTTTACCTGGGTGACCTTCATGTGTGTCATGCGTTGCAGGAGCTCGGGCATGATACCCTTGTGTGTGGGGTCCAGGTGCTGGACGATGACATAGGCTATGCCTCTGCCCTCTGATACATTGCCCAGGAGCTGTTCCAGCGCCTCCAGTCCTCCGGCGGACGCACCGATACCGACAATGAAAAAAGCGCCCCTTGTCATGAGTGGTCGTGTGTCTCGATGTGAGATCCCCGGCGATCCTTGTGGTTTGATCTTCTTCTTTTTAATCGATTCTTTCATGAAGACCAATAATATAATGAGCTTGGCTTTTATTCAAGAGCAAAGGAAGTGGGGTTATTGTCTAGATTTTTTTCCCAAGATCGACCAGTACAAGTTGGTATTAAAAATTTTAAAATATTCAATCTCCTGGATTTTACAGCCGGATCCCTCCACGAGGGCAGGATAATCCCACACCGGGTGAAAAACCGCTTCCGTGGTAGCGCTGTAAAACGTTATGGCGAAATACCAGTTGGCCCTCTGAAGAATCCCTCGCCATCCGTTTTTTTCCGGCAGAACAAATTCTCCCACAACAAAGTAGCCGCCCGGTTTGGCAAGTGTCCCAAGGTGGTTTGCTACTTCCACCACCCTTGTTTCGGAAAAAACATTCAGGAAGAAATTGGCAATCACCATGTCATATTGCCCGGTATCCTTGACATTGAAGATGTCATCATGGATGACCCGGATCTCTTTGGGAGGGTTCTCCTTTGCTATGCGCTTACGAAATTGATTGAGCATGGTCTCCGACAAGTCGACAGCCGTTACATCCGCACCCAGCCTACTCGCTTCTATCGCTTCCGTCCCGTGCCCGACGCCGGCGACAAGCACCTTGTCGTTCGGGTTAAGGTGTTTGAGCATAGCTGATTTACATTTGGGAATCCGTCCCAAGCTGTATAAATAACCAGACAACTCATACTGATATCCAACCAGCCAATACCCGTCTTTCATGAACCGCTCCTTTTATTATGAGGGCATATCCATCATGTGTTCATGGAGTGGGGCATAGATATTATGCCGCCTTTTTCTTTCCCAGTATAGACCAATGGCAGTTCATGGTAAGCATCTTACAATACTTTATCTCAGCTATCTCAAAGCCCAATGATTTGAGAAGACCGGGATAATCATATATGGGATGGACGGCATTATCCGCGGTAAGCCAGTAGAGTGTTGCAGCTAAGTACCAATAGATGTTTTGAAATGCCTTATAGAACCATCCGCCGCTTAGCGGCAGCGCAAAATCGCCTATCACCATATACCCGCCGGGTTTTACAAAGGTTGTGAGATGGGTCAGAATCTGCAGCATCTTTTCTTTTGGAAACACATTCAGGAAGTAGTTTGCTATAACCATGTCATACTCGGCAGGATAGTTAACATTAAGGATATTATTGTTTATTATCTGTATCGGCTTATCCAGGTTTGCCCGGTCAATTTTCTTCTGCATGTACTTTAACATGGTTTTTGAAATATCAACCGCCGTAACATTAACCCCTCTCTTGGCGGCTTCTATTGCTTCAATGCCATGTCCCACACCTGCTACGAGGAGTTTATCATCCCTGTTCAAATGATCCAGCATTGCAACTTTACATCGTGGAATCTGCCCCAAACTATAAAGACTGCCGGTAAACTCATACTGAAACCCCATTAACCAGTATCCGTCTTTTATCCCGTGTTCGTCTTTCATGTGTATCCTCTCAACCTAATTTTACAAGAATGTATACTCTTTAAGATTATAACACAACCCATTACACTTCTACATTATTTTGATCTTCAGGGTGTTGATGCAATATAAATGTGACAGATGAAGGCTGCATGAAAAGGCAAGGATCACGGCTGCTTCACCATCTCTTTACCCTTACCCCAAGCTGCTCCATGATATTCTGATATTTCTCGTGGATCATCTTGCGGTCAAACTCCCGGAACGCATCGAGCATCTTTTCCTGTTCCTTGTTCGTGAAATATTCCATGACAGGGAAGAAGAAACGCTTATCCTCCTTTTCAATGTGCACCGGGTAGAGGTTCGAAAGGTCGGTGAGACCTTTAAGGATAATCCCTATGACCTCATCCTTGCCGTTCACATACTCATGCCTTGCATCCAGGATGGCATGCACATTCTTTCTGGCAATGGTATGCTCGTCCATAAGCTCATTCATTATTTTCACAAGGTCATCCGAGAGAGGCTTTTCTTCCAGGGCCTTAAAGAGAATATCCTCCTCCTTGCCGTGATGGGTTCGATCGGCATAGGTCCTGAAAAAGTCCACTGCCTTCTCTATGAATATCACGTTCGTTCTCTTGGTGTTTTCAATGTTTTTAATTTCATTCTTAATGAGGGGGATGATCTGCTCGATGAGCCTGTGTTCCCACATCAATGGTCCAATAGGTTTCATGCGCATCTCCTTTCAAGAGATCATGCACCCTTGGGCAATGGAATGATAAGATTTACCCAATATTATTGAATAGTACCTAATATCCTCATGGGGCCTGGTAGATCTTTTCCTGGATCGATGCAATATCCTCATAGATCTCGATGGAAGGATCACCATCGAGTAAAGGTGCTATCTTCCCGAAGAGCTCTGCGAAGTAAGGTGTTGAGCTGTGGGTATTGAGCGCATCCTTGTCCCGGTACTTCTCGTAGAAGAGAAATTTGCCTGTGTCTTTCCTGGCCCGATGGAGGACATACTGCAAGGTGCCCGATTCGGAATCCACCTGGGGGATGAGCCATCTTAATGCATCCTCCATTTCCTGTTCTTTCCCTTTCTTGGCCTTCATTACGGCAACGACGACGATCATACAAACCCTCCTTTCTTGGTGTTTATCAACTAAAATATCTACCACTGATAAGGAACGTTTGTCTTGAAGAATATGATGTAAGTAATCCCGGTGAATCCTTTGTTTAATGCCTCAGCATCTCTTTAAAGAGGGCCTTGAGCCCGGCATCACCATACTTTTGATTGATCCCGAAATGAAAGCTCATCTGGGACGGCCCCTGGTCGACCACATCGATATTTATGCCTTCACGGTAGAGCGCATCGGCGGCCTTGGCCAATACACCGGGGGTGTCCTTCATGCCTGAGCCTACCGGGGAAAGAAGGCTCAGATTCGTCTGGATATCTATATAATCAGGATTGAGCTGCTGCTTGATCAGGGCCTTTATGTCATCGACCTTGCCGGCAAGGTCCACCTGATCTACGATAACAGCGATATCGTCCATGTCGGACGGGTAGTGGTGGGTATTGATGTTGAAGTCCTTGAAGATATCTAGCAATTCCATGGTAAAGCCGATGGTCTCACCGATCATGTCTTTCTCGATGTAGACATAGGCGAGCCCATCCATGCGGGCGATGCCCACCACGGTCTCCTCGGGTATGCGCGAACCCACGATCATCGTCCCCGGTGCATCGGGGTTGTTTGTATTCCGGATATTGATGGGGATGTTCTTGTGTTTGCAGTTGAGCATCGCATCGAAGTGGAAGACATTGAACCCCCGATAACTCAGCAGCCGTATCTCCTTGTAGGTCAGCTCAGGTATGACTTTTGCCTCCGGGATGATACGCGGATCCACCTGAAAGATGCCGTCCGTGTCGGTCCAGTTCTCATAGATGGCTGCATCCATGGCATAGGCCACATCTCCACCCGTGAGGTCGGAGCCTCCACGGGACAGGACTGCGATATCGCCTTTCAGGGTGATGCCGTAATAACCGGGGATAATGATTATCCCTTCATCCGTGAGGTTCTCCTTCAGGTTGACATAGGTGCCGGGGAGGATCTTGGCATTGCCGAAACGCTCCGTTACGAGAAAACCGATATCCTCAGGCAGCCGTAGGGCGGCCTGCATACCCTTGTTTCTGAAGTAACGGGCAATTACCTTGGCGCTGTAGTGTTCACCCCTTGATGCAAAGAAGTCAATCCGTTTGCGGCCTTCGATTGCGCTGTTCAGGTCCGCCTCCAGGTCTTCGATGATGTCGTCACCCTCGATTGCAAAATCACGAATAAGGCCTTTGAATTTACCCACCACACTTTCGTGACTTTCCCTGGGGTTGACGTCTTTTCCCCGTATCTGGAAGTACTCGCCGTTCGTGGCAAGATTGAAAAGGTGGTCGGTGACCTTCTCGGTATCGTTTGCATCCTTGCCCGGGGCCGATACCACGATGATGTGCCGTCTCTTATCCGCCATGACGATTCTTCTGACCTTTTCAATCTGGACAGCATTGGCCACCGAGCTGCCGCCGAATTTGCTTACCATAATCCCGCCCATGAATTCTTACCCTTTCTGGATAGATGTGAAGCCTTATTGAACATGGGACTATAACCTATCTTTGCATTCAGGAAAAGGATGTGCTTACTAATTCGAAAACTAATCTGCAACCCGGTGCGGTTTACTAAGGAGTAGTATCAGTGCATGTATATTTGATGCCGCGACATCACCATACTCTGGAATGAAGCCGCTTCCGGCTCGCCTTTCATGAAGTTGCCGCCCTTCATGACAATCTTGACATATTTCATGGCATCGAGGTTTTCCAGGGGGTTGCCGTCGATTGCTATCAGGTCGGCTGTCATCCCGGGTTTTATGGTGCCAAGGGTGTGATCAATGCCCAGTATGGATGCGTTTCCCGATGTGGCGGCCGCAAGCACTTGTGCAGGCGTAAGCCCTGCCCGGTTAAGCCTCTTGAGCTCTTCAGGATAGAACACCCCAAAAAATGCGGCAGGGAGCCCCCCCGAGTCGCTTGCTACCCCTATGCGCCCGCCTGCATGCAGGATTTTTCCGACATTGGCAAGTGCCAGATGGAAGCCCCTGGAAAGCAGCGGTTTGTCTATATAAGGTCTCTTCAGATATTCCTCCTCAGGAGGAGGGTAGGGCCTTTCCCGGTAGATGGCGATATACTCCTTGACCTGCCTCAAAGGCTCGGGCTCCAGGAAGGTCTTGCCATGTTTATTCACTATTGTCTCAAGCATTGCCCATAATGATTCGTCTCCGAGGTCAAGGCAGGCGAGTGTGGGGTTCAACACCATGTCCTTGGCTGAAAACTCCATGGCCGTATCGTCCGGTATCTCCTCGATGGGGCCGTGCTCGAAGGTGTTAACACCCATGGACATGGCGTATTTTAGATCTTTAATGGAGCTGATGCGGCAGCATACCTTCTTCTTATACCTGCGGGCAGTATCCATGATGGCCTTGAAGGTCGAGGAGTCGAACACGGGAAGATCCCCCCTGCCGAGCAGTGTTGATTTGTGCTGGCAGTAGATCTTGATCCAGTCCGCGCCCATGCGTACCATCTCCTCAACCCGGTTCTTTGCCTCTGAGGGTGTTTTCACCCGTTCGACATACTGCCCGCCCATGAAGTATCTTACAAGAGGGTTGAAATAAGGAACCCACTCAGGGCATCCACGAGGGGTGGTGATGCTAGAGTTGCATCTGATAATCCTGGGGCCTGGCAGATCACCGCTGTTCACCTCGGTGATAAGGCTCATAAGCCTGCGGGGGAAGCCTCCTGCATCACGGACTGTGGTGATGCCCGCTTCTATGCATACCTTGGCGTTCCGCTCGATTTGGGTGGATAAATCCATGATCGCCTTGCGAGTAACATGCGTCATGAACGGCATAGTGAGGTGCACATGGCAATCGATGAGGCCGGGCATGAGGGTGAAGCCGTTGAGATCGATTGTTATAAATCCTGCAGACTTAGCCGCATCCGGGCCTTCATCTATGGACAGGATGTTTTTCCCTTCCACCACGACACATTTGCCGTGGTGCAGCCTCTCCGACTCACCGTCAAAGAGCCCCATGTTATAAAAGGCATAGCTCCGAGGGTTGTGCATAAAGGTTCTCTTTTCATTCTATGAATACCGCCAAGCGTGTAATGGTCAAGAGATACGGTGCAAGATTACTGAAAAAAATGATGTGCACGTTCTTTTCTAACACTTTTTGCCGGGTATTCTCATGAAGCTTTTATCTCATATCTTAAAAGAAGGTTTCGATGGCAGTAAAGAACCGGTGCTTCTGAAAGCGTTCTTCAAGCCCCATGTCGCCGTCAAAGACGATTGCCTTGAAGCCTTCGCCGAATTCTTTCTTCAGGGCCTCGGCGATCTGGCCCTGCAGGCGCGAGAAGGTATGGCAGCTCCTGTTGTTGTGGAAGAGCACGCCCTCGGCCCGGTAATCGCGCACCATCTGCTTCCACAATGCAATACGCTCTTGCAGTGTGAGATTGGTATACATGACGCAATACGCCTCGGCCATGCTGGTAAGCAGGGTATCAAAGCTCGATGTGTCGAACTCCTTTTTCCAGACATCAAGATAGGTGGAGCCTACCACTGCCGTGCCCCGGCCTGCCAGGGTCCGCTTGAGCTCTCCGAAGTTGAACCAGGTGGCCAGGTTGTCCCACAGCACCCGGTGCCGCTCCGGGCTCACAGCCGCTTCTCCCGAATCCACGCGGTCTAAAGTCTCTTTCAGGAGCTTTTCATAATAATCAATGGCACTCTTGGTCCCGCGCTCGGAAACAATGAGTGCCATGTGGAAGAAGCCGTCAAATGCGGTTATGGGCGAGGGTATGCGCTTCCCGAAATCGAGGTAGCGTTTCCACAGCCCTGCGGCCTGGTTGGCCCGGCCGGCGATCTCCAGCAATAGGTCCCGGTCCAGATGGGTGAGAGTCTTTTCTTCGAGCAGGCTAATGACATCGAGGAGCTGCTCTCTTACATATTGAACACGTGAAGGATCCACCACACCGTCATAACGGTTGCCCACATTGATCACCCGGTAAGGGATATTGCCGCATAGTGCGCTCAGGTTCTGGTACCATTCGGCCACCACGTCACACTGGTTGTTACATGCGAGCAGTATGTCAGGGGCTGGCAGGGGAGGGAGTTTCTTCATCGCTTCGGACGCCCCTGATTCCTGTAAGCCATGCATTGCCAGCAGGTAGCCTGTGTTCGCCAGTTCATAAGAACAGCCCATGGTGTCGAGGTGCTCTCTGGTTATCGCGAGCGATGACAATTCCTCGGCCATACCGCTGACAATGATGTTCACTGCATGGTTCTCAGGGTATACTATGGCCACATGGGGCTCGAAGGCCCTGACGATCTCCACCGGGAACATGGCGGTGACATATACTACCGGTCTGCCTTCCTGCTTTGCATGAAAGGCATTGTTGTAATGCCGTGTCATCAGCTGTTTCTGCAGCGAGCTCACAGGGCTTTTCTTCGTCATGGGTGTATCTCCTTACGCCTTAGAACAGGTCCGAGCGCTTGGTGAAGGCCTGAAGCGTATCACGGTTTGTTGCATGTGTGAACAATGCAATCTCGGCAAGATAGTCCGCTGCGCCAAACCGGCGCGGATGGCCGCTCTCGATCAGGTAGATGATGTCGTCTTCCAGGCCGTCTGAGTCGGATGCACGGTAGTAGAACTCGTTCTTGAGCACGGACTTCTTGAGCTTCATGGTCTCGGTCAGGGGCACGCCCTTCACGATGCGGATAAAGCGCGGCTGCATGTAGTGGGGCAGGCTTTTCTTGCAGAAGGACAGGAATGGCCCCACCTCAAAGGTGCCGGGATCTCTTACCTCGATGATGTACATGGGGTCGTCCTCCCTGCCCTTTGCCTGGGGCACTCCGATGATGCCCGCATTGGTGATTGCTTCATATTTGCCGATGATCTTCTCTGCATCAACGGGCGTCCAGTTTTCGCCCTTGAAACGTATCCAGTCTCCGGTGCGGCCCAGGAACACGAGGTATTTGACCTTGTCATGCTCTACAATGGCGCCGAGGTCGCCCATGCGGTAGAATGCATCACCCTCAAGAAAGATGATCTTTTTGGCGCTCTCCTCGGGAAGGCGGTAATAGCCCGTAAAGGCAGAGGCACCCAAGGAACTCTGGCTTACCACGATCTCGCCTGCAGAGGTGTCAAGGTTCAGGATCTTGCCTGTCTCATCCACCTTGGCCGGGGTGCATTCCGTAAGGGTGTTTTCATGAATGATGCGGATGTCCTTCAGGAGCCTGCCGACACTGTAATCCGGGGTGAGGCCATCCACTGCCGTAACGGCCCCGGCCTCGGTGGACCCGTAGACCTCGGTGAAGATATCCAGGCCGAACATCTTGGTGAAGGTGGCCCGGTTGGGGGCGTTGGTGCCGGTACTGATGACCGTCCGCAGCGGGAGATGCGAGAAATCGGCCAGGGACCCGATGGTGTTCTTGACATGGTTGATGACATACTGCACCGGGTCGCCTACACAGTTCCACACCGTTGCCCCGGAGTCCTCGATGTCCTTGACGAAGTTCCGCACGCTGAATCGTCTGCGCAGCAGGATCTTGGCCCCGTTCAGCATGGCGGGCATGATGTTGAGGTAGAGTGAATTGGAGTGGTTGATGGGCATGCATACATAACCCACATCGTCTTTTGTATAGTTCAATATCTTCGTTCCGTTCACCCCGGTGTCAAAGAGCTTCTGCCAGGTTACCTCGATGCCCTTGGGCGCCCCTGTTGTGCCGGAAGTGAAGATGATCACCGCCGCCCTTGAAGGATCCAGGGGGCAGGGGAGGAAGGTGGAGATTGATTTTGATGACCCGTGCAGTTTTTGGGAGATGGTCTTGATCGGCGGTCGTGCCATTTTCTGAAGGGCGTCTGTCGCAAAGATAAAGTCCTCGGCCAAACCGGTAAAACCGAAGGTCTCCTTGGCGGAGAGAACCGTGTCTAAAAAGGTTCCCCTTGTACCCGGCTGCATTGCATGATCCACAAAGAGCACATGCATGTCTATGTTGTTGATGTCGAAAGCCAGCTTTTCTCCCACCTGGGCATTGTTTACCCCCACAAGGGTGGCATTCGTGAAGGCACAGCCCCCGAGCAGGAAAAAGAACTCCGGGATGTTCTGCATGAACACACCCACATGGAAACGGTCGTTCTCACCGATCCTTAAGGACTGCTTCATGCCGCTTATCATATTTCCGTACGCCAGGGACTGTTCGTAGAACTCGGCATAGGTAAAGGTCTTAAGCATCTCTGTGTCATCCCTGAACAGGATGAAGACACGGTCCCTAACGGCAGGCTCTGTCCCGTTTTGTACGATGATGTCTGCTACATCCATCCCTAAAGCCTCCAAAGGAAAATCTCTGTGAACTTCAAGTTCAAGTTTCACTCAATACCATGGACTATCAGTGGGTTTGAAGCAATTTTCATGAAAGGAAAATTATTTTGTAACCGGGTTGATGAGCTCAAGCTTATCCTTTAAATACGGCACAAGCCGGTCCTCTTCGCCGAACCAGAAATGGTCCACATCCTTCACAATGAAGATGCGGTCCTTGTCCAGGAGGGTTTCCAGGGTAGGTATGCTGCAGAACTGGTCGGCCTCGCCGGTGATAGCCAAGACACTATGGCGCTTCATGGATGGGAAGGCAAACATGGCAGTGGGCGGTGAGATAAAGATACAGGGAATGGGATCTTCCAGGCGTTGCATGAGCCGTGCAGCCACCCATGCTCCAAAGGAATACCCGATGATGATCACCGGCTTCTGAACGAAGCCGATCACCGTGGCCAGGTCGTTCATCTCCCCGTTGCCTTCGTCGAACGAACCGTCGCTTCTGCCAACACCCCTGAAGTTGAAGCGCACCGAGCATAGGCCCTTTTCCAGGGATGCCCTCCAGGCGGTCATGACTACGTTGTTGCTCATGTTTCCGCCCATAAGGGAGTGCGGATGTGTAATGACCACATACTTATCCGAGCCCGTATCCTCAACAACTGCCTCTAACCTGGGGTTTTCTCCGATAAAGATGGTCGGCATGACAGGTATTGTAGCGGTGCCATGAAAGAATTGCAATGCTTACTGAGCATGCACTGTTCAGTAAGAAATAAAGGATGAGGCGGGTTTAGCTATTGCCCTTGACCGGAATGGGTAAGAAAATCACCCCATCTGCCGTGTTGGAGAGCGATATCTGAGGGAGCAGGTTCAGGCTCTTAAGGGTCGGATCTTTCACCCCCTGGAATACTACAGGGTCGATATCCAAGGCAAGGGGGCAGGAAGAATCGAAATCACCTTGCCACATAAGCACAGAGAACGTTTTATATTCATTCAGGTAGTCCGCGAGCGATTGCCCTTCTCTCAAGGCCCATTTGATATTTTTTAGTATATGGCAGTTTCCCACCACTATCATCCCCCTGGTTAAGGGGTTGGTCTTCAGGTATTCTGCAACGTGCATTGCCATCCATTTGTCTCTCGGGATGCAGGGATCTTCGTCGTTGTCCATTGCAACGACATTCATGCCCAGTTCACGTGCTTTGCAGAGGATATTGCAATAAGCATCGGATGAAATAATCTTCCACATGCCTATCTCTTGAAGGCCGGCATCACCATTAAGGAACCGGTTTATATTCTTTTGCTGGCTGGATGGTATCTCCAGGAAAAGGGTGTTCACCCCGGCTTCCTTAACGAGCATCGGCAGGGATTCAGTAATGAAGTTATGCATATCTATGTTATCATGCCTGGTGCCGATCAAGAGGAGCTTCCCTTGATTTGCCTTCTCAACAAGGTACGGTATCGGTTTCTGCCCGGCAAGCACAGCGGATGCCCAGAAGTTAGGGCAAGGTTTGTTGCCTATGCACAGAACAAGAGCAGTACAAACACATATTCCCAAGAGGCGGAATCTCGGGTGCATAAACATCATGATATGTATATCGGATTTTCTGAAAAAAATCAAAGGGGATCGATGCTGGAAAAGAAATCGCAAATGGTTTTGGTAAGTTGATCCGGGGCATCGATGATACATGCCTTCAAGCGGAAGTGCGATGCACCATGCAACCCTTTCACGTACGAAGAGAGAAACTTCCTCATGTGGCGCACACCGGTCCTTGACCCATGACAGGTACAGAGCATGTCCAAATGCCTGAGCATGATATCTTTGCGCTCATGGATGGAGGCTGCTGGTCCGCCGATAAGCTCGCGGAAGATCCACGGTCTGCCGATGGCGCCCCTGCCTACCATAAATGCATCGGCCCCGAGGCCCGAGAGCATGCCGAGATCTTCATTCGTCCTTATATCGCCGCTCGCCACTACAGGGATCATAATATGCTTCTTCATCTCATAGAGGATTTCCCACCTGGGCCTTCCCCGATACATATCCAAACGCGTCCTGGGATGGAGGATGATCGTGTTTGCCCCTGTATATTCAAAGGTTTCGGCGAGTTGGACTGCATTGAGTGATGTCGAGTCCCATCCTGCACGCATCTTCACGCTCACCGGGATATTCACACTTCTTATCACTGCCTCTGCCAGACGGACGGCAAGGTCGGGCTCGGCCATGAGTGCGACCCCTGCGCCTTTGGACACCACCTTCTTCACCGGACAGCCCATGTTGATGTCAATGCCGTCAAAGCCCTGGTCCTCGATCATGCGTGCCGACAATGCCGCCTCCTGCGGCGAATTGGTGAAGATCTGGGCCACCAGTGGTGCATCCGCATGGGGCCTATCCAGGAGCGCACCGGTGTTTTGTATATTCCGGATGAGGCTGGCAGCGCTGATCATCTCGGTGTAGCAGAGCTCCGCACCGTATTCACGGCACAGCATCCTCATCGGCCAACTTGTGTAGCCGGATAAAGGGGCCAGGAAGAGGCCTTTCTCGAAGTTAAGGTTGTACGCCCTCATAGCCTAACGGACCATGCACCCCTGGGTTAGTCCTTCGCGAGCCATTTCCTGAAGGATGGCCTGGCGCACCTTGCCCTTTTCCAGCGCCCACTTCGGCTTGATAAGTTCTTCTTTATGCGGGTCGCCGGTGATGCGCTGGATCACGACGTCATGGCGCAGGTGGGCAATGAAGTTTGCAACAGCCCTTGCATATTTATCCAAGGTCAGGACGGTATAGTCACCCCTCTCGAGCATTTTCTCCAGAGGCGTTCCCTTTATCACGTAGAGCAGGTGGATTTTTATGTCCGTGATGGGCAGGGAGGAGACAAGTCGTGCAGTGGCAATAAAATCATCCATGTCTTCACCGGGCAGCCCAATGATTACATGTACGCACTGACGAAGATCGAAGTGCGAGGTAAGGGTGACTGCATCAATGAAGGTCTTCACTGTGTGACCCCGGTTGATGCGCTTCAAGGTTTCATCATTGCCTGACTGGAGCCCGTATTCCATCCAGACCAGGTGCCCAGGTGTATATGACTCGATGAGCTCCAGCTTCTTAGAGTCAATACAGTCGGGCCTGGTGCCGATGGCGAGACCCACAATCTCAGGATAGGGCACTATGGTATCATAGAGGGATTTCAGTACATTAAGCGGTGCATAGGTGTTGGAATAAGACTGGAAATAGGCGATGAACCCTTCTGCCCCATAACGTCTTTTCATGAACGTGACCTGGTCCTCGATTTGCTGTAGAAGGCTTTTCCCCTGTGAGAATGCGCCGGTGCCTGAGCCTTGAGCATTGCAGTAGATACATCCGCCGATCTTGCCAGGGTCGCGGTGAGGGCAGGTCAGGCCCGCGTCAAGGGTGATCTTCCGGACACGAACCCCGAACCGTTCACGCAGGAGTGCGTTGAGCGTCCTGTAAGGAAGCCCTGTCATCTGAGAAAAAAGGGAAGTTGAAACTCCCGAGATTCAGCTCGTGCTTGAGCTTGATCATGATGTCTTGCATTGACTTGTTGACCGGCACACCCTCTTTCTTGCATCGTTGAATCATTTCGAACTCTTTTTCACCCGCAAGGAAGATCCTGTCCTGCCCCGGGACCCTTGCGGATGATCTGACCTCGCGCATAATGGCGCCCGTGATCTTCTTGAAGACCTCGATGGACACGAAGCTCTCAATATTGATGGCAACAAAGAAGTGGCCGAGCCTGTGGGGGACGCTTACCCCGCCTTCAAGGCCGGACAGGGCCTTGCCGAAACTTCCGCCCGAGAATGCTGCGCACAGGATCTCCACCATGACACCAAGGCCGTAGCCTTTGTGCCCGCCCAGTTCTTCACCGGCGCCTCCAAGAGGAAGCAGCGAAGCCGTGCCGTCCACGAACATTTTGAGTAGTGCCTTGCTGTCTGTGGGCTCGTTGCCTTTAAGGTCTATGGTGAGGCCTTTCGGGGTCTTTTTGCCCTCGCGGGCATAGACCTCGATCTTGCCTCGCTGGGTGGTGGATGTCGCTATGTCCAGAAGGAAGGGAAATACCTCATCGGACGGAGCGCCGAAGCTGATGGGGTTGGTGCCGAGGACCGGCTCGACTCCATAGGTGGCCGCCACGGAAGGCCGTGCGTTGGAAAAGACCAGTCCGACCATATTCTCTCTTACCGCCATCATGGGGTAATAGCCGCAGATCCCGAAGTGCGAGCTGTTCTTTACCGCCACGAGACCTACATTGTGCACCTTCGCCTTGTCTATGGCGAGCTGCATGGCATGGACCGCAACCACATGGCCCAGGCTGTCGAGAGCATCTATAACCGCAGTATTCTCGGTTTCCTTGATGATGGTCTCCCGGCAGACAGGGCTGATGATTCCGTCCTTCATCCGATCGACATACATCTTGAACCTGCCTATGCCGTGGGATTCAATGCCCCTTAAATCAGACTCGATGAGGACGGTGGTGCAAATCTCCGCATCGGCCTCGGGTACACCCAAGGCAATGAATCCCTCTTTTATGAACCGTCTTAACTCCTGATAATCTACATGGATGATGTCTTGGTGCATAATGGTCTCACCTATAAATGAGATGCTGATGCCAACTTCGCGGGTACTCTTATCAGATAGTATTTCTTACGGGAAGCATAAAGTTCTCTCGTATGGACTCTGCGTATGCCACAGGGATTCAGTCCGTGAGGTTCATGAAACCCAGGGTTGGTAGGATTTTGCCGTGTCCATGAAAAGGAGGTGGTGGGGTAAGGGTGTGAATTGGCGTCGTCGTATCATGAAAAATGAGCGGGTAATCTTATGCCCCACTATGGGGACACGCACCAGGATGCCCTGAACGAGCTCACGCCGCACGGCATGGACGGAGAGCACGGACACCCCGAGACCTGCAATAACAGCCTCTTTGACCGCCTCTGTGGAGCCCATCTCACCGACCACATGGAAACGGGAAAGCATTGTCTTGTGATTGTCCCTCAGGTAGTCTGCGAATGCAGACATGGTGCCCGAGCCTTTTTCCCTGATGATGAAGGGTTCCTGCGCGAGGCCGGAGATGGTAACTCCACTGGAATCCTCCCAGGGATGGCCCTTTGGTGCTATGAGGATAAGCTCGTCGTCCCAGATGGGCTCGGAGTATAATCTCCGGTCATGGACGGGTTTCCCGATGAATCCGATCTCTGCATGGGAGTCAAGTACCATGTGAATGACACTGTCGCTATCGCCTGGAGATAAGCAGATCCTGATCTCCGGATATGACTTCCTCAGTGTTGTGAGAACCGGGGGGAGGAGGTATGTGGCCGGAATTGTGCTGGCACCGGTGAAGATGAGGCCGGAAACCGAATCCTTTGATATCAGGATCTTGTCCCATGCCTCATCCCTGAGCCTGAGGATCCTCTTTGCATACCCGTAGAGGATGGAACCCTCGGCGGTGAGGCTGATGCCGGACTTGGTACGGTTGATGAGCATACAGCCGGTGAAGTCCTCCAGGTTTTTAATATGCTTACTTAAAGAAGGTTGGGTGAGAAGCATCTTCCGGGCGGCTCCGGAAAAACTCCGTACCTCCACGAGACACACAAGTGCTTCCATTTGCTGGAGGGTGATGAATCTGAACTGATCGGTTTTCATGGCAGATGATGATACATGGTGTTAAAACGCCGAGCAATCGAAAGATGGAATATTTTGAATTCTATAAATGCATAAGGTATAAGGAATCAGCTCGATAAGGGGAGAAGATGGACAAGAAAATGAAGCTGACAAAAACAGTCCACGGCGCCGGTTGAGCCTGCAAGCTTGGTCCGGAGGTTCTGGACAAGGCATTGCGCTCTATGGCGGTCATGCATGACCCGAACCTGCTCGTAGGTATGGAAAGACCCGACGACGCGGGGGTGTACAGGATTGCCCAGGACCTGGCATTGATCCTCACGCTGGATTTCTTCACCCCTATCGTGGATGACCCCTACGACTTCGGCCAGATCGCTTCTGCCAACGCCCTGAGCGATGTCTATGCCATGGGAGGCATGCCGGTTCTCGCCATGAACATCATCTGCTTCCCGGGGAAGGGTATGGATATCGCCATACTTCAGGAGATCTTGAAGGGCGGCTATGACAAGATGGCCGAGGCGGGTGTTCTGCTGGTAGGCGGCCACAGCGTTGATGACCCTGAGATAAAATACGGCCTGTCCGTCACAGGAACCGTTCATCCGGATAAGATCCTGAAGAATGTCGGCGGATTGCCTGGTGATGCCGTCATCCTCACCAAGCCATTGGGATGCGGGATCATCAGCACGGCCATCAAAGCCGACATGGCCAGCAAGGGTGCAGAGGATAAGGCCGTTAGATCCATGAAGACCCTCAACCGGAGGTCTGCAGAGATCATGGCGGGCTTTCCTGTCCACGCATGCACGGATGTGACCGGATTTGGCCTGTTGGGCCATGCATGCGAGATGGTAGAGAAGACTGATATAGGCATGTGCATCTATGCATCGAAAGTGCCCCTGTTTGCCGAGGTCCTGGAGTATGCCCGTATGGGGCTGATCCCGGGCGGGGCATACCGTAACAGAGACTTCAGATTGAAGATGGTGGATATTCAAGACGGTATCAGCGATGAGTGTGCAATAACTCTTTTCGATCCCCAGACCTCTGGCGGCCTGCTCATCGTGCTGCCGGATGGAGAGGCTGATGAACTGGTCTCCCAACTCCATGCAGGAGGTGTGGAGGCAGCAGCCGTCATTGGGGTGATCACGGATGAGCATCCGGGCAGGATCGTTGTGAAGAATATGTAGGAGCGGGTTTAGCCGCGACAAGGTGAGCATGGTCGCGCCTGAAGGCGCTCCTACATCAATCACTGTCCACTGCGCTCTTTATGTCTGCTTGTAATTATCCTGGTTTGTGATTAAATAGACCTGTTCTGTACCAATACTTACCTGAGGGGGAATGTATATGAAGAAAGGATTATTAGCTGTTGTGTTGATGGCAGCCCTGGCGTTTGTGTTCTCTAACATCGTATTCGCAGCAGACGATGGCTCATGGACCCGGGTCAAGAAGGAGGGTAAACTTACGATCGGCATAGATGATGCCTTTCCGCCTATGGAGTTCCGCAACGACAAGAACGAGCTCGTAGGCTTTGACATCGATGCTTCAAAAGAAGTTGCAAAGAGGCTTGGGATCAAGGTCGAACATATCCCGACCGTGTGGGATACCGTTATCTTATCACTGAAGTCCAAGAAATTCGATATCGTCTGGTCCGCCATGTCCATTACCTCGGAGCGTGAAAAGGAGATCTCCTTCACCAAACCCTACATCATGGAGAAGCAGGTCATCGTAGTGAAGAAAGGCAACAAGAAGATCAAAGGCTTGAAGGACCTCGGTGCTGAAACGACAGTTGGTGTCCAGCTCGGCTCCACCTCCGAAGAGGCCCTTGCCAAGCAGAACAAGAAGTTTAAGGAGATCAAGAAGTACGACAAGAACACCGATGCCTTTATGGATCTCAAGATCGGCAGGATCGACGCCCTGGCAGTGGATGAACTGGTGGGCCGCTATTATCTCTCGCAGAAGCCCGGTGAGTACGCTGTCCTCAAGGAAGAGCTTCTCTCCGAGCCCATCGGTGTCGGGCTCAGAAAAGAGGACGTCGCTTTAAAGGACAAGATCCAGAAGACCCTGGATGGGATGTTCAAGGACGGCACCATGAAGAAGATATCCATCAAGTGGTTCGGAGATGACATCACGTCCTGGAAATAACTACAGAACCGTATCGAGGCTCAGCGTGCTTTCAGGCGTGCTGGGCCTCTTGTTCCTCATTATCATCCCTTTCTCGAACTCTTCGGTGCATGCAGCCAAGGGGCCTGACCAGTATGAACTGCTGGCAAAAGGCATGCAGCTGATACAGGAAGACAAAGGCGATGCGGCTGTCGAGATGTTCAAGAAGGTGCCTGCACCGGCCCCCGGTGAAGATGCAGGCATATTCGTGCGTTCACGGATGGAGGCTGCCAAGATCCTTTTCAGCAAGAAGGATTACAAGGATAGCTCTGTGATGTGCCACAAGATACTGGTCTTGCTGCCGGATAATCTTGAAGCCAAGAACCTCCTTGCCGAGATTCAGGAAACCCAGACCCCCGAGTGGCTCCTCTTCATCAAGGATATGAAGACATTTCTTCCCACCCTGGTCAAGGCCACGGTCATGACCCTGCTCCTCGTCTTCATCACCATGGCGATCTCTCCCATAGGAGGACTCTTCATTGCTTTGGGCAGGATCAGCCGCATCAGGATTCTCTCATCCCTCTTCTGGTGCTATATCTGGATATTCAGGGGCACGCCGCTTCTGCTCCAGCTCTTCTTCATCTATTACGGCCTGCCGTCACTGGGCGTCACCTTCAAGCCTTTCACCGCTGCGATACTCGGGCTCGGCCTGAATTACTCGGCATATCTCGCCGAGATCATGCGCGGGGCAATAGAAAGCATTGATCCGGGCCAGATGGAGGCAGCCAAGGCCATCGGCATGACCTACTGGCAGGCCATGCGCCGCATCATCATACCCCAGACGTACAAGCGCCTCATGCCGCCTGTGGGTAATGAATTCATCGCACTCATTAAAGATACCGCATTAGTATCGACCATTGCCATGGTGGAACTCATGAGGGCGGCAAATCAAATCTTCAGTGCCACGTTCAATGTATATATCCTCATCCAGGCCGCTATTATCTACCTTGTGCTTACAAGCATATTCACTGTCTCGTTCAGAAAAGTCGAGGATCGACTGGGGGTATATGAAAACCGATGATTGAGCTGCAGGGTGTTCTCAAGCGCTTCGGCACATTAACTGCTGTTGACCATGTAGACCTAAGCATCAAAGAAGGCGAGCGGATCGTCATCATCGGACCCTCAGGATCAGGCAAGACCACCCTGCTGCGGATGATCAACTTTCTGGAAAAGATCGATGAGGGCAGGCTCCTGCTGGACGGCAATGAGGTGGGATACCGGCGCGATAAGAAGGGCAGGCTTGTCTTGGACAAACCCGATGTGATCTGCGCTCTCCGCTCCGAGATCGGCATGGTGTTTCAACATTTTTATCTCTTCCCCCATATGACTGCGATCGAGAATGTTATGGAGGGCCCTGTCACGGTAAAGAAACAGCCCAAAGAGCAGGCCCGGAACATAGCTATGGACCTGTTGGGCAAGGTGGGCTTGCTCGATAAGAAGGACATATTCCCTGCATTCCTTTCAGGCGGACAGAAGCAGCGTGTTGCCATTGCCAGGGCCCTGGCAATGAAACCCCGGCTCATGCTCTTCGACGAGCCCACGTCAGCCCTTGACCCCGAGCTTGTGGGTGAGGTCTTTGGGACCATCAAGGCCCTGGCTGCAGAGGGCATGACCATGGTAATCGTCACACACCAGATGGGCTTCGCCCGTGAGATGGCTGATCGGGTGATCTTCATGGATAACGGCTCCTTCATCTTTGATGGAACCCCCAGGGAGGTATTCTCGGAAAATATGGATAACCCCAGGGTCAAGGCCTTTATGGACAAGGTACTGTAGTCATGGGTACTGGGTCTCTCATCAATGGGCCTGGTCAGATCATCGCCATCGGAGACTCACTTACCGCAGGTTCCCAGCCGGGTATCACCCGGTATGCCCCATTCGCGGATATCAGGACACGTGAACTTCTGAATACGACATATCCATACATGCTTGGCGAGATGCTCTCTAAAAAATGGAACGGTAGGCTTGTGCTTAATCTCGGAAGGAGCGGGAGCACCTCCCGTGACTGGCTGCCCGGGGGTATATGGACCAAGAGCGGGGTGAAGGACTTTCCTTTGAATGGAAAGCCGCTGGATGAAATCATGGAATCGGATAAGGACTACCGTGTGTGCCTCATGATGATCGGCACCAATGATGCCAGCCATTCAGTGGTGCCTGATGTGGTAGCTCGTTTCATCGGCGGCGTTGCCGGGTATGAAAATGGGGATTTTCTCCTCACCAAGGAAAACATCCTGGCGTGCCTTATCAAACTGAAGGAACGAGGGCTCACCACTTACCTTGCCAAAATCCCGCCCAATGCTTACCGTGGCGGGTTGAAATATTTCGGCATCGATAGGCTATTTTTCATGTCAGACAGCGCCCGGGAACGGCTTGGTATATATACGAAGATGATCAATAACAGGATCGAAGAGATTCTAGAGACCTATCCCGACCTTGCACGAAGAGGCCCGGATTTTCACCATCTATTGAAAGACCAGGAGAAGATCTGGCTCAAAGACAGGCTCCACCTTAATACAAATGGCTACCGCCTCATGGCAGTGATTTGGGCGGACCATCTAAAAAGAGACGGCATCATCATCGATCAAGGTTGAACCCCCCTTGATCCCCTTTAAGGGAAGGGGGGCAGTCAATCTTACATCACCGACATGATCTTGGTGAGGCGTGTCAGGAGAATGGGGTGGGTGAACATGCCCTGGATCTTGAGCTCTCCGCTCAACAACTGCTTGAGCACATTCATCCCGGGCTCGTCGAAGTAATAGGGAAGTCCGAACTTGATATTGATGGAGTTGAGCGAGATGATCTTCTCAGAGCTGGAGTTAATAATCAGGTCGGGCTTACCCACGATCCCCGGCTCGATCCTCACCTTGCCCCCTGCAAAGATGAGCGTGACTGCTGCCTCGATATCAGGGAGATTCAAGGCAACTACACCGTACATGTTTTCTAATGTCTTCATCTTGTCTGGTTTTTGCTGGAGATTACCTGCGAGAAGGTCGGAGATCACATAGGAAAAGGGGACTTCCTCGGCATGGTTCTCAACGATGTTATCAGCCATATGAATTTCCTCCAAGTAGTATCATGTCTGTAGGGCAGGGAGGTATGTGCCTCCCTGCCGAATGGATTTTAAAGCACTTTTTTGTAAATCTCGAGCATTTCGGATGCGTCGAGGACCAAGCGCGGATTGTTGACAATAGCTCCATCACCCAGGCTCAGCTCGGCGGCCTTAGCGATATCATCCTCTTTCACCTTCATCTCCGAGAGTTTCTGAGGATGTCCGATTTTCTTGGTGAATCTCCTGATGGCGGCAATGGCTGCCTTGGCGGCACCCATGTCATCCATACCCTTCTCGCGGACACCGAAGGCCTCGGCCACCATGGCATAGGCATCAGGGCAACTCTCAATGTTAAATTCCATACATTCTGCCAGAAGGATTCCATTGGCTATGCCGTGCGGTACATGGGCAACAGCACCGATGGAATGTGCCAGGGCGTGTACATTTCCAACACCCGCGATGCCGAATGCCCATCCGGCTATAGTGGCTGCAATCTGCACCTGGCCCCTGGCAACGAGATCGCTTCCGTTCTCTATGCATACCGGCAGGTATCGGGACAGAAGCCTTATTGCATGGATACCCAGCGCATCGGTTATTGGTTCGTGAGGTAAGGCGTGGAGAGACTCCACTGCATGCGTCATGGCATCCATGCCCGTGCCTGCGGTCATGAGCTTGGGCAGCTTGGCCGTCATCTTGGGGTCAAGGATGGCAAGCCGGGGGACATTAAAATTTTCAACGACCAGCCGCTTCTGGCCCATCTCTTTGTCCATGATGACTGCGACATTGGTCACTTCACTGCCCGTGCCTGCAGTGGTGGGGATCACGACGTGCGGGGTCTGGGGCCTTGACAGAAGCTGGACCCCATTGATGTCCCGCAGGTTTCCACCCTCGGTGAGCAGGATGCACATGCCCTTACCGGTGTCGATGACGCTGCCGCCGCCAACACTGACTACTATATCCGCTCCGTTTTTCTTGGCAAAGGAGGCACCCGCATCGACCACCTCCACCCCGGTATCCTGAGGGACGTCGCTGAAGACGCCCACGCACTTGCTGCCGAGGGCCTTTACAATGTGGTCAATAAGGCCTGCCTTCATGATGCCCTGGTCCGTGACCACGACCGCCTTGGTCCCGCCCAGCTGGCCCATCTCGATCTCCACATCCTTGGATGCATCTATACCGAAGATGATCTTGGTCGGTCCGAAATAATTGAATGATAGATCTGAATCGTAACCCATGCCTCGCTCCTTATGGATATCCGTAGACAAACGTCCTTACATAAACGAATGCATTAGGACGATTGCTGCTCGCGTATCCCGGATTCAGCTAAACCTACACCAATGTAGGATGAGCCTGGTGTCTCCTACTCCTTGTCATTCAGGGTCATCAGGCCACTGTGTTTCGAACTTCCCGAGGACATCGACGACCTTGTTGACGACCTTGATGTTCCTGACCACATAAGGCAGGTCGCCCTTCATCTTCAGCTTACCCTGGAGGAGGCCTTTCGTGGCATCGAGCTCCTTGCGGGCTACCTGCTTCCAGCGGGAATAGTCACCGATCATGACGAACTTCGCGCTCTCGGCCTTTGCCTTGTCGCACACGATAAAATCGCCCACATCACCGTGCCAGTAATCCTGGAAGAGATAGACCGGCTCGGGGACGCCCTTACTTGGGTCTGCATTCACAATGAGCGACACACTGCCTTCCCAGTCCTTGGCGATCTGCTTGTACTCAGGGTCTGACACGATCGCTGCCTTGTATGCATCCATCCACTCCTGCGTTAGTGCCTTCACTTTTGCCATGAAAAATACCTCCTGTATGGATAAGGTGTTATGTATAGAGTCTGTTCTTTAATTCATCAAGGCCAAGTTCAACGAGTTTCTCCTGCTTTGGATAGCCACGAACATCGAGTCCCCTGAGGATGTAGTACTCTTTCAAGAGGAGCTCTACGTCGGGCACTGAACCCGCCCCCCCTCCTTCCTCGAGGGCTGTCAAGAGCTTCTTGGGGAGCTTGTCATCTTTAGCCGTGATTCCCAGCAGGTTGTTGAAGCCACGTTTCAGGGTCCAGTCCCTCATTCCTGCTTTGAGAAGGTCTTGGGAGCTCAGATTCCAGCCGGTAACCGCATTGAAGGCACCAAGGATGGTCTCGGGTTTTAATATATAGATGAGATAGTGGCAGATGGCGAGCGAATTCCCCAGGATGCCGTAGTTCTCGGAATTGTATACCAACGCCGCCTTGCCGACACTGGTCGTACCCATGTAGTCGTCCTTCATGTCGAAGAGTTGGGGCCACGAGGCCATGCCCTGTTCTGTGGCAAGTACTGCGTGCTGGAGGTGGCAGGCTCCCCTGTTGGACATCATATAGGCAAGGCCCATTCCATGAAACCCCCTCGGGTCGTGCATAGGGGCCTCGAGGCCCTTGACCTGGACAACAAGGTCTTCTGTCCCTTTTCCTATCTTCTGGGCGGCCTTCAAGCTTCCCTCAGCCAGCACATTGCCAAAACCTTCCCGGAAGGCGATCATTTTGATCAATACCATCACGGCATCCATGTTTCCCCAGGTGAGATCGAGCCCATCCAGGTCGTCCTTTGTCAGAGTCCCTTTTTCATAGAGTTCCATAGCCAGGGCAATGGCCGATCCGCAGCTGATGGTGTCCATGCCGTACTTGTTGCAGAGTTCATTGGCCTTTATCACGGCAGCCAGATCGGGATTCATCATCATTGTCCCGAAGGTGCCGCAGGTCTCGTATTCGGGCCCCGGGCCTTCCTCTGTCTTGAAAGGGCCGTCGTCAACCTTGACCACCCTCTTGCAGGCAACGGGGCAGTTCGAGCATGCATGGGCCTTGGTGAGATACTTCTCTTTCATGGTCGGTCCGCTCAAGTTGGAGGAAAGCTCGAAGTCCTGGCCAACGGTCCAGTTCTTGATGGGTACATCGCCAGTGATCATCCCAAGGTCCATGTTGGCGTCGGACCCCATCTGGTGGATGCCGTCTGCAAGGGCCGAATCTTTCACCTCCTGCATGGCTTCCTTCTGGAACAGCTTAAATTTCTCATCATCTGCCTTGGATAGCTTCTTTGAACCTTTCACGATGATGGCCTTCAGATTTTTTGATCCCATGACAGCCCCGAGACCTGTCCTGCCGCTGAAATGACCCTTGTCATTGCCGATAGCAGCGATCAACACCTTATTTTCGCCGGCCTGGCCTATTGTCAGCACCTTGAAGGATTTATCCTTTTCTTTTAAGATATCAGTGGCTTCATAGATGTCTTTGCCCCATAGATGGGAGGCATCCAGGATCTGAACACTGTCATCTGTAATGGCGAGGTAAACGGGAGATTTGGCCTTTCCCTCAATCACAATACCATCATAACCTGCCCGCTTCAGATCCGGGCTGAAGGTACCCCCGCATGCGGACTCGCCCCAGATCCCTGTCTGGGGAGATTTTGCAGAGATGCTGAACCTTGATGTGCCGGGAAAGCCGCTGCCCACCATGGGGCCTGTCATAATCATAAAGGGGCTGTCCGGAGCCAGCGGATCGAGATTTATGGGATACCTGTCGAGGAAGAGCTTTGCAGCAAGACAACTCCCACCGATATATTTTTGCAATGTGGCATCATCAATGATGAAGTCGGAACAGGTGGAATCTGTTAAATTGACATGTAAGAATTTTCCTGCATATCCGTTAGCCATAATTACCTCCTACCCGGAGTGAAGATAATATCATAATATAGTCTTATTTAGATACAAAATCAAATCCCTCTTGTTACACAGATCGGTTACTATATTTTCAAATAAGGATTAATTATCCGCCGGGAGAATATTCAGCAGAGCTCCTTTTGATAGCTTAATTATATTATACAAATAATTCTGTGTTCGCTTCAATCCAGTAGGAAGCGAATCTTTTGTGGCGGCTGCTTTTATGGCGATGTAGCAAAAGGAATTACAAGATAGATAATTATATTTAGAAGGCTGAAAGATTATTGTGAGAAATACATGAAATCTATAAATTTAATTATCCTCTACCCAGTGGACGGCATATCGTATGAGCTCAGCAGAATTTTTTAACTGGAGCTTTTCTTTGATTCTTTCACGATACGTACTGATGGTACTTACACTCAGGTTCATTTCAGCGGCTATCTCACCGGTTGATCTTCCTTGTCCTATCATTCTCAAGACTTCAAGCTCCCTATCGGAAAGGTTTTCTACAGGTGATTTCTCGAAATTATCTTGGCCTGTTCTCACTCTGTTCAGAAGATTGCTCATAATATTCTCGCTTACATAGATGTTACCTTGTAAGATGTGACGAATGGCCTTGACTATAGATTTTGAGGTCTCCTGCTTCATGATATAACCTTGCGCACCTGCCTGGAGAGACCGTTCAGCATAGAGAAGCTCATCATGCATAGACAGAACGAGCATCTTCATGGTCTTATGGAATGAGCTGATCTCCTTAATGAGATCCATGCCGTTGCTCTTTTTTAGCGTTATATCAATAATGACCATATCAGGTTGAAATGCATTAATCAGTGTCCTGGCCGTATCTACATCCTCCGCCTCGGCACACACAGCCAGATCAGGCTCATGGTTGATAAGTTCTTTGATTCCTAGCCGGAATATCTCATGATCTTCTACAATCAATATCTTAACCTTTTTTGCGATGTTCATACCAATTTACTTCCCAATATTCATTTATTATAACCATCATACTCGAATGATAATATTACTTTTGTCCCTTCATTCGGATTACTCTTAATTTTTAAATCCGCCCCTATCATATTCGCGCGAAAATTCATAATCTTGAGCCCCATACCTTGAGGGCTCTCATTGTTTCGGATGCCTATGCCGTCATCTTCGGTTGTAAGTGTTACAACACCATTTTTATACAATAAATCAATAGTAATCCTGTCTGCCTTTCCGTGTCTTATGGCATTATAGATAGCTTCATGGACGATATAATATATATGGGTACATATTGAAATATCATCAATGAGAATGGATCGTTGATAGTTGAAATTGCAAGTTATCCCATGTACTTCTTTAATGTTTGACGCCATCTCCTGCAGTAGTGACTCAAGCCCGTGGTCGGCGAGGAATACCGGGCATAATCCCCTGGAGAGTCTCCTTGTTTTTTGAATAGCCTGTTCAATCAGACTTCTAATCTTTTCTGCTTCACTTGTTGAAGGGACACTGTTTTCTTGGAGCTTTTTTTTCAATAACTCGCTCATGACCTCGATGCCTATCAGATGTGGTGTGAGATCGTCGTGCAGGTCTTGGCCTATTTTCTGTCGCTCTCTTTCGCCGATACTGAGGATCTCTCTTTCCAGGGTCTTTTTCTCAGTAACATCTTCTATTGTGGCTATCATACACCGTTCATCCGAGAGCATAATTATCTCTGCAGAGATTGTGACCATCCTGATCTCGTTGGTATTGGTACATAATTCCGTTTCGAATCCTCTGACTTGCCCAAGTCCTTGAAGGGTCTGGACGATCCTGTAGTAATCAGAGATCGATTTGAACAATCCTGCCTCTTCAAGGGTCTTCCCTAAGACAGAATCTCTTGAAAACCCCGATATTTTGAGAAAGCTTTCATTTATATTGAGAAAACAACCGTCTTGTATCCTCCATATGACAATTCCAACAGGGCTGGATCTAAATGCCTTTGAGAACATTTCTTCCGAATTCCGCAAAGAATGGGCCAGTACATTCACCGATTGACTAATGATTCCGATCTCTCCTTTGGCTAACAATGGTATGGGCTCCACAAGCAGATTCCCTTTCTCCAGTTCCTCCAGGGTATCCAGGGTCATCTTCAGGCCCGTATGTATTCCTGCATTCGATTCATGCACGGTTACGAAGATAGCAGCGAGAGATAGCGCCATGATGATGAAAACATTGATAGAGAGGTCGCTCAGCCTGAATGCCTGTAGATTGGATATGAAAAGAAAGTGCCCCAGGGTGACCAGTGGAATGATAAGGACAGAGATGACGATGAGTGTAGTTCTGAAAGAGGCGCTGAATAAGGTATATGAATCCCGTGGGAGGTGTACGCCTTTGATGCGATCATCCATGAGGACAGGCGAAAGGAGATGTTCCGTAGTGCAATAGGATATTATGCTATTTATGGGTACACAGAGAAGAAGGATAAAGAATACCGGCAATGTCTCAAACCATGTAATCCCAACCGATGACTGTAAAATAGCATATTGGCACATCAGGCCGAGGACCCATCGAAGGACAATGACAATACTCTCGGTTGTGGGGTATGAGAGAAGATCAAGCTTGATCGTTGCATAGTCTTCTGTCCCTGCATTAAGGGCATTCAAGATCCCGGTAAGCTTCCAGATACGGATGGACATGCCGAAGAGGGTGGCAAGGGTTGCTGAGATTATTGCGGTATAGATAACGTATAATAACTTTTTACCCTGAAACATTCCTGCAATGGTTCCGTAATATACGGCCAAAGGAACTACAATGAGATTGATGTATAGCTCGAGACGTATGGTGAGTTTTGTAATTAACCCTTTTGTAGAAATCATAAGAATATCTTTTCGTTTACCGTTATGGGCACCATTACGCTGGCATTGAATATTGAACCACCCCTACGAATACTTGTTGCTATTTTTCATAGCAGTTTAATCTTCGCTTGGTAAACCATTATGATTTTTTCTATCATGACTGGTATCATCCTTGAATCCTAGCCCGGGGAAATAAGCCCTGAGAATAATTCCCAGGAAAAGCTTTTCTTCGAATAGTGGAAAAATAATACACATAACAAAATATTATCCACCAGTATAATGTTTCATAACTGATTGAAATAACTAAATATGATAAAATAAATACTAGACAACCCCTGATATTCAACTGGGGGTAGTTTCGTAATTTATTTGCCCAATCTTGGCACGTTTCGTGATTATCAATACGTATGGTCAAGATCTCTCTATGGAATAACCGGCAATCGGCAAATTGGAATATATTCCAGATTCAATGAAAGGAAAAGGACAATGAGAAATACAACGACAGAACCAAGGCTTGTATCCATCACGAGGGCATCGGAACCCAAGAGTCATGTAACGATATCTCCGCTCATCATGAAAAAGATCTATTCTATTGGAAGCCTGAAGAATGTCGAAGACGGTGTATCATTCAACATCAAAAATCCCATGAAAGACGCTATCATTACAGGCGTTTCCGGCCTCATCATCAATGGACTTGAAATCCCCCTTGATGATGTGACCATGAGGAATAACGGAACAAGACTCAAGGCCAGCGAGATAAACCAGGACCAGGCTCTTCCTTTCCCCATGGGCATGGATGTAGAGTTTCATGCACAGGCAATCGCCCTTGCAAAAAATGTCGAACATCAGATCATCATATCCTGCAATACCGATCCTTACGGCATACTGGATCTGGAAGCCACAGACTCGGTTATTGAGACCAGGTCAACACAGAAAAAAATACCATGCGACAAGCAGAACAATTACGACATGGATATCGTCCGTCAGCGCCAGGATTTCGTGGAAGAGTATACCGGCGTTCACCTTCATCATGTAAAGCATCATTCCTTTGATCCTGCCGTAACAAAAGGGAATATCGAAAACTTTACCGGTGTGGCACAAATCCCCCTCGGATTTGCCGGACCGTTGAAGGTCAATGGCGAACATGCCAAAGGCGAGTTCCTCATCCCCTTGTGCGCCAGTGAAGGGACATTGGTTGCATCCTATAATCGGGGCATGAAAATCATCAATATGTGCGGCGGTGTTACTGTCACCGTTGTTGAAGACCGCATGCAAAGGGCCCCTGCATTCGCATTCGAATCAGCCAGAGAGGCCAGGGACTTCGTGACATGGCTCGATGAGCATATGGATGAAATCAAGGGGCAGGCTGAGTCTTGCTCCAAGGTTGCAAAGCTTCTCAATATAGAAAGGTACCAGGCGAGCAAGTTCATCTACCTGCGATTCAATTATTTCACAGGCGATGCAGCAGGGCAGAACATGGTGAGCATGGCCACCTTTACGGCATGCAGCTGGATCCTCTCCCAGGTAAATACGGTCCGCCATTTCTATATGGAATCGAACTTCGCCACCGATAAGAAGGCATCCTTGATCAATACCATGAACACACGGGGGAAGAGAGTCACGGCGGAGATCGTTATTCCGCGAGAGGTCATGATCCAGCATATGCGGGTGGATCCCGAGACGCTTGATCATCTCTGCAGGGTAGCCAGCCTAGGCTCCTTCATGGCAGGTTCATCGAGCAATGCACTCCATGCGGCAAACGCGCTGACGGCATTGTTCATTGCCACAGGACAGGATGTGGCCAATGTGGCCGAATCCACTACCACGCTTATCTATACAGAGATTACACCGGAAGGGGACCTCTATGCCTCCATAACGCTTCCTTCCCTCATCGTGGCAACCCACGGCGGCGGTACCGGCCTTCCTACACAAAAAGAATGTCTGGAGATTCTCGGTTGTTACGGACAAGGCAAGGTTCTTAAGCTTGCCGAGATCGCAGCTGCCGTAGTGATGGCTGGAGAGATCTCGCTAGCTGGTGCGCTCTCGTCACTGGATTGGGTTACAAGCCATGAGCGTTTCGGGAAAAATCGCTAGGACATGAACGGATAACAAAAAAGGAGAGATGAATATATGAGTACCATGGCGCAGGTAAAACCACTCGTAGATAGTCCAGGGGAGTTCTTCCCAGCCAAGGTTATCTCCATAGATGATTATAGACCCGGGACCCGTACAGGGATTGATGTCTTCACATTTGATGAGAGGATCTCCTATCTCAGGAAATACGGTGATCACTGCCTGTCCTTTTCAATGCTGCAACCAGAAATGCACTTTTTCGATATGTCAGGGGTCGGGTTCATCACCTTCAGGAAGAAATGGGGTACGCGATTTGTCCTTGCTGACCCTGTCTGTGATGTGAAAGATAGAGAACTCCTCATCCGGGAGTTTCTCAAGGATAGGACAAACACGGCCTTTATCCAGATCTCTCAGGGCATGGGAGAATTTCTTCATGAAAAGTTCGGGTATTACGCGACCCAGTTTGGTATCGAATCAGTCGTTGATCTTGAGAAATGGGATCTCAAGGGCAAGAAGAAGCAGGTCATGAGGACATCGGTAAATCATGCCAAGAAAGAGGGCGTGACGATAGAAGAGAACTGTTCAGAAGATGGGTGCCACCAGCTCACCAAGGAATGGCTCAAGACCCGCAAGGTCAGAAACCGCGAGGTCGTTTTTCTCATCCGCCCCATGGACCAAGAATACCAGGAAGGTACAAGAAAGTTCTGTGCATACCATGATGGAGAACTCGTAGGCTTTATCTGCTTCGATCCGCTCTATAAGGACGGCAAGGTAGTCAGCTATGTGCCCAACATCTCCCGGTTCAGCAACAAGTTCAAGCAGGGGATCTTCTATCCCCTCATGTGCCATGCCATGGAGGTCTTCAAGAAAGAGGGTGTGAAGTATTTGCACCTCGGCCTTTGCCCGGCGGTTGTGGATGATCAGGATGAGCCCTGCGAGTCAAAGCTCCTGAAGATGGTTATCCGATTGCTCTATAAGTTTGGGAACATGATATACAGCTTCAAGGGATTATACTTCACCAAGTCCAGGTTTGATGGAGCAGTGCAAAAGACATTCTGTGCACACCGAGAAATACTGCCATCGAAGTCCATGCTCACGGTGTTCATGATTTCTAATATCCTGTAATTGTTTTGTTAATGAAATAGCGGGCCGCAGGCGACATGCCTCGGTCCGTATTTCCTTTCAAACTCATACTCATCGATTTTCTAAAAACGCTGGTTCTCTTTTAAAAACCAAGACTTTCCAGTTATTCTTCAAGGCTGCCTGTCTGAGTTTTCTATCTGGATTTGTCGCTACCGGAAAACCTACTTCATACAGGAGATCAATGTCATAGAATGAATCCGTGTAGAAATAGCTTTGTGAAAGGTCGATATTCTCTTCATTGGCCCAATTGAAGGCATATTCCTTTTTCCCCTTTCCATAACACAGGGGCTTGATGAGCTTGCCTGTGAGAATGCCGTCTTTCATTTCAACTTTTGATGTGATGATTTCATTGATGTCAAGTGCATCGGCCAGGGGCTTCACAAAAAAGGGAGGGGAGTTGGAGATGATAACAAGACGGTGACCTTTAATCTGATGCTGGCGTATGAGTTCTACCGCCTCCCGGTAAATAGACTTCCTGATCGCGACCTCGAACCAACCTTGTGAAAATCGATCCATATCCGCAAGGCTCAATCCGGAAAGGAGCCCCATGTTCCGCTCATACCATTCCTCGATGTTCAGCAGAGAAAGCCGATAGAGGCCAATCTTGAGTATTCCCAGCAGAAGAAAGCCCAAGGGGACCATCCCATGCTTGCGGGCGTACTGCACTGATGACAGGCCCGAATTCTTCCAGGTGATTGTGTGGTCCATGTCGAAGAAAGCCGCTATCTGGCCCATGGGGATAGTCCTTTCATGAGATGCATTTGGTTACGGTTCGGGGTCAAGTATGCCGGCCCATTTCAGAGAGGATCATATCAGAGACCTTCATGGCAGAAGAAAAGCTTATATCTCCAGAGCAGCCGTCACCCCGAACAGTATCACCCACAAAATAGAGCCCCTTTATGGAGTCGCTCACTACATCGGGTCTGTGCGGCTTGGCATGTCGGGGGGTTAGGACGTTACCATTCATTATCTGTATAATGAGCCTGCGTTCCTTGATCAGGTTGGGTAGCAGGTGGGGGAAGAGAAGGGCGATGGTGATCTTAAGCTTCTTCTCAGTAGCCTTTACCACCTCAGGGTCTCCATTGAATCCCCAGGGCAGCATGATCCCCCAGGTGGAAAGATACTTACCCTGCGGGGTAAAGCTTGGATCCGAGTTTGTCTGGAAACGGGCCCAGACGGGGATATCAATGCCCAGGATACCGCCTTTGATGTCGGTGACGGGATAGTTGGTGATGAAGTCAAAGCTCAGACAGGAGCTGTTCTCTATAGAATCGCAGTATGCCACGAATTCTTTGGGAAAGAGGTTCTTATCTGCAAGATCAAAGAGCAGGGGTAGACGCGCGGCGAAAATTACCCGCTGTGTTTCATAGACTCCCTTGTTGGTTTTGATACCCTTGATTACCCCTTGTTCGATAATGAGCGCAGCCGCCTTTTCTTCAGTATGAATTTTACCACCTGATTCCACATGGAACTGAAGCTTTTTGAATATCTGGGAAGATCCGCCTACAGGCTCCCCAACGCTGACACCAGCTGTAAGCATCCGTTTGACAAAGTCGATCACCTCTCCGGCACTGACCTTGGCAGGATACGGGCACATAACTGACATACCGAGCAGCGGCAGTATTTCTTCAATCTCACTGTTCGTGAAATATGTGTGAAAGAAATCGGCCAGTGTCCTGTCAAACCACTGCCCGGGATCAGACCGTTTTATTTTTACTAAAAGCCGTAACAGGTTTAATCTCCCGATCAGAGAGAGCATGGGTGTCTTCATATAGCCGATCGGTCCCTCGGGCCTGTCCCAGAGCTGGTTTTTATAAATGAGTTTTGAATCGTTTGCCCTTGGGATGAAGGTAATCTCATCATTGAGACGCAGAAATAGCTGGTTGGCAATGCCCTTTTCAGCCAGTCGATGGGAGTGGGCTCCGTATTCCCATCGGTATCCGTCCTCATCGGTGAAATAGCTGGCCCTTCCACCAATAAGTGCTGACTGTTCAATAACAATGATCTTGAGCCCCGACCGTGCAAGGAGTGCTGCAACGCCCATGCCGCCATACCCTGCACCGATGATGATTACATCAAGCATTCACGCACCTTCTGATGATCCGAAATTTCTTGTTCATCATGGCGAAAAAGCCTATTTATGATTATATTTATAGCATGGTCAGGACTTTGTCCATGGTATGGTGAGTTATTAATGGGAATGTACCTGTTGATTCTTTACAGGTTCAAGGACTTCGTATTATATGGAGCCCACCTGTTGGTTAATAATCAGAAGTTTTGAGGCTGCCGGTATGAATCAGAAGAGACCTTCGTGGGATGAATATTTCATGATGCTGGCCAAGCTTGCCGCATCACGCTCAACGTGTCTGTCAAGGCCTACTGGTGCAGTGGTGGTAAATGACAAGCAGGTCATTACAACAGGCTATAACGGCTCTCTTCCGGGCCAAAAACACTGCATGGATGATAGGGTTTGTTTCCGGAGGTCGCTCAAGTGGCCCGAGGCCATGAAGTATGATATGTGCAGGTCTGCCCATGCAGAGGCCAATGCCATATCACTGGCAGCAAAAAAAGGGGTCAGCCTCGAGGGATCAACCATATATTGCACGCTCGAGCCTTGTATCACCTGCTCAAAGCTTATCGTGATGTCTGGCATCACCAGGGTAGTCTACGAGCATCCCTATGACTCGCCCATCCCTGAGCGCGACCAATACTGGAAGGATGTGCTTTCCTTAAGCCGCACGACGGTTGAACAGATTATTATCCATGATGAGACAATGGAGAATGCCTTACTATTCATGAGTTCAGACACATCGAAGAGGAGGTTGTAGATGGTATTGGGGGCTGACAGGATCATCGAGATGGTCCGCGGCGGTGTTGGCGTGGAAGATCATATTTCGGGTAAAAGTGTAAAGAAACCCCTTGTCGAGTATCTCGACTCTGACCAGATTGACGGCATTGAGGGTACTACCGTGGACCTAAGGCTGGGAGCCATATACAGGCCCGTAGGCGCTGCTCGTCTCATGCGGGACAGCAGGGTCACCCCTCAGATAGAGAAACTCATGGACATCATCGATTCTCCTGATGGGGTGTTCGTTGTCAAGCCGGGTGAATACCTGCTATTCCAGACCATTGAGCAGATTAATTTGCCGGGTGATCTTTTTGCTTATATCAGGCCGCGAACGACGCTGATCCGTTCAGGCATCCCTCTGGAAACGGCTTTTATATCTCCCAACTATCAGGGGAAGCTCACGGTAGGTATGAAGCATCAAGGGCTCATGGAGGTGGAGATTCAGATGGGGTTCCGCATCCTGTGCATTGCCTTTTTCCCCATTGAGGGTAAGGCAGTACCTTACAGGGGTGTGTGGCAGGGTGACAGGGTTTCAACAAATGGCGAGGAGGAGAGACCATTTTGAAGTATTTTAATCATGAGCTGGAACACATTGAAAGGTGGAGACATCTCAGGCAGAGTCTCTTTAGAAACGAAGAGCCCATGATAAAGCTCATCGGTGTAACAACGCCGATCGAAGAAATTGCATCCCAGGGTGTCACGATCGAGACGCTGCCTGCCTATACAGCCAGGCAAAGCCATGAGTCCGAAGGCACCCACGAGGACGACCTGAGGCTTAATAAAAAGCTTATCTCATGGGGCCACCATACCTGCCTTGAGGCCGTGCAGTTTGTCTACTATGTGACCGGCGTATCCAAGTCTCTGGCCGGCCAATGGACCCGTCACCGCATCGGTATCGGGTGGACCTTCCGTTCCACGAGGTATGTGAAGGCCAATAAGAATTTGTTCATCTACCCGGCAATGGAGTACATCGAATCCGAAGACCAGGTAAGGAAAGTCTATGAGGCCTATGACCGGGAGCACAAGCATGCCATGGAGGTCTATGAAGAGCTCCAGTCACTCGGGGTGCGCAACCAGGAGCTGAGAAGGCTCATGCCCGTGGGGTGGTCCACGGCTGCTTATGTCTATGTCAATGCCCGTTCTTTACGGCATTTCTTTGAGCTTCGCCTGGAAAAATCCGCTGAATGGGAGATCAGACGCCTGGCATATCTTATGTTCAATGACGTCATGGCCATGGCTCCAAGCCTATTTGAGGATCTTATACCTGAATAGACACCTGTGTCAGGTACAAAATCCTTGAAGAGATATCCGGCAGTGTAATGGATGGATGAAGAAAAATTACAGACCGAGAAATGATGAGACACTCGACACCCTTTCAGGGTGCAACCTATCCATCCTGCAGAAAAAGAAGGGATACCGGTATTCCCTCGATGCCTACCTGCTTGGTGCCTTCGTAGAAGAGGCCCCGGGGACGGAAGTACTCGAGATCGGATCCGGATCAGGGGTTGTCTCCATACTTCTGGCAGCAGTGAAGGGGCTACATGTAACCGGCGTGGAGGTCCAGGATACCCTGGTGGAGATGTCCATGCGATCCATTGAGCGGTCCAACCTGTCGGACAATGTCAGGATCGTCTGCTGCGATATCAAAGAATATTCCGGACCAAGTGTTGATGCAGTAGTAACGAACCCCCCTTACAGGCCCATTGATACAGGAAGGATCAACCCCAACAGATCAAAGGCCATAGCAAGGCACGAGATATCGCTGGATCTTGATGCATTGCTCAAGAAATCATATGGGCTCTTGCGACCCTTCGGAAGATTTTATATTGTATATCCGGCATGGCGGATTCCCGACCTTATCTGTGCCATGCGCACAAGACGGATCGAGCCAAAACATATGAGAAGTGTCTACACATCACTGAAAAGTACATCCGAGATCTGTCTGATGTGTGGGGTGCGTGACGGGGGCAAGGAGTTTACCATCGGTCCCCCTTTGATCGTATTCAATGAAGATGACACATATCATAAAGATATGGAGAGAGTCTTCCAGGGCCTAACACTACAGAAAAAGCCATTGACCTGAATATGTGATACATGAGAAAGGAATAGCCACGAAAGGCTTATAGAGAAAGGATTCATGATGAAGGTCGAAATTATTGATGTTGACAGCATTAAAAAGCAGATGAGGGTGTTCATACCCAAAGAGGAAGTCACCGCTGTTACGGAAGAGATCTACCGGGATATCGCCCAGGGTGTTGCAATAAAAGGTTTCAGAAAGGGAAAGGCCCCAAGACATGTCATCAAGATGTACTATCAGGATTATATTGTAAACGAGCTTTCACGCAAGCTTGTCCGCGAGAAATTCGAAGAGTCGGCAAAAGAACAGAACCTGTTGGTCGTTTCTATCCCGGAGTTCGAGAACGAGCCGCCGAAAGAAAATGAGGATTTCACATTTTCTGCCAAGTTTGATGTGAAACCGGAAGTTACCCCCCAGGTATATACGGGCTTTGAGTTAAAAAAGCCGAAGATCGCAGTGGAAGATAAGAACATTAATGACGTCATTACCAAGCTGCAGGAGACCTATGCCTCGGTAAAGGACGTGGATGACCCAGAATATATCGTAAATAAAGGTGACTATGCCATCGTTAACCTCTCATGCGATGAAAACGATAAGCTGAATCGCGAGAAGATTACGATCGAGGCCGGTGTCCGGAGCGCATTTCCGGGACTTGAGAACGAGGTCCTGGGGCTTAAGGCCGGAGATGCCAAAGAGGCGGACATCACCTTTCCTGAGGCCCATTTTCTGGAAGACATGAGGGGCAAAACCGCCCATATCAAGATTCAGGTCCATGGAATAAAGCAAAAGGAATTGCCGGAGCTGGATGACGAATTCGCCAAGATGGTTCATAAGGACGTACAGAACATGGATGAGCTCAATAATGCCGTCCGGGAGGATCTTATCGGGCGGCTTGAAGCCGATGCCAGGGCTTACATGGAGAGACAGCTTTCAGAGGGGCTCATGGAGGCAAACAAGTTTGATGTGCCCGAGTCCATGGTAAGGTATCAGGCCATTATGATGCTCCAGGGAATATCTCAAAGGCTTTCGTCGCAGGGTATCAGGATGCAGGATATATATCCCGACGGTGAGGCCTTAAGGGAAGAGACCATGACATCAGCTGAGAAGCTCGTAAAGACGACACTGCTTATAGAGGCCATTGCGAAGGCAAATGCCATTGAGGCCACTGATGAAGATTTGGAAAAGGAAATTGCATCAATGGCCGAAAAGTACTCTATGACCCCTGATGCTGTAAGGAAGAGCTTTGAAGAAAGGGGAAGTTTGGAAGAGATGAGATTTGGCATCTTGGAGCATAAGGTGTATGATTATATCATAGCCAATTCCACCATAGTAGAGGTGGACAGGATTGAGGAGAATAAGGATGACACTGGTCCCGATAGTAGTGGAACAAACGAGTAGAGGTGAACGATCTTACGATATTTATTCCCGGCTACTCAAGGACAGAATTGTCATGCTGGGCACCGATATTAACGACGATATTGCGAATCTGCTGGTAGCTCAGTTCCTCTTTCTGGAATCAGAAGACCCGGATAAGGATATATTTTTCTATATCAATTCACCGGGAGGATCTGTTACCGCAGGAATGGCTGTTTATGATACCATGCAATTCATAAAACCCAAAGTGAGCACTATGTGTATTGGACAGGCTGCATCCATGGCCGCAGTGCTTCTCGCGGCCGGAGAATCCGGAATGCGCTATGCTTTGCCCCATTCGCGCATTTTGATCCATCAGCCCTTAGGTGGAGTACAGGGGCAGGTCACGGACGTGAATATCCAGGTTGCAGAGATGTTGCGGCTCAAGGATGCACTCACCAAGGTATTGTCTAAGCATACCGGCCAGCCTATAGATAAGGTAGGGGCTGATACAGAGCGTGATTTTTTCATGGATGCGACAGATGCACAAAAGTATGGTATAATAGATCACGTCATGTTTAAGAGATCCACCAAGGAGAAAGAAGGGGAGAAGGCGGATGCCAAAAATTAATGATCACTACAGACCCGGACTGAGGTGCTCTTTCTGCGGTAAATCGCAGGAAGAGGTCCGGAAGCTCATTGCGGGTCCTGACGTATACATCTGTGATGAGTGCATCGCCCTTTGTAACGAGATCTTGGCGGAAGAGGAAGGGGAGTACCGGCATTTCAGTACATCATCAAATATCCCCAAGCCTTCTGAGATCAAGGAAGTTCTTGACGAGTACGTTATCGGCCAGGAGATGACCAAGCGCATCCTGTCCGTGGCGGTGCATAACCATTATAAACGGATTGAATCAAATACCAACATCGGCGGTGTGGAGATAAGCAAGAGCAACATCATGCTTATCGGCCCCACAGGAAGCGGCAAGACCCTGCTTGCGCAGACCTTGGCGAAAATCCTTGATGTACCTTTCACGATAGCCGATGCCACTACCCTCACCGAGGCGGGATATGTCGGGGAGGATGTTGAAAACATCATTGTGAACCTCCTCCAGAACGCCGACTATGATGTAGAGCGCACCCAGAAAGGCATTGTATATATCGATGAGATCGACAAGATTGCCTCGAGGGGCGACAATCCATCCATAACCAGAGATGTATCCGGCGAGGGCGTGCAGCAGGCCCTGCTCAAGATGATTGAGGGTACCATGGCCTCGATCCCGCCCAAAGGCGGGCGCAAACATCCCCAGCAGGAGTTTATCCAGATCGACACTTCCAATATCCTCTTTATTTGCGGAGGGGCATTCATTAGCCTCGATAAGATAATTTCGCAGAGATTAGACAAGAAGACTATCGGTTTTGTTGCTGAGATCCCCGGCAAAAAAGAGCATGACATCGGCGAGATTCTGAAAAACGTCCAGCCCGAAGATCTCATCAAGTTCGGCATGATACCCGAGTTTGTCGGTCGTATGCCTGTTGTTTCCACGCTTCATGAACTTGATGAAGATGCCCTCATTACCATCCTCACCGAGCCTAAGAATGCACTTGTGAAGCAGTACCAGGCGCTGCTGAAGCTCGAAGGAGTGGACCTCACGTTCACCAAAGACTCCCTGAAGGCAGTAGCGACGGAGGCCATGAAACGCAAGTCCGGAGCAAGAGGTTTGCGGTCCATCATGGAAGGGATTATGCTCGATATCATGTACGATATCCCCGACATGGAAGGTGTCAAGGAGTGTATCATCAGCCAGGATGTAGTTTTGAAGGGGAAGCCGCCTATCATCGTATACGAGAGAAAAACCTCTCAGGCATGAGCTTTAGGTTATGAAGATTGAGGCATCAGAGCATGTCTTTCCCCTGCTGTCTCTGAAAGACATCGTGGTATTCCCCCATACAATTATCCCGCTATTCATTGAGAATGAGAATACCGCCAAGGTGGTGAGCGCCGCCTTTGATGGCAAGGAGGACATCCTCGTCTGCTGCATGAGACGATTCGCCCCTGCTGAGTCACAACAGGAGAGCTTATACGCAGTGGGTGTCTCTGCAGCCATCCTCCAGTTGCTCAGGTTGCCCAACGGGTCCATAAAGGTTTTCATCGAGGGAAAGAGCCGCCAGCACATCAAGAATATCCTCTATGATAAGGACCAGCTCTTTGCTGCAACTGAACAGTTTATAGACTTCATTGCCGATGAGCACGAGGCGGAGGCCTTAAGGCGTCTTGTGGTAGAATCGTTTAAGGAATACTGCGAGATCTACGGAATTGATATCGCTTCCGATGTTGTTGCAAAGATGGAATGCCAGGATGATCCGGGAATGGTCTGTGATATGGTTGTGTCTTACACGACACTCAAGACAGAGAAAAAGCAGGAAATCCTGGAGGATAACCATATAGAATCACGGATCGAGAAGGTCTATGGATTTCTCCAGACAGAAATCGATATTGCAAGGATCCAGTCGAGCATGCGGGAGCAGGCACGGCAGAAGGCCGCTGCCGGTAAAAAGAGCTCGGTCTTCGAGCAGATGCAGCCTCAACACATCCCTATGGAGAGCATTGAGGACGAAGTATCCGCCCTGGAGAAGCAGCTTAAAAATAAGAATCTGCCTTCACATGCCAGGGAGAAGGTATCTCAAGAGCTCAAACGTCTGCGTATGATGCCCCCTATGAGTGCAGAAGCGACCGTCATAAGGAACTATGTGGATTGGTTCCTTGCACTGCCCTGGAATGAGATCACTGAAGACAAGAAGGATATCAAGTTCGCTCAACAGATCCTGGATGAAGACCACTACGGACTGAACAAGGTGAAAGAGCGCATATTAGAATATCTCGCCGTCCAGCAGATGGTAGGTACCATAAGGGGGCCTATCCTGTGTCTGGTGGGACCGCCGGGTGTGGGGAAGACATCGCTGGGCAAATCCATAGCCAGAGCCGTTGGAAGGAAATTTGTGCGGGTCTCATTGGGCGGTATTCGCGATGAGGCCGAGATAAAGGGCCACAGACGCACCTACATTGGTGCTATGCCGGGGAAGATCATCCAGGGCTTAAGGCGCGCGGGGACGTCAAACCCGGTGTTTCTCCTGGATGAGGTGGACAAAATGAGCGTGGATTTTCGGGGTGATCCATCTGCCGCCCTCTTAGAAGCACTTGATCCCGAACAGAACAACACCTTCAATGATCATTATTTGGATGCGGATTATGATGTCTCCAAGGTGATGTTCATCACGACTGCCAACACCACATATTCAATACCACCCCCGCTGCTTGACCGAATGGAACTGATCCAACTCGAAGGCTACACATCATATGATAAGCTAAAGATTGCAACCCATCATATACTACCCAAACAGCTCAGGCTCCACGGCCTGGATGGGAGAGGTATTGATTTTTCTGTAAAAGCCATCAACACGATCATCAATGAGTACACCCGCGAGGCAGGTGTAAGGAACATGGAAAAGGAGATATCCTCTGTATGCAGGAAGCTCGTCAAGGGGATCATCTCAGGTGATGCGAAGCAGCAGATAAAGATCACCGATAAAAAGGTTCACGGCCTTCTGGGTGTGCCGCGATTCCGCCGCCCAATCCGTGAGAAGAAGGATTATATAGGGGTTGTGAACGGCCTTGCCTGGACTGAGGCAGGGGGTGTACTCCTCAGGGTGGAGACCACCGTGATGCCGGGAAAAGGCAAGCTGCTGCTCACCGGCAAGATGGGTGATGTCATGCAGGAGTCCGCCCAGGCAGGAATGAGTTATGTAAGGTCGCGTGCAAAAGAGCTTGGGCTTGATAAGGATTTTTATCAAACAATCGACATCCATATTCATATCCCCGAAGGTGCGGTTCCAAAGGATGGTCCATCCGCAGGTATTACCATGGCTACTTCCATCGTATCCGCCCTGACCGGGAGGAGTGTTAAAAACCAGCTTGCCATGACCGGTGAGCTGACCCTGGGTGGGAGGGTCCTGCCTGTCGGCGGCCTGAAAGAGAAGCTGCTGGCCGCTAAAGAGGCAGGCATACAGACGGTTCTCATCCCTATAGATAATGAGAAAGATCTGTTTGAGACCCCCAATGATATATTACGTGGAATGCAGGTCCATCTTGTAGAGCACATGGACCAGATAATCGCATGTGCCCTCAACTGAGCTATTGACAGCCATTCTAAATGTTGTTACTTTTCAGGAGCACTTGGGCATGGGAAAACAAATATCATTTATAGGAGGTATGCTTTGACGAAGACAGAATTGATATCCGTTGTGGCAAATAAGGCGGGGATCCCCAAGGCAGCAGCCGAGAAGGCGATAAATGCCACTACAGAGGCCATCCAGTCTGCACTGAAGAAGGGGGACAAGGTTACATTAGTCGGTTTTGGAACATTTGATGTTGCTCAGAGGGCGGCACGGCAGGGAGTCAATCCCAGGACCAGAGAGACCATCAAGATTAAGGCATCCAAAGCTCCGCGTTTCAGGCCTGGTAAGGCTTTTAAGGAAGTCGTAAACAAGTAATTCTTTCTGATTGTAAAAAGATTCAGGGCGGGTAGCTCAGTCGGGAGAGCGTCGGCCTTACAAGCCGAAGGTCGCAGGTTCAATCCCTGTTCCGCCTACCAAGCCGATGAGGAAGTAAGGGGGCGTAGTTAAGATTGGTTATAACGCCGGCCTGTCACGCCGGAGGTCGCGAGTTCAAGTCTCGTCGCTCCCGCCATAAGAAGTCTATACCTCACTTTAGTGAGGTATAGACTTTGTACTTTCCTTCCATGATTGACGTTCTGATCTCATCTTGGATATAAGACCATAGCAATATGGGTTACTTCTTAAGCGTTTTAGGCATGGTTTTAGTTATTGAGGCGGTACCTTATATCCTTTTCCCAAGCAAGATGAAGTCCTTTGCCCAGCTCCTTCATACAGTACCTGATTCCAGACTGCAGGCTGTCGGCATCATTGCGGCATTCGCAGGGGTTCTCATCATATACCTGGGCAGACATATTATAGGGATGTAGCACCAGTGGAAACCTCCCGGTTCTTATATCATTTTTCCAAGGATCTCATTGCCAAGTACCCGGTGGAAAGAGGGAAGGAGCGGCTACTTGTAATCAATCGAAGCACCGGCGCCATCGTTCACTCTCAGTTTGATGACATCCTTTCTTATTTATATCCGGGTGATGTATTTGTGATGAACAATACGAAGGTGATCCCTGCACGCCTCATAGGTACCAAAGAAACGGGGGGTGCGGTAGAGGTGTTCCTACTCAAAAAAATTGATGGATCCAGGTGGAAATGTCTGATCAATGCATCGAAGCCCCCGAAATTAGGATCCGTACTCAGGTTTGTAGACAACCTTGAAGCACTGGTCGAGAAGAGGGATGGTAAGGATTATGTGGTGATTTTCTCTGATGAGGAGAGGGTATTGAGCTTGGGCAGGGTGCCGTTGCCGCCTTATATCGACCGGGAACCCGAACCGCTGGATTCCGATGCGTATCAGACTGTATATGCCCGGTATGACGGATCTGTGGCTTCTCCTACGGCAGGTCTCCATTTCACGCAAGGAATGCTTGGCCGGATCGAATCATTAGGCGTAGAGCTTGTCTTTGTAACCTTACATGTCGGGCTTGGCACCTTTATCCCGGTACGAGCCGGGTCTGTGGAAGAACATATCATGCACCCTGAAGATTTTATCGTGACTGAACAGGCGGCCAATTCCGTCCATGAGGCCATGATGCAAGGGAGGAGAATCGTTGCTGTGGGTACCACGACCACCCGGGTGCTGGAGCATCTCATGCACACACAAGGGAAGATCACTCCGGGTAATGGGACCACCGACATATTCATCTATAACGGGTTTGCCTTCAAGGCAGTCCAAGCCTTGATCACGAACTTTCATCTCCCATGCTCGACACTCCTGATGCTGGTCAGTGCCTTTACCGGGCATGATCTTATCATGAAGGCTTATAAAGAGGCTGTTGAGCGAAAGTACAGGTTTTTCAGCTATGGCGATGCCATGCTCATCATTTAGATATAGTACGGAATACACTGACGGCCTTGCCCGATGCGGAAAAATCGAAACCCGTCGCGGCGATGTGGATAGTCCTGTTTTCATGCCCGTGGGGACTGCGGCCACGGTCAAGGCCATGACACCCGATGCACTCGAATCTCTTGGTGCGCAGATCATCCTGTCAAACACCTATCACCTGCATCTAAGGCCCGGAGAAGGGCTCATCAAAGATCTTGGAGGCCTTCATAACTTTATGGGTTGGGATAAACCCATCCTCACTGACAGCGGTGGATACCAGGTATTCAGCCTTGCCAAGCTTGTCAGGATCATGGATGAAGGAGTTCAGTTCGCCTCTCATATCGACGGAAGCCGCAGGATACTCACCCCTGAGAAGGCCCTTCAGATTCAGGAGGATCTGGGCTCGGATATTATGATGTGCCTGGATGAGTGTGTAGCCTTTCCAAGTCCAAAGGACTATGTGGAAGACTCGGTCGACAGGACGAGCCTGTGGGCCAGAAGGAGTCTCGATGCAAGAAAGGGCGATGCAGCCCTCTTCGGCATTGTCCAGGGGGGTATGTATCCTGATCTGAGGGAGAAAAGCGCAAAGGACCTCACCGCGCTGCCCTTCGACGGATATTCTATAGGGGGACTCTCGGTCGGTGAAGGGCATGAAACTATGGTGAGCATGTTAGAAGAGACCATAATCCATCTGCCTGATAACAAACCACGGTACCTCATGGGTGTGGGTACACCCGTTGACATCGTAGAGGCGGTTGCACGCGGGGTCGACATGTTCGACTGCGTCCTGCCGACGCGGAATGCCAGAAATGGGATGCTCTTCACCAGAAAAGGGAAGATGTCGTTGAAACAGGCGAAATACCGGCAGGACCCAAATCCGCCTGATGAGGGATGTATGTGTTATACATGCAGGAATTTCTCCCGGGCATACCTGCGGCACCTCTTCGTATCAGGAGAAATATTGAGTTCCATCCTGAATACCATTCATAACTTGCATTTCTATCTTGAATTAATGTCAGATATACGGCATTCCATTAGGGAACAAAATTTTGATAATTTGAAAAAAAAGGTTAAGGAGATGTACGATGAATAGCGTTGCATATGCAGCAGGGTTTGGAGGTGGTGACTCAATGAGCTTTCTCATGAGCGTGGCGCCTCTGATCCTTATCTTTATCGTATTCTATTTCCTCCTGATCATGCCGCAGCAGAAGAAGGCCAAAGAGCACAAGCAGATGCTTGAGAGTATCGAGAAGGGGGATGATGTAATCACGAGCGGCGGTATTCATGGTAAGGTAGTTGGTGTCGCAGACAATGTGCTCACCCTTGATGTCGGAGATAAGATAAAGATTAAGGTTTCCAAAGAATTCATCGCGCATAAGAAGAGCACGGATGCGCCTCAAAAATAATTGCGGGGGTTATAATGGAAACATTTAAAATGAAAGGGATACTCATCCTGGTGGTGCTGGTCATCGGATTGCTTTTTGCGATTCCCAGCCTGATCGGGGATGCGGAGTTGCCCCAAGGCTGGATCGGACCGAAATCAAAGGTAAGTCTGGGCCTTGACCTCAAGGGCGGAATCCACATGGTACTGAGGGTGGAATCGGCCAAGGCAGTGGAAGGAAGGATCGGCGTTATTGCAGGCGATATAAAGCCTCAGATGATAACTGCACGTATTCGCTACAGCAAGGTCGTATTTGTACAGCCGGACAAGCTTGCCGTACAAGTCAGGAGCCAGGAAGATTATGATGCCCTATCAAAGCTTATGGGCGATTCCTACCCTTACATGATAGAAGTGGATAAGAAAAGTGAAGAGGGCCTGATGACTATCACCTACCAGATAAAAGCCGAAGAAGCACAAAAGATAAAGGACCAGGCTGATGAACAGGCCCTCGAGGTTATCCGAAACCGCATCAACGGGCTTGGTATCAGCGAGACGTCCACAATCCCGGAGCGGGACGGACGCATCGTCGTACAGATCCCGGGCCTTACTGACCCGGAAAAGGCAAAGAAGATCATCGGCAAGACTGCGGCCCTCGAATTCAAACTGGTGGATGATGAACATCCCGTTGAGAAGGCTCTCGCAGGAGATGTGCCCGAGGGGGACTATGTCGCATACATGAAGGACGGCCGCCAGCCTATTTTGCTCCGGCAGCAGGCCGTGCTCAACGGCAGTATGATTGATGATGCACGGGTCAGTATCAAGGCCACTTACAATGAGCCCTATGTCTCCATATCCTTTAACTCTGATGGTGCACGAATATTTGAGCAGGTCACCAGGGAGAATGTGGGTAAAAAGCTGGCGATCTTGCTGGATGGCAAGGTCTACTCTGCACCTGTGATCCGTGATGCCATAGCAGGAGGCAAGGCCATGATCGAGGGGAGGTTTACCGATGAGGAGGCCAGGGATCTGGCTCTCGTTCTCCGGGCTGGCGCTCTCCCGGCTCCGGTAGATATCCTGGAAGAGCGGACTGTAGGACCTTCCTTGGGTAGGGATTCCATAAGAATGGGTGTTCATGCGGCTTTTGTGGGTGGTTTGTTGGTTATCGTATTCATGGTGATCTACTACAGGTGGTCGGGTTCATTAGCTGATTTCGCATTAATATGGAACATGATAATCATCATTGGTGTTATGGCGATATTGGGTGCAGTACTCACACTGCCGGGTATTGCGGGCATGGGTCTTACCATAGGCATAGCTGTAGATGCCAACATCCTCGTGTTTGAACGCATACGCGAGGAACTGAGATTCGGTAGGACGTCCAAAATGGCTATAGAGGCGGGATTCAAGAATGCCTTCTCCGCCATTTTCGACGCCAACATCACAACATTGATCGCTGCATTAGTCCTGTTCCAGTTCGGAACAGGACCTGTCAAGGGCTTCGCGGTCACCTTATCTGTTGGTATTCTGGCTACGCTGTTTACGTGCCTCGTACTCTCCAGGTGGATCATGGAGTGGTTTGTCAATAACAGAAAAATCGAGCGGATCAGTATCTAGAGGAGGAATCCATGGAGCTCATACGACCAGGTACACGAATTGATTTCATCGGTTATAGAAAATATGCCTATGTCTTCTCGGGAGTTCTCATTGCAATAGGCTTGATATCCATATTTTTCTGGAGAGGGCTTAACCTGGGGATCGACTTCTCAGGCGGGCTCGAGATGCAGGTTGCCTTTAAAAAATCCGTGCAGACCGCGGAGTTGAGAAAGGCCCTTGCTACATTAGGTTTTCAGGATGCACGGATACAGAGTATCACGAGTGCCAATACGCAGGGTAATGAGTACCTCATCCGCATGCAAAAGGTTCAGAGCAGCCCCAAGGAGAACGAGTCCACAAAGATCCAGAATGTCCTCTTCTCAACCTTCGGCAAGGACAAGGTAGACATCAGAAGGGCCGAAGTGGTCGGCGGTGAGGTGAGCAAGGATCTTCAGAACAAGGGCTTCCTCGCATGTCTGTATGCATGCATCGGCATTATTGCCTTTATCTGGTGGAGATTCGAGTTCAGTTTTTCCATCGGGGCAATATTATCTCTTGTGCATGATATCACGCTCACGGTGGGCATCTTCTCGTTAACGGGCAAAGAGATATCTCTGACCGTGATTGCGGCATTACTCGCCCTCTTAGGCTATTCCCTGAACGATACCATTGTCGTGTTTGACAGGATCAGGGAGAATATGAAGAAGCAGTCAGGCTCGTACGACCTGGCGAGCCTGATGAGCGACAGCGTCAGCCAGACCTTGAGCAGAACCATACTCACCTCCATGACAGTTTTTATTGTTGTGCTCTGTCTTTATCTCATGGGTGGCGATGTGATCCACGGATTTGCCTTTGCCATGCTTATCGGGGTACTCACAGGCACCTATTCATCAATCTATATTGCAGCACCCTTTGTGCTCATCTTTCACAAGGAAAAGAAATAAACATTTAAGGGGGCATTTGCCCCCTTACTCAACTTTCTCATCCAATAACAGTCTGACTAAGAATCCTTTTGTTTGAATGCCACTTGTTCCTCACTGACCTTTGGTACTGCTTCGATAAGCAGCAGGTAATGTGTGCCGAAGCCTATGTGTGCCTTGATTTGAAGATTCACACCCATATCTTGTCCAGTCTTCTGCAACTCAGGTGGGAGTATGTCTTTGTTATGCCAGGAGATTAAGGCAACATGTTTGTCAGGATCATCCGCAAGGCATGCAACCAGTCTTGCCGGAGATCTGATTTCTTGCGCTGTCCTGTTTCGATAGAAACTTGCTGCGCCACGGATGCCGTCATCCGTTTTGTAAAGTACAATATCCCGGTTCTTCACCAGGGACAAGACTTCCATCATGGGTTGGCGTATGCTGTTTTTTGCCACTTCAGTTTTCGAAATTGGGCCGATGAACCAGAGGCTCCATCCCAGTACAAAAAGGATGGCAATGCAGAAGCCGGCCCATTTAAAGTCCTCGCGTCTGATCAAGAGTATGCATACCGCCGAGGTAGAGAAGAAAATTATGCCTGCCAATATTATTGATAAGGCACTGCCTCCAAGATAGCCGTTTATACACATTATGATGCCTGCAGCAAGGATGGCTGTGCAGGTTGTTCCCCAGATAAGAATCCTCATACCACGACTTGACGGCGATAAAAGCTTTACCATACTCCAGGCAACAAGCAGTGCAAGTATCGGATGCACTGGGAGCAAATAAACGCTGTCTTTTGCCAAAGAAGCAGAGAGAACCAGCAATGGGCCAATAAAGAGGGAAAGGAGGAAGATACCGGCCCGACCTTCCCGTTCCTTTCTCGTCTTCCAGGCTAACCAGGTTGCATATGGCAGCAGGATCGACCCTGGAGCAAAATCCGGCCAGATGTTTATGATGTAAAAGTATATCGGCCGTTGATGGCTCATATATCCGGACATAAAACGATAGAAGTGGTTGGTGATAAAGAACTCCCGAATAAGATTGGGAGGGGCGTATAAGAGGAACGGCACAGTCCAGCTTAAAAAAGGTACGAGAAAGGCAATGATCGGTAGAAGCCGGAAAATGTGACGAAGCTCACCAAACCGCCTGCTTACAATAATATAGAGAATGAAACCTGAACCAAAGATGGCTAATCCGACAAATCCCTTGAATAGGAAACTTACTCCAAGAAAAAAACCTGCTGCGGCATAGGCAAGACGCTTTTTGCGCGGAATATCCGACTCGAGGGCAATCCAGGTGAAGATGATCGTGAGGGCGACTGCAGCAGTCAAAGCATTGTCAAGAAGGACCTCGTGTGCCGTACGGCAGAATCTCTGAGAGAGTGCCAGTATGGCTGCTGCAAAAGCACCACCTTCTACCCCCGCTATTTGCCGTCCGAGAAGAAAAACAGCAGTGATAGATATAAGGGCGAAGGCTGCAGCAGTAAAACGTGCTGCATCAGCACTCGGCCCACCAATGACTTTGAAGATGGTAGCGACAACGGCCTGGAATCCTGATGGCTTCTCAACAAAGGGAAGCCCTGCGAGGTGTGGTATGATATAGTCACCTCCCTCATACATCTCCCGCGCAATTTCAACTTCACGTAGATCATCAGGCGGCAGCAGTTCACGTCCTGCCTGACCAGTGAGGATAACGAACATACTCACCATCAGAAGAAGAATCACTCTGACGTGCATAGTTGCCGTCATTACCGATGGCTCATCTCTTCTTGTTCTCATATTGTCGAAGGGTTTAAGCGAAATTTCGAAATTAAAAAAGATAAAGGACCAAATATTACAAATTAGTAATTTTTCTGTAATCTGCCGGCAAGCTTAAAACATCTAATGAGTAGGTATGTCTTGATAAAATATATTTAAAGAATGCGGGATGCATGGATAAATCCAAGAACACGGTGGCTATAAAGATCATTATCGTAATCATACTGATACTCTTCATATTCATGGTCTTTATCATGCTTGGTCTCTCAGATGTTTGTGCAAACGTAATTGCAATGTCAGAAGATAAGACAGAGGTGTTCAGCGTCGCAGAGTCGGTTATCATACCCTATGGTTCCTTTACGAACTGTGTTATGAACAAAAATTATTCTGATTCAAGCAGAATGTGATATTCTTAAGGAGTGAATAATGATGAGAATATTACTGGTTGAAGACGACGAGACAATAGCGTCCTTCATTGCAAGCGGGTTGCGTGAGGCCGGTTTTGCCGTGGATCAGGCTTATGACGGAGAAACAGGCCTTCATAGGGCGCTGAGCGAATCTTACGATGCAGCAATAATCGATATTATGTTGCCCAAGCTCGATGGGTTGACGCTTATAGAAGGATTGCGGAAAAAGAAAAATAATATCCCTTTGCTTATCTTAAGCGCAAAACGCTCTGTGGATGATAGGGTAAGAGGCCTCCAGACAGGCGGTGACGATTACCTGACCAAGCCTTTCGCCTTCTCAGAACTTCTGGCCCGCATTCAGGCCCTGATCCGAAGATCCAGCGGCATTTCCGAGCCGCATACCCTCCAGGTGAGGGACCTCACAATGAATCTTCTCACCCGGAAAGTTATGCGCGGCAAAGAGAAGATAGAACTCCAGCCTCTTGAATTCTCCCTGCTTGAATATCTCATGCGTAATGTCGGAAATGTTGTTACTAAAACCATGATAATGGAACATGTATGGGATTATAATTTTGACCCTCATACGAACGTCGTTGAAGTGCGGATATGCAGGCTAAGGGATAAGATCGATAATAATTTCGAGAGTAAGCTCATCCATACCGTGCGTAGTGTCGGCTATGTTCTTAAAGAAGACTTTTAACCTGAGACATACCCTCGCGTTTAGATTGGCTGTACATTATACAGCGATATTTACCATTTCATCTTTTATCGCCTTTCTCGTTTTTTATTTCATAATCAGTTCCGAGATACAGCATAACCGCGATCAGCACCTTTTGGGAAACATTCACGAGTATGCATCTATCTTAAAAATAAAAGGGCTCAGTGAACTTAAAAACGAGATTATCATTGATTCAGAGGCACACGGAGTAGCAGACACTTTTTTTCGACTCTTCACCGCTGACGGGGAAGTGTTCTTCTCATCTAACATGGCCTCATGGAAAAATGTCAAAGTATCATATGCTGCATTGGCGCATCTCAAGAACGGTTCCCCTCATTTTTTTGAGACCCTGGAAAAACCCGGTAGGGAGCTCAAGGCCCGCAGCGTTTATAGCGTGATCGGTCCCGGGCTTGTCATGCAGATAGGCGAGAAATTGGAAGAGGATGAGGAGTTCCTGAGGATATTCCGGACCGTATTCGGCATTGTCATGGTCCTGGTTATACCATTTGCAACGTGTACAGGATGGCTCATGGGCAGGCACGCCCTGCAGGGTGTAGAGGAAGTCACGCAAACAGCCCTGAGTATTTCAAAGGGTGATCTTGAACAACGTGTTTCCGTCAGTACAGGGGCCGACGAGATAACACGACTTGCCAGCACCTTTAATTACATGCTGGATCGCATTAATGCCCTGGTTACCGGTATCAGAAACATAATGGACGACATTGCCCATGATCTGAAAAAACCCATAGCACGAATTCGAGTCATAGCAGAGAATAACTTATACACGGGAAATCGTGACAATCACCATGATGCTTCTACTGCCCGGATTTTGGAAGAATGCGATCATCTCATGCAAATGATCAATACGATTCTTGATGTTTCAGAAGCCGAGGCAGGTGCGACAAAGCTGCACATGGAGCAAATTGATATTACAGAAGTTGTTCGGAAGGCATATGAGCTTTTCCATCCTCTTGCAGAAGATAAAAACCTTAAATTCATAATAGACATTCCTGAAACATGCCATATAAGAGGCGATATCCATAAAATCCAGCGAATAATTGCAAACCTCCTGGACAATGCCTTAAAATACACTCCATCAGGTGGAGAAGTATCTATTTCTATGAAGGAAGATAACAACATGGTTGCGATCAAAATAAAAGATACAGGGATCGGGATCTCTTTTGAAGATCTCCCTCACATATTCAAACGATTCTATAGATGCGACAAGAGTCGTTCTGAGGATGGCGTGGGTCTTGGTCTTACTCTGGCTAAGGCATTTGCCGTTTCCCACAGAGGGGAAATCACGGTGAGCAGTACTTTGGGAAAGGGAAGCACCTTTACCATCGTCCTACCGATCTGATTATTCCACTGCACCACATGTCTTAATGTGCTTAAACCTTAAAGCTCGTCCTTGCTCCCCTCACCGGTGAAGGGGATCTCGAGTTCATATACACCATATTCCAGGTGGGTCTTAAGGGGGTATCCGGCCTTGGAGAATACCTTCATCATGGGGGTGTTCCGTGCCAGGACGTCCGCAGTGAACCCTTTGATATTCTTCTCTTTGGCGATTCGGATAAGGTATTGCAAGAGGAACGTTCCGATGCCCCTGTTCTGCCAGTCCTGGTGGGTGGTGAAGGCGACCTCGGCATAGTTGGTCTGGGGTTCACGTATGTAATGGCCAACAGCCACGATCTGCTCCCTGCTCTCGGGTTCCTCTTTCCCGGTGACTGCGGCAATGGCCATCTTGTCGTTGTAATCAATTGCAGAAAGCGGCATGGCAATCTTATGGGGGAATGATTTAAGGTTCTGGAAAAACCGGGTATAGATGTCCTGCTCCGGCAGCGCATACATCTTGTCCTGGATGGCCCGTTCATCCGTGGCCTTTACCGGGCGGAAGAAGATTTCGGTCCCCTTCTTGTCGGTCCAGTAGGTTTCATACTCTCTCGGATAGAGTACAACCGGGAGGATCTGGTCCTTGTAAATATAACCTTGTTTTTTTGCCGCTTCCAGCAGCTCCTCGCGGAATTTTGGATGTGCAATATTAATCAGCACCATGGCCCGATCCCGTATGGATTTCCCATGCACATAGGCAACCCCGTATTCCGTGACCACATAATGGATGTCTCCCCGGGTGACGACCACCCCACTGCCGGCAGAGAGATATGGTACGATCCTGGACACTTTTCCATCATCAGTAGTGGATGGCAGCACCATGATGGATTTGCCACGCTTAGACATGGCGGAACCTCGTACAAAGTCCACCTGCCCGCCGATGCCGCTATAAAATTCAAAGCCTAAAGAATCGGAGCATACCTGCCCGGTAAGATCCACGGTAAGCGCGGAATTGATGGAGACCATCCTGTCATTTCGGGCGATTACATAGGGGTCATTGACATACTTGCACGGTCTGAACTCGAAGAGTGGGTTGTTGTGCACATAGTCATAGAGCCGTCTTGTTCCCATACAGAAGGCGGAGACGATCTTTCCCGGATGCAAAGACTTCTTCCTGCAGGTGATAACACCCGCCTCGATAAGATCGATGAGCCCCTCGGTGAATGTCTCGGTGTGAATACCCAAGTCCCTCTTGTTCATGAGGTAGGGAAATACTGAGTTAGGTATCTTTCCCACACCTGTCTGGATGGTTGATTCGTTCTCGATAAGATCCGCAATATTTTCACCGATTGCCTTGGCAATATCTCCGGGTGCCTTCTGCACGAACTCCAGCAGGGGGACATCGTTCTCCACGAAGGCATCGATCTCGCTTACGTGAAGAAAGCTGTCGCCCAGCGTGCGGGGCATGTTCGGGTTCACTTCGGCCACCACGTATTGGGCGACCTCGGCTGCGGTCTTGGTAATGTCCACTGAGATCCCCAGGCTCACATAGCCATTATTGTCCGGAGAGGACACCGTGATCAGCGCCACATCGATGTGCATGCTCCCCCTTTCCATGAGCAGGGGGATCTCGGAAAGGAAGATAGGCGTGTAGTCTGCCCTGCCTTCCTTGATGGCTGCCCTGGTGCTTGCCCCGATGAACAGGGCGTTGTGGCGGAAGTTTGCATCAAACTTCTCATCGGTGTAGGGGGCGATACCGAGGTCCAGAAAGTGAATGATCTCTGTGTCCGCGAGGTTTTCAGCCACATCGATGAGGGTCTGGACCAGGAGCTGTGGCTCACCGCACGCTGAACCGATGAAAACCCGCGCCCCCCTCCTGATCCGGGAAAGTGCTGTACGGGCATCGGTTAGTCTTGCTTTATATGAATCGTGCCAATTAAGGATCATGACTATTATAGATATAAGTGCCCGGTCTGGTTGTCAATCAGCGCACATCAAAATATGTGGGAATGAGAAGTCTGAAAGAAGGTATTATGCGGTCTTGAGAAGCTCTTTCGAGTACAAGCAAGCCCTCTTCATGTCCCGCCATAGCCTGATGCCCATGCTCCTGTGCTCATTAAGTATTTGTTTGAGCATATATCGTTCGGTGTTCGGGTTGATGGTTATGGCCCTAAGCACCACGATCTGTCTCGGGGCATATTTGGTGGATTCGAGCCTAGTGCGTGATACGAAAGACATGTCATGGTCACGTATGGTCTTATGGAGTTCGATATTGAGATTATTGATGATCTTGTTGATCGTGGTGATATGATCGGAATTCTTTCTAGGATTTCTCATCAACTCATTCAGCATGGATCTCAATTCTTCAGGAACGAACCGGTAGTTGATGATGAAAAGCTCGGGTTTATTCATGAGCTCGAAGAGCTGGTCGCGCTCGATGAATTCCACAAACGTGTTCTGGAGATCGCGGGCATGGTCAAAGATGAGCTTGTATCCGTCTCTCCCGAAGATCTTGATCGATGCCCACGGCTTCAGACATGAGAATGACCTGGATCCTTCGATGGTGAATCTTCCCTGGTCTACTGAGCCCTCCCGGATGATATAGTTTGATGTGTGGTAGAGATACCTGGAATCCTCCACATCCTTGAACACACATATTCCCAAGCTGTTCGGGGCATAAAGGAGTTTGTGGGCATCCATGGTTACCGAGTCGGCCTTTTCGATACCCATCATCATATCCCGTGCACCATCCATGAGCAGTGCTCCACCGCCCCATGCGGCATCCACATGGAAATGGGCCCCAAGCTGTTTGGCGATTTCAGCCAGTGCCTCAAGGTCATCAATATTGCCTGTCTCGGTTGCACCGGCGATCCCGATTATGGCCACGAATTTTGTGGGTTTCCCGACAGCCTTGTCTTCTTTCCTGATCTTCTCAACAATGCACTGAAGCTTGTTGATATCAATCTTATTGATGCAGGGTTGGACAGGAACGCGGATCACCCCATGCTCGCCTATACCGACGATGGTACCTGCCTTGCAAATTGAATAGTGGCCTCTCTTGGATACAAAGAAGAGGGCCTGACGGTAGCCATAGTGATCCAGTGCCCTGGCCAGCCCCTCAACCCGGACTCCTCTGAACCCCTTTTTATCAGGCGGAAATGCCTTTGCCATGGCAAGGGTCAGCGCGGTGAGGTTGGCCACCGTACCATCGGAAGTGATATTCCCGAGTGCTATCTTGGGATTCTGAATATTTTTGTTATAGAAGTCAGTGGTGTTGTTATAAACGAGTTGGTGAATCCAACAGAGGAACTCCCTTTCCACGAAAGATGATGCCTTGGCACTTTCTATCTTCACCTGGTTCTGATTCAGGCTCACGGCAATCATTTCCAGCAGGATCATAAAATAAGGGATGGCGCTTGTCATGTGGCCTATGTAGTAAGGGTTGGCCACTTTAACCGAGTGCTTTATTATGTTGTTCTTGATTTCGTCCAGTACATCCTTGATGAGATGAGGCTGTGTAGGCATCTCGATGTTGTTGAAGATCTTCGTGAGATCTTCCATGGATACGGAAGAATGAATGCCGCCCTTTTCCCTGAAGAAATCATGAATAAGGTCAAGAAGATGGATACCGAACTCCACGAACCTGTCCGATGATTCGGGCATAATGAAGAGCTTCTTCATATATTCGGGAGTGCTCTCAATCATCTTGTCGATCGGCTTCCCACCGAGCTTGAGTGACTCCATGGACTGGCCTCTTTCTTCCCTTTACGGTAAAAAACATATATACCATAAGTCAGGCTTCGATAAAAGGGAGAAAGTATTATAATTCCATGGAAAAATCGACTCTTTATCTGGTCCCCACACCTATCGGCAATCTCAAGGACATCACCCTCAGAGCACTCGATATCATAAAGGCAGTGGACTTAATTGTCTGTGAGGATACGAGGCATACGAAGAAGCTCCTGACCCATTACGGCATCAGCAAGCCCCTCATTTCCTGCGAACGGTTCAGTGAGGCGAGGAAGACTGGGTATATCCTTGATCAAGTCGAATCGGGGAAGAATATTGCATTGTTAAGTGATGCTGGCACCCCTGCCGTTTCCGATCCGGGTTCAAGGCTTGTTGCTGAGGCCCGCTTAAGAGGCATCAGGGTCGAGGCCTTGCCGGGACCATGTGCCCTTATCACTGCTTTATCAGCAACAGGGTTTGAGCCGCCTTTTCGTTTCATGGGTTTCTTCCCCAGACAAAAAGATGAAAAGAAAAAAGAACTTGCAAGAATGTGCGCAACAACCGATGTCACCATCTTCTATGAGTCACCCAGGAGACTCTTGGCCACATTGAAGTGGATCATGAAGTACATGCCTGACAGAGAAATCTGTGTGGCAAGAGAACTCACCAAGGTTCATGAAGAATATATCATAGGTGCTGCCGGTGATATCATTCCCCGGCTTGCAGGCCGTGAAATGAAGGGTGAATTGACAGTACTGGTCAAGGGCACATTGAATCACACCACAATTGAACAGGATTCCCTTGAAGAACGTATGCGCACATTGATAAATACAGGTCATTCCGGGAGAGATGTCCTTCAGGTGCTTGCCCAGGAGACCGGAATCAGCAGGAATGAGATCTATAAGATGCTCATCCATCTCAAGAAAGATTAAAGTATTGTGAATGCCTTCCGATAAGTTAAAGGTAGAACTCTTGAAAGGGGACTATCATGAAGGTCAATCCTGAATTGGGGAATGTAATCAACATCGTAACCAAGGGAAAAGACTCTCAATACCAAAAGAAGGCCAACGATACCCGTTCTCAGGATCAGGTTGCGGATATCGTCTCAGTGGAGAACAAACAGGCATCACGTTCCCGAGTGGAAAACGTTGAAGAGGCGAAAAAGCTGCTCTCTAATGTGACCAGGGATATGGAGAGCGCTTCTTCCGGATTATATAACCTTAACTTCCAGCGCATTTCACAAGTAGTCAGTTGATGCACATGTAGCTTAAGCTCCGGGTAAATTCCCAAAAGAAACAGTATCAAGGCTGGTTAGCAACCAGCCTTGTATTTTTATAGAAGACTTCACTTATTCTTCTTCGAAGATTTCCCGGCTTTCTTGGCCCGTATCAAGCATGACTCTGCGGATTTTCTTCAGTTCTTTGGTGATCTCCGGGTTGAGGATGCTTTCCATCCTCGGTGATTTATTGATGTAACGATAATAATCGTCGCCGATATAAGGTCCCGTGATTTCCTGTGTGAAATTTTTTGCTGCAATGTCGGATATGGCTAAAACTGAGAGCTCTTTAATTATATCGTTACAGGACTGGCCGACATCTCTCAAGGGCCAGAACATAGGCCAGTGATGTTTCTCAATGCATGAGACGAGCCGAGGAGGCATGCCCCAGTGCTTGGCCAGAACCCCACCGAGGGTGGCGTGATCAATCCCAAAATGCTCTATCTCCTGTTGAAGCCTTTGTCGTGGATCTACAAAGAAACCTCCATCCAGCTGCGGGAGGGACTGTATCATAACGGTTCGTGCAATGTCGTGAAGCATGCCCAAAGTAACTATGGTTCCACCCGGCACACCAAGGCGGCTGGTACTGGCAAGATAAGCAGCAACCGTCGAGGTTAGGTTTGCATGGACCCATTCAGACTTGTCAGGTTTTATACCGATCTTGTGCGTTCTTTCTTCCATGACAATGCGGTAAATCTCGTTGTATCCAAGGATCACGATTGCGTTGAAGATATTGTCCACCTTTTGGAGAAGCCCATAATAGGGAGAATTCACCCTCTTGAGGATGAAGGATGTGAGCCCCTGATCTTGTATGATGATCTTGCTGACTTCCTTTGGGTTGATGTCAGGGTCATTTAGTTTGGATGAGAGCTGTGTGATGAGGGGTGATATATTTTCAATCTTGCTGATAATAGCTTCAATTTGCTGAGGTATCTCAATTACTTTATCGCGGAGGGGTTTCCATTCCAGGTTATATGCATCTTGGAGAGTTTGGATAGCCTCATCAGATGTGACTGTGACATAGTGGGCGGGTGTTTTTTTCAAGGTGGGTTTTTTCTTTTCAGCCTTGATGCTTGTGAGCGCAATATAAGCCCCGATGCCCACTGCAAGGAGCATAATAACCCAGAGAAACGCATTAAGTTCCATCAACGGACTTATCGGGATATGCCAAAACGCTCTTGAGGGATAATTGATGAATAACAAAATAGTATACATGTATCTTTTGAACATAATATCCGTATGTTTAATCGTTTGAGGTATTTAATATCTAGGACTTAAGCCTCTATGAATTGTGTAATGAGGCGCTTATCCTACTCAAGTTAGGCTATCATTCTACCGACTGATTTTATGTGGATGGAAGTATTAATCCCGCCACTGAGCGGGAGCGTATCATGGAAATCCTGGACAGGGCTCCTGAGATCCTCACCCTGCCCAGCATCATTAATGAGATCATGGATGTGATCTCCAGGAAGAGTTCATCCGCGTCCGACCTCACCAGTATTATCGAGAGTGATCCGGCTCTTACCACCAGGATCCTGACAGTGGCGAACTCGGCATATTACGGGTTTGTGAAGAAGATATCCAACATATCACATGCCGTGGTTGTGCTCGGCTTCCAGGAGATTCAAAATATCACACTGAGCATGTCCGTGCTCCAAATGTTTGACCGGAAAGGGACTGAGTTCTCGGAACAATTGTGGAGACACAGTTTTTCTGTGGGTGTCGGGACCAGAATGATCGCACAATACCTCAATATGAAGATAGATGGTAAATATTTTGTAGGGGGACTTCTCCATGATGTGGGAAAGATATTCATCTCCCAATATATGACAGATACCTTTCACAGGCTTCTTACCGCAATTGAGGAGGATGGCAATCCTTACAGTTATCATGCACTTGAGGAGAGGATCTTCGGTATAACTCACGCAGAAGTCGGACGGATTCTTCTCAGTTCATGGATGTTTCCCCCTGATGTCGTAAACACGGTTGAGCATCATCATTCCCCGGTATTGTCAAATGGAGATCCGATCTTTTCAATTTGTGTGCATTTGGCGGATGCGCTGTGTACGGCCAAAGGCATAACTCCTCTGAAGGACAGACACTTCATTACTATCGACCGTGATATCCTGCCCATAATACAAGAGCGAAGACATCATTTTGCCACTGAAGATATTATATCGCTTATGTCCCAACTCGATATCGATATCGACCGGCAGAGCAACTTCATGACAGCCTTCAAGAAGAATTAATGATGAGTGATCGCTGATACGTCAAGAGTGATCAGAACATACCCATCTAAAGAGTTCTAAAATAAAAATATGTTTATGAAGTTGTTTTTAAAAGTCTCACCAGCAAGGTATGGCCATCGTCTATGAAGAGGCCCGTACTGCGGGCATCGTTCTCGGTGAAATGCCTTCCAATGCTCATCGGTCGGGTGCTGTCATAGAGCACATAGGGCACAGGGTCGGGGGTGTGGGTTTTCTTGCAGATGGGGGTAGGGTGGTCGGGCAGAACAAGAAGCCTGAAGGTGGTGCCACGTGTGTTCATGCTGTTTAAGATATGCCCCACGATCTTGGTATCGAAATCCTCGATGGCCTTAATCTTCTCTTTAACGTTTCCGCCGTGCCCTGCCTCATCAGGGGCCTCTACATGAACATAGACAAGGTCATGACGATTAAGCGCATCGAGGGCGGCATCCGCCTTACCGGAATAGTTGGTATCGATCCAGCCTGTGGCGCCGGGCACCTGAATAACCTCCATGCCCCGAAGCCTCCCAAGCCCTTTCAGTAGATCAACTGCAGATATCATAGCCCCCGAGATGCCATATTCTTTCTGAAGGGTAGGGACCTGCATGGCCTTACCCTCTCCCCATGGCCACAGCGATGTGGCCTGTCGTTTCCCCTTTATCTTTCTCTGGACATTGATGGGGTGGTTTTCCAGAAATGCCATGGATTTTTCAATAATATCGACCAGCAAAGGATCATTGGGCAGATATTGTGCAATAAATTCACCGGTGATGTCGTGGGGCGGCGTAGTCTTGAGATCAGGCTTTTGATAGTTGTGAATGACCATGAGATGCCGGTATTCGATGCCCGGATACATGGCTATGGCAGGATTGCTGCTCACGATCCGTCTGAGGTCCGTGATGAGCTCTTTTGCCTCTTCGGTGGATATATGGCCGGAACAGTAATCTTCCATGGCCGGGCGGCCACCTTTCGGGGTGATGGTTACCAGATTGATCCTGAAGGCGGTATCTTCAGGGGTAAGATCAACACCCATGCTCACTGCCTCGATAGGTGCCCGGCCGGTGTAGTAGAGAGAAGGGTCCAGCCCAAGGACCGACATGTTAGCAACATCACTGCCCGGAGGGAACCCTTTCTTCACGGTCCTCACCATACCCAACTCTCCCTTGGAGGCCAGGGAGTCCATGTAAGGTGTATCTGCCGTCTCCAGCGGTGTTTTGTTGCCAAGCTCCTCCAGGGGTTCGTCAGCCATACCGTCGCCGAGTAGGATAATGTTTTTCATATCTCCAGAATTTCCTCCTTATTTGCCCGGAGAAATAATGCTATAAACCGCTAAGAAGTACAGGAAGCAACCCTTAGGAAGGCTTGTTCTTGAGCTTCCTGTCCTCCACCCGTATCATCACAGGCGTCCCGCTCACCTCTTCCAGTGCGGAAATAGCAACTATGGCCTTTCTCACGTTTGATTCCTTTGCCTCGTGTGTCAGCAACACAATCGGTACAAAATCCTTGTCATCGCCTGCCTTTTGGATCACTGAGACGATGCTGATGTCTCGCTCTCCGAGAATACCGGCGATTTTTGCAAGCACCCCCGGTTTGTCCAAGGCATTGATCCTCAGGTAATAATTCGTATGGATATCGTCGATGGGCATGTACTTCTTGGGATTCGAGCTGCCCTTGCGATAACCCAGGTGAGGGATTCGCCCTGCAATGCCGGCCCGTATGTTCCTGCCGATGTCTGCAAGGTCACTCACCACGGCGGAGGCAGTGGGCATCATACCGGCGCCCCTGCCGTAGAAGAGGGTTGAGTCCACAATATCCCCCCGTACATAGAAGGCATTGAACACGCCATCGACCTTGGAGAGGAGGTAGTTAAACGGCACCAGCGTCGGGTGGACGCGGGCCTCCACCATGTTACCCCTGTCAATGGTCAATGCCAGCAGCTTCACCTTGTAGCCCAGCTCCCGGGCAAAGGTGACATCGAGTTTGTCAAGATTGGTGATACCCTCCACATACACACCCTTCATGCCGGGCGGAACCCCATAGGCGAGGCTCGTTACCAATGCAAGCTTGTGTGCGGCATCGATGCCCTCGATATCCAGCGTAGGGTCGGCCTCGGCATAGCCAAGCTCTTTTGCCTGGGTCAGGGCCTCCTGGAAGGTTGAACCCTTCTCCCCCATCTCTGTGAGGATATAATTGCATGTGCCGTTCAATATCCCATAGATAAAGGCGTAGTTGTTTGCAATGAGTGCCTCACGAAGTGTCTTGATGATGGGTATGCCGCCGCCCACTGCAGCCTCATAATAGAGGTCTTTGCCATAGGTTTGGGCGGCGTCGAACAGCTCCTTGCCGTGTGTTGCAAGCAGGGCCTTGTTGGCGGTGACCACATGTTTCCCTTTCTTCAGGGCCTTCAGGATGAAGTTCTTCGCTGTTTCAATCCCGCCTATGAGTTCTATGATGATGTCGATATCAGGATCGTCGATGAGCTTCATCGCATCGGTTGTGAGTATATCCGGCGGGACTTTGATACCACGGTCTTTTGTTATGTCGATATCGGCGATCCCCTTCAGGGTTAAAGAGAAACCGAGCCGGTCCTCTAGAAGGGCCTTGTTTTCCAGCAGGGTCTTGGCAACCCCGGTGCCGATAGTGCCTAATCCGATGAGCCCGATCTGAATAGTATCCATGCATGCTCCTTCAATCGTTGTGTTGCTGTTTGTGCCGAATGTCTAGTATCTCTTCAAGGACCTCTTTGGCGTGATAGGAACTCCTCACGAACGGTCCTGCAATACAATAACCTATACCAAGTGATTTCGCAAGATTGGACCAGTTCGCGTAATATTCGGGCTCCCAATATCTCTCGACAGGTACCTGAGCCTTGGTAGGTCTCAGATACTGGCCGATGGTCATCACATCGCACCCCGCATCACATAGCATTTTTAAAAGATCTTCTATCTCCTGTTCCGATTCACCAAGCCCTACCATGAAGCCCGACTTGACGATCGTATCCGAAGAAAGGCTTTTAATATCCTTAAGCACATGGAGGCTTCTTGCTAAACTTGAACCAGGTCTGATTGCAGGATAAATTCTGGACACGGTCTCCACGTTGTGGCCGAAAACGTCGGGTTTTTCGCTGAGAACGGACTCCAGCAGGTCTTTCCTGCCGGAAAAATCGGGTGTGAGTATCTCGATGGTACATTCGGGCATGAGGGTTCTGATCGCGTGTATGGTAGCAGAAAAACCTGAAGCGCCTTTGTCCGGTAAATCATCCCTGGTTACCGAAGTAATGACCACGTGCTGCAATCCCATATCCTGAGCGGCGCAGGCGACATGGGCAGGCTCTTCTTCGTCTTGTGGGGAAGTGCTGCCTTTATCAACCGAACAGAAGGTGCAGTTGCGGGTGCACACATTCCCCAGGATCAGGAATGTTGCAGTCGGTCTGTGAAAGCATTCGGAGATATTGGGGCACCTTGCCTCTTCGCATACGGTAGAGAGCCCGGAGTGCCTAAGATTCGTCTTCAGGCTGTGCAGTGAAGAAAGTGCCCTGTATTTTTTCAGCCATTCAGGCAGCCTTGGGTGCTGATTAAGGTGTGCTTCCGGGCGATCCATCAATACTCCCCGGTGGGGTGAAGGGGGTTTTCCCGGCCTGGGCCTTCTTGAGTCTGCCCTTGAGATCCTCCACGTGTTTGTTCGAGCGGCGCTCCTTGTCCTTCATGTCGCCGCCCGAGATGAAACCATAGAGGATCGCTATCACGGTACCGGCAAGGAAACAGGCAAATAGGACAAGATAGAGGGGGTAGGATTTCGAAAAGTACCAGAAGAAATGCACGGTGGCATTATCCTGGTTGGAAATACCGAACAGGATGCCTGCAACGGCAAGGACAAAAAAGAATGCGGCCTTAAGGTATCTCAAGGGAGATTCCTTTTGATCTTATCACGGGTCTTCTCGATATGTTCCGAGATGATATGAACATCGCCTAAGACCGGCATGAAGTTGGTATCACCCTTCCATCGTGGAACGATATGCATGTGCAGGTGGTCTGCAATCCCGGCTCCGGCGACGGTGCCCATATTGAAACCCACATTGAACCCTTCAGGCGTCAACGCAGCGCGGGTTGCCTTAACAATAGCCTGGGCCGTGGCCATGATCTCCGAGAGTTCTTCCGAAGTCAGCTCAGTGAATTCTCCCACATGCCTGTATGGGGCCACCATACAGTGACCGGTGGTGTAGGGGAAGCGGTTCATTAAGGCGAAACACAGCTTGCCCGAGGTGATGATGAGATCGTCCCTGTCCTTGTGGGCCGAGCAGAAGATGCAGGACTGGTCTTTCGAACTCGTTATGTATTCCACCCGCCATGGAGCCCAGATATTGTTCATAATGGTATAAGCTCTCCACCAATAGTATGTTTATGGATGGTTATTATACCTATTGACCTGCGGCTTGTAAATCGAGAGTCAGTAGGTGATCCCGGATTGAAGAAGAAAATACCGGCCTCAGTATCTGAGAACCCTTCATGGGTATGCCCATAGATGACGGCATCCACCTTCTTGAATGAATTCATGATGCGTCGTCTGATACCCACGGGCGACCCCCAGCCGTGGATGATGCCGATGGACAGTCCTTCAATGACGAGCGTATGCGAGGCTGGAAATGATCCCCTCACATCATAGCCATCCATGTTCCCACATACTGCCACTACTTCTTTATCCATCCGGGCGAACACATCCAGTACATTAAGGCTTACCATGTCTCCAGCATGGACGATGAGATCCACATCTGCAAAATGATTGGATACGATCTCCTCAAGGAATGCATCCGGGCCCTTCAAATGGGTATCTGATAAAACGCCGATCCGCTTCATTATCATCAGAGTGAGGCATTCGCATCTGCATAAATATTTTTCACGTCGTAGACGACACAGCCATTGGCCTTGAGCCTGTTTAAGTCAAGGGTCCTGAACTCATCATGGGCCACGGCCACTATTATGCCCTCATAGGCGGTGAGCTGTTCTTGACGGGTCAGTATGTCAATGCCGTACTCTCGCTCCACTTCATCAGGGTCCGCTACAGGGTCGTACACCTCTACCTTGCAGTCGAAGTCCTTGAGCTGGGCGATCACATCGATCACCCTGGAGTTCCTGATGTCCGGGCAGTTCTCCTTGAAGGTGATGCCGAGTACGAGGATCTTGGTATCTGTGATGCGGTGGCATTTCTTGATCATCATCTTGATGAGCTGGGTGGCCACATACCTGCCCATGCCGTCGTTGATCCTGCGGCCTGCGAGGATCACCTGGGGTATGTACCCGAGACTTTCGGCCTTATGGGTCAGGTAGTAGGGGTCAACGCCTATGCAATGTCCTCCCACCAGCCCCGGCAAGAACGGCAGGAAGTTCCACTTAGTCCCGGCCGCCTTGAGCACATCAGCGGTCCTGATTCCCATGCGGGCAAAGATCATGGCCAGCTCATTGACAAAGGCAATGTTGATGTCACGCTGGGCATTTTCAATGACCTTGGCGGCCTCAGCTACTTTAATAGAAGGAGCAAGGTGGGTGCCCGCGGTGATGATTGAGCTGTAGAGATCATCGATTATCTTGGCCACCTCAGGGGTGGAGCCTGATGTGACCTTTTTGATGTTTGTTACACGATGTGCCTTGTCCCCGGGGTTGATACGCTCCGGGCTGTATCCGCAGTAGAAATCGCGATTGTATTTCATACCCGATGTCTTCTCAATAACCGGGACGCAATCTTCTTCAGTGGCACCCGGATAGACGGTGGATTCGTAGATGACGATATCACCCTTTTTGATGACAGAGCCTATGGCGGCGCTTGCCTTGAGCAGCAAGGTGATGTCAGGCCTGTTGTGGGAATCAATGGGGGTGGGCACGGTCACGATATAGGTATTGCAGGACTTCAGGCCTTCGGGGTCTGTTGTGTAACTTAAATGGGTAACAGCCTTCAGCTCATCGCTGGTCACCTCCTGGGTCCTGTCCGTGAAGGCTATGAGCTCTGAAATACGTTTATCACTAATATCAAACCCCACGGTCGGGTATTTCTTGCCGAACTCTACTGCCAAGGGTAGCCCTACATACCCGAGTCCGATGATCCCGATGCAGTGTTCCATACTTCCTCCAGGCATATGTGAAGATTGGGGGGACTTATACCTCAATGCACGTTTGTGTTGCTACTGGAAAAGTGAATGGTGATCAGTTAATGAGGTAGGTACAGGTTCAGTCACTATTCACTCATCACTAGTCACTTCTTTTCTGGTTACTGCTCACTGATCATTTGTCGCTCGATACCCTTATGCCTTTGCAATTCTGTTTTTCCGTAAACCTAAATCCCTTCGACTTTTCTTGACAGCACCCGGCAAAAGCACTAGACAAATAACCAATTTTTTAGCTGCACAGAATGCGGGGAAGCTGATTATTTCATGAAAAAAAAGATCTCGCGTATCGGTGTGTTTGATTCAGGGATAGGGGGGCTCACGGTACTCAACTGTCTCCTTGAGCTGGTCCCCGGTGTGGACATGGTCTATCTCGGGGATACGGCGCGGCTGCCCTACGGCACCAAGTCGCCCAAGACCATTATCAGCTACAGCCTCCAGTGCGCCCGGTTTCTTGCCTCAATGGACATCGACATGCTGGTGATCGCCTGCAATACGGCCAGCGCCCATGCCGTACCCGCACTGAAGGAGGAATTCAACATACCGGTCGTCGGCGTGGTGGAGGCCGGTGCCAGGGCAGCAATAGAGTGCGCTGTCAGCAGGATAGGCGTTGTCGGAACCTCGGCCACCATCATGAGCCGTGCCTATGAGAAGACTATTCTGGGCTTGAAGCCGGGACTGGAGATTTTTCCCCAGGCATGCCCCCTGTTCGTGCCACTGGTGGAGGAAGGTTGGTTCGACGATGAAATCACCGAGCAGGTAGCCAGGCGATACTTGAAAGATCTCATACATTCCAAAATTGATACCTTGCTGCTGGGTTGCACCCATTATCCTCTGCTCAAAGGTGTCCTTGTAAAAGTTATGGGCAACGGCGTTGCCATCGTGGACTCTGCGCTCTCCACTGCGCGGGTGGTCAAGGAGATCGTGGGGCCTGCGAATGACCGTTCTGAAAGCCGAGAAATCACCTATTACCTTTCAGACTCATCACCGAGGTTCATCGAGCTTGGCGAGCACTTCCTCGGACATGAAATGAAATATGTATACGATATAGATCTTTGTGTATAATAGGGAGTGTGAGCAGTCCGATGAAAACAAGGAATCTGGCCAGGGTGAGGAACATCGGTTTCGTAGCCCATATCGATGCCGGCAAGACCACAGTAACGGAACGTGTGCTCTTCTATACCGGCAAGATCCACCGCATGGGCGAGGTACACGACGGCCAGGCCACTATGGACTGGATGCCGCAGGAGCAGGAGCGCGGCATCACGATAACCTCTGCGGTGACTACCTGTGAATGGAACAACCACGACATCCACATCATCGACACACCCGGCCATGTCGACTTCACCATCGAGGTGGAGCGCTCATTACGGGTACTCGACGGGGCGGTGGTGATCCTTTGCGCCGTAGGAGGCGTAGAAGCCCAGACCGAGACCGTCTGGCAGCAGTCCAGAAAATACCATGTGTCTGCCATGGCCTTTATCAACAAACTGGACCGTCCCGGTGCCGACTTCAATGCCGTATTGGGTCAGATCAAGACCCGGCTGGAGGTGACACCGCTGCCTATCCAGATCCCTTATTATGAGGGGGACACCTTTAAAGGGGTGATCGATCTTGTCTCCATGCAAAGGCTTGTATGGGACGATGACACCCTTGGGGCCAATTTTGTGGCTTCTGAGGTCCCTGAAGATCACCTCCAGGAGGCAGCCCTTGCACGGGAGAAGATGCTGGAGAAACTTGCCGACTTTGACGACGAGATCATGGAGAAGTTTCTTGCAGGCGAGAAGCCGGATGAGAAAAAGATAAAGCAGGCCATTCGCAAAACCGCCATTGACGGCACACTTGTGCCTGTGTTGTGCGGCTCCGCACTGAAGAACAAGGGAATCCAGCCCCTGATCGATGCCGTGATCGACTACCTGCCTTCGCCGCTGGAAGTGAGGCCTGTAACCGCCCATGTAAAGAAAACTCTCGAAGAGGTCCCCATCCATCCGGACCCCAAAGGGCCTCTTGTCGCATATGTATTCAAGGTGTACATGGATGAGGGCAGGAGGATGGTATATTTGAGAATATATTCCGGCATGCTCCATGTGGGTGATGAGGTATACAATACCACCCGGGAGGTGTCCGAGAAGATCGCACGTCTCTTCTCCATGCATGCACACCAAAAGCAGCGCATTGAGCAGGCCTCTGCAGGCGACATCGTTGCAGCAGTGGGCATGAAGGATTCCGTAACTGGCGACACCATTGCATCCGAGGGTGAATCACTGGTCCTTGAGGCTATCGATGTTCAGAAACCCGTCATATCGGTAGCCATTGAACCCAAGACATCGGAATCATCCGAGCGTCTCTTGGATGCCATGCGCAAGATCATGGAGGAAGACCCCACCATCAAGGTGCATGAAGATCCGGATACCGGCCAGGTCATACTTGCAGGTATGGGAGAGCTTCACCTTGAGATCGCCCTCGATCGCTTCAAGACCGCCTTTGGAGTGGACATCAATGTGGGCAAGCCCCAGGTGCTCTATTGCGCCACCATCGATAAGCCGTCTCAGGCCGAGAAGATCTTTGACAAACTCATCGGTGAGACTGCCCATTACGGCCATGTGGAGCTGAACATAAAACCCGCCAAGAGAGGCAGCGGCAATATGTTCATCGTGGACCAGGCCCTTGAAGACGGCTTGAAGGGGCATGTCATGAACGGCCTTGAGGAGGCTTGCCTGGCGGATCCGGAATATGGTTACGAGGTGGTGGACATTCATGTGCACGTGGACAAGGTTGCCCTCACCGACAAGACCACCGGGCAAGGCCTTAAAATTGCCACTCAGATGGCGCTCCAGGATGCCATGAAAAAATCAGGCGTGGTCCAGCTTGAACCCATCATGGAGCTTGACGCACTTTCACCTGAAGACTATGTGGGAGATGTTGTGGGTGATCTATCGTCCAGGAAGGCCAGCATCGAAGGTGTTATCACCAAGGGGAAATATCACCAGGTAAAGGCATATGTACCCCTCTCGAACACCTTCGGCTATTCAACCGTTCTTAGATCATTGACCCGTGGAAGGGGGAGCTTTTCTATGAGGTTCTCCGGATTCGACAAGGTCTAGGGAATAGATGGACAAACGCTATAAGCTGATCGCCGCAATTGTAATGATCACCTTGTTCGTATGGGTGATAGCCGGGATTATCACCGCCATCATAGGCCATATCCTCTATGAACCCCCGCGTCCCCAAAAGGTGACCGAGGTGGCAAGCATACACCACAACAAACAGCCAAAGACCAGGAATACCTACGAGGTCATCACAACCCGGGACCTCCTCAAGGTTGCCAAGGCGGGTCCGGCGGGTCAGGGGCAATCAATCACGGGTGATGTGGAAAGACCGCTCGCTGAAATGGGACTTGCCCTCAGAGGCACCATAACCGGTCCCAGCGAGATCGCCCGGGCCATCATCGAAGAGTCGAACGATCAGAAGCTCTACCGGATCGGCGATACCGTCAAAGGGGCAAGGCTCATTGCAATATTCAGAAACAAGGTAATAATGGATGTGAACGGCCAGCAGCAGATGCTCGTGGTGGAAGAGACAAAGTCCGGGCAGGGTCTCGCATCCAGGGCAGGAATGGGGAGGGAGCCCAGGAGACCTCGATCCGCCGGGGCATCCTCATCGGCGAACGCCGGCGGGATCCCGGAGGCCATGAAAAACATGGACCAGCTTCTCGGGAACGCCAGGGTGGTCCCCTACTACCGCGGAGGTCAGCCCTATGGGTTCAGGGTGAGCGATGTGGCGGAAGGGGCAAAGATCTACGAACTTGGTGTACGTACAGGCGATATCATCAAGTCCATCAACGGCGTCCCTATCCGCACCCCGCAGGATGCACTGAGTGCCTACCAGGAGCTCCAGAACAATACAAACGTGCAAATGGAGATCGAACGGCAAGGCACAACCACCACGTTAAGCGTGCCGCTCAAGTGACGGTATGGCCGGGAGCGGATGAGTATGTTTGAGAAATTCTTCGGTCTATCAGAGAACCCTTTCAATGTAACCCCGGACCCGAAGTTCCTCTTTCTGTCCAAGGCGCACGAGGAGTCGTTATCATACCTTCGCTACGGGATAGACCAGCGCAAAGGCTTCATAATGATCACCGGAGAGGTGGGCGCCGGCAAGACTACCATATGCAGGGCCCTGCTTGGAAACCTGCCCAAAACGGTTCGTACGGCGCTTATATTGAATCCTGCCCTTTCAGACATCGAGCTCCTTCAGACCATCAACCAGGATTTCGGCATCAATGCATCACATACCTCCAAAAAGGCCTTGCTCGATGAGCTCTATGAATTTCTCATCAATGTGTTTATCGCAGGCGAGAATGCCGTGCTCATAATCGACGAGTGTCAAAACCTCTCGCCTGACGTCCTGGAGCAGATCCGCATGCTCTCGAACCTCGAGACTGAGAAGGAGAAACTTCTCCAGATCGTGCTTGTCGGCCAGCCCGAGCTCGTAAAGCTCCTGGCATCACCTGCCATGAAACAGATCAATGATCGAATCGTACTGCGATACCACATCTGGGCCTTGAGCCTCTTGGACACGAAGAGTTATATTATTCACCGGCTCATTATATCGGGCTCCCACGGAGATATCACCTTTTCAGCCTTGGCATTGAGACTCATTTATCGCTATTCCCAAGGCATACCAAGGAAGATCAATGCGGTTGCGGAGCGCTCGCTGCTCATTGCATATTTACGGTCCACAAAACGGATTACTGCACGAATAGTATCAAGTGCCATCCACGAGCTTGAAGGAAACTACACGAAACGCAGGATCAAGCCCGCATACATCGTGCCGGTGCTCAGCGCCCTGGCTGTTCTAGCGGCTGTCATCCTCTGGCCCGCATTCTTTTCACACCTCTCCGAGATGGTGGGCACTAAGGTAAGCGCCAAAGATGAGAAGATAATGCCGGCAATCCAGGAGGCCTCGGTTGCACTTGAAGCGGACCGGAATGCGGCTGCACCGGTCCACACAGTGCCGAAGCATAACTCCAAGGATTGGATAATGCCGGATTATAACGCTGCCCTTGATATCTTAAGCCAGCTGCCGGAAGGACTTGCCGGGCCCGATGCATTGAATCTTCATCCCCAGCCGGAATATCTCAAGTATCTCCCATCCCCGGCAATAGTCTCAATGGACGGGGGATATCTCGTCATGCTCAAAGCAGATGCCTCATTCGTCCGGGTTGTAGGTATGAAGCGGGCAATAATCGAAATCCCCATGAATGAATTTATAAGCCTCTACCGCTGGAATATTATGGTCCCCTATGCTAAACCGTTGCACGAGATCGTGTACAGCCTTGATATGACCGGTAACGACGTGGAAAAGATACAAAATGTTCTTACCCGCCTCGGCATGCTCTCCATCACCCCTGACGGCGTCTACGGGGTTGAGACCTCACAGGGCGTGGAGAAATTCCAGGAGGCCTTCGGGCTCAGGAGGGACGGTGTTGCAGGACCGGAGACCATGGTGCTTTTGCGGAGCATCTCGGAAGGTGCCAAATGAGCTCCATATATGAGGCCCTTAAGAGAACCCAGGTGAACAGGCCCGTTGCATCCGGCGCCCATGCACCCCAAGGCATCCAGGCGCGCAGAATCTTCTGGATCTTAGCCGCGGCCATACTCATCAGCTCGGCAGCCACCACGGCCTTACTCTACGGAGTCGGTGTCGTGGGTAAGGCCAGGACTGTGCCCCTGCAGGTCATTAAGCAGCCGCAGGCAAACCCTGAACGGATCATGGACCTCATGAATAAGGCCGAGAGGCTGCATACCAAGGGTGAGATGCTGAGGGCTATCGATGTATATACGCAGATCATCTCTTTATCTCCAGGGTTGGCTGAGGCGTATCTGAAGCTTGGAAGCATCTATTATGAAACCAAGCTTTATGATAAGGCGTTTGAAACCTATTCGAGCGCCAGAAAACTTAAGCCGAACGATGCACGGTTATTGAATAATATAGGAAGTGTGCTATTAGCTAAAGGAGATCCTGCAAAGGCGCTTAACTATTTCATCCAGGCTCGAAGAAACTCGATGGACTATGTGGAGCCGATCTACAACATGGCTTGTGCCTATGCGAGACTAAAGAAGAAGGATGCAGCGCTATCATCTTTGCGCCAGGCTTGCAGCATGCAGCCGGAGGCAAGGCTTTGGGCGGGCCGCGATCCCGATTTGGCTTCGCTCAAGGAAGATAAGGATTTCAAGGGAATCATTCGCGCGCAGTGATGTATAAGGGGGGATAATGGATATACACAAGGTCATTTCTCTTGCGGTTCTGATCTTGCTTGTGTGCTTCTCCGTATTGTGGGGAGCCCGTCTCATCCAGGATGATGGGACTTTGCCCGTTCAGAAACAGACCACCCAGAGCACGAATACCGCCCAGACCAATACGCCAAGCCCTGCAAAGATGAATATGAATTCGGATGACCAGGGTCCGGGTACATACCTACCCAACTCCACTTTACAAAACAAGACACCTGCATCTTCAGTTGCGCAACCGACAAGACAGCCGAAAACAAAGAACACTGCGGATTCCGGGGGGCAGTTCATAACCATGGATTTCGATGGTGTGGACATAAAGGTTTTCATCAAATTCATCGCAGACATCACAGGTAAAAACTTCATCATTGACGATAAGGTCACGGGAAAAGTGACGGTGATCTCTCCGAGAAAGATGACCCTTGATGAGGCCTACCGGGTATTCTTGAGTGTATTGGAGGTGAACGGTTTCGGTACCGTGGAGATGGGCGGGGTGATCAAGATTGTCAGATCCTCCGATGCCATCACCAAGAGCCTGGAGACCACCATGGAACCGCCCATGCTGAGGGACGATACCATGATTACACAGATCATCCAGCTTAAATTTGCGGATGCCAACGATATGAGAAATCTGTTGTCACCGCTCATGTCAAAGACCTCGTCCCAGCTCCTGTCGTACCCCCAGAGCAATGTGCTGATCGTCACGGATACCAAGAGCAATATAAAGAAGATCCTGGATATCCTGAAGGTGGTCGACATGGCGGGCTTTGCCCAGGAAGTAAAAATATTCCCCCTCACCTACGCTTCGGCAACGGACCTGGCCTCTAAACTAAACGATATCCTCTCCGAGGGTAAGGGGGATGAAGCGCAGAGGTTGAGGGCGCTACGCCAGCCTACCGAGAATGTCGGTTCGAAGACAACAACAAAGATCATCCCCTATGAGAGGACAAACTCCCTCATTGTCATGGCACCCCCACCTGACCTCGGCGGCATCGAAGAGCTCATCAAAAAGCTCGATATCCCCACACCCTCGGGGAAGGAAGACATCCATGTCTACTATCTCCAGTATGCCAAGGCAGAGGACATGGCGAAGGTCTTAACCGAGATACCCACTCCCGAAAATCCTGAGGCCCCGGTAACACCACAGGCCGGACAGGGCGCCCAGAAAGGGGCACAACCGGTGGTGCCCAAGATGACCCAGAACCCCGCTTTAAAAGAGCAGAACATCAAGATCAGCCCGGACAAGGAGACGAACTCGCTTATCATCTATGCCGATCCTTATGCTTACAAAAGCCTGTTGGAGACCATCAAGTATCTCGATATCCCCCGGAAGCAGGTCTATGTAAAGGCGCTGATCATGGAGGTGAACACTACCCATGATCTGAATTTCGGGGTTGAGTGGAACTATGCCGCAAGTTTCAATTATGACAGCAGCAACAAGACAGGGGCGGTCGTTGGGACAACCGCGAGCAGCTTCATCAACAGCACAACCAACATTCCGACCGGCGCATTGCTGGGTGTCATAGGCCAGGAAATCACTGTCAAACAAGGCAGCACTACGCTCACATTCCCCAACATGGCCGCCTTCATTAATGGCATGGCCACCGATACGGATGTAAACGTCATTTCAACGCCCCAGATCCTCACCATGGACAATCAGGAGGCCGAGATCAAAGTGGGCTCCAATGTCCCTTATCTTACGAATACATACACCGACTCGAGTAACCTCAACAATACACAGCGCACGTATGATTATCGGGATGTCGGCGTTGATCTAAAGCTTACACCCCAGATCAATCAGCAGGGCGATATCCGGCTGAAGCTCTTCGCGGAAAGTTCAAGTCTTGTATCAAGTACAACGAGCGCTCAGGATTTCGCGCCAACAACATTGAAACGCTCCGCCAGCGCTACAGTTACAATTCATGAAGGTTACACCATGGTCATAGGCGGCCTGATCGGCGATACCCTCACGCTGGGCAATTCCCGGGTGCCGCTGTTAGGAGACATACCAATTCTGGGCTATCTCTTCAAATCGATAAGCAGAAGCCGTGCGAAGACCAATCTCTATATCTTCCTCACCCCCTACATCCTCGACACGAATGAAAAGTCACAGGCCCTTTACAGGGAGAAGAGCAACGAGGCTGAACAGATTGAGAAAAACCTGGATACTTCAGTAAAGGGAAAGGAAAATGACAAGAACAAGCCTTGAGCATGTACTGCTCGATATGCATCTTTTGGATGGAGAGTCGATAGAGAAGGCCAGGGCGATTGTTTCCGAGCGTGGTATTCGCTTGAAGGATGCCCTTGTCCTTACAGGGGCTCTCACCGACCATGAGATGATAAGCGCTCTCTCGAAACAGTGGGATATTCCCTCGGTACAGACCATCAGCGAGCTGGAGGTGGACCCTGCAGTCCTTGACAAGCTGCCGGTGAACTATCTTAGAAAATACACCATGGTACCGGTGAAACTCCTGCATGATACCATGGTGGTGGCGGTACACGACCCTTCAGAGCAAGAGGCATTTTTTGATATATCCCGCATTTTGCACCTCAAGGATATTAAAAGGGTCCTTGCCCCCAAACAGGAGATCTTGGGTGCCATCAACCGGCTGGTAGAGATGAAGGATGAGAATGCCAAAGACATCATGGGGGACATCGAAGAGGAAGAAGACGAATTCTTAAAAGACCTGGAGAGCATCCAGGATATTACGGCCATGGAGACCGAGGCACCCATCATCCGCCTCGTGAACCGGCTCATGGTACAGGCATTTCGCGAGCGCGCCTCCGATATCCACGTCGAGCCGTATCCGAACGATGTAAAGATCAGATTCAGGGTAGACGGCATCCTGCATGATGTCTTAAACCTCCCCAAGAGGCTCCATCCGGCAGTGGTCTCGCGCATCAAGGTCATGGCCACCCTGAACATTGCCGAAAAGCGCCTTCCCCAGGACGGCAGGATCGGCATCAAGCTCGGCGACCACTCGGTAGACCTGAGGATCTCCTTGGTACCCACGGTTAACGGAGAGCGGGTTGTCATGAGGATTCTCGACAAATCTTCCGTCCTTATGGGTCTCGAAGAACTCGGGTACTACGCCGATGACCTTGCCATCATGGAGCACTTCATCACGCAGGAGCACGGCATTATCTTGGTGACCGGGCCCACGGGCTCAGGCAAGACCACTTCTCTGTATTCAATGTTGAGCAAGGTCAATTCGCCCGACAAGAATATCCTCACCATCGAAGACCCCATCGAATACCAGCTTAAGGGCATCGGTCAGATACCGGTGAATGCCAAGGTCGGACTCACCTTTGCCTCAGGCCTTCGGTCCATCGTGCGGCAGGACCCGGATATCATCCTCGTGGGCGAGATCCGCGACCTGGAGACCGCCGAAATCGCCATCCAGGCCGCACTCACCGGTCACCTGGTCTTTTCCACCCTGCACACCAACGATGCATCCAGCGCCATAACCAGGCTTATCGACATGGGCATCGAGCCATTCCTGGTGACCTCATCGGTGAACGCCATTGTCGCCCAAAGGCTTACGCGCAAGATCTGTCCTGTCTGCAAACAGCAGTATTTCCCCGAGAGCGAGACCCTCATGGAGATCGGACTGTCCCAGGAGATGCTTGGCAAGGATGGATTTCTCTGGAGGGGCGCCGGGTGCAAAGAATGCCTGGGCACCGGCTATAAGGGCAGGACGGGCATCTATGAGATCCTGACCGTGAGCGATGCAATCAAGACCACTATCCTTAAGACCTCCGATTCCAATATCATCAAGAAACAGGCCGTAAGCGAGGGGCTCCATACACTCAGGGAAGACGGCGCACGAAAGGTAGAGGACGGGATCACAACCATTGAAGAGGTCTTGCGGGTCACCCAGCAGTAATGGCCAAGCCCAAAAAAGTCTTTCGCTGCTCATCATGCGGGTTTACCCATCCTCAGTGGATGGGGAGGTGCACCCAGTGCGGCCTCTGGAACACCTTGGAAGAGGACTTCATTGAAGAAGAAAAGATCGTCAGTGCCCGCATGTCGAACCAGACCAGGCCCGTTGCCCTGCATGAGATAACGGCAAAGGATTCCTCTAGGAGGAAATGCGGCATTACAGAGCTCGACCGCGTCCTCGGCGGAGGGGTGGTTGAAGGCTCGTTCGTGCTTATCGGCGGCGATCCCGGCATCGGCAAATCCACGCTCATGCTCCAGATGGCAGACAAACTCGGCTCGTTACGTATGAACGTGCTTTATGTGAGCGGCGAGGAATCGGCCCCGCAGCTGAAGATGCGTGCACAAAGGCTGGGCACCGCAACTGAGAGCATCATGGTATACCCGGAGGTGGTCATTGAGAGGATCAGGGATGAGATCGAGGCTTTGAAAAGTGAAGTCGTGATCATCGATTCCATCCAGTCGATATTCTCCGGTTCCATAGACGCCCCGCCGGGAAGTGTCTCGCAGATAAGGCATTGTGCCGGTATGCTTATGGAGATCGCCAAGGGCAAGGGTGTAACCGTATTCATTGTAGGCCATGTGACCAAGGACGGCTGGATTGCCGGCCCCAAGATGCTGGAGCACATGGTGGACACCGTGCTTTCCTTTGAGGGTGACAATACCGGGGCATACCGGATTGTACGTACCGTGAAGAACCGTTTTGGTACAAGCGGCGAGATCGGTGTGTTCGAGATGAAGGCCGATGGGCTTTCTGAGGTGAAGGACCCTTCCGCCATTTTCATCCATGGACTCGGCGGAGAGGTGCCCGGCAGCGCCGTCATGGCGACATGTGAGGGCAGCAGGGCCTTTGTGGTCGAGGTCCAGGCCCTGGTAAGCCGGACTACATTCAGCATGCCCAGGAGGATCGCCATGGGCTCGGACCTATCCAGGCTGACCGTTCTCCTGGCAGTCCTTGAAAAGAGGGCAGGCATCTTTCTGGCACAGTCGGATATTGTGGTGAACATCGCAGGCGGGTTCAAGGTTACCGAGCCTGCGGTTGATCTTGCCCTGGTCATGGCCGTGGCCTCCAGCGCCTTTGACAAGCCGGTACCCAAAGGGACGGTCTTTATCGGGGAGATCGGTCTGTCGGGCGAGCTCAGACCGGTAAGCCATATGGAGTCGCGCATACGGGAGGCACGGAAGATGGGCTTCACGCAGGCGATCATTCCCGAGGCCAACCGGGATACCCTCTCACAGCACAAGGGGATTGACCTTATTGCCAGGGACCATGTGAAGACGGCGTTGACAATCCTTATCTGATCGGCAATAAATCCGTCTTTCCCGGCGACGGCTTTACCCAACTTATCGTTAACCATACTGATCGGAAACTCTTAAGGGAGCACTCAAGGCCGTCTCTTTACATGACGATAGGAAGTACATGAGGAGATACAACATCCAGGTATCCGTACCTTCCTCGGGAAGGTATGAGATCATCAAAGATAATCCAACCCCGACGGGTATCCAGGAGGAAGATTACTGGAACGAGTGCTTCTCATGGGAGGATCTCAAGGTTATAGTCCCCCGTATGCGGTCCTTCAGGTGGAAGCTTATGATCTCTCCCATTGAAGAGGACGATCTGGCAGGCAAGATCCACCTGTTCCCATTCACCTACGGGGTGAACCACGAGGTCCAGATGATCAAGATTTCCGACATAAAGCTCATCATGACCCGTGATATGGGTCTCATAAATTCTCCAAAGCATTCATATCATCCATTCGGATAGCGCATATCATACGGCCTCATCTTCTTCACCCTGGCCTTTTCCAGGAAAGCGTCAAGTAAACGCTTGAGTTCGTGGGCAGTGAGGGGACCGGAGCCATGTCCTCATGGCTGGCTCACGTTTCCGTCATCAGTCTAGAGTATTATCATGGATAGGTGTCATTGGCCGACAGGGCATGATAGGTAACACTTGAAACAGTGGTATTCAAAGCCGATGAACGCCGATTGGTACAAGCTCATATATTTGGGGCTTATCATCATCTTTTTTTGTTCATCAGGACTACTATCGATAAATTTCATCCAGAATTTGATATTCCCTGACAGCCCATATGGTTGCGAATGTTTCATGCACTTAAATTCATCGGTCTTTCCTTCTTCATCGAGTGCCCGGCCAGGACAATTCTCCACACAGATGTTGCAATGGATGCAGAGATCCTCTTTTACCGGAGGATCAGAGGGCAGCTCCAGTTCAGTCAGGATTGTTGAAAAAATCACCCGGGAGCCCAATCTCGGATGAATCACAAGATTGTGCCGCCCTAAATTCCCTAATCCTGCTGCAAGGGCAGCATGGCGTTGAGAAAAATCTGCTATCAGGCCATACCTGGTTTCAGGCTGCATGTTCAAAGGATATGACAGCGGTGTGGACATGGACTTGCTGTTAAACTCTCTCTCAATAAATCGTGAGAGCTTATAGTTACATGATCTCGCGAATTCCATGCTATCGAGCCTTCCGCCCATGGCAATCCTTTTGTTATCGCTCTCGCAGTTTGACAACTCCCTGAAAGCCATGACGACCAGACTCTTTGCTCCTGGGAAAATCGTTTCAATTTTGGGAGACAAGGGACTGTTATAGTCAGATACCGCTCCGAATCCGACATCCTCCACACCAAGGTCCAATGCATATTTTTTAATCTTTTCTTTTGTTGTCTCGCTCATTGGTTACCCCCGTTATCCATGTTCTTGCCATAAAGTCTTAAGGACTTTTTTGTGCGATGTTTTTGAAGATCCATCGATTTTATTAATAGCCCTATTGCAGGCTCCTTTCGATGGCGAAGAGGGCGGCACCCAGGGCTCCCACGGTGTCAGGTATCTCCGGGACAAAAACATTATAGTCCAATGCCTCTTCGATAGCACGTACCACGCCTTTGTTCCTGGCAACTCCGCCGGACATGGCAAACTGCATCCCGGAAAAGTCCGGTACGACACGTTTTATCAGCGAGACCGTACGGGATGCAATGGAACGGTTCAGTCCCTTGACGATCTCGTTCACTCCGGCCCCTTCCGCAATGAGCGAGACCACCTCGCTCTCGGCAAAAACCGTGCACATGCTGCTGATGGTGAGCGCGCCATCTGCCCCGGCATCGAGATCTCCCATATCGTTGATGTCCACCTGGAGAGCACGGGCCATGGCCTCCAGAAAACGGCCGGTCCCTGCCGCGCATTTGTCGTTCATGGCAAAGTTCACCACAGTCCCTTTGTCCGACATGAGGATGCACTTGCTGTCCTGGCCGCCGATATCGATCAGCACCTTGGCGCCGCTATGGAGAGACTGTATTCCCTTGGCATGGCATGTTATCTCCGTAACAGATGTAAGCTTTTCCTCAACCCTGTCACGTCCATAACCGGTTGATACGACTGCCTTCACCTTGTCCCGCGAAATCCCGGCCCGGCTCAGCACAAACTCGGTGGCCATGGCAATGGCCTCACGGTTCCTGGCGCCGGTGGGCACCACTGATGTTGCAACCATATTCCGTTCCCGGTCGATCAGGACCGCATCACATGACAGGCTGCCGATGTCGATACCCAGATAGTACATGATAAACGCTCCTTCCTAACCTTACTGCCAGGGAGACGGGTTTGATTGGATCATCTCCATAAAGGCCTCGATCCGGGTTCTGAACTGCCCCTCGGTAAACTTGCGCTCATCCACGCAGTCTACCTCGAGGTTCAACACCGGTACGCCGATATCGCGTAAGCCTGCCTCGATCAGCCCCCGTGTCCCGGTGCCCTGCCTGCATCCCCAGTTGCAGGGGTTGATGGCGCCGTGGATCTTGTAATCTTTTGCAAGCCGCTTCAGGCTCTCGATGCGGCGGAAGCTCGTGCCGTTGAATGAGATCGACATGGACCTCCGGGCAAGCCCCTCGAAGGGATCATCCGGATCAATGGGGTCCCACGCAATGTCGTTGAGCTCATCGATGACGATCAATGCCTTGTATTCATTCTCGAGGACCTTTTCCAGCGGGTTGCGGAACTGGATGCGGTTCTGTATCCACATGAGGCGGATTTTCTCGCCTTCAACCCCGCTCTGGTTGTTCGCTATCCGGCGTGCAAACTCGTCGCGGTAGGCCTTTGCCAGATCGACGCATTCCTCCCTCCCGAGGATGAGGGCCAGGGAGATGAGGAAATTGTTCAGATCCTTATTATTGGCCGGCGAAGGGCTCTGTTTTGCCAGGTCGAAAACCTCGATCAGGAGCTCCCTGGCCTTGTTGGTGTTCTCGATGACGGCTTTGAGCCTTTCCCTGTCGAGCTTATTCCCGGTATGGGTGCTGACGAACTCGGTGAGGTCTCTCATCTGCCCGGCGAGATACGCCACATCATGATCGGAGTCGCCCTGGGGGATGTTCAGGATAAAGAGCGGCTTGCTGAAGTGCCGTGCAAGGTTCTCGATCACGCCAAGCCCGCCGCTGCATGGGTTCGTTGTGCCCACAAGGAGCTCCGGCCTGGGCATGAGCCCTTTGATGGCAGCACCGGTCACGGCCCGGTGGTAGCTGCAGACATCCGATGAATAACCCACATGATCCGCCACCTCAATGATGTCCCCCACCATGCCGGTGGAGGCAAGCATGGCCCCGACAAATTCAACGAAGCAGGAGGTCAGGCCCATGGCGTACAGGAGGTCGAAGGGTGCGGTGACACCGCACCAGGCCACCTTGTTCGTCCCGGAATAGAGCCGTTTACCGACCCGTGCGATCTCAAGGGAGTAGAGCTTCCGCGGGCTCGCTTTGCCACCCTGTTCCTGAATAGATGATACGATTCCCTTTTCCAGGTTTTCGAAATAATCTTTAAGCATGTCTCTTACCCCAACATTTCAATAAAGGCTTCTATCCTTGTTCTGTGCTGGCCCATCGACCGCATGGTGCAGTCGCCCTCGAGTACAAGCAGCGGCATTCCCTCTTTCCTGAATACCTCGCGGATAAAGGGCAGGCGTGCAAGGTAGGGGTCGCAGAACTTGGCTGTGTGGCATATCGCTCCTGCCGCATTGCAGGCCTTTGCGCTTTCAATCATGTCAAAAGCGATTTGACCCGGCCGTGCCGGGTCAAAGGTGCGCGCACAGGGCTTGCGGGTGAGGATCGCCCGGGAAAGGCCCAGGTAGAGGTCTTCCCCTTCAGGAATCTCGATGGGCTGAAACATCCGTGATCCGGTGCAGAGATCCTCGTCGGCAATGTGAACCCCGCAGGCCTCGAAGAGATCGAAGGCATCCCTGTCGGGCAGGATATTCCCGAACAGGAAGATGGCGGATGATTGGCCCGCAGCCTTTGCAGGCATATCCCCGGATAGAAGGCCATCGACGAACCGGATCGCATCCGGAAGTGGTTCTGTGGCAGCCTTTATATAGGCCTCCTGGAGGCTTGCCTGTCCGCCTTCTTTATGGACCCTTGCCGCCAGGGTGGAAAGGGCTCTTGAGAGCCGGTTGTATTCATGTATGCCTTCCCGGATGAGATCATCAGTCAGGGGATTGCCGCTCCATTGCCGGAGTGACCTGCCCAGGCGCCTGAGCTCTTCGGCAAAGAACCTCACAGCATGGCTGTCGGAGATTGACGGGAGGTCCACCAGGATGGTTCTGTCGTGGCCCCGGACCTTTGCCCAGGCATCGGACAGCCTCCGCATGGCATCGCAGCTGTTCATGAAGACCATAGCCTTGAGCTCCGGAAGATCGCCCCCCATGGCACGGTCGAGAATACGCTTCACATGCGGGCACAGGTTGTCGTGGAGGTGAAGGCCTGCCTGGTCCTGACTCTCGGTCCGGGGCAACACCCGATACGGGCGGTACTTTGCCGCATAAAGCAGCACAAGCGGGGTATACGCACAGGCGTACCCGATTGCCTCATTTCTCTGATTGCTCATCGAAGTTCTCCTCATGGACATTGGCAAGCACCTTGCGCAGCGTGTCTTTCAGGTGTGTGACATCATCATCATCTATCCCTAAGAGCACCTGGGCCATGACGTGATCGACTGTTGCGGCTACCGTGTCTTGAATCGCGCGCCCGGCATCGGTAAGGAATATCTTCAGCACCCTCCGGTCATCCGGATCAGCGACCCGCTTCACCAGGCCGTCCCGCTCCATCCGGTCCATGAGGCCGGTCATGGTGGAAGGTTCCAGGCCGGCCCTGCGGCCCAGCTCGATCACCTTCAATCCATCCTCGTTCCACAGGCTCATGAGCGTGCCGATGTAGGCGGGTTTCAACTCCGTAAGCCCTGCCTCTGCAAACACCTTCTTGAAGACCGACGTGGCTGCCAGAGAGACGCGGGTTATCAGGTAGTAGGGGCAGTCCTTGGGGGTTGAGGTAAAATATTTATAATCACATAATTTTTTTGATCCCATTATTTCACACCCATTTTAGTTTTATACATATATTACTGATGCGTATTATATTGTCAAGTATATTCTTGCTAGGTAGTGATTATTGCCCTGTTGAATATGATTTTATGCCTGGCGAATTATCCCGTTCACTCCACTTATTTTGAAGTTCTGTTCATTTAATACGGCGAACCTGTTCAATACCCGCCCTGTCAATGACCCGGCTGATATCATGAATATATACACCCAGGCGTATTAACATTATAATAGTGACGGACGGGAGGGGCAGTACATGAAGTTGAAAGGGAAGGGGAAGAAGAATATTCAAGTCAGAATTGAAGGGACAGCACTGCAGTCCATCAAGGACTTCCTCGCCGTGAAGGAATCACAGGGGCCTGTACGGATAGAGCTCTGTTTCACGGGATGCTGTGATCCTTCTCTTGGCCTCCGCATTGATATGGCTACCGAAGCAGACCTTGTCCATGAAGAGGAAGGAGTGACATTTATTATCAGTATGGAGACATATGAGCTTGCAGGGGATATTACTATCTCCTCTCGTGATGACGCAGGGAAAAAATGCTTTGCCGTCACATCGAGCAAGCCCATAAGCGAATGGGACGGCTTTGGTGCCTGTGAGATCAAGGTGTAACCTGGAATCGTAATGATTGAGCCCAAACAATTGAGGAGACTCAAACGCATATTAAGAGATAAGCATGTTGATATCTACACGAAGATTTTCCTGGTGTAATATTAATAAGAGGTTACAAGATAAAAAATGCCCACTAAAACAATCGGATATTGACATGAGCGGGTATCCGCATTAATAATTTTATGTAGTTATAGTTATCTCATTGAACACAAAGGAGGTAAGTGCCATATGGGGACCCTCACAAAGAGCGGCATCATTGATGAGATCGTTCTGAATACAGGCCTATCCAGGAAAGAGGCCAGTGATGGGATCGAGACGTTCATCGATATCATCAAGGCGAATCTGGGAAAGAAGGAGCCGGTAAGCATCTCCGGATTCGGGAAATGGAAGATCAGGGAGAAGACTGCACGGCGCGGCCGGAACCCGAAGACCGCACAGGAGATCACTATCTCTCCGAGGAGGGTGGTCACCTTTTCCTTATCCAACGTGCTGAGGTCCAGGCTCACAAGCAAAGGCTGATTGCGGCAATATTCTCATTCACTTCTGTCCGCACGTTCATAAGGGTTTAAAAAAGATAAGCAACCAGATGCGGCCGGTGTGATCAATACATGCCCTCGTCCTGATCCCTGAGACGATATGTTCATGCGAAGAGATCAGGCGGGGGGTCTTAATAAAAAGTCATATTCATGAAGGGCAGTAGAGAGAAAAAGTGAACGATTTGCTCATGTGTTGGTGATTAAGAAAAGATCTGAATGGAAATGATAAGGCCCGGAAGGCACGAGCCCCGGGCCTTGTGATGAAGTATCCTTATTCCCCAGGCTCTATGGCGTCTGTGGGGCAGGCGTCCGCACAAGCACCGCAATCGGTGCACAATTCCGGATCGATGGAATACTTGTCATCACCCTCACTGATAGCTTCAACCGGACATTCATCGATGCAAGTACCGCAGGCGATGCATTCATCTGTAATTACGTAAGCCATTGTAGCACCTCTCCTTTCCTGGTATCCTGCTTGGTTGGTATAGGAATTATTCTGAAATGGCAAGTATTTTTTTTGGTATTTTATTCATCGGTGTACTATATATCCCAGACATGAAATAGTATGAGCCAAACTGAGAATGGTGTAGTAATATCATAAGGTTGTCAATTCAAGAAAATAAGATAGGACATCACAATGAGTAAACACGGATTTGTTGAATCACTCAAGCACAGGAAATACTTCTTCGACAAAGGGCTCAAGTTCCAATGTACCCGGTGCGGTACATGCTGTACCGGTGAGCCTGGTATCGTCTATATGGATCAGGATGAGGCCGCTGGGATAGCCTCATTTCTCGATATAACGGTAGAGGTGCTGACAGAAAGGATGCTCGACCCATTCAAGGACGGCTACACCGCACGGGAGGCCGAACAGGGGAGGTGTATATTTTATGAGAACGGGTGTGTCATCTATCCCGTCAGACCCATCCAGTGCGTAACCTTTCCCTTCTGGTTCCAGAACATGCGTTCTATTGTTGCCTGGGATGATGCCAGGCTGAGATGCCCCGGCATCGGCCAAGGACAGCGTTTTACCAAGGAAGAGATCATATCCATGATACAGGCGAGCTACCACATCTATGTAAAGGCCCTGGAATGGATGTATAAATAAGGTTCCCACAGCGCACCGTGCTCCGCAGTGACGGGATGTAAGATAGGTTACTGCTTGAAATTGAGATAAGTGGCTCCTTGGTGGCGTGATGGAAGGGTTGCAAAGGGACCCATAAGGCTGATAGTCAAACATTCTTTGAGTAGAGCCTTATAGATCGTTCCAAGATATTCTTCTCAAATGAAATAGAGTTGGATGAGATCTATCGAAGATATCCATGGTTTTACTGATGCTTCAATATCTTAATGAGATATTTGTACGTGTTCAGCTTGTGGCCCTAACAATCTGATCAAGGTTTTCAGCAGGCTTTGGTCAAATTCAGTTAAAGCCTCATTCTTGATAATCTTTAGAGCATCGAATGGCCTCATAGCGGTCTTATAGGGACGAACAGATGTTAATGCTTCGAATATGTCTGCAATTGTACAGATTCGAGCGCAGGGGTGGATATCCGTCATTCCTGAGGGATACCCCGAGCCGTCCGGCCGCTCATGATGTTGCATAGAAATGTAAGCAGCCTCTTCTGTGAGGTGACCAGTCTCCATGAGGATGGTATAACCCCATTCGGGGTGTTTCTTCATTATGACCCATTCATCTTGGCTCAGTTTTCCCTTCTTCTTGAGTATGCTAAGGGGTATTTTGGATTTACCGATATCATGGAGGAAATATCCATAGCTCAGACGTTCAAGTTCCTCCATTCTGACTGTGCTGCCACCCTTGTAATAAGTTATGGCAAGCGAGGTAGCGAAGATTCCAACATTGACGCTATGAGTATATGTGTTGAAATCATACTCCGTGATGGAGAAAAGGTCACTCAACAGGACTTGGTTTTTCATGATGTTCTGAAGCATGGGCTTAAGTGTTTTCTTTATCTCCTTGATCCGTTCCTCATTCGGATCATCAAATGCTTTCTTGAGGGCATGGACGGAAGAGACATAGAAGGTTGCAGCCTTGACTTTGGAGGGAACAGTCGGGTCAGTGAGAATCCTGTCTGAGTAAGAACTGACATATTCTGCAAAGGCAATATTTTCTTTGCCCCGTATGAATATTTTTCTGGCACCGTAGCGATTAAGATTTATAAGGTGCTCCCTGGTGAAAACACCTCCCTTCTCAAGCAAGGGCACTAGCCTGTCATCTTGCCTTATAAAAAGGTCCACTACGGACTTCTCGTTGATCTGTATGACATCAATGGGGATTGGCCGAAATAATTCCATATGAAGCTATTCGGCATTACATTATATTATAATAATAAATATTACTGGATTAATTCTCAGGATCTGATTAAGGAAGGCCTTCAAATAAGATCTATGCAGCAAACGATTAATATATGCTTAGATGATCTAAGACAGTTTAATGCTCTTCTGTCTTATGAACCTTGTCCTTTCACACTTGTTTCACCAAGCCCATGTCGAATTGTGTTGTATTGCGTCTTGAGAGGGGTATCATGCCTATAGGAGAAAGAGAGGGAATCATGGAACGTATTGGTGAGAAACAGTCTAATATAGAGCGAACTCAGAAGAGGATCTTCAAACTACTAACTCAGTGCATTAAGGACATCAGGAAGACAGTTACCGCGTCGGGCCTTACGATTAAGGACGTGAGGTCAGAGTCGAAAAATTCTATACAGGCTTGGATTCTTGCATCAATGGCCTAACATCAAGCTTTAATAGTCTTTTTTAGTAAAATCTAATAGGGGAGCTGCAGATACCCCCTGTCAGATTGATGAGTGATCTGTATTCAAGATCAATGAAGCTGATCACATAGGGTCAGAGCAGATCTGTTGGAACAAATTTTACGCTTTCATGTATACTTCATCATGATCGACCATTCATGGGATCACCAATGTAAGAAGAATCCTTGAGTGCGATTATTTATTACCTACAACGTGAATATCTTGAGGTATAAGCTCTGTTGTGAAGGTGCTATGCCCAGACTGACGAGTGTGGCACATTATCTTCGGTTTTGATCGATCAGAAATACCTCGAGATTTATAGTCTTTTGAAAGACCAAAATTGTTTAGGCTCGTATAATGATCTGGTTATGTCTCTATACTCCCCTTGAAAAAGTTGTCATGAACTTTATTATAATCTGTCTTATAGGCAAAGGGATCTATTTTACTGTTTTAGGAGAATGAAAATGAGGATCATCCGGGTAAAGAGTGCGTTATCTAATTTACAGACAAAAGGGTTGCTCGCCGTACTTCTCGGTGTTGCGTGTGCTGTGCCGGTCATGGCCGCACCGATCCGGTTGCCGGCGATTGTTGAGCCCGCAAGCCAAGAGCATCACATCGGCAAACTTATATTTGTTGAATTGGTGACGCCGGACCTCGCCGCCGCCAAACAGTTCTATGCGGGACTTTTCGGCTGGACATTTCGCGACATTCAGGCCGGTAGGACAGAGTATGCCGAGGCATTTCTCGACGGTCGTCCGGTCGCAGGACTGTTTCACAAGAATGTACAGGCTGGCGAGCATCGACAGCCGGCGTGGCTGAGCTTCTTCGCCGTGGGCGATGTCGACGCGGCAAAAAAAGTTGCTTTGCAAAATGGCGCGAAGGTGCTGTTCGAGCCGCATAGCATCCCTGACCGCGGCCGGGAAGCAGTCTTCGCAGATCCACAGGGAGCCGTTTTTGCCGTCCTAGCTTCCACTAGCGGCGATCCGGCCGATGTTCTGGCCGCACCCGGAGAATGGATTTGGAGCTCGCTAATCACGAGCGATCCGGACACCGATGCTGCTTTCTACCAGAAGCTATTCGACTACGAAGTCTTCGAGTTGCCCGCTAGCGAGGGTGTGCAACATCTCTTGCTCGCGTCCGACAACTATGCTCGTGCGAGCGCGAATACACTGCCTGCGAATAGGCCCAATGCCCATCCTCACTGGCTCAATTACGTACGCGTCGAAGATACGGTCAAGATGACTGCAAAGGTCGTGGCGCTCGGTGGGCGCGTGCTGGTTGAGCCTCGGATTGATCGCCACGGCGGCAAGGTCGCGGTGGTCGCCGACCCTTTGGGGGCACCCTTCGGATTGCTTGAATGGCCGGACACTGAGAGTAAAGAGGTGTCCAAATGAATACCTTATTCTTACGCTGGTCAGTGCTTGTCTTCGTGGTTGGAGTCCTGTTGTCCGGCTGCGCCTTAACTGTTGGCGGATACGGATACGACGACGGCGGGGGCTTTGGAGCGGCTTACTATGAACCCTACGGTGGCGATTACGGTGGTTGGGGACATGACTACCACGTGGCGCCGGTTCGCCGCGGTGACAATCGTCCAACCAGTGGAAGTGGCCACGCATCTGCGCACACTTACAGATCAGCGCCTGCTTCCCACTCGATGCCGTCTATTCCGTCGCAGTCGCGTTCTGGTGGCTCGAGATCACATTGAAGTGCGTCTCGACAATGATCTTGACAGCGTACTGTGCCCCGAAGTGAAGGGATGTAAGATTATGTTACTGCTTGAAATTGAGATTAGTGGCTCCCCGGTGATGTGATGGAAGGATTGCAAAGGGACCTTAAAGGCTGATAGTCAAACATTCTTCGAATAGAAGCTTATAGATTTCGTTCCAAGATATTCTTCTCAAATGAAATAGAGTTGGATGAGATCTATCGAAGATATCCATGGTTTTACTGATGCTTCAATATCTTATAGATCTATTGACTCGTATCTGATTGCATGTTGGTGATGATTATCAAAAGATATATTCAATTAGGCCAAACCCTTGCTCCTGGCACGGAATCTTCGGTTATCAAAGTTCATAAGCGATGATACAGAAGAAGGTATATGAGTTCTCTTTAGCAGAATATGGTGCCAAGTATCTATTTCCAGGATTATTCTTTTAATCGACATATATGCTCATCATCTATACTCATGATAGGATCATATAGTGTTGTCAGTTTGTAGATGAAAAAGTTCCTTGCTTCCTTACTTTGACTTATGTAAGCCATACTCCAATTGTCAAACACAATGAATAGAGGCTTCTTATCGAATATTTTAGCTAATTCCATCTCAGTGGTAGTCCCAGGACCGACGAGTACCTTAAGAAGATATTCCCTCGAAATATTTGAAGGATGCGTGGTGGACTTACTCAATGGCTTTAAATCAAGAAGCCAATAAACAATGTGGTCATCCATCATGTAAACCGGTTTACGATTAACATTATGCTGCCTAATATAATCCGCAACCGCATATGCAGTGCCATGATTTATCGGAAGGCCATCTAAAACACGTGAAATTATTATCTCGTATTCTGTAATAATCGGGGGCATAGATGTTATTAATGCCAATAAAACCATGCCCATTATTATCAAGCGAGCATTGAAAGATTTGGTAGAACATAAAATAGAAGATGCAGTTAAAGACATAAAGGGAACTAGTTGTATAAGGTAATGAGTAAAGGGTAGTCCACCACCCCCACCTTTTAAAATTGATAACTCTATTGATAAAAGAAAAGCGATTAGAAATAGAAAACCGAATCTTTTATCTTTTGACATATTTCGCAACTGTGTAATGCCAAAGAAAAGACCCGCAAATCCACACAGCCATACTATCACGCTTATTCCAAAAAGAGATCCTTTGATATTAAGGAAAAACCCCCAAAACATCTCCAACTGTTTATTTAACGCTTCCAAAAAAGAAAGCTGGGAATTTGCAAAACTTAATGGAGCTAAAACAACTGATGACCACCAGAGTCTCTCATTCCCAGTGATTACATAAGGTAGGAAAACAAGCAGAACGATGAGGCTACCACCAGCTATATATGCAAGTCCTGACTTGAGTGAGTTGAAGTAGCTGAACTGACGAGGTCGGGCAGTCAACGCCGCAATAACTATAATAATACCAGCGAAAACTGCAACAAAAGCAAGATTGATACGAACAAAGGATGCTATTGCTATCAATATACCAATGAAAAAAACTGTACGTGGTGTTTGTTCTCGCATTACGAAAAGAGCAAGTGCGCCAACCAGGGGCACTAATGCTACATGTTCCGTCATGACTGCTTGCCCTAAATTGATACTACTGGCAAGTACTATAAACAACGTTGCGCTTAAAATGCCTGTGCGACGATTCCAGAGAGTCTTGCCTGTTAGATAAGTAAAAAAAGCAGTTAATGCAACACAGAGTGTGCCAGCAATTCGTACTGAAACAATGCTTTTACCCAGTAGGGCAATAGCACCTGCGAAGAACAAGATTGCTAATGGTGGCTTTATATCCCACAACTCTGTATAGGGCAGGTGTCCATCCAGGATGGATTGTCCCATTAATATAAATGTGCTCTCATCCCAATTAATAACAATATCAAAGAAGAAAGGGAATCGAATAGCAAAGCTTAAGATAAATAAATAAATAGCTACATAAAATAACTCTCGTGATTTATTTTGAGCATCTGTTTGGGATTGCTTATCATTCTGTGTATTCATTGTTATTATGAATAAATCAGATCATAGTGATTTATATTTTTACTGAACATTAAAGACTTATCATGATCGATCACAATTATTCTCTTTCATAATCTGTTGTGAAAGTCTGACCTCTCTCAATTCAAGTGCTTTTTCAGAAATACAGGCAATATCAATATTGCGAGTCTCATATATCCAATATAGTGGCTGGTTCTGCCCTTGTTGAAAGATGCGTCCTATATATAAGGCTATAATGGCGATACTGAACAGAATAAATAGAATAAGACCAGTGAAAAAAAACATTGTCGCTATAATTAAACTCCATATGTTTATGGCACTATGTAAGAATGAATGCTCGTATAGTACAGCTAACAATTGTATGAGAACACAAGTGCAAAGAATTATTGATAGCCAGGTGATGATCCTGATCGGTACAGATGAAAAGCTTAGTATTCCATCAATTGCTAAATCCATCAACTTACAAAAGGGATATTTTGAATACCCTGCATATCGAGGATCTCTGTCGTACTGTATGATACACTGCCTGAACCCTACTTGAATAAAAGTGCCTCGTAAGAATCGATGTGAGGTCCGAAATTCAGAAACCGCTAAAAGGACAGCACGACTAAATGCACGGAACTCACTACACTCATCAATTATAGGAAGCTGAGATAACATTTTGAGGATACGGTAATATAATTTTGCAGTTGCAAGTCTAAACCAGGTTTCGCCACTCCTATGCCTTCTTTGTGCGTGGACAACATCATATCCATCTTCAATCTTTTTCATCATCTCTGTTATAAGTTCTGGTGGGTCTTGCAAGTCTGCATCTATTGTGACGATCATCTCACCAGTCGCAAAATCCATACCCGCAATGAGTGCTATTTGCTGACCTCTATTCTTAGCCAAGTGTAGTATTTTGACTCTTTGATCCTTAAGGGCCAGATCGTTTAGGATGCGATCTGTTCCATCGGTACTGCCATCATTTACAAAGATAAACTCAAAGGACTGCCTGCTCATTAACTCGGCCAGTGCTACAACTCTCTTGTAAAAAGCAGGGATAGTATGAGTCTCATTATAACAGGGAACAACAAGGGATATTGTTTTTACAATCATACAAAAAAGTTCCTATTTATTTCAACTATTGATAGCTTATTGCGAGATCAGTAATCCATCTCGCCGCAAGTGTAGTTATTCTTATGCATGGTATCATAGTCGAATTCAAGTTCTATCCGTTGTTCATAGAAAGACACTATTTAGTGAACTCAGTAAGTTTCTCATATCATTTAGGTCTTCTTCGTTATCTGCTCAATAACGATCATTGTTCAAACTATAGATCACTGCGATAAATGTGCGCTTTCATAGAGCTTGAAAACTGATGATCTGCTGATGTTATCTATATGAAAAGCTGTCCTGTTACTGACCACGCCTTATGGCACGTACTTTATCATTTTAAGCAGTTGAAGGAAGTGAAGATATTGTGCCAAGAGACATGGTTGCAGGTATATTGCTCGTTACGTTGATCTCGTGCCTTCTGTTTCACCCTGGCACGAAGTGATCATGCGCGGAAATCATATCAAGAGATCATCGATTTCTTAAGACCTTATACAAGCACTCGCCTATCTCGGAGATCTATCGCAAGGCGACATCACGTCGTTACGCCGCAGTTTGCAAGTAAGGTTGTTGAGTATCAACAAGTAATCACGTATAAAGAAAGAATGTGGCTACATTCTTGAGTGTTAATCCGCACCTTTGAGACATGATCCGTCGTTCGTGAATACAACAAAAATGTCCACAATGATATCATGACGAGAAGGGAGGCAACAAATGATCAAACAAAAGCAGGGCCCGCGGACAATTTTATACCCCATGCCATCGGTCCTTATCGGGGCCGAAGTGGACGGCAAGGCCAATTTTATGGTCGTTGCCTGGTGCGGCATTGCATCGCACCAGCCGCCGACTGTTTCCGTTGCTGTACGGAAAGGCCGCCATACCCTGAAAGGGATCGAGGAGAATCATTGTTTTTCAGTGAATGTACCATCCAGCGCAATGGTGAAGATCGTTGACTACTGCGGCATCTATTCCGGCAAAGACCGGGACAAATCAAACCTCTTTACCATAAGCAGAGGCGAAAACCCTCACATACCGCTTGTCGACGAGTGCCCGGTGAGCCTCGAATGCAAGCTGCTCCATACCCTCGATCTGGGAAGCCATACCCTTGTGGTCGGTGAGATCACCCAGACTTATGTCAGCGAGGACTGCATGAAGGGAAAGAAGGTGGACCCGATGTTGGTGGACCCCCTCATCTATTCGACATCATCCGAGACCTATCACAAGCTCGGCGAGGTGGTGGGCCAGGCCTTCCAGACCGGGAAGGAGCTCTGAGGACTGTGGGCTTGAGATGAAATGAATGAATCAGTATCCGGGAATTAAGAGCTTTCTGGATTCACAGGTTGATGGGTAACGATGTCGATTCAACCATTCTGTAAGTTTTCATATTGACAGGCCGGCAGATCTCAGGATATTAAATAATATACTGTAAATATTGTTATGTAATCACCCTCTCATTACTTTGAGTAATTTTGAGGAGGTTGTTTGTGATGAGCAACACTTGTCGCGTATCTTGTCGTGTATATCAGTGTGTCTTAAAATCCCTGGCTTTCATATTCAGAATATTCTTGTTCCTGGTCCTGCTCAACACTGCACTCATCCCTTTCACGAACAAAGCCGCTGCCTGCCCTCCGGACCCGAAAGGAGATGCTGTTTTCGACAAGAACTTACCCTTGGGGAGCAACATTGTTCTGGACAGCAGCCTGTTCAACGTTACAGGCAATCCCCTTTCCTATGAATGGTATGGCCCATTCTCAAGAATTGCTGAACCCAGCCCGCTCGTTTTTATTCCCGAAGGGACGTATGCCGTCACATTATTCACCAATAACGGACTTCAGCGATCCGACCCGCATACCCTCTATTTCTCCGTTGATCCCGAGTATTTTTTCCTTCCTGTTGGTTTGAAAGGGAAAGTGGTTATGGCATGGCTCCCGGTAAAGGGTGCACAGGGCTATGATATCTACCGCGCACCGGAGACCGACCCTTCAAATTTTGTAAAGATCGCAGAACTGGGACCATCCGCCGTCACATACACTGATCCAAATCTTAAGGACGCAACATACTTGTACGTGGTCGGCGTATTGCTGAACGGCACGTTGTCTTTTTCCCATGTTGCAAGCGCCCACCCGTTCCACACTATTCCCAAGCTCAATTATCCGCCGGTTATTTATTCCCGGCCTGTAACCCCTGCCATTGTAGGACTGCCGTACATGTATGACGTTCTTGCAACAGACCCTCAATTGGATATCATGACATACTCACTTGTGAGCCCACCTCCCGGGATGACAATCAATCCCCTTACCGGATGCATCCAATGGACGCCGCCTGCCATAGGTGATTATGAGATAACGGTTAAAGTAAAAGACTGGAAAGGCGCATCCGTGCTCCAGACCTTCATCACCGAGGTGGATGAGCTTCCTCCACTCAACATACCGCCTGTAGCCCGCGCAGGCGGGCCATATACCGGCGGAGTGAACCAGACGATAACCTTTGACGGTTCCGGTTCAACAGACCCTAATGGATCCCCTCTGACCTATAACTGGGATTTTGGAGATGGTTCTTATGGGAGTGGCGTTTCCCCTACACATAAATACACCTCACCCGGCATATATGCGGTAAAGCTCACTGTCTCCAACAATAACGGCGGAACTTCAAGTGATACCACCAAGGCAACCATACAATGCTCACCTCCCACGGTAAGCATAACCGCCAACCCTGCTGCAATAAAAACGGGCGACCCATGCTCTCTCATATGGACCTCCGAGAATGCCCAGAGCGTCAGCATAGACAATGGGATAGGTGCTGTAGCGGCATCAGGCTCCATCTCGGTAAACCCCCAGAGCACCACCACCTATACCATCACCGCCACAGGCGCATGCGGGACCCAGACACAGTCGGTCACAATTACCGTGTACCAGCCGCCAACGGTCAGTATCAATGCCACACCGACTTCCATCATCACAGGTCAGACCTCGATCCTCTCCTGGTCATCCACCAATGCTGTCACCGTCACCATCGACAATAACATCGGGGCGGTACCCGCGAACAGCTCCCTGACCGTTAAACCTACCACGACAACCACCTATACCATCTATGCCACCGGCCCTGGTGGAACTGCCACTGCCAGTGTTACATTGACCGTTACTCCACCGCCTCCCCCCATCGTGACCTTGACGGCGAATCCCGCATCCATTGTTCAAGGTTCTTCGTCTACCCTCACCTGGTCTTCAGCCAATGCCACCACCCTGAGTATCGACAATGGCATCGGTGCGGTCAACCCGACCGGGTCCACGCTCGTGTCGCCGAACCAGACCACAACCTACACTATTACAGCTACCGGCCCGGGCGGTACCGCGACCTCGCGCGCAACAGTCACCGTGACACCTGCACACAACCCGCCCTCTATTGACAGTTTTACTGCAGCCTGCGGCAATACCCCGATCCTTCAAGGCACATCCACGACGCTGAGCTGGCAATGCTCCAATGTGGATAATGTAACGACCGCCTACATCGACCCTGTAGGCACGGTTAATATAAGCGCATCTCCTCTGACAATCTCCCCCCAGGTAACCACCACCTATACCCTCACGGTCTCGAACCAGTGGGGCTCTGCGAGCGCACAGGTCACGGTGAAGGTAGCGGTCCCCCGTACTCCTCTGCCCGACGGTTCTTTCGGCAAGCCATATGAAGGGTTCATCCCGATTGATTCCACTGTGCAGCAATATGATGCCGGCCGGTTTTCCGTGGTCACCGGCATTGTCCAGGACAAAACCAACGCCCCGCTGCCCGGGGTGTCGGTCACGATCCTCGGCCACCCCGAGTACGGCACGGCACAGACAGACAGTACAGGGAGATTCGGTCTGCCCGTTGAAGGCGGCGGCCTCATGACCGTGGTATACAGCATGAATGGTTTCCTGAACGTGCACCCGAATGTCAACGTTCCATGGAATGAGCACGCTGTTGTCGACACAATAGTGATGATTCAGCAGGATACCGCAGCAACCACCATCACCCTGGACGGAAACTCTCAGTCCGCGTTCCTCCATCAGAGCAGCACCTCTTCCGACAGCAACGGTCAGCGGTCCTGTACCCTGGTGTTTAAAGGTAATACCGTTGCCACAGCGGTTGATGCCAACGGCAATGCGATTCAGACACTGCCCAGCAGCATGTCGGTAAGGGTGACCGAGTACACGGTGGGCGACAATGGTCCCATGTCAATGCCCGCATTGCTTCCACCCCAGTCGGCCTACACCTTCTGCGCCGAGTTCAAGATAGACGGCGTCGAAAGGGTTACATTCAGCAATCCGGTGATAGCATGGGAGGATAACTTCCTTAATTTGCCTGTCGGTACCGTTGTCCCGGTAGGCTACTACAATAGGGATACGGGCACCTGGATAGCACAAAAGAATGGCGTTGTAGTCAAACTGCTCGACACAGTTGGGGATGGTCTTGTCCATGCCCTCGATGCAACAGGAAATGGTCAGCCGACGGATCTGAATGGAAACGGTGACTTTACCGATGAAGTGGCAGGGCTCCAGCAGAACCCATCGAGATTCCAGCCCGGCAAGACATTCATGCGGGTGGAGATGTCGCATTTCAGCATCTATGACTGGAACTTTGCCTTTCTGCCAGCGGATAATAAACCGCCGAATCCTAATAGTGCCCCTTCAGTCCAGGGAGGTGGAAACCAGAATGTAGACATAAAACCCTGTCCTGTTCCTAAAATTGCTAGTTCCGTAGAAGACAGGAGCCAGAGCGTAGATGAGGACATCCCGATACCCGGTACGGATATCTCGCTGCATTATGCAAGCAGCAGGTCCCAAGGCAACAAATACACCATCACCATCCCTGCGAGTGGTAATACGGTGCCTTCCAATCTATCTTCCATTATTGTTCAGATGACTATTGCCGGGGAAGTGTATAGTGAGACGCTTACCCCTGCACCGAACCAGACAGTAACGTTTGTGTGGGATGGGATGGATGCCTGGGGAAATCAGACCCATGGACCAATCCCTGCAAATATAAAGATAGGTTTCGCGTACCCGGCCTGTTATATTCCCGATACTGAAGCAGCAAGTAACCCATCTATCCTGGCGTTTGCTCAAAATAGTGAAAGCCTTGCATGGACGTTCAATTCGGCACGGCAGCAAGCAATCATCTGGAAACAATACCGGCTTGTCGTAAACAAGGGATCACTGGATAAGTCCATGGCCCAGAGCTGGACTGTCAGCACAAATCACCGTATGTATCCTTATGAACCAGCCAAGGTTTATAAGGGCGATGGGACAGTCGTCAGCAATGAATTAAATAGAACCATAGATACGGTAGCCAATTTCTTGACTTCCAGTAGTGCAGGTTATCCCTATGACGTAGCGATTGATTCAAAAGGCAATGTATACATGGCTGTTGTAGATTACTATGCTTATACGGGCGGGGTGTATAAGCTTGATACCAACAATGTTCTCACAAGAATAACACCTGGGTCGGTTATTTCAGTTGCTGTTGATAAGGATGATACTGTCTATTATTCTATGGGAAATTATTCGGCCGGATTCTACATTTATAAAATCAACCCGGCAGGCAGTTCGGTTCTCATAGCCGGTGGGGGCAATGATTGCCACAACGAAAATATCCCTGCAACCCAGGCATTGATCTATGCCTGGAAAATAGCTGTTGATAGCGAAAAGAACATCTATTTCACAGAAGGGTATGTAGACAGTGGTTATCGAGTACGCAGGATCGACAAGAATGGACTCATAAATACGGTTGCCGGCACCAGAACCATGGGCCCCGGCAATATCCCCGGTCCGGCGAAAAAGGCCAGTATCGAACCGCAATCCGTCTGCTTTGACGATGAAGGCAATATGTATATTGCTGACTTATCTGACGGGGTTTTAAAGGTTGATACCAGTGGATATCTCTCGCGCATCGCTGGAGGGTCTTCAAACTACGGAGTATCTGGATCCGATAGTGATGGAATACCGGCAACGCAGGCTTACATAAATGCCAGCGGCATACTGGTCGATCATGTCGGCAATATCTATGTATCGGATGGGACCACCCATAAGGTGCGGATGATAGATACGAACGGTATCATAACTACTCTTGCAGGAATGGGGCGGTGGGGTTTCTCCGGAGATGGCGGCCTGGCAACAAGCTCGTATCTCTACTTACCCTTTGGATTGGCTCTGGACCAGAAAGGGGATCTCTACATAGCGGATTCGAACAATTTCAGGGTCCGCGAGGTCTCCTCGGCATATGGCGATATCGGGTCCTACAAGCTGGACCAGGGCGACATCCCCTTTGTGGAAGATGGGATCTGCTATGTCTTTGACTATGCAGGATATCACAAGAGAACCTTTGACGTGCAGACAGGTGCCCAACTCTATGCCTTCGGGTATGACAGCAACAGGAACCTCACCTCCGTCACCAACCGCTTTAATGAGACGACCACCATCAATTATGCAGGCGGTGTTCCTTCAACCATAGTATCGCAAGACGGCATCAGTACAGCGCTTACTCTCGATGCGGGAAGCAATCTCACGGACCTCACTTTCTCCGACGGCAACGGGTATCATTTCGATTACAACGGCGGCGGCCTCATGACACAGGAACGCGATCCGAGGGGCAACTATTTCGTCCATACCTTTGACGACACGGGCAAGGTAACGGACGTAACCGATCCGGAAGGAGGCCACTGGGTCTACACGAGGCAGGTCAACCAGACAACCGGGGAGACGGATTATGCCATAACCTCGGGCGAGAACAACACCACCACCTATGCAGACACCACTGATTCCGCAGGGTTCCATTCCGTCATCACAGGCCCTGCAGGAGACCAGACGAATTATTTCCAGTCAGCAAGCGACATGCATGTGGAGAAGACGCTTTCCTGCGGCATGAGCATTACGAGTGACTACGGCCTGGATGCGGCTTACAAGTACAAATTCATGAATAATCTTATGGAGACTACGGGCAGCCTCTCCCGGACAACGACCTTTGGTGCGACCTATGCGGATACCAATGGCGACGGCATACCGGACCTCATCACAGAGACCTCGGTAATGAACGGCAAGACCGCAACACTTGCAACAAACACCATCAATCACATCCGCACCCTCACAAGTCCTGAAGGCAGGGTAACCACGTTCACGTACGACCCGGGCACCCTGCTGACCATACTGCTGCACGTGACCGGGCTCACTGACACCGCATACCAGTATGACAACAGGGGCAGGCCCTTGGCAATCACCACCGGCAGCCGCACCACGAGCTTAGCGTACAATGACACGAACGTGAATGACCGGACATCTGCGATTACAGACCCAATGAATTTCACCACAATCTATCACTATAACAGCCGCGACCTCCTCTTCCAGGTGGACCGTCCGGATGGCAGCGGTCTCAGTTTCAATTATGACCCAAACGGAAACATGACCGTGCTGAGCAAGCCGAGCCCCACCCTGGGCACCACGGCGGACCATGACTTCGGCTACAACCGCGTGAACCTGTCAAGCTCATACCAGACCCCTCTGAACAACACCTATGCCTACGCCTACAACAAGGACAGGCAGCTGCTATCCATCAGCATGCCTTCGGGCAGGCAGATCAGCAACACCTATACGAACAGCCTGCTCACCGAGGTGCAGATGCCCGAAGGGAACATCGACGTCACGTACTCCTGCCCGTCCAAGATCAGCACCCTGACCAGGGGAGCACAGGGGATTTCCTACGGATACAACGGCTCGCTCCTGAGCTCCGAGACCATGAGCGGTTCGTTGAGCCAGAGCCTGGGCTACACATACAACAACGACTTTGACGTGAGCGCAGTGACCTATGCAGGCGGCATCATGAACCTCACCTACGATAAGGACCGCCTGCTCAAACAGGCAGGCGTGTATGCAATCACCCGTGATGCGGGCAACGGGCTTCCCACCACAGTATCCGACGGGACTATCACCATAGGCCGAACATTCAATACCTACGGGGAGCAGGCAAGCCAGTCATTCTTGGCCGGAAGCAGCGGGCATTCCTGGAGCCTCACCTATGATAACACGGGCAGGATAACAGGAAAGACCGAGACCATGAACAGCACCACGAACACGTTTACTTATGCATACGACTCGCTGGGCAGGCTGCGCACCGTAACGTTGAACAACAGCGTGGTGGAGGATTACAGCTACGGGAATAATGGAGCCCGGATCTCGGAGATGAATGTGTACAAAGACATCACCACATCGAGGTCCCTGAGCTATTCCAATGATGACCAGGTGATCACGGCAGGGGGTACTTCCTATGTATATGATGCGGATGGGTTCCTGCACACAAAGACACAGGGCTCTTCCGCAACGACCTACACGTACACAAGCCGGGGCGAGCTATTAAGAGTAAACCTGCCGGGTGGAACTGTGATAGAATATGATTATGATCCTTTGGGGAGGAGGATAACGAAGAAGGTCAACGGCTCGATCATCGAGAAGTACCTCTGGCAGGGTTCAACCAGGCTTCTCGCGGTATACAACGCAGACAACTCCCTCAGATACCGCTTCGAGTATGCAGACGCCAGGATGCCTGTAGCCATGACCGACGGCAGCAGCACTCGATACTACCTGAGCTGTGACCAGGTGGGGAGCCTGAGGCTGGTGACGGATACTGCGGGCAATGTGGTGAAGAGGGTGGATTATGATACCTTTGGGTATGTGGTGAATGACACGAATCCTTCTTTCACCATGCCGTTTGGATTTGCGGGTGGTGTGTATGACGGTGACACCGGAATGATCCGCTTTGGTGCCCGTGACTACGACCCGGATACCGGGAGATGGACGGCAAAAGACCCCATCCTCTTCAAGGGCGGCGATACGGACCTGTATGGGTACTGTGTCAGTGATCCAGTGAACTATAGAGATCCAAAAGGAACAATACTTCAGGAAACTGAAATTGCGATTAAAATAGCGCTCCCTATAATCGCTGGTGGTCTTGAAGCTACAACGAATATACCTGAGAAATGGGGTCCTGTTGGTAATACATTAGAAATTGCGAGTGGCGCTTCAGGAATTTTTGTTTCAGAGATTATGCTTTCGACTTCTTCATCATTGCCTATATTTTTACCTTTTGGTTTAGCTTTAGGTAGCGGTTTGGAAATAGGCTTAGCATTTAATCGACTATATGAAGAGATAAGTGGCCAATCATTAGGAGCTGATATTTATAACTGGACCTATAGACGAAAGGAGTCGAATCTGAAACCATGCCATTAATAAATAAAAAATCTAAGATAGAAAAGAGAACGGTAACAGTATCTGATGCTATTTCTGTTATTATAGTAATAGCTATTTTTTTCTCTATATTTCTTCTGAGATATATTTTCCCCAATAGTCCGTTCATCATGAAATATTTTACTGGGATATATGCATTAACTTGGTATGTTTTATTTTGGGTAATAGTGTTTGTAGTTGAAATTATAATTATTCCAAGAAGACGGTCCGGGAAAACGGGGTCAGATGCGAATTAAAATAAAGACGACCACCGCCTGTATGACGCGCGCCCGCTGGCGCGGGCGGGTGGCCTGGATAAAGAGACCATGGGTGGCAGGGGCGAAGCCCGAAGGGCTTGCCCGTGGGACATATTAACAAAACTGAACATGCTCAGGCAAAGCACAGGGGATTTCCTACGGCTATAACGGCTCGCTCCTGAGCTCCGAGACCATGAGCGGTTCGTTGAGCCAGAGCCTGGGCTACACATACAACAACGACTTTGACGTGAGCGCAGTGACCTATGCAGGCGGCATCATGAACCTCACCTACGATAAGGACCGCCTGCTCAAACAGGCAGGCGTGTATGCAATCACCCGTGATGCGGGCAACGGGCTTCCCACCACAGTATCCGACGGGACTATCACCATAGGCCGAACATTCAATACCTACGGGGAGCAGGCAAGCCAGTCATTCTTGGCCGGAAGCAGCGGGCATTCCTGGAGCCTCACCTATGATAACACGGGCAGGATAACAGGAAAGACCGAGACCATGAACAGCACCACGAACACGTTTACTTATGCATACGACTCGCTGGGCAGGCTGCGCACCGTAACGTTGAACAACAGCGTGGTGGAGGATTACAGCTACGGGAATAATGGAGCCCGGATCTCGGAGATGAATGTGTACAAAGACATCACCACATCGAGGTCCCTGAGCTATTCCAATGATGACCAGGTGATCACGGCAGGGGGTACTTCCTATGTATATGATGCGGATGGGTTCCTGCACACAAAGACACAGGGCTCTTCCGCAACGACCTACACGTACACAAGCCGGGGCGAGCTATTAAGAGTAAACCTGCCGGGTGGAACTGTGATAGAATATGATTATGATCCTTTGGGGAGGAGGATAACGAAGAAGGTCAACGGCTCGATCATCGAGAAGTACCTCTGGCAGGGTTCAACCAGGCTTCTCGCGGTATACAACGCAGACAACTCCCTCAGATACCGCTTCGAGTATGCAGACGCCAGGATGCCTGTAGCCATGACCGACGGCAGCAGCACTCGATACTACCTGAGCTGTGACCAGGTGGGGAGCCTGAGGCTGGTGACGGATACTGCGGGCAATGTGGTGAAGAGGGTGGATTATGATACCTTTGGGTATGTGGTGAATGACACGAATCCTTCTTTCACCATGCCGTTTGGATTTGCAGGCGGGCTCTATGATGGGGACACCGGAATCATCCGTTTCGGCGCCCGTGACTACGATCCGGACACCGGCAGATGGGCGGCAAAAGACCCCATCCTCTTCAACGGCGGTGATACTGACCTCTATGGGTACTGTCTCAATGATCCGGTCAACTTATTAGATCCATGGGGCTTATACCAAGTAACTGCAAGTGGCGGAGCGCATCTTCCTTTTAATATAGGCCCCGTTGCAGTTGGTGGATCTTTTAGTTCCGAATATAATGTATCAAACGGCTCACTGGTTGATTACAGCTACAAAGGATTCACTCCAGAAGCTGTTGCTGGCACATGGGCAGATATCGGTGTTAGTATAGGTTTTAGTGATCTTAGTGGAACAGGAAGACAAAGCGGAGGGAGTGTTATATCTCTCGGTTCTGGTAAGTACGGAGGCGTTCAATTTGGGTTAAGAAAAGAATTTGATCCTTGTAGATCATGGTATGATCCTCTTAAATATGTTGATGCTGTTAGTTTTGGTTTAGGTACCGGCCTTGGGTTCCCTGTCAATCTTACTGTTCCCCTTGAGAAGCCCCACACTATGGATAAAAGGTAGACTCAATTAGAAGAGCATAAGCGAACAATCATGAAACAAATTTTATTTTGAAAAGGATGGTGCCATGGGAAATTATTTTCTTGTGAATGGGTTATTCTCTTTTGCTCTTCTATGTGTTGGTCTCATGTTCATTGAAGGAACATTCAAAGGAGAAGGGAGAGCAATAAAATTGTTTTATAACGTAGATAATCTATTGTTTGCTAATATCAAAAACAAAAAAATATTAAAAATTGGTGATCAGATCTCCTTTATGATTTGCCTGACAATGTCATTGTTAACTCTATTGAATGGAGTAATGTCAATTTATATTCCCAACACACCTAATATAAGTGCGATCTTCATATTCATTGGGATTATATTGTCATGGCCTATAAGAATATTATTTATTCATATTTATAAGAGTCGGGCAGATTCAAACCTTCCACGCATATGGCCATTCTCAAAAATTGATTAAAGGAAGCGGCAGGCGGGCTGTGTGACGGGGACACCGGAATTATCCGCTTCGGCGCACGTGATTACGACCCGGACACCGGTCGCTGGACGGCAAAAGACCCCATCCTCTTCAACGGCGGGGATTCCGACCTCTATGGGTACTGTCTCAATGATCCGGTGAATCTGGTGGATCCTTTTGGATTGATATGGGTGACTACCAACTATGAATATCCTAAAACAAATAATTTGTTAAGAGGTGTAGGGAATTGGATTGGAAGAGAAATCGGAATTGGACTCGATCCCGTAGTTCCTTTCTCCTCACCGGCAGATTATACAGGTTTATCAAGAAATGTCGTACAGGAATGGCAGCCCGATCCTGATAATCCCTGTAAAGATAAAGAACATGCATACGGCACAAAAAGAAAAATACATTAAAATGTTAGACCATTCATAAATAGAGGACCAGGGAAAGACCTTATCAATAACCCCGATGAACCAATTTATTATCAATGGGATCCTTGGGTAAATAATCGCACCTATGATGATCTCAATGAAAAAAGTTGGAGACAAGGCGGGAATGAAAAATATTGGAGGCAAGGTTACTGATGAGCAACAAAAACCTTTTTATGTCTTCCGGGTACATGATGAGGGATTTAATACTGCAACCAAGTACAGTTTTTAACAAAGTAAAACAAGGAGAGCTTCAAAATGAAGCTCTCCTTGTTTTCGGGGTCGGTGCAGTAATTTCTTTATTAAAAAGTTTTTGGGTAAAAAGGAATTACATAACTTTTTTTGATAATAGCACAAATAATCTCTTATCATTTTTAAGTATACCTCAAGCGAGATGGTTCTTCGGCTACATATTGTATTTCTTGTTTGTTGGAAGTGTAGCTTGGGCATGTAAAGCAGTGACAAAAAATGATGGGAAGAAGTCTCTGGCGATTTCTTTCATGTCGATAAGCTCAATTGGTGTGATTTGTCAACTAATCTCATTTGTTTTGAATCCATTTACTCCACATATCATACTGATTATAGAAGGTTATTTGATTTTCATTTGGTGTATATGGCTATCTCTCTATGCAATGAAAATTATCCAAGAACTCTCATATATTAAGGCTGCTATAATATTTTTAATTCCAGCGATTGTGGTTTTCTTGTTTATTGGATTAGCAGCAGTAGCTCCATATCTGGCGTGGTTGTCACATTAAGATCAAGGCCAGGCCAGCTGGCGAGGAAGGTGTGGCCTTTTGCATAACGTGGATTAGCGGCCGCGGAAACTGCGGACGGGTGGCCGGAATAAGCGATAGGCTGATTTCTGGGTGGCCTGGCCTCACATACCGCTTGTCGACGAGTGCCCGGTGAGCCTCGAATGCAAGCTGCTCCATACCCTCGATCTGGGAAGCCATACCCTTGTGGTCGGTGAGATCACCCAGACTTATGTCAGCGAGGACTGCATGAAGGGAAAGAAGGTGGACCCGATGTTGGTGGACCCCCTCATCTATTCGACATCATCCGAGACCTATCACAAGCTCGGCGAGGTGGTGGGCCAGGCCTTCCAGACCGGGAAGGAGCTCTAGCAGAATGCTGGCGTAGGATTATTTGGTGTCTTTTCAGGATTTGTTGCATCATGGTTTATTGGTCCGACAGAACACAAGGTTGGTAGTGATGTATTAAAAATAAGGCAAGAGTTAGCTGAAGTAAAAAAGATATAGAATGAATTAAAAGATATTCATCAATAAGCTATATATAACGTGCCATGTGTAAGGCTCTGGTATAAAGCACCTTGTTGGTATGTTTCAACTCAAGATCTTCGGTTTTCTGTCATCCTAAAACTGAGGATAAATCGCAGATCCCTCCAGGAAGGGATGCACACCTATTGTGTTTTATCGGGTCCGACCCAGGGAGTCGGATCATACATAACGAATGCTGCAGGATTCCACTTATGCCCTACTGTTATGACCATTCCCATGCAGATGTATAGCCTTTCATTGATACGACGGACCTCATCTTTCATGAAGTAATCGATGCCGCCGTTGAAGGGACTGTAATCAAGCTGGAATGAATCCTTGTCATCCAATCGGGACTTTCCAATGAAGGTCTTCATCTTGACTGTTCGGATGATCTTGGGTTGTCCGTTTTTCTTTATCTCCCACAGATTGTATCCCCACCCGTTATCTTTTTTAAAAGGATAAAAAGCCTTGCCCTTCCAGTCACCGGGACCCAGTATATATTTCGTATAAAAAGGAGCAATCGGTGCCATTATGCCAAGAGGGAGTACTTTAGCCTTGTACTCTCCATTGACACTCGTGAACTCCGGTGCGGGAGCTGCATAGAAGAGCTGCATTACCTCGGACTTCGAAAGTTTTTCTATGTCCGCTAGTGTTGCCTTCTCCGGTGGAACCGAAAGTATCTTCTCGACGGATCGGCCATCCCATCCGCCAATGCCGTTCTGCAGACTGTTGATGATGGTCAGGATTAGCCCTACGATAATCAGGATGCCTATGGCTATAAGAATTTTCTTTCCAACTTTCATAGCCTTTCCCCCTTTTATGGTGTCTTGGTGGGGTTCACAGATGAAATATCATGACACTAAGATATTAATATCATATTGACCTGAGATGATCTACTTTGAGCTGACCTTTGGTATGAATTGATAGGCTTCGTATGTTTCAACTCAAGATCTTCGGTTTTCAGACACTTCAGAACCGAGAAGAAATCGCACTTATATTCAATCTGATATGGAATTGATATAAAGCTTATAATTTATGATATATTATTTAACTTAGGTAATTATCAACCTTTGATTCTACATCAAGAAATAGCTGGTCATGGACAGCATTATATATAATTCATACTTAACAAGTAATTCAGGTTCTTCTTTTTGAAACATGCTTTTTATTGTTTCTACCACGAAGGACACGAAAGAGATTATCGGAACTCCAAGCCTAAGGCCTATTCTAACACCTATAGATTTAACGATCCATTCATGATATAATTTATATATTGCATGATAGTATTCTTATAAACATACACCACGACATCACTTTTCACCTTACAATGAGTATTCGGAGTTTGGAACTTAGCTTCTTCTTTTTGAATTGTTGACATAATGAGATAATCCTTCATGAGGATGGTTATTAAAGGTGATAACAGGTCAAGGCAAATTTGTCTGTAAATGTTTCCAGTATATTATGGGCAAAGCAAATCTGTCTGATAATGAACAGTTGTCTGAATATAAACGGATAGACGCAATAGATTAAAGAATAAGAAGCAACGAGGTGGTTATGTCAAATAAAAGTCTTCAATGGCTTCATCTATCTGACTTTCATACGGGCAAGGATCAATATGGCCAAATACAGCTTTTTGAATCAATTATTGAACATATTGAGAGCAAAATAAGGTCAGGCCAGAAGCCTGATATGATTTTCTTCACCGGTGACATTGCTAATAAAGGTAAAAAAAATGAATACGAATTATTTTGCAACAGCTTAGTCTTTCCCCTCTATGACCTTTTAGGCGACTCCACAAAGATATTTATGGTTCCGGGGAATCATGATGTGGATCGCGACGAAGCGAGAGCAACTAAAAGATATGGTGTCGCAAATGAAATCCCTGAGTTTTTCGATCCTAACGAGAAAGGGGTGCATGAAAGGAAAGTCTTGTTCCCAAGATTTGAAAGCTATGCTCACGCAGATATGCATACATGGTTTACTATAGGCTCTGATTGGCTCTTATCTACGGAAGGTTTTTTTAATCACATTCATGAAATAGACAATTATAAAATTGGAATTTTGGGAATAAACACCGCTTGGTTGTCAGAAGGTGACAATGATAGGCATAATCTAACACCCGGCAAAGCATTAATTGAAACGGGTCTAAAGAAACTTGGGAGCTGTAATTTTAAAATTGTTTTGGGTCATCATCCATTAGATTGGTATGATGAGGACGTAACGCCCATTCGCTCTATTTTTGGAAAACAAGATGTTATATATATACAAGGGCATCTTCATAAGAACAGTGGAAATCAAGAATTTGGTGCAGGCCGCAAATTCTTGACTATTCAATCAGGCGCTACATTTCAAGCGCGCGAAAATGAAAAATGGATAAATCGCTTACTTTGGTGTCAACTGAATCTGGAAAGTGGGGATGTCAAAGTCCACCCACTCCAATGGTCAAAGGAATATCAGGAATGGGCTCTGGACGGTCTAGCTTATCCAGCCGAATATAGAACCCCCGGTACTGATTATTGGGTGCTACCATTAAAAGATGTTCCGCATAAGAGTACAGCCAAGCCCAAGAAAACGTCATTGGAAGAGGATGTATCAATTTTACCCCAAGGGTGGTTCCTTATCGACAACTCTTTTTTAGACGGAAAGCACAGCGATTTAGAAGATAACGCTATTTTGAGCTTTTTTGATGGCCGGATTCCCTCGTGGAGAGAAGCGCTCTCACCTAAAATCCCACGTCGAAAGATCGTTCATGATCTTAAAACAGAACTGAATGATGCTCGCAAAAGGGGTGAATTACGTGTCACATTAATATTGGGTGCAGGAGGCGAAGGTAAATCCACAGTATTGCTGCAAGCCATTTCTGATTTGGCAGGTTCTGGTTCTGGCTGGAAAATACTGTGGCTCTCAAACCCATCTCGTGACATTTTATGGCCTAACAGGTTTCTTAATCAACTTTCAAGTGATAAAGATACATGGCTAATAGCTTCGGATGATGCTGATTTGATAGCCAAATACATTTTTGAAACCGCAAAATCCTTCCGTAGAGCTGGTCGCAGAGATATTCAGTTCATATTATGTTGTAGAGATTCTGACTGGCTCGCCGCTGAAGCGAATGAATGGCAATGGAAAGAGCATGTTATATATGTTGAAAAAAGATTAAGAGGCATTACACTGGAGGATGCAGAACTGATAATTAAGGGATGGGCACAGTTCGGCAGCAACGGGTTAGGAAACCTGAGCGGTTTAGATTTAAAGGAGGCAGTTACTCGACTATATTATGCATCAAAGTCTGAGGAAGAGAAATATCATGATGAGGGTGCATTTTTGGGTGCTATGTTGCGGGTTCGCATGGGGAGTGAACTAAAATCACATGTAAAAGCCCTTTTATTACGCCTCAAGGAAAGGTATGTAAAAAATGAGACCCTTATGGATGCCTTTGCCTATATTGCTGCCATGCATTCAGAGCAACTTTTTATTCTAACAAAAGAAATTTTGGCAGAGTTATTAACCTGCAAAATGAGCGATGTCAAAAAGAAAATTACTGGCCCGCTTGGGGACGAAGCAGCCGCGTCAACTGGCGGAGATCGCATTTATACTCGTCATCGAGCAATAGCTGAAACTGCAGTGGAGATACTTTCTGAAACTTTTCATGTTGATTTTGATGAAATCTTTATTGAACTTGCTGAAGCAGCCTATCGATTTTATTGCAGAGGTCTCTTTCTTCCATACTTTGTGAAATGGAAGTTTTTGTCAGATCATTTTCTGAAGCAGGGCAATACAGCCCTCGCAATTCGACTTGATCAAGCGTTGATTAAAATTGACCCCACCGATTCTCGTCTAATAGTGCATCTTTCGAGACTTTTGCGTGAGGCTGGTCATCCTGAGTTAAGTATTAGAGTATTCAGAGATTTAGATCATGGCGTAGTTGGCCCTGTGAGAAGCTTCTTTTTTGAATGGGGTGTTGCTGAAGGTGTTAGTGATAATAATGCCTTAGCTTGTTGGCTTCGCGGTGTGGCCCTATCTGATAATGTAGAATTGAAGTCAATTGAAAATAAGACTGCTGCTATGTGCCTAACTGGCTTGGCAACAAACTTCTTTAAGCTTTCTGAATCTTATAACAACCCTATTTTCATTCAAGCATGTCAAGCTGCCATTCAGATAGGCCTTACATTTCCATTATTGAATGAAATGGATAGGCGATTATTGGGTCTTTATAAAGCAAAAACCAAAGCTGTAGGAGCCTCGAACGGTGATCTTAGAACTGCATTAAAAAAAATACATGCAGGTATCATTTCGGCATGGGAGCAAAAGGAAGCAACGTTAGCCAAGTTTATTGTCCCGGCCTCACAACTCACTTTTAAGCGGTTTGGAAAGCTCATTGGAATTGAGGATTAAGCATTGAAAAGGAACAGATTTATTTTCTAAAAGCGCCTAACCATCGGTTCCACGCGGACCGCCAGGACCGTGCATCCATACAAAGTTAAAAGCTTGTCTGGCACTGGCGGCCGCTGATGAGTAGCGTTGACTTAAGATCACGTGCCATGAGTAACGCTTTGGCCAAATTGAATATTTCTAAAACATAATCTTTACTTCTCGATGAACCAGGTGGAGTGACGAATACAATAAAAACTAAAATGTCCGGGGGTATCCCCACAGATTGCACGTAACCTTATAAGGAAAATGGATAGAAGTCCCATATTCGTCCTGGATCTACTTCCTGGTCTTTACAGCAGGATCTTGATTGACTATTATTGCACTCTACACCTTTCATTAATTAAGTATGCCAGACATTATGAAAAATAACACATATCAGGCCGTGATCTTTGACATGGACGGTACATTGCTCGATACCATCGAGGATATTGCCGACTCCATGAATGCGGCCCTTGAAGGCCTCGGGTTTTCCCTCCTTCCGGTAGAGCAGTATCGTGATCTTGTCGGCGACGGGATCGAGGTCCTGGCCATGAGGGCCCTGCCGGAGGAACATAGGACCGTTGAGACAATTGCTGCGAGTGTGAAGGCCATGAGGGATGAATACGGCGCCCGGTGGTCCGTCAAGTCCAGGCCTTTTCCCGGCATCCCGGAGCTGCTTGACGGGCTTATGGAAATGGGCATCAGGCTCTCGATCCTCTCAAATAAACTCGATGACTTTACCAAGACAATGGCAAGGTCTCTGCTTCCGAACTGGAGATTTATCGAAGTAAGGGGTCTTGTACCATCTGTCCCGAGAAAGCCTGATCCCGCGGGTGCTTATCTGTGTGCCGAGCGTATGGGAGTGGACCCGATACACTGCATCTTCGTGGGTGACAGCGCTATTGATATGGATACCGCCGGCCGGGCCGGCATGGCGCCATTCGGCGCCTTATGGGGTTACCAGGACAGGCAGCGGCTCATGAATCACGGTGCAAGGGTTCTCCTGGATGATCCAAGGGACCTGCTCGGATATCTTCGCAGTTAATCTTTTAGGCTCATCACAGTAAAACATCCTCAGATCATTGAAGAGCACACAAAAGGGATATATCACAACGAAGGACTTAGTGAAGCATAGCCGCAACCAAAATGGAGCATAGGCTCTAGCAGACAGAAGAGTACTTCACCACGAAGAGCACGAAGGACACGAAAAAAAAGGATTTTATAGAAATTGCGGACCAGTTCAAAGGGTCTAAGCGTGTTTGTTTGCATTTTTTAGATCATCTTCGTGCTCTTCGTGTCCTAAAGTGGTGAGAACAATGGGCTGTGAAAAGGATGCAAACTATAAAAGTATGCTTCACAGAGAAGAACGATTTTTTAAGCAGCCGAATATCGATGGTCGGTTATATTGAGATAAACCGGCGGGTCGCATATGATGGTGTTCTTGCCTGATCCCTTGGCCCGGTAGAGTGCATCATCGGCCCTGACCAACAGGGCATCGATGGTCTCACAAGGTTGGTAGCGTGTAAGGCCCATGGAGATGGTGACCCGGAAATCCTCGGGCAGGCCGGGGAAGGATATCTCGGAGATCATCTTCCGGATCCTCTCTGCGCATTTGACTGCATCTCCGAGGTCGGAGTAGGCGAGGACAAGCACGAACTCCTCCCCGCCATAGCGGGCAATATAGTCCTGCTGGCGGATGTTCTCCTTGGTACGCCCAGTCAGTGTCTTTAAGACCGTATCACCGCATAAGTGGCCGTAGGTGTCATTGACCTTCTTGAAATCATCAAGGTCGAATATGCACACGGAGAACGGGCATTCTCCCCGGTCTGCAAGTGACTTCTCACGGAGCAGGATCTGGAAGAGGTAGCCCCTGTTATACACACCGGTGAGGTCATCGTGGATGGCCTGCTGTTTGATCAGTTTCATGGCGTCGCTGAGCTCGCTGTTGGTTACGCTCAGCTTTTTCCTTAATATGCTGATGTAGCTCCCCATGAATGAGAGCCATAAGAGGACGGCACCCAATGTCACCATGTAGAGAAGCTCCACCTTGATGTTGATACTCTCAGGATGATTCACGCGTAAAAGAGCGATTACAAAGCCATAGCCCAGTACTGCGAATACGGAGAGTGAGCAGAACTGACGCAGGTTCAGCCTGAAGATGCCGAAGATGAATACCACCATGTAGAGCAGCAGCATGATACCCCGGCCCTGGGCCAGGTGATAGGTTATGATCATAACCCAGACTGTTGCAAGAACCATCTGAGTCTCGGTAAGGCTCGGGTCCTTGAAATGTTTGTTCAGGCCGGTGCGAATGATAAAGAAGATGATGATGTTCATCGCACTGACCATGCCGCAGATAAGCAGTGTCTGGGGCAGAGTCATCCCGAAGAGGCCCTGCATGTAGCAATACAACACAAGTAGCATCCACATGAAGTACGAACCAAAGGCCATGAGGAATCGCTTGATCCTCAGGGCCTGGCTCGGGTCTTCATGAGGAATGATATGCAGCATCTTTTATTGTTTCCTCCGGCCTGATTCGTTTATCAACTAAATATTCGACACATTTGCCGAAAAACATTATCATTTTTTTAAAGAATACCCTGAAACCCCATGAGTAACAGTACTCGATCCTCAATATTTTTATCATTGACCAATGACTTTCCCATCCGGTAGTGAAATCCCTTGATCGAACCCTTAAGGACGAAAACCGAAAAGGTTTATTTCATGATTGGAACCATTGCAAATACCTCAGCCGTGCTGGCAGGCTCCCTGGTGGGGATTCTTGCCGGAAAGCGTATAAGCCTGGACCTTAAGGCAACCCTTATGAAGGCCCTCGGGCTTGCGGTTGTCGTCATCGGTCTCAACATGGCGCTTTCGGCTAAGGGCCTCATACCTTCCGTTGCCTGCATACTGCTTGGTGCCGTTACAGGGGAAATCATGAGGATCGAGAGGGGTGTCGAACGTATAGGAGAATATCTCAAGGTACGGTTCAATTCATCATCCGCTACGTTTGTACAGGGGTTCATGAGTGCAACGTTGTTGTTTGTCACCGGTGCAATGGTCATCATCGGGTGTATCCAGGACGGAACCGCGCACAACCCGGACACGCTGCTGTTGAAATCCATGCTCGACGGGGTGTCATCCATCGCACTTGCATCAACCTTGGGTATCGGTGTTGCCTTCTCCGCAATAAGCGTGCTTGTGATCCAGGGCTCTTTAACGCTGCTGGCAGCACATATCGCCTTTCTCCAGGAACCGGCTGTACTTAGCTCTATCACGGCTACCGGCGGGATGATCATCCTGGGCATCGGCATCAACCTGCTGGGGCTCACCACTATCCGGGTAGGGAATTTGATCCCGGCTCTGGTGTATGCGGCCGCATATCCGCTCATTTTCACATGAAAGGCAAAATATGAGTGCATTTCTCAAACGTGATGACTGCCTGCTGATAGTCGTGGACATTCAGGAAAGGCTCCATGCAGCCATGGAAGAGCAATTCAAAGATACCTATGTGAAGAACGGCATCATACTCATAGAAACCGCAAAGGCCTGCAAGATCCCTGTCATTGTTTCCGAGCAATACCCCAAGGGGCTCGGCCCGACCATTGCTGAAGTGTCAGGGCACCTTGAGGGTATACCGCGGTATGAAAAACTCTTTTTCAGCTGTTACCGGAATGAGAACATCAAGAAGGCCGTTAAGTCGACAGGGAGAAAGACGGCCATCATCAGCGGCATTGAGACGCATGTATGCGTTATGCAGACCGCCATTGACCTCTTGGCCGACGGGTACAACGTGGTCATTGCGGCCGATGCGGTCTGCTCCAGGAGGGCGCTTGACAGGGTGACCTCGCTCGATGCACTGGCGCGTCTCAATGTGCTCATATACCCTGCCGAGACCATTGCATTCATGCTCATCGAGAAGGCAGGAACGGATATTTTTAAACAGCTTTCACCCCTTTTTAAATAAGACTTCAAGATTCAAGCATAAAAACCTTGAAAGCGTGCAGTCTTGTATGGTAAAGGGCTCAACCAGCACACACGTCCGGTAGTACGTCGGGGTCTAAGGTGTCCTTGGAAATCAAGGATCGGCCTTGCAGGACGGAGGAAAAACCAAGGAGGTAGTAGATGTCAGTCGTCACCATGAAGCAGCTGCTCGAGGCCGGGGTCCATTTCGGCCACCAGACACCGAGGTGGAATCCCAAGATGAAACCCTACATTTTCGGTTCCCGGAACGGCATCCATATCATCGATCTTCAAAAGACCGAGAAGCTCTTTGAAAAGGCATGTGATGTCATTCGTGAAACAACCGCAAACGGCGGAAAGATCCTGTTTGTAGGTACCAAGAAACAGGCCCAGGATGCCATAGAAGAAGAGGCACAAAGGGTAGGGGCCTTCTATGTGAACTACCGCTGGCTCGGCGGCACGCTCACGAACTTTTCCACCATCCGTAAGAGCGTGGATAAGCTTAAGTGGCTTGAGTCCATCATCGACAATAGTTCCATTGAGAACTATCCCAAGAAGGAACAGATCAGCATGAAGCGCCATAAGATGAAGCTTGAGCGCTCTCTTCACGGGATCAAGGACCTGGGCGGTCTTCCCAATGTCCTCTACATCGTAGACCCCTCCCGCGAATATATCGCGGTTCGGGAGGCAAAGAAACTCAAGATACCCATTGTCGCCATCGTAGATACCAACTGCGACCCCACATTAATCGATTATGTCATTCCCGGTAATGATGACGCCATCCGGGCCATCAGGCTGTTCACCTCAAAGGTAGCGGATGCGGTGGACCAGGGTATGCAGCTCTGGCAGGCAAAACTGGCCGCCGAGGTAAAGGAAGAGACGACCGAGGAGAAGGCCCAGGCCAAACAGAAGGCTGCGACTTCCGAGACCATGGGCAAGGGGCTTGAGGGAGAAATCGAGATCATCGTTAAGGACAGCAAACCGGCCAAGGGCAAAGGTGCTGCAGCGGCTGCAACCGCAGGGGATGATACCGACGGGGAAGAAATCGCATAGCAACGCGCTTGGAGGTATATACAGTGCAGATAACATCGGAAGTTGTTAAAAAACTCAGAGACAAGACCGGCGTCGGCATGATGGACTGCAAGAAGGCCCTTGAAGAGACGAACGGGGAATTCGAAAAGGCAGTGGAAATTCTCAGGAAGAAAGGCATCGACGTAGCAAACAAGCGCTCCGGAAGGCAGGCCAGCCAGGGTACGGTAACCGCCTACATCCATATGGGCGGCAAGATCGGCGTGCTTGTAGAGGTGAACTGCGAGAGTGACTTTGTGGCGAAGTCGGATGACTTCAACAACTTCGTCAAAGACGTTTCCATGCAGGTCGCTGCCGCAAGTCCTGATTGGGTCACCAGGGACGAGGTGCCTCAAAACGTGCTGGATAAGGAAAAGGAAATTCTCAAGGAGCAGGCACTGAAGACGGGTAAGCCCGAGAAGGTGATCGAAAAGATCGTTGAGGGGAAGCTCACCAAGTTTTATTCCGAGCGCTGCCTCATGGACCAGCCCTTTGTGAAGGACCAGGACAAGACCATCAAGCAGCTCTTGGAAGAGCTGATGGCCAAGACCGGCGAGAAGTGCCTCGTCAGAAGGTTCGTCCGGTATCAGGTGGGTGAAGAGATCTAAGAGGATTCCCTTGCATTATAGACGCATACTCCTCAAGGTGAGCGGAGAGGCCCTCGCAGGCGGCAAGGGTTTCGGTATTGACGAAGCAACGTTAACGAGCTTCGTCGCCCCGATTAAGGCCGCCCACGATTCCGGGGTCCAGGTGGGCCTTGTGATCGGAGGCGGCAACATCTTCAGGGGTATAAGCGCTGCATCCATGGTCGACAGGGTCAGCGCGGACTATATGGGCATGCTGGCTACCGTGATCAACGCCCTGGCATTTAAAGGTGCACTTGTCAGCCAGGGGGTCGAGTGCAGGGTCATGAGCGCCATACCCATTGCATCCACGGCCGAGCCCATAACAAGCGAGCGTGCAATCCGCCATCTGGAAAAGGGAAGGGTGGTGGTCTTTGCAGGTGGAACCGGCAGTCCCTTCTTTACTACCGATACCACGGCGGCGCTGAGGGCCTTGGAGATCAGGGCGGATGTCCTTATCAAGGCTACCAAAGTAAACGGTATTTATGATAAAGACCCTATGAGGCATGGGGATGCATTATTTTTCCCGGAGCTGGACTTTGATACGGTTCTCACCTTGAACCTCGGCGTCATGGATGCGGCAGCCATATCGTTGTGCCGTGAACATAACCTTGAGGTGAGGGTGATCAATATTTTCGAACGGAACAGCTTGGCAAGACTCCTAGAAGGAGAGGAGATCGGATCAGTCGTCAGATCGAGGAGGGATAATTAATGGTTGATGAGATCTTCAATGATATGAAGCACGGCATGATCAAGTCCATAGATTCCATGAAAGGATCTCTTCAGAAAGTTCGAACAGGCCGGGCATCCATCGGCATCCTGGACGGCATCATGGTGGATTACTACGGCACACCCACGCCTATGAATCAGCTTGCAACTCTGGCGGTACCGGAGGCGAGGCTTATAACCATACAGCCTTGGGATAAAGGTGCACTGGCACTCATCGAGAAGGCAATCCTAAAATCCGAACTCGGCCTTACACCAAACAACGACGGCAGGATCATCCGCGTTCCCATCCCCCCTCTGAACGAAGAGAGAAGAAGGGACCTCGTGAAGATGATTAAGAAAACAGCCGAGGAATTCCGCGTAGAGATCCGCAACCATCGCCGCGATGCCAATGCCCTCTTGAAAGACCTTGAGAAGGAGAAGGAGATCAACAAAGACGATCTCAAGTCGGCGCAGGATAGGGTACAGGACCTTACCGACAATTACATTAAACAGATCGATGACCTGCTTGCAGCAAAAGAAAAAGAGATCATGGAAGTCTGACGTATAAGAATATGGATGAATTATCTCATAAACATGGCAAGGGCATTGAGCCTGATATCGATTCAAAAGAAGATTTCTTGATCAGAAAGAAATAGGAGGTGCATCTGTGATTCGCGCAAAAGAGGATAAGGTGTCTTCACGTTTTATGATGTACTTTAGACCGATAAACTTGAGTGAGCTCAGGGTTATCTCCCGGATGCTGAACATCGCCATGGTAGATTTCGTGGGTGCCGCCCTGGATGCTTATATCTTCAAGAAGGAGGGCGAGCTGAGCGGGGGAATACCTCTTCGCCAAAAGAAGAGATATGTGGGCCCAAGGAACGATACATCCGAAAAGCGGATACGCTATGTCATGCGTCTGGATAAGAATCTGGTGGAGAAGATCAGGGACATCGCAAGCCATGACAAGCGCCGGTTTACCCATGTCTGCGATGATGCCGTCGCGAATTTCATAGCGTTCACCAAGCTCTCGAAGAATTTTAAAAATGTATGGACCTCACGGTCCGATGTCGAGGCCGTCAGGGGAAGGAAAAGCGTCAAGTCCATTGAAGAGATATCCGGTCTCCTGAGCGCCTACAAGAAAGTCAAAGTCGCATCCGTAGGCTGATCGTGAGGTAGACGCGGCGATGGAGGAGCTCATACATGGTTCCGAGCCCTCGATCAGCCGTAAAAGAAATCTTTTCCCCGTGATCTTTCTCCCCTTGCGTCAGGCAGGGGCATCCGGATATTTCGGCAGGTGGTACACAGCGTCTTTCTGGGGCAGTGTTGCCTGCATTCTCTTCTATACCGCATTCGGACTTATCTTTGTCAGAATGCATACCCGCTCTATAGCCGCTGAGATGGGCCTTTTGGCACGGTTCGGTATGACACCGCTCATCAGCCCGGATGATGTCCATCTGAAGCTGCTGAAGCATCAGCTCGGAAGTGCATTGTTTTTCGGATTGACGCTGGGTGTCCTGAATGCTTTTCTATGCATGGTTCTTACTCTCCCCGCATGGATCTCGGGCCGTTTCACACGCAACGATCTCTTTGTTTTTGCAGCAGCAGCCCTTATGTGCACATACTTCTGTTTCAGCCTTGAGCTCCCTTTGGCATCCATCTGTTTTGGTCTCCTCGGCCCCATTGTCTTCACCCTGCCATGGCTGCTCATTGTCAGGAAGACAGGCCGCCGCATCGTGAGCCTGAAGGCCTGGGCAGTGTTTTTCGGAATCATCGTTGTTCCGCTGCTCATCCTCGTGGGAACCGGCTCATCTTTCTTGTCGATACGTGACTCCATGCTCTCTATGCCGATAACCCGAACCTTGAGCGACTTCTACTATGAACACACGCTTCTGGCAGCCGATGTGATCAAGCCCGTTTCCGCCAGATCTCAAAACGTAATCGCCTTATCCGACGATTGCAGCAGTGTCGGATATATGCCCCACGGAACCCTGTGGATTCAGGCAAAAGCCCCCTGCTCGGTTGCCGGGGCGACCTTTGCGGCGGGCAGGGGCGTTTTGAATTGCAGGGCTGTCAGGCTGCCGGATGATGGCCTGACCGCAAATGATGGTAACAGGATCATTGAGAAGTACGGCAAGGCGATCGACCCGAACAAAGACATGCGTGGCGCCATCGGACTCTTCCTTTTTTCCGGGCCCCTCATCGCCATTATTGTACTCCTGCTGTCATGGTCGGCCCTTGGCCTCGAGCATATGTATACCCGGAGCAGAATCAGTGCCATGGTGGTTGTCATTGCCTATCTGTCGATCTTTGCGCCCTTGTTCCATGGGGCATATCTCACGGCGCAACTCAAGGCACAACCTGAGAGGATCATGGACTATGCATCATCCCCTTCAGAACGGATGCGGTATATTGCTCTGTCCGTTTATCCCGGGGCCTTGGCCCCGGAGGGCCTTGAACGGCTCATGAACGATCCGAGTGCGCGGGTACGGTTGAATGCCGTGATCGAGGCGGGTAAGCGCAGGGACACTTCTTTCCTTCCCGACATTGAGACTCGCCTGAAGGACCCTCAGATGAATGTGCGGACCAAGGCATGCCAAGCCCTTGGCAGGATGGGATCCGATCAGGCGATAAGCCTCCTTGACAAGACAGTAAGGATCGACCCGTCGTGGTATGTGAGGGATTATGCCTATGCCGCCATGGGCAGGATTCGGCCTGAGGCAAGGATAGTGAGGATTACTGGAGTAAAATGAAGTTCCAGGTTTAAAAGTTTTAAGGAATGTTTCATGTCCACGCATCCCTTTATGATAATGCCCGATTGTCCCGTGTCCTTGAGCAAATAGCGATTTTATGCTAAGCACTACCGTGCTTCAGTCATGCAACAGGGCGGGATATGATCCAGATAAAGGACAAGCCTTCATCCAAAAAGAAGGATGATTCGAAGGAGAAGCTTCAGCAGAGGATCTCACGCATCAAGAATACCATCATGATCATGAGCGGCAAGGGCGGTGTGGGCAAATCCACCGTGGCCGCGAATCTGGCAGCCGGCCTGGCGAGAAAGGGATATGCCGTAGGAATCCTCGACGGTGATATCCACGGTCCCAACATCCCCAAGATCCTGGGTGTGGAGAACCAAACCCTAAAGGGGGATAAAGACGGGGACATGCTGCCTGTGGAGGCATATAAAAATCTCAAGGTGGTCTCCGTGGGGAACCTGCTGGAGAACCAGGACCAGCCTATTATCTGGCGTGGTCCCATGAAGCATTCGATCATGATGCATTTTCTCAAGGATGTAAACTGGGGCGAGCTGGATTTCCTCATCGTGGACCTCCCTCCGGGCACCGGCGATGAGCCCCTTTCCATTGCACAGATCATTTCCCAGGCCCATGCGGAACACACCCCTTATGCCGTGATCGTGACCACACCCCAGGATGTGGCACTGCTGGACTCGCGCAAGAGCGTGGAGTTTGCACGGGCATTAAAGCTTACAATGCTCGGCATCATTGAGAATATGAGCACATTTTCCTGCCCCCATTGCGGCCATGCAATAGACCTGTTCAAGGCCGGGGGCGGTGAGCGGGCGGCCCATGAGATGGGTGTTCCTTTCCTCGGTGCCATACCTATCGACCCTATTGTGGTAAAAGACACCGACAACGGGAAACCCTTTATGCTCTATGACATGAGCTGTGTTGCCGGCATGGCGTTTCAGAGAATTATGGATAAGGTGGAGAAAACGCTCTTAAAAGTGCATTCATGATCAGCAGCGCGTGAAGGCTCAGTGAAAAACACCTTTCACAGGAACACAACAAAGGAGGAAGCACCATGGCAATCCGAACCGTAGACGAATACAAGGCAAGTCTGCGTGATGGCAGACGCGTGTACATCCAAGGGGAAAAGGTGGAGGATGTCACCACTCACCCGGTGCTCGGCCCCACCTGCGACCTGGTGGGGGGAGGCTATGAGTTGTGCGCCTCCAAGGACCCGGCCGTACGGGATCTCTATGTCGCAAAGCATCCCGAAACCGGGGAGCCCATCAGCAGGTTCTATGTCACGCCACGGACAACGGAGGACCTCATCAACCGGTCCAAGATGATCCGGCGCTCCATCGAACTGCTTGGCGATCTGCCCTTCGGCCGCGATATCGGCACTGACTGCCTGAATGCCGCCATTGTGGTGGCCGGTAAGATGGGCAAGAAGGAGTACCAGGACAATGCACGCAAATTCCTGGAATATCTGCGAACAAAAGACCTCTTTACCTGCGGCGCCGTCACCTGCGTGAAGGGCGACCGTTCCAAGGAGCCGGCGAACCAGAAGCACCCGGACTACTATGTCCACGTGGTGGACAGGAACAAGGACGGCATCATTGTCAAGGGCGCAAAGGCGCATATAACCAGCGGTCCCATTGTCAACGAGATCGTTGTCATCCCCACCAGGCAGATGCGCGAGAACGAATCCGAGTATGCGGTGAGCTTCGCCATACCGTCCAATACCAAGGGGGTGACCTTCATATGCAGGGGAGGAAGGGGAGCCTGGACGGATCATGATTTCCACCCGGACAACCCCATCAAGACGCTCACGGAGGCCATGATCATCTTTGACAATGTCTTTGTCCCCTGGGAGCGTGTTTTCATGTGCGGCGAGTGGCAGCATTCCATGCTGCTCGCCTACACATTCGCGACCTTCCACAGGTTCACGGCCATCAGCTACAAGATCCCCCTGGTGGAGACCGCTGCGGGCTGCGCCGTGGCCATGGCCAAGTACAACGGCCTGGAAAAGGTCGGCCACATACGGAACAAGCTCGCCGACATCGCAGCTTACGTGGAGACGCTGCGTGCACTAACCAATGCGGCGGCCTTGGACCCTGTCATGTACGACGACATCGCGGTCCCCAACCCGCTCATCGCCAACATGGCCAAGCTCCATTTCGCCAGCAAGTATCACTCCTTCATCGAGCTCATCCAGGACATCGGCGGGGGAATCATCGGCACGGCGCCTGACAAGAAGGACTGGGACCACCCGGACCTCCACGACTACCTTGAGCACTACCTCGGCGGCTCTGCAAAGTACAGCACCCTGGAGCGCATGAAGATGATCCACGAGACCATGCGGCAGACCTGCTCTCACGAATCGGCCTTCCACGAGATAATCACCGTGCATGCCGAGGGCTCCATGGAGGCCCAGAAGATGATGATCCTGGCAGAGTCGCCCTTGAGCAGGTACGAAGAGATGGCAAAGCGCAAGGCCGGGATTATCCCCTGGAAGGGGATTGATGGCTGACAGGGCAGTATCCCATTTCAGACAGGTACCGTAAATACTTCTTTAGGAGAAGCCTATGGGAGGACGTCTCAGCGGTAAAACGGCTGTCATAACAGGCGCCGCCAGCGGCATCGGCAGGGCCACGGCCCTGCTCTTTGCCGGCGAAGGCGCATGCCTTGTTCTTGCGGATATGAACGAAGAGCAGCTTGCCCGGGTGCGTGATGAGATAGCTGCGAAGGGGGGGTCGGTACTCATCAGAAAGACCGACGTGTCGTCGGAGGAAGAGGTCAAAGACCTGATCGGCCTTGCCATTGAAACCTTCACCAATATCGATATCCTGGTAAATAACGCAGGGATCCCGGGCGCGCTGGATACCCTGGAGAACCAGACCTCGGAAGACTGGCACAGGGTATTCGACGTCAATGTCATGGGTCCGGTCTATACGACAAAGCATGTCATCGCTCACATGAAAGGAAGGCGCCGGGGCTCCATCATCAATATCGCCTCGGTGGCCGGCATCCGCTCCGGGGCGGGCGGCAATTCCTACAGCGCCAGTAAGGCGGCACTCATCAACTTCACGCAGACCTCGGCATGCGAGGTAGGTGACGCCGGCGTGCGCATCAACGCCGTGTGCCCGGGCCTCATCGAGACCGGCATGACCCAGCCCTTTTTCGATTACGCCAGGAGCGCGGGCAAGGAAGGGCAGGTGGGCAAGTATTCGGAGCTCAGGCGCGCAGCAGTTCCGGAAGAGGTTGCCTGGGCCATAATCTTCCTTGCCAGCGATGAGGCGAGCTACATCACGGGCCAGGCGTTGCCGGTGGACGGAGGAATTACCGCTTCGATGAGCCTTCCGGGCAGGAAGATATGAACGAATGAAAGCCCAGATAGAGGGTGGATAAGAAAGATCAATAAAGGCATGGGTGTTCTTCTCCCATCCGTTACTATACCAGCCCGAACAACCTTGTGGATCTCTTCGAGACCAGCGCGAAGAGGTGGCCGGACAACAAGCTCTTCGGCACCAAGAACACCACGACGGACCAGTACGAATGGGTGACCTATGGATCTGTTGCAAGCATACAAAACAGGCAGAGCCAAGATTGAATCTGCCTGTTTTGAGTATATTAGGATCTTAGTTGCTGGCATATTTTCTTAAGAGATTTGCAATACCCATGAGCGCAATACCAGTAAGTACCAGGGGAATCGCTCCTTGAGAAATAGGACTTTCCGGACCAGAAGTTGATATGAAGCAGTCCCCACCGCCGCCACCGTATATGTAGAAAGTAAAAATTGATCCTTCAAATAGGGAACTGGGATTAAGACAGTATCGTATAAGCAGCTATGTCAAAGATTTGCACCCTTTTCCCCTAATTTTTACTTTTACGCATAAATATTCCAACATCGCTGAAGTCGGACTTATTCAATAGTCGCGGGAGCCGGGCATAAGAGGTGTCGGGCTTGGTATCTTTGTGCTCCTGCAATAGAAAAGACTGTTCCATCTCTTCGCTCTTGCAGTATACCACCAAGTTGATTTGTCGTACTTTCTTGGTTATGCCGGTATCGATATCAATAATGCTTAAGTTTTTAGGGAGCATCCTGATTCTTTCAACGTTATCTCCGGTTTTAAGATCGCATAGCTCTCCTTGTCGTTTGATCAAAGCAGCAAGCAGGTAGTCGCGTAAAATATCAGGGGAGATAGTCTCTCCATCATCGTTTATGAGCATGAATGAGGCAGGCTTTCTCACAAAGTCCTTCTCGGGGATAATCGCAAAATCGATGTGTGTGTAATTCGTTCGAATCTGACGGAGTTTCGTCTCGCAATGAAACCAGGGGAAACTCTTAATTTGCTCAAGAGGCAGGCAATGTATGCCAAGTGCCTTTGCCTTGCAAAGTGCGGTTTTGGTGAAACCGCAAGAAGAGACAATAACGGATTTGTTTATGGATGTCGCCGAGCACTTTTGAGCAAATGCCTCAAGTTGAGACAGTCCGACCGGCCGGCCTCGTTCCCGGCATTCAATTGCAACCAGCACCGCATGATATCCGGGATTGATTGTCAGGACGACATCATGTTTGCACAGGCGGCCTGTTGACTTGTCACGAATGCGTTTGGGGGACTCGATCAATACGGTTCCTTTGCCGACGCGATGTCGCTTGAGATACAAGACAAGTTTTTCGAGTGATCGGCCCGATCTCATTTCATCCTTCCAGCCTTTTGTAGAGAGGCGCCTCCTGAAATTTCTCGGTATGCCTCAATCGAGCTCCTGCCTCAACTCATCACCTTCCTATGATATATCTGCTGGGATCGACTTCTTCCCTCAGAATCCGAAGCTCGGATTCATGCGGGGGGTCGGTTTCAGTTATATTGTCCGCCCACAGCAGTTCAAAACCGCAGTTGTCCTGGACATCTTCACTGGTGTACCCGGGATTTATGGAGAGTACCTTCATCCTCTTGGTCTCATCATCAAAACCCATGATGGCCATATGGGTGATGATTCTGTAAGGCCCCGTTCCCTTCGGCAGCCCTGCCTCATAGCGCGAATTGCCTCCTTGGAGGTATCCCGGAGAGGTGATGAAATCGATATTGTTCGTAAAACGCTTCGAATCCTGTACCGTCATCATCATGGTACGCCAGCACAGTGATGCGAGGTCATTCGCCCCTCCGGACCCGGGAAATCTTACCGTGGGCTTTGAGTGATCTTTTCCTATCATCGTTGAGTTTATATTCCCGTACATATCAATCTGAGCACCACCGAGGAATGTGTAATCGACCATCCCGCGCTGGCAAGTCTCCATGATCTCGGGCATTGAACTCGCCATGATAGCCTTATGGAACGTCCTAGAGTCGCCCACCGATATGGGCATGGCGGGAAGGATCGGCGCTACGCCCCCTGCCTCAAACAGTATGCAGATGTTGGGTGAGTGGGTCTTCTGTGCGAGCATCGCGGCGGCGCATGGGGCTCCTGTACCGACGACAACGGTTGATCCGTCCTCCAGATTTCTTGCAGCAACACATATCATGAGCTCGATCTGATTATAGTCAGCCATCTTGGCACCCCTACTTTTTATCGATTAAGAGTTCAATGGCCCGGAGTTTCTTCATCTTCTCTATGCCGCCGTTGAGTTCGAGGTATTCATAAAAATTCTTGGTCTTATATATCTGCTTATCAATGAACTTCTTGAATTCATCCGGGTCCTTTTCAATGGTGAGCCACTCTCTCAGGTGCTCCTCATCCGAGAAGTACTCATACGGCATGTTACCTGGATAGCTTCCATATGGAATCTCAATGACCGCATCGACACACCAGAAGGGAATAAAGGTCGCCTCCGGATTCTGACGGATCTTCTCGGTCGAGATTAACCTCTCCGTGGTAAGTACGACGCGCTTTGAGGCCTTTGCCAGATCCTGGTCCGAGACAGAGGCCCCATATACGTGTGCGTTGCCGTAGATATCACACTCGTGCACATGGATGGCTGCAAAGTCCGGATAGAGGGCCGGATGCGCAACGTATTTTTGTCCGGTGAACGGGCAGAGTATCTCTTTCGCTGCGCTGTATTTGAATGTATCCGTCCCCATCATGTTCCTGGCCGGTAGAAAGGAAAGCCCCATAGCAGCTGCTTTTATACGCCAGGAAAGTGTTGCATTGGTCCATTCGGTGATCTTCACCTTGCCGCTTTCGATGTACCGCCGTGCATTGGGAGAAAGTCCACGCGCCTCAAGGCCTATTACATATGCGATATCACACCGGTCAAAACATTCACCCGCAACAAGGATCTGGAAATCATGTGTAGAGGTATGACCCGCGAGACCCAGATGCTTTTTGCCCTGCCTTACCATCTCGTGAAGAATTGCAGTGGGTATCCTGTTGGCGCCGAACCCGCCTATTCCGATATAATCGCCGTCATGCAGAAGAGTCCTTACAACATCTTCCACGGTTGAAAGCTTCGGTTTAAGCGCCCGTGATTTTGTCCTGAAAAATTCCCTGGCAGTGTCTGCGTCAGGATTCGTAAACAATTCATTGAGTCCTGATTTGAGTTCGATATTTTTTTTCCCGATCTTTTCCTTGCTCATAGCCGACACCTGAAAACTCCCTTTTTACAATTTAATGTTAGAATCAGGAATAACATCCGATCTCCCTGGAAATAACGACACGCTGGATCTCCGAGGTTCCCTCACCGATAGTCAGCAGTTTGTAATCCCGGAAGAAGCGCTCGATGTTGTATTCCTTCATGAGGCCGTAGCCGCCGTGTATCTGGACGGCCTGGTCCACCACCCGACCCATCATCTCGGCGCAGTAGAGCTTCGACATGGCAGCCAGCTTGCGGAAGGGCAAGCTAGAGTCTTTCAGCTTGCATGCCTTGTAGAGCAGGTCCCTGGCAACCTCGATCTCGGTGTCCATGTCGGCGAGCTTGAAGGCATTGACCTGGAAGGAACATATGGGCTTGCCGAACTGTTCCCGGGTTTTTGCATACTTGAGTGCCAGCTCGAACGCCCCCTGAGCCCCGCCCAGGCCCATGGCCGCAATGGCGAGCCTGCCGTTGTCCAGCGTAGAGAGCATCTGGTGAAAGCCGTCTCCCTGCTTGCCGAGCAGGTTCTCCTCCGGGACGTGGCAGTCATCGAAGTACAGCTCCCCAGTGTCAGAAGATCTCCACATCATCTTCCCGGTCATCTTCTTTGTTGTGAACCCGGGGGTGCCGTTTGGTACCAGTATGCAGGAAACCTCTTTCTTGCCGTCGGGTTTTTTCCCGGTGATGGCCTGGACCGTACAGATTCCTGACAGCACCGAAGTCGAGTTTGTAATGAAAATCTTGCTGCCGTTTACCACCCACTGACCGTTTTCGAGTCTGGCCGTTGTCTTGCTCGCCCCGGCATCGGAACCGGCATCGGCTTCCGTGAGGCCGAAGGATGCCAGAATCTCACCGCTGCAGAGCCTGGGCAGCCATTCCTGCTTCTGCTTCTCGTTCCCGAAGTAGTATATGGGGCCGATGCCCAGCGAATTGGCGGCCGCCACGGTAGCCGCCTGGGAACCATCGATGCGGGCTATCTCCTCTATGGCGATTATGTATGCCAGGTAATCCATGTGGGCGCCGCCGTATTCCTCGGCAACCACGATCCCGAAGAGCCCCAGGCCGGCCATCTTCCTGGTAAGCTCGATTGAAAATGTTTCCGTCTCATCAAGCTGCTGCGCAACCGGTGCTATCTCGTTCTCGGCAAACTCCCTGATGTTTTGACGGAGAAGCTTTTGTTCGCTTGATAATCCAAAGTCACACATAGCTTCCTCCAAATCATGGAAAAAATAGTAATCTTCACAATCATCCGCATATGTTCATCAATCAAAATGAGAATCCTTGCGGCAGAGAATCAGCCTTCGTACCCTTAGGCACCCAGGCAAGATCCAGGATGGTGTAGGTCGGGTTCAACCTCTGGAATATGGGTACCACCTTCATCCCTATCTTCGGGTCGCCTTTTGCAAGATAGCTCATCAAAATAGTGCATACGCCGTCGAATTCTATGTTGATGAATTTGATAGGCTTATCGAGCAGGCTGAAGGCGCCCGATCTCTCGCACACCATGAACGTATGGACCTTCGCAGTTTTTTGTGCGAGTGCCGTCATGTCTATTGCCTTGTTCTTCCCCAGGCAATCGGGGCAGAAGATCCTGAAGGGCTGATATATGGAGCCCTTGGACTCACATTTCGGGTTGACACATTTGGTGGCCATCAGTTTTCCCTGGGAGAGAGATTCAAAGAATAGGGCCTCACCGCCGTATGAATGGATATAGGTCATGTCCCTTGGATTTGTGACCCCCATGAGCTTCCAGCCGTCGTCTGCATTTCTTATAGGCATATTGGGGGTGAGGTGGTGAAAATTACCCTTTATCTTATATTGATTGTTCTTTACATAAACTTGACCGAACATGCTCATTGTCCTTCTCCTTTATGCGTCTTTTTTCAATAAATGATCAGGATGCATCAGAATCGTTGCCGTCACGTGCGACCCTACACCGGCATGACTTATGGCAAGGGCCCTCTTGGCCCCTTTGACCTGCAGGTTCTTCCAGTCGGAAGGCTTCTTCCTGTTGAATTTCTTCCAGAGCTTTTCATCTCCATGTATCTCTGCCCACCGGTTCCAGATATGGGTCGCAATCTCGAATGTCTGCATGATGCCTGTTGCCCCCACCGCGTGCATGCATCCAAGCAGGCCTCCCGATATGTTAGACGGGAGCTTGCCCGGCTTGCCTGTCTTGGGGTTGGTATGATAGCAGTCACCGGACTCCACATAGTCGCGTCCATAGCCGTAGGGCCTCAACCCGATATCCTCATAGGTCTGCACGTCGCTGATGGTGAATGCATCGTGCAGTTCGATCACATCCAGGTCCTTTAAGGGGTCTTTGATGCCTGTCATGCGGTATCCGTACCATGCCGCCATGCGGGCGCCCAGGAATCCCGTGAAACCGGGATACCTCTCACCGCCGGGAAACTCTTTTCCCAAATTCTTGTACTGATCCGCTGTCTCATTGGGCAGAAGCGGTATCTCCATGTCCCTTCTGTCCGCGGGTCGCAAAGTGTGAGAGCCGGCAGCCACCCAGATTCTCAAGGGCACGTTCTTGGAGTTCTTCGTCAGCTTAACCGCCGTATCCTCGTCACAGACAATCGCGCACGCAGCGCCAACGCTCATGAGGCACGCATCCAGAGCCCTCAACGGATCTGCGATTATCGGTGATTTCAAGACATCATCAACCGTGATCTTCATGGGGCCGTGGGCGAACGGGTTGAAGCGGGCATAGCCGTGGTGCTTCACAGAGATCTCGGCCAGCGTCCTCCTGAACGAGTCCTCGGCCTTTCCGAAGACCTGCCAGTATTTCTGGGCCATAACGGCATAATAACCGGTATAGATGTGCCCCAGAGGGGATTCCCAATCCTTGTCCGCGGCGCACGATATCAGGAAGTTGCCCTCGTCCGTGGGGACCTCGTCCATCCTCTCCCAGCCCATGGCAAGCACGCAGTCGGAATACCCTGAAGCAACGGTCTTCATGGCCTCCCAGAGCGTGGAACCGCCCGTTGCACCACCGGTCTTTATGCCGCTATTGCCGAGCGGGTCCAGGCCGAGCCTGTCGTGTATGACCGCCTCGCCCAGGAGCTGGTCTCCGAAGTGGTCGGCAAAATGACCGTAGTAGCAGGTATGAATATATCGCTTCAGTTCAGCCGGCGACATATTCAGGAGGTCCGCTGCCATAGTGAATGCGTCTATACAAAGCTCCTCCGTACGTTTGTCAGGCATGGCCCTGTCAAATTTCGATTGCCCTGCAGACACCAGGTATACCGGCCTCATCAACTTGGGTACCTTCAACTGTTGCTTACTGAATTTGATCATACGAATCCCCCTGTCTCATGAAATTATAGGTATATCCCCACAGCTTTCGTTGCCTTTAATGAAACCAATCCCATCAATGGAGGTTTCTTCAGATAAGAAACCATCCGATTCAAAAAAACGCTCAAGCAAAAAAATGGTGCATAAAAAATAAAGCTATATCATATTGTTCCAACCCAAAAGACCACGGAGAGACCTTTGCTTTTGTTTGTGATCATCTCCTTCTCAGGGGTGGAATAGTAATGTATGGAATCGCCCTCGGAGAGTGTTACGGTCCGGTCGCTATGCACAAGTTCTACCATGCCCCTCAGCACGCAGAGCACCTCCTGGCCGTTCTTGATATTTTTCCTTGCAGGGATGCTCTTCCCCGGTTCCAAAACCAATACGGCGCTGTCGATGACATTCCTGTTCTCAGGGGGGAAAAATCTTTGGGTAATAAATCCTGTGTGTGGCAGCTCAACATCTTTCCACTCTGATTTGCGGATTACTATCAACCTTTCCATCTGCTTGGCCTGGTTGAGTACATCGCCCGCCTCAATGCCTATGGCATTGCAGATCTTAACGAGTGTATATACCGATGGTGAATTAACCTCATTCTCCACCTGGCTTAAAAAGCCCTCTGATATGCCGGCCTTTTCCGCCACAGTCTTTAAGATGAGCTTTCGCTCTTTTCTCTTCTGCCGTAGTATCGATCCAATATTCATAATATCAAATATTCAATATAGTAAATATTTACTAATAATAAATATTAGATGCTCGTTTGTCAACCACTTATTGTCCGGAGCATTAAGTTTTTAAACTTCTTTCAAACCTAACGGAAATACAGAAGAAATTATAAGAAACAAGGGAAAAAGTTGCCAAGTCCTCTCAGAAGTGATATCATTTAAATCAATGAAACCCATACACGAGGAAAATCATGACAACTAAGAAATACAAATCCGGTACCTTCTGCATCGACATCTCATGCCCCCGCCACAAGGTGCTGGAAACGCTGGAGGGGGAGGCCTACCTGAAGAAAAAGAAAGTCCACTGCAGGGAATGTTACGCATGGCAGTTTCTCATCTGGCTTGATAAGCACAACTACAGGGTCATCATGCCTCTTTCAGAAATCTCAGCCAAGGAGCTGTCGGCCAGGTTAAAGGGGATCGACCCGCTCTGTGTGGAAGATCTCACCATCGACGAAATTCTTACCTTGTGAGATCTATGATCAATCGATTGAACGAGGGACAATTTATTGGGGTAATCTATACAAGATCATAGGCCGGATAAAATATACTCACAACTCACCATCCATCGCTTACCGCCATCTTTTCCTATGATCTGCGCTTTTGTCTTGACTGGTGAGCGGCCTTCCCATAGATTTTGCTACAACCCATTGTAAGGGTATTTGGATTGGCGTTGTGGATGACACCTGCAGGCAGCTTCCATTGTGATGGATGTAATGTGAGAAACTAAAATCTATGTTTGAATTCCATATCTCCAAAAAAGCACGGGAACTCTATCAGTTCGACAAAACACTGTTTTCTTTCTCCGGCAATGTGATCTTTGCATCCCCGCATGCAGCCAGGGAATTCGCCGACAAGATGAACCGGGTGCGCGGCGTTGCAGCAAAACCGGAGCTTTCGGTCAGGGCCTCGGACATCAATGCCATGGGACTGATCGACGAGGTGCTGCACTTCATGATCGAGGTCTACCGCAGGCAGGTGAACCCGAACATCATGAAGGATGCTTACGGCTATGCCGCCATAAGGCTTCCTTCTATTGACAGCACGCTTGAGCAGTTTCTCGATCAGTTCCCACCGAGGGATGTGTATTTGGGTAAGCTTTCGGTCAAGGAGTATCTCCAGTCCGATACGAACGGGGTTTCCAATAAGTTCGTCGCCATGGAAGAGATGCTCATGCTCTTCATCTCCAATGAGAATCCCGCTTTGACACCCTACAAAGAACTCTTTGACGACAAACAACTCAGAGAGGAGACCCCGTATATCCAGATCATATCCTGCCTGGATGAGTTTTTCAAAACACAGCCGCCGTTGGGCCCCTTGGGGCAGACACTGCTCGACCTCCTGCTTGCCCCATTGAGGGCCGCGCCCCATTCGCTCTATGACCAGCTTGAATTCATCAGGGTAAACTGGGGGTATCTCCTCGCAGAGCTCTATATCAAGCTCCTAAGCGGCCTCGACCTCATCAAGGAAGAGACCAAGGCCAGGTTCCTCGGCCCCGGGACCGCGCCTGTTCCCTTCTTCACCCTGAAGGACCTGGAGGATCTCGAGCGGTTCAGCGCGGACCTCGACTGGATGGCAAGCCTCGTGCTCATAGCCAAGAGCGTATACGTGTGGCTGCACCAGCTCTCCGCCAAATATCAAAGGCACATCTGGCGGCTCGACCAGATCCCGGACGAAGAACTGGAGATCCTCGCCCGCTGGGGGTTTACCGGATTATGGCTCATCGGAATCTGGGAGCGGAGCCCGGCGTCGCGCACCATCAAACAGATGACCGGCAACCCTGAGGCAGCTGCATCGGCATACTCCATTTATGATTACACGATAGCCCACGAGCTTGGAGGCGATGAGGCCTTCGAGAACCTCAAATTACGTGCAATGCGTCATGGTATCAGGATGGCAACCGACATGGTGCCGAACCATATGGGTATCTATTCCAAGTGGGTCATCGAGCACCCGGACTGGTTCATCCAGCTCGACCACAGCCCCTTCCCGGGCTATAGGTTTACCGGGGCCAACCTGTCCGGTGAAGACCGCGTTGAGGTTCAGATCGAGGACGGCTACTGGGACCGCAGGGATGCCGCAGTCGTCTTCAGGCGGCATGACCGCTACACCGGAAACAACCGGTACATCTACCACGGCAACGACGGTACGAGCATGCCCTGGAACGACACTGCCCAGCTCGACTTCTTAAAACACGAGGTACGCCGGGCGGTTATTGACCAGACCATTGCCATTGCCAGGAAGTTCCCCATCATCCGGTTCGATGCCGCCATGACGCTCGCCAAGAGGCACTTCCAGCGTCTCTGGTATCCGCCTCCCGGCTTTGGCGGAGACATACCATCGCGTTCAGGCCATGGTGTGACCCCTGATGAGTTCGAACGGCTCTTTCCGGTTGAATTCTGGAGAGAGCTCGTAGACCGGGTGGCCGAGGAAGTTCCCAATACGCTGCTCCTGGCTGAAGCATTCTGGCTCATGGAAGGCTACTTTGTCAGGAGTCTGGGCATGCACCGCGTTTACAACAGTGCCTTCATGAATATGCTCAAGACAGAGGAAAACAGCAAGTACCGCGATGTTATGAAGAACGTGCTGCGTTTCAATCCGGAGATCTTGAGGCGTTTCGTGAATTTCATGAACAACCCGGACGAAGAGCCTGCCGTGCACGGATTCGGCAAGGATGACAAGTATTTCGGCGTGGCAACCCTCATGGCCACCATGCCGGGGCTGCCCATGTTCGGCCATGGGCAGATTGAAGGGTTCTCGGAAAAATACGGCATGGAATATCGCAGGGCCTACTGGGACGAGTCCATCGACCACCACCTGGTGATGCGCCACGAACGGGAGATCTTCCCCCTCTTGAAGAAACGCCGCCTCTTCAGCGGCGTGGAGAGCTTCGTCCTGTATGATGTGCGCACGCCGGAGGGACATGTGAATGAGGACATATTCGCCTACTCCAACAGGTATGGAGATGAGAGATCGCTGGTAATCTACAACAATCGCTATGCTGAGGCCACCGGTACCATCAGCCGTTCGGTAGGTATGAACATGGAGAATCACGGCAGGAGGCACATCATCCATATGAGCCTCGGTGAAGGCCTGGGCCTGAAGAACGAAGATTCGCTGTATTATATCTTTCATGACGACAAGTCCGGCCTTGAATACATCCGTAACAGCCGAAGCCTCTGGCGGGACGGACTGATGATTCACCTTGGGGCCTTCAAATGCCATGTGTTTACCTCCTTCCGGGAGGTCTACGACCACGATGGAAGGTGCCGAGAATTGGATGAAAAGCTAATGGGCAGGGGCATGCCCGATATAATGACTGCCTTAAAGGAGATTTATCTCGATAAGGTGCTTAAGCCCTTTGGTGAGTTGATCGCCCTTGATACGCTGAAAATGCTCGTTGCCGAAGGAAGACGCACCGGCAAGGTTCCTGCCGCATACCGGGAACGCCTTACGACCTTCTTCAAGAGTGCCCGGGAATTTTCGGGCTGGGCAAACAGGGAGGCTGCTGTTGCCGACGAGGCATGCTCGCTGATGGAGGTGATCTTCAAGCTCGATGGTTTAAGGCATAAAAAGGCCTGGAAGAATGATGTGAAGTCGCAATCCGTTCTCACTGTTATACCGGATCAGGTGGCTGATGACCTCTTCGGATGGAGGATATTGGTGCTCTTCTCGGTAGTATCCCGCATAGGGGTTCTTGCGGGTGATGAAGATCGAGGAAGAAGGTCATGTGCCCTGATTGAGGAGTGGATGCTGGGTCGTGCCATGGAGAATGCGATTGCCGGCCTGGGGTCGGACCAGGGCAGGGCCCGCTATGAGATAGTGTTGATACAAATCCTCACACAGTATCAAGGACTGCTCTCCACAATGAGACCGCAGCAGTTCGCCTCCGCTCTTAATGACATGCTCCCGGATACACGGGTACGTGACTTCCTGGGCTTCAATCAATTTAACGAGAAGTGGTGGTTCAACAAGGAGTCCATGGAAATGCTGGTTTCCTCTCTGCTAGTGTGCTCGTTGTTGGAACGCCTGGCAGACAGGAAGCTCAGTGAAAAGGCTATAATGGAAGCACTGCATACGGCATATGATACGGCCGTTGATCTTATGAAACGCATAGAATCATCCGGATATGAGGCCTCAAAACTCTCTGAGTTTTTGGGTGAATAATATCTTAAAGTGGTCTGAGCAACAAGGGAGTGACAATAATGGGCAATCTATTCGGTACCGATGGCATCAGAGGCGTAGCAAACGTCCACCCCATGACCTCCGAGACGGCACTCAAGGTGGGCCGTGCCATAGCATACCTTTCCAGGAAAGAGGGGCACACACCGAGGATCCTCATCGGGAAGGATACCAGGGTTTCGGGATACATGCTTGAGAGCGCGCTTGTTTCGGGTATCTGCTCCATGGGTGCGGACGCCCTTCAGGTGGGGCCCATGACCACACCTGGTGTGGCCTTTCTGACCGTGAGCATGAGGGCGGATGCAGGTATTGTGATCTCGGCCTCCCATAACCCATACGAGGACAACGGCATCAAGATCTTCTCAAAGGACGGCTTCAAGCTCCCTGATTCACGTGAAGCCGAGATCGAGAAGATCATCCTTGCTGAAGACATCTCCACCTTCCACGCGGAGCCTGAAACCATCGGCAAGGCCTACCGCATCGATGATGCAAGGGGGAGGTATATCGTCTACCTCAAGCGCTCATTCCCTGATGAATATTCGCTCGAGGGCATGAAGATCGTGCTGGATTGTGCCAATGGTGCCACCTATCGGATAGCCCCTGAGGTATTCTTCGAACTCGGTGCGAAAGTGATTCCGCTTTACCACGAACCGGACGGCAAGAACATCAACCGGGGCTGCGGTTCACAACATCCCGATTCGCTCGCATATGAGGTCGTCAAGAATGGAGCGGACGTGGGGTTTGCCTTTGACGGAGACGGAGATCGGGTCATTGCCGTAGACGAGAAGGGGGATGTGCTCACCGGCGACCATATCCTTGTCCTTTGTGCAAATGCCATGAAGAAGCAGGGGGCGCTCAGGAACAATCTCCTGGTGGCGACCGTCATGAGTAACCTGGGGATGAAGGTGGCTTTGAAGGACTTGGGTATCGACATGATGGAGACCAAGGTTGGAGACCGATACGTGTTGGAGGAGATGCTTGAGCATAGGGCCGTCATCGGTGGAGAGCAGTCAGGCCACATCATCTTCCTGGATCATCATACCTCGGGTGACGGCATCATCTCGGCACTTCAGGTGCTCAGCGCCATGAAAACTCAAGGCAGACCGCTTTCCGAACTGGCAAAGGTCATGAAGGTCTTCCCCCAGAAGCTCATCAATATCGACGTCAAGCGCAAGCCGGATCTGGAGACCATCCCCGAGATCGTGTCCGTCATCAAGGAGGTGGAAGACGTGCTGGGTGATAAGGGCAGGGTGCTTGTGCGATATTCCGGTACCCAGCAGATGTGCCGTGTCATGGTGGAGGGCCCCACCGAGCACGAGACGGACAGATACGCTCAGATGATAGCCAAGGTGATTGCCGAGAAAATAGGTTTAAGGGATTGAGTTATGGAAGAAACCCCAAGCCCCAAAGTGAAGGCGCTCATCGAAAAGGGTGTTACCATTCCGGACCCTAAGAGTGTTTACATCGGAGATGAAGTGGATCCGGGCAGGATCTCAGGCAAGGACATCATCATCAACCCGGGTTGCAGGATCCGCGGAAAGAAGACCCTGATCATGGAAGGAGTCAGGCTCGGCCAGGAAGGTCCGGTCACTGTTGAAGACTGTCAGATCGGTCCCTTTGTGGAGCTCAAAGGCGGTTATTTCAGAAATTCCGTATTTCTCCGTGGATCGAACGTAGCATCCGGCGCGCATGTCCGGGATGCATGCATACTCGAAGAAGAGGCGAGCTGTGCGCATGCGGTTGGCATCAAACACACCATATTGTTCCCTTTCGTCACGCTGGGGAGCCTCATCAATTTCTGCGACTGCTTCATGGCCGGAGGCACAAGCAGGAAAGACCACAGCGAGGTCGGCAGCTCGTACATCCATTTCAATTTCACCCCCAATCAGGACAAGGCCACTGCATCGCTTATAGGTGATGTTCCCCGCGGTGTCATGCTGGACCAGCGGCCCATATTTCTCGGCGGCCAGGGCGGCCTTGTGGGGCCGGCCGTCATCGGGTATGGTACCGTGATCGCTGCAGGCGTCATCTTTCGTGGCGATTTTCATGAAGGCCACAAGCTCATCACGGGCATACAGTTTGCGGCAGCGCGTAAGAAATTTGTTCCGGGACTCTTGATGAAAATAAAGGACAAGGTCCGGAACAACATAACCTACATCGCCAACATCATTGCTTTAAAGGCATGGTATTCTCATGTCAGATCCCTGTTTGCAGGCTCAGGGCACTTTCATATCGCCCTGCTGGAAGGGGCCATAGAGAAGCTGGATCTGGCCATCGATGAGAGGACGGCCAGACTCGAGGCCTTCATCCATATGATCCCTGAATCCCTGATAATGCACAAGGGCCCGGCCGGTGCATGGGCACAACCACCGGCCATGATAAATCAACAGGAGGAGCTGTTCAGAAACTGGAGCATGATAGCGGACATGATCCAGTCATACCGGTCGTTCTCCGGCAGTGATCAGGTGAGGGACGCATTCCTTGCAGCGCTCTATAAGGACATGCCTGAGGGGACCTCCGACTACATCGCTACCATCAAGGGCCTTCCCGAGACGACACGGAAGAGTGGTACCGCGTGGCTGAACGGCATTGTACATGATCTCACCGCTAAAGCCATTGATATGATACCGTCGTTTAAATAGGACTCACTCCCATTCGATGGTGCTGGGCGGTTTGGAACTGATATCATAGACCACGCGGTTCACCCCCTTGACCTCGTTGATGATGCGGGTGGAGATCCGCGCCAGCAGGTCGTAGGGCAGCTTGACCCAGTCCGCTGTCATGCCGTCCATGCTGTGGACCGCCCTGATGGCTATCACATTGGCGTACGTCCGCTCGTCCCCCATTACTCCCACACTCTTTACAGGCAGGAGCACGGCGAATGACTGCCACACATCTTTGTATGCATCATAGCGGATCATTTCCTCTTGTACCCGCCGATCGGCCTCCTGGAGGATTTTCACATTGTCCCTGGTTACTTCACCCAGAATACGCACGGCAAGGCCCGGTCCAGGGAAGGGCTGCCGCTTGAGGATGGTATCAGGGAGCCCCAGTTCTTTGCCGAGTACCCGCACTTCGTCCTTGAAAAGCTCCTTCAACGGCTCGATGAGTGTGAACTTGAGGTCATCAGGCAGGCCGCCCACATTGTGGTGGCTTTTGATCGTGACTGAAGGGCCGCCCTTGGCGGACCTGCTCTCGATGACATCCGGATACAGCGTCCCTTGGGCAAGATAGTCAGCCCCGCCGATGCGCTCTGCCTCGTCATAGAATACATCGATAAAGGTCCCGCCGATGATCTTGCGTTTTTCTTCAGGCTCGGTCACCTCTTTGAGGGCATCAAGGAATCTATCGCCGGCATCCACGATATCGAGATTCAGCGGGTATATCTCGGTGAAGGTCTTACGGATCTCAGCAGCCTCGCCTCCACGAAGCACCCCGTTGTCAACGAAGATGGCCGTCATCTGAGAGCCGATGGCCTTGTTGATAAGGGCAGCCACGACTGCAGAGTCCACCCCTCCCGACATGCCGCATATGACCCGGGCATTACCCACCTGGGCTTTGATGTTCTTTATGGATTCCTCGATAAAGCCTCTCATGGTCCAGCCGCCGGAGCATCCGGCTATTCCAAAGAGAAAGTTTTTCAGGATGTCGATGCCCTTGGGCGTGTGAACCACTTCCGGGTGGAACTGGACACCGTAGATCTTTCGCGTGTCGTCCCCCATGGCAGCCACTGCGCACGAGCGTGTGTGTGCCAGGATGGAAAAGCCCTTGGGCGGGGTTGATACATGGTCGCCATGGCTCATCCAGACATCGAGCTGATGGTGAAGTCCGTCAAAGAGTCGGCCGGGACTGTCTATCTCGATGGAGGCAGGGCCATATTCGCGGGCTACCCCACGTTCAAGTTTTCCGCCGAGTGCATCAGAGAGAAGTTGCAGCCCATAGCAAATTCCGAGCACAGGGATGCCAAGTTTAAAGATCCCCGAATCAATCCCGGGATGGCCTTCTTCGAGTACAGAGGCCGGTCCTCCGGAAAGGACAATCGCCTTGGGCGCAAGGGCGCTCAGATCGGCGCACGATATATCGTGGGGGAGGATCTCGCAATACACACCGCACTCCCTGATGCGACGGGAGATAAGCTGGGCGTATTGGGAACCGAAGTCAAGGACTGCTACAAGCTCACGCATTGATCATTACTCTTTTCATCATGGCCTTACCATGATCTCGCCGGTGAAAACCGTATCCACCGGCCCTATGAGCCAGACTCCGGAGTATCGGCTGCCATCTCTGGTAAAGTCGATCTTCAAGTCGCCGCCCTTCGTGTGTACATGAACAGGCGCGCCTATAACTTTACCCAGGTGCTCAGCTATTATTGCCGAGGCCACTGCGCCTGTTCCGCAGGCATAGGTCTCTGCCTCAACCCCCCGCTCGTAGGTACGCACGTGGATGCGGTCCTGAGAAAGGACCTGCACGAAGTTCGCATTGGTCCCTGCAGGCGCGAACCTGTTGTGAAAACGGATGGCTCGCCCCAGCTCAAACACTCTCGCATCCTCGATATGATCAATGAAAAGTATGGTATGAGGGACACCGGTGTTGATGAAGTGTACACTTGTCTGTTCATCTTCAACATCGATGCTGATACCGGTTTTCAGACCTTCAGGATCGGTCATCCGGATGGCGACATCTTCTTTGTCGATCCTGGCGCCAATGATGCCTGCCAGGGTCTTGAACCGCATGGAGTTCTTTGCAACGCCCTGCTGAACGGCAAAAAGGGCTGCGCACCGGGCCCCGTTGCCGCACATTTCCGCTTCGCTGCCGTCGGCATTGAAGATCCGGAAGGCAAAATTCGTGTCCGTATCTTCATCCAGTACTATCACACCGTCCGCACCGATGCCGGTCTTCAAGGGGCAGAAGCGGACCGCAAAGGCCTGCCAGTCAAGATTGTAGAGTTTCTTGACATTGTTCACCATGATGAAGTCATTCCCCGTCCCTGCCATCTTGGTGAAGGAAACCTTTACCATGCGCTTTGTTGATCCCATGACCTCTTGCATCCTCCGGTGCTCTTCGAACCGCACCTGATGTGTGTGATCTTCAAGGTAGAAGATGACTTAACACCAGACCGGGCCGAAGGTCAAGAATCACCGAGTCGGTACCCGGAAGAGATCCTTTTGCAAAAGAAATAAATAACTGATAAAGGAACCGGTAATAAGATATATTCATCTAATAAGTGCAATGGTTTCAGAAAAAGATTTAACAAACTAACTGTGGGGGAAAAATGGCAACAAGAGGAAGGAAGCCGCTGGATTTAAGGAATGACGATAACAGCAAGCTCATCAAGAGGAACTACTACATCGAGGAAAGATACGCAAAGGCTCTTACTGTTCTCTCTGCATTGACGGGAAAGGAGCTTTCTCTGCTTGTGAATGAGGCCATTGGTGAGCTGATCAATAAATATCAACCAAAGACAGATATCAATCTGCTTAATTTGAGGGCAATAAGTAAACAAGACTGATATTCTCGTCCTTACGGTTTATTGTAGATTCATGCCCAGAGGCTTCCATTCCTATCCATATCGGAAGGATAGGGTCTATCCGTGGTCGATATACCTTTTATTATTTGGCACAGAGAACCAACTCTTTGTCATTATAAATCACAGGCATCGGGCAGGTGTCTTGAACTTTCGTTTCCGAAGAGGACTTCTCAAAGAGACTTGCTACACCTTCAACCGTGCTGCCAATCCCTATAAAGATTCCATAAAAGAGCGGTCCAAGCCCCATGGTAGCCTCATCGACTGCAATTGCGCTCGTTACAATCCCTCCCGACCTGGGCTGATATAACCTGCTGGGAACGGTTTTAATGAGGTTTCCATCAATAGCATCAGGATCTATCATGTAAGACCCATTCATTTGGAACGTCGTATAGGTGAGTTCGTAATTGAGCGTGTTTAATGGGTCGTTATTGTCATTGTTATGGATAAGCACGACGTAATTCCCGGTGAATTCCAGATTCCGGTCAATGACCCGGTATCGGTCGCTCCCTGGGTCTGAACGGGCCTCATATGCCGTGCCGCCTGGAGGATAGAGATAGATATCCGGCGGGACATGTCCGGCTTCCACCGCATCTGTGATCACAACCCGGCTACCTTGTTCTCCATGCAGCAGCCATACATCATTTGAAGCAAGGGAACTGGTATGCACTTGGTTTGACATGAGGTCCCCCTTGTAGGAGGAACCCGCTTGCATATCGCTTAATATCATGTCCCCTGCATTTGCATTTTCATGAAGAGCAGGAGAGCTGTACAGGGTGACCAATCCTACGAACACCAATATGAAAAGGTTACTTGATTTTTTCATGTTATTTTCCCCCTTCCACGTATAGTTTTTTCAACAAGGTGTGCATGTAGGGGCATGACGTTAAGCAGTCAAGGGGAAATGACATTCAAAGAACATGAGCACACTAAGCATAGGGTTTCAGGTAAGAATCAAAGTACATGAAGGGTTACTCCTGATTACTATACGTATTTTCTTGACAGAAAGAATATAATACTGCATGAATTGGTCGGACCACCCGACCAATTCATGCAGGGGAAACTATAATGAATATGCCGGCATCACGAATGGGTCAGCTCAGCAGGAGCAGGCTCTATGAGAAGATCGCAGCACTGCTCCTGAAGAAGATCATCAAGAAAGACATGAAGGTGGGCCAGAAGCTTCCCACCGAGAGGAACCTGGCGCTTACCTTCCAGGTCAACCGATCGACGGTGCGCGAGGCACTCAAGAAGCTGGAATCGCTCGATGTCATCGAGATCAGGCACGGCGACGGGGTGTATGTGAAGAATTATTTAGAAAGCCCCAATCTCGAGCTCGTCAATGCCCTGTTCTACCTTGATGACACCCTCGATACGGACATCCTCATGACCCTCCTTGAGGTCAGGCTCATCCTCGTCCCCGAGATGGCGGCCATTGCAGCCCGGAACAGAACGGAGGATCACATAAACGCACTGGATGAGATCGTATTCCATAGCAAGGAAGCATCGGTCATGATCAGGGATATGAAGGTTCACCACATCGTTGGGCTGGCAAGCGGCAATATCCTCTATCTCATCCTGCTGAATTTTTTTAACGGCTTCTTCGTGGATTTCGGCCATCTCTACTTCGACAACCCGGAAAACGCCAAACGTTCCGAACAATTTCATCGGGAGATCTTCGAGACAATAAAAAAAGGCGATACCGAACAGTCCAGGAAGGTCATGCGCGATGTGCTCGTTTATGCCGAAACAGCCATCCGCTCATACATACAGACCCTGAAGGGAAAGGGGGAAGGCGCATGAAGAGATTCATTGAAGAACCCTGCACTATCAACCACGACATTATCATTATCGGCGGCGGGATCACCGGGGCTGCGGTTGCCTACGAGGCTGCCAGCAGGGGACTTAAGGCCGCGCTCGTCGAAAAGAAGGATTTCGCATGCGCTACATCCGCAGCAACATCCAAGCTCATCCACGGCGGGCTGCGCTACCTTGCCAATGCGGAATTCGGCCTGGTCAGGGAGTCGCTCAAAGAGAGAAGGACCCTGGAGAACATCGCCCCCAACTTCGTCTATCCCATACCCATGATGATGGTGCACGACACCGTATGCCCTAAAAACAATGCCGTGGAGATCGGCATCGGGCTGAGGATATATGATGCATTGTCGTATGACAGAAACCGCACATGGGACAAGGGCAAGAAGATTCCTCCCCACAGGAAGATATCCACATCCGAAGCCCTCGTACTGGAGCCCGGGATTTTTGCGCAGGGGATGAAAGGCGCATCGGTATTCTATGACTGCGCGAACATCTTTCCGGAGCGGCTTACCCTGGCCTTCATCAAATCAGCCGTTCACCATGGCGCCAAGGTTGCCAACTATGCCCGGGTGGAAGGGTTCATCATGAATGACAACGGGAAGATCGAAGGGGTGACGGTAAGGGATCTTCTGAAAGGATCGCTCCAGGAGTTGAAGGCCAAACTCGTTATCAACTGTGCCGGCCCTTGGGCGGATATACTCCTCGGCCTGGCAAGGCAGGGTACCGCGTCCGGGACCTTAAAGAGGTCGGAGGGTATCCACATCATTACGAAAAAGATCGTGAACTCCCATGTCGTCAGCTACATGACCAAAGAGGCCAGGCATTTCTTTATGGTCCCCTGGAGGGGTCACAATCTCATCGGGACAACGGATCAGCCCTTCACCGGAAACCCTGATGAATACCGTGTGACCAGAAAGAGCATCGAGGGGCTCATCAATGATGTCAATACCACACTGGGCAGTGAGGTTGTCGGGTACGACGATATTCTTTACGCCTATGGGGGCTTACGGCCTCTTGTGGAAGACGAGTCTGCAGATACCTATGGGGCATCCCGCAGATACGAGATATATGACAATGCCGTTGATGACCTGCAAGGTCTCATCACCGTGGAAGGCGGCAAGTTCACCACCAGCAGGAACCTGGCGGAAAAGGCCGTTGACCTGATGGAGAAGAAACTTGGGATCCGGCACACGGTTTCGCCGTCAGCCAAGCGATATCTCTGGGGATCCCAGATAACGGACATGAAGACCTTTATGCTCGACATCAAACACAAGAACAAAGACTTTGATGCAGCTACACTCGAATATCTCGGCAAGAATTACGGGACCGAATTCGAGCCGGTCCTGGAGATTGCACGGCATGACCAATCATTGACCGGAATGCTCAATGACGATGGGGAGATCCTCGCCCAGGCCGTTTATGCTGTCCGCCACGAGATGGCGCGCAGTTTAAGCGATATCGTGTTCCGCAGGACCGGCATCGCTACGCTTGGCAACCCCGGCATCGAGGTGCTGGAAAAAGTGGCGCTCACCGTTGCTGGGGAGCTTGGATGGGACGGTAAAAGGGTTGTCGAGGAGATAACAAAGACAGCGGATGCACTTAAGGTACCCGCAAACTGAAATAAGGGTGGAGGTAACAAATGATTAAAAGCAGGTTCGTGCCGAAATGGACTGAAGAAGCCCCGCCGAAAGGTTCCTACCGGTCCGTATTCAAATATGGAGACCCGCATACATACAAGCACCCGAGCATGAAGTGGTATGAAATGATCAAAGAAGAGTTCTCCATGAGAGATGAAGACTTCCTGACAAAAAAGGGTGAAGGCCTGGAGAATATCTCTCTGAACAGGCCGAGCGCCTTGGAATCTCACCACCGGGAGCATATTGAGGCCATTGTCGGCAGAGATAATGTGACGTCGGATGATTACAGCAGGGTCAAATATGCAAGCGGCAAGACCACCGAGGAGCTTTTGGAGCTCAGAAGGGGCTTGGTCGCCCAGGTGGCCGACCTCGTTGTCCACCCCAGGAACAAAGAGGATGTGCAGCATATAGTCATGTATTGTAATGAGAACGCTATACCCATCTATGCATTCGGGGCAGGCAGCTCGGTGAACTTCGGTGTGAGGCCCGCAAAGGGCGGCATATCGCTAGTCTTGAGCACGCACATGAACAAGGTGCTTGAGGTAAACGAAGACAACCAGACGGCCCGGGTGCAGCCCGGGATGTACGGCCCGGCCTACGAAGAGGTATTGCATAGATCGCCTGAGCTCTTCCATACGAAGAGGAGGTATACCTGCGGCCACTTTCCCCAGTCCTTTGAATATTCAACGGTGGGAGGGTGGATCGTTACATTGGGTTCAGGCCAGGCCTCTTCATACTATGGAGACGTCTATGACCTGGTCATCAGCCAGGAGTACGTTACACCGGCAGGCACATTCAAGACCCATGACTACCCGGCCACAGCCACAGGCCCAAAGGTGAATGACATCATGAAAGGCAGCGAGGGCACGTACGGCATCCTCGTGGAGGCCACCATGAAGATCTATAGATATATGCCGGAGAATACCAGGCGATTCAGCTTCATGTTCCCGACCTGGGAGGCGGCAGTGGATGCCAGCCGTGAAATCAGCCAGGGCGAGTTCGGCATGCCTGCCATCTTCAGGATATCCGATCCTGAGGAGACCGATAGAGGGTTAAAGCTTTACGGCATGCCGGGGTTCGTGGATACCTTCCTTCGCAAGAAAGGCTACATGCCCATGCAGCGCTGCCTCTTCATGGGGAATGCCGAGGGTGAAAAGGCCTTTGCAAAAAATATAGAACACCAGGTCAAGCGGATCTGCAAAGAGTTCGGTGCCATGTCACTCACCGGATATGCGGCAAAGAAGTGGGAGCATACCCGCTATACAGAACCGTACATGCGGGAAGACCTCATGGATTACGGTGTCGTCATCGACACCCTTGAATCCGCGGTGACGTGGGACAACCTGCATACCCTTCACCAGGGTGTGAGGGAATACATCAAGGAACGGCCTCAAACCATGTGTATGACCCATGCATCCCACTTCTACCCACAGGGCACGAACCTCTACTTCATCTTTCTGGCGAAGATGGACGACCTTGATGAATTCAGGAAGTTTCACCGGGGCATCATCGAGAATATCCTGAAATACGGAGGCTCCCTGAGCCACCACCACGGCATCGGGCGCATGATTGCTCCCTGGATCGAGGCGCATCTCGGTCACGAACAGATGGCGGTCTTAAGGACACTCAAGAAACACTTCGACCCCAACAACATCATGAACCCGGGAGGCCAGTTGGGGCTGGATATTTAACGACCATAAGGCAAACAACACGCGTAAAAAGATGCTTCATTTTGTTCAGAATGACAATAACCATAATTGGATTAAATGTCATCCTGAAGCGAAGCCAAGGTTTTCCCTAATTCGCTTTTATGATTTTGGCGACAGCCTCCTCTCTTGTCGCCCCCATTGTCTCGCCGAAGGGTGCATGCTATAAAGCCCCCAGGGTTGGGTTCGTGCAAAAGCTGCTGCATATAGGAGGTTCCTGAATGAAAAAGATAGCCATTGTTGCCGGCATTGTCTTCGGGGTTATCATAATCATCCTTGCCGTGCTGCCTTTTGCAGTAGATCTGAACAAGCATAAGGATATGATCCTTGCCCGGATCAAGTCGCACACAAACCGTCAGGTTGATTTTCAGAGCATCCGGCTCACCATCCTGACAGGCCTGGGCGCCGAGATCGATGGCCTTCGCATCACAGATGACCCTGCATTTTCTCACGAAGATTTTCTTTCTCTTAAGGCGGCAAGAATAAAGGTTGCCATCCTTCCCTTGCTGAAAAAAGAGATCAAGATCAAGGCAGTCGTGCTCAAGGAGCCTCAGATTCATATCATCAGAAACAGTGGAGGTGTGTTCAACTTCACAACCCTGCTTATTCCCAAACCAGGGGAAAAACCCGAGGAGGGGGCCCCAAAACCCGGTGCGTCTGCTGCATTGCTGGTGAGCAATGTAATGGTCAAGCACGGGGTCATCACCTATCGCGACGATAAGCTCAAACCCGGCTCCAAGCCTTTTATTGTCAGCGACATCGACCTTGAATCCCAGGATATCTCTATGTTCAGGCCCATATCCTTTTCGCTCACTGCATCTCTCATGAGCACTGATGGACAGAATTTCGCCCTGGCAGGCACCATAGGCCCCGTACCCGGGGAGGGTGGATTGACCCAGGCACCCGTTGATGTGCGTCTCCTCCTTGATTCCCTGCCGATCGAAACCCTGCCTGTGAAGATGCCTGTCCGGGCCGGCACCATGAAGATCGACATCACGGCAAAAGGGACTTTGAATGATAAGATAAACGCAAAGGCCGTCCTGGAACTGAAGGGCCTTGTCCTTGGGGGTCCAGGTGCGAACCAGGAAGCAAAGGACCGGAAAGGCATATCATGTTCGTTTTCAAGCAACCTGGTCCTGGCGTTTGAACAGCAGCGCCTTGAGATAGGCAATGGAACCTTTACACTCGGCCGGGACGAAGGCACATTCGAGGGTACTGTCCGGGATCTCAAGACAACTCCGACATGGAATATGACTCTCAAGTCCGACCATATTACCCCGGGCGACACCCTGGCACAGCTGCCAATGTTTGCCGGACTCATACCGGGCAAGATCAACCTGACAGGGCCTGCTGGGTTCAGTCTTGCCACATCCGGCGACAAGGAGACCTTTCAGATAAGTACCGGCATTGACATGAAGCCCTTGGGAATCACCTTCGGCAAGATCTTCGCTAAACCTGCAAACAGCCCGTTCACCTTTTCAAGCAGAATGACCATGAAGAAGGACATCACGGAGATCAATGCCCTTGATGTCAATCTTGGAGCCATAACCGCCAATGGCTCGGGTGAGGTCCGCAAGGTTCAGGACAAGTCAAACTACCGGATCAGGATTCAGACAAACCCGATGCCGCTGGAGAACGCACAGGCGCTCATTCCCATACTCCAAGCCTTCAGGCCAAGCGGCAATGTGGCAGTCAAGACAACCATCAACGGTGGAACAGGGGCCATGACCATGAACATCTCGGCACTCTCTGACCACATGGGCCTTGTCCTGACCAAGCCGGCCCCTGAAGTTCAAGCCAAGGCAAAACTCCTTGCCGGGCCTGTCACGGCAAGTCTCAACGGGGTTACGCTATCAATGGATGCCCTGAAAAAGGAAAAGGGCATGAATATGAATGGGGTCATCAAGTCCCGGCAGGGAATAATCAAGGATCTGCCGTTCACAAATCTCACCGGTGCGTTCACCTATGCCGATGACCGGTTTAAGGTGAATTCCTTTGATCTGGCGGCATTGAAGGGGTCCATCAAGGGTGCGGCCTCTTACAACCTCAAGACCAAGGCGTGGGATGCATCTCCCGCCTTTAACAATGTCCAGGCAGGAAATGTCCTGGATACACTGACAAACTTCAAGGGAATCTTCACGGGAACGCTCACAGGAGATGTCAAGGCACAGGGCGTGGCGGGCGCTCCAGCGCTGGACAACCTGGGCGCCAAGGTGAATCTCCGCATCAATAAGGGCGAATGGAAGAACTTCGATCTTGGGGGAAGCGTGCTGGGTACCCTGCTGGGTGTTCCGGGCCTTTCCGGTGCCTTTGGTCTGGCACCGGCCGAGGTCCAGAAATACCAGACCACTCGTTTTGAGACGATGAATGCACAACTCGACCTTGCCGGCAAGGTGATCAATGTAGATTCCATGCAGCTCCTGAACATCAGCAGCGGCAGAGATGTGGATACTGAATCAAGACTGAAAGGGACCATCAGCCTGGAAAACAACCAGGTCAATCTCAAAGGGCAGGTGATTCTGCCCAAACGGTTCTCCCAGCGCATCGGCGCCAAGACTGCCGCCTTCTCTACCCTCATGAACGACCAGAACAGGCTCGTGCTGCCCATGACCATCACCGGTTCACTCAAGAAACCCGTTCCCATGATAGAGGTGAAGCCTTTAAGCAGTGCGCTGACCCGGTACTATGCCTCCAGATACCTGGATAAGAGCATGAAGAAACTTCAGGACAAGGGCGGGCTCCCGCAGGGTACCGAGGATGCGAAGAAGAATATCGAAGATATGCTGAAGGGGATTTTCAAAAAATAATCAGGGTGCCCGGAAAGTGAATAGTGAATAGGCCCTGAACCTGCCGGAAGGCGGAACGATAAACAGACCCCTAGGATACCCTTTGTACTTTGTGCCTGCCGTGTCCGGGGAACCTTACGGTCATGGCTACAAGTGTGATGATGCCCATGGTGATGAATAGAGCCGTCATGGTACTTACGCCTTTCTCTCTGCGATGACTTCCTGGATGAAGCCCTTGAAGCCCATGGCGATGCCGACGATCAGGCAGACAAAGGTGAAGTTGGGCGTCATGCCCGTCATCTTGTCAAGCTCCATCCCGCCGTACAGCCCGAGGAAGGTCATCGTAACGAGCACCAGACTGTATGCGCTGATCCTGCTGAGCCTGTTGGCCAGTGCCCTTTCGATCTTCTCTTTCTTTGTCTTTATCCGTTTCATGGCCTTCCTCCTTATCCGTTTTGCTATCCCGCTGTGGCCTTAGAACAGGTTCATGAGGATCTCGCGTGCCGGGCCGGTGTTGATGCTGATCAGGGTGACCACCAGGACGAATACTGCGGTTGCTTCGGCCGGGGTGAGTCCCAATACCTTGTAGGTGAACCTGATGCCTATGCCGGTCATGAACAGTGCGCCGAGAACGATCCATAATGTCATCATTGTCTTACCCTCCTTGGGGTTTGTTTTTTTCTTTCTATCTAACATAAGGCAAGGGCCATGCCAGATGATCATGGTTTATAACTCAATGATTATACTAACTATAAATATTCTCTCGCACCATATTTTTGCCAAAATGGCACAAGTGCATCAATGAAGATACCGGGCATGAACAAATTGGCAAAACCGTAGGGTAACCATGGTCAAAATGTGACAAAGTGGCAATGCCGTGGAATTGGAGAGTGAAGGGGTGCAGTTCGCTATGCCCGTATTACCGGACCGGGACATGGTCTACACCTGTATGAGGAAATAGGGTAGGGCTTCCCATCCATGTACGAACTCATATTATATAACTGTGTTGCATGGCAAAATTTATTGAAAGACCATGGTATAGTAATTGTTGGACAATCAAAAATCATATACAAAGTATTAGGCATTGATGAAAAATGGGCATGGTGGATGTAGAGATGAAAGGCTGCTGCCATCTTTCCTGGGGAGTGAGCACAATTTGAAGACCACGTTGCTGTCGGACCAGGCGGGCCTCTCCCGGCTGAACCTTTTCTTGGCCCTTTCCAGGACCCCCCACTTATTGCTGGATTTAGCCACCCCGGGTCTGGCGGCCCTTCTGTGCCTAAATACCTTTCCTTCATTCGAGGTGCTGGCCTTAGGCCTGATAACCGCCTTCTCGGGTTACACGGCAGTGTATGCGCTCAATGACCTCATCGATTACCGTGTTGACCAGGAGATTATGTGTTCAAGCACACCAAGCGAATCAAGACCGGACCTGGATAGTGTCTTCGTACGCCATCCCCTGGCTCAGGGGATGCTGAGTTACAAGGAAGCATTGTTCTGGACTTCTGCCTGGGCAGTGCTGGCACTGGTAGGGGCCTTCCTCCTTAACCCTGTTTGCCCTGTCATTTTTCTCTCGGCCGCTTTCCTGGAGGTGATCTATTGCTATCTCCTGAAAATCACCCATATGCGGAGTGTCATCAGCGGATTAGTTAAGACATCAGGGCCCGTTGCTGCTGTGTTTGCCGTAAATCCGAATCCTTCGACGCATATTGTGGTAACGATATTCCTCTGGCTTTTTTTCTGGGAGATCGGGGGGCAGAATGTGCCCAACGATCTGTCCGATCTGGATATTGACAGAAAGATACATGCCAGGACTATCCCTGTACGCTTCGGTGCCCAGCGAGCCACTCATATTATCTTCTTTTCTCTTGTGATCACTGCGGCCATGAGTCTGGCCATGTTCTGGCTTTCGCCGAGGCACTTAAATTATCTCTATATCCTGGGTGCATTGTTTTCTGCTTTTTATTTGCTTCTTCTCCCCGGCTACCGTCTTTATCGGGCCGAAGATTCAGGAGAGGCCGTGCGCCTTTTCAACCGGGCAAGCTATTATCCATTGTCCATGCTCATGGTAACACTGCTGAGCTGGGTGGTCTTATGAATAACGAAAGGGAACTGTCGGCTTGGGATTATCCGTTTGCCCTATCATGAAAGGACGATATGAAGGAATTCGACCTGGAATCTCTCTCGGCATTCAACGGTAAAGATGGACAGCCTGTGTACATAGCCCACAAGGGCAGGGTGATCGACGTCAGTGCGAGCAAGCTGTGGAAGGCAGGGCTTCACATGAAACGCCACCATGCCGGCTGCGACCTTACCACAGATATCGAGGCCGCGCCCCATGGCCCGGAGGTCCTGGATAAATTTTACCTTGTTGGGACCTTCAGGAAGAAAGATAAGGCGTTAAGGTCTTTACCCAATCCATTAGAAATAGTGTTGGAGCGGTTTCCCTTTCTTCGCCGCCACCCGCACCCCATGCTGGTGCACTTCCCGATCGTATTCATGATCTCGCCGGCACTCTTCAGCCTTCTTTATCTCCTCACCGATGTGAAATCTTTTGAGACAACAGCATTCCACTGTCTGGGAGCCGGCATCCTTTTTTCCGTTCCGGCTGTCCTGACCGGCTATTTCACTTGGTGGCTCAATTATCAGGCAAAATCCATGAGGCCGGTCAGGATCAAGATATTCTTATCCGGCATCCTCATGGCAGTCTCCATCATTGTCTTTCTCTGGCGGGTCTTGTTTCCCGATGTCTTCACCTCCTTGGCCACGGAGGGTATTGTCTATTTCTTTTTGATCCTTTCGCTGGTCCCCATTGTGGCGGTCATAGGGTGGTATGGGGCAACCTTGACCTTTCCCCTTGAAAAGGAATGAGCCGTTACAATCCAGAAGGAAAGAGAGCACGTGTTCTATCCCGGGATCCTATGATCGGATGAAAAAACCAATACAGGGGTTTGTACAAAATCTTCCTCTCCTGGTGGGAGTGATTCGGGACATCCATGTCCCTCACCCTGAAGGGTGAACGTAAAGTACATCCAATTCGTCTGTCCTGACGAATTGTGGATTCAGGAGAGGAGAAAAAGGAAAATACTCCTTATAAACCGCTTAAGCTTGCTGCGCGGAGTTTCATTTCGGCTACCCATAGCTTTCCCTTTTCCATCGCCAAGGTACATCAATAATTGTTCCGGGTGTTTTAATTTCCATCAGGGCTTCAAATGCCTTACGCAGAACGGCACGTTGTTGATCAATGTGATTCGGCTCACCCAGCGGGTGCCCGAAGGGCCACTTGAGGAAGATCGTCCTGGGCGGTTTAACCTTTTGCGTATACTGCCTGACAATGGAGATCCCGATGGTGGGTATACCGGCAGCCTCGATACCCCGCTGAATCAATCCCACGGACTGATTGCAGATAGCTCAACCCGGTGTCAACAAAACATAGTCCACTTCCTTCTTCTTTAATCTGGCAGCCACCTCCGGGGTACTCATCTCCATGAGCGTGTAGATGTGCGGCCCCATGATGTGACCCATGAATGTGTAATGCGCATCCGCTACTTTTCCAATAATACCCTCTGAAGCGAATTCCTGCAGACGTTCTATGGGGAAGACGATGTTCAAGTCTTTTTCGGCATCGGTGTGGTCATAATAGTCATGGGTGATCATGAGATCTCGCAGCGGGGTATTGCCGTCGATCTCCCGAAAAGAAGGGTCACCGTTTTTATCATGCATGTTGAAGGGTTTTTGGTCTTTACGATGCACACCCGCAGTAGTGACGATGGCAACAGTACTCTGTACCAAAGGCTTCTCCACAAGAGTCCACGGGATGTCCTCAGATTCCCATGGCTTATATGCTTCGATGAATCCTTTAGCCAAAGCCGGGAGACCGGTAATCACCTTCGCAATGACCCTGTTTTTGAGCCTCCTCATGAAGAACATCATACACACATCTTCCCTTGCCTATGTTTATGGTAGGGCATGGCACACCCCCTTAATCATATGATAACCAAAAGAAATAATAAAAGATATGATTTCATCTCGGTTTTATGATGTCTGAAAACTGATGATCTTGAGTTGAAAGCTACGCAGCCTATCTCTTCATACCAGAACGTTGCTCATGGCACGAAATCTATGATTTTGAAAAATCCAAATCAGTTCGTTGCCTCTGGCATAATCTATGTTTTCTCCTATGTATTTTTTCTATTGAAGATGAACGGGTATGACCATGTAGATGGAAGATCTTCTAGTAGCGTAGCGCTATATCGGAGATGCTAATTTACATAAAATCGGAGACTTGACTTATTTATTGGATATCTCTAACTTAGGAGGAAGATAACTTAATGAAAAGGGTTACTATAATCTGTAGGATTTAGATAAATTTCTTTTCTGTCAATAATGGATTTGCTGATAGTAAGTTAACGCAATGAATTACCTTAACAAAGACATAAAACAAAAATATGATATTTTTGAAAAACACGCTATTATTATCTCTATATTTCTTATAATATTAACCTGCTCCGTATACTTGCAAACCAAGAATAACGACTTTGTTAGCGTTGATGACAATTTTTATGTTACAGAAAATGAGCACATTATTTCAGGGATTACTCTAGAAAATATCAAGTGGGCATTCAGTCTTTCTGGCGAAGAAAAAAACTACTGGCATCCTCTCACATTGATTTCACACATGCTTGATATACAACTGTGGGGGCTGGATGCAGGCAAGCATCATCTTACTAACCTTTTTCTCCACATCATAAATACTTTACTCTTGTTTTTAGTACTTAGAGTTATGACAGGATCTCAATGGAAGAGTGCCTTTGTAGCAGCGCTCTTTGCACTCCATCCAATCAATGTGGATACTGTAGCATGGATTGCAGAGAGGAAGAATCTCTTAAGCACCTGTTTTTGGTTTATAGTCATGCTTACCTACTTCAATTATACAAAGCGTCCATCCCTTATTCGATATCTACTAGTAGTTATCAGTTTTATCATGGGACTTCTCGCAAAACCCATGCTCATAACATTACCCTTTGTATTACTATTACTTGACTATTGGCCTCTTGATCGTCTCTCGTTTAGTCATATAGGATCTGGGAGTTCTATCCAATCTCATAAATCTGTCATAAGTAGTCTTGGTGACTTACTGAAATCACGGGTAATCCTTGATAAAATCCCTTTAATTCTTTTATCTTTTCTCTCCGTCTATGTCTCCACATTATCGCTTAAACTATCAATATATGTTAATATTATATCATATGAACAAATCCCAATAGGTTTAAGGATTGGTAATGCCCTAGTTTCATATATTGCATACATAGGGAAGGCGATCTGGCCACATAACCTGGCGGTATATTATCCCTTCCCACAATCTATTCCATTTTGGCAGAGTTTCGGAGCCTTTCTCTTGATTGTATTTATCAGTGCTATAGTTATTGTAACCTCCCGAAGACATCCTTATCTTCTCGTAGGGTGGCTTTGGTATGCTGGTACCCTTATACCAGTAAGTGGATTATACCAGTCGGGCATTTGGCCGGCTATGGCTGATCGATGGGCCTATGTCCCTTTTATTGGTATATTTATCATGGTTGCCTGGGGTGTACCTGAATTACTCGAAAAATGGCGACTTCAAAAATACTACTTGTTTACATTAGCAGGGGCAAGCCTTTCTATTCTTATGATATATTCGTGGATACAAGTGGGGTATTGGAAAAATAGTGATACTCTTTTTGAGCATTGCATCAAGGTGACTGTTAATAATGATGTAGCCCACCTTTGGCTTGCAAAGACCCTAATTGGTGAAGGTGATCTTGACGGCGCAGCAAAACATTGTAATGAGGCCTTGAAAGTAGCTCCCAATGATAAATATATAAATCTAATAATGGGTGAAATATTTATAATGAAAGGTGATATATCAAAAGCAGTTAGTTATTATACCAAGGCTATATTAATTGATCCGACTTATGAAGATGCTTATAATAGTCTTGGTGTTGCATACATGCATCAGAAAAGATTTGATGGAGCAATCAAGATGTTCTCTAAGGTCCTGGAGATAAAATCTGAAAATGCATCTGCGAATGTAAACATGGGTATTTGTTTAGAATCTCAAGGTAGAGTTAACGAAGCAATTCATTACTTTAATAATGCACTTCAGATTAAGCCAAATTTATCGGAAGCACATTATAATCTCGGAAACGCACTTTTATCACAAGGCAAAATTGATAAGGCAGTTGAGCAATATAGAAAAGTATTAATTACAGATCCAAATTATTGGGATGCTCAACAAAAATTGATAAAATTGCTAGCAAACAAAAAATCTTCCGATGTTCTTAAGAAGGGTCCCGACTTTATCAACAACTTACATCAATGAATTAATAAGAAATCATTGAGATATATTTATCATGGAAAAGTGGAGATTCCTGCGATAAATCACCGGTCTCAACTGCCTACTATCAACTGTAGATTTCTTCTATAAATGACCGGTTACAAAGAGGACTGAAAAGTAAAAGTTTTTGGGAGAGATATATGGATATTCTCCTGATATCCGTTCCGATAATTTCTCGTAGTCTACGCCTGTTTGGTCGCATACCCGAAGATTTCCAGCTTCGGGATCTCTAAATAATTTTTCAGCTCCAGGCCCGCATTTTTCAGGGCCTCTTTCAGGTCTTGACTGCGGAAACGGTTCTCAGTGGGATGGAGGAGGATGTGCCTGGTGATAATGTTCTGGTAAAGCGTTGGGTAGAGCTCCTCGAAGAAGTAGGTCCCGCCGACCTTCAATACCCTTACGATCTCGGCCAAGGCCTCTTGCCAGTCCGGGACATGGTGGAGGACCCCGAACCCGAACACGGCATCCATGGTGCTGTCTCGGTAGGGCAGCCGGACCACGTCGCCGACAAAAAAAGAAATCCCATTCCTTTTTTCAGGGGAGAGATAGTCATGCGCCTTTCGGATCATCCGAATATCAAGATCCATGGCATGGACAAAGGCAGGATCAAACATCTTCTTGATAAGATAAGACCCTGCCCCCCTGCCGCACCCTACCTCCAAGACAAGGGCGTTAGGGTTGAGACGGATATTTTTCTTCATCCAGCCGATCTCAAGGCGCTGTTGCAGAGGCCTTATGGGGTTATTGACCGCCAGGCGCTCCGCCCAGTTCAGCTTCATGCCTTTACCCCGGTATAAATGACTGCAATCCCGTTGGTAAGCCTTTGGTACTCCACTGCGGAAAACCCGGTACCTTTGAGCATAGCGGCAAATACATCCGGCTGCGGGAACTTGCGGATTGATTCGGGGAGGTAGAGATATGCCTCGCGAGTACCGGCCAGGAGTCGCCCGGCAAGGGGCATGAGGTGAAAAGAATAGAAATCATAGAGGAGGCGGAACCATGAAGATGTGGGAAGGGAGAACTCAAGGCACATCATCTTGCCCCCGGGTTTGAGTACCCGGTACATCTCCGCAAGCCCCTTCTCCATATTGGTCAGGTTCCTGATCCCGAAGCCCACCATTGCCGCATCGAAACTGCCTTCAAGAAAACACATGCATTCCGCATCCCCCTGGACATAAAGGATTCTCTTTGCAAGTAAGGTCCTTGCAACCTTGGGCCTTCCCCCTTCCATCATGGCCCGGTTGATGTCATAGAGAACGACCCGGCCTCTGCCGCCCACAGCCCTTGCGGCAAGGATAGAGAGGTCTGCAGTGCCACCGCATACATCGATCACCAAGTCCCCCGGCTTCAACACCAAGGCCTTTACGGACAAACGTTTCCAGAGGTAGTGAAGTCCGAGGCTTAAGATGGTGTTCATGAAATCGTACTTGAGGGCTATGGTGTTGAAGTGCCGGAGTACGTATCCGGCCTTCTCCCGGACAGGGACCTTGCGGAAACCGAAGTAGGTGTCTTCCCCGGGTTTCTTCAGAGAATGTTTTGAATCCTGATTGGGGGGCATCGAATAATTCAAAGAGTCATCCTCCTTCTTCTCCTGTTTGGTTCGTAACTCTGCGTAACAGCATGTCAACATCAAACCCTGCTTCCTGAAAGAGGGGCAGGAGAAAGGTCAGGCTTTTCCGGCCGGCATCAACAGGCCTGTCCGCATAGGTGTAGAGCTCAAGGCTGATATCCCCCTGGTAGCCGGTTTGCCGTATAGTTGTAAGGACACGCTGAAAATCGATGGCCCCCAGCCCGGGGATAAGATGGTGGTGGCGCCGGTTTTCCGCAATATCCTCGATATGGACATGGCCGATCCACGGCAGGAGCTCCTGAAAGGCTTTACCAGGCTCTTCCCCGGCACAGAAGAAATGGCCGATGTCGAAGTTGAGCCCCACAAAGGTCGAGCGGACCTCCCGGATGAACTCCTTGAACTGCTGGGTGTTTTCCATGAGCAGGTCCGGCTCGGGTTCCACAAGGACCTTGACCCGAAGCTCTTGGGCCAGGGGAACGACCTTATCGAGACCATCATAGAACAAGGACAAGGCTTCCTGACGTGCAATTCCGTGCAAGGGCCCGCCGGGGGGAACGGAGATGTTATCACACCCGAGAAAGGATGCGAGTTTCAGGCAATCAAGGGTATGGCGGATACGGATATCCCGTCTCTCTTTCACGGGCTCTATCCACGATGGAAGGTAGGTATCTCCCACGGCGAACAGGGTGAAGCTGTTCAGGTTGGTGATCCGAAGGCCCTTTTGGAGGATCAGGTCTTTGAGCCGGATAAGGCCTTCGTGTCCCCAGTCCTGCGGGTAGAGATGGGGGCGGTCGGCCATGATTTCGACCCCGCCGAACCCAAGCTCGGCAATCATGTTTACCGCATCGAACAAGGAATAATTCACAAAGGCATTGGTGCTGTACCCGAACTTCATGATGCATACTCCCTTACCAGGATGCTCAACTATTTATATGCCCCTTGCAAACAACTTCCAATCGATCAAGCGCTGCGAGTTGATCCTGGAAGGTCACCGGTGGATTGGGGCCCAGGGGTTTCTTAAAATAGAAGCCCAACTCCGGAACCAGGCCTGAACGGCCTGCAGCATGCAGGGCGGCCATCCAGCGGGCCAGGTCGATGACAAGGGGGGCTGCCAGGATGGAGTCGCGCGCCTGCAGGTTCAGCCTGAGGCTCATGGGCAGGCCGAAGAGGCCTGCAAAGTCGATGACATCCCACGCCTCTTTGCAATCACCTCTGGGTGGATAATAGTCGATAACGACCTTATGGGAATCAGTTCCATATTGCCTGCCAACCTTATATCCGAGAACCTCTTCCAGCAACCCGGTTTTGTTGGCCACTTTGCCTGATGCCTTCGTGGGATCGGCAAGATTCCTGCCGTCTTCGTTGCCGAGTATATTCAAACTGTACCATCCGTCAACCTGAAGGCTGCGGGCCTTCAGGGCCGAAGCGAGCACTACCTTCAGGTAGGTCTGACCGGTCTTCCCGTCACGGCCGCACACAGGGACGCCCGCCTTAAGCGCCTCTTCGACGATCACGGGCAGCTCGAGGGCATTGGATGTGAAATTCACGACCGGGATACCGGTTAAGATTGCAGCAAGGGCATAGGCCAGATCGGGGAATTTTGTTGAATCCGTATGCGAATACAGCCGATCCAGCCGGTCCAATCCCGAAAGATCGATCGTCCTGCATGCCGGCAGAAGGTTGATCAGGACCGGATGGGTCTTGGGATAGAGTGCCTTGAAACCCTCAATATCCCCTATCAACTGTTCAACCTGCGCATGAAGGGGCAGTTCGCCCGAAGGGGCCTGATGAATCCGGATCTTGCCCAGATACTCTTCATAAAGGAGGGATTTATTTGGGAGGACCTTGTGGTATTCGATGGCCTGATTGATTGATTCGGGGGAAGCATCCCATCCGGAGAATTCCATACCCCCGAAGGGACCAAGGTGATTACACAAAGGTGCCGTGGTCAGCCAGGGGAGGACTGTATCCGGGTCCTTTTTCATCGCTGAAATAGCAGCCGCTACCGTTGAACCTACTGCGCCTTTGGCCCCGGCAATGAGAAGAAGAGGTGGGTATGAGAGCAATTCTCTAGCCTTCTAAACCTTTCCCCTCAGAACCCAATAAACCACGCCGGTATAGATAAGAACAACGGGGAAGACAATGATACCCGCCCCGTAGAAAAGGAACCTGAGAGACTGCACCGGTGCCGCCGCCGTCTCGATCGTTACGGTAAACGGGATCATATAGGGCCAGAAGCTGCCTGCCAGCGACAAAAAGGCGGCAAGAAAGATGAGAACGGCCATGGCGTAGGGAACCCTGTCGCTCCGTCTGCGGACCCCGAGCCATAAGCCGATGGAGGCCAGGAAGATGATCAACGGAAAGATGACCAGCCACAAGTGCTGAAGCCAGCGGTCCCTTACCTGCAGATGCGTAGTAAGTGCGAACACGGCGACAATAAGGAGAATCATAAGGACACCTGCAAGCAGCCGTCCTAACCGGCGATAGGCCCAGTCGCGCAAGGCGCCGTCCGTCTTCAAAACCAGCCATGCGGCTCCGAGGAGCGTATAGCCTATTGCCAGGCCGATTCCACAGAGCACGGAGAACGGTGTCAGCCACTCGAAGGCACTCCCGGCATATTGTCCGCCTGCTACCGGCAGTTCCTGCACCATCCTGCCGATGGCCGCACCTTGAACAAAGCTCGCAATGAGAGACCCGAGGAAGAATCCCGAGTCCCAGAGCCGGCGCATTTGTTTTGCATGATAACGGAACTCGATGGCAACACCCCGGAAGATCAAGGCGAGCAGCATCAACGCTATGGGCAGGTAGAAGGCGGGGAGAAAGATTGCATATACCATGGGGAATGCACCGAATAGACTTGCCCCGATAAGGACCAGCCAGACTTCGTTCCCGTCCCAGAATGGAGAGACGGCATTCACCATGGCGTCCCGATAAGCCTCATTGCGGGTAGTACCGGACAAAATGCCGATACCGAGGTCGTAGCCGTCAAGGACAACATAAACGAACATGGCAAAGGCGATCAGGCCTGCCCAGAATAAGGGAAGCCAAGTAACATCCATCGGGCTTACTCCTTTGCCTCAAGAGTGCCGGGGGTTACAGTCCCGGAGGCTCCGGTCGTCTCAGGTCCGCCCTTGGAAGGCCCTTTGCGCAGCACGCCATAGATATAGTAGGTCCCGAAAGAGGAGATCAATGTATAAACCACCACATAGCCTACAAGGGTTGCGAGCACATTCGCCCCGGTCAGTGTCGGTGTCACGGTCTGTGCTGTACGCAGGAGCCCGTATACCACCCAGGGCTGACGGCCGACTTCGGCAGTGAACCAGCCGATGATGACGGCAATAAAGCCGCTTGGAAAGGCAAGAATCGCACTCCAAAGGAACCAGCGCGTTGTCTCCAGTCGACCCTGCAAGCGGAGCAATATGCCGAACGAGCCGATGGCCAGCATCAACAACCCAAGGCCTACCATGATGCGGAATGAAAAGAACGGGATAAGAATGGGCGGCCAGTCTTCTTCCGGAAAATCACTCAGTCCGGAAACAGGCGCGGTCCAGCTTCCTGTTGCGATCCAACTGCCTGCATAGGGTGTTGTGACGGCAAAGAGATTTCTCTTGTTTTTCTCGTCGGGGATTGCAAACCATACTTCCGTACCCGGCTGCTCATGCTGCCACCGCGCCTCGATGGCAGCGAATTTAGCTGGCTGATACTTATACATGTGCTTGCCGCTTATATCCCCGAGATAGAACTGAAAGATCATCAGCACTGCTGCCAAACCCAGGCCCCAGTCCAGCATGATCCGCGCCTCTGCGCGATGGATATTGCGGAGCACATACCAGGCGCCTGCAGCAAGGATGCACATGCCGGTGGTCAGGAGAGATGCAAGCAGCATGTGCAGCCAGCGGATCAGGAATACAGGGCCGAGCACGATGGCCCTCCAGTCAACCGGGGTTATCTTTCCGTTTATTATCTCATAACCCACCGGCACCTGCATCCAGCTGTTGTTGCAGAGAATCCAGAAGGACGACAAGGTCGAACCGAGGGCGATCATGCAGCAGGAAAAGAAATAGAACCATGGCGGCACGCGGTTGCGTGCGTACAGGACCACACCCAGGAAGGTCGCCTCCAGCATGAATGCCGTGAAGGCCTCATAACCGAGTAGCGGGCCCAGGACAGGCCCTGTCTTAACAGACATCACACTCCAATTGGCGCCGAACTGGAACGCCATCACGAGGCCGGAGACAACGCCCATGGCGAACAGTATGGTAAAGATCTTAAGCCAGAGATCGAAGAGCCTTTGATACAGGGCATTACCGGTAGCCTGAGACATGCCCTGGAGCATTGCCAGCCATAGAGAGAGTCCAATGGTCAGAGACGGGAAGATGATGTGAAAGGAAACAGTGACCGCGAATTGGATGCGGGAGAGGAACAAGGGGTCAAGGTTCACGGCTCATGCCTCTTTTCATTTAATAAAAACCTACTTTAGTTTAAGTTATATATACGTTAAGTCAACGGGGTTGAAAGTCAAGAAGAAAGAACTATGAAGATTTTATGCGGAAGATTTTTATAGGGGGATCTTTGCATATGAGCATGCATCAATCCCTTGGTGTGATGTATGCAGCTTAGTGTTTGTGATGCGCCCGTGTGTGCTTTGGAAATCGATAAGTTAGTGCGAGCAGTGCGGTTATGCCTATAATGTGACAACGTGGCAAAACCCACAAGATGAGGTAAGAGACTGGTTTTATTCTTGAGGAGACTCTATTATAAAATAAATTTCTTAAAGAAGGATGCCAAACACGTGATACAGGTGTTTAACATGCAGAAGTAATTTTATATTAAAGGAGATTTGCTATGTCCAGACCTTACTATGAAACCAAAGACCTCGAAGATTTTCCGAACATAACGGAGTATGCCCCCGAGCAGGGCAAAAAGTTCTTTGAATATTACGCCGAGGTAACAGGACCCGGCGTGCTCACCGAGCGGGAAAAGGCATTAATAGCCCTTACGGTGGCTACTGTGCGTCACTGCCCGTACTGCATTGATGCCTACACGAATAAATGCCTTTCGCTGAGCGTTTCCAGTGATGAGATGATGGAGGCAGTACATGTCGGAGCTGCAATGACAGCGGGTGATGTCCTGGCTCATTCCACGCAGATGCGAAAGATTATCAAGAAGAAGGAAATGTAATATGACTTCTTTGGAGCAAATGGAGATCCTCAATAATAACCCTGTAAGGATCCCGTTTCATAAAAGGATCAGCACTCCGCTGAGATCTGAATCGATTGAAATACTCCAGATGAATGTGAGTAAGCGCTGCAACCTCTCATGCAGGCACTGCCATGTCCAGGCCGGTCCGGAGCGATCGGAAATCATGGGACGCAGGGTGTTTGAAAAATGCCTGGAAGTGCTGCGTACCCATCGGATCGGTACCATAGATATCACGGGCGGCGCACCGGAGATGAATCCGGAGCTTCCCTGGTTTATCCGGGAAGCTGCCACGTTGAATCGGCGGTTGATGGTCCGCACCAACCTTGTAATCCTCCGCGACGAACAATATAAAAACTTCATTGATCTCTATGCGGACCACAGGGTCGAAATCATTGCTTCCCTTCCCGACTACCATGAAGATAGGGTCAACAGGCAGAGGGGCGGCGGCGTTTTCAGATGCATCATCGAGGTCATGCGGCTGCTGAATGAAAGGGGGTATGGCATACCCGGAAGCGGCTTGATCCTGAACCTTGTCTATAATCCGGTTGGTGCCTTTCTGCCTGGGGCGCAGCAGGCACTGGAACATGAATACAAGACCCGGCTGAAAGGAGAGCATGGGGTTGTCTTCAATACCCTCTATTGCCTGGTCAACTCGCCTGTAGGCAGGTATCTGGAGTACCTCATCCGGTCGGAGAACTTTGAAGACTATATGAATGTTCTTCACACATCATTCAATCCTTCGACTATTCATTGTTTGATGTGCCGGAACACCGTTTCAGTAGGGTGGGACGGGCGATTGTATGATTGTGATTTCAACCAGATGCTGGACTTGCCGGTGGAAGGCAAAACGCCGAACCACATCGATGATTTTGATTTTGAGAGATTGAAGACCCGGGCAATCGTCATCGGCAATCACTGCTTCTCCTGTACTGCGGGTGTAGGATCATCCTGCCAGGGTGCCCTGGAAAGGTTGACCGAAACCGAGTTCCGGTAAAAAAGTAGTTTGCATGAAATGAAAACCGTATATTCAATTATTGCTCCATCATGTGAATATCGCTATGGATTATTGTTCACTAGTAGTCTTTAACAGAATCCAGCTTCACACCCAAATCGTAGTATGCCGACATGCGGGAGGCGAAGCTGTTCTTGAGCATGCCGTTGGTGTCGAGGTAGTCAAAGATAAACGCGTCTTCCTTGCCCTCGGTCACCCTGAGGATCCGGCCGATATACTGCTTGACCCTGCCGGTGAATTTAATCGGTGTAGCCAGGAAAATCGAGGATAGTTGCTTGAGGTCGAACCCTTCACCGATGAGCTGGGCTGTTGCGACCAGGACCTGTGCCTGGTTTCTGTTAAGTTCTTCTACTATCCGGGCCCGCTCCTTGACCTGCACCGAGCCGGTGAGCAGGCATGCCTTGACCCCGCGGCCGGTAATGGCATTGAAGAGATCCTCACAGTGGGCAACCCGGTCCGAGATGACGAGCGCAATCCCGCTTTCAGGTGTAAAGACCCGGTTCACCACGTCTTCCACGATGAGCTTGTTCCTTTTCCCATCGTTCACCAGGGCCGAGATCATGTACTGGTACTCGTCCGCATCGAAGTAGTAGGCGCAGTTGGTATGTCGCAATATGAGCTTGGCCCGCATGATCTTCTCTATGGCCTGGAGTTCGTGGGAATGGATCTGGTGCGCCCGGTCGCCTAGATAGAAGTAGATGATCTTGGTGAGCTTGTCCCTCCTATACGGTGTGGCAGAAAGCCCCAGCATGAAGGTGCTGTCGAAGAGGCTCACCGCCTCGGTGAATGTGCGGGCAGGTGTGTGGTGGCACTCGTCCACCACGAGGTGGCCGATGACAGGCTTGACATCATCGATTACTTTATAGAGCGAGTTGATGATGGCAATGGTGAGCCTGTCGCCTATCTGGCTGTTCCCATCGCCGATAAGTCCTATCTCGTCCAAAGGGATGCCGAGGAATTCGTACGAGCGCTTGTGCCACTGGTACATGAGCTCCTTGGTGTGGACGATCACCAGTGCGGGCTGTTTTCTCTGGGCAATGACGGCTAGGGCCATGACGGTCTTGCCTGCACCTGGCGGTGCCTCCAGCACACCGAATCTCCTGCCGATGACATCTTTGACCGCTGAGATCTGATAGGGATGCAATTGCGTTTTGAATGAAAAATGAACGCTCGGCAATAAGCGGGTCTTGTCCACGATGGTGCAGGGGGCGTCCTTCAGACGGGAGCGGAGGGTGTGGATGTAGCCCCTGGGCATGAGGAGCACACCACTCTTCCTTTTATAATACCTGATGAATTCGGGCTGGAAATTTCGCCTGCGGCTGCGGCTGTAGGTCTCCACCTGCTCCCACTTGGGATTTGGCAGCGTCAGGTCCGCCTCTATGGCCTGCACTGCCTCTAATGGCAGATCGGCCTCAAAGATTCTTATGGCATTGTCCACATGGATCAGGACATTCATGGTCTTATTTAATGGCCTCTTTTAATTCATCGAGGAGCCGCCCGGCATCCTCCTTGTTCAACACAATACTTGCCGCGCCGCCTCCCGGGTGCGCGAACTTGAGTTGAACACCGTCATCGTCTTTCTTGATGGTCCATTTAGTGTCCTTAGGCATCCTGAGGGACGGTGAAATCCAGTCGTCCGCATTGAACTCAGCGAGCTGCACAAGCACGCCGAAGGCGTGCTTCGGGTGAATGAAGATCTCCTTCCATATCTCCGCGTAGTTGGTGAACCCGAAAAAGGGGATGTTATGCTCTTCAAGCGCCTCTTTTGCCTTTTGTATGTCGGGGGTCTGCAGGGTGATGTGATGCACGCCGCCCTTCTTGTCTTTAAGGAAGTTGTCCAGGAAGCTCCCTTCTCCGGTGGGGGTGATGAGCTCAATCCTGCTCAGGTCGCCTAAAGAGAGGATCTGCCAGTAATACTTCATACCCGGGTCTTTGCCTGAAGCGCCGGGTACGGCGCCCAGGAGATCGGTGAAGAAGCGCAACGCTGCATCAATATCTCTGACTGCCAGCGACACGTGATCTATCCGTGATATCATGGAACCCTCCTGAAGCAATGATAGTAACAAAAGCCTAAGCGAAGCAGGGCCGTGCCGTCAAATAAATTTCATTTTTGGTTGACGTATGTCCAAAGGATGAAAAGACATAAAAAGGGAGGCCTCAAGAAAAGGCCTCCCTTGGAACTTCTTTAAAACTTTTGTCCGGGAAGAGGATTTACTTCACACGGGATGCTTCGGGCTCTTTCGTGCTCACTTTCGATGCAAAACGTACAGTGATGGCAATGAAGGAAACAGCGCCGATACCAATGAATACGAATGTCATGATTCCTTTCTCCTTTCTACCAGTACCTCTTCGACAAAACCCTTAAACCCTATAACGATACCAATTATAAGTCCAAGCATCGTGAAATTGGGCGCCATGTGGGTGATCTGGTCGACATACATACCCACATACAGGCCGAGGAATGTCATGATAACCAGCACAAAACTGAGTGCGCTGATCCTGGCTATCCTGCCGGATAGCTTCCTCGGTAACCTGTCTTTTATTGCCTTTTTCACGTCTTCTTCTCCAGTATGCCTTTGTTAGAAGAGCTGTGCGATCATCTGCCTGACAGGGCCCGAATTAACACCCACCAGCGTCACGATGAGCACGAAAACGGCAGTTGCTTCGGCCGGGGTGAGCCCCAACACGCGGTACATGAACCTGATCCCGATTCCCGTCATGAACAAGCAACCAATTACGATCCAGAGTGATATCATTCTCGTTCTCCTTTGTTTTATTTCTCTGATGAATGAGAAGGCAATGTTCATGCCACGAGATGAACCGTTGTAACTAATTGAAATTAGGATTATAAATGAGATAATATTTGAAGGCGAAATGTCATTTTGACAAGTGAACACTTCTACCGGGATTTTGTTGTGACAAAATGACAAATAAGAATGAAAATCCGCCCACCGGCATGACATTGTGTCACATAAACTGTAACAAGCCTGATGAGACCTCTTTATGCCCTTGTATCAGGCCATGCTCATGGAACGGTAGTCTTTCTTGGTGGGCGTATACCTAATCTCGAGCCTGCGGGCAAAACGTGACATACTGTAGCAGCATATGAAGTAAAGCACGGCAATGGTGGTGTAGATCTCGAAGGGGTAGATCATGAGGCGGTTGTTGAGCGTCTGGGCAACAGTGGTGAGCTCAAACACCCCGACAATATAGGCAAGCGAGGTGTCCTTGAACAGGGAGATGAACTGTCCCACAAAGGCAGGGATCATGATCTTGAGGGCTTGGGGCAGCACCACATGCCGCATGGCCCGGAAATAGGAAAGACCCGATGCCGTAGCCGCCTCAATCTGACCATTGGGAATGGCACTCACACCTGCACGTACGATCTCGGCCAGGTAGGCCCCTGAGAAGATGGTAAAGGCTATTGTAGCGCTCCAGAATACGTCCATCTGAAAGCCCGTGACAAAATGCGAGAAGAAGTAGACCCAGAAGATGACCATAATGAGGGGGTTGCCCCGGATGACCTCGATATAAAGAACGCTCGGAGTGGAGACAAGCGGGTTTTTTGAAAGCCTGCCGAGCCCAATGAACAGCCCGATGAAAAAACTCACAAGAAGAGCAATAAAAGCCAGAATCACACTCAGGGCAAGCCCGCCGAGACCATAGAAGATCTCGCCCGGCCCGCCGTGGGGGAAGGTCCAGATGAGGAGTGATACGATGTTGGAGGAGATCACGTGCCAATTGTATTTATAGACGATAAGACCCAAGAGACAGATAAGACCGATGAACAGAAAGACGAACAGGACCCTTGCGGATAAGATGAGCACCTGCCATATCTTTCCGGCTAATCGCTCCCAGATGGAGGCGTAAATCGCTTCTTCGTGTACCGGGGCAAACTCTCCAAATCTAAGTAGTCGCTTCAATGCCGTAATAATGGAGGATATCGCCCTTCCGAGCAGGAATACGGGGCGGAGGACAAGGGCGAAGAAACGGTCTACCGTATTGAGCCGCTTTGCCTGGCCGATGGCCAGGTGGTGGTTGATGCTGTTCATGATGAGCGAGATGGAGAGCGAAACGGTCAGATAGATGAGCGATGCAGCGGTTGTGGCCTCGAACCCACGGAAGGTGAAAGACTGGATCTGCTGGGAATTCCAGCATAGTTCGCCTACGCCGATGGTCATGGCAAGGGACGAGTTTTTCATATTATTGAGGAATTCACTGCCGAGCGGAGGGATGATAATGCGGAATGCCTGGGGCAGGATGACATGACGCAGCATCTGCGCGCCGGTGAGCCCTGAGGACACGGCTGCCTCTATGTGCCCATGGGGAATGGCCTGAATACCGGCCCGTACAACTTCGGCCACAAAAGCGCCGGTGTAGATTCCAAGCCCGCATGTGGCGGCCCAGAATTCGTAGTTATGCGCGTTGAGGTACGTGTTCAGGCTCTCGGGGAGGACCAGGGGGAAGGCAAAGTACCAGAAAAAGAGTTGGACGAGCAAGGGCGTATTTCTGAAGAACTCGACATAAGCCGTAGCAATGGCATAGGTAGGCGTGAATCGCGAGAGCCTTGCTATGCCGAAGATTGTGCCCATGACCAGGGCGATGCCCGTACTGATCAAAGATATCTCAATCGTGAGCAACAAGCCCTTGAGCAGCCAAAGGCCGAAGATCTCCTTATAGGTGGGGTTTACCTCCCACAGAACAGCCCAGTAGAACTTATAATCGAAGTGTGCATGTTTGAAGAGAAGGAAGACAGCGACAATGATGGCGCATACAACACATATCTGCTGGAGCAGGTTCTTGGTTGAGTCTCTCATAAAAGTTTATGTTCTCACCAGCGATAGCGACGATTTTTAACAGACTCTAAAAAATCTGCGGTCCGGATGACCGGACCGCAGATTCGTTCATAGCGGTTATCTTTCTCCCATCACGGCCACATCTCGATTTTTTCGGTCAAAGGGAAGAAGTAGGGTGTGGTGGGGCCGTACCATTTGTCGTAGATCTTCTTGTAGGTCCCGTCAGCCCACATATCCTGGAGGGCGAAGTTGATGGCGCCGCGCCATGCACTATCGTCCTGCGGCATGCCGATGCCGTATGGCTCACTGCTGAAGAATTCACCCACAAGCTCATACTTGCCGGGGTCCTTTGCCGCATAGCCCAACAGGATAGTGCTGTCGGTTGTCCAGCCGGCCACCTTGCCCTGCTGGAGGGCAAGGAAGCAGGAAGGTTCATCCTGGAAGCTGATGACGTCCTTCTCCGCATTCGGGTCGCCGAGTCTCTTTAGGAGGGCTACAGCGTTCTTCTCACTCGTGGTGCCCTGCTGTGATGCGAGCTTCTTGCCCTTGAAATCCTTGAGGCTCTTGAATTTACCTTTTTTGGCAAGGATCTTCTGGCCGTCGAAGAAATAGGTGATGGAAAAGTCGATGGTCTTATCGCGCTCGCGTTTATGGGTCATGTTGGCAACGGACATGTCGATCATGTTTGACGTGAGCATGGAGATCCTCGAGATATTGTTCACCTTGACCCGTTCCACCTTGAGCTGTTTGCCCATTGAAGCGCCGATCCTTTTGACCACCTCTTCGGCTATGTCCACATCAAAGCCCACCCACTCATTCTTGTCATTGAAGTATGCTGCGGGGATGCTGTTGTACATCATGCCCACGCGGACAACTCCGTCTTTCTTGACTTTGTCATAGGTGGTACCGGCATAACAAAGTGTGGGACCTGCAAGTACCATGAAAACCAGTGTGACGAGTACCCCTGTAAATATCCTCTTCATATCCTCCTCCTTTATTAGGATGTCTCTTATATAGAATGCGTAGAGACCCCTAGTGGGTCAAGATCTTGCTTAAGAATAGTTTTGTGCGCTCGTGCCGTGCCTCACTAAAGAACTTGTCGGGCGGCGCGCTTTCGATGAGCTGGCCTTCGTCCATAAAGACCACCCGGTGAGCTACCTCGCGGGCGAACCCCATCTCATGCGTGACCACGATCATGGTCATTCCCTCACGGGCGAGTGTCTTCATGACATCGAGCACCTCGTTGATCATCTCGGGGTCCAGGGCAGAAGTAGGCTCATCAAAGAGCATGATTTTGGGGCGCATAGCTAATCCACGGGCAATGGCAACCCGCTGCTGCTGACCACCGGAAAGCTGGTCGGGGTAGGAATTGGCCTTCTCTGCTATATCGACCTTTTCAAGCAGCATGTGGGCATAAGCTTCGGCCTCCTCCTTTTTCTGCTTGCGCACATGGATGGGAGCCAGTGTGATATTCTTAAGAACGGTCATGTGCGGGTAGAGGTTGAACTGCTGGAACACGAAACCGATCTCTTCCCTTACTCGCCGCAGATTGATCTTCGGGTCATGGATGGGCATATTGTCTACATAGATCTCGCCTTGTTGAATGGGCTCGAGCTTGTTGATGCATCTGATCAGGGTACTCTTGCCCGATCCGCTGGGACCGCAGATAACCACTACCTCACCTGCATCCACGTGAAAATCCACGTCATTGAGGACATGGAGTTCGCCGAACCACTTGTTGACCTTCTTGAAGGTGATCATACCTGATAGAAATAAGCCATGATAGGCCCCTGATGTCAAGCAATAAGCCGTAAATGATGATCAGTGATTCAGTTTTTATGTTTTGTTGCATTTGGGTAGTTTGTGCATTATCATCACTATGTTTGTACATATAAATATGAAAAATATTTCATTCCCTTACAAGTATCGAAGACGGATTCTTATCCCTTTGACAACAATGAATTCGATCGTTGAGGCTCACCTTTGGGGGAACCAATGGTTGAAAAACTAAAGAAGACCGGCATCGATACAGAACGCAAGAGGGCTGAAGAGGAATTGAGCTCAAGCGAGGCGCGTTACCGGTCTTTAGTTGAATCGTTTCCTGACGGCGTCATCGTGCACCGTAACGGAAAATTCTTATACGCAAATTCGGTTGCACTGAAGCTCTACGGCGCAGAAACTCTCAAACAACTTCAGGCAAAGACCGTTCTCGAACTGATTCATCCGGACGAACAAGACGTAATGGAGTCCCGGATGCGACAGGGACTTGCAGGACAGAGACTCCCCTTGCAGGAAACCAGGATGCTGAGTCTTGACGGTCGGGTAATATATGTTGAGTCCGTTGGCGGCATGATCGACTTCCAGGGCGAGCCTGCTGTTCAGATCATCATACGCGATATCACCGGAAATAAGAGAAGGGAAGAGGAACTCAGCAGGCTCAACAGGACACTCAGGGCACTCAGTAATAGTAATCAGGCCATGATGCATGCAACAGACGAATCAGAGTACCTGCAGGAAGTATGCAGGGTTATAGTGAAAGACTGCGGTCATGCCATGGTGTGGATAGGGTATGCCGAAGAGGATGAAGGCAAAACCGTCCGGGTAGTAGCACATGCCGGTTTTGATGAAGGATATCTCAAAAGATTGAACATCACCTGGGCGGATACCGAACGCGGCCGGGGGCCCACGGGCACGGCTATCAGAACAGGGAAAGTAAGTACGTGCAGGAATATGCTGACCGACCCCCTCTTCAAGCCCTGGCGTGAAGAGGCAAGAAAGCGAGGGTATGCATCTTCAATAGTCCTTCCTCTTATGGAAGGCAGCAAGGCCTTCGGTGCAATAACCATATATTCAAGAGAACCGGATACATTCTCGGAAGATGAGGTGAAATTACTTACTGAACTGGCCTATGACCTTGCGTATGGAATAACAGCGATCAGGTTGCGCGTAGCGCATGCGAAGGCGGAAGAGGCGCTTCGTATGGCGCACGACGAGCTTGAGTTGAAAGTACAAGAAAGAACAGAAAAGCTGGTCAATGCCATTCAAGCATTAGAGGCCGAGATCACCGAGCGCATGCGGACGGAAAATATTCTCTCAGAAAAAACGAGAGAATTAGAGACATTCTTCAAACATTCATCCACCTGTATGGTATTTCTTGATAGGGATTTCAACTTCATTCGTGTGAATGATGCATATGCCAAGGTATGTCATCGAGATGTATCGGAATTCCCCGGCCATAACCACTTCGAATATTACCCATCGGATGAACTGAAAGAAAAGTTTCAATGGGTTATTGAAACGAAAGAGCCGTATAATGTCTTTGCAAGGCCGTTTGTCTTTCCCGATCATCCGGAGTGGGGGGTTTCTTATTGGGACCTGTCTCTCTATCCCGTGTTTGATGATGTCGGCGAAATAGCCTTTCTGGTCTACGTACTGAATGATGTGACCGAGCGCAAACGTTCGGAGGAGGCCATTCAGCAATCCTCTGCAGAGATTCACGATCTTTATAACAGTGCACCGTGCGGCTATCACTCACTGGACAAAGACGGTTTCTTTGTCCGGATAAACGACACCGAGCTTAAATGGCTCGGGTACACGAGAGAAGAAATCGTCCGAAAGATGAGGTTTTTAGACATCCTCACCACTGAAAGCCTACAGACCTTTATGGATAGTTTTCCCCGTTTCAAAGAGCAAGGATGGATCAACAATCTCGAATTCGAGATGATACGCAAAGACGGTACCATCATGCCGGTGCTCCTGAACGCAACTGCCGTTAAAGACAATGAAGGCAAGTATGTCTTGAGCCGGTCGACCCTCTTTGACATTACCGAGCGAAAGCATCTGGATGAAGAGCTAAGAAAAGCCGCACGCGACTGGCAGGTCACCTTTGACTCCATTAAAGATCATGTGATGATCCTTGATGAGGATTTTAAGATTTACCGGGTGAATGCCGCTGCTGCTTCTTTCTTCGACCTGCCCCTCGATAAGATTACCAATAACCACTGCTTCTCCCTGATGCACAATACGGATGGGCCCATTGATGGATGTCCTCTGGCAAAGACGTTGAAGACAAAAAGACATGAGGAGGTTGAACATCATGATGAAACAAGAGACCTGTGGTTCCTTGCCTCTGTGGACCCGGTAGTTAACGACAAAGGAGAAATCATTAGAGTCATTCACACGGTGAAGGACATAACCGAACGCAAGCGGGCGGAAGAAGAAAAGAATAGACTCGAGACTCAACTCATCCAAGCACAGAAAATAGAGGCGCTGGGTAAATTGGCAGGTGGAATAGCCCACGATTTCAATAATGTGCTTCAGCCTATTCTTATTAATTCAGAGCTCATATCGGATACACTTCTTAAAGGGACACAGGAGCGGGAGTACCTTGATCAGATAATCGATGCAGCACAGCTCGGGAAAAACCTGGTCAAGCAGATCAAGTTGTTCGGCGCCACAAAAGAATCTCTCTCTAAACCCGTTGTTGTTGGTCCTGTTGTCAAGGATGCCCTGGCCTTCTTCATTCGGTCTCTCCCTCCTGATGTCAAATTCAGGCAATCGATAACCACCCAAAAAAGTCTTGTACAGGCAGAACCGACCCAGATATATCAGCTGATTCTCAATCTCTGCACCAATGCGATGCAGGCCATGAAGTCCGACAAAGGGTCTCTCAGTGTCACACTCAAGGAAACAAAGATCGCAAAAGCCTCTCAAGCCTTTGTCAATGATCTCACCCCGGGGAGATACGTTAAACTCACTGTTCGTGACACCGGATATGGGATCAGCCCGGAAATAAAAGACAAGATATTCGACCCGTTCTTTACCACCAGGAAGTCGGGCAAAGGCACCGGGCTTGGTCTCGCCGTGGTGCATGAGGTGGTAAAGAATGCCGGAGGCTCGATACTCCTTCACAGCGAGGTTGGAAAGGGGGCAACATTCGAGATCTTCTTCCCGCTGTATCTTGATTCCGGGAATCAGACTCTTATATCAAGTCTGAATATGAACGGACACAACGAGAAACATATCCTTTTGGTCGATGACAACAATGCGGAATTGCGCAGTATCCATCAGCTCCTCGTTCATATTGGATACCGCGTTACTGCAACCACTGATCCCCAGGAGGCCTTAAGCCTTTTCAGGAGTGATCCGGATAAGTTCTCCCTGTTGATAACCGACCAGGTAATGCCGCTGATGAAGGGTCATGAGCTGGCAACTCGTGTGCATGAGATCCGAAAAGACTTCCCTGTTATTGTGTGTTCCGGTTCTGAAGGGGCGCTGCAGGAACTGCAGGAACAAAGGACGGGTATCCATGAATACATGCTCAAACCGTTTTCAAGATCCGAGCTGGCAGATGCTATCCTGCGTATAATGAGCTGAGAAAGATTTTATTTCAAAACCTGCTCTATATTCTCTATCGCCCTTTCTACGTTTTCATGGCTGTTGAAGGCACTGATGCGGATATAGCCCTGTCCGCACCTGCCGAAACCGGAGCCCGGGGTGCACACGACTCCTGCCTTGTTCAGGAGCATGTCAAAGAAATCCCAGGAGTCCATGAGAGTCTTCACCCAGATATAGGGCGAGTTCTCTCCTCCCGTGCATGTGTATCCAAGCGGCTGCATACGTGCCCTGATAAGGGAGGCATTGTTCATGTAGTAGCCGATGAGTTCTTTTACCTGGGCCCTGCCTTCTTCTGAATAGACCGCCTCAGCAGCCTTTTGCACAGGGTAGGAGACGCCGTTGAACTTTGTGGCCTGCCGCCTGTTCCAAAAGGAATGCAGGAAATGTGTTCCACCGGCACTGTCGTAGGCCATGCAGGATTTGGGCACAACCGTGTAGGCACACCTTGTCCCGGTGAATCCTGCAGTCTTGGAGAAGCTCCTGAACTCGATGGCCACCTCCCTGGCGCCTTCCAGCTCATAGATGGACCGGGGGAGCGACTCATCCTTGATGAATGCCTCATAGGCGGCGTCATAGAGGATCAGAGCCTTGTTGTGCCGTGCATAATCCACCCATTGCTTCAGCATATCTTTTGTAATGACGGCGCCTGTCGGGTTATTGGGAAAGCACAGGTAGATGAGATCCACCTTCTCTTTCGGAAGACCGGGCACAAAGCCGTTTTCCGCAGTGCTGTCAAGGTAGATGATTTTCTTATATCTCCCATCTCCAAGGTCGCCTGTCCGGCCTGCCATGACATTGGTGTCGAGGTAGACAGGGTAGACCGGATCGGGGATTGCGATGAGTATATCACCTGAAAAGATCTCCTGGATGTTGGCCGTATCGCTCTTGGCGCCGTCGCTGACGAATATCTCGTCTGCATGTATCTCGGCCCCTCTGGACTGATAATCATACCGGGCGATCTTTTCTCTGAGAAAAGCATACCCCTGCTCAGGACCATAGCCCTTGAAGGTGCTGTCTGATGCCATTTCCTCCACGGCAAGGTGAAAGGCATTAATACATGATTTCGGCAGGGCCCGGGTGACATCGCCGATACCGAGCCGGATGATATCTTTGCCGGGGTAAGCCTCCTGGAAAGCCTCCACGCGGCGGGATATTTCGGAAAACAGATATGACGGTCTGAGCTTCAGGTAGTTTTCATTGATTCTGATCATAGTGCACTCGCAATTTTTGTGCCCTATATACCCATACAGGGCGGTCCAAGATCAAGCAGATTGTAGGAGCGGCTTTAGCCGCGATATCCCGAACGGGTCGCGCCTGAAGGCGCTCCTACATCTCCGTAATATGCTGCATAATATATGAGCGGCTTTAAGCCACGATATCCTTCGTAAGATCGCCCCTCAAGGCGTTCCTTCGAAAGACCTTAGGTGATGAAAGTATGTGTCTCCTTGGCCAGCCACTGCGCCCATGCATCAATCCCGGCCCCGGTCTTTCCCGAGGTTTCGATGATCGTAATGCCGGGGTTCAGCGTGCGGGCCCGCTCATGGAGGGCCTTCATGTCGAAGTCGGAAATGCTTAAGTAATCGATCTTGTTTACCAGCAGCACATCACAGATGCTGAACATGAGTGGGTATTTCAAGGGTTTGTCATCGCCCTCGGGCACGCTTAAGATCATGGCGTTCTTCACTGCGCCGGTGTCGAACTCGGCCGGACATACGAGATTGCCCACATTCTCGATGATGACAAGATCAAGGCTTGAAAGGTCGAATGCATTGAGTCCCTTCATCACCATAGTGGCGTCCAGGTGGCAGAAACCGCCGGTCCTGATCTGCACGGCAGGGATGCCTGCGGCTGCTACCTTCTCGGCATCCACCATGGAGTCGATGTCCGCCTCAAGCACGCCTATCCGGAATCTGGTCTTGAGGTGCTCGATGGTCTTAAGTATCAGGGTCGTCTTACCGGCGCCCGGCGAGGACATGAGATTGAGGAGAAAGGTCTTCTGATCTTTCAGCTTCTTTCTCAAGGTGTCGGCATCTTTTTTATTGTCAGAGAGGATCTCTTCTTTGATCTCGATCAGGCGGATCTCGCTCATCATTCGGCCTCCATGTCCTTGATATGGTATTCCTTGCCGGACACTAGTGAAAACTTCTTTTGCCCGCATGCAGGGCAGGTGATGCCGCCCAGCTTGGTCTTGTCGATCTCAAAGTGCTCCCCGCATGCCTCGCATGAGAGCACGGCAGGCACCCACTCGATCTTGAGCCTGGCCCCTTCGGCAACCGTCCCGGCGCTTAAATGATCAAAATAGCGCTGCATCCATTCGGCTTCAAGGTCGCTCAATGTACCCACGGACAGATTAATAGCATGAATCTTCTTCATACGATGCATGGCTGCATGTTTGAGTACAATCGTAAGGATGCTCTGCATGACAGGGAGCTCGTGCATGACGTTTTCCTAAGTTATTCGATAAACTTTTTATATGTTTGAGTCATCACAGCAGCCCCTCATGCTCCTTAAGGAAGCGCTCGAAGAAATCTTCCATGAAGGCATGGCGTTCTTGCGCCATGCGCTTGCCTTCCGACGTGAGCATTTTATCCTTAATCCGACTGAGTTTCACCCTGTATTCCCGATAGCCTGTGTCATCCTTACTGTAGGGCTTGGTCTGCTCAGGTATTGCATGGGGGTTGTGCAGTACGGCCCCCACCTCGCCGGCAAAAAGGTATGCCCGGGCTATTCCCACCGCGCCTATGGCATCGAGCTTGTCGGCATCAAAAAGGACCTTGGCCTCAATAGTCTCGGGTACATGGCTGTTCCGGTACCGGTGGGTCAGGACGCAGTGGATGATATTCTCCTTCTTCTCGTGAGGGATCGGGTACTTTTCCAACATCTCACGGGCCATATCGGCACCCTTCTCGGCATGACAGATGCTTCCCTTGGCCTTGTCCTGGTGAGTCCTGCCGATATCATGCAGAAAGGCGGATATTGCAAGTACATCAAGGTCCGCCCCTTCAATGGCGCCGATGTGCATGCACAGCTTGTAAACCCGTTCAGTATGCTCCCAGTCGTGGCTGTATTTTGCATCCTCGAAGTGGTTCCGTGCATATTGTATGACCGCATCTATGACGTCGTTCATAGCCCAGGGCTGTTACCACATCCGTTTCGATCATGACAAGGAGAACCGGGCCGTTTCAGGGCAGCTTTTGCCTTGACAGTAAACAGGGCGTATATTAGCATAAACACTAATTATTTTATTAGGGATGTGCGGAAAAGGAGAAGTCATGAACGAAAAAAGAAAGAAAAAATCCGGCATGGCATCCCGGGCGATCCACGCGGGTGAGCCTCGGGATAAATATGCCGATTCCCTGACCACGCCGATATTTCAGACCTCCACATTCACATTCAAGAACAGCAAGGACATCAGAGAATACACAAAGGAAAAAAAGGAGAGGTTCGAGTACGGCAGGTATGGCAACCCTACCGAGGTCATAGCCCAGCGGCGCATTGCGGACCTTGAAGGGGCCGAAGACTGCGTGGTCTTCTCATCCGGCATGATGGCCATCACCACCACGATCCTTTCCCTGGTCAGCACCGGAGATCACATTGTCATTACGGATGACAGCTACAAGAAGACCCTTGAATTCTGTAATATCTACCTGCAGAGATTCGGTGTGGATTGCACCATAGTACCCTTCGGCGACTATGATGCCCTGGAGGGCGCAATTAGAAAGAACACCAAGTTTATCTTCTCCGAGTCTCCCACGAACCCGTACCTCAATGTCTTTGACCTTGTTTTACTCAAGAAGATTGCTGATAAACATCATATTATGACTCTCATCGACAGCACCATAGCCACGCCTATCAACCAGAGGCCCCTGGAGTTCGGCATCGATCTTGTCACCTACAGCGGAACCAAGTACCTGTCAGGGCACAACGATATCCTGGCTGGTGTCGTACTGGGGAGTACCGAGCTCATCACCCCTATCCGAAGCCTCCATAAGTCCATGGGCGGCCTTATCGACGCCCACTGCTGCTATCTCCTGCTGCGGGGAATTAAGACATTCCCCATGCGGGTGAAGCTGCAGAACGAAACAGCCCTTGAAGTGGCCAAATTTCTTGAAAGCCACCCCGACGTTGAGCGGGTGTACTATCCGTTTCTGGAAAGCCACCAGCACTATGCAATCGCCAAGGAGCAGATGACGGGCGGCGGGTGCGTGGTTACCTTTATCACGAAGGGTGACCTTGATGATGCCAACCGTTTCATGGACTCCCTCGAGATGATCTATATCGGTCCGAGTTTCGGTGGTGCGGAGACACTCATCACCCATCCGGCCACCATAACGTATTACGACTATACCCGTGAGAAGCGCTATGAACTCGGCATCACCGACACCCTGTTCCGCCTGGCTGTGGGACTGGAAGATGTCGAAGACATCATCGAGGACCTGGAAAGGGCGTTCAAAAAGGCCAAGAGGTGATCAGTGAACATGAGGGGATTCATCCGTGTGAAGACCGGCAAGCGTGTCCTTCAGGATGTGTGCCGAGAGATGAAGAGACTGCAGTTCATCCTCGGACAGATGTCCTTCTATGATCTTCTCAACACCCTGCCGGGTGACGATGCAGGGGATGCTCAGACAGACATCCTCAACCCCATATTCTCCCCCCAGCATAGTGGATACGGTCAAGACACTGTGCTGGTTCCGGACAATTGCAGATACGATCTGAACCAGGGCCAGTCCTATGGCAAAATATGTTGAACCTTTATAATCTATAATGTGGTAAGCGGAATTCCTGACGTCGTCCATTATTTTCTTCCGTCCTTCTTTCCAATCGTCGCACTTGTTGCAGATTTGGCAATATTGATCGATGGGGATGCCGGCCATATGGGTCATAGACCATGCTGCAAACTCGCTGTCGCCATGTTCACCCAGGATATATGCGTGGACGTTATGTACATCTATCCCGCAGTACTGGTGAAGCATGTACCGCAACCTGGAGCTGTCAAGGACGGTGCCGGAGCCTATGACGCGTCCCCGCGGCAACCCCGACTTCTTCAGGGCGGCATATGACAAAATATCCACAGGATTGCTCACCACGACAATGACGGCCTGCGAGCCATTCCGGGCGATATCATAAGCGATCCGCTCAATGATGGTGATGTTTCTCTTAAGGAGGTTCAAACGTGATTCCCCCTGTTGCTGCTTGGAGCCTGCAGTTATAACGACCACTTGGGCATCGCGGTAATCATCCGGCAATCCTTCATGGATATGTACCGTGGGGAAGAAAGGCACGCCATTGGCCAGATCGAGGACCTGGCCCCTCACCAGTTCCCGGTTATGGTCGATTATCGCGATATCGTCTGCTATACCGCTCTGGGCAAGGGCGTAGGCAAAGGTCGACCCCACCGCACCGGCACCCACGATAACGACTTTTCTTCCTTTCCAATCTGCAGCGTTATTATTTTCCATGCCTTTATTCCATTTCATAAACTCCATACCCGGGTTGTCAAGAGGACGGGGCAGGCTGTTTATGATCACCAGGGGTGAGAGGTGATGGACGACGTGCAATCAATCAAGGAACAATGTCTGGCCGTGCTTCAACTCAAAGAGTCTGTCATACAGCCCTGACTTTTCCATTTCCTTCCTGATGTCCAGAGGGGGCTGGTATACCGGCTCATCACCCAGCCTGAAGGTACCCCAGTGAACGACCATAAGCTTCTTTGCGCCGAGTTCCTTGAATGCCTGTACCGTCTCCCGGGGGTTGATATGGGAATACTTCATGAACCATCGCGGCTCGTATGCCCCGAGGTTGAAGATTGCCAGGTCTATCTTATAACGCTGCCCAATCTCTGCAAACCGGTCGAAGTAGGCAGTGTCTCCCGTGATATAGATGGTTCTGCCCGATGAGGATTTGACGAGATACGACCCCCACAGGGCCGTGTTGGGCCCGATTATGGGATTGCGCATGGTCCAGTGGTTGCACGGCAGGAATGTGATCTCAAAAGGGCCCACTGTTATGCTGTCGAGCCAGTCAAGCTCTTTGACCCTTCTTGATCCGTTTTCTTTGAGAAGGTCGCCGTATCCAAGGGGGCACAAGAAGAGGGAGTTACCATTGAACGTCTTTAAGGATTTCAGGTCGAGATGGTCGTAATGTCCATGCGTGATGAGTACGGCATCGATTTTCGGCATCTGATCCGGAGAAAAGGCAAGGGGGCTGAAATCCTTGATGGGCCAGAACATGCCGAACAGCACCGGGTCAACGAGCAGAGAGGTGGTGCCTTCCTTGATGAGCACGCTTGCATGGTTGATATAGGTGATGCTCAAGGAGGTATTCGATTTGATAGGTTGCCAGTCGATGCGGACAGGCTCGACCTTCTCATCTTTGTAATACTGCTTGAACTGATTGTCTGAAAAGAATTTCCATCTCAGTACATCGAGCATGCTTCTGCGCCGCATCTCGAAGGGGGTGAATGGATTTATAAAGTAGCCGTTGCCGTGGTGGATCTTGTTTCGTGCGATATCCCAGATACTCATGCCTTCTCCAGCCGGCACCATTGATGCTTCAGGATCGTTCTTAGGTATTTCCATCATAAACACCACCATCACGATGATCAAAGCTGCGGCAAGGGGCACATATGCCATAGCACGCTTAAGTTTTGTGGTGGCCACGTGAGTTATCTAGGGTATCTCATGGGAAAAGACAATATGCATCTCTCTCATGATTTCAAGCCAAAAGCCTGATTGACACACAAATACCATCTGATGTTTTGACATCGGGTATCATTATATGATTGAAAAGGGTATCATATCATCTGGTATGGGTTCCGAGGGATTTTTTATAATAATGTAGAACAGTCCGTATTGAGAAGGAGACGATTTTGGCTGCCGATGAATACGTGTTCATCCCTGCAGAGCATGGTGGAAAGATATCTACACTGGTTTCTTTTCCACAGAACTATGATGCATCACGCAAAACTGCAGTGATCCTTGCCCATGGTGCAGGTAACGACATGTTCAACCCGCTGCTCGTCCATATGGCCCATGTCCTGGAGCAGGCAGGGTATCTGTGCGTGAGGTTCAACTTCCCCTACCGGGATAGAGCCCGGAGAAACCCGGACAGTGACGATGTGCTTATGGCCACGTGGCTGAGTGTGTACCAGTTTTTCAAGAACCACCCCGCGTATCAACCGGAGAGGGTTGTGGTAGCAGGCAAGTCCCTTGGCGGCAGAATAGCCAGCCAGGCTGTAGCGGCCGGACTCTTTGATGTCAGCGGATTAATCCTCCTCGGATATCCCCTCCACCCGCCCGGCAAGAAGGATATCCTGCGGGATGCCCATCTCCACAGGATTGATGTCCCCATGCTCTTCTTTGAAGGGAGCCACGACCCTTTCTGCGATATTACCATCCTAAAGGATGTGCTCAGCCGGATCAAGGCACCCTGGACCCTTGAGGTTATCGAAGGAGGGGATCATTCCTTCAAGATGCAAGTCGCCTCCAGTGTCACCGATGAACAGGTCTACGCCAGCATCCTCGGGAAGACGCTGAGCTGGCTTGGGAACCTTGACAGTCAGTGATCTGTGATCACTGATCACTGATTACTTTAATCTCAAGCTCTTTCTTCTTATCCCCTGCCTGGTTGACGGTTTGCATTGGGTAGGCGAATTCAATGCCCTCAGCCTCAAAGGCGTTTAAGATCTTGAAGCAGGTCTGCTGGAGCCAATCCATGTATTGCCAGTACTCGGCAGGGTGGTACCACGTCAGCACGAGGATGTTGAGGCTTGTACCATTGAAGCCGTTGAAGTAAACCCGTGGCGGAAAGTCGGGGTTCATGCCTTCATGGTTGTCCAGGATGCCCTTGATGATTGCAACGGCCTGCTCCACCTTGGCGGGAGGTGTATCAGAGGCAAGGGTGAAGTTGTTAAGCCAGCGAATATAGGGTTTCTGCCCGATGTTCTCCAGGGCACAGGTGATGACTTTTTCATTCGGGATGCTCACGAGGCTGCCTTCCATTGTCCTGATCCGCGTGCTCCTGAACCCTAACTGTTCCACGACTCCATCGTAATTATCGATGACGATCCGGTCTCCTAGGGTAAAGGGCTTGTCAAAGATGATGGTGAGCGAGCCTAAGAAGTTGCCTATTGACTCTTTGGCTGCAAAGGCGATGGCTGCGCCGCCGATACCCAAAGATGCGATCATGAGGCCGAAGTTCATGCCGGTGAGTCGATGGAGTATGACGGCAAATCCGATAAAGATGATCAGAATACCTAAAGTCTTGCCGAGAAACGGCAGCAGCATGTCGCCAAGGCCTTTTTCGGATTTATCAGCCTTGTCTTTGAGGTAATTCTCCAAAAAGAAACCAAGGCGGTAGAGATACCACAGGATGGCAAAGTAGCAGGCGATATCAGCGGCCTTGCCGACAACGATAGGAATATACTGCAGGTCCTTGACAGACTTGAATTGCGACAGGATGGGGGAGAAGGACCATAGGGCACCATACGAAAGGATGAACAGGGATAGCGGACCGCGCTGGGCATCGATCAAGGATGCAAGCGTCTGCATGCGCATGCGTGCAGCAAATTTCTTATGGATCTGTCTGCTGAGGATATACTTGATGATGCGATCGAGGATGAGAACACCCAGAAACAAAATCAGGCAGTAGAAGATCTTAAGCCAGGTGATGTCGAGAAAAATCTTGTCGGCCACCCAGTCCCCCAGAACTTCGGCAAACTTTTGTGTTACCAAGTCGATCTTGTTGCTTGTAATTTTTCCTGAGGCAAGGAGGTTTTGCGATGGGGTGTTCTGACTGGTGGACTTTCCCGTGATTATTCCAAGCACCGGCTTTTGCTGAACTTGATTTTCTGCAGCATACGCTTGGGCCATAAAAACATGGAGAGAAAAGAGAATCAGGAGAAAGATCGAAAAAAAAGAACGCATCCTGTTCATAGTATTACCTTTAAAATCTTTTTTGTTTTTATGAAATAGCATCAATATTTATCCCTGCGAGCATTTGTGTTTTAGCCCAATTCGCAGGCCCTTTCAAGAAAATGCCTCTGTTTCATTTTCATGGCATATTCTTGAAAATTCCCTTGATCGTTTACAGAATCAAGTGTACCAATGGTTTCGAGGGAGGTGAGGAATGAAGAAGTCTGTCTCGGTTCTGGATATCCTCAACAAAAAAGGCAAGCAGCCCATCGTCATGGTCACCTCCTACGATGCGACAATGACCCGCATCGTTGACGAAGCCGATATCGACATCATCCTGGTGGGCGATTCTGCAGGCAATGTTATGGCAGGCCTTGACAACACGCTCGGTGTCACCATGGAAATGATGCTTCAATACGTCGTAAGCGTAACCCGTGTAAAGCCCAAGGCCCTCGTGATTGCAGATATGCCTTTCCTCTCCTACCAGACCAGTGTCCCGGATGCCGTGCGCAATGCAGGCCGGTTTCTCCAGGAGGCCGGCGCCCAGGCCGTGAAGCTCGAAGGCGCCCAGCGGGTCATCGAACAGGTAAAGGCTATTGTACGTGCCGATATCCCTGTGATGGGCCATCTGGGGCTCACTCCCCAGTCCATCCATGCCTTCGGCGGCTATAAAGTACAAGGCAGGGGGGAGGAAGCGGCCAAGCTCTTGAAGGAAAACGCGCTCCTGCTTCAGGATGCAGGGGTGTTTTCTCTCGTACTCGAATGTGTTCCCGCTGCCGTGGCCAAGGAGGTGAGCGAGGCGCTTTCCATACCCACCATCGGCATCGGCGCGGGTCCCGATTGCGATGGCCAGGTACTGGTGATCCAGGACCTGCTGGGCATGAATAAAGAGTTCAAACCCAAGTTCGTCAAGCGTTACGCTTTTCTGTTTGATACCATCAAGGACGCTGTGAACACCTATGCCAAAGAGGTGAGGAGTAGGGCTTACCCGGATGAAGAGCACTGTTTCAAGAGCTAGGAGATTAGGAGTGATGGAAGTCATCACCACGATCCACGACATGAAGGCCTATGTGAAGGCCGTCAAGCAGCGTGGAGAGACCATCTGCCTCGTGCCCACCATGGGCTACCTGCACAAGGGCCACCTTGACCTCATGCGTGTGGGCAAGACCCTGGCCGACCATCTTGTCATCAGCATCTTTGTAAATCCCACCCAGTTCGGGCCCACGGAAGACCTTGCCAAGTATCCCCGCGATTTCGAGCGTGACAGGCAGCTTTCAGAAGGAGTCGGAGTTGAATGCATCTTTTTCCCCGATGCAGCCCTGATGTACCCCAAAGGCTATGCCACCTATGTAAACGTAGAGGGTATCACCAATGGGCTCTGTGGGGCCGCCCGGCCTACCCATTTCAGGGGTGTGACCACCGTGGTGGCAAAGCTTTTCAACATCATCGAACCCAATGTCGCTGTCTTTGGTGAGAAAGACTACCAGCAGCTAACCGTAATCAGGCGCATGGTGGATGACCTCAATATGAGCGTGAAGGTCATTGCCCATCCCACAGTCCGGGAAGAAGACGGCCTGGCCATGAGCTCGCGGAACAAGTACTTAAGCCCTGAACAGCGCTTAAACGCCCTTGTGCTCAGCAAGGCGCTGATCATGGCTAAGGATCTTGTGAAGAAGGGCGAGAGCGATGCTTCAAAGATCAGGCAGATGGCCCTGGACATGATTTCATCTACTCCCGATGCGGCCATTGACTATGTGGAGATCGTACACCCGGACACCCTGGAATGCATGAGCCATATCGACACGAAAGCTGTTATGGCACTTGCCGTGAGGGTAGGGAACACTAGACTCATCGATAATATGGAGCTGAAACGGTAGTAACTTAAGATTTGTAAGTGCATGTCATTGCGAGCGTAGGGAAGCAATCCCTCTGATTGCTTCGCAGGCATTCTTCCTCGATGCATCCTTGCAATGACTTAGGCTATTGGGCAAAGGTCATGATGATAACTTATGAAAGAAATTAATGTTTCAGAACCTTGTTGCCGAAGAAAGGGATAAACACTTGCTTTCAGGCCGGTACCCGGTCATGGAAGCAGGAAAATACTTATTTTAGAGGGGGATGAAGTATGACGAAGTCGGAATTGGTTGATGCAATTGCAAAGAAGACAGGCAAGTCAAAGGTAGCATCGGCAACAGTGGTGGATGCCATTCTCGACGCTATCAAGGCCGCTCTGAAGAAGGGCGAGAAGGTTACCTTGGTGGGATTCGGTACATTCGAGGTTGCCAAGAGGGCGGCACGCGAAGGGATCAACCCGCGCACACAGAAGAAGATCAAGATCAAGGCAAGTAAGGTTCCTCGTTTCAAGGCAGGCAAGGCCCTGAAGGAAACAGTCAACAAGGGCAGGTAACTCAATAAGCCAGTAAGAAGAGGGCGTTTCATCTTCGCTGAGCAGGATACGATCCGCTCAGAGAAGGGAAACGTCCCTTTTTTTTAAGCAGGATTCAGGAGTCGGTATACACGAATTAAAACCTTTTTCCATAAAATATCCATTGTCGCGCTCTAGCGGCACCAATGAATCTTCCCTACCTATTCACTAGTCACTATTCACTCAGCTCAATTGCCTCACGGTGATACGCAGCTTCCAGCTTACGGACCTTCTTCAGCTGTTCGAGAACGGCGCTGAAATCGGGCATGGTCTGTTCGGATACATGCTTGAGACTGAGAGCCAGCTCGGTCCAGGCATGGCCTATCTCGCGCATGTTCATGGAAAGGCCCCGGGATGAGATCTCAGGAACATAGGCGTGGGCTTCCTGGAGAAAGTCCGCATACATGAGGCGAAAGCCCCCACCGCCGGTGCCGCGCCGCTCAATGACTTGGTAGGCAAAGCGGGCCGTCCACTGCCGGTCGGGATACTGCGGCCAGTCAACAAGTTCTCTCATCCATTTTCCAAGGCCTATAATGCCTTGGAAGTCATAGCCATCCGAGAGGATCACGCGGCTGTTATGGGCAACGGCCCTGCGGATCACATCCGGCATGTCTGAAGGCATGATCAGTCTTTCCGGGGCAAACTGATTACCCTCCATGGTGAAAAATCCGCCCTTTGCATAAAGCGCCTTGCGCATGTTTTCAAATGGGACTGACAGGAGCACCTCACGTTCAGTATCCGTGATGAGGAATTCACCTCCGGATGAGTCATATCCCCATATCGTGATGTCATGGCCCGGAAAGTGTGTGCTGGAGTTATAGTAGGGGAGATGGTAGATGTCGGTCTGAACGATGGATGGCAGGCCGTTATCCAGGCTCCTGCACAGTGCCTTTTCAGCCTGAAGGGGGTCTTTGTATTGCTGCCAGGAAAAGGGGATGCCCATCCGGTTGAAGAACTGGGCCTCGATGTCTGCCGAGCGTACGTGGATCATCCTGCTGGGCTGTATACCCGGGTAGCTCAGGTACCAGATCCCAAGCCCCGCGCCTATTCCGAAGCACATGGCCTCGCTGAAGCCGATGCCGTGAAAATTGACCATGTTGCAGATCGCAGTGCTGGCGCAATGTCTACCCGGATGATGCCCGACAGGGATGAGGATATGATTCATGACCTCATGATTGTACACGTGCAATCAATCGGGTTCAACTGTTGCTGTTTTGTGAAAAACCGAGCTTCTCAATGGTCTCGATAAGTAAGTACTTTCGGATCGGTTTATGGAGGATAGCTTCACACATTGCCGTAATGTCGGCATACTCTGTTTCAATATTGCTTAACCCCGTGGTCATGATGACCATCACCCTTTTCCCAAGATAGCCGCCTTTTTCTTTCTCGATTTCCCTTATACGGGTTAACGCGGTGTGTCCATCTAATTTAGGCATTATGAAGTCCATGCAGATCAGGTCGAATGGCGCGCCCTGATCGATGGCGGAGCTGAAGGCATCGATCGCCTCGTTACCATCCAGGCACAGGTGCACTTCTCCATAGGGCGATAAGATCTTTTGCAGGATGATCCTGCTCGTCAATTCATCTTCAACAATGAGTGCTTTCATTGGCGTTGTTCTTCCTTTCCAATCCATCCGCTCTTTTCGGCAGCAATCTTGAAAAGATCAAATTGACGAAGAAGCTCCGGCATCAAAATGGCGGCAGCCCCCATGTCACCAGCCTTGCCTGCCGTCTCGATCTTGAATGCAATTTCTTGCATTGCCACCCCCCCTGCATTACCCGATGCTCCCTTGATGGTATGCGCATGCAGCCCTATTCCAGGAGTATCCGCCTTCTCAAGCGCAACTCTTAATTGAGAGACAGTGTTCGGAATGTCTTGGAAGAAGGCGCTGAGTACTGTTCGCACCAGTTCTTCATCACCATCAAACCTGTCTAGGAGATCTGCAGTATCAAAGACAGGCTCTGCATTGAGGGCAGACTCAAGTTCTATCACAGGCGAAGGCCTGCCTGGAACAGGAAGAACAAGATTTTTCTGCTCCCTGTCTGATGATTTTGCGTCAAGACTGCCCAGCCATTTCTTGAGCATATCGGCGATGTCTGAGGAACGGATGGGTTTTGAGAGGTAATCATCCATACCGGCTGCCAGGCACTTTTCGCGATCGCCTTTCATGGCATGCGCAGTCATGGCAATAATGGGGACAGAGTGGTTCATAACACCGGAATGAGAATCGCGGATGATGGAGGTCGTCTCGAAGCCATCCATGCCGGGCATCTGGCAGTCCATGAAAACAAGGTCATAGTGCGAGGTTTCCAGGGCCTTTATGGCCTCAATCCCATTGTGAGCGACAGACGTTTGATATCCCAGGTTCTCCAGGATGCCCATGGCCACCAGCTGGTTCGTATGGTTATCCTCCACCAGGAGTATGCGCACCCTCCGGCGTTTTTCCTCGCTTATACTATGGCGTGTTACGAGCGGCCAGGGGCTGCCTTGTTGCACGCTTTCATTCTGTATGCCCAGGACCGTTGTTAGGCAGTCAAATAGTTGTGATTGTTTAACCGGCTTGGTGAGATAGGCATCGAATCCGGCTTCTTTCAATCTTGATGCCTCGCCTCTTTGGGCAAGAGAAGAGAGCATTACGAGAGACGTGTCCTTGATGAGCGGGTCTTTCCTTATGTTGCGGCCGAGTTCTTCCCCGCTCATGCCCTTCAGGATGGCATCTAAGATAGCCACACGGAATGGATCGCCCTTTTGATGGGCCCCTTTGAGCAGTATAAGGGCTTCCTCTCCACCCGATGCCTCTTCATAACGCACACCCCAGGTGTCGCAGAGGAGTGACAGGACAGCCCTGTTGGTGGCATTGTCGTCAACAATGAGTACATGCTGGCCTGATATCCCCTCAAGCATTTTCGGCCACGCCGGGGCTACCCACGGCTGCTTCATGAACATTGCCGTGAAGGTGAAGGTAGCGCCCAGCCCCGCAGTGCTCTCAACTGAAATTGTGCCGCCCATCATCTCAACGAGCCGTTTGGAAATGGCAAGACCGAGGCCTGTCCCGCCGTACTTGCGCGTGGTCGACGTATCCACCTGGGTAAAGGCGCTGAATAGAATGGGGATCTTGTCGGAAGGGATGCCGATACCGGTATCGGAAATGGAAAATTTGAGTGATACGGATTCATCTCTTTCTTCGATCAGGCCAACCATTATTGCCACTTCACCCTGGTCGGTAAACTTCAATGCATTCCCCGAGAGGTTCATGATGATCTGGCGAAGCCTGCCGGGGTCACCGCGCAGGCGGGTCGGCACTTCGGGCTCGATGAGACAGGAGAGCTCTATGTCTTTCTCAGCAGCGCGGACTGACAGCAAATCGGCCAGGTCCTCAATTGTCACACGCAGGTCAAAGTCAATGACTTCAAGGTCGAGCTTGTCAGCCTCAATTTTTGAGAAGTCCAGGATATCGTTGATGAGGTTAATGAGTGCATCACCGCTTTTCCTGATGATATCGGCATACTGGACCTGCTTGGCATTAAGGTCGGTTCCCAGCAGGAGTTCACTCATACCGAGGATGCCGTTCATCGGGGTGCGGATCTCATGGCTCATGTTGGCCAGAAACTCGCTTTTGGCTTTGTTTGCCGTCTCGGCCTTGATAGTCATCTCGATACCGAGAAGATTGGCCTGTTCCAGAAGCTTGTTGGTTTTTTCCAGTTCCTCCTTGGATTGGAGCAAGGCCTCTTCTGCCCGTTTCCTGGCCGTGATATCGATGAAGCTCTCCAGCAGATATGCCTTCCCTCCGATGGAGACATTTATCACGGTCTTGAGGATGGGGATCCTCCTTCCATCAAGGGTCAGCAATGTACGTTCATCATTATCAACAGTCTGCTCGAGGTCGGTAATGGGGCATTCTCCTTTAACGGCAGGGCAGATTTGATCATGGCATATACGTCCTGTCATCTGTTCAGGGGTTGTGCCGCACAGATCCGCTGCCATCTTGTTCGTGCTTATTATGGTATGTGTTGCTGGATCTATCAGGATGATTCCGGCCTGGACGTGGTCGAACACCGCATGGAGGCGTTCTTCACTCTCCTTGAGGGCATCCTCGGCCTGTTTCTTCTCGGTGATGTCACGGGCAACAACACGGAAACCTGTGACGGTATCTGTATCATTATCAAAGATAAGACTCACACTCTGCCAGAGCCAGACCTCGCGGCCGTCCTTGGTGATCATGGGGATTTCATGGGATATGGTCGGGATCTTTTTTACAAACTGCCGGCCCACCAGCCTTGCAAGTTCATTGTGATATCGCTTCGGGATAAAATCCATATAGTGTTTGCCGATGAACTCGTTGATGGAGTATCCGCAGTTCTTCTCAGCCGCAGGATTGAGGTACCGGAAGTACCCCGAGGCATCGGTCTCATAGATTATGTCGCTGGCATTTTCCACGAGCTGGCGATACTGTTCCTCGCTTTTTCTTAAGGCATCCTCTGCCCGTCTTATTTCCGTGATATCGCGGGCTACTGCATGGAACCCCAAGGGGGTATCGCCATCGCGGAGAAGCTTTATATTCTGCCCGATCCAGACCTCGCCCCCGTCTTTTCTTATAAGGGCAGCCTCGAAATAAATACTTGGGGTTTTTTTCACGAACTGACGGCCTGTTGCCCTGGCAAATTCTTTATGGAAATCGGACCGGATAAAATCCAGGTAGTGTTTTCCCACACATTCATCGGTTGTGTAACCTATGAGTCTCTCGCAGGCAGGATTGATGAATTGGATATATCCCGAAGCATCGGTCTCAACAATTACATCACTGGCGTTTTCCACCAGCTGCCGATACTGCTCCTCGCTCCTCCTGCGGTCCTGTTCAATCTTTTTGCGCAACGTGATGTCCGTAAAGGTCCCGACCATCCGGATAGGCGCCCCTTCAGCATCCTTTTCCACTACCTTGCCCCGGTCCAGGATGTACCGGTATTCACCCGTCGCTGTTTTCAGGCGGGCCTCACATTCGTAAATGGGTGTTCTCCCCAGAAGGTATGCTTCAAGGGACTCCGTTACAACGGGAAGGTCATCGGGATGGATGATGCTTTTCCGGATATCACCGAGCAAGGGGATCTCTTCAAAGGAATAACCCAGCGTTGCCACCCAATGCTTGTTGTAATCGATCTTGCCTGTCCTTATGTCCCAGTCCCATACACCTTCGCTCATTGCGTCCATGGCATAGCGCAACCTTTGCTCGGACTGAACGACCTTGAGATGGTAGAGCCTTGATCTCCTGCGATCTATGGCAAAGGCCAACACAAGCAGTGTTATGATCATTGTCGCAAGGATGGGCTGCCTCCTGGCTGCATAGATTTTTCTCATCCAGGTCGATGCGTTGACATCAATCCCAAGAACGGCGAGGACTTTGCCCGATTGTGGATCTTTGACCGGTATGGAGGTGCTTATCCAGGTTCCCCATTCATCACTCAAGGGACCTTCCGTGATCTCATTACCCGGATCGAATGTCTGCAAGAATTCATCCTTGGATTCTTCATAGGGCTGGCCCGGAGGGGAATAGTCTTTCGAATCAGGAAGCTCTGAGTCTGCGTAGAAAAAGACTTTCTTGCCTTTCCTCCCCATGAGATAGACAAAACGATACAAAGGATTGGCGCTGTGAATACCCATGAGATGTGATTTTATATGTATGTATCCAGGTATGGCGAGGTCCTCGGAACTGCCGGTAAGCGTTAACAGAGCGGGTATGTCAATGGCCTTTGAAGCTATGCGTGCCTGGGTAAGGATAATTTTGCGCTGGGTATTATCTTCAAGTGTGCCTGTCCACTCAGTGAATAACCAACCTGCAACCAAAACAAATCCAATTGCCCATACAAACCATTTCGTGACCGGCAGATGTTTTTCTGTTTGTTCAGAATTCTCGCTCAGCGATGAGAAGAATAGGGTGAATGCTATGAACATGACAAACGAGGATATGGCAAGACCAAGGTGGAGAATAAATGTTAAGATGCCATTATAGGCATCCGGTATGAATAAAGTGACAAAGGAGAAGCCTGTATCCGACCCGATGATGATTATAATAAGGGTATAGGTGAGCAGGCATATGCTCGCCAGACCAAGCCGTTTCCCGGCCGGGGTTTCCAGCCCTGTACTCCTTTCCTTCCAGAGAATGAGGGCCGCCAGGAAGCCTGAGGGCAGTGCAAAAGCGAGGTAACAGGCTGCCTCAAAACAGCTCAAAGAGAATATTCCGGATACCATGACCGGAATGAGTAGTGCTATATATATCAATATTCCAGGATTATGGCCTGCCTGGATTCTCATGGAGCGGCGGGAGAACTCGGCCAGGGCAAGGAAAGAGAGTATATAAATTACCGGTTGAGCCGCCTGTAACACAATCGTGTCGGGAAGGCTCAGTGAAAGCATGGTCAGGAGACAGTATATGCTCTGGAGCAGTCCGAACATAGCCGGCCATATCCAAGGCAGCCTGCCTTTGTGCTCAATGGAAAGGAAGAGAAACACAATCCCGGTGGTCATCAGTGAAAAGGCAGTTATGAAGGCAAGGTAGTCTATTTGATGTGTGAGGAAGGAATAGATCATCCCTATAGTTCTCTCATTTTTTCTTTGGTCGGCAACATCGCTCTATCCTTCATCGAGTGTACAGTGATCCCCCGAAATGGTCTCTTAACGGAATTATCGTTATTTTTAGGGGGGTAACTTGAGATGATATTAAAGATCTTATGGGATTAGCTCAGTGAGTCTAGAAAACTTTTAACCATTACGGAAACTTGCACGTAGTCTGTAAGAAAAGCGTCATGGCCGTGGTCGGTTTCAATCTCGGTATATGAAACCCGCACGTTCAACCCGGAGAAGAATCGAACAATGTCTTGAGCCTGCTGAGATGGATAGAGCCAGTCCGAGGTAAATGAGATAACGAGGCCTTTCTTTTTCCTCAATGTGTCCAGACCCTTTCCCCGGGCACGATTATCCCCCCTGAACCGTGTGGTGCCGCTGATGGAGGAGACAAGATCAAAGTTGTCGATGGCTGAGGTAATGTAAAGGTAGCTGTTTGCATCGAACCTACGGACAAAGGAAATGCCCTGATAGTCCAGGTAGTGCTCCACCTCGAAAGAAGGTCTGAAAACAGCTTTAGAATCTTTACCCTTACGGAGTCTGCCGAACTTTTCCTGCATCATCTTCTCCGAAATATAGGTAATGTGGCCGATCATCCGTGCCACTGAAAGCCCGCCCTCCGGCGGGACCTCATTATAATAGTTCCCCCCGTTCCACCTCGGGTCCGCCATGATAGCCCTTCTGCCCACTTCATTAAAGGCGATCTGTTGTGCGGAATGCCGCATGGTTGATGCTATGCAGATAAATGAGTCAAAGATAGAGGGGTAGTCGCAAAAGAACTGCATGGTCTGCATTCCGCCCATGGAGCCTCCCACGATACTCTTGAGACGTTCAATGCCGAGATGTCCGAGAAGAAGCCGCTGCACCTCCACCATATCACGCATGGTGACCGGCGGGAATGTCAGCGCATAGGGCATGCCCGTAGCCGGGTTGACTGAGGAAGGGCCGGTGGTGCCATTGCAGCCGCTGATGACATTGGAGCAGATCACGAAGTATTTGTCCGTATCAAAGGCCTTGCCCGGACCGATCATGACATCCCACCACCCCGGTTTTGTCTCTCCCTTGTGATAGAATGCAGCATGGGAGTTTCCTGAAAGGGCATGCTCGATGAGGATGGCATTATCTCTTGCCTCATTAAGCTTTCCATAGGCCTCGTATGCGATATCCAGGCCTGGAAGCATTTCGCCGGACTCCAACCTGAAGGGCCTGTCGATGTGCAGAATGCTGGTCTCTACAATGTTCTCCACGCTTATTTACCACGTCCCAGCATGAAGATAGCCTCTTTTACAAGGAGGTTATCCAGGGGTGTCCTGGTTTTCATTACCGCGATGTCAAAGGGCAGGAAGAACCTGGCATCAAGCACTTCAACACCCATGTCATAAAGGAAACTTCTGAACTCGGAAAGACAGACGAACCGAATCACCGGTGTATCATGCCAACTGCCGGTGAGCCTCATCTCGTTGGTGATGCAGCCCTTAAGGAGAATCCTTACCCTGTTCTCCCAATAGCCGAAGTTGGACACCGAGATAACGGCGCACCTGCCCACCCTGAGCATTTCGTTGATCACGCTCACGGGCCGGTGGATCACCTGCAGGGTGGCGTTCAGGACAACGTAGTCAAAGCTGAGTTCGTCCCATTGGGAAAGCCCTCGGTCGATGTCCGCCTGGTAGACGCTGATGCCTTTACCCAGGCACTTCACGATCATATCCTGTGAAATCTCTACGCCGATGCCGTCCACCTGCTTCTTCTCAATGAGGTCGTTCAGCAGCGTGCCGTCTCCACAGCCCAGGTCCAACACCCGGCTGCGGGGTTGAATCCAGCCTTCTATGATATTATGAGTTTGTTCGGGAATTGTAAGCATAGCAAATACTTCCAGCGCCCTCCTTTAGAAACATATATTGATCATTTTCCCAGTTACATCAAGGCTTGGAATGGATCTTTACTATAATTGAAATCTTTTTGAAAGGTTCAGATGGCGCGGAAGAGTGCAGGTTGTCCCTCATCAACAAGCTCAGCCCTGCCTTCATCAATGAGCATTTCCAGGTGGACAAGGATCTCGGAGACGGCAAGGAATGCCTCGGATTCCTCGACGCCCGGAAATACATCGGGCATGATTCCATAGATTGAACTTACTTGCTTATTCAAGACGTGCCATATTTCTTCAGTTCGCTGCTCGTGATGCTTCCGATATCCCTCGATGAGTGTCCCCATGTGGTTGATATACTCTCCATGTGCAGGGAAGACATAGCTTACATCGAGATTTTCAAGCCTCTTAAGCGATTCCATATATGCCTGGAGGCTCTTGTAAGAGGGGTCTTTCAGGCGGGAACGGCTCACCTCGTGGAAAGGGTTGGGGGTGATATGTTTGAGGAGGTGATCACCGCTGAACAGGATGCGGCTGTGCCTTTCGTGCAGGCAGCAGCATCCCGGTGAATGACCGGGGGTGTGGATGACCGAAAGCTCGAAACCGTCTCCGCTGAAGATATCACCATCCTTCATGGGGATTGCATCATCCACAGGATCGCAGAGGTTTTTAAAAAAGAGAGAGCGTCGCTTCATCCGCTCTACTGTCTGTGCAGGCATGCCTACCTTTGCATAGAAACCTTCGGCTTCCTCACTCCACATGCCGTTTCTGATATAATCGCCTGCGAGCCTCCATAGGTCGTCTTCATGGATGTAACAGGGGATGTCATGACCGGATGCGCTGCGGACCTGGCCCACAAGGCCGAAGTGGTCGATATGGCCGTGGGTGATGATGATACGCTCCACGTCTTTCCAGGTGAGGCCTGTTTCATTCAACTGCTTCTCCAGGGTATAAAGCGAACCCGGAAATTTCGGGGCAGTGTCGATAAGGGTTACAGGCCCATTCCCCAGCACAAACATGTTGGAACAGATAAGATCGGGGAAGCCGGGAAGGGGAACCGTAAGGGCCCGGATGGATCCGGTTCTGGGGAAGCTGTTGTAATTCATCAGTTCCTTATTCACTAGTCACTTGCAAGTCACTGATCACTTGTAACTAAGCAACAGCCTTCACTTCCTTGACCTCGGGCACCTCTTTTTTGAGTACACGCTCGATGAGGGATTTCAGCGTCATGGTTGCCATGGGGCATCCGTTACATGCGCCCTTAAGCCGCACCTGGACAATACCGTCTGTAGTGACATCCACAAGCTCTACATCACCACCGTCACCCTTCAAAACGGTGCGGGTCTTTTCGAGCGCCTTTTCCACCTGTTCAAAACTCACGGACATGATCAACCTCCTAAAGGGGTTCATTTTTCATGACAGCCCGATAGTATTGATGGGCATGCATGGAAAAACGTTTCTTTTGTAGTTGATTGAATGGCACGAATCAAGACCCAATCGATGCAAGGCTGTTTTCATTGAGACGATCATCGTGCTATGACGTTGGACTTCAAGCCGACATTTTTAAGACAGGGGCTCATATGGGGGGATTTTTCAAAGAAAGATGGTCCGGCCAAGCGGGAATACGCGAGGTGCTTGTCTTGGCCTTCCCGCTCGTGCTCAGCACCGGGTCATGGTCCATCCAGCACTTCGTGGACCGGATGTTCCTCGCCTGGTACTCGCCCGAGGCCATTGCAGCCGCCATGCCTGCAGGTATTTTGAACTATACGGTCATGAGTTTCTTCATTGGAACTGCCAGTTATGTGAGTACATTCGTGGCTCAGTATCATGGTGCCGGTATGCCACACAGGATCGGCCCGGCACTGTGGCAAGGTATATACATGTCGCTGGCCGGCGGAGTCTTCATCCTGGGCTTGATCCCCCTTGCCGGACCCATCTTCACCTTTGTGGGGCATGATCCTGCGGTTCGTGAAAATGAGGTAGTCTATTTTCAGTATCTCTGCATCGGGGGGGGCCCGGTGATCGCATCGGCTTCCCTGGCCGGGTTCTTTTCGGGCAGAGGAAAGACCTGGCCGATCATGTTGGTGGATGTGCTTTCCACCCTTGTCACTATTGTGCTTGATTATGTGCTCATCTTCGGGAAATGGGGATTTGCCGAGATGGGGATGAAGGGTGCGGCCATTGCCACGGTCATCTCAGCGTTCTTTTCCTTCTTTGCATATGTTGCGCTCATTTTACGCCCCTCGTATGACAGCATATATCATACCCTGTCAGGCTGGAGACCCGACAGAGAACTCTTCGTGCGCCTGCTGAAGTTCGGGGTCCCGGCCGGGGTACAGTTTTTCCTCGATATGGCCGGGTTTACGGCTTTCGTTCTTATATTAGGACGCCTCGGGACGGTGAGCCTTGCGGCAACAAATATCGCCTTCAACATCAACACGCTGGCATTCATGCCCATGATCGGTTTCGGCATCGCAGTCTCAGTGCTCGTGGGGCAGTACCTTGGTAAAAACAGGCCCGACCTCGCTGCCAGGAGTGTTTATTCCGGATTCGGCATGACCTTTATCTATATGTGCACTATTGCTGTACTGTTCGTAACGGTGCCGCATGTCTTTGTGGCACCCTTTGCAGCCCAGACCCATGCAGGGGAATATGCCGATATCGAGCGCCTCACCATCATACTGCTCAGATTCGTGGCCTTCTATTCCGTGTTCGACACGATGAATGTCATCTTCGCCTCAGCCATCAAGGGCGCGGGCGACACGCGCTTCGTAATGTACATGATCGTGCTGGTCTCGGCCTTTGTGCTCGTCATCCCCACCTACGTGTCCATAGTGGCCCTGGGGTATGGGTTGATGGCAGGGTGGACCATCGTCACGATCTATGTAATCGTACTGGGGTTTGCCTTTTTCGGCCGTTTCCTCCAGGGTAAATGGAAAACCATGCGGGTCATTGAGGAGCATGTTGCCATGAGCCCGATACCTCCAATCTGCACCGAATGCCCTGATGCCAAGTTTGAACCGTAGCCGGTGATTGGTGAATAGTGATTGAAGGATGCAAATCGAGTTGGGGTGAGTGTTCAAACCCTAAACAATATTTCCGTAGACCCCGTCAAGGATGGGGCATGAAGCATAACCCACCATCACCTATTTGAGGACAATAGCATCTGAGATGAGCTTCTCTGCCTCTGCAAGTGTTGTCTTAAGGTATTTACTTGCATCTGCATGTTTCGTTGCCTTCATGTCCATGACCTGAGTAATCCCAAGCAGCAGACCCCAGATAATGTCGGAAAGGGCATAGGGGTTGATTTTTTTGATAAGACCTTTGTCGATGGCCGTTTCCAATATCCCCCTGGCCAGCTCGAAATCATACCGACCTTTATTGCTGATGGCGTCACGTGTGTCCTGATTGAGTGCATTGATGAGATCTGCATGCTGAAAAAATGTATTGGCCACCCTGAGGGAATCAGGGGCGGCCTCATAGCTCTTGAGGAAGGCCCTGAAAAAATCTTTCACAAGGGTTTTGCCTGTAGTATAGCGATTTGCATCGAGCTTCTTGCCAATGCGCTCAAAGTGGGAGCCGAATTCTTCAAGAAAGGGAAGCATGAGTGCCGAATAGAGCTCGTCTTTTGTCCTGAAGTACTGATATATTGTGGGTTTGCTGACCTCAGCCTCAAAGGCGACTTCATCCATGGTGGTTCTCTGGTAGCCTTTTGAGAAGAAGACCTGTTTAGCTGCAGAGAGAATCCCCTGGATGCGCTGGTCCTTTTCTCTCTTTTTCCTTTTCTGTATCACCTCTCGATGTCTGTGCATCCGCTACCTCTTTCCTTTATAATCATGCTGATAAAACCAAAGGTAAAAAAACTACTAACAGTTAAAGATAAAACATCGGCAATGGAGAATGTCAAGAAAATTGCAGGCCGATCCTATACAAAACAGACAAAATAGCCTGTGCAGGTATGTTATAGCCTTGACATTGCAGTTAACCGGTGGTTTAAATATTACTGATAGTAGTAATTTTAACTTTAAGTATAAATATCAAAGGGGTTCTCCTATGGAATTTAATCTTACTCAAGAACAGAAGATGTTCAGGGATTCCGTCTTCCGCTATGCCAAGGACGAGATAGCACCTCTCTGCGAAGAGGCGGATCTCAAGGGAGAGTTCAGTTTCGAGATCTGGAGCAAGCTTGCGGAATTCGGGATACTGGGGCTGCCTTTTCCCGAGGAGCTTGGAGGGTCAGGGGCCGACATCGTCACCTGCTGCCTGGCCGGAGAGGCATTGGGGCATGCGGGTGTTGACGGCGGAAGCCTGCTTGCCTGGGGGGCCCATACCTATCTGTGTGCGCATAACATCTTTCATTTCGGTACCGAAGAGCAGAAAAAAAAGTACGTCCCCAAACTTGCACAAGGTGAGTGGATCGGATGTATGGGCCTGACCGAGCCGGGTGCAGGATCGGATGCCGCATCCATCCGGACCACAGCGACCAAAAAGGGAGACCGCTATATCCTCAACGGGTCAAAGACCTTCATTACCAACGCACCCGTCTCTGATGTCTTTGTAGTGTTTGCCAATGTGGATCGGGCAAAAAAACATGAAGGCATTACGGCCTTCATCATAGAAAAAGGGACTCCGGGGCTGTCCACAAGCAAGCCTTTTCATAAGATGGGGTGCAAATGCTCAGCGACTTCCGAGGTTTTCTTTGAAGACTGTGAAGTCCCGGCCGAGAATGTGCTGGCCGGCGAAGGGAAGGGCTGGATCATTGCCCTATCCGGGGTGGAGTGGGACCGCTGCACGCTGCTCTCGCCCATGCTGGGTGCGGCGCTCTATAACCTGGATCTGTGTGCCCGGTATGCCAATGAGCGGCAGCAATTTAACCGGCCCATCAGGAGCTTCCAGGCCATTCAGCACCGGGTCGCGGACATGAAAGTCTTTGTGGAGGCATCCAGGCTCGCTATTTACCGGGTCGCCTCTGCCAAGGACAGGGGCCAGATGCTCAACCCGCTTCAGGCGGCAGTCAGCAAGGTCTATGCCGGCGACAGGGGCTTCGAGATGGCATCGGATGCTGTGCAGATTTTCGGTGGGTATGGCTTCATGCATGAATATCCGGTAGAAAGAAATTTTCGTGATTCCAAGCTTGCAGCCATAGGCGGCGGCACTTCGGATATCATGCGCATGATCGTGTCTCGGATCATGATGATGTAATTCCTTAAAGGGGGTGGACAATGGATTACCAGCTTTCTTTGCAGGAAATAAAGTTGCAGCAGGACCTGGCTGCCTTCTGCCGGGCACAGATCGCGCCCAGGGCCAAGATGCTCGACCAAAGCTCGCGTAATGAAGCATGCACATACATGAAGGAAAACCTGAAGCTCCTCGCAAATGCCGGCTGGCTGGAGGCAGGCTATGCAGACGACAGCCTGGACCTTATCGCGCACTATATTGCCGGTGAGGAGATTGCAAAGGCATGTCCGGCAACGTTTCTCAGCGCACGCGCAAGCGCATTTCTGTGCGCCGCTACATTGAAGCTGCTTGGCACCCCTGAGCAGAAACAGCGATATGTCCCAGCCATCCTCAAGGCAGAGAAGGTGGGGGCTTTTGCATACTCCGAGGAGCAGGCGGGATCCGACATGGCGGCAATCGCTGCCGTGGCGCGAAGAAATGGTGATACGTGGGTTATCAGCGGGATGAAAAATTTCGTGGTGAATGCCCCCATAGCGGACGTGCTGCTGGTTCTTGCATACAATGACAAAGATGCCGGAGCCGAGCAGGGTATGAGCATTTTCATCATGGAGAAAGGTGCTGAAGGATTAAAAGTAGCCGCCCCCATCGAGACTCTAGGTCTGCGGGGTGCCCCTATTGCTTCGGTCTCCATGGAGAACTGTGCTGCAGCAGGGATACTGGGAGGTGTTCCTGGGAAGGGCTATGGACAGATAAATAAGATATTGACTATGGGTGCTGTTGGGATTGCTGCCCTGTGTGTCGGTATCGGAATGGCCTGCATGGAAGTATCTACAAACCATGCCAAGACCAGGATCGCCTTTGGCAGACGCATAGGCATGTACCAGGATGTAGGATTCAAACTGGCTGACATGTTCACCAACAATGACCTGGGGAGGATGCTCGGCCTGCGTGCTGCCTGGTCGCTCAATACCTCCGAACACGGGGCAGAGGAACTGGCTGCCTGTGCCAAGCTCTTTTCCAGTGAGGCTGTAACGAAAATCGCTAACTGGGGGATGCAGATCTTGGCAGGCCATGGATATCTTGCAGGCAGCGATATGGAAAGACTCTACCGCGACGCCAAGTTCGGTGAGATCTGTGAAGGAACATCCGAGATGCAGCGGGCATTGATCTCCCGAACAGAGCTGGACAGGTACGTGCAGGCATAATTTGGATTAACCCATTTACTAGGCCGGATGGTTTACATGCAAGGAATGTGTAACAATTTTGCTGGGAATAAGAATGTACCTCCTCACCCTGGCCCTCTCCCCCTAAAAAGGTGGAGAGGGGATATTTAACCAGACATGAGGGTGTTAAGTTCCCTCTCCCCTGGCGGGAGAGGGATAGGGTGAGGGGGGCGAAAGTATTTTGGGATAAATCGAGTAAGCAAGATGAGGTGAGAAAACGATGGATGTCATAGAAACCAGGATCGATACAAAGTCCGATGGGTACAGGAACAACTTTGAGGCCATGGAAGCCCTTGTGGCTGACCTCAAGGCTGAACTGAAAAAGGCCAGGGAGGAGCGGCCCCAGAAGGACATCGACCGTTTGAAGGCCCAGGGAAAACTGCCTGTACGCACCAAGCTCGACTTGCTCCTTGACAAGAATACACCGTTCTTGGAGATCGCGCCTTTAGCAGCCAGGGGCATGTATGACGGCAGGGTCCATGCCGCAGGTCTTGTGTCAGGTATCGGCATAGTCGAAGGCCATGAAGTATTTGTGGTTGCCAGCGATGCCATGATCAAGGGCGGGGCCGTCTACCCGATGGGGGTCAAGAAGAACCTTCGCTGCCAGACCATCTGCATGGAAAACCGACTTCCCATGGTCAGCCTGCTGGACTCGGCCGGTGCATATCTGCCGCTCCAGTCCGAGATCTTCCCGGACGTCGATGACGGCGGCAGGATATTCTACAACCAGGCTGTCATCTCCAAGATGGGCATCCCGCAGATAACGGCGGTCATGGGCCTCTGTACGGCAGGCGGTGCTTATGTCCCTGCCATGTCCGACGAGGTAGTCCATGTCAAGGGCACAGGCGCCATATTTCTGGGCGGGCCGCCGCTGGTCAAGGCCGCCACCGGCGAGGAGGTGACCGCCGATCAGCTCGGCGGTGCAGAGGTGCACTGCATCGAGTCAGGAGTCTCGGATTATCTTGCCGAGGATGATGCCCATGCCATCTCCATCGTCAGGAAGATCGTCAGTGCCTTGCCCAAGGGCGAGAAGGCACGGCTTACCATGCGCGAGCCCAAACCTCCGATCTACGACGCTAAAGAGATCTACGGGATCGTGAGCAGGGACCTGAAGGTGCCCTACGACTGCCGCGAGATCATTGCACGCATGGTGGACGGAAGCGAGTTCCTTGAGTTCAAGGAGCTCTATGGGCCCACACTCGTATGTGGCTTTGCATACATACATGGATACCCCGTGGGGATCCTGGGGAACAACGGCATCCTGTTTTCCGACAGCTCGCTCAAGGCCACCCAGTTCATCCAGCTCTGCGACAGGCGAGGTATTCCTCTGCTCTTCCTGCAGAACATCAACGGTTACATCATCGGTAGGCAGTATGAGCGGCTCGGCATCACCAAGGACGGGCACAAGATGGTCAATGCCGTCTCCACCTGCACTGTACCTAAATTTACGGTCATTGTGGGGGCGTCCTTCGGGGCGGGCAACTACGGGATGTGCGGCAGGGCCTATTCGCCCCGGTTCCTGTGGATGTGGCCCAATGCCCAGATCGGGGTTATGGGCGGCGAGCAGGCAGCCGGTGTGCTCATCACCCTGAAGAACGATCAGAACGCCAAGGCAGGCCTGCCGCCAATGACTGCCGAGGAAGAAGAGGCTATCCGGAAGCCCATTGTGGATGCCGCCAAGATGCAGGGTGATGCCTACTACAGCACATCGAACCTGTGGGATGACGGTGTCCTCGACCCGGCGGACACCCGCAATGTCCTGGGGCTTGCCATATCCGCCGCATTGAACGCCCCCATCAGGGACGATGTAATGGGGTTTGGGATATTCAGGATGTAGGGAGATACATAAGATGACAATGTTCGACAAGATACTCATAGCCAACCGGGGCGAGATCGCTGTGCGGATCATTGCAACATGCCGCGAAATGGGCATCAAGACGGTGGCCGTCTATTCTGAGGCCGACCGGGATGCCCTGCATGTCCTGGAGGCCGACCAGGCCGTATGTCTTGGACCTTCGGAACCTGTGGAGAGCTACCTCAACATGGACAAGATCATTGCAGCGGCCAAACAGACCGGGGCCCATGCCATCCATCCGGGCTACGGGTTCTTAGCGGAAAACCCTCTGTTCGCTCAGAGGTGCGAGCAGGAAGGTGTGGTTTTTATCGGGCCCCCTGCCCAGGCTATCCGTGATCTCGGGGACAAGACCCATGCCAGGCGTACCATGATCAAGAGCGGTGTGCCCGTCATCCCGGGCATGATGCAGCCCGAGACGGATCCTCATGTTCTGGCCCGTGAAGCTGGCCAGATCGGCTACCCGGTACTCATCAAGGCAGCTGCAGGAGGAGGGGGAAAGGGCATGCGCGTCGTCCGGCAACCGGGCGATTTTTCCGATGCATGCGTCTCTGCGGCCAGGGAGGCAAAGAGCGCCTTCGGCAACGGAGACATCTATCTGGAGAAGTATATCGACAAGCCCCGCCATGTTGAGTTCCAGGTCCTGGCGGACAGCCACGGCAACGTGATTCACCTGCTGGAGCGGGAATGCTCCATCCAGAGGAGGCACCAGAAGATCATCGAGGAGACACCGTCACCTGCCCTAACACCTACGCTCAGGGATAAAATGGGCAAGGCTGCAGTCGCTGCAGCCAAGGCCGCCGGATACGTGAATGCAGGAACCGTGGAGTTCCTGCTCGACCAGGACGGCAGCTTCTATTTCCTCGAGGTGAACACCCGCCTCCAGGTGGAACACCCAATCACCGAGATGATCACGGGCATCGACCTGGTGAGGCAGCAGATCGAGATCGCAGCGGGCAACCAACTGATGCTTTCACAGGCTGATATCGTGGGTCGAGGACACGCCATCGAGTGCCGCATCTATGCCGAAGACCCCTTGAGCGCTTTCCTGCCTTCATCGGGAAAGATCCATTTCGTCAAGGAGCCGCGGGGACCGGGCATCAGGAACGACAGCGGCATCTATTCAGGATTCACCGTGCCGGTGGAGTATGACCCCATCCTTTCAAAGCTCATTGTCCATGCCCAAAATAGACAGGATTGCATAAGGCGGATGATCAGGGCGCTGAAGGACTATGTGATTCTCGGTGTCCTGACTCCGATTCCGTTCCTTGTGGACATCCTCTCGAACGAGGCCTTCATCAAGGGTGAAACATACACCGACTTCATTGAAGCGCATTTTGCTCAATGGCAGCCCTTAATACAAGGCATTGATCTTGTGGCCCTGGCATATGTGGTGGATGCCGTAGCGAACCGCAGGAGACCCACTGCTGTTGCCCAGTCTGATGCCGAGGCCTTTTCTCCATGGCTGACCCTGGGTAATTTCAGGCCATAAGTGTATACGCGGGTAAGAACGGAGACATGAGATGAACTATACCTTACGAATAGCCGGGCAGGACATACCTGTTCAAGCCGATTTCACTGATGAAGGGACAATAACTGCCACTATCAGCGGCCGCAGCCTGATTGCCCATTACCGTGTTATCTCGGCAAACCAGATACACCTCGATGTGGACGGTGCCGGTGTAAACGCCTACCTGACAGATAATCAAGAAGGAAAGCTCATCAATGTGGGGGGCATCACTTATCTGGTCCAGGATGCCGATGCCCTTGCCCAGGCGGGCCCACGCAGAAGGGGCCTCAAGGAGCTGCCCCAGGAGGTCACCCCGCCCATGCCCTCTGTTGTGGTGCGCATCATGGTGGCTGAGGGCAATGAGGTGGAGAAAGGCCAGGGTGTTGTGGTGGTCTCTGCCATGAAGATGGAGACAACCCTCCAGGCACCGTTCAAGGGTCGTGTGCTCAAGATCAATGTTGCAGAGGGAGAAAAGGTCATGCCCGGACAGATCCTGGTGGATATCGAGAAGGAAGAGGAGAAAAAAGATGCCGGATGAACACCTTCTCTACCGTGTGGAAAACAATGTAGCCCATATCACGATTAACCGGGAGCAGCAGAGAAACGCCATTACTCCCGAGGCCATACATCTGTTTCTGGAATATCTGGACAGCGCTGAAAAAGATGCGGATGTCAAAGCCGTGCTGGTCACCGGGGCAGGGGACAAGGCCTTCTGCACGGGTGCACAGCTGGGTGACAGCCTGTCCACAGAAGGCAAGAAGGTGTTTGCAAAGTATGCACAGCTCCTGAAGCGACTCGCATCATTCCCGAAGCCCACTGTTGCCCGGGTGAAGGGATACTGCCTGGCAGGAGGGATGGGTTTCATGCTCGCCTGCGACATCGTCATTGCCGGCGACGACTCGCAGTTCGGCACGCCCGAGGTCAATGTGGGCCTGTGGCCCATGATGATAGGTGCCCTTATATTCCGGAACGTACCGAGGAAGAAGGCCATGGAGATGATCCTGCTGGCAGAGAGGATCAAGGCATCCGATGCACTTGCCCTGGGTCTGATCACCAGGGTAGTGCCTGCAGGAGAGCTGGACAGTGCAATTGACGCAGTCTTGAAAAGCCTCACAGCCAAGAGCCCCATCGGCATGAAGATCGGCAAGGAGGCCTTCCATGCAGCTGAAGGCATGAAGCTGGAAGAGGCCCTGGACTACCTGTCCGGAAAGATCGCCGAGGTGGCCTCCACCGAGGACGCCCTGGAAGGCATTACGGCGTTCATCGAGAAGCGGCAGCCAGTCTTTAAAGGGAGATAAAATTTATGTATTCGAAAAAAGACTGATATCCCCTCCCCTGGTGGGAGGGGATTAAGGGGAGGGGGGTTGAACATGTTGTTTCAGCCTTTATCACCCTCACCCCAACCCTCTCCCGTCAAGGGAGAGGGAGTAGTAGATTCATCAAAAGAAATGCACAGCACATTGAACGGATGTTAGAGGACAAAGGAGGATGCGCATGGGTGTCAATGATCGCAAAAACAGGGACAAGGTCACCATCGCCAACTGCAGCGGATTCTTCGGCGACCGCCTGAGCGCTGCAAAAGAGATGGTGCAGGGTGGGCCTATTGATTTTCTCACGGGTGATTATCTTGCAGAGCTGACCATGGCTATCCTCTTCAGGACTAAGATGAAGGACGTAAATGGCGGCTACGCCTCGACCTTTTTGAGGCAGATGGAACAGATCATGGGTGAATGCCTCGATAAAAAGATCCGTGTGGTATCGAACGCAGGCGGACTGAATCCCAAGGGGCTTGCCGCAGAGCTGACGCGCATCGCCGGCGGGCTGGGCCTGCACCCGAAAATCGCCTATATCGAGGGGGATGACCTCATGCCTCGCCTTGCAGAGCTCCAGGCATCCGGTGAGGATTTAACCCACCTGGACAAGGGGATCGCCCTGAAAGATTCCAAGGCCATTGTCATATCCGCAAATGCCTATCTGGGGTGCTGGGGAATCGTGAAGGCCCTGGAAGAGGGGGCTGATATTGTGGTGGGCGGCCGAATAGCGGACGCCTCTCTCGTAGTCGGCCCTGCTGCCTGGTGGCACGGATGGAAGCAGGATGAGTGGGACAGGCTGGCAGGGGCGACTACGGCCGGGCATATCATCGAGTGCGGGGCCCAGGCCACCGGCGGCAACTATTCATTCATCGATGAGGTCCCGGACTTCAAAAAGGTGGGTTTCCCCATTGCGGAAATCTTTTGTGACGGCTCCTTTGTCATCACCAAGCATCCGGGAACCGGGGGACTTGTCTCGGTGGATACGGTCAAGGCGCAGCTCCTCTATGAGATCAGCGATCCACGCTATCTGACCCCGGACATGGTTGCCCGCTTCGACACCATAAGGGTCTCCCAGCAAGGTTCTGACCGCGTAAAAGTGGAGGGTGTCAAGGGGGAACCACCAACCGCCACGGCAAAGGTCTGCATCAACACCTTGGGCGGCTATCGAAACTCCATGACCGTGATCCTTACCGGACTGGACATCGATAAGAAGGCCCGCATCCTTGAAGAGGCGCTCTTCGATGCCCTCGGAGGGAAAGGGCAGTTCCAGAAGGCCGAGATCCAGCTTATCCGGTCCAACAAGGATGACCCTGATACAAATGAGGAGGCCTTCGCATATCTGCGCATCACCGTTATCGACCCGGACCAGAAAAAGGTGGACAAGATCTCGTCCAAGATCGTGGAGCTTGCCCTTGCCAATATCCCCGGCTTTACCGGTACAGCCCCCCCTGCCAAGGGGACGCCCGCAATCGTGTACTGGCCGGCACTTGTTTCCAGCAGCCGGATTCACCAGAAGGTAGTGGTTCAGGACAAGGAATTCATTGTGGAGTGCGTGAAGTCTGTGAAAGGGTTTGTCGCACCAAAGCCCCTTACGATAGATGTGCCTGCTGCACCCGGCGGCAAGACTACCCGTGTACCGTTCGGACGGGTGTTTGCAACCCGCTCGGGCGATAAGGGGGGCAATGCAAATCTCGGTGTATGGGCAAAGACGCTCCATGCATATGCCTTCCTTCAGAAATTTCTGACCACAGAAAGGCTTAAAAGTATGCTCCTGGACTTGAAGGACTATGAGATCGACCGTTATGAGCTGCCCAATCTGCTGGCCGTGAACTTCTATATCAAGGGTATCCTGGGGGAGGGCGCAGCGGCTTCTTTCCGTATGGACCCCCAGGCAAAGACCCTGGGCGAATATCTGCGGGCACGCCTTGTGGAGATGCCGGAATCCATAGTACCTGTCTGACAGGTGCAGCAACCGGTAAGGGATTAATGCTTAAGAGATTGCACGCTATACTCGCAACTCTACCCATGTGGCTGGATGAAGGGGTTCACTCCGGATACGGCGCTTAAGAAAAAGGGGAGGTCGGGATGTATTTTGACGAGACACACGAGGCTTTTCGGGCTTCTATAAAGAAATTCGTGGACAAGGAAATTAATCCCTCCATGGATGAATGGGAGGAAAAGACTGCTCCGCTCCATGACCTGTTCAAAAAGATGGGGGACCTCGGATTTTTAGGTATCCGTTATGATACACGGTACGGGGGCTTGGGTCTTGACTACTGGTATGAGACCGTCCTGCTCGAGGAGATCGGGCATATCCACGGAATGGGTGTATCCACGGCCATTGCCGTCCAGACGAATATGGCTACACCTGTCATTGCTGCTCATGGGAGCGAGTACCTGAAAGAGACATATTTGAAAGCGGCTATCGCGGGCGACATGGTATCGGCTATTGCAGTCACAGAGCCCGATGCCGGCTCCGATGTCTTTGCCATCAGGACACGGGCCGTAAAGCATGGTGACAGCTATATAATCAATGGCTCTAAAACATTTATAACCAACGGCACCCAGGCAGACTTCCTGACCTTGCTCGCGCGTTCAGGGGATGATCAGGGGTATCATTCGTTCAGTCTTTTTGTAGTGCCGACAAATCTCCCAGGCTTTTCCGTGAGCAAGAAACTCGACAAGGTGGGCCTGAGGAGCAGCGATACGGCTGAGCTCTTTTTCGACAACGTCACGGTGCCTGCCGAGAACCTGATAGGCTTTGAAGGGGAGGGGTTTATTTATCAGATGCAGCAGTTCCAGCATGAGCGGTTTGCAGTCTTGCCGGGGACCTATGTGTGCGTTCGCGACATGATCGATATGACGGTTCAGTATTTGAGGCAGCGGATTGTCTTCGGCAAACCCCTCATTACAAAACAGGTGCTGCGGCACCGGCTGGCCGGGTGGCTCATGAAGAATGAATGCCTGAAACAATTATCCTACCATATCGTCCGCATGAAGATGAAAGGGCTTGATGTCACCCGAGAGATATCCATGGGAAAGCTCTATGCCGGGCAGCTGATCTCCGAGGTGGCAAGCGGATGCCTGCAGATGTTCGGGGGCATGGGATTCATGAATGAGACGCTGATCTCACGCTATTTCAGGGATTCCCGCATCATGTCCATCGGCGCAGGTGCGGATGAAGTCATGTGCGAGATCATCGCGCGCATGGAAGGATTTTAATGTTCACTTGGTTTGTCAATAACCGAACCGAGCTTCCAGGAGGAGTAGTATGAAAACCAGGATTACCGAGATGTTGGGGACTCAGTACCCCATTTTGCTGTCCGGGATGAGCTGGATCAGCGTGCCCAAGATGGTGGCTGCGGTTTCAAATGCAGGCGGTCTGGGGATTCTCGCCACAGGCCCCCTTGACAAGGATACGACCAGAGAATCAATAAGGCAAATCCGCAAGCTCACAGACAGGCCTTTCGGGGCCAATGCATCACTGCTGTTTCCTGGCGCCAAGGAATCTGCAAAGGTCCTTTTGGAAGAGCAGGTCCCGGTGATCAACTTTGCCCTTGGCAAAGGAGACTGGATCGTGCAGGAGGCCCATAAATACGGGGGCAAGGTTATGGCCACCGTGGTAAGTGCCCGCCATGCCAAGCGTGCCCAGGAATACGGGTGCGATGCAGTGATCGCCACGGGCAATGAGGCTGCGGCCCATGGTGAATTCGTCACCACGTTCTGCCTCATACCAAGCCTTGTCGATGCCCTTACTATCCCCGTGGTGGCGGCCGGAGGGATTGCTGACGGGAGGGGTCTCGCAGCAGCGATTGCCCTGGGCGCAGAAGGAATCGCAATGGGAACCAGGCTGATGACGACCAAGGAAAGTCCCCTTCACCAGAATTACAAAGACCTATCCATTAAGATGGATGTCACGGACACCCTCTACTCGAAGCGTATCGATGGGCTGTGGTGCCGCGTCCTCAAGACCGATACGGCCGAGCGTGTCAAACGGCGCGGATTGAACCTGCCCGCGGCATTCATCAATGCGCAGGATATTGCGAAGACGCTCCGCCTTCCATTCATCAAGCTGTTCATCGGCGTATTGCTGTCCGGATGGAAGAACGCAAAGCAGCTTGCCTACCTGGCTAATGCCTCCAAGGCCTTCCAGCTGGCAACCGAAGAAGGCAATCTTCAGAAGGGCGTGCTGCCGGTGGGCCAGTGTACCGGCCTGATTCACGATGAACCTTCGGTCAAGGAACTGTTCGATCGGATCGTGAGGGAGGCCGAGACCATCGAGAAAAGGATGGTAGGGGTCTTCGTTTGAGAGTTACCTGCAGGTACCATAAGGGCTGATACGGAGAGAAGATACCAGGAGGATATTAAGATGAATGCAAAACTTAAAGTCGGCGACAAGGCCCCTGACTTTCTATTCAAAACACCATGGGAAGGTGAGAGAGGTTTTTATGAAGCAATGAACGGTAACCCGGCGGTTCTGGTCTTTCTCCGTTACCTTGGTTGTCCTATCTGCCAGATCGATATGGCAAATCTGAAGCGCGAGATCAATCTCATTGAACAAAAAAAGGCAGTGCTTTTTGTCATCATTCAAAGCTCTCCCGAAACGGTCGCATCAGCCACCAAGAAAGAAGACTGGCCGTTTACCATCATTTGCGATCCAAAGGGTGATCTTTTTAAGCTGTATCATGTGGAGCCTGGCAGTATCCTCAGATATATGCATCCGGCAGGTCTGATTATGGCTATCAAGGCAACCCTTCAGGGGTACAAGCACGGGAAATTCGAAGGTAAAGAGACACAGCTTCCCGCTGTTTTTATTGTTGCCCCGGATAAAACTATCAAGTTTACCCATTATGGAGAGCACTTGAGTGATGTTCCATCAACCGCGACAATGGCGGCGAATATCTAATGTTGGAAATAGCGGGATAAGATAACTGATTTTAGATGATTTAACCCCGTTTGACATCCTTAAGTGAAATAATCCCTGTAGGGCATTTGGTCTTGTTGCAGGGTTTCGTTTCGAGGCACAGCTCACATCTGTTATCGCTGCACCATTGGCAGTAATAACAGTCATCACATGAATGTTTCTTCGAGCCCCCATTATCCTCTGGGACATATACCAGACCTTCAACACCTTTCATCCGCACAAACGCCATGGAAAACCTTTCGGAGAATCAGCGAATTTCATAATATCGAAGATTGCCCCATTACATTCATAACACCTTCCCTGGTGTAGTGAACACTTGAAGCGCTTATTCCGAGCTTGCCCGTGTCAAGACTCAAGCCTGGTATGACCTGGAGCATTTCGGCAAGGCTTAATCTTTTATTCCAATAGCCGAACGCAGCTTCTATCATGGCCTTGGCTAATGTACGGGCATCTTGAAAAAGATTGCTAAGCGTCGTGGACCGTTCATGGCCGTCCACGAGATCGGCTACTTCGATCACGGATGGCAAACGCTCACCCTGTTCTGCATCCCCATAGAAGAGTCCGAGTTGTGAGGAATCTTTGAACAGACCGACACGTGAGCATACCTTGGCAAGGCGATAAGCCGCCATGCTCGTGAACAGCATGTTATAGACGATCTGTCTTCTCAGAGAATTTCTTATGCCCTTTATTGATACCTGGAATTCATGTGAGATGATATCTTCAAAGATGAGTCCTTTCAGATATACTGTCCTGATGAGCCTGTGAAGCTGCATGGTGTTCTGAATGTCGATATCGAGGCAGGTTTCAAGGTGTCGGTGAAGGTAGACGGCATGGGTCCTCTTTTCAGGGGATTTATCATAGTAATTACCCGAGAGATAGTAGATGACCGGGTGAAAGGTGATGTCCAGGGCACAATGTGAGATATACCCACATATGAAAGCTAGATCCTTCAGGTCCTGTGTATGGTCGAGCACCTGCACGATGGTGGTGTTGGTAGGGTTTCCGTCCTTGCCGTGAAATGTCTCGGAGATGCGCCTAAGAGAAGCGCTGACGCCATAATAGCATGTATCCGGGATGATGGAGCCCAAAAGATACTGCCGGATATGTTCAGAGACATCCTTCAGGATGTCCTGCCCCCGGAACTCTTCAAGCAGACCATATGCAAAATGAAGATGGGTGTTTTCTTTGGGCATAGCCCCCTACCGCTCTTTCATGAGTGTACCGTGACTAGTATAATGTTGCCGGACTGACCTGTAAAGATATCCTTGTTCCATCCTGTCAGGATTGACAAATTCCCGGGAAACAGAAAGAATGATATTGAGAGGTCCATGAGTCATCATGTCTAAGCGAGGGGTCACCATGAAAAGTACTATTGAACAAGCAGACAACAATGAAGCGTTTGATCGCATCTTCCATCCCAGAGGCGTGGCCATCATCGGGGTATCTCCCAAGGGCACAGGTTTTGGCAGCGGCATCCTGAGCGCCCTTAACGCCATAGGTTTTGCAGGCGAGCTCTATCCGGTTAATCCGAATGGCGGCCAGATCAATGGCTCCAAGATCTACCGGAGTCTCGATGAGATACCGGGACAGGTCGACTTCGCAATTATCGCCGTGCCAGCGGGGCATGTTCCGCTGACCTTGGAAAATTGCAGGATCATGGGTATTGCAGGCGCCGAGATCCTTTCTGCAGGCTTTTCTGAGGCCGGCACTCCGGAGGGTGCCGGCCTGGAACAAGAGATTAAGGAGATTGCTTCCAAAGGGATCAGGGTGATCGGGCCTAACTGTTTCGGCATCTATTGCCCGGCAAGCGGCCTGACTCTGCTGCCAGGCCCGGACCTCTCCCGTGAAAGCGGGCATGTCGCCTTTATATCCCAGAGCGGAGGCATGTCCATAGATTTTGCCCATATCGGCAAGTGGATGGGGGTGAGATTTTCAAAAGTCGTCAGCTTCGGCAACGGGGCAGACTTGAGAGAGACAGAGCTCCTGGAGTACTTCGGTAAGGACCCCGAGACAAGAGTCATTGCCATGTACATGGAGGGTGTAAAGGACGGCAGGGAGTTCCTCAGGGTCCTCAAACAGGTGGCAGCCACGAAGCCCGTAATCATCAATAAAGGCGGCCTGTCAGAAGCAGGAGGCAGGGCTGTTGCCAGCCATACGGCATCCATGGGGGGCAGTAAGGTAATCTGGGAATCTGCACTGCGCCAGGCCGGGGCCATTCAAGTGGTGGATCTGTGGGAGCTTGCCCAGACGTGTCTTGCATTTTCCATGCTTCCCATAATGAAATACCAGGGCATCAGTGTCGCCGGAGGCGGCGGAGCCTTAGGTGTAAGCGCCGGTGATATGGCCGAACGGTTCGGGGTCAATCTGCCCACATTCGATGATTCCTTGAGCGAGAAGATCCTGGAAGTGCTTCCCAGGCCCGGATCCAGTGCAAGAAACCCGATTGACGCCGCAAACCCCTTGGTGGGCCCGGATGCATACCGGCATGTGTTCCTCCAGTCCGGCAGCGACCCTCGGGTGGATGTCCAGGTACTCATCCAGCTTGTGCACCACTACAAGGCCGTTGCCATGGGATTGGGAATAGACTCGATGAAGCAGATTACCCCGTATCAGGAGCTCAGCAATGCCATGAGAGATGCTGCGGACTCCACCGGCAAACCCGTGATTCTTGTGATGCCTGAGTTCAAGCAGGGCCTGGATTCACTCGATATAACGGATCTCATCAGGGAAGCCAGGCAGGTCTTTCTCGAGAAAGGCATCCCGGTGTTCAGCGATCTCGGGTATGCCTTCAGGGCCCTGAGCCATGTTTCAAAATATTCTGAGTACAGGAGCTCCCTGGCCGCAAACTGAAAGAAGGTAAGGGGAAGATCCATGAGGAAAATGAGACGGCAGTTTGCGAGTGACAATTACTCGGGTATCTGTCCTGAGGCCTTTGAAACCCTTGCGCGAGCGAATACAGGTCACTGTATTCCCTATGGTGAGGATGAATATACTGCACAGGCCTGCAACTTGATTAGAGATTTTTTTGAGACAGATTGCGATGTGTTCTTCGTTTTCAACGGAACCGCAGCCAACTCGCTTGCCCTTGCATCGCTCTGCCAGTCGTACCATAGTATCATCTGTCAAAGGCATGCACATATCGAGACCGATGAGTGCGGGGCGCCTGAATTCTTTTCAAACGGCACCAAGATCCTCCTGGCAGGAGGAGATAATGGCAAGTTATCACCCAAAGAAGTGGAAGAGGTCGCCCTGAAGAGAACCGACATCCATTATCCCAAACCGAAGGTCATCAGCATCACCCAGGCCACCGAGGTGGGCACCGTGTATACGGCGGATCAGCTTAAAGCCCTGGGTGGGCTTGCATCAAGCCTGGGATTGCGTCTCCACATGGACGGCGCGCGGCTTGCCAATGCCCTGGCTACCTTGAAGGTTGCACCGAAGGAGATCACCTGGAAAGCAGGTGTGGATGTGCTCTGCTTCGGAGGGGTAAAGAATGGGATTGCCGCAGGGGAGGCCGTCATTTTTTTTGAAAAGGAGCTTGCCCGGGAATTCGATTACCGGTGCAAACAGGCAGGCCAGCTTGCCAGTAAAATGCGGTTTCTCTCAGCCCCGTGGATTGGGCTCTTACGTGATGAGATCTGGCTAAAAAATGCCGAGCATGCAAACCGCTGTGCCCGACTCCTTCACGAAGAGCTTAAACAAATCCGAGGAATAGAGATTATGTTCCCGGTTGAAGCCAACTCGGTCTTTGTGAAGATGCGTTCATCTGTTATAGACGGTCTCCATGAGATGGGGTGGCGCTTCTACACCTTTATCGGCGAGGGTGGGGTGAGGCTCATGTGCTCGTGGGACACCACAGATGAGGATATTCACGAATTCATCAGGGATATAACAACTCTGGCGCAGCGAATCTCATAAGGGACTATTCCCTTGGACAAGATTAAATTTTATACCTCGAAAAGATTGACATAAAAACGAAACCGGGCAGCACTTTGCTGCCCGGTCTTCTATGGAGAAGTCTCACAGATGCGGAGTCTTCGTTGATAATATTCTTTTCGTCATGTTCGGGGAAAGCATAATACCTTTCTGATAATTGAGATAGTCTTACAATCCGATCTCATACTGACAGAGAATGTGTTGACAACTGATTAAGACTATGATGTTTTATTATACAATATGGTGGCAGAAATTATCTTCAGAGAAAATAGCATCAGGTGCCATGCATGGATACCGATCAAGTAATCCTTGGCTTGCTCATGTCCGGCCCAAAGAGCGGATATAAGATCAAGAACATCACGGGCAAGCTCATGATGGCCTACAACTTAAGTCTTAACCAGATTTATCCGGCGCTGCGAAAGCTCGAGGCAGGGGGGCTTGTACAAAAGGATGTGGTTATTCAAACGGGTAAGCCCAACATGCATGTCTATTCCTTAACCGAAAGGGGCAGGAAAAAATTTTATCAATCTCTTTCTGATCCACCGGTACCTATCGACTATCAGCTGGATTTCCTCACCAGGGCCTTTTTCTTTCGCTTCTTGCAGCGGGATGAGATGTTCAAGCAGTTCGAGCGGGAGATCAGCTCGTTAGATGAGCAGCTTGAGGACCTCGAACAGATACGCCCCGAGGTTGAGGATCTAAGTGATGATGACGGGAGGTTCATCTATTCCACTATCGTGGATATGATTCAGATGCTTAAAGAAAGGTATACAATTGAACTAAAAAGGAGAAAAGGAGAACCATAACAGCTTAAATTATCTGATCAAATAATCTGTATAAGGTCATAACTCATAAACAACCACAGGAGGCGCATCCATGAATAGGTTTTTTAATCCCTCGTCTGTTGTAGTGATCGGGGCATCCAATTCACCATTCAATCTCGGGGCAACAATCTGCAGATCTCTCCATGATTTCTCACCGTTTCAAGGTGCTGTCTATGCAGTAAACCGCAAGGGAGAAGAAGTGTATGGATGCCCCGGGTACACCGATGTTACGGATATCCCAGGCGATGTGGACCTTGCCATTGTAATTGCCCCGGCCAAGGTGGTACCGGGTTTCGTTAAGCAGTGCGGTGAGAGAGGGATCAAGCGGATCGTCATCGAGAGCTCCGGGTTCTCCGAGGGCGGAGAAATGGGCAAGACCCTCCAACAAGAGATCGATAAGATCAGGCGTGCTTACGGCATGCGCATTATGGGACCCAACTGTCTGGGTGTGCTCAATACCGAAAATAAGTTCTGCTGCTTCTACGGTGTACAGAAGGACAACTTCGATACCTTTATCCAGGAAAGCGGTGAGATATCGTATATTATCCAGAGCGGCGGGATTGTGGTGATCGTGCTGGAGTCCTTTATGAGTGAGGTGGTCAAGGCTGCAAAGGTCGTGAGTATCGGCAACAAGAGCGATATCGATGAGGCGGACATGATCGAATACCTCAACACCGATGAAAAGACCAAAGTCATCTGCATGTACCTGGAGAATATCAAGGATGGCCGTAAATTCATGGAGATTGCGAAAAAAGTCCACAAACCCATACTCGCCTTCAAGGTGGGCAGGACCACCGAGGGTGTCCGTGCTGCCCAGTCGCACACCGCAGGTATGGCGAACAATGATCTTATCTTCGAGAATGCCTGCAAACAATCAGGTGTCATCCGGGTCGATTCCATTTCCGAGCTGCATTCACTGCCCAAAATATTTACCCACATGCCGCCCTTGAAGGGCAAGAGGATTGCCATGTTTACAAACTCCGGGGCCTTCGGCGGGATTACGGCAGACCTGCTCGTCCAGGCAGGCCTTGAGATGGCCAAGCTGTCTCCTGAAACCCAGGAGCGTCTTTCAAGGACCGGCCGGATTTTTAATGTTTCGAATCCGATAGATCTCGGACCTGCGCTGTCCATGCAAACCTTTCTGGAGATCTTCGATATCCTCCTGTCGTCTGAAGAGGTTGACGGGCTCCTTCCTGTGCCCAGCCTGTGGCACCCAATGGTCATCGAGGCCATCATGGAGCTTGTGAAGAAGTGCCATGAATACGGCAAGCCTGCAGCCATCTACACTCCCAATGCAGCAGAAAAGACTATTCTCTACCGGAACAAGTACAAAATACCGTTATTCGTATCTCCTGAAGAAGCGGTAAGAGCCCTTGAAGTCTCTCACAGACAATATGGATATCATCTCATGAAGGAGGCGGCACAACAAAGAACGGACTTTGAGAAACGTCTCAGGCGGAGCGACAGTGCCTATGGGGATTATGTTGAAGGGGCATGATTCTTAAGACACCCGGCGATTGATGCCTGGCGTCTATTTTTTGGGGATCAGGGTTTTCAATACATCTTCCTTCCCAACAACGCCCGCTAGGATGCCGTTTGAATCAATGACCGGGATGGTATGGATCTTTTTATCCACCATGAGACTTGCAACTACCTCTATGTCGGTATCGGGGGTTACGGTGACGGGCTTGATAGACATTGCATGTTCCACATTTGTAGCCGCAATCTTAGCCATCTCTCTTTCTACGTGCTTGGAAGAGATGAGGGGGATAATGCCGTCAAGTATGATAAAGAAAGAAGGCAGGGGCAGCTTTTTCTGCTGAGATATAAGATCATCCCTGCAGAGGATACCCACAAGCTTCCCCTTTTTATCCAGTACCGGGGCGCCGTTGATGTGGTTGTCCATGAGGATCTTGGCAGCATCTACAATACCCATATCTTTTGTCAGTGCTATTACCTTGCTTGTCATGATATCTTTGACTTTCATGGCATTGTCCCCCGTGGGTGATCTGGTACTAATCTAGATGGTATGTCCAATTCCAACAGAGTCAAGGGCTGTAGGATCATGAGAGATCCGAATCCAGCAGATTTTAGAAATGAGAAAAAACTGCATTAGTCACTCTTTTATAAATAAATGTTGTTAAAGAATGGGAAGGGTTCTGACGAATAGCATAAGTGATGATAGAATTCAGGTAAAGGTGTACGCATGAAAGTAAAAGACAAAAGGCAGTATACCAGGAAACCTTTGAAGATCGAGGCCAGGTACCAGGACTCTAACAGAAAAGTTCTGAAGGGCACGGTGAGAAACATCAGCATCGGAGGTGTATACGTTGAAACTCCTCATACCCTGGAACGCGGCGATATCATACGCATGACCCTGGATGCGGTTGACGTGGGAAGGGTCATTGATGTGGAAGGTAAGGTAGTCCGCTGTGAGCCCGAGAAGGGGATGGGCATCGAGTTCGTGGATCAGGACAACCGAGAGATTAAAAAGCTCATCAGCACTATGAGGAAGCTCGACCAGGCATCACTTCTTGCCCTGAGCAGATCGGCTTTTGATACTGACCTATAACTGATACCGGCCATATGAAAAAAAGGGCGCTCCCTCATGTAAGAGGGGCGCCCTTATCTTATATTTTCAAAGGCACTGTTACATTTCTGCAAGAAGCCGTTTCGCCCAATCGGCAAAGTACTTGTCGTTGGAAATTGATGCCTTCTGAAGCAGTGATTTAGCCTCGTCTTTATCGCCGGTTTTCATGAGGGTCTCGGCCAAGAACACCTGTCCCTCAGGGTCGTTAGGGAAGGATTTCTGGAATTCCCTGAGATACTTCACCGAGAGTTTTTTGTCTTGCATGGGCCAGGGCAGGACGAACCAGAAGCGGCCCAAGGCCTTCATGGGGCCGCCATCCGTGTACATCTTATTAATCTGGTAGGATTTTTCGAAGCTGTTCTGGGTCTTGTTTTTCAGGCCTTCTTTTAAGGCTGTAAGAACGCTCACGCTATCAGAATAATTACCTACTGAACACCCATACCAGAAATTACCCTCAACACCGTTTGGATTGAGTGCTATGGCCTTCTCACCATATTTCATGCCCATCTTGCCATATTCTTTACAGGTGGCCTTCCAGTTTGGGGTGTTATGTTTCTCGGATTCGTTGGCAAACTCCCTGTATGAGCGAGACGCCTTCCAGGCTGCCTCATAGTTATTGGGGGCTGCCTCAAGGGCCTTTACAAACATGTCACCTGCCTGTTTGTAGCTCTCATAGCTCGTCTTACCCTTATCTAAGAGTGCATTACCCTCGGCCATGAAGTCTTCAGCGAGCAGGGCCAGTGGTAATAGGGAAAATACACAAAGACATAGTGCCAAGTTAAGAACTCTCCTCATATCAGTTCCTCCTTCAGGATGAGATACACATAACGGTAACATCATAACGTTTTATGTTCAATATGATTATATTGAATTAACACTTGCAAATAGGCTTCATGATGCTTATACTAAAGGATGATGCCCTACGAGGATCAATTTTTCCGCTATCCCACTATGAAAGGGATTGCAATTGAGCTTCCCTTCGTTAAGTTCAAGTATGTAAAGGTCGACTGGGGGGAATCGGAAAAGTCCAAATCCGCAAAGAGCATCGACGTAACAATTCCTAGCAAAGCAAATCCTCCCGCAGCACTTTCCCGGGTGATCATATCGAAAAAGGCCGAGGTCACCACACTGGGTATGGATCCTATGATCTCCTATGCATCGGTAATTCATGAGCTGACCTATGGCCGTATAGAGACGGCTCGGGACTTCAAACAAGCCGTATCATACCCAGCCGTTCTCGAATCATCATCTTATTCACTCGATATCATCGTCTAGGGATACCATGATAGGAGTTGTCTCGGACCCACTTTTCATGAGTCATGACACAGGGGGGTACCATCCAGAGGCCCCCATGAGGATACATTATATCCATACACTTTTCGCCGGCAAAGACCCAGATATTGCAATCATCGACCCAGTCCAGGCAAGCATTGAGGACATTGTGCTTAACCATGAGCGATCTTACATAGATAGTGTCAAGCGCTCATGTTCGTCCAATAGATACGTTGATCTTGACCCTGACACGGTGTGTTCACAGGATTCCTATGAAACAGCGCTTTATGCTGCAGGCTCGGTGATCGAGCTGGTCCGTATGGCATTGTCGGGTGATATCGATTCCGGGTTTGCAAGCATTCGCCCCCCCGGCCATCATGCCACCCCTGATGAGGCTATGGGTTTCTGCATTTTCAATAATGTAGCCATTGCCGCCAATAAGGCCATTAGAGCATTCGGAGTAGACAGGGTTATCATCATCGATTTTGATGTACACCACGGCAATGGTACCCAAGAAAGCTTTTATAGCAATAAAGATGTCCTGTATTTTTCATCTCACCAGCATCCATTCTATCCCGGCACAGGAAGACTCAACGAAACAGGATCTAAAAGTGCACAAGGGTATACGGTAAACTGTCCCTTAAGAGGCGGCAAGAGGGACGGGGAGATGGTCGCTCTTTACCGAAGTGTAATGGTTCCCATTATCAAGGCTTTCAAACCAGGATTGATCCTCGTTTCTGCAGGGTTCGACGCTCATGCCATGGACCCCATAGGAGGCATGGAGATCAGCTCCAAGGGTTTCGGCGCTTTGGCCGGGTTGATCCGGGATGCTGCTCAAGACGTGAATTCCCCTATTATCTATGCGCTTGAGGGGGGGTATAATTTTGATGCATTGCGGGATTCCGTTAAGGCCGTGATCGATGTCATGAAGGGGGGGTCTGCACCGAAGATCGAGGAAAAGTCTTTTCCTGAACTTGATGATATCATGAAGGCCCATTCACAATACTGGTCATTATAGCTCAGGTAATTCTTTAAGTTTGCCCTCCCTGATGCCGAAAGGGCTGATATGCTCGATGAAAAACCTATTGAGTCCGTGGAGGTCCGTGAATACAGGACGGGCGAGGTTATCGTACGTGAAGGCGAGCCGAGCCGGTACTTTTATGCGATACTCCAGGGCGAAGTGCAGATCTATCAGCTCGACAAGCCTATCCGCATCCTGTCGGACAGGGATGTCTTCGGTCTGGAAAATTATTACCGGGGCATCCCATACACCACTACAGCCAAGGCCACCAAAACATCACGCGTAGCCGCCTATGAAGCTGAACTCATCGACGAGATTGCCTACGCCAAGCCGGCACTAGCCGCTATGGTTATGCGATCGGCCTTCCTTCAGCTCGAACAGACCACATCTATTGCCGAAGCCAATATCCCCTACAGCGAGACTATCAATCTCGACCTGAAGGAATATGATGACGGCCAGATAATCATCGAAGAAGGCACCAGTGGGATCGAGATCTATAAGTTATTCCAGACCGAAGGCGGGCTCGAGGTCCTCAAGAAGGGTGTCCGTATCGGTGTCATCACCAAACCCGGCGAGTATTTCGGCGAGATGAGCTTCATCCTGAACGAACCGAGAAGTGCCACCATCCGTTCCATGGGTAAGAGTATCGTTGAGGTCCTCCCTGTCCAGGAAGGCGGTCTGGAACGTATCCTCAATGATAACCCCGAGATCGCCAACAAGATTATAACAACACTTGCCCAAAGACTCAAACAGGCAAACCTGCTTATCGTAAAGTAGAGAGTCTTTTTTCTTTCATCATCCTGAGGATCTCAGGAATAGCATCTTGTGCCTTATTTCTCCCTTCCCCTATGGCAGAGGCCCCTTTGGTGAACTCCAAAGCCCCGATGTCTACTACATCCGGTTCGACCAGGATGTCCGGGGGCTCATACCTGAGCATGAGCCGGTTTTTCTGGTACTGCTGGATATTAGTGGTGCTCAGGAGGATCTCTATGATGTTGAGTCTCTGCTCCGAACCCATGGTTAAGAAGGGCTTCGAGATGATCTCGTTGAGTTTTTGCTTGCTTATAATGAGATGGTCTTTTAGGCTCTTGGCAAGATCTATCTCTGAAGCCTTTTTCGTGCGCGGTATATTGACGAGTTTGAGGATATTTTCGGCCAGAGGTTTGAGGCCTGTGTGTATGGTCTGAGTACGGAGAAGTCCTGCGACTCGTTCTATCATGCCTGATGCGAGGTCTTCTTCGCCTGCAGAAGCCATCTGCTCAGCCTTGATGATGTCCCGTCTCTTCTTCGATGAGTATCGAGAAGGCATATGCGGGTGGAGATTGCAGGCAATAGAAATATCAGGCGAGTGAGCCTTGAGGATATCGAGCGGCAAGGGGTCTGACACCCCTCCATCAGTGAGCAGGCGTCCCATATGGACTACAGGCCTGAATACGCCGGGTATGGCTATGCTTGCCATTACGCCATCCGCCAGAGGACCCTTGTCAATGGCAACGGTCTCTCCCGTAAGCAGATCGGTAGCTATGGCAATAAAGGTAATCGGCAGATCTTCGATAAGTACGTCGCCCACGAGAGATTGTATGAACTTGTATGCCCGGCTGCCGGCCAGCAGACCCGAGATTGGAAATACAGGATCCACATAGTAACTCAGTGAGTGGATAAATGAGAGATCGGTGATGAGTCTTTTAAAATCTTGAAGCTTTCCTGCAGCGTAGAAGGCACCTACTGCAGCGCCGGCGCTGGAGCCCACGATGATGTCGAGAGGAATGGAATTCTCATCAAGTACCTCCAGCACACCGACATGGGCACCACCCATAGCCCCGCCACTATCGAGCGCTAAACCTATGTGTGGGTTTTTTGAAGCCATGATCTTTTTGTACCCGAAAGGGCATGCGTAAGCAACGTCTCTGTATGACCCGTAAAGAAAATGATCCGTTTTTCCGAATGAGTGCCTATGGATGCCTATTGGCTTGGAAACTCGTCCCCTCCTGAAGGTTCTGATGTTCATCATGTTCATGCACTTGAAGACACAAAGGACGGCTGCCTGCTTTTTATCGATGACCCCAAGGCGGTGAAGGGAAAGAATACCGGCTCCCGCCGCATCTATCTGGTACATAATGGCAAAAGTCCGAATAGGATGCCTTTAGCGATCATGGGGGTAATCCCGAAGGACGCTTCAGTTATACGGGCTATGGCAACACTGCATAATGAAATGAGGGAATCTTTTGAGGTAGGCGATATGCTCATCGAGTCGCTGAATGAGAAAGATCTTACCATCAAGGAAAAGCAGAGATTGATCCTTCGCGACAGCAAACGGCACAATGCCATCATTAAAAACGCCAACGACCTCATATTTATCCTGGGGCCCGCTGGGAAGATAATGTTCTGCAATGATACATTTAAGAAGTATCTCCAAGGAACAGGTGCATCAATCATGGGCAGATCGTTTGCCGACTTTGTTGTGGAGGAGGATCGCCAATACCTTAAAACCATGCTTGAGAAAGGTTATATCAACAATGTCCCTGTTCGATCGGAAGTGAGGATGCTCCTTTTAAGCGGGAGGACCGGAATCTTTTCACTCCTGAGCACGCCATTGGAGGAAGAAGGGCAAATCTATGCACTATCGGTCATTGGCAGGGATATCACCGATATTCGGGCCATGCAACGCAGACTCACCATTCAGGCAAATGATTTGAGCCAGATGATCAATGGATTATCCCATGAATTACGCAACCCATTAACCATCATCGGGGCATATATCAAACGACTGGAGCGTGAAAAGGGTGAAAAGACCAGAAAATGGGAGCAGGCCCTTTCCGGTATCTATTCCTCAATCCGGCGAATAGAAGACATGATTACCCGCATTGAGCAGTATGAAATGCTGGTGCGGATGGAGCCCTCCTGCAGCCAGGTGGATGTATGCAAGCTCATTTGCCAGGCCGTATCGGCTTTTGCTCCGCCGATCCCTGTCAGGATAAACGCACCGAAAGACATCCATGCCTTCTGTGACACCGAACACGTACGCATCGCGTTCAGCAGGATACTTCAAAATGCGATAGAAACAGGCACTCATGAAGTTATCATCGATATATCCTGTGATAAAAGCTTTGCAATGATATCTGTTCGAGATTTCGGGCCGGGGGTTCGTGACAAGGCACAGACCATCTACGCGCCGTTTTATTCCACTGACCCGATGAAAACGGGCCTTGGCCTGACTGAGGCACGCATAGCCATGGTAAAGATACATGGAGATATCGATGTGGTACGCCAGGCCGACCCGGGCGCCATCTTTACCCTGAAGGTCCTCCTTGACCGCAGACTGAAGCCGAGAAACTGATTTCTGCGTGCATTTAAAATAAGAGATAGACATATCATTTACCACATTGCCCTTGCAGCTGACTTTCGGGTATGCTCCCGGTTCAAAGACCCTTGGATGGTTGAGACAAGTATTTGTTATCCACACAGGGTAATAAGCACATACAATATAGCGGTATCGCCTGTCTTTTTGGGAGGGTATTATGGGTGAATATGTGACCGTAGCAGAGGGGATATACCAGGTCGGAGGTTCGGATCTTTCAGATCCGTATGATGCTGCAGTATATATCATAACATGCGGGGCGGACCTTGTTATGATAGATTGCGGCGCAGGCAGGGAACCCAAGGCAATAATCGATAATATCAAGGAGACGGGACTTGATCCGGCCAGGATCACTACACTGGTGTTGACCCACTGTCATGTAGACCATATCGGATCAACAACATTCTTCAGAGAAACATTCCGGTTAAGTGTTGTTGCCCATGATCTTGATGCGGATGCCATCGAATCCGGAGACCCCGGTCTCACGGCTGCGCGCTGGTACAACACCAAGCTCCCCACGACAGCGGTAGACAGACGGTTGAAGCAGGAACATGAGATCATCACCTGCGGCGCTGACGAACTCCATTGCATCCATACACCCGGCCATACCCCAGGTTCCATCTCCATCTATATGGACTGTCAGGGGGTGCGCATCCTCTTCGGCCAGGACATACACGGACCCTTCACAAAAGAGTTCAAGTCCGACATCAGCCAATGGCGGTCATCCATGCACAAGCTCCTGGATCTAGGCGCCGACATCCTCTGCGAGGGTCACTTCGGGATATACAAGCCAAAAGCACGCGTAGAGAGCTACATCAGAGGCTACCTTGACCAGCACTCATCAGATTATCTCTAAAAAAGCTGAAAAAGGGATTCTCCATTGCCCTTGACTTCATCATCCGATTTAGTATATCGAGCCAGGAATTGCGCAAATATACGGGCACTCTGAAAAGTATATCAGTGAACAGGGGTATCAATATGGCACATTCATACAGCATCGCGGTTCTTCCCGGCGACGGGACAGGTCCCGAGGTGGTTGCCGAAGGTATCAAGGTTCTCAAGGCAGTTGCTGCTGTTGAAGGCATTAAGATTGATTTTACTACCTATGACTTTGGTGGTGATAGATACCTGCGTACCGGCGAGATCCTGCCCGATACGGCCACGGATGAGATGAAAAAACACCATGCCATGTACCTGGGGGCCATCGGACATCCGGATGTAAAGCCGGGCGTCCTGGAGAAGGGCATCCTCCTGCGCCTCAGGTTCGAGCTGGACCAGTATATCAATCTCAGGCCGGTTAAGCTTTATCCCAATGTGGAAACACCACTTAAGGATAAGGGCACTGAACATATCGACTATGTAGTGATCAGAGAGAACTCGGGGGGTGTTTACACGGGCTCGGGCGGCATTACTATGAAGGGCACGTCCCATGAAGTGGCTGTCCAAGAGATGATATACACGCGTTTCCAGGTGGAGCGGTGCCTGCGTTATGCCTTTGAATTCACAAGAAAAAGGAACAAGAGAAAGATCCTGGCCCTGGTCGGCAAGACCAATGTACTGACCTATGTGTTTGACCTATGGGAGCGGGCTTTCCACGAGATTGGTGAAAAAGATTATCCGGATATCAAACGTGAATATTACCATGTGGATGCTACGTGCATGTGGATGGTCAAAAACCCTGAATGGTTCGATGTCCTGGTGACCGAGAACATGTTCGGCGACATCATCACCGACCTGGGTGCCATCACCCAGGGCGGTATGGGCATAGCTGCAGGCGGGAATATCAATCCCCAGGGCGTGTCGATGTTCGAACCCATCGGCGGATCTGCACCTAAATACACGGGTATGAACATCATTAATCCGCTGGCAGCCATCGCATCCGCCCAAATGATGTTGGAGACCCTCGGGGAGGATGCAGCAGCAGCACGTATCGAGCGGGGTATCGTCCAAACCCTTCAGCACGACATCAAGTCTCTGTCTGCAGGAAAGATGGGCCTCACTACTACGCAGGTTGGAGACAAGGTTGCCGGGTACGCAGTTGAATGATGGTGAGCCGTTTACGGATATAAAAGCAGGGGCGGGTCTTCAAACCCGCCCCCTTCAGTGATCAGGGTACTGAGTACTTTTTCAGCTTCTTATGAAGCGTGGCCCGTGTAATCCCTAGCTTTCTTGCAGCCTCGCTCTTGTTGCCCTGGACTGACTCCAGGGTTTTCAAGATGGTGAGACGCTCCATTTCATCAAGACTGATGGCATTTGCAGCCCCTATTTCTTGGGGAGCATTGTACGACTCATCCCTGAAGATGGGGATGTCTCCGTCCGTAAGAAAGGTTGAACTGGATAGGACTACAGCGCTCTCAACAGTATTCATCATTTCGCGTACATTACCCGGCCACGGGTGTTTAATGAGCCGGTCCATGGCTTGTGGTGTGAAGCCTTTCAAGGGTTTGTTGTTCTTGATGGCAAACATCTTTAAAAAATGTTCAGCCAGCACGGGGATATCCTCGGCGCGCTCACGTAACGGGGGTACGGAAAGGTTGATGACATTGAGCCGATAGTAAAGGTCTTCCCTGAATCTGGCAATCTTTATAAGGGTTGGGAGGTCTTTGTTGGTCGCCGCAATGATCCTAACGTCCACCGGTATCACCTCTTCGCCGCCGACACGGGTGATCTCTCTTTCCTGAAGCACACGCAGGAGTTTGACCTGCATGGCCAGCGGCATCTCGCTGACCTCATCCAAAAAGAGACTGCCGCCGTGGGCCTGTTTGAAGCGGCCCTCTCTACGGCGCAATGCTCCGGTGAATGATCCCTTTTCATGGCCGAACAGCTCGGATTCGAGCAGGCCTTCGGATATGGCGGCACAGTTCATCTTTATGAAAGGGTGATCTTTCCGGGGAGAATTGAAGTGGATGGCGCCGGCAATCATCTCCTTGCCGGTCCCCGACTCACCGGTGATGAGAACTGTTGCATCCGAGGAAGCGGCCCTGGCAGTGGTTTCCAGAAGCCGGATCATGGCCGGGCTTCTGCCGATAATGCTCCCGGTGTCGAAGCGGTCACCCACAAGCTCGCGCAGGAGGCGGTTCTCCTCTTTGAGCATGCTGTGTTCCATGGCCTGTTCCATCTTCAAACGCAGCTCTTCAAAGTCAAGAGGTTTTGTCAGATATTCATAGGCCCCTTTTTTCATGGCATCGATGGCTGTATCGACCGATGAATAAGCAGTCATAATGATCACCGGGATAGCAGGGTTGGTCTCCTTGACGACTGCAAGTGCCTTAAGACCTGACACCTTGACCATTCTTATGTCCATAAGGATAAGGTCATAAGGTCTTTCCTGGACCATATTGACGGCTGCCTGGCCGTCGTCGGCCTCACTCACCTCATAGCCCCATCCCGATAGCAAGGTCTTGAGCATAGTGCGATGGCTGAAGTCATCATCCACTACCAATATGTTTCTGTTACTCGTGATTGCCATCATCAAACTCCTCCGGCAGGCATGTTCAGGGAAACCGTCGTCCCTGTACCCGGTATACTTTCCACCTTGATGTCGCCGTCATGAGCCTCCATAATCTTGTGGACAATGGCAAGTCCTAGGCCGGTCCCGGATTGCTTGGTAGTGAAGTACGGGTCGAATATATGAGGCAGGTCTTCATGTGCGATTCCATTGCCGGTGTCTGAGATACGGATGATAAATCTGTTTGGCTTGTCATCACACCTGATAGAAACCGTAAGGGTACCGCCTTGTTCCATGGCTTCAAAGGCATTCAGAAAAAGATTAAGCAGTACCTGGCCCACCTTATCAGGGTCTATTTCCGCATTGCAAGGATCCTGAGGAAGCCCCGTACGGTCGATAGTGATGCCTTTTTCTAAGGCCTGCTTTTCAACCATTTCCACAGAGCGATTAAGAAGCTCAACCAGCGAGGTTGTCTTTATTCTCAGATCCATGGGCCGGGAGAGATCCAGGAGCTGGCTGATCGCCCGGTTGAGGCGTTCGACTTCTCCTACCATGATCCCGGCAATCCTCTGGTCTTCAGGGATATCACGGTAGCGCTCCTGGAAGTAGGTGGCAAAACCCTTGATGGAGCTTAAAGGGTTCCTGATTTCATGGGCCACACCGGCAGCAAGGCTCCCTATGGCCGCAAGCCTCTCTTTACGCTCCATCTCCCTCTTCAGGTGCTCTATCTCGGTGATATCCCGCAGGAGTACTATATGGCCAAGGAAATTATTGTCTTCATCGGTTAAAAAACTCGCGCTCGCCTCATAGACCATGATCTTTTCCTGCAGGGGAACACGGAGGTTTCGCACGGCTATATCACGTGGGTCATGAATATCTTCGATGAGGCTTACGATCTGTTCGGGCAGCACGTCTTTTGCCTTCTTGCCCCTTACCTCGGAAGCCGCGATCATGAGGAGTCTCTCTGAAACATCATTGAGCGTCACTATGCGGCCTTTCTCGCCGATGAAGATGAGCCCTATGGGCATATTGTCCACCAACGTATCTGAAAAGGCCTTGATCCGCGACAGCGATGCCTTGGTGGACCGGTAGTTCTGTGCAATGACGATGGAGACGATCCCGAGCAGGCCATACATCGACAGGATCACAGCCAGGAAGATCTTTTGTTTTATGTTTTCATTAATGATCTGCTCAACGGGTTCCATATTAAGCCCCACATAGATGGTCTGTATGGGGGGCCTTTCAATCTTCGGGATCATATGGGGGTAGAACCAGTCATGGAGGGGTGTTTTGCGCCTGAGGATTATCATCCCGCTTCGGGAAGGATGGAATCTCCGATATACCTCGAATACATGCCTGCCTTTATCATCGGTGAGCACCCTCCACCTGATAATGGGACCTAACCGCGCCTGGTCGATATCGAGTCCATACATCTTCCCGATATTCTGAACCTTGTTGTGGGCAACGATCTTCCCATCCTTATCCGTTATAAGGATATAGAGGATATCCGGCTCCTGCGAAGTCTCCATGATGAGGCGCTGGACCTGGGCCCCGCTCCAACCTATGCCCATCATACCCGTCCTGGTGCCTGCCTCAAATGAGCGCATGAGGGCATCGCCCTTCTCACTGAGCATGTGATACATGTTCTTCCTCTGGGTCCTGATACTCTCCATAGTTGTAAAGATGAAGATAGGTACCATTACGATGAGGGAGCCCATGATCACCCAGGGTGATATCTTGATCCAGGCCTTCCTGGAATACATACCAACGCTATTATCCATAAAATTACCTGGATTATGCTTTTCAACTCTCATGCCATCGCTCCCGGCAAGCAATCTCCCTGTTTGAGAGATGGTGCCATGAAGGGGTAGTGTATATCTTTTATACAACTGTATACCTCCATTGTATATAAAATATACACCTTGAGGTTTCATGGTGAGCACTTGAGTGGGTTAGAATTTGGCTAATTATCAAAATCAACCTGGAAATACAGATTGATAGATGGTCATGAGATATGTTGGCACGACCATTGCTGATTAGGTAGTCATCTGGTGAATAAGGGGATTACGATAACAACAACTAAAGGAAACTAGAAACCGAAGAGAGTTGGAACCCCTCTTCAAAGCCACATAACTCCTAACTACCTCCTCTAGGGATGGCGGGCAATGCCCAAACCGCCATCCTGTTTTTTCTTAAAGTGATAAACATCACCTTCATTGGCGGATTGACTAGCTCAATATTCTCATATAGTAGGTAGGAAGTTGGGGGTATCCATGTCTTTGACGTATCGTGATGCAGGTGTTGATATTGATAAACAGAACACTCTTGTCAGGGCTATCAAGTCAAGCGTGAAGTCCACCCATGGGCCTGAGGTCATAGGCGGTATAGGCGGATTTGCCGGCCTCTTTAAATTGGATATCGGGAATTATCGCGAACCGGTCCTTGTCTCCTCAACGGATGGTGTGGGGACCAAGCTGAAAATAGCATTCATGGCCGACAACCATGAGGGTATCGGCATTGATCTTGTGGCCATGGTGGTCAATGACCTCATCGTCGTGGGGGCACAACCCCTGTTTTTTCTCGATTATTTTGCCACCGGCAAGCTCAATCTGGATCGTGCCAAGGTCATTATATCGAGCATCACCAGAGGATGCCAGGAAGCCGGCTGTGCATTGATCGGCGGCGAGACAGCCGAGATGCCTGGTTTTTACCGCGAGGATGAGTATGACGTTGCAGGCTTCGGTGTTGGAGTTGTAGATAGTGACAAGATCATCGATGGATCTCGCATCTCTGCAAAGGACGTCCTCATCGGGATACACTCCTCGGGCCTGCACAGCAACGGGTTTTCTCTCGTAAGAAAGGTCCTTTTCGAGCGCGCCAAGATGCGCATTGATGATTATCTGGAAGATGTTGGAAAGACATTAGCCGAAGAACTCCTGACCCCGACACGAATCTATGTGAAGAGTGTGCTCAATGTTCTGAGGGGATTTGAGATCAAGGGCATCGTGCATATCACAGGAGGCGGGTTTATTGACAACATCCCCAGAGTGCTTCCTGCCCGTTCGTCCGCAGTGATAGAGAAGGGCTCCTGGGGTGTCCCTCCCATATTCCGCTTCATTCAGGACGTCGGCAAGATCGAAGGTGCAGAGATGTATCGGACCTTCAACATGGGCATCGGCATGGCGCTGGTCGTATCCCCCAAAGATGCGGATGATGTGATGCTCAGGTTGAAAGGGCTCAAAGAATCAGCTGATGTCATCGGCTATATCGAGTCCCGGCCTAAGGGTGGTGAGGCGGTTATCCTCTCGTAGGGGTACACAAGTGGTTCACATTGGCGTTCTGGTTTCGGGTAGCGGAAGCAATCTTCAATCCATCATGGACTCCTGTGATCGCTCGGAAATAGATGGCCAAGTATCAATCGTCATCAGTAATCTTCCCGGTGTATTCGCGCTGGATCGTGCACAGAAGAGAGGCATTCCGACCCGGGTAGTTTCTCACACCCAATATCCTGATAGAGAGAGCTTTGATGAGGAGCTCATTAAGATCCTTAAGAGCTTCGAGATTGACCTGGTGGCACTGGCGGGATTCATGCGTGTGCTTACACCAGGATTCCTCAGGCAGTTTCCCGGCAGGGTCATGAACATCCATCCTGCATTGCTGCCGTCTTTTCCCGGGTTGGGAGTCCGCCAGAAGGCCATAGACTATGGAGTGAGGTTTTCCGGATGCACGGTCCATTTTGTGGATAAGGGTGTTGATACCGGGCCCATAATTATCCAGGCCGTGGTCCCGGTGTACCCGGATGACACTGAAGACATCCTGAAAGAGCGCATTTTGCGGCTCGAACACAAGATTTACCCAAAGGCAATAGAGCTTTTTGCACAAGACAGGCTCACCATTGTCGGGAGAAAGGTATTCATCAAAGGCCTTGATAAGGATGAAGGGGCATGCATCGCCAATCCCCCTTTGGCCGGCTAGAAAGCCCGGTTCTCGTGAGCGCCTGTCTCTTGGGCATCCGGTGCAGATATGACGGATCATCAAAGACCCGCAGGTCCATTCTGGAAATACAAGACATTATCATGATTCCTGTCTGTCCCGAACAGCTTGGAGGTTTACCCACACCACGCCCGAATGCATATTTTGTTGGTGGAGACGGGGCGGCGGTTGTCAGGGGCAGGGCTTTTCTCAGAGATATACATGACCAGGATGTAACACATGCCTTTCTCTTTGGTGCCAGACAGGTATGTAAAGTTGCTCGTATTCTCAGGGCGAGGTATGCTATACTAAAAGAGAAGAGCCCTTCGTGCGGGACCCATACAGTCTGGATAGAAGGGAATTTACAGCGCGGTTATGGCGTAACTTCAGCGATGCTTATAGACCTGGGGCTTAGCCTGATGAATGAAGATGGGCTAATGTTGTGAAAAGGACCTATGACGTATCGCATCAGGAGAGGGCATATCAGGGCTTTTTGCATGTGCGCATCTCACAAGTAAACGATTGACATGTTTGTGGGTTGACAATTCCCCGAACATCCCCAACGACGAGCTCTTGGCAGATACCCCTCTGTTGATTACCGAGACGTTTTCAAGGGGCCTCCTCGAACCGATTCTGAGTAAAATCGATAAACGTCTGATGAAATCTATTGAGCCTGAGCACGGGCTTGTTTTGCAATTGATGGACTCCTTCGAGGCCATCACCAGGGAACCCGGAATAACAGATAGTACCCGAACCAGAGTCAAAAAGAGCAATGAGACATATCTTTCACTGATCAAAAAATCATCTACAAAGCCACAGCGCTACTTGAGGCATCTACGGAGCAGGGCCGTCACACATGAGTCATGGGATGATAACCAAGAGACTGTCTCGGCTTATGCCCTTTCTGTCCGTACCGCTTCAGTCCTTTGAAGTGGTCAATCCCATGGGCAACGATATGATACGCCCCTGGTTCCGTTTTTCCGAAGATGTTAACCCCCCTTCACTTTTTCATTGGCGACGTTATATTACTCCTATTGAGAGGATATACGCCTGTGACCGGGACAAATATGCTTGTCTCGGCAATGAAGGCGATTTTTTCCGGGGTGTATGCATTGCAAATGCTATTTTAAAGGAAATGGGAAGGTCAGACCTCGTTACCATCTAGGATCCCTGGGACTCTGTGGAGGGGTTACCCTTGCAGAGCTTGTGGTGACCCTTGCCATTATCTGTATTATAGCTGCTATTGCCATTCCGGGTCTCGGTGCATTTTCTTCAAGAAAGGCAATTATAAACCAGGCAGATCAGATGGGCGCGTTCTTTCATCATGTGCGTGAGCGTTCTATCCAGGAAGGGGTTCATTGGCGAATTGTATTTATACCTGAAGTGGGGCAATGGAGCGCCTTCGGTGATATCAATGGGAACGCCCGGTATGACCCGGGCGAACAGCGACTTGGGCCATACACACTGGGGCAAGGTATTAAATTCGGATCCCGCGCCCGGGTCGGGCCGAATAATACGTTAATCCCGACTGATGGCATCAGCTTTGTTGATGATCGTGTATGCTTTTCTCCCATGGGCGCTTGCAATGCCGGGACCGTCTATCTATTCTCCAGCGACCGGTCGGTCGCACTGAGAATACTTCCGGCATCCGGCACCGTGTTGGTATATCAATACATAAGTTCTTGGAGGCAGCTCGAATGAAGAAAGGGTTCACCCTCATTGAAGTGTTGATCTCGCTGTGCATACTCATGATCTGCATTCTTGCCTTTACCAAGATGAACCTTGCGTGCATCCATGCAAAGGCCTATGGCGAACGCCTCACCCGGGCCACAGTCCTTGGGAATACAAAGCTTTGTGAATTGCGAGCCCAGAGTCTTACTCTATCGGATTTTCGTGAAGGGTGGCATCAGGATCAGAATAATCCTTTCAAAGACGGTGAAACAACTTTCTACAGGTTCTGGACGGCCCTTGACAGAATATACGGCAAAGATGTGATCATATTTGTAGCATGGGATGATAAGACAAGGACAAAGGCCCGGGATTTCAGTTCCCTTGAAGAGCTGAAATCAAGTTCCTGTGCTTGCATTCATCTCGAAGAGGTTTTCTTGAATCAGAGATAGCGTATGTATCGGAGATGATTTCATATAGGACTTGATCAGCGAGTAGCAGCAATGTTAGCGTCTCCTTGAGGATCAAGAACAATGAAAGTTCTCCATCTATTAAGCGACTGGAAATGGACAGGGTCTTCTGAACCGGTGGTTTCCCTCTGCGAGGCCCTCATGAAAGAAGGGGTCGATGTCAGGATTGCATACAGAAAGACACCCAACCAAAACTTTCCTGAAAATACCGTTGAGAAAGAGGTTAAACAAAGGGGGTTACGCTCTTTTGAGGGGTTCAGGCTTAACCGGTACTTTTCTTTGAAGGACTGGCTTTATGACATAAAATACATAAAGAGATATGTCGAACAAGAAGGGATAGATATTGTCCATACCAATCTTGACCATGACCATTTTCTTGCTCTCCTTTCTTTAAGATTTTATAAACGAAGACCCCTGATCGTGAGGACTGACCATAAAAGGGATGGAATACCGGCCAGACCTTTCATGAAATGGGCGTTATCCGGAACCGATGGACTCGTTGCCTACAGCAAGAAGAACATCGATCACGATACGAAGACATTCGAATATCCTGTGGAAAAGACCTGTGTGATTCCTCCCGGGGTGAAATCGTATAAAGGTGAAATAGAAGATGCACGCCATGTTTTTCATATCGATGAAGATGAAAGGATTATCGGGGTTGTGGGGAGACTGAAAAAAGACCGCGGCTATGACATAATCCTGAAGGCATTCAAGATGGTCAAAGGCCGCATGGATAAAGTAAAACTGCTTGTTCTGGGAAGGGGAGGGTCCCGGGACAATATCGTCATGAACGGTTTGATTAAAGAACTCGGGATAGAAAACGACATGATACTAGCAGGGTACCGTTCAGACGATTATTTTTCCATGATCTCGGCATTCGATATCTTTGTCATGATGAGGGCCGGGACGGATGGAACGGCCAGGGCATTAAGAGAGGTGATGTCCATGGGGATACCGCCTATAGTTTCCGATCTTGGCATGCTACCTGAGTTCGTGGATGACGGGGTCAATGGTTTTGTGGTGAAGCCGGAAGAAGATGTCCTTACGGAAAAGATAATCGAACTCCTTTCAAACAAAGAGAAAAGGCAGGGCTTCGGGATAAAGGCAAAAGAGACTGCACAAACCAGATGGAGCTATAAAAAACAGGCATCAACCCTCATACATTTTTATGAAAAAATCTTGGGTTTAAAATGTAATAGTTGAGATCTGATCATTCGATGAAGCTGCAGTAGTTATGATGCTATCGTACAGTAAAGTGCGATTTGTGATGATCAAGGATCTTGCATCTCTTATAGATCTATATATTGTGCCTCTCTGCTTAACATGTAGAGATCTCCAAATGATATCTTCAATAGTGACAGAGTAAAGATTACCTCATGCTATGTGTACTTTCTGAGAGAATAAACTTGTATAACGATCGTGATACTATATTGACTTTATTAGGAGTTGCTTTCGAGTATAGATTACATCCGAAAACCTCAACTTTTAGGGCTGTTTTGAAAGCGTTAATTTATCGAAGTTATCTACAATCTAACCTTAGAGAAGATGTATCAGGTTGTTTATTAAAAGCAGGGTCTCATCATGCGCCCTTGTATGGAACAATTTGATGATTATATATGTAAGGTTCCAATAAAAGGACTCCCTATTGTTTTGATTTCCGGGTTCATTCAGGGACGTATAGCCTAACAGTGGGAATGCTGATAAAAAATCAGACTCAGGGAAAACGGGTCTATGAGAACAAACATGTTGATTGACTCTATAAGATTAACATATGTCTTCACACAGTACCCTAGTTGTTCTCTGGAACAATAGTTCTTATAATTATTTATGTGCTTTGAAGGAAAGGTCAAAGATGAACCTGCAGGGAGGAGAGAAGAATGAAGAAATGGTTTAAATCACTGGTCCTTCTGTTTGTCTCAATGAATATTATGGTTCTTCCCTCCCTGGCGGCTGAAGAGCCGGCCGTGGTGGTTGGCCGCGTCTACCATATCGAAGGGGATCTGCTCGGTTATGTTCTCGATGAAAAGGACTGGGTGGCTGTAGTCAAGGACGCGCCATTCGGTGCAGGGGACACCCTCTATTCAGGAAGCACGGGGAGGGCAGAGTTGATTGTTCCCAACGGGACCTGGATCAGGACCGGGAACAGCACACAGATCGAGTTTATCGCCCTTGACACAGACCTGTCTGAAATGGACGTAGCTTCGGGCGTGGCTCGATTCTACAATAAAAGCTCCAATACCGCCATAAAAGTCACAAGTCCGTTCGGGTACGTCTTGGCCTATCCGGGCACGGTCTTTGACTTCTACGTGGGCGACAACTCCGTCGAAGTGGTTGCGGTAAGGGGGAAAGTGAGTTTCGTCCACTCGGCAACTGAGGCCAGATACGACGTGGCGGTCGGTTCTCCATCGATACTTGCCGACCAGAACCAGGTGTCATCAGGTGAAGGAACCGTCGATCCGGACTGGGACCGGTGGAACTCCACTCGTGAAAATATTTGGGCGGACAGGATAAGGCATCGGGGGCATTCTGCCGATTATCTCCCGCCTAGCCTCCGGGACGAGGCATATATCCTTGAGGAGAATGGGAGGTGGGAGAGGGTTCCCTATGAGGGAAGCGGGCGCTGGTTCTGGCGGCCTACCACCGTAGCCGTAGGCTGGTCACCTTTTACCATGGGCCGCTGGACCGATTGGTACGGGGATCAAGCATGGATCCCGGCAGAGCCTTTCGGTTACATCACCCACCATTACGGCAACTGGGTTTATGTAAGCGATAACTGGTACTGGGCTCCGCCTGTAGCAATGGTGCAGATAGGTCTTCCCATGCTCAACGTGGGTTTTTTCTGGAACCCCGGCAGGGTTTCATGGATTCACAGCGGGGCCTATGTGGGGTGGGTGCCTCTGGCACCGCGCGAGACCTATTACAGTCACCGCCACTGGGGAGGCCCTCATACGGTGGTTGTGAATAATGTCAACATCACCCGGATCAACATCAACGTCCGGAATTATGCCTACGCAGATCGTGCCATCGTGGTCAACCAGAACAATTTTTATAAAGTGAACAATTACAGAAATGTCCGGGTGACCAACATAAACAACACCACCATCATCAACAACTACCGTGCCGCGCCGGTAGTCAATAATACGGTGGTTAACAACTACGGGACGAACAAGCAGCGTTACAACTACACGAACAAACCGGTAAACCAGAAGCCGCACAATAGCGTAATCAAACGTATCCAGCAAAATGAAACGACCATCCACAAGGGTAAAGAAAACGCCGCCGTGCTTCAGCAGCAAGTAAAGCGCACCCCGGAAGGCAGGGTTAACCGGGAATCCCGGGTTGCGTCGCCCAAGATCACGAACCGTATAGTACCAGCTAAAGAGGTAAATCGGCCGGAATCTCAAGTGCCGTTTCAGCAAAAAGAAATCAAAAAGCGCGGAGAGGCAGCAACAGAAACACGTCCAGTTCAACTTGGCAAGCCACAGAAGCCGCCGGTACGGCCCGAGCAGGTGGGATCAGAACGCGTCAAACCGGCACGGCCTGCTCTGCAGGAAAAACCCGGCAAAGCCAGGGTACCGGAACGAGTCGCTCCGCAAATACCCGGCCAATCTGAAAAGCCCGGTCAAGTCGGCAGGCCACAGAAGCAGCCGGTACGGCCCGAACAGGTGGGATCAGAACGCGTCAAACCGGCACGGCCTGCTCTGCAGGAAAAACCCGGCAAAACCAGGATACCGGAACGGGTCGCTCCACAAATACCCGGCCAACCTGAAAAGCCCGGTCAAATCGGCAGGCCACAGAAGCAGCCGGTACGGCCCGAGCAGCCGGGACCTGAACGCGTCAAACCGGCAAAACCGGCTCCGGGCGTAGCCCCGAAGAAAGAGAATCCTGCAAAGCCGGTTAAACGGGAGAAGTCCAAGGAGGAACTCCAAAAGCAGCAGAAGTCCAAAGAGGAACTCGAAAAGCAGGAGACTCCACATTGATTCAATAAACCGGATTTGTAGAGGAAATACAGCTTCCGGAGCCAGAGAGATTGGGTAAATTGGGGTCAGATATCTAAATGAGTTAATTGCACAAGGGTCTATAAACTAGGAAGAGGGCAAGACTTGAAAAATGCGATGGTAAGAAAAAGATATAGATTCCCACTGATTGGCGTTTTTGCGCTGAAAAGTGGCTGAACAAGACACGGTTCGCAAAAGGACATTTATACTCACTCAGGCGAAAGACCTCAAAGGCGTGTCCTAAAGCAGAGAGGAAAGGGCATTAGACGTGAAACAAACCTTTAATGGCATGAAATTATTCTCCGCCATTGTGCAACAAATAAAATATCATATGCTCCTTGTCTTGATCTGGCTTATCCGATACCTGCCCTACTCCTTTGTTCTCAATTTTTTCCGGTCTCTCGGCGTAATCGCCTGGCTTGTAGATCCGTTCCACCGAAAGATTGCCAGCATCCAAATGCAAGCAGCGCTCGGGCTTAAGCATGTCTGGTACATAGTGCTGAAGGTATTCATAAACCAGGGAGAGATCCTGGTGGATGCAATAAGATATGCCTACATGAGCGATGCTGAGATCAATGCTCGCGTCGAGGTGGAGGGCAAAGAGCACCTGGACGAGGCCCTGGCAAGCAAACGGGGCATCATGATATTCATGGGCCACATCGGGAACTGGGAGATTCTCTCGAATGTCCCGAGGCTTTTCGGCATTCAGCTCTGCCACATGGCAGAACTACGCAAGGATCCGCAGCTTGAATCCATCATACACGAGATACGCTCCCGTTCGGGGATCACCTTCCTGCCGCCCAAAGGCAAGGCCCTCATGCTCATCAGGGAACTGAAGAAAGGGAGGATCATCAGCATGATGGTGGACCTGCGGACCAAGGGCAAAAGGGCACTTTTGTGTAACTTCTTCGGTCTGCCTGCCATCACCAACCCAGGGCCTGCATTCATCGCCCTCAAGGGCAATGCCCTGGTGCTGCCGCTGTACACCGTGAAGCTGAACGGAACTCATCGGATCTGTTTCGAAAAGGCCATGGATCCCGGGTACTTCGGAGAGGGGTATGATGCCATCCAGGCTTTGAGCGACTTCATGCAGTCTTGGGTGGCTTCGATAGTCAGGAAACACCCGGAGCAATGGATCTGGCTATACACCAGATGGCTCAAACGATCGGACATAAGAAGGATCATTAAAAAAAAGTTGGACTTCAAGGAGTATATCCACAGGCAGGTGGAGGCAGTAATGAGTGATCAGAAAAAGTGAATAGTGACTGTGAAATGCGTGCATAGTGATCATATGAAGGAGCCAAGGCCTTTTTATTCAATGGATGAATAACTCAGATATGCATACTACATCTTTCTATTTCTCTCGGAGCGTTGACGGGCAGCTTCTATGATGAGGTTCGCGGTAAAAACTCCTATATATATGAAAAGGGCGGTTCCTCCTTTTAGAACAATTAATCCCGGTTGCATGATGTTTATCATAAAGACGATTGCAACTGTTGCAACGAGAGACACAATTGCGGTAATGACGACAAGCTGAAAATCAATTTTAAACAGCCCCATAGATTCCTTTTCCCTATTTGTTGAGAATACCTTTATTCCATTAAAGGATTCATATGCTCGGGCATCTTTACGGCTACCACTTCACCCCGCACGCACACAATTCCCCGGGCAGAGACCGTGACGGTCACTATGACCTTGCGCCCTTTGATTTCCTTTATCTTTCCCCTGAGTGTAAGCTCCACTCCCAACGGAGTAGGATGCAGATAATCCACGTGCAATGACGCGGTTACGAATCTTATGGCTGGTTCAGTCCCCATTTCGCGGCCTTCTTCCCGGTATGCCGCAGCAGATGCGGTGCCGGTTGAGTGGCAGTCTATGAGGGATGCAATCAACCCGCCGTACACATAACCGGGGATTGCAATGTGATAAGGCTGCGGGGTAAACAGCGCCACACTTTCATCTCCATCCCAGTAGCTCTTGATATGGAGGCCGTGCTCATTGAGGCGGCCGCATCCATAGCAATGGCTCAGGCGGTCCGGATAGTACTCCTGAAACGCCTTTTCATGCATAGAATGCCCCGTCGAATGACTCATTTTAGTCCTTTCAATTTATTTCATGCTCAGAGCCTTTCTGATTAACCGTTTAGAGAAACGATTCAGCAGGGCATGTTGAGTTATGCACCGCCGCCCTGGGTTGCAATAAAGCCCTGGGCCGGTGTCGCGGTATCGGCCGGAGTCCCTGCAATCTGAGAGAGAAAGGCTGCACCGAGCTTGTCAATGTGATCCGCGACATTGTCAAAGTAATTGAAATGGATCTGCTCTTCATCAATGATGGTCTCGAAGAGTTTCATGCTCGTACTGTCGCCGTTCTCCCGGCATATCAGCAGAAACTGGTTGTAAATATCGATGGTGTCATCCTCGAGCTTGGCATCAAAGGGAAAGACCGCCTCGATCTTCTGCCCCTTTTCGACCTTTGCGGCAGCATCTGCGGTGGGTTCACCGTCAAGCTCCTTGATCCTCTCGGCAAACATCTCGGCATGGCGCATCTCATCGATGGCGATCAGCTTGACCTTCAGTGCCAGATCCCCGTAATCCATGTTGTCCAGGTTATAGTGCTGGTTCATGTATTGATAGATAGCCTGCAGCTCCATAGACCGGGCCTTGTTGAGCACCTCGATCACCTTTTTCTTTTTCGTATCCCTGGGATCACGTGCCATTATTTACCTCCCTTTCGATTTATAGTAATAATTAAGTTTTAATGTCATACAGACAAGACTTATGTGTTCAGTTGATATAAAAAAATTAAAAAAACAAAAAAGGTGAACACCTCCTTATAGTCACCATTCACCGGCCGTGGATAAGATCGATCACCGTGACCTCCGGAGGAGAGAGGAAACGTATGGGCGGGCCCCAGGTCCCGGTTCCCCGGCTCACGTAGAGGTGGGACCCTTTGGGGAGGTCATACCATCCTGCAATGTGTGAGAAGAAGAGCTGTACCAGATATCTGAAGGGGAAGATCTGTCCGTTGTGCGTATGTCCCGACAGTTGGAGATCAAAAAGGCCCAGAGACTTTATACGGACAGAGGGTTGATGCTTGAGGAGAAGCGTGAACTTATCCCTCGGCAATAAAGAGAGCAGTTCTTCTTCCGGCATACCTCCGGACAGGCCGAAAGATTTCCCGGTAGGGTCGTCGACGCCTGCAATGTTGATGATGCCCTCGACCGTCACGGCCTCGTTTCTCAAGACGGTAAAACCGGCCCTCCTGGTAATCTCCAGGGCTTGCGGGAGCCCTGCATAGAATTCGTGGTTCCCGGTAATACCATATTTACCGTATCGGGGATGTATCTCCTGAAGTGCCTCAGCCAACCCTGCAAGGCTGTCGATCTGGCCGTCCACCAGATCCCCCGTTGAGACGAGGATATCCGGGTTTGCATCCCTAATCACCCGGAGGATCTTCCTTAATCTCGCTTCACGCACGATGATGCCGAGATGGACATCTGAGACCTGTGCAATGCGCAGGCGGCCGATTGCCTCAGGGATCTTGGATGATCTGAGGGTGACCATTTCCGGGCGGATGTTCAGTGCGGCGAAGTATCCATACAGGGCCAGGCCAAGGGCAAGGAAGAGGGGGACGAGAAAGGCGATTCTTGCCGAGGGCGTGAGCAGGCCCATGTCCTTGCGAAAGATCAGCCCGGCACCGTTCACGAAGAGGTGATAGAGATCGGTCAAGAGAGAAAGGGTGAAAAACAGGAAGATGATGCCCATCCAGCTGTAACCGATGTAAGCCATCAACCGGGCTGAAAATTCATATCCATGCCTTTCCAGTATCCGGACAAAAATGGGGGCAAAGGTCATGACTGCCAAAAAGATTCCCAGCAGGATGCCTATACCGGCCCCAAAAGGGAAGGCGGCCTTCACCTTGAAGAAGGCATAGACGTGCACGGCACTATAAATGCTGAATATGGTGAGCAGGAATAATGACATTATGCTCTCCTCGATTGTCCTATCTCATTTACTCAATCTTTCTTCATTCACACTGCACGCCCTTCCCTTAAGATTGAAGAGCAGGCGGAGTATGGATCTGGTCTTATCAGAGAAGAGTCTTGAAGCAAAAAAATCTCCGGCTGATCGTTTGGAGACCTCTGAGAGGGTCGGGTAAAGGTGGACGGTGCCTGCCATGGTGGATAGTTTCACTTTTCCGTTCATGGCAATGATCCATTCATGGATGAGTTCGCCTGCATGCGCCCCGATGATCTGGCAACCGATCGGAGAGCCCTTGGTGTTCAGCAGCAACTTGATCTTGCCCCCCGGTTCTCTTGCGGCAACGGCCCGATCGTTTTGATCGAAACGCTCTTCAATGACACTATATGCGGTGCCCTCTTTTTGTGCACGCTTCTCATTGAGCCCGATACTCGCAATCTCGGGGTCGGTGTAGGTGCACCACCCGACCTTGGTATAGTCGGCCTTGCGCGGAATGCGCAGGACCGCATTGGCCAGGGCAATACCGCCTTCATAGCCGGCCACGTGGGTGAAGGGCATGACGCCGTTCACATCCCCGCAGGCATAGATGTGGGGGATGTTCGTCTTCATGCGATCATTTACCGGTATTCCTTTACCAGTATACAAGACACCGGCCGATTCCAGGGCAAGTCCATCCACATTCGGTTTCCTGCCTGCAGCGACGAGCAGGGCATCTCCCTTAATTATCTGTGTAGTGCCCTCTCCTTGAGTCGGGCCTATGGTGAGAAGGATGAGGGCGTCCCTTGATTCAACTGTAATGGCTTTTGTATTGGTATGAATCTCTACACCTTCTCCTATGAGGCGTTCTCTGAGGATATCCGCCACATCAGGATCTTCCGGTCCGAGGATCTGATCGAGAAATTCGATTATGGTTACTTTTGATCCGAGGCGCTTAAATGCCTGGGCCATTTCACATCCGATGGGCCCTCCGCCGAGCACGATAAGGCTCTCAGGGAGCTTTCTCTGGGAGAACACGGTTTCATTCGTCCAGAATGGGGTATTGCTCAGCCCTCCGACCGGGGGCAGGGCAGGAGAAGACCCCGTAGCTATAATCCAGCTCCTGGCCGATATTCGCTCTCCATCAAGTTCCACAACATGGTCATCAGCAAAGACCGGATTTCCGAAACGGACGAGCGCTCCGAGAGAACAGAATCTTTCCTGTGAGTCGTGGTGTTGGATTGTATCGATCACTTCAGCCACCCGGTCCATGACGGAACCGAGGTTTACCTGCGGAAGGGTTAACCCCGGCAGGCCGAACTCCCCGGATCTTCGGGCCAGTTGCCAGACAGAGGCGGTTCGGAGGAGGGTCTTGGACGGTACACATCCGAAGTGCAGGCAGTCACCGCCGAGCAAGCCTGACTTTTCGATGATGATGGTCTTTGCACCGAATTGTGCAGCACCCGCTGCCGCCGTAAGGCCTGCAGCTCCCCCGCCGATGATCCCGAGGTCATAGTCAAAATGTGCCATGTGACTCTTCTCCTAACGAAGAGGGTAAAGCGAGGTCGGCATGTCTCTAACGCAAAGCCTCAGTAATAACTTCAATCGCCGATGGGATGTCGGAACCGGCGATGTGAAGTCTGATGAGCTTCCTGCCTGCAGCCTTGAGTGCTGCCGCATCTCCGATGGCCTGAGCCGCCTTGAGGATGCCGAAGGTCATGGACGAGCTGTCGGAGCCGGCTTCATCAGGAATCGGCAGGTCTTGGACGTCGTTACAGGTGATCTGGATGAAGAGACCTTTCCCGGCATCACCTTTATGGAGCTGGCCGGTTGAATGGAGGAAGCGCGGTCCATAACCGAGCGTCGTGGGGATGCGGTATGTATCCAACAGGCAGAGCCTCAATGACTTTAAAGCCTTGTTAACCTCCCGGTCGGGGTTTAAATAGGCCTGTATGGAGATATATGCGCCATCCGGAGCATCGGAAAGAAAACTGTGCACGGCCTGCCTCAGGGTGCTTGATGGTAAATCGGCAAACACATAAATATTTTTATCGATCAAGGCCGGTGCCTCTGTGCTCAGGCGGCCCTGCTTCCGGTAATCATCCATGGCCTTACGGGACAGCACCTTGGCTGATTCGACATCGGGCTGGTCAAAGGGATTAATGTTCAAGACGCTTCCAGCCACGGATATGGCAAACTCCCAGAGGAAAAACTGGGCGCCAAGATCATAGATGTCATCCAGGAAGATTCGTATCACTGGATGGCCCATATCCGCGAGTTTCCCTAAAGACGGCTCGTCTGCAACATCTCCCGGGAGCTTCATGGAGACGAAGACCCTGTCCTTGCCGTACAGTTCAGGGCTGTCGGGTGTCTCTCCGATTACCGGGAGGATGCCTTTACCCTCCTTGCCCGTGCTCTCGGCGATGAGCTGCTCCACCCAGTCGCCGAAGCCTGCGGCCTTTTCAGAGATGAAGAAGGTGAGCTTATCCCTGCCGTTTAGTGCAAGTGCACCGAGTGCCGCACCCAGTTTCAGGCCTTCATTAACCCCGGATAAGGATACATCCGTATTCTCGCATGCCTCAACCATGGCTACTGCCCTGTCGAGCAGGAGTGCGATATCCAAACCCATGAGGGCGGCAGGCAGGAGCCCGAAGATGGACAAAATAGAGAAACGGCCGCCGATCGTTACATCACCTGCAAACACCTTCCGGAAACGGCATTTCTGAGCCAGATCGTTCAGTGAGTTGCCCGGATCCGTAATGGCGATGAAATGATCGCCTGACCTGTCTTTGCCGATGGCTTGAGCCGTCCGGTTATAAAAGTATTTAAAAAACGATAACACCTCGGTTGTGGTGCCGGATTTCGAAGATACGATTGTAAGGCATTTTGCAGGGTCAATCCTCCCGGCTTGATAGGCAACCGCAGCAGGGTCTGTGCTGTCGAGAACAGCCAGGTCGAGATATCCTTCCTTGACTCCGAAAGTTTGGCGCACCGTATCTGATGCGAGCGAAGACCCGCCCATGCCGAGCAGAAGGGCTTGTGTGCAGCCCGCCGAGCGCACTTCATCGGTGAATGCCCTCAGCTCCGAGGTGCGCTGCCTCATGGACATGGGGCTCCTGAGCCATCCGAGTCTGTTGGTGATCTCTTCGGGTTCTTTCTTCCAGACCGTGTGGTCCATGTCCCATATGCGCTCTATAATTCTGTTGCTTCCTATCTTTTTGAGGGCTTCGTCCACAGCTGATCGGTAAGGACCGAGGCTTATCTCACATTTTGCCATGGCTATGAAACCTCATTCTTCTTATTTTTTATACTGTTCAAAAGTGATTCAAATGACCTGGAGAAAAGCCTGACGCCATCCTCTTCAAGCTTTCCGGTGATTACATCCAGATCAACCCCAAGTTTCATGAGTTCGTTAATCTCCTCCTCAGCCTGTTCAAGGCGGGAATCGAGAGAGGATGCGATATGACCATGGTCGAGGAAGGCGCCTAGGGTAATGGGCGGCAAGGTGTTCACCGTATGGGGACCGATAAGCTTATCGACATAAAGGGTATCGGGGTATCCGGGGTTCTTCGTGCCGGTGCTTGCCCACAAGACCCGCTGAACATGTGCACCTTTCCCTGCCAGCCGCTCCCAGCGCTGTCCCGAAAAGATCTCCTTGAAACGCGCATAGGCAATCTTTGCGTTGGCAATGGCGGCCTTTCCTAACAGATTTCTGTTACCAAGCCTTTCGAGTTCTGCATCTACCGAAGTGTCCACCCGGCTCACAAAGAATGAGGCAACGGAAGCGACTTTAGCAATGTCACCACCTGTTGCCAGATACTTTTCCAACCCGGAGAGGTAGGCCTCAGCAGCCTTTACATACTGGTTCACGGAGAAGAGCAGGGTCACATTCACGTTCACCCCGTCTGCGATGAGTGCTTCAACGGCCTGAATGCCGGCATCCGTTGCAGGGACCTTGATCATGACGTTGGGCTTGCCCAAGGTTTTGAAGAGCCTTTTTGCCTCCTGAACAGTCTTGTCGGTATCATAGGCAAGTGCAGGGTTAACCTCAAGGCTTACATACCCGTCGAGCCCGCGGGTTCTCACATATACGCTCAGGAAAAGATCTGCCGTAAGCATGATATCACGCAGTACGAGCTCCTCGTAGATCTCATCCACGGATTTTCCGGCCTTGGCGAGCCTCTTTAAGGCATCATCATAATCATGGCTGCCTGCGATGGCCTTCTCGAAGATAGTGGGATTGCTGGTCACGCCCCGGACGCCCTGATCGATGAGATCCTGAAGATCACCCGAGCTGATCAATGATCTCTGAATGAAATCGAACCAGACAGCCTGCCCGAGAGCGGCAAGATCATGAAGTTTTCCCATGAATGTACTCCTTACTTCTTTCCTTTTTTCTTCACCAGTGCTTTTGCCGCTTCAATAATGGCCGGGGTAGTGATGCCGAATTTTTCGTAGAGCACGCCTGCAGGTGCACTGGCGCCGAAGCCGTCCATGCCGATGATGACCCCGTCCAGCCCCACATAGTGCTCCCATCCAAGCCTCAGTCCCGCCTCGATTGCCACGCGCGCCCTGACCTCCGGTGGGAGGACGCTCACCCGGTACTCAAGGCATTGTTTCTCAAAAAGCTCCCAGCTCGGCATTGAGACTACGCGCACCTTTATCTTCTCATTCGATAGTTCATATGCGGCTTCAAGGGCAAGGCTCAGCTCAGAGCCGGTTGAAAGAATGATGACACCGGGCAGTGTCTTGGCCGACTCCCACAGGATATACCCGCCGCGCTCGAGTCCTTTTGCCTGAGCACATCTATTCCTGTCAATGGCAGGAACGTCTTGACGGGTGAGGATAAGGGCCGTGGGACCCTCGGTTCTGTTAATCGCAATCTTGAGCGCATGCAAGGTCTCGAAAGCATCTGCAGGACGTATGACTGCAAGGTTCGGCACTCCCCGAAGGTTCATGATGTGCTCGATGGGTTGATGGGTGGGGCCGTCCTCACCCACGCCGATGCTGTCGTGAGTGAAGATATAGATGGCACGGACTCCGGACAGGCACGCAATACGTATGGCCGGCCGCATGTAATCGGAGAAGGTAAGGAAGGTTGATGCATAGGGGATCATACCGCCATGCAGCGACATGCCGGTTATAATGGCGGCCATGGCATGCTCGCGAACACCGAAGTGGATATTCCTTCCCTCATAATTCCAGCACTTGCCTACCATACCCTGGACGTCATCGCAGCAGAGCTCGGGACTTTGGAAGTCTCCACACTCCTTTATCCAGGTGAGTGTCGAGGGGTTCAGGTCTGCAGAGCCTCCCGCCAGTGCGGGTATATTCCGGGCAAGCTGCTGGAGCACAACCTCACCGGCCTTTCTTGTCGAGATGGGCTTTTTGTCATTGAAAAGCCCGGAGAGTCCGGCATCCCACCCCTTGGGGAGTTCACCGCCTATTCTCAGCCTGAACTCTTCTGCCAGCTCGGGGTTAGACCTGCTGTAGCGGAAAAATGCCTGTTGCCAGTCGGATTCATGGGCTTTACCTCGCTCTTTGGCCTTGAGGAAGTGCCAGTTTGCATCATCCGGGACAAAGAACTGCCTGGATTCGTCCCAGCCCGAAGACTTCTTTGCAAGACGGAGCTCCTCCTCACCCAGCGGGGAGCCGTGGACCTTGTAGGAACCTTGCTTGTTCGGAGCTCCAAAACCGATCATCGTATCTACGATGATGAGTGATGGTTTGCTCTTTTCTTCCTTGGCCGATAGGAGCGCCATGTCTATGTCAGTCGGATCGTTGCCGTTATAGACACGCTGGGTATGCCAACCGCAGGCCTCAAACCTCATCTCCGTGTTTTCAGTAAAACACAACTCGGTCGAACCGGCCAGCGAGATGCGGTTGCTGTCATAGAGTACGATGAGTTTTCCAAGTCCCAAGTGGCCTGCAAGTGAGCACGCCTCATAGGCCACACCCTCCATGAGATCGCCGTCGCCGGCGAGCACGTAGGTGTAGTGGTCCATGATTGTATGGTTCGGGCGGTTGTACACCGAGGCCAGATGCGCCTCGGCCATAGCCATTCCAACGGCGCTCGATATTCCCTGGCCAAGAGGGCCGGTGGTAATTTCAACACCTGGAGTAATACGGTTTTCAGGATGTCCGGGGGTCTTGCTGCCCCATTGCCGGAACTTCTTGAGCTCACTTAAGGGCAGATCGTAACCTGTAAGGTGGAGCAGGGCATATAAGAGAGCTGATCCATGGCCTGCGGACAGGATAAAGCGGTCTCTGTCCACCCATCGGGGATTGGCAGGGTTGTGTTTCAAGTGTTTGGTCCACAGCACATAAGCCATGGGGGCTGCGCCCAGCGGAAGGCCCGGGTGGCCTGAGTTTGCTTTCTGGATGGCATCTGCTGCGAGAAAGCGGATGGTATTGATGCAGCGCTCATCAAGTTCCGAATTTATTGACATGTATCTGACCTCCAACTGTCCTATGTTCTGTACGACATCTCTAGAAAAGCCTGCCGCATTTATAAAACCGGATTTGGCATTCAAGACAACATGGAGCGGCACACTTTTGGATTCTCTATTACAATAATCATATGAAGCAGTCTAGAACTTAGGTATAGTTTTTTATCAGTTAGGTGACGGGTCAGGGAAAATCCTTAATCCGGAGCCGGGCAACAGGCCTCCTGATCCGGGGAGGAGCCTTTGACATTCCCAATGCCCGTCCTTATTCTTATAGTAAGCTTATTGCTTAAGAGATCATAGCTGGTAAATGAGAAGATAAGGAGAAAGATATGAAGATAGGCAGTGCCATCATGTTGTGTCTGTTCCTATCATGCTGCTCGGGCACCAGGCCATCCATGCTCGGGGTGAAGGAAGGGAAGTTTGCACCATGTCCAGGCAGCCCCAACTGCGTTTCAACCCAGGCACAGGATGATACTCACCGCATCGATCCTATCAGGTACACCGGGACCATGGAGCAGGCAAAGCAGCGGCTTATACAGGTGATATCATCGATGAGAAGGGCAAAGGTCATCACTGATACGGGTGATTACATTCATGCAGAGTTCACATCACGTTTATTCCGGTTTGTGGATGATGTGGAGTTCTCTTTTGATGACACGAACAAGCTCATCAACTTCCGTTCCGCCTCCAGAAAGGGCTACTCCGACCTCGGGGTGAACCGGAAACGCATGGAGGAGATCAGAAAGAGATTCGAAAGTGCTTTGAGCAAATAAGACTGATTTCCTCTTGGCCTGTTCTTGCAATGAGTGTTGTTGATGATATGAAGATAAAAGACACCCTGATCATTTTCACCCGTTACCCTGAACCGGGAAATGTCAAGAACCGCCTGATCCCCGTTCTTGGCAAAGATGGTGCAGCAGCCCTGCAGAACGACATGGTCAAACATACATTGAAAACAGCCCGCGATTTCGCGACAACCGACGGCATTGTCCTTGAAGTTCATTATAATGGTGGTGATGAACGGAAGATGGAGGCCCTTTTGGGAACGGAGCTCAGCTTCATACCCCAGGAAGGTATCGATCTTGGTGAAAAGATGCACGCATCATTCTTAAGGGCATTTACCGGCGGATCGCAGCGTGTAGTGCTCATCGGAACCGATTGCCCCGGCATTACCACGGCCATCCTCAGGCAGGCCTTTTCTGCCTTAAAAGGGTGCGATTGTGCCATCGGTCCAAGCGCTGACGGCGGATATTATCTCATAGGGCTCAAAGGGCCCATACCGGATATCTTCCGGTCCATACCCTGGGGCACCGGCAAAGTCCTGAAACATACTTATGAGATCATAAAAGGTATCGGCCTTCAAGCGGTCCTCCTAGACAGGCTCTCGGACATAGACCGGCCTGAGGACCTTCCCTCATGGCATGAGGCGGCGAAAGCGCGTTCACTGCCCATGATTTCGGTCATCATCCCTGCAATCGATGAAAAGACCTTTATCAGGAAGACTCTAAAGAGTGCTCTTGCAGGGAAGAATGTGGAGGTGATCGTGGCCGACGGCGGCAGCATTGACGGCACACGAGAGCTCTCAGCAAGCTTGGGGGCAAGGGTTGTTCCAACGTGCAAGGGAAGGGCGGCCCAGATGAACGAGGGGGTCGGGCATGCACTTGGCGATATCCTCCTCTTCGTACATGCCGATTCCGTGCTGCCACGTGGATATGATGACGCTATCAGGTCGGCACTGGCCGATTCCGATGTTGCTGCCGGGGCCTTCAGCCTGAGCTTCCATGAGGGCGATTTTGTGATGGATCTCATTGCCTTTGGGGCGAATCTGAGGTCGCGTTACCTGAAGCTTCCTTATGGCGACCAGGGTTTTTTTGTGAGGAAAGGTACCTTCCATAATGCAGGGGGATTCCCCGAAGTCCCTATCATGGAAGATGTGGCCTTTATCCGGGCCATGCACGAAACTGGCAGGGTCGTAACCCTGAAGTCAAAGGTCACAACCTCTTCACGACGCTTCCAGGCCATCAGCCCCTTCAGAGCCTTGGTCCTGAACCAGCTCGCCATGGTGGGGTTCTTTCTCGGCATGCCGATTGATGACCTTGCAGTCCTTTATCGGAGCAGGGAGCGATCCATAGGCATATGGATGAAACAGCTGATCATTGCTGCAAAAAAAAGAATAACTCGCAGAGCCTGAATACGGATTGATTTTTAAAGACAAGGGTATACATTATGCACACATCAAATTCCCCCCTCGATGAGGGAATCCTTGTACGAACGCTGGCATGGTTAGCACTTTTCATCGGCGTGCTTGCATGCCCTGCCTTTTCCGCAAGCGGTCAGGTCTTATTCCGGGAAGATTTCAATGACCTGTCCGCATGGAAAGATGTCTTCTTTCCCAAGATATCACAACACACCGTGTACAGGATTGAAAGATCGGGTGCGGAATCCTATCTGGCGGCCAGGAGCGATGCATCCGCATCTCTGCTTGTCTGCAAGAGACCATTTGATGTCTATGAATATCCGAATATAAGGTGGCGCTGGAAGGTCTCGAACATCTATAAAAATGCCGACCCAAAAGTGAAATCCGGGGATGATTATCCCATCAGGATCTATATCGCCTTTGAGTATGATCCGCAGAAGGCAGGGCCCATCGATCGTGCCATCTTCAATGCAGCCAGGCTCATCTATGGCGAATATCCGCCATGGGGCTCCCTGAATTATGTTTGGTCGAGCAAGGTCCTTCCTGAGAGAACTATTGCAAGCCCATATACGGACCGGAACAGGATGTTATTCCTTGAAAAAGGCAGCAGTCATGTAGGGCAATGGGTCGATGAAGAAGTTAATATCCTGAAGGATTACGAAGAAATCTTCAAAAAGAAGCCGCCCAGACACGCCACCATCGGCATCATGAACGACTCTGACAACACCAATGAAAAGTCTATCTCGTATGTGGAGTTTATTGAGGTATACAGGGCGGACAAATAGTGAGCAGTGATCGGAAAGGAAGCGACTGGTGAATAGTGACGAGAAACTGAATCATCCGACCAGAATGAATAATTGTAGGAGCGGCTTTAGCCGCGACATCCAAAAATGGGTCGCGCCTGAAGGCTCTCCTCCATCTCGATAATATGTTGTATATTGTAGGAGCGGCTTTAGCCGCGACATTGGGAATGGGTCGCACCGGAAGGTGCTCCTCAATTACCAGGCGCCTTTAGTTTTTATTTATACTCGTAGAATCCCTTTCCGGACTTACGACCAAGCCAGCCGGCCTCGACATATTTTCTGAGCAAGGGGCAGGGACGGTACTTGGAGTCGCAGAAACCGTTGTACAGGGTCTCCATAATGGCAAGACAGGTGTCCAGACCGATGAGGTCGGCCAGGGTAAGCGGGCCCATGGGGTGGTTCATCCCCAGCTTCATGACCGTATCAATGGATTCCTTGGTGCCTACACCGTGGTAGAGACAGTAGACGGCCTCATTGATCATGGGCATGAGGATGCGATTACTGATGAAGCCCGGGTAGTCATTGGCTTCGGCCGGGGTCTTGTTGAACTTGAGCGCAAGGTCCCAGGTCATCTTAAAGGTCTCTTCGGATGTGGCAATACCCCTGATGATCTCGCAGAGTTTCATAACAGGCACCGGGTTCATGAAGTGCATGCCGATCACTTTCTCCGGTCTCTTGGTCTTGGATGCAACCCTGCCGATGGGGATGGAGGAGGTGTTTGTGGAGAGGATGGCATGCTGCGGGCAGACGGCATCGAGTTCCTTGAAGATGGAAAACTTGATATCCTCTTTTTCCGATGCGGCCTCCACTACAAAATCGGCGGCTGCCATGTCCTTGAGGCTGGTGCTTGTCTTGATCCTGTCCAGTATGATCTTCGAATCGTTTTCCTTCAGGGTGCCCTTTTCCACCTGGCGGTTTAAGTTTTTGGTGATGGTCTTCATGCCGCCCTGCACAAACTGCTCGTTTATATCGTTCATGATGACAAAAAGCCCGCTTGCAGCCGCCACCTGTGCTATGCCGTTCCCCATCTGTCCTGCGCCGATAACACCGAAGGTCTTTATGTCCATGGTTTGCTCCTTTTATATTTAGAGGGAAACGATATCCACTAACGCCTTACAATCAAAGCCACTGCCTCGCCCCCGCCCAGGCAGAGCGTTGCCAGGCCTATGGTCTTGTCCTTGCGTTTCATCTCATGGATCAGGGTGGTGAATACACGGGTACCGCTGGAGCCTATCGGGTGGCCCAGCGCAATGCTGCCGCCGTTTACGTTCACCTTGTCCATGTCGATGCCGAGCTCACGGATGACCGCCAGGGTCGAACCTGCAAAGGCCTCATTAATCTCAAAGAAGTCCACGTCTTTAAGCCCGATCCCTTCCTTCTTCAATACCTTGGGTATGGCAAGGATGGGGGCAACGAGAACATATTTCATGTCGAGGCCCGCAGTGGCCTGGGCGCCGATGGTGGCAAGGATGGTACACCCGAGTTCCTTGGCCCTCTCTTTTGCCATGAGTACCACCGCAGATGCACCGTCCGAAATAGTGGATGCATTGCCTGCAGTGGTGACGCCGCCCTTCTTGAAGGCGCTCGGCATTTTACTGAGCATCTCATAGGTAGTCTCGCGCGGGCACTCATCCACGCTGAAGATCTTAGGATCTCCTTTTCGCTGGGGTACGCCCACCGGCACGATCTCTTCGGCGAACTTCCCCTCCTTTATAGATTTCAGTGCAAGGCTGTATGACCGCTGGGCATACCGGTCCTGGTCCTCGCGGGAGATATGGTACTTTTCAGAGCAGAGTTCATTGGAGATACCCATATGGAAATCATTCACCACATCCCACAGGCCGTCGTGCACCATATGGTCCTGGATTGATCCTGGACCCATGCGATAACCAAAACGGGCCTTATCGAGGTAGTAGGGTGCCATACTCATATTCTCCATGCCGCCAGCCACTACGACGTCTGCATCGTGGGTCTGGATGGCCTGGACGGCGAGCATCATGGCCTTCAGGGCAGAGCCGCACACCTTGTTGATGGTGAGGCATCCGGCATCCCACGGCAGACCTGCCTGGACTGCCGCGATTCTTGCAGGGTTCTGGCCATGGCCGCAGGGCAGGACCATGCCCAAGATAACCTCGTTTACCTGTCCTTTCTCGATCTTTGAACGTTTGATTGCCTCTTCAATGGCTATGGCTCCATACTTTATCGGGCTCATCTGAGACAATGAACCACCAAAACTCCCATTTGGTGTCCTGACTGCAGAGGTGATGACGACTTCCCTCATTGTGCCTCCTCTCTCACTGGTAAGGTATGCTCAAAGGCATGACTCCTTAGAGTGTAATACACACATAAAACGGGATGGTTAATCCAAACATGAAAAAAAAGCAAGGATGGGATGTTTGAGTGATCAGTGATCACTGTTCACAAAAAAGGGGGGCGTCAGCCCCCCTGACATTTACTTTTTGATGCTGTACAGCACATCCTTCCCTCTGAACACGGACGAGGCCCCGAGCTCTTCCTCGATGCGCATGAGCTGGTTGTACTTGGCAAGTCTCTCTCCCCGGGAAGTTGAGCCGGTCTTGAGCTGGCCTCCGCTGTACCCGACCGCCACGTCTGCCAGCCAGGCGTCCTCGGTCTCGCCGGAGCGGTGGGAAAAGACTGTGGTGAACCCGGCCCTGCGGGCCATCTCAACGGTCTGCATGGTCTCGGTCAGTGTCCCGATCTGGTTCACCTTGATGAGGATGGAGTTGGCTGCCTTTTCCTTTATGCCTCGTGCAAGGAACTTTGGGTTGGTCACGAAGATGTCGTCGCCGACGATCTGGACCTTGCCGCCCAGGCGCTTCATGAGCTTTTTCCAACCGTCCCAGTCTGCCTCGTCAAGGCCGTCTTCCAGGGAGACTATGGGGTATTTCTTGATGAGCTCCTCATAGAAGTCGATCATCTCCTCGGCAGTCCGCTCCGGGTCCTTCTCGGAGGCCAGGATGTACTTCCCATCCTTGTAGAAGGAGCTGGCAGCAGCATCTATGGCAATGGCCACATCCTCGCCGGGCTTATAGCCGGCCTTCTCGATGGCCTGCACAATGAGCTGGAAGGGCTCGGCATTGGACTTGAGGTTGGGTGCAAACCCACCCTCGTCACCCACGCCTGTGGCATAATCATTTTTGATAAGGATCTCACGCAGAGCGTGAAAGGTCTCGGCCGCGTAGCGCAGGGCCTCCCGGAAGTTCGGGGCGCCGATGGGCGTTACCATGAATTCCTGCAGGTCCACATTGTTGTCCGCATGCTTGCCGCCGTTGATGATGTTCATCTGCGGGACCGGGATTTCCCGGGCAAACGCCCCGCCGATGTACCGATAAAGCGGCAGACCGAAGAAGTTCGCAGCTGCCCGTGCCACAGCCACGGACACCCCTGTGGTTGCGTTGGCACCGAGCTTTGATTTGTTCTCGGTCTCATCCAGCTCGATCAGCAGACTATCTATACCCACCTGGTCCAGGACATCCAACCCCACCAGGGCGGGTGCGATCTTTTTATTCACATTTTCTACCGCCTTGGTGGTGCCTTTGCCCTTGTATCTCTTGGGGTCACCATCACGCAGCTCAACGGCCTCACTGGCTCCGGTGGATGCGCCCGAGGGAACGGCTGCCCTGCCCATGTCGCCGGTAGACAGATAGACATCCACCTCAACGGTCGGATTTCCCCGTGAATCAAGAATCTCCCGTGCCAAGACATCAAGTATCTCGCTCATAGTAACTTCCTCCTCATATGGCTGTGTTCGGCTATAGTTTCCGTATGTTTCAGGCTGTTGTTCAAATCTCGGTTATGTATATTACCAAAGAATGAGATTCTTTGCTATGCTCAAGAAGAGATGGGTTTTACAAACATTTGTCTTTGAAAAGACACAATATATGTAGCGATGTACTGTCACTTTGTTATATAAGGATTTAGCCTCTTGCTGTAGTGACTTATCAATATATAAGAAAATGGTTTAAGGGAGAAATATATAAGATGCGAAAAGCTTTATATATGTTTATTGTGTTGTTGATTCTATTTGCATGTTCAAAACAACAGCCAGGCGAGATCTACTTTCCTAAAGCCTCTAATGGAACACAATGGGAATACTTGTTAAAGTATACAACGCCTGGTGGGGTTTATAAAGGAAGGATGATAATCCGTATTAATGGTGAAGAAACCATCAACGGTAAGACGTATTATAAGCAGGTCACTCTTACATCTGGGATTCCCGGCGAAAAGCCACATATAAGTTTCAACAGGAGGACAAAAGAGGGTATCTACAAAATTGATGAAAATAATAATGCACGGCCAGAGTATTTAGTGACACCATTTCCGATAAAAGTGGGAACCACTTGGACAGCACGTACATCAGATGGACAGACACGATATCAAGCTGAGAAAATTGAAACAGTAGAATTAGATAATCGCCAATATAAAAATTGTCTGAAAATGTCTTTTCAGGCTGATAAGAAAATGCAGCACTTCGATGGATTCTCTTATTTAGCACCTGGAGTTGGCGAGGTTTATACTATACTGAATTTTGGGGAAGTTAAAGTAGAGTATGCCCTTGATAAATACAAATTGTGATAAGCTTATTCCACCTGTGATTGATGGTGCCAAGGAGAATTTGATGGAGGACGGTTTATACTAATGTCCACCCCATGACACATAAGCTATATTTATGCTGTCAAGTATCATATTCACATTAAAAGTAACCCCGTGACTTGCATGCGAGTAGACATCAACATAACTTTGTGGGTTAACGTACACATCCATTGGACCCAGCGTAGCAACTCCTAGAACCTGTTTTAAAACTGGAGTATTACCGGTAGTTGTATCGACATGTGGACCTAGTGCAACATCAAATTGCATCTGGTCCATACTGATCTTAAGAGCACCCGGCCCGATGCGGACAAATGTGGTATCGGCTCCATATGGTATGTAGCCGGTTGCTACGTCGATAGTAATCGGCTTCATCATAAGTGAATTGTATCCGTTATAATTGTCATCATCACGGAGCTTGATCTGGAGATTGGTGATGTTGAAATTAGTTAGTCCGACATATCCGCCACTCGTTTGACCACCCCAGATGTTGTTTGACCCAAGGCCGTCTGAATCTCCCCAGGCCAGGACGTCAAAGTGGATATTCATGGCAATATTCGGCATGATGCTTACACCTGCCTGACCATTGACATCTGAAAGCTCGGAATCGGTAAGCGGGGTCATTGCCCAGGTGGAGAATGGAAGCAAAAAGATATATACGATCAATCATGATGATGGAAATATTATTCCATTATTATAGAAGAGAATTACTTTAATCGGCAGGTTACATAATTGAAATATGCATATTTCATCAAAATCACTGCAAAATTAAAAAATGACTATTCGGTATTATTTTTGCAAATCATTTTTGTGTAGAAATTTAATCTGCTTAAAATTATCATAGACATATCAACAAGATCCATATCAAAGAGGAGGTTCCTTATGAAAGCACTAAAAATATGCGCATGGGTTGGAATTTCTTTACTTATACTATTCACCAGTGCCTGTATCTTGGGAAACGTCTCCATAACAATCCTGCAGACCTCGGATGTCCATAACCATGCCGGCGGGTATGGACCGTTTCTCGATTACACCCCCTTAAATACCGCCGATAAAGATCAGGTTCTCGGCGGATATTCAAGGTTGGCCGCCCTCATTAACACAATACGTAAGCAGCAGGCTGCAAATCAGATTCCGGTATTGCTCTTTGATTCGGGTGATTATTTCATGGGGACAGTTTATGATATGACTGCCAAGGATCCTAATTATGGCCCCGCTGCCCTCAAATATTTCACCCAAATGAAATATGATGCAGTCACCTTGGGCAATCATGAGTTTGACTGGTCTGACTCGGGCCTGGCACTGCTTTTGGGAAATGGGGTTAGTAATGGAGGATTTAATGTTCCGGTTATTGCAAGCAATATGACTGTTCCTACCAGTACTCCACCTAACCCAATTCAGTCTCTTATTAATTCTGGTGTTATTGTGAATAAAAAGATCATACAGCTTCCCTATGGTGTGAAGATCGGCGTTCTGGGACTCATGGGCCCGAATGCCGATTCGGAGGCACCGGCAGCACCACCTGTGACGTTTGACCATGCATACTCTGATATTCAGCAACTAGTGAATAACCTGTTGAACAAGGATTGTGTTCAGGTTGTCATCGCCTTGTCCCATGGCGGCATTAATAACCCTCCTAGCGGCAGTACAATCCCTACCGGAGACGATGTTAATTTGGCCAACAACATCACTGGGATCAATCTAATCTGTTCAGGTCATTACCATACTGCAACCCCATCTGCTTATGTCGTGGGGCCTTCGAATACCATAATCTTTGAACCGGGTGCATATGGTGAGTATCTCAGCAGGATAGACATTACCTACAATTATTTTCTGGGTAAGATCGTTAATTACAAGTACACCCTTATCCCAGTGAATGATACCATTCAAGGTGATGCTACAATGCAAGGAATTGTCAGCAATTATAATGCCGACTTAAATTACAGCCTGTCTGCTCTTGGCGTTAATTTGACAGCTCCGATTTCATATACCAGTTCTCCCTTACAAAAGTCAGGCACAGGGGAATCAGAACTGGGCGATCTTTCAGCAGATTCTTTCAGAACCATTGCTACTGCCTTTGCACCGTACACGGCAGAAAAGGCTTTTGATTTCAGTGTGGTTGAAAACGGTGTTATTCGCGACGATATATTCCCTACCCGGACTCCTGCTGAGGCTGGTGATATCACATTTGCAGATATTTATGACGCGTTGCCTCTGGGTATCTCGCCTGACACGAACCAGCCTGTACTCGGTTACCCCCTCTTATCTTTCTATGTAACAGGGGCGGATTTACGCACTATCTGTGAAGCGGGCCTCACCATTGGCCCTACGCTGGGATCCGATTATTACCTCAATTTCTCGGGGTTAAATATAACGTATAAAACGAGTCTTGCGCAGTATTTGCAGGGTGTCACGAATGTTTCTGTTTACTCTCCTGCTGATCCCTTATGCATGGGTCCAACAACACCTGTGGATATTACTAACAATGATCCCACTACAAAACTCTATCATGGTGTTGCGGATCTCTATGCATTGGAGATGATGGGTGCAGTCACCGCCAAATTGCCTCCCGGCATGCAGATTATTCCGCGAGATATGAGCGGGAATCCAATAACCTCCATTACCGCTTTCATGACCTATCATCGTATTTTAACGGGTCAGACGATTTCCGGTACCGGTGGGGATGAAATCGAACTCAAGCCATGGATGGCCTTGATGTATTTCCTTGGCGAAGTATTCCCATTACCAAAAGGTGACCCGGGATTGTATTATAGTGTCGTGGAGAAGCCTAGGATCACTATTCAGTAGAATACTGGACTGAAACGAGAAATATCTATCAGAAAGCAGGGCCTTCCTTCTAGGGAGAAACTTCCTGGAAGGAAGGCCCATTTTGTTATCCATGATTATCTGATTAATTCTTCATGCAGATAATCCTACAGGCTCAGAGTACTGGTTCTGGCACATAATCTTCAGCTGGTGTCAATCACGAGACCATTACCTGGGTCTTACTGTTGGGCTTGGAGCCCGACTTTCAAATTAGCAAGATCCTCTTTTAGAATATCAAGAAATGATAAGCCATGCTCAAATTGATCCTTTGTCAAATTATGAGCTGCATTGAGAAGCAGCATTTTCGCATTCGTTTCATTGGCAATCGTTTCGGCAATCTTGGGGCTTGTAAGCTCTTCATAGTAAACATATTTGATGTTGTCTTTTTTTATCTGCTCCACCAGTTTGGCAAGGTCGTTGGCAGTAGGTTCGGCATCAGGAGAGACACCCTGGGCGGCCAGATAGATCAAACCATACCGGCGAGCCAAATAACCGAAAGCATAATGTCCTCCATAAATGATCGTTTTGCCTTTGTAAGGGGAGAGAGTTGTGCTGTACGTAATATCCATTTCAGTTAGCTTCTTGTTATATTCATCTGCTTTCTCTTTATAAAAATCCTTATTTAAAGTATCCTTGGTTTGTAAGCCCTGCATGATGTTGTTAATCATTATTTTGGCATTATCAAAATCAAGCCAAATATGAGGGTCAAGTGATCCTGCAGGTTCATCTTCATCGTGAAATACACCAGGAATCATCTTCGTGCCTTGGCTTGCATCAATTACAATGAGATTCTTATTTGAAACACCTTTTATTACACCTGCCGCCCATGGCTCCATAAATTTGCCTGTATACACAAAAAGATCCGCTTCATTAATCTTGATAATGTCACTTGGTTTGGGTTCAAATGAATGGGCCTCCACACCAGGAGGAAGCAGCAATGAAACCTCTACCTTATCTTTTCCGACATTTTTCGCAAAGTCATAGAGGGGGAAAAGTGTTGTCACAACTTTAATCTTGTGTGAGCCTTCTGCTCCTGTATGGCTTGAACTATTACACCCAATTGAAAAAATAACAGCACCCATGGTTAGAATAACTATTCCGAAAAATACTTTTTTGTTCATATGTTACCTCCTCACAATATAGTGTTGTCTATTATTTTTCTCTCAACTCAGGATTTCTTCGGTAATACATAGTAATACCATTCCCATGAAAGTCAAGCCTGCCAGAAAAATGGACCTCTAATAACAAGAAGAACAATAATCCAGCTTAACAGGATTTGAGCACACGATGGGTACTTGTTTCTGGATGTTCAACAATTATTATCAACTCAAAAGAAAAGTGAAGGAGATATCTATGCTGAGTTGCGCTACAATGAAAAAAAACGAGATTTACATGTGCAAGGAATGTGGCCTTGAGATTAAAATAGTTCAAGAATGCAAAGAATGTAAGGAGCCAGGAGGCTCTTCTGCTTCATGCTGCGTAAATGGATGCACATTTTCTTGTTGTGGTGAAGAACTAAAGAAAAAATAGGCATAAGAAACTATAAGGTATCTCAAAATACATCCGAGCAACTCAATTTCTTTCTGCGTTCTGATTTTGACAAACCATATATACTGAAATATCTCTGCCGGTCGTATTTGTCTGGGTCTATCTATAGGTGGTTTCTCGGCGGAAGGGATCTCTTTTCCTGCAGGATAATACCAATAGAATGCATCTTTAAATTGTCTCTAGTTTGACAAGATACTATAAATGTCTGTGTTCGGGAGTGTTGAACGTGGGAGTATGGCTAAATTGAATAAATTTGTCATTATATTAGCTTGTCTTATGATACTAGTGTCATCGTTTTTCCAGGTAGGGTGCACCAATGGTAACAACAATCAACAAAAAGATGCAACGGCTTTAGCGCTTGTAAGTACAGATAATAAATATTTTTATATAGATAAGAAATGTAGGATTGTAATCAACAATCCCAAGTTTGAAGATTACAACAGTTTCTCTGAAGGATTGGCAGCCGTAAAGACAGCGGGTGAAAAAGGTAAGTGGGGTTATATCAATAAGGCCGGTAAATATGAGATCTATCCTCAGTTTGATGAAGCTTTGTCTTTCAGTGAGGACCTGGCTGCTGTCAATATTGGAGGTAAAAAAGGGAAATGGGGTTATATCGATAAGGCTGGCGACTATGAGATCTATCCACAGTTTGATGAGGTCGAGGACTTTTCTGAAGGCTTAGCTGCTATTAATGTAGGCGGTGAAAATGGAAGATGGGGATTTATCAATAGAACCGGCAAATATGTGATTAATCCTCAATTTAATGAAGTGGGTGACTTTCACGAAGGTCTGGCAAATGTCAAAATTGGACAAGGAAACAAAGGTAAGTGGGGTTATATCAATAAAGGCGGTAAATATGTGATCCAACCCCAGTTTGAAGATGCCGGACAGTTTTCTGAAGGCTGGGCGCTTGTCGGAGTTGCTGGAATATTAAGTTACCAACAAAAATTTGGTTATATCGACAAGATGGCTAAACTTGTTATCAATTTTCAATTTGATGATGCTGAGGGTTTAGCCGCTGTCCAGGTGGGCGGGGTAGAAGGTAACTGGGGGTATATTGATAGAGCAAGTAATTATGTAATTAATCCCCAGTTTGATAAAGCCTTGGGCTTTTCTAAAGGATTGGCAGCTGTAAAAGATGGAGGCAAAAATGGTAAGTGGGGATTCATCGATAAGACCGGCAAATATGTTATCAATCCCCGGTATGATTTAGCAGGGGATTTTTATTAAGCACGGGATTTAAAGTGCTATTCAGAATAAAGAGGCAGAACAACAGCTAACCTTTATCTAAATCCAACCGTGAGGGTTCACTAAGACCCTCCCATAGTAAATCAATTCATGTATAGATCCCTGCACGGTCACAATCTTCGGCATAAAACAATCTCTGCAATCCAATGCTTGAGAAACTACCTCTTATAGGCCTACGACAAAGCAGGTGAGCCCTTCCGAGGTACATTTCTGTTCATAAGACTTGGCAAGATCGATGGAGGTAAATGCACCGAATCGGACACGATACACGGTGTTACCATAAACCTTTGCCTCCTCGACATTGGCGGTGTATCCCTTGGACTCAAGCATGCTTGCCAGCCTCAATGCATTGTCCTTGGCGGAAAAGGCACCGAACTGTAAGGTATATTTGCCGCCAGAATAGTATCTAGGCATTTCCAAAACCTCGACCTTCACCCGTGCAAGGCCGCAATCCACCATGCCGAGCTGCTGGGCGGCCCCGTAGGACATATCAATGATCCTGTCGCCGACGAACGGACCCCGGTCATTGATGAGGCAGATAACCTGCTGTCCGTTATCAAGGTTGGTTACCCGCACCTTGCACCCAAGCGGGATGGTTTTATGTGCCGCCGAAATACCATACATGTTGTAACGCTCGCCCGAAGACGTGGGCTTGCCATGGAAGTCTTCTCCATACCAGGAGGCCGTGCCTGTCTCCACATATCCTTGACCTGGTCTTTGATAATGGGCACAACCGGAAAGAAGGATTATGATGACAACAACAAAACCAAGATAATTAAACCTCCAGATATCCCTCGATCTCATGAATAAGCTCCTTAATAGGACGTTCATCTATGATGCTGTTCTGATCATCGATGAGCCCTTTGGTCCTGAATGTATCCAATGCCCCTTTATACACCGGCAGGCACAAGGACTCGAACCGCTTGATTTCCCCTTTTTTAAACATCCTGGTGGCATGGCGGTTGATGGCTTTCAGGATGTCCTTATTGCTTACGCCCTTGACCTTCTCGATGTTCCTGGCCACGCAGAGGTATGACTCCAGGTAGTTCTCAATGAGTCCGGCGTACATTTTGAGGATATCAGCGGTCCCGGCGCTTCCTGCATAGTGCCCTTTCGTAGTCTTAACAATCCCTGTTTGGGTCATGAACTGCAGTGCCTTCTCCACGCTCTGTCTGTTGAGAATAAACTCGTTCTCCAGGAGGGCGGCCAGGTTCCTGACCTTTTCCTGAAATGCCTTCTCGACAATTCCATCGGAATTCTTGAGAAGTATAATTGCAACAACCGATGCCGGGACAAAGAAGTTCAGGATGGTATTCTTGTAATATTCAAGGTGTATACGATCTTCACTCTCCACGGTGATGAGGTTCGATTCCGACTCTCCTGAGCCTTCGTCAATGTTGATAAGGCCTTTGCTTTTCATGAGTGACAGCGCTTCACTGAAGGCATCGTCTTCATTGATGAGGGTGGAAGCGAGGTTGCAACCGTGATGTTTGAGGTATTCCAGGAAGGCGTGGAAGCCCCTTTTTAAGGACTCCTCTTCCATGGATGTGTCCGAACTCATAAGAACACACGACAAGAGCGCAAACGGGGTGGCCACGGTCTGCCCATAGATGGCCGAGATGATTTCGTCCGCTACATCGTCGAAGAAGCCTTCTTTCTGCTCGGTATCCATTTCTGAATAGGCTGACCTGCCCTCCATGTATTCATTGAGCGCAATGGGCTTGGCAAAACGGATATACACCTTACCATAACGGTTCTTCAAGACAGAGCCTGCTTTCAGTAACTGCCAGAAGCCCTCTTGCTCCTTGGGTGCGCCTTTCATTTCCCTTATGTACGAGTTCTCCTCCACAACCGTATCGTAACCCACATAGACCGGGACGAAGATCACGTCCCTGCTTACCCCTGATTCCCAGCCCTGGATGATCATGGAAAGCAGCCCCTTCTTGGGGAGCATGAGCTTGCCGGACCGGCTCCTGGTACCCTCTATGAAGAACTCCAGGGGAATGCGCTCGCCAAGCAAAGTCCTTACATAGGCGCCGAAGGTCTGGGCATAGAGGGGATTGTCTTTGAAGGTGCGTTTCATGAAGAATGCACCGCCCTTCCTGAACAAGGTTCCAAGAGGAAAGAATGAAAGGTTGATACCTGCAGCAATGACGGGAACGCTCATCCAGTTCTCATAAAGACAGTAAGATAAGATTAGGTAGTCGATATGGCTCTTGTGGCAGGGTACGTATACCAGAGAACCTTTTCTTGCCATATCCTTGACTAACTGGATACCCTTGGGGTCGATATCCACACCGTCGAATATGTTGTTGAAGACCCAGTTAAGCGACCTGTCGAGAAAGTTAATGGCGGCAGGTGACAGGTCTGCAGCGATCTGGTCGAGGTTGCGTTCTACGGAGTCTTCGAGTTCATTAAGAGATTTTCCTGATTCAAGAGAAAATGACTTCAGGAAGGATTGGAGCATGGGATCGCGGATGGTCTTCTTGATGAGAAAGGACCTGTCGCGGATGGGCGCACCCGAGATATTGCTGCCCAGCACTGCCAGCCGGTGGAGCAGCTCGCTCCTGAGTTCGGTTGCAATCTCTTCAAAAAATTTACGCCCGGTCTGTGCCTGCTTGAGTTCCGCGGCCAGGTTGATGGGCTCGCCATGTTCTACGAAACCATGTTCCCTGCCCCTGAACAGGGTGATGAACTTTCTGAAACCGGTAACCCGCACCTGTTCCTCGTCGGAGGTGTCTTTAAGCTTGAGCGGGGCGCGCTGATAGACAATGCGCTGTGGTACGAGGAAAATGGGCATGTCCGTCTCCCGCTGGATCTTGAGGAGTTCCAGGATAGGGTCCGGTCTTCTCTTGGACGGTTCGCTACCCAGAAAGAGCAGGGATGCATTGTGCCGGTTCTCCATGAAGCCCTTGTAGAACCCGTGATCGAAGGGGGTCGATCCTGCAAGCTTGCTCAGCAAACGTCTGATGACCTTCAGGGAAGGCTGGAACAAAGGGTAGGTGCTCCCGAAGATGATATCAGGGTAGGGCAGGCCGTCCCTCTTCAGCCTGAAGTTGAGCAGCAGGGCATCCATGGCGCTCTGAGAGCCGTGAGCGAACACGATATGGCCCTGAGAGGAAAGCGAAGTGATTGATTCCTTGTAGAGCTCCGGGATGTTGATCGGGGAGAAGAGGCCCCTGATGATGGGCCTCAGCAGCGGCCCATATATCCCCTCAAAGATAAAAGGCGAGTCCTTTTCACTCTCCGTCATGAAGGTGATTATAGAACAGCACTTTGGTAATGGGAAGACGAATGTATATGGTGCAGATATCATGGCTAAGGAGAAGGTGGTATTTTTAGGAGCGCCTTTTGGCGCGATGGATCTAAAGGGCTATCGCGGCTTCAAGCCTATCTACATGTTGCCTGTGAGAAATGACACGATATTCTCGATATCCTTCCTGCTCAAGCCCTTGACCCCCTCCAGGTCTTCCGGACTGATCTGCGAGAGGTCTCTCAGGCGGGAGGTGTGTATGAGCAGGGCCTTGGCCTTCTTGGGTCCGATACCCGGGATGCCCTCGAACACCGATGCAGACTGTTTAGAGCGCAACCGGCGATGATACTGTATGGCAAAACGATGAGCCTCGTCCCGGATCTGCTGGAGGGTGCGCAAACCCGCGCTCCGCTCGGGCATGTGAACCGCATCCTTTCTGCCGGGAAGGAAAAACCGGTCGACCTTGCCGCCGCGGGCCTTGGCTATGGACACCACCGGCATGTGGGGGGCACCGAGCTCTTCAAGCACCTTCAGGAAGACGCCCAGCTGGCCTTTTCCGCCGTCTATCACGATGAGATCGGGTCTGGTCTCATCATGGGTAAGCCTGCGCTCGAAGACCTCCTTGAGCATGGCAAAGTCATCCTGGCCGACAATCGTACGGATGCGGTAGTGGCGATAGAGCGTCTTGTCCGGTTCACCGTCCATGAACACCACGCGCGAGCCCGTGGCCGATCCCCCCTGGAGGTTGGATATATCGTAACACTCCATCCGGTAGGGGATGGAGCCCAGGTGGAACGCCTTGGCAATATCTTCCAGGGCAGAGGTGTCCGAACCCCGGGAATGGGTTCGGGCGTTGTCCCGGGCGATTGCAATCCACTGGAGCGGGCGTCCCCTTGTCGGTTTGGAGATCCGAGCATGAGATCCCCGCATATGAGAAAGGACCTTTTCGAGCATTGTCTTTGATTCAGGCAGGGTATCGGTATAGATCCGGGCGGGTATTCCCTGGTGTGTCAGGTAAAACTGGAGGATCGCACCGGCGATGATGTCATCATCCTCCACATCCTTGAAGGTATAATTGAAGCTGTCGCTCAAGTTTCCCTTTATTATGCACACTACTGCGATCTGTATTACGTTTTTTCTCTGGAAGAAGGCAAACACATCGGTGTCGGCGCCGGTGTGGCCCATCACCACCTGGGGGGTCAGGGTGGACCTGATGGCGGCGATCTGGTCGCGGATTTTTGCAGCCCTTTCGAAATTGAGGTTGTCCGACTCGATTATCATACGTTCCTGAAGCATCTTCTCAAGGTCCCGGTTCCTGCCTTCGAGGAATGCAATGAGGTCCCGCACGGTCTGATCGTATTCCTTATGGATCGTCTTGTATACACACGGCGCCATGCACAGTCCGATGGAGTGGAAGATACACGGCCGGCTCCTGTTGGCGAAGAAGGTATCCGTGCATCTGCGTATGGGGAATATCCTGCCGATGGCACTTAAGGTATTTCTCGTAGACCGTGCTGAAGAGTAGGGGCCGAAGTAGCGCGCCCCGTCCCTGGCGACCTTTCTCGTGATGGAGATCCCGGGCCATTCGCTATTGGTGGTCACCTTGATGCGGACATAGGTCTTGTCGTCCTTGAGGTCGATGTTGTAGCGGGGCTTGTGGGCCTTGATCAGTTGGTTCTCAAGGAGTAAAGCCTCTGCCTCGTTTCGCGTGAGGATGTAATCGATTTTATCCGTCTTGTCCACTATCCGGCCGGTTTGGAGCCTGTTGTCCTGGCCGAGGTAAGATCGCAGACGGATCCTTAAATCCTTGGCCTTTCCTATGTAGATGATCCTGCTTGATGCATCCCTGAGGATATACACACCCGTGGCCTTGGGCAAACCTTTGATGATATCTGCTGTCAGCGCCATAATCATATGATATCATCTAACGTGTTCATAGGCAAAGCGCCTTGATAGTGCAGGATGCCAAGCAAAATACTTCAGTGGAAAGGGTCACCATGAAGCGCATCTTGATGCACCGCAGTGATCTTATAGGTTTTATGGCAATGATATTTTTTGGAGAATGTGGTTCAATAGAAGAGATAAGAACCATAATACTTTAGGGAATTTTGATACGATAGATGAAAGTGATATACGGTCTCGGCAACCCGGGCAGGAGCTATGAACTCACCCGACACAACGCGGGCTTCATGGTGGTGGACCTCCTTGCCCGGAAATGGGGCATCCCCATGAAGAAGAAAAAGGCCGATGTCCTCTACGGAATCGGCAAAGTAGCAGGCACTGAAACCATGCTCGCCAAACCCCAGACCTTCATGAACCTAAGCGGCGCTCCCATGGAAGCACTTGACATCGATTCTGAAGATATCATCGTGATCCACGACGACATGGACATCCCCCTGGGCCAGGTCCGCGTGAAGACCGGCGGTGGTACCGGCGGTCACAAGGGGCTCAATTCCATAAAAGGTGTTCTTTGCACCGGAGAGTTCATCCGCATCCGCTTCGGCATCGGCAGGCCGCCCGAAGGCTTGGACCCCAGTGACTACGTGCTCGGGCGGTTCCTCAAAGAGGATCATGATATTGTGCAGGAACAAATCCACAAGGCCGCCTCTGCAGTTGAACTATGCCTCAAGGGAGATTTGACGAAAGCCATGAACACCTTCAACAAGCGGGTAGCTGGGGAATTAAAAGAGGGTAATTAGAGAATAGTGCCTCGTGACCAGTGGACAGCGTAACCTACCTGCAGGAGCCGAGATAGAGTCGCCTACTTTTATAGGTTGCATCCTTTTCACAGCCCATTGTTCTCACCACGAAGGACTTAGCGCAGCATAGCCGCAACCAAATGAGCTTGGGATTTGAGCAGACATAGAAGTTCTTCACCACGAAGAGCACGAAGGACACGAAGAAAAGAAACCTTTTGAAATAGCGGACCGGTTCAAAGAACCCACGATTGTCTGTTCTGCATTTCTTAGATCTTCTTCGTGCTCTTCGTGCTCTTCGTGGTGAGATATCCCTCTGTGTGCTCTTCAATGATCCGAGCATGCCTTACGGTGATGAACCATTTTTTTAATTGTCATGATATTTCCCAATAATCTACACACGCACTCTAACCTATAAAGGTATCTTTAAGAGAAACCTCACCCCAGTATCCCTGTCTCCGTGGAAGTGGCGCTGGCTGCTGGGAGGTAGAAACGCTCGGCATAATCCTTGACCATGCGGTCCGCGATGAAGCGCCAGCCAAGGCTCTGCATGGCATGCTTCATCCGCTTGACCCAAAGGGATGGGATGCCATGGACGTCTCTCTGGTAGTAGAGTGGGATAACTTCCTTCTCGATGGTTTCATAGAGATACTCGGCGTCCCTGGCATTCTGCACGGCCAGGTCGTTGTGCATGCCGCCGTGGCCGATGGCAAAACCGTTTTGGCCGTCGTAGGCCTCGTTCCACCAGCCGTCCAGCACCGAAAGGTTAAGCCCGCCGTTCAAGACCACCTTCTGGCCGCTGGTGCCGCACGCCTCCAAGGGCCGCCTCGGGGTATTCAGCCACACATCCACCCCCTGCACGAGGTGGCGTGCCACGTTGTAGTCATAGTTCTCCACGAATACGATGCTGCTCCTGAAGTTCTTGCTGTAGCTGAGCTGGGCTATCTTCTGCAGGAGCAGCTTTCCTTCGTTGTCCATGGGATGCGCCTTGCCGGCAAAGATGATCTGGATCGGGCGGCGGGCGTCATTGATCAATTTGGCCAGGCGCTCGGGCTGCGACAGAATCAGGTCTCCCCGCTTATACGTAGCGAACCTGCGGGCGCAGCCGATGGTCAGCACATCCGGGTCAAGGATGTGCTCGATCTGTTTTTCCATATCACGCTGCCCGAGGCGCTCTGCCTGAATCTGCAGGCGCCTCCTGACGAAGCGGATGAGGCGCATCTTCAGGCTCTGGTGCGTCTCCCACAACTCCCCGTCATCTATCTCGGAGATGTTTTCCCAGATATCCGGGTGCACCATCCGTGTGGCCCAGTCCTGACCGAGGCGAGTCTGAAACAGCTGATACATCTGGGGTGCCAGCCACGACAGCACATGAACGCCGTTGGTAATATGGCCGATGGGCACCTCAGATTCGGGTCTCTCGGGCCATAGGCTGTTCCACATGAGGCGGCTCACGGTTCCATGGATTGCCGAGACGCCGTTTGCCCGGCGGGAGCTCTTCAAGGCGAGGACCGTCATGCAGAAGGTCTCTGTCTTGTCATTGGGATCGACACGCCCCAGGGCCATGAACTCTTCTTGGGACAGCCCCATTCTTTCCCGGAAGAGGCCAAGATGTTCTTCGATCAGATCCGGTGAAAACCGGTCGTGACCGGCGGCAACAGGGGTATGCGTAGTGAAGACGGTATAGAGTGAAACCCGCCGGTGTGCGCGCTTGAAAGGAATCTGGTCGTACTCCATGATCCGGCGGACCTCCTCGAGGATTGCAAAGGCACTGTGCCCTTCATTTAAGTGAAGCACTCCGGGAAAAAGATTCAGCCCTTGCAGGATGCGCGCACCGCCGATGCCCAGCAGCAGTTCCTGTCGGATACGTAATTTATTGTCGCCGCCGTACAACCGGCATGTCAATTCACGATCTTCCTGGGAGTTGCCCTCTACGTTTGAATCCAGCAGCATCAGGCGAATGCGGCCCACTTGAATCTGCCAGACACGTGCAAGGAGCGGGGTGCTCCTCGTATCAACCCGTACAATCAATGGCTGTCCGTTCAAATCCATAACCTCTTGCAGCGGCAGCTTGCCGACGTCCAGATTGACGTAATCCTCTTCCTGCCAGCCTTCCTTGTTCAGACGCTGGCTGAAATAGCCCTGCTGGTAGAGGAGCCCGATGCCGACCAAGGGAATTCCTAAGTCAGAGGCGCTCTTCAGATGGTCACCAGCCAGGATGCCAAGTCCGCCTGAGTAGATCTGCAGTGATTCATGCAGCCCGAACTCGGCAGAGAAATAGACGACCGGCCGGTTGTTGAGATTGCCGCAGTGTATTGCGCCCCATGTCTTCTGCAGATCTATATACTCATTCAGCCGTCTAAATGCGTAGTTTATCCGGCTGTGGAGCACCAGCTCGGAGGCGCGCTCTTCAATCTGTGACGGCGTTATCAGATTCATAAAGGCAACCGGGTTGTGTTCGACCTGTCGCCAGAGATGGGGGTCCAGGTCGGTGAAGATGCTGATAACCTCCGGATGCCATGTCCACCACAGGTTGTCAGCCAAGGCACGAAGACGTTTGTAAAGATTGATGTTCGTTTCTGTCATAAGGTAACCCCTTAATAAATATTTTGTTCATTTCTTTGTTCGCCCAAAGAAACGAACCAAAGAAAAGGCGCCCCATCAAAACCGCCCTTCGGGTACACTCACTCGCTTGAAAAATCCGGGCCGCGGCTAACTCGCTTCGCTCAAACAGGAGCCGCTGTTCCCCCGGATTTTTCTGCGCTCCCTCGCCGGTTTTGAAGGGGTTAAAAAAGACTCCGAACCCATGTGACGCCCAGCACTCTCACAACGCAGATCACCGGCCACCAGGGCTAGGCGAGCATTGATGATAGTTGAAATTCTCTTTTTGCCGAGCATTAAGTTTTTGATAGGCAATCTTTTTGAACAACGACATTCTCCTCTTACTTATAATAATTAATATACTGCATGTTTGCAGTATACCCAAGAATCAGCATCCCTTCAGAGGAAGCATAATTCACTATTTATTCATTCTATAAAGAATAACATGCTACCCCTGGTCAATCCAGTGAAATAACATTCTGTTGGATGGGTGTTGAGGTGGGTGTTTAAGCTTTTTAACCCCCTTTGAACCCGGTGAGCGAATGTAGAAAAATCAGGGGAACAGCGGCTCATGCCTGACAATAACTTTGTTTTTCTGTCTTCATCACAATAGCCTATTATGATATGAAAACCCTGTTATGATTGAAAAGATACCGTTCATGCACCGGCAGAGGCTGTACAACATCATCATCGAGGACGACATCACCTTCACGGCCCTGCACCATATCCTGGACGACCTCATCGTTCTTGGAGCATTTGTATCGGACGAAGACTGTGCCGCTCTCTTTACCGTGACCCACGAAGAGGCTTGCTATACTGTCGGGGTTGACGGCATCGATGTCATCATCACGGTGAAATAGAGGTTCGGACCCATGGTTGATATCCACCTGTGCCAGCCTGATGCTATGAAGTCATGCGCTGCCTGCTGCGGGATCTATAATTACACGGACAACACAAGAGACTCACTGGAGCAACGCTTCGGCTACCGTACACGGCTCTTCTTCCGGGTGAGGGAGAAAGCACTGGCCATTGAAGATTACCAGACCATCATCCGGCACCGGGAAAATTCCAAGCGGATCTATATCACTATCTACACCTGCGAGTTCGTGGGTTTTCTGGATGAACGCTTCAAACGGGTAGGGTGCATGCTCCATCCGCTGATGAACCAAGGGAAAGATCTGCGTGTGATCAGTTTCTACGGACAAGATATCTGCAACGGCCACTTCTGCCCGAGCTACCAGAAGCTCGATGCACATGAGGTGCGCATACTCCTGGCTGCTCTTGATGACTGGTATCTCTACGGCAGTACCATCACGGATATCGACTTTGTGAAGACCTTCTTTACCATCATCCAGAACCGGCTCGGCGAAACCCTGGACGTGAGGAAGGTCCGGTCAAGGCCTGTACTCATGCAGATAATCAGGAGCTATTGCACCTTGAAGGTGTCCTGGCCTTTTCGGGATATTGCTCGTCCCCGGTTCGGTAAGTATTATTTTGTAGGCGAGGAATACGATATCGCCCGCATCGACTATGCGTCGCTGAATGCCCCTGCCTCGCCCTATGATGCCGTTTTTATGAGCCTGTCTTCCTCGTTTAAAAATAAGGAAGAGCTGGACAAGGCTTATCAGATAGTGGATTCTCTGATAGAGGAGTTTTGCAGTGGATACAAATGAACTGATCGATGATATCATTCAGCTGGCCCTCGATGAGGATGGGAGCGACATCACCTCCGAAGCCGTCTTTTCGGATGAGAGCAGGCTGCGTGCCTTCATGAAGGCCAAAGCAGACGGCATCATCGCAGGCGTGCATGTGGCAAAAAGGGTCTTTATGCTGAGCGACCCCGGCATTGTCTGCATATTCGAGGTGCATGACGGGCAGGCCGTAACTGTTGGTCAAAAGATTGCCGTCATTACCGGCCCTGCCCGGGGCATCCTGAAGGCCGAACGGGTTGCGCTCAATTTTCTGCAGCGCATGTCCGGAATTGCCACAAGCACTGCTGCGTATGTGAAAAAACTTGAAGGGACAAAGGCACGTATCCTGGACACACGCAAGACAGCGCCCGGCCAGCGTGTTCTTGACAAGACGGCCGTGCTGCTCGGCGGCGGGGAGAACCACCGCATGGGGCTTTGGGATATGTCACTCATCAAGGACAACCACATAGATGCAGCCGGCTCCATCGCCGAAGCAGTGGGCAGGGTCAGAAGCGCCTTCCCGGGCGTATCCGTCGAGGTGGAGGCGAGAAACATCGGTGATGTGGAGACCCTCCTCGCATTGAAGGTCGACCGGATCATGCTCGACAACTTCTCAATAGACGCTATGAAACAGGCTGTTGAGCTTGTTCATGGCCTCATCCCGCTTGAGGCATCAGGCGGAATAACCCTGGATACCGTACGCACGGTGGCGTTGACCGGCGTCGATTATATATCAGTGGGAGAGATAACCCATTCGGTTCATGCGCTTGATATCTCCATGATCGTTGAGGGCGAGCAATGACGGACCGCGAGGCACGCGATATAATAGTTAAGGTTAAACAAGACCTCGGTGCCAGGCTCGTTATCCTGGGCCACCACTATCAGTCAGACGGAATCATCGAGTTCGCGGATTATGTAGGTGATTCTCTGGAGCTTGCACGGAAGGCCTCGCAGATCGAAGCTGCAGAGTACATTGTACTTTGCGGCGTCTACTTTATGGCCGAGACTGCGGCCATCCTGGCACCGGGAAAGTCCGTCTTTATCCCGGATGCCGGAGCAGGTTGCCCCCTGGCGGATATGGCAAGGATCGACGACGTGAACAAAGCTTGGGATGCAATCGCCGGCATTAGCAGCCATGTAATACCTGTCACTTATGTGAACTCCACTGCCGATCTGAAGGCATTCTGCGGCAGGAATAACGGTGCCGTCTGCACCTCTGCCAATGCAAAGAAGGTTCTTGTGTGGGCCTTCGACAAAGGGGCAAAGGTATTATTCATGCCCGATATGAACCTGGGCAGGAACACTGCATATGCCATGGACATGCGCGATGATGAGATAGTCCTCTGGGACACTGCCTTGCAAGATGGAGGTCTGAGGAGAGGAGATATCGAACGGGCGCGGTTAGTTCTCTGGAAGGGCTGGTGTCCGGTGCATTGTCCGGAGTTCAGCGTTTCGGATGTTGAGCGGGTCCGCGATAAATACCCCGGTATCAAGATCATGGTGCACCCTGAGACAAACCCCGAAACGGTCAAGGCGGCCACGTCATCAGGCTCCACCTCGCAGATGCTGGATTACATCTCATTGCTGCCTGATGGTGAGCGTCTGGCTGTAGGTACAGAGGCCAACATGGTCTTAAGAGCGGCAAAACAGAATTTGGGCCGTGTTGAGGTCATCCCCTTAAAAGAGGTATACTGCGATGACATGGCCAAGATCACACTACAGAAATTGGCAAAGACGTTAATGCAAGTGAGAAGTGGTGAAGGCAAAGTTGAGTTGAGCGGGTCCGTCGTGGCGGATGCCAAAAATGCACTCGATGCCATGCTGAGGATTTAAAAAATGAGTACTGAACGCAAAGAAACAGAGTGCCTCGTTATAGGCACAGGTATTGCCGGAGCCACGTGCGCGCTCATGGCTGCTCGTATGGGTATCAGGGTATGCCTGATCACCAAGCGTTCCGATATTTATGCCACCAATACCAACCGCGCCCAGGGCGGCATTGTATACCGGGGTAACGGTGATTCACCCCTGATGCTTGTTGCCGACATCATGCGTGCGGGCAGGGAGATCAACTCGGTAGAGGCCGTGGAGTTCCTCGCAGCAAGAGGGCCCGATGTGGTCAAGGAGATGCTCATCGACGAGCTCAAGGTGGACTTTACCCATATCACCAGCGCCCAGGACGAGGACTTCGATCTCACCAGGGAGGCGGCTCACTCCGTCAATCGCATCCTGTACTCGGCAGACAACACCGGCGCAGTAATCGAGAAGGCCCTCATCAAGGCAGTGAAAGAGCACCCCAATGTAGAGATCATCACCGAAGCCACTGCCATTGACCTCATTACCCTCCATCACCACTCCACGGACATCCAGGCGTCATATCAGCTCGACAACCGGTGCATGGGCGCGTATGTGTTCCTGAACCGCAAGAAAAAGGTCATGACTATCTTGGCCCAGGACATCGTGCTTGCCACGGGCGGTCTTGGAGACATCTACCTGCACACCACAAACGAGAAAGGAACAGTGGGTGACGGCATGGTCATGGCCCAGCGCGCCGGAGCCCGCATGATCAACATGGAGTTCATGCAGTTTCACCCCACCACACTCTATATACCCGGCGCACGAAGGTTCCTCATCTCCGAGGCGGTGCGGGGTGAGGGTGCCAGGCTCAAGAACCTTCGCGGCGAATATTTCATGGAGCGCTATAATCCCGAGCTTAAGGACCTGGCACCCAGGGACGAGGTGGCCCGCGCCATATGGGAGGAGATGCTCCACAATTCCGAAGACCATGTCCTGCTTGATGTCGCGAATTTCGTAAAAGAGGATATCCCTAGCCGATTTCCCACTATTTATACCACATGCAAGGATGCCGGCATCGACATAACCAGAGAGCCGGTACCTGTGGTGCCCGCGGCGCACTACTTTTGCGGGGGCGTACATGTCGACATAAGGGGGCGCACCTCGCTCAAGGGCCTCCATGCAGTGGGTGAGGTTTCATGTACAGGTCTCCACGGCGCAAACCGCCTTGCCTCCACTTCGCTGCTGGAAGGCCTCACATGGGGATACTATGCCGCCATAGATATCACCGAGAGGATCAATGCGGGCAAGACCGTGAGCGCAGCCGTGCTCGGCTCTGCCCGGGACTGGATCCCTGCCGGCAATATTGAAAATGAAGACCCTGCGCTTATCGCCCAGGATTGGATGGCCATAAAGAACACCATGTGGAACTATGTAGGGATCGTGCGAACACCACCCCGGCTCAAGCGTGCCATCGAGGATATGCGGCACATGTACCTGAGGATTGAGGAATTTTACAAAGAAACCCCGGTGTCAAAAGACATCATAAGCCTGTTCCAGGGCACCCAGTCAGCCATTATGGTGGCAGAGGCTGCCCTGAGGAATCGTTCCTCCATCGGGTGCCACTACATAGCACCCGCGCGGGGCCTGGAAGGCAATTTCCCGGCCATCAGATAGTGGCAAAGTATGAATGCGCATGGCCTGATGAAGATTATCCCCAAGAAATTTTTCAATCGGGATCAACCTTTGATTTTGGCAAATAATCTTTAGTCTGTGTCAACCAGATATAACTTCAAGAAACCTATCAACAAGAAGCAATGAAAAGAGCTACAGAAGTACTCGAAGCAACAGAGATAGACTACAAAGATCAAGATATCCGGCCGACTTTGCCTCGAAAAGAATTCATCTAATCTTAATCGTGAACACATAATAAATTCACAATGAGTCATTAGATAATGGATTAAAGGATAATAGATAATGAATGGAGGTGTCTTCATGAACAAAGGAATAGAGCTTTTCAGATATATAAGAAATAATCCTAAACCCATGGGATTCGACAGCGCTCGCTATATTCTGTATGAACCGGTATCAGACATAAACAAGGAATATCCCGTGTCGGATTATGGTATCAGTATACCGCCGGTACCCTCGATGACCATTGATGATTATCTTGAGAGATTAAAGTAAGCTCTCCTGTGGAATATTTCGTGCTGCGCTTATTATCAGGAAACCATCTTTTTATTTGAGTGGTGTTTCTTCGATATTCACCCTTAGCCTGAATTCTCTTTTAAAAGTACGGGAGGTATCATGAAAAGATTAATCTTTGCCGTAGTTTTCTTCATCCTTTCTCTATCCATTACCTGGTTCACGGTGCATGCAACTGAACCGACTGTCTGTAACGCACACGATGAAGTTAACCAAAAATTCATCCCTTGTTCATACGCAGTTAATAATACAGGCATAGATTGGATATATTAAAATAGGGAGCCTGTATATGAAAGAGCACATAAAGAACCCGAGTTTATTTGAAACAGCCTCAATATACTTCTGTAAGATCCTGCTGATTTACCGTACCAGAAATACTTATGGGTATAACTCGGTGTGCATGAGGATATTCCAGCTTATTGCAGGAAGCAGGAGACAGAAACAATTGAGAACACCCAAGATGAGGCTGCAATACTAAACCACAACCCGCTATAAAAGAGGGCAAGAAAGGAGCTATTGTTACCATGAGAAATACAACAAGCTGGATGCGTGATCTCGCATTCCACTATGAATCAATGCGCAAGGTATACCCTCAAGACAGACTTCTGATCGTCTTTGATATTGATGGAACCATACTTGACACACGATACATGATCGTATCGATCCTTCATACCTATGACCGGGAGCATGGCACACGTCATTTCCGGTATCTCGGGGCCGATGATATCCACATTCACGAAAATGAGATAGAAACACTCCTGGACGATCTTGGCATAACAGATCCCGAGAAGTCGAAGATCATTGAATGGTATGTACTCAACTTCTGGTCTGAAGATGCTATTCTCCAGTCACACCACCTGTTTGATGGAGTCCTGGATGTCATCAGGTGGTTCCAGTTGCAGCCAAATACCTATGTGGGCCTGAACACCGGGAGATCCGAGCACATGAGGGACGAGACGCTGCGAGCCCTCAACACCCTCGGGGCTGAATATCGCATTGAGTTTTCACCCCACCTGCTTCATATGAATTCGCTGTCCAGCATTACCGATTCTAAGATTGATGGATTGAAGGCCTTTACGGACATGGGGTACCGCATCGTTGCCGTGGTCGACAATGAGCCGGCAATCTTAAAGACCATTGCGGAGAAAGAGCTTACCAGCGATATTTTTTTGCTGCATGCGGACACTATTTTCGAATCCGCACCTGGTCATATCCCCATTGGTGCAGTAGCCGGCAGCCGTTATGACATTACCGAGTTCATCGGTGAAAAAGGATTGCCCAAGCATATCGAGTTCGTGTGGCATGGTGTGGACGATGAATCCATACTCCGCCAGTTCCTCGTATCGAATGTCCACTGGGCTGAGATGCACGTCCGTATTGACCCCGGTGATAATTCTTTAATCGTCCGCAGGAAGAGCTTCTCTGAGGTACTGAAGACCCAGAATGAGACGGCAAACAAACTTGAATTCTTCCTGTCCGTTCTCAAGGATGCAGGCAGGGGTGTAAAGCTGGACATCAAGGAAGAGGGTTTATTGGAACGTGTGACCGAGATGCTCAGCGATATCGGCTTTACCGAGGATCAGGTATGGATAAACAGAAGCATAAACGAACTGAACTTCGGCGGGCTTAAGACGATCATGGAAAGATTCCCCGGAGCAATAAATCAGTGCCCGGTGGACGCTCTTGGCTACCTGATCGTGTCCTCCCCATCAGAGGCCAGAAGATACCTCACCATGTACTCCAGGTGGGGCATTAACCGGTTCTCAGTGAACTGGAAAACAAGCGAAAGCAGGCGTCTGATCATCCAGCTCCAGAACTGGGGTCTTGATGTGAATATCTATAACGTGCCCGATCTTGAGTCATTCCTTCAGGCTGCCCTTTTGCTCCCTCGCTCCATCACCTCTTATTTTAACTTCCCCAAGTGGTTCTATGCCGGTATGGGAGAAGAGGATCGAAAGAGAGACCCAATAATCCTTCGTGCAGCAAGCTAAAGAGGTATCTTTGAAATATTTCATCGTTTCCTCTCTATTTGATTATTGAAGTGCATATCCTATAAACTTTCCCTAAGATGTATCTCGATACTCCTTTGAAGAGGTCTTGGTTTCAATGGAAAAGGTAGTGATCATTGGCGGCAGTGATGCGGGTATTAGTGCTGCCCTCAGGGCAAAGGAACTCAGTCCTCATATCGACATAACAATAGTTGTTGCAGACCTGTTCCCTAATTTCAGCATCTGCGGCCTCCCTTTCTACTTGAGCGGAGAAATACAGGATTGGAAGACCCTTGCTCATAGAACCACTGAGGAGATTGAAGAAAAAGGCATTCGACTTCTCCTTGGTCACAAGGCGGACATGATTGACCCCCAGCAGAAACAGGTAAGATTTGTCGGCAATAATGGTCATACTCATTTCGTGGGCTATGATCGTCTACTCATCGGGACCGGGGCTGTATCGGCGATACCACCGATCAGGGGGCTTGATGTGCCGGGTGTCTTTTTCCTGAGAAGGATGGAAGACGGTTTTGAGATGCAAAGGTTTCTGACAGAAAAGAAGGTAAGATCCGCTGTGATCATCGGCGGGGGATACATCGGTATGGAAATGGCCGATGCACTAACCTATCGGGGTATTGAAGTAACCGTAGTGGAATATGCCCAAACTGTCCTCACTACTGTAGATACGAGCCTGGGTCGGCTTGTTCGAGAAGAACTCGAAGATAATGGCGTTCGGGTTATAACTGGCACGGCAGTTAAAGAAATCGGCAGGAAAGATGATCATTTGGTTGTTGTGGGCTCGACCGATCTGGAAATACAGACGGACATGGTTCTGGTAGCTGCCGGCTCTCGGCCTTCCGTCGAGCTTGCCAGGGCAGCAGGGGTAAAAATCGGAAGCTACGGGGCCATAGAGATAAACAGGGAAATGAAAACCAATTTGCCCGATGTCTTTGCTGCCGGAGATTGTGTGGAAACCTGGCATCGGTTCCTGGAAAAATATGCCTATCTCCCGCTGGGGACAACCGCCCACAAGCAAGGCCGCATTGCAGGAGAGAACATGGCCGGAGGGAAGGCCGAGTTCAAAGGCTCTCTGGGTACCCAGGTGGTGAAGATCTTCGATCTTGTAGCGGCCCGTACGGGTCTTCGGGATAAGGAAGCGCAGGAAGCAGGGTATGAGCCGATGACGGTTGAATTCGAAACGTGGGATCATAAGGCATACTATCCGGGTGCTAAAAAAATGCGGATCCTTATGAGCGGAGACCGAAGATCTCACGTGCTTCTTGGGGCACAGATTCTCGGTAACAGGAAATCAGAAGTCTCAAAGAGGATAGATATCGTCGCTGCAGCCCTGTTTCATAGGATGAAGGTGGAAGATCTCAATGATCTGGATCTCAGTTATACTCCCCCACTTAGTACCCCTTGGGACCCTGTTCAAATGGCTGCCCAGATATGGTTACATGCATGAGGCTGACAACACATGGACTTTTTGAATGCCCCGGCTTGGGTTATAGTAAGGAAGGAGGTTAAATCGATCCTCCTAGACTTATAAATGCCTCGGCTTGCAACCTTTTGCCGGTTCATGCTTATATGAGTTGTCTCTACCGGACAAATCGTTGTCGCCGTAACACGAGGAGGAGCAATATGAAAAGATCGATCCATCTGGTTATATCGATCTCAGTTTTCTTCATTGCATTCATCATTACCGATGCAATGGCCAATCAATGCTCCGAAGCCGTCATCAAGGCGATGAAGGACGAGGGTTTATCTGCGAGCCAAATCAATAGCATATGTTCGAAAGCAGAGTCTTATGCTCATAAGAAAAGCCCTGTCTTCACCCCGGAAAAAATTGAACAGGACCTTATTGGAAAAAGTGTTGATCCTGATTCTGTTGTAAAAGTCAAAACCAATTCAGGTAATCGCTCCGAAATCGGTGGAAAATCATCATCAGAATCCTCTGCAAATCAGTCTTACAGCGCTTTTGTAACAGTTCCTATGGGGATAATATTCGACGGAACAAATATCAGCAACATCAATATTCTTGATACGAAGATTAAAGGCGATAAAGCACAGGTAGTTGTTCATGTGGATACAGTCTCAACCTATTCAGGCAAACTAAGGCTTCATTATGAATTCATAGCAGGTGAATGGATATTGCAGCAGATTGAAAATCTGAACTTCAAACCGCAATAAGGCTATGCCTTACCTCTTGGCCTATGGATACCTAATCTCAAGTTTGTAACAGGACATTCAAGCAAATCATAGCAATGATCAAACCAGGCACTCTTGTCCCTGACGATATTGGATTTTCATGCGATAGATGAGCATTTTCAAAAGGCATGAAAACTGAAGATCTGCTGATGTTATCCATAGGTAGAGTTGTCTCAATACTAACCGCGCCTTATGGCACATAATCATCAGTTCATTCGTATTAAATATCAAATTGATCTTTTGGAATAATTAACAAATTTACTTTATAAATTATAATAATATATTCAATGAGATATAAAATATGCACTGTAATGAACTGTCAAATATCTTTGCACTCTTCGGAAGGCAACTTAAATTAAAATAAATATATCAGTCTGTTACATGGTGGCACATAATCTGCATGATATTATCTTTGAAATATCAACTAGATCCATCGAAAGAAAGGACGTATTTATGAAACGGCAACTAGCTCACCGTATCCACAAATTACTACCCAGTGCTCTTCCGCTTCTCATCCTGATATTGATTATCCCTTTGACCTCCCACGCCACACCGTATGTCTACACATATACGGATAATCTGTTCACCTCTACCAATAGCGGACCTGGCAACCCCCTGGAGGCGATCGGTGATAACGTTTCAGTTCAGTTCACATGCGATGGAGACCTTTCAGCTTTAAATCAGACACAGACTTTTGAACTCTCACCTCCCAACATAGCAAACATAGTAGAGAGGATCCCCATTCCAGCACTTACTCCGTACATGCGGGGCCTGGACGCGTTTCATTTCGTCTCCGGCTCCAACGGACCTCTACCTTCGTGGTCGATATATGGGGAGCCGGATCAGATTGGGCGGTTAGCGTATGTAAATCAATCCATCCCAATATCGAAAAGCTGGGCTGGGCATACTCGGACCCCTATTACCCACCACAAAGTCCAGGTCAAACGTTTGCCGAGTTCTAAATTAACTCGCGTCGGTCGACCAACGAAAGCTCCACTCCGGAACTCAGGCTCCCAGCCTTGATTTTACTTGGTTATAGATTGGTAGGTTTGGCGGCAACCGGGAAAAGGAAGAGAGTTCATCCAACATGGGAGGAATAAAAAACCCGACATGTATGATGTAGATTTAGAATCCTGGTGCCAGGATTCTTACTGATCGGGAGCTTTTTACACACAATTTCGCCTTACACATGAAAAAAACGAAAGAACAACTGATCTCTTTGTATGAATTGGTCTTCAACAATACGACGGATAATCATCAAGAACAGTTTGAGGAGGCGCAAAAGATTTGCGCAGATATTTTGCTCGAAGATGCTGCGAATCCCTTCTTAATTTGCATGCGAGGCATCATCGACTTTCATCTGGGACAGACGAAAGAGGCAGAGGTCTGGATGGAAAAAGCCTTGATCCTTGCGCCTCAATCGAGTGAAATCATCTATAAATACGGTATGATACTGATGGCCCAGAAGAAGTTTACCGCCGTTTTACCTCTTATGATGCGTGTTGTCGCTCTTAAGCCGGATCATGCCAAAGCCTATTGGCATATTGGTGTTTCTTTAAGAGAAACTGGTGATTCGGCGGGAGCTTTGGCTGCCTTCGACAAAGCGCTGGAAATTAATCCGCAAGATGTTGAGGCTTTGAGCGATAAGGGAACTACATTGCAAGAAATAGGCCGTCTACCCGAAGCGACCACTTGCTATGAACAGGCCTTGACCCTTAAGCCGAACCATCATGGGGTCATCAATAATCTCGGCGTCATCCATCTTCTGCAAAACGATCTGGACGGCGCTGCGGCCTTATATCAGGCGGCTCTCGCCGTTCATCCTGCAAGTCCCGAAGCCCTCTGTAATCTGGGCGCGATCCTGGGATTAAAAGGCGATCTTGATGGGGCTATCCTTCATTGCCAAAAAGCCTTGGCATTACGTCAGGATTGTCCGGAGACACTCAACAACCTTGGCATCGCATTGAAGGATGCCAGACGCTTTGAAGAAGCTATTGTGGCTTATAAAGAGGCTTTACGCCTCGAACCGAGCAATGCAGAGGTTCACAAGAATCTGGCAACGGCCTTGTTGGCTTTAGGGCGCTTCGACGAAGGATGGTGTGAGTATGAATGGCGCTGGAAATCGAAGCAACTTCGCCCTGCCTTCCGGGATCTTGCCCAGCCTGAGTGGCAAGGCGAAGCTGGTGAAGGGCGAACCCTTTTGATCCACGCCGAGCAGGGATTCGGGGATACCCTTCAATTTTGCCGCTATGTGCCTCTCATAAAAGAGCGAGGGCTCCAGGTAGTGGTGGAGGTACAGCCGCCGTTGAGGCGGCTCATACAATCTTTGGACGGCATTGATAAGGTTGTGTCCATGGGTGATAACCTTCCACCTTTCGATCTTCACTGTCCAATGATGAGCCTGCCTCTGGCATTTCATACAACCCTCGAGACTATACCGGCCAAGCTTCCCTATATGAGTCCCGATCCAGCCGATTTGGCCAAGTGGGGGGATCGAGTTGCGGCGTTTGCAAATAACGCTTTAAAAGTCGGTCTCGTATGGGCGGGAAGTTCACGCGCCCACTCGCCCGAACTTATCGCGGCGGACCAGAAAAGATCCGTTGCACCAGAGGTTCTGGCTCCTTTGATGGATGTGCCAAACGTTCAATTCTTCTCCCTTCAGAAAGAAGGAACGCGAGCCCCCGACGTTTTTCATCTGATTGATTGGATGGAAGATTGTCACGATTTTGCCGATACGGCGGCCCTTATTATGAATCTGGATCTTGTTATTAGCGTCGACACAGCCGTCGCTCATTTGGCGGGAGCCTTGGGTAAGCCGGTGTGGCTCTTGAACCGGTTCAACAGTTGTTGGCGCTGGCTCGTTGAACGCGACAACAGTCCATGGTATCCCGGCACGCTCCGTCTTTTCAACCAGAAAGAAATGGGCAATTGGGATGAAGTCGTAATGCGCGTCCGTGCAGCTTTAGCGGAAAGGCGTTCTGTATACCTTCCTGTTTCTCAGGCTCAACCCCAGTTTGGCGACATTATTCAGCTATCAGGTCTTTAATTGCCTAAGCTCCTGTATGAAATCAGTATGGTTAATTGTTCAAGGAAATTGTAGTACCAAATACATAGGTATATTCATTTAAAGTGAATATTTCTCGATTTCATCACGGTTTTGAGATTTTTAAAAAACCGAAGATCTTGGGTTGAAACATACGAAGCCTATCCCTTCATAGCAGACCGTGTCCTATGGCACAAGATCTTCAGTTTCTCAGGACAGGTGGAACCGATCATTTATCGCAGAGATCAACACTATGGGATTATACTGACTAAAAAGATCTTTTCCGTGGGCAAGCCTTAAGCTTTGCGCATGCCACCCAAAGATAACTCTCCAATTCCAATTCATCTAAGCCATAAGTCCGTTATTTTGGAAAGGACAAGGCCGCAGCGATCCTAGGCCTCCATCCGAGCACCTTAAGAGCGAGGATGCATAAGCTCGGGATAGTCAGGCCGGAGACAAAAGAACCGGATTAGACTGTCCACCTATCTTCAAAGCATCCCTCAATATCTTGAGGTTCCACCAAATAGTGAGGCCAAATGAATCATTTCATACTTTTCTGCTATTCTCTCATATTCATCTAACACCTTTTATTAAAGGTTGATTCTCATCTTCTGATCTTCATTCGGCTATTGGCAGGCCATTTGCTCTTACTTTACCACGCCAATTGAATTATTCAATGCGAACGGAGGCTAACATTCCTGAACATACGAATCTTACTGATTCGGATTCTGATGCGATTTTCGTTGGGTGGCAGGAAAATTTGTTGGGAGATTTCTTTCCACTCTACACTATTACTGTCGCAGATCATCCATTGTATAAGTCTACAGTGAATGAGGTGTCCTTATGCAGACTGGGTCTACGAGTTCCGCGAATGCTCTCTCCATATCCGGATATAGAACCATCTCCATAGAATAATGGTAGTCGAGTTGAATCATCCTAAGACTGTAAGAAATGCAATAGAAATGGCCGGATTGGATTACACCGCCTTGAAGAAGCCGCTAGATTTTAAAACGGGGTTGAATCAAGATGCGCATGCAATAGCGCGAACGGATACTGACCAGGAGTACGATGCCCAAAGTAATAATGTAATGAGGTTAAATCTACCTCTTCAAGAATTAAGGTTGTCTATAGGGAGATTATTATGAATGATACTGAAAAAAACCGTAATTATCATATCTTCAAATGTCATTTTCCTGGATGCCACGAGATCATTCCTATCGAAACATTCAGCTCCTCCACTATCCCATCTATGGGTATTTCTTATCTGCAGAATGAAGGGGTGGAATTAAGCCATGATCTTTTTGCAGTCGATGTCCCCTGTCCATACTGCTCTCAGACAAACCATCTTCAGATGAAGGACATGGTCAAGCCGATAAACAGGAAGGAATACGAAGAACTCAGTCGTGCGGTAGAATCAAAAATGTCACTGATACAAGGTATCAACAAGGTTCTGCAAAGTTAATGAACATGCAAGTGGAACTTGCTGATTTCCACAAGCACAAAGGAGGAATACCATGAAAGACAGTACGAAGGACCAGGCGGAAGGCAAGTTTCACAAAGTAAGGGGTAAGTTCAAGGAGATCGCCGGGGAAATAAGCGATAATCCAAAGTTGGAAGCTGAAGGTACCGGTGAAAAGATAGTCGGCAATGTTCAGGAAAAGATCGGCCAGGTCAAGAAGGTCCTGGGTAATTGAACAGTGGGACGCTGTCGGCCTGAATAATTTATTTACCAACACATTAGAAAAGGAGAAAAAAATGAAACAAGAAAGAGTTAATATTTTTTACGTCGTGTGCATGGCCTTGATTATAGGAATATTACCGGTTTCCTCTTACGCGGCCACGGCCAATGAGATCAATGCCAGCGTAAATGCATCCCTCGACCGATTTGTCAAGCAAGTCAAGGGTGCGAAGGAGTTTCTTGACGCCGCCAAGGGGGTACTTATCATCCCTGGGGTTATACAGGGTGGGTTCGTCGCCGGCGCCGAGTATGGCGAAGGCGCCTTAAGGATCGGCGGGAAAACGGTCGGTTACTACAACATCGTTGCCGGATCTCTCGGCTATCAGATCGGAGCTCAGAAGAAGGACATCATCCTTGTCTTCATGGATAATGAGGTCTTGAAGAAATTCCGTACCAGCGAAAACTGGAAAGCGGGTGTTGATGCCGAGGTAACCTTGGTCAATGTCGGTGCCGATGAATCATTAAACACGAAAGAATTCAAGCAACCTATTGTCGGGTTTGTCTTCGGCCAGAAAGGGCTTATGGCCGGCGCCACGATAGAAGGTTCGAAATTTACCAAACTGAAAAAGTAAACAGCTATCAAAGCAGGCAACTGAAGAGGGTTCCCCGGCACTGCAGGATGAATTTACTGCCGGCCACGGGAGCCCTTCTTCAACTGCGGGTTTTGTGACATCACACTGCTCTAAGGGGATGGAGTAATCAATGAGGCATATTGTAACTATTGTTTTAGCAAGGGATGACACCGTCTGATAATGTCATTCGTTGCCATCCCTCCATACCAATATTCCCGCTGGTCCTAATTATGATGGATGAAGGTCACTCTATGAAACTGTTCAAATTGATCTTATCCTTAATAATCATCATCGCATCGGTTATTTTATGCCAGCAAATTATTTCAAATTCAACTTCCAACCAAAAGAACAAAACCTATTATGCTGAACTCAACAATATCAAATATGGTCTATTAAGTGTTGACGAATGGAAACGACAAATTACCGCAATTCTTACCGCGGAGATCAATAAGCTGGATTTGTCAAAGACGGATGAGCGGGAGCTCCGAAAACATGTCGAAGTTCTGTTGAATACACTTATTGATGAAATCGACAAGAAAATCAGAGAAGGGAATTCAGGCTCCGTGAAGGGTTGGGTCAAACAATCCTTTATAAATATTTTTATAAGTCTGGAAGATATTAAAAAAAGTATTCCTGAATATGCGGATGCCATCATTCATGAGATAAAGGAATCGAAAACAAGGGGCCAGATAAAGACCCTGCTGAACAAACAGCTCGAACAATATTCTAACCAAACTTTTGATACACAGGATACATCTCAACTGATTCGCATCCTTATTGGGACTGGTTCTAAGGATATCGGAAGTGCGAGGATCAAGGTCAATAAGGCAATTTTGGTTAAGCAGACCCTGATCTTTAAGGAGTCTATCCTGTTGATCCTTCTGTCGGTTATCCTTTTTAGTTTGTCTGGTTTTAGCAAGCAACCTTTGGCCCCCTCCAGGTATATACTCCTTGTTCTGTCTCTTATCATACTGCTGATAGCCGGAGTAACTACGCCCACGATCGATCTGGAAGCAAAAATCTCACAGATGAGTTTTATGGTGATGGGCCATCCCATCCATTTCGAAAACCAGGTATTGTATTTCCAAAGTAAAAGCATTTTGGATGTATTTTGGATTATGATTACTCATAAGGATCTCCAGATGAAATTTGTCGGAGTCTTGATGATTACCTTCAGTATTGTATTTCCCCTGTTAAAAATAGCCTCGTCACTGGGATATTATTACAATTATCACCAAGCAAGGGAGAACCCGGTGATCAAGTTTTTTGTCTTAAAATCCGGGAAATGGTCCATGGCCGATGTCATGGTGGTTGCCATATTTATGGCCTATATCGGATTTAATGGGATTATTACCAGCCAGTTCGGTCAATTAAGCTCAGCAGGCCAGGAACTAGTGATCTTAACTACGAATGGCACTTCCCTTCAGCCGGGGTATTACCTGTTCCTGACATACACCCTGTTGGCGTTATTTTTGTCAGGATTCCTAACCAGAAAACCTCAAGCATAGGAGAGGACAGATTTAATTTCTATTGGGGCCAATTGTAACATGGACCAGCGGGAGCTAGCGTACAGAAACATACGGTCTCGAAGTTGGAGTAAATCTGAGATCACATAACCGATGATTGAACTAAGCCGCTTCGCGGCAGTCTTCATGTCCTCTGCTTATATTCAAATTTATACGTTGTGATTACACTCAGTTAAAACATTGCTATTCATCTGTCCGGTTGACTAGCACACTCTCGGCTCCTACTCAAGGCAGGGGATTGGCAGGCCTCCGCAAAGGTCTGGACAAACCACAGCCACCGAGGTATATTTTTTTACGTAAAATGGGTGCTCGTACAATGGAAAAACAGGTATGGTTGAGGAGAAAAAACATCACGATGGGCAGTATGTCTCTTAAAAAAGCTCATTTCCTCAGCTACCGAATCATGAATACAAAACCCATAGACGAGGTGTCATCCCGCTCGGAGTAAAGCGGCTTAGCTCAATCTGTGTTATACCATCATCCCTTCCTGCCGGCACCTCGCTCATTTGTCTTTGCTCGATCATCCCCAATTCACCAATCCATCTCTCCGTTCTCGTCGGGATAATGGAATAACACTAATAGATTTCGTGCCACGATCGTCGGTTTGCCACTATTGAATATTCCTTCGATAACTCACCAATCCCATCTTCTGGCACACAACCAGAGATCTCGAAATATAATCTATTGTCTCAGGCCAGATGAAAGTTATCCAGGGCGAGTAAGCAGGAGTGATCCTGAAGAAAGAAGCAGTCAACTTATCTGTATCTGACCATCTTTCAAACTTTGCCTAACAGATACTTTGATGGTAGAGGCGATTATCATGTACAATAAAAAGATTTTGGCCCTTCTTTGGACAACAGTTTTTTTGCTTAGCACCGTATTCTTGAATGCCTATGCTGCAGAGAATAAAGTGGGCGTGGTGTTGCTGCATGGCAAAGGAGGTACGCCGGCAACACCGTCTGTCTCAGAACCGGCAAGCAATCTTAAAAGAAACGGGTTCATGGTTGTAACTCCGGAAATGTCTTATTCCAAGTGGATAAAGGTAAAAGCAGCGAACTGTCGGATTTTACCGATGTCAATCAAGGCAATACATCAACCATCAATGTCACAACCAAAAGCTATTTGAGCTGGTTCAGCCCTGAGGGCGCAGCGGTCATGCCGCGTAATGCCCCTGCGGTTAAACCGGGGATTGCAGTTTTATATGTGGTTGGGAAACAAGATCCGATCTATGAAAAGGGGCGTCAGTTTAGGCAGCTCTCAATGTATTTGGAGATGGGCTGTCTGCCATGGCTAGTATGATAACGTTTAGGAGCTTACCTGCCGAACTATTATTGGTTGACCTAAGGGATTAAGGGGCACTTATGGATATTTCCACCTCACTCCTATTAGGAGTCTTGTTCGGATCATTCGGTATGGGATATATTGTGTATGGCAAGAAGCAGAGGAAGGGTATCGCACTGCTTTCAGGAATTGCCCTTTGTACTTTTCCATATTTTGTTCAAAACATGTATCTGTTTATCTTTACTGGGATACTTCTCATAGTACTTCCGTTCTTATTAAGATTATAAAAGGTATCTCCTGAAGATAATGCTGCGATATCTTCGAGGAGTAATAGCTGTGTCAGCACCTTAATCATAAAGCTGGAAAAAGTTTGGGTAGAGACGATTTTCTCATACCGTTGATTCCTGCAATAATTCAACATCCCTTAATAAAGATGAGCCATCCGGTTGGAATATTGATAGAAAGACAGGTGCCACGGGATCTCCGGATTGACCTTGAGATCACTCTTTCACCTTGTGATACTGCAGAAGTAATAAGGGCTGCAATAGGCACCATGTCTTCGTGTTCAGCGTTTGATATAGGCGTTCAACCCGATAGTAATAGGTTTACCGTCTACTTGAGCAGTGGTAACCACGTTCCCTCGCGTGCTGGCGACTACCAAGGTTTTACCGGATGATGATGGTGTTGGTTTTTCCAGGTCAATTTCAATGAAAAGCTTGTTATCTTTAATCTCGACTTTCATAGCCATGGTTAAGCCTCTTTTTTATTACTGCAACCACAATTGCCCTTATTGCAAAACTTCTTACAAACAAGGTATCCAATGCCAGCCAAAATGCCGAGAACTATGATTCGTATAAATAGCTTTTTCATCTGTACCTCCAATAAAATTTGTTGATAATGAAGGCTAATCGCTGAGATCAGTTCAGTCAAGGAAGAATTGCAATGCTCAATTATGTTTGTGCAAACGCTACCAGCGTCCCTCACAGAAGTCATGTACTGCATGGTGGACCTGTCAGTTTCGCAAGATAATTTCTAAAACAGTTTAGCTAGAGAACGATCTCAGTTCCCAGAACCTTGAGAAACTTGGCAAGCCAATCAGGATGTGCAGGCCACGCAGGTGCGGTTACCAGATTCCCGTCAACATGGGCCTTGTCCATGGGGATATCGACGTAGTTACCACCGGATTGCTTTACATCAGGCCCTACTGCCGGATATGCAGAGCAGCTCTTGCCCTCAAGCACACCGGCTGCCGCAAGCAATTGGGCCCCATGACAGATCGATGCAATAGGTTTCTTGGCTTTTGCAAAATGCTGAACGATTTTCAAAACATCTTGATTCAACCTGATGTACTCGGGTGCTCTCCCGCCGGGGATTACCAGCGCATCATAGTTTTCCGCCTTCACGTCATCAAAGTTCGCATTCAGCGTGAAGTTGTGGCCAGGTTTTTCACTGTAGGTCTGATCACCGACAAAGTCATGCACTGCCGTACGTACCTGCTCGCCGGATTTCTTGCCGCTGCATACTGCATGTACCGTATGCCCGACCATCTGCAGTGCCTGGAAAGGCACCATGACCTCATAGTCTTCCACATAGTCACCAACGAGCATCAAGATCTTCTTTGCAGCCATACTTGCCTCCTATATTGAGAATAGCTACCTTTTCCCCGCCATCACGCCATGATTCCAACTGCCTTGTTCCGTACTGCTTTTTATATAAAGGCAAAAAGTTCGCTGTCAAGGCGCATGCACCGGCATTTGACGTGAGGATCTTTCATGGAGGTAGTATGCCTTAAGGATATGCTATGACATTGCCACGGTTGAGGAGGAGCAGGGGGTCGAATGCACGTTTCGTGGCCAGGACCTGTTCTGCGGCCTGGGCCCCATAACATTTCAGAAAATCGCCTCGTTTTCTCTTACCCGTGCCGTGCTCTCCCGAGTAGACACCGCCCAGGGCTGAGGACTTTTCGATGATCCTGTCGTACACGTCCACCCCCCGGCGTAGCTGGTCTTTTTCCGGGAGGATCATGAAATGGAGATGACAGTCGCCCAGGTGGCCGAAGACGAGATAATCGAGCCCTTCCGAACGGATGAGGGCATGGGTATATTCAAGGAACTCGGCAAACCTCATCAAAGGGACAACCGTATCGGTCATGATGGTATGGGTGCCGCGCCTTGTCACCACCTCAAGCGAGCGTGCCGGCAAGGAGTGGCGTGCCTCGAAGAAGATCGTCCTGTCACGATCCGTCAGGAGAATCATGATGGCATCCTCCCGGATCCGGCACGGTGCATCCTGGAGGATCTCAAGCCATTCCTGCGCTGATTGCTCCAGCGGCTCATCCCGCAAGGGGATCTGTATATAGACACCGACAGCATGGTCGGTCCTGAAAAGCCGGTGCTCGTGGTCCATATATCTCCTGCAATTCGGCCCGAAATATTCAAAGGCGCTGAGTGATGAAAACCGGTCCGGCAGGCTTCCGGAGAGATAAAAGAGAAGCTTCAGGGCATCAGACTCATCAGGCAGTGAAAGGAACAGATCGAGATATTCACGCGGATGATCGGACAATGCCAGGGTGCATCCGGTCACCAGCGCAAATATCCCTTCGCTGCCGATTATCAGATCGACAAGATCGACACTGCCGTGCGGGTTGGAATACGGACCGCTCGCATTTTTTATCGATGGCCTCGAGTACCTGGGAACGGGAACAGGGATCTCGTCTGATCCATGAGTGAAGAGAAACATCCCGTCCTCGGCGACATATTGACCGCGCCCGGCAGTAATGCCCATGCCGTTCATAAGGAGGAACCGAAGAGATCGAACCCAGGAACGCATGGCACCGGTCTCTCCCGGCGTGAACCCGGAGGCATTGCAGGCAATGGCACCACCGACCATGGCATCAAAACGGCTCGTCGGGTCGACGGGAAAGAAGAGTTTCCCTTCACTTTGTTCTAGCACTGACTTCCTCATGTCTTCGAAAATAATGCCCACAGGGCTCACAACTGTTTTCGTAATGGGATCAACCCGTACTCCAGGTATTTTCATCTCCGAGAGGGAGACAAGCATCCCCTCGGGCGGGGTGGCGCTTCCTGTGAGGTTCGAGCGGCCGGCGGATAGAGTGACGGGTATTCGGGATGACCGGCACATGCGAAGGATAAGAGCGCACTCACGTTCGTTCGACGGCCTTGCAAGGGCTGAAGCATTCCCGGGTAGGTTGGAACTGTCGGTCTTGTAGGCCTCAATGATATCCGGGTCGACATCGATCTTCACTGAAAAGTTCATCCTGATGAATTCAGCTATGCCTGGTAAGGCATCCTCACCTTGATTCTCAGATGAGTAAGCATCAATAATCCGGCATTCATCGGGAGAAAGGACCCCATCAAGCGGCACCCTGTTCGAGGACATATGCCCCCCTTAAACGGTATCTTATCATAGGGCTTGATTTTCTAAAACCATTGATCTCTTCGATTTCTTATCGGTTTTAAGATGCCTGAAAACTGAAGATCTTTGGACAGAAGATACGCATAGACCCTATTGCCCAGTGCCTGTTTTCATCTGCCGCGCTTGCGGAAGTGCTGTTTTGCAGCAGCCAGGAATGAGACGCAGCGGCCCATCTCGTCAAAGACCGGAATACCCAGATTCTCAAGGCCGGCCCTGAGCGTCTTTACCCTGTCTCCTACACCGGCAAGCCATGCCACTACAGGTTTCCCGAGCTCATCTTTCAGCCTGCCGAGGTTTTCAAACATAGAGGCCTCGGGCATACTGGCAAAGATGTGGATGATGACCGAGTCCACACGGTCATCGTGCAGGATGGATTCTGAAACAGCGGTATAAACCTTTTGTAAGCCGCTATGCTCGATAGCCGGCCAGATGTCTGTGGGGTTTCCCGGGTCCATCCATGGGGGGTAGACCGCCTTCAAGGCAGTCAGGGTCTCCGGGCTCAACTCGGCGAGGCTCAGGCCCGACTCATACAGGAGATCGGATGTGACGATACCGCCACCCCCTGAAAAAGTAACCACAGCAGTCCCTGCATCTTCATATGCATGACATTTCTTTATCTTGGAGAAACCCCTGAGGAAGTCCATGAGCTCGGTTATATCCGTGACCTCTATGATGCCTGCCTGCTTCATGACTGAGCGCAGGATCGTATGGTCGAGAGCCATACTGGCCGTATGGCTCATGGCCGCCTTTGCCCCTCCAGGGCTGCGACCGCCTTTGAGCAGCACGATGGGTTTATTTGTGCCTAAAGCCAGTTCAAAAAACTTCCTCGGGTCGGCAATGGATTCTGCATAATGTCCGATAACATTGGTGGTGGGATCATTGATGAAATATTCCAAAAGCTCTGTCTCATTAACATCGCATTTATTGCCGATGGAGCACATCTTGCTTATATCCAGCCCGCCACGCTCCAGGATCATCATAAGGAAGCCGGCGGAGAGCATGCCGCTCTGGACAGTCATGGATACATCACCTGGTTTCATCAATGTCTTCCAGGCATCCGTATACATGAAAGAGAAAACATGGCCATTGTGGGCATCCAGCAAACCCATGCAGTTTGGTCCCCAGAGCCTGATGCCATACCTTTTTGCGAGGGCAACACACTCCTCCTGCAGTTTCCTGCCCTCCGGGCCGACCTCTGCAAAACCTGCCGACTCTATGATGATGCCTTTCACCTTCTTCTTTGCACATTCCTTAATGGTATGGGGGAGAGAAGGGGCAGGGATGAAGTATATGGCAAGATCAAAGTCTGCGGGGATGGATGAGACATCAGGGTAGCACTGCCTGCCCAGGAGAGTTTCATACCGCGGATTGACCGGATAGACCTGGCCCTTATAGCTTTGAAGGGTATTGTTGATGAGATGAAAACCGCCTTTGGACTTGTTGTCGCTGGCACCGATTACGGCAATACCATTAGGTTTGAAAAAGAAATCCATAGAAGCGTAAACCCTCGCTGCAAAAAGATGTTCATTGAATAAAGGATTCGGCATCCCTTGTCAATTATGGCCCGAACACCAAACTATGGTGCAAATGCATAAGACCTGATTGAACTTCATATTCATGTGTATTGGGGGGCGGCACATAACATATTAATATTATATTTCATAATTCTGGAATTAAAGGTGGCATGGCATTCGCAATTACCTGAAGAGAACACAGGGCACTCGTATGAGAAAGCAAAATGTAAATTTAAAATTCTGCGGCATATGCAATGAGAGACAATCCATCACTGAGTGTGATGGCTGCCTGAGGCCATTGTGCAAGAAATGCCGAAGCATTGAGATATGGCGCACTGCTCAAGAGGAAGTTGCCATAAGGTCTTTCTGTCCGGAATGCCGGGATAATCCTCAGTTGAATCCACATGGCAGCGGCGGTAAGGTCTTCGGCCTTGGCCAGGTCACGGATATGGTCAACCAGGAGCAGGGCAAGGTAAACAAGTTTAAGATCAGGTTAAAGATAAGTAGGTAATGAAAACCATAGGCTATGGTCCGGCGACCACAAAAAATGAAGGCTGTTTGGGTGCAGCCACCAAAGGACGCGAATAGAATCCAATAATAGAGTCTGTAATCAATGCCTTGAAGATACATTTCCCAGTGGCATATATTTGGCAATATATTGAGTAAAAAAATAGAAAAGCAAAGAAAGGTCAATACTCGAAAACAAAGTTCTTAACTGAAACCTCCTTTTGATGCCAGAAGAAGGGACACACCATTCCGCAACCGTCCCCACACCTGAATCTTCTGGCATTTTTTTTGTCCTTTTTTTAAATTATGGCATGAGGGCTTTGTCGTTTTACTTTAGGTGAATTTAACAATTCCCCAGGGAAATTCCTTGACAACACCGAGCACTTTCATTAATAGCTCTTCATTCTTTGAACAACCATGCTTTCGAGGTGCATCATGTATGCGGTTATAAGGACAGGCGGGAAGCAGTACAAGGTAGAAGAGGGTGACATCCTTCGCGTAGAGAAGCTGGAAGCGGAAAAGGGCGATACGGTCACCTTCGCCGATGTATTGCTCCTCGGCGGTGACGAGTTTGCGATCGGCTCTCCTACGGTCAAGGGCGCCCAGGTCAGTGCTTCGGTCGTCAGACAACTCAGGGACAAGAAGATCCTCGTGTTCAAGATGAAGCGCAGGAAGAGATACCGCAGGACTATAGGCCACAGGCAGTATCTTACCGAAGTGCGTATCACAAAGATCTCTAAAGACTAGGAGGCGTTTACAGGCCATGGCACATAAGAAATCCGGCGGAACATCACGCAACGGCAGGGACTCTGCAGGGAAGCGTTTGGGCGTCAAGCGGTTCGCAGGTCAGCGCGTCAAGGCCGGAAGCATCCTTGTACGCCAGCATGGAACCAGTATCCATCCTGGTGAAAACGTCGGGTGCGGGAGGGATTACACCCTGTTCGCACTGAAGGATGGAGTAGTACAGTTTGAGACGCTCTTAAGCAACAATAAGAAGGTGAAGGTCGTATCAATAGCCGCGTAAGCCTATGGACTTCATCGACGAGTCCAGGATATTCGTAAAGGCAGGCGACGGCGGTAATGGTTGTTGTTCCTTCAGGAGAGAGAAGTATATCCCCAAGGGGGGGCCTGACGGGGGCGACGGCGGGAAAGGCGGCGATGTAATCATCGTTGCGAGTACTCATTATCATACCCTCCTCGATCAAAGGTACCATCCCCATTACAAGTCTAAAAGAGGTCAGCACGGCAGGGGCAAGAACTGCACCGGGAGATCCGGAGAGGACCTTATCATCCCTGTACCGGTGGGAACACAAATAAAAGATGTTGAAACCGGTGAACAGGCGGCCGATCTTGTGGAGCCTGACCAGAGGGTTATCGTAGCCCGCGGAGGAAAGGGAGGAAGAGGGAACGCCCGGTTCGCCACATCCACACGCCAGGCGCCCAGGATATGTGAGCCCGGCGAGCCGGGCGAAGAGAGGTCTTTCCGGCTTATACTGAAGCTGCTGGCCGATGTCGGCCTTGTAGGATTTCCCAATGCAGGAAAGTCGACCTTTATCTCTCACATATCGAGCGCGCGTCCAAAGATTGCAGATTATCCCTTCACCACTCTGGTCCCGAACCTCGGCATGGTGAGGTGGAAGGGTTCCGACTTCGTCGTAGCCGACATACCGGGCATCATCGAGGGTGCACACACGGGAACCGGCCTTGGATTGCGGTTTCTGCGGCATATCGAGCGCACCAGAATTATACTCTACCTGATTGATCTTTCCCCTGACAGCGAGCGGGATGCCTTGAATCAGTTCAAGGTGCTCATCCACGAGCTGGGATCATACTCGACTGATCTAATCCAGAGAAAACAGATTGTGGTTTTCAACAAGTGCGACCTTACCGATGCCGAGGAACGTGCCAAAGAAGCAGTTGCCTTTGTAAAAGGCAAAGGGTATCCTTTTTTCATGGCCTCCGCCCTGACAGGCGGAGGTGTAGATAATATACTAGATACTATCGTGAAGGAATTATATGAAGTCAGGCACGAGGGCGGGTCTCAGGAAGTGTAAGCGAGTCCTTATCAAGATCGGTTCACAGGTGCTCAATACAGGGCACGGGCTCAACAACAGGGTTATAGAGAGAATCTGCGACGACGTAGGGCTCTTGATGGACAAAGGTAAAGAGTTCGCCATCGTTTCTTCGGGTGCCATTGCCGAGGGCACGGCCATCATGAGAATACCGGACAAGAAGACCGCCCTCTCAAAAAAACAGGCGTTGGCTGCCATCGGCCAGGGGAGCCTCATGCGTGCCTATACGGATGCTTTCAGAAGGTACGGCTACACTGCGGCCCAGATCCTCATCACCAGGGAAGATCTCGATAATCGCCGGAGATATCTCAATATCCGCAATACCTTCTCATCCCTCTTCGAACTCGGAGCCATCCCAATTATTAATGAGAACGATACGGTATCCGTAGATGAGATCCAGTTCACCGACAATGACATGCTTGCGGCCATGATCGTACCTCTTGTGGAGCCCCATATCATGATCATCCTCACGGATATTGAAGGCCTCTTCTCCAGAGACCCCAAAGTCCATACCGATGCGAACATCATCCATGACATCCCTGAGCTCAAACCAAAAGATCTGAAGGCATTGAGCGACGATGCCAATCCATTTGGCAGGGGAGGCATCAAGTCAAAGCTTCAGGCCTCCTACCGGGCGTCTTTGCTGGGAATTCCCACAATCATCGCATCTGCCTACATACCCCAAGTCATCAGCCAGATACTCGACGGTAAGGATATCGGCACCTTTGTCCATCCGAAGAAAAAGGCCATGCTCACCCAGAAGGATCACTGGCTCGGTTTTGTGTCCCGTCCTAAAGGCAAGGTCTTCATAGACGACGGAGCTGCCGCTATGGTTCTGAACAAAGGCAAGAGCCTGCTGCCTGTCGGTGTAGTGGATGTCGAAGGGAGCTTCCATGCAGGAGATCCTGTCGAGATCGTACAGAAAGGCAAAGAAATGGTAGCCATCGGGCTGAGTAATTTTGCTTCAGAAGAGATCGTGAAGATCAAGGGTGCCGGCACCAAAGATCTTTCCACTATCCTCGCCTATGATTGTGATGAAGAGGTGGTTCATCGCAATAACATGATCCTGAGAAAGGAGATCCTGTAGTGTCCAGCCAGGTGATTAAGGATATAGCCGCCAATGCGAAGAGGGCTTCCAAGTCCCTTATGGGGCTGCCCAGTGCAAAGAAGACTGAAGTCCTCAGACACATGGCAGCCTCTTTGAGAAGCACGGCCGAGTTTCTCAAAGAGGAGAATGCAAAGGACCTTGATGAAGCCTTTAAGACCGGCCTGAGCAGTGCAATGATCGACCGGCTGACCTTGAGCGACAAAGTCATCGAAGGCATGGCCAAGGCCCTTGAAGAGATCGCCGATCAAAACGACCCGGTGGGCCAGATCACCGGTATGGTCAGACGGCCGAACGGCCTGGTTGTCGGCAGGATGCGCATACCCATCGGTGTAGTGGCCATCATTTACGAATCAAGGCCTAATGTAACGGCCGATACTGCAGGTCTGTGCCTGAAATCAAGCAATGCAGTCATTCTGCGGGGAGGATCAGAGGCCTTTAACTCGAATGCCGCCATTGTTAAAATCCTCAAGGAATCTTTAACACAATCAGGCATCGATCCTGATGTGATCGGCTTCATACCGGTTACCGACCGGCAGGCGATACTGGATATGCTCAAGCTTGAGGACTATATCGACCTTGTCATACCCAGGGGCGGTGAGGGCCTCATCAGGACTGTGGCGGAGAATTCGCTCATCCCGGTGCTCAAACATTACAAGGGTGTGTGCCATATCTTTGTAGACAGGCAGGCCGACCTTGAGAAGGCGTACAGCATCTGCCTCAATGCGAAGGTCCAGCGGCCGGGAGTATGCAACGCAATGGAGACCCTGCTCATCGATGCACCCGTTGCCGGGATCTTTTTGCCTAAGATGGCCCGGATATACAAGCAGAACGGCGTGGAGCTCAGGGGATGCCCGAGATGCAGGGCATTTCTTCCCGAGATGAAGGTCGCCACCGAGGAAGACTGGTATGCGGAATTCCTCGACCTGATCCTGGCTGTAAAGATCGTGGAAGACATCCACGAGGCCATGGATCACATCGAGAAGTACGGATCGAATCATACCGAGGCCATCATAACGGAGAATTACACAAGGGCCATGGAGTTCATCAATCAGGTGGACTCTTCCACGGTTCTGATAAATGCCAGCACCCGGTTTTCCGACGGCGGCGAGTTCGGCCTGGGGGCGGAGGTGGGCATCAGCACCTCCAAGATTCACGCATACGGGCCCATGGGGATTGAAGACCTCACAATCCGGAAGTTCGTCTGCTTCGGGGACGGCCAGATCAGGCAATGAGGCTGGGACTATTCGGCGGCACATTCAACCCTATTCACATAGGGCACCTTCGCGTTGCCGAAGAGGTTCGGGAAGCACTTCTCTTGGATAAGATCATCTTCGTGCCTTCCTATCTCCCGCCGCATAAAGAACTCTCCGATAATGTGGAGGGGTCCAAGCGTCTCGAGATCGTGAGGCTGGCGGTCAAGTCCAATCCCCACTTCGAGGTGTCATCCTTCGAGGTGGACAGCCTCGGGAGTTCGTATTCGATCAAGACCATCGAACATATCCGTGAAACATACGGCTCTATACCATACTTCATCCTCGGCCAGGACGCCTTCAACGAGATATCAAGCTGGTATCAGGCTGAAAGACTCTTCGATGTCGCACACTTCGTCGTCATGTCCAGGCCGGATGCCTTAAAATACCCTCTTGCCGATCTGCTTGGGAAAAGAGCAGAACGCTTCCAGGCAACCCCGAAGGGGTTCATCAACGATTCCAACAATGAAATTATATTTGTAGAAGTCACTGCCTATGCGGTATCATCTTCACAGATCCGTAACCTAAACAAGCAGGGAAGATCCATAAAATATCTCGTTCTTGAGGAGGTGCATGACTATATCAGAAATGAAAGAATCTACACCTAGAATGAAGCCGCAGTGGAAAGAGTATGTTTCGGCCTTGGAGGATAAAAAGGCCGCTGACACCGTAGTGTTGGACGTGCGCGGGGTATGCTCCTTCACCGATTATATCATCATCTGCACGGGAATGTCCGACCGGCAGATCCAGGCCATGGCGGAACACGTAATAGCAACTTTCGGGAAGCCCTACGGCAGGGAGGGAATAGGACAAGGGCGCTGGGTGCTTCTGGATTATGTAGATGTCGTCATACACATATTCCAGGATGATATCAGGCGCTACTATGATATGGAAAGCATGTGGTATGAGGCCAAAAGGGTGCTTTAAGTGAAGATCGTCTTCTGTTTTTCCGGCAAGACCAATCAGGGACCCATAAAGGAGTCAGTGGAAGAATACTTTAAAAGAATCCAGAAGTATGCACCAACCGAGATAATCGAATCCAAGGATCTCCAACCGCAGACCAGGGTAGGCAGGCATATCGTTTTGGTTCCCGAAGGAAGTACGCTGACTTCAGAGGGATTCGCCAAGCTCCTTGAGCGCTATCAGCTCTCCGGCACCAAGAATCTCTTTTTCTATGTTGGGGGTCCGGAAGGGCTCCCCAAGACCGTTCTGGAAAATGCGGACATGTCATTGTCGCTGTCCTGCATGGTATTCAATCATCAGCTTATCAGGGTAATGCTTCTGGAACAGGTCTACCGTGCCTTCACCATCATTCGGGGTGAACCGTACCATAAATAGCATAATGATGATAAACGATCTTTCCCAGGGAGGGGGTTCCAATCCTCCTTGAGGTTTTGATCGTTGCGCTTTTGCATGGAATCAATGTATTATAAAAAGAAATACGACGGGTCTGGCCGAATCATACGCCCGGTATACATGCGAATGGAGGAGTCATGCTTTATTTGAAGATTATGGAAGTTTTGAAAACCGATGCCGAGCCGTTGTCCAGAAGGGTTGTCAAGGATCTCCTGACCAGAGGAGAGACAGAGTACCATAAAAAGTATTCTGAAGAGATCATGTATGAGCGGGTATACGATGTATACAGCAATTTAAGTTACTGGCTGGACAGGGCCCGTCCCAAAGAGGAGATCCACAAGCGTTTCAGTGAGATGGGGAAGAAACGTTTTCAAGACGGCATCCCGCTGCATGAAGTGGTCATGTTTCTTATGCTCATCAAACGGCATCTCTGGCTGTATCTCCTGGAGAAACACTTTTTCGAATCATCCTATGAGCTCATGAAAAGCCTTGAGATGAACAACCGCATCGTACTTTTCTTTGATCGTGCCATCATTGCCGCGACCGTCGGATATGAGGAGGAATTGGTCAAATATGTAAAGTCCAGTTCTGAAAGTCTGCTGAGCAAGTTTTTTAAGAAGAAGTAGTTGCTTTTTTTAGACGGGAGGATCCCGCCGGCGCTGGAAATGGTTTGTTCTTTTTAAGGAAGCATCAGGATAATTACACCCATGAGGGAGGCCGTATGATATCGGAAAAATTAGTTGATATGATTAAGGATAACGCCGACACATTGACCAACCGCCTCTGTAAGGACCTGCTCAGCAGAGAGGAGACCAAGGGCTATCGTAAGCTGAATAAAGACAGTGTCTATGACCGTGTATATGATGTTTACAGCAGGCTTGATTCTTGGCTCGTGGGGGACAGGGTAAGGGGTGAAATCAAGGACCATTACCTGAAACTTGGAATTCAGAGGTTTCATGAGGGCATCCCCTTAAGCGATGTTGTCATGGCTCTAGAGCTCATCAAACGGCATTTGTGGCTCTATGTACAGGAGGCGAACTTCTTCGATTCCTCTTTCCAACTCATGCAGGCGCTTGAATTCAACAACCGGGTGGTGTGGTTCTTTGACCGGGCCATATACTTCACCTGCGTCGGGTATGAGGAAGAGGAGAAGAAATACCAGGGTAAACCTAAACAGAGCATCATCTCAAGGGTGTTTAGATAAGGAAAGCGCTACTCAATTTCCAAGGCTACCCTGATCTTGAAGACCTTCCGGGCAGGCAGGTTAATGATCTTGATATTGAGGGCATGTTCTATCTCGGAGATGATTTCGCTGATACGATCCGAGCTTGGCGCAATGAGTGTAAACCAGCAGTTGGGGTATCCTTCCCTCAGGTAGTTGTGGGTCACCTCATTATATCTGTCTATGAACTCGGCAAATTCTTCAATGCGGTCCATCGCCACATCAGCTGCGCATAACGTGGAGTTCCAGCCGATGGTGCGTGGATTGATGGTCGCGCCGATCCGCCTGATGATGCCGCTGGTCTTCAGTTTTTTTAAGCGGTCGAGCACCTCTGCTTCGGACATGCCCATAGTCTCGGCCACGGCCAGGAACGGCCGTTCGGAAATGGGGATTGATTTGTTGATGATACTGAGGATCTTTTTGTCTATTCTATCCATGCATAGTTTCCATTACTACCCACCCTACATTGCTACTTCGGATACCAGCAGATGGAGTCAACCTCCATGGAATCACCGTGTACCTCATATGCCCTGGCACGGCAGCCCCCGCAGACCGCAACGAATTTGCACACGCCGCACTTCCCCTTGAGCCGCCCCTCATCCCTCAGCTGCCTGAGCAGAGGGGATTGGTCCCAGATTACGTTGATTGATTCTTTCCTGATATTCCCGCAGTCGATCTGGAGGAAACCGCAGGGCCGGACTGTGCCTGTAGATGAGACGAAGCCGAACCCGGTGCCTGCCAGGCAGCCTTTGGTAGGGCTTGATCCTTCCTTCTCGGCGAGCATCCTATAGTACTGCGGGGCGCAGGTGGCCTTGCATTCGATTTGAGATATCTTTGAAGCTGCATGGAAATCTTCAAGCATGTCCCTGTACTGCATTGTCTTGGCCGGTTCCACGTTCTCTCCCCTGCCTGTGGGCACCAGGAAGAAGACATGCCATGCCATCACCCCCAAGCCTTTAAGAAAGTCAGGAAAAAGTTTCATCTGCGAGATGTTCATTGCTGCAGCTGTGGTATTCACCTGGACGGGTACTCCTTCGGCGACGAGTATCCTCATGCCCTCGAGCGCCATGTTAAAGGCTCCCGGCAACCCCCGGAAGGTGTCATGGATATCGCTCGTGACGCCGTCCAGGCTCACGGAGACTCGGACTATACCGGATTCCTTCATCTTCCCTGCCACCTCGGGCGTCACGAGAGAACCGTTGGTGGCAAGGGTCATGCGTAGTCCCAGCGATGTCCCGTATGCTGCGATCGTAAACACATCCTCGTGGACCAATGCCTCGCCGCCCGAGAGGATGACGAGCCGGGTGCCGCCTTTGGAAAGGTCTTTTAACAAGGCAAACCCTTCATCTGTAGTGAGCTCATCCGAGCATGGTTTGTCCGTGGCGGAGGCCCTGCAGTGGATGCAGCTCAGGTTGCATGCCTTGGTAAGCTCCCAGGCAAGGATATGCGGAAGCTTCATGCAAGCAGCTCGGCGAGTCTCGGTGCGAAATAGGAAATGATAATGTCCGCACCTGCACGCCTGATTGCAGTGACAGACTCAAGGATGCACGCATCTTCACTGAGCCAGCCCCTCTCGCAGGCGGCCTTGATCATGGCATATTCGCCGGAGACCTGGTATGCGGCCAAGGGGGAGTCGAATTCATCCGCAATGAGGCGGATTACATCCAGGTAGGGCAGGGCAGGCTTTACCATGATCATGTCCGCGCCCTCCTCGATATCGTATGCAGCCTCGCGCATAGCCTCCCGGACATTGGCGGGGTCCATCTGGTAGCCCTTCCTGTCGCCGAAAGAGGGAGCAGATCCTGCCGCCTCACGGAAGGGGCCATAGAATGTGGATGCATATTTTACTGCATAGCTCAGGATGGGAATATGTTCGAACCCGTTCTCATCCAAAGACTCACGGATGATGCCGACACGGCCGTCCATCATGTCGGATGGTGCGATGATGTCGGCGCCTGCCTTGGCATGGGAAAGGGCAACGGTGGACAGGACCTCCAGGGTATCATCGTTGCTCACCTGTCCCTTGTCATCGAGGATGCCGCAATGCCCATGGTCGGTATACTCGCACAGGCACACATCCGTGATGGCCATGAGCTCAGGTGCTGCATCCTTGATGCGGCGCAGGGCCTGCTGGACCACCCCGTCTTTTTGATGGGCCGAGGTCCCCGTGGCGTCTTTTTTCCTGGGTATGCCGAAAAGGAGAATCGCCGGGATATTCTGTGCAGCAATCTGTTTGGCCAGCTTGGGCAGCATGTCGGGTGAATATCGGAACTGGCCCGGCATGGTATCGATGGGCTCTTTCAGGGAGGAACCCTCCTTTATAAAAAGCGGGTAGACGAGGTTGTCCACATGGACACGTGTCTCCCTTACCATGCGCCTGATAGTATCCGTGCGTCTCAGCCTGCGGGGTCTGTTTTCTGGAAACATAGTATTCCTCCGGATATGGTTGCGAATGTATGGGTTATATATCCTTAAGCCTGCCTGATGCAAGCAAGGTAAATTGAGAATCGAATAGATCCCCTCCGATATCTTTAAATATTTTGTAGGAGCGCCTTCAGGCGCGACCTGGCCATAGTGTCGCGGCTGAAGGCGCTCCTACGGTTAGTTTTCATTGCAGTCACTCTATGATCAACTCGTCACTACATTCTGAACACTTTTTGGAGTATAACGATCCAATTCTACAGTTACGAATATACGGATTCCGATAGTGGATAGAGGAGGGACACTATGGCTCTACAAGTCGTGATCATGGCGGGGGGCAAGGGGGAGCGGCTGTGGCCGGTATCATCTGCTGAAATGCCGAAGCAGCTTATCCCGTTTGAGGGTAACAAGAGCTTGTTGAGGGCTACGTTTGAACGATCCGTGGATATGGCGCCTCCTGAAAATATCTATGTGGTCACCTCAAAGAACCTGGCTTCAAAGGTTGCGGAAGAGCTGCCCGAGATACCCCGGGCCAATATCCTTGCCGAACCGGTCGGGCGCAATACCGCCCCGTGCATCGGGTATGCGGCGGTGGTCATCGCGAAGAAGGACCCTGAAGCCATAATGACAGTGTTCCCATCAGATCACCTCATCCGTGAACCTGCGAAACTGAAAGAAGCCATACTCTTCGGGACCAAGGCACTAGAGTCGCACGCTGATCTCCTTATTACCCTGGGTGTTGTTCCAGAAAGGCCGGAGACCGGTTACGGATATATAGCACCCGAGGTGGTTCTCCTCAGCCAGGGCGGCCTTACCCTCAAGAGGGTAAAGTCTTTTCATGAAAAACCTGCCCGTATCCTTGCCGAGCAGTATCTCAAGAGCGGTTACCTGTGGAACGCGGGTATGTTCCTCTGGCGGGTGGACACCATTCTCGACATGTTCTCGCGTCATATGGTTGATCTCTACGATGAGCTTATGAAACTCAAGTCTTGTCTTGACATCGATCCTGACTGCATCGAGCGTTTCTATCAGGCAGCCCCCATGGTCTCCATAGACTATGGTATTATGGAAAAGGCAAATCGGGTGGCCGTGATCCCGGTAGACTTCGGCTGGAGTGATGTTGGCAGCTGGGATGCAATGGGTAATCTCTTCGCCACAGATGCAAAGGGGAATACCGTTCGAGGTTCAGCGGAGCTCATCAACGCCGAGAGTAATGTGATATGGTCTACGGACAAGCACATCGTTCTCATCGGCGTGAATGACCTGGTTGTGGTGGAAGGCCCTGATTCCATCCTCGTGTGCCACAGGGCCTTTTCACAACAGGTAAGCACCATAGCCAAGAAGTTCACGAAGGGCGACAGTTGAATATAGGGTTATTGCCCACAACCGATTCTCTCATCAATGCAAAGATAGAAAGCCCTCGTCTCTGAGGCTATCGAAAAGTCCTGATTAAATGTAATCAATTTCAGTTGCAGCTCATAAAAACCGAAGAGAGAGGAAATCAGTTCGAACAATGGTGTGGAAAATGCACATTGTTTGAGGTAAGGGTACCAGAGTAGATGAAGATCGAAATACTCGGCTGCAGCGGATCAATGATGCAGGGTTACAATACAACCAGCATCCTGATCAACGGCAAGATCCTGATCGATGCAGGATCTGTCGTATCAGTGCTCCCCGAGAGCAAGCTGGTGGGGATCAGGAACGTACTGATCACACACCCGCACATCGATCACATCAAGGAGCTTCCATTCTTGGTAGACGCCCTCTTCTCGTCACATACCCATGGAATTCGAGTCATGGGCAGCCGGACCACCATCGAGGCCCTACAGACCCATATCTTTAACGGGCTTATCTGGCCTGATATGGCAGAGCTCGATGTCGACAGCTCGTTCTTAAGCCTTGAGCATGTTCCTGATGACTGGTTCGACCTTGACGGCATCCGTGTAAAGACCTTTGCAGAGAACCATATCGAAGGCTCACTCGGCTATGTGATCGGTGAAGACGGAAGGTATGCCCTGTTCACCGGGGATACCGGATTCCATCAGGGGCTCTTCGATCTCATCAAATCTCTCGGCTCCGACCTGAAGGCATGCTTTATCGAGGCATCCTTCCCAAGCTCAATGGGCAAAATCGCTTCAATCACCCAACACCTGACTCCCGAACTGATCGTGAAAGGCCTCAACGGGGCCCTTTCCCCCTCCACCCGGATGATCATCTACCATATCAAGCCCAAGCATATGGAAGAGGTCGTAGCAGAGCTGCCCAAAAGTTTTGAGTATATCCGAGGGGGGGAGGTAATCACCATTTGACCGAAGTCTTAGATATAGCCAAAAAGGACGGGAGATGGTCCGAATGCCCCTCCTGCTCCGAGATCATCATCACATCCAAACTCGTGGAGAATAAGTGGGTCTGCCCGCACTGCGACCATCATTTCCGCATGAACGCAAAGGACAGGATCGCGCTTGTGTGCGATGAGGGGTCATTTGTGGAGATTGAGGCCGCTCCTGTACGTGCAGAAGAGATCACCCCTGCTTCCGATGATGCGCTTAAATACGGAAGGGCTACGATTCTCGGTCAGCCTTGTGTCCTCGGGGTAATGGATTTTTCCTTCAAAGGCGGGTCCATGGGTGTGATTGTCGGTCAGGCCGTTGTGGATATGATGCATAACGCCCAGCGCAAACAGATTCCCCTGGTTGTTTTTTGCGCCTCGGGCGGTGTACGTGTACAGGAGGGTATCTGGGGGCTTCTTCAGATGCTTCGCACGGTCAATGCCAGGACGTCGACCCAGGATGTTCCCATGATCACCATCTTCACCGACCCTACAACCGGTGGTGTAAGTGCAAGCTTTGCAGGGCTTGCGGATATAATGCTTGCAGAGCCGGGCGCTCGGATAGGTTTTGCAGGGCCGCGAGTCATAGAAGCTACCATGAACTGCACCTTGCCTCCTGACTTCCAGGATGCCCTCAGGTTGATGGCGAACGGGTTCATCGACATGATCGTACACAGGCACCGGATGCGCGAAGTCATTGCCTTCTTCCTGAAATGGTTCTCTTAGGACTGGACCAGTACAAGTGGTCATTGGGACTTGAAAGGGTAAGAAGGGCCCTTGATATTCTCGATCATCCTGAACAATCCTATCCCCATGTACTTGTAGCAGGGACGAACGGAAAAGGATCCACCTGCTCCTATCTAGAAAGAATCCTCATGAGCACAGGCCGCAGCGTCGGTACTACCATGTCTCCCCATGTAAGCAGGTTCACGGAACGATTCAGAATCAATGGGATCGAGACGAACACATCGGAGCTGAAAAGGTTGCGCGAAGGATTGGAGCCCAAGCTAAGCGATCTGGGGCTTACCTATTTCGAGTGGTGTGTGATACTTGCTGCAGCGTTGTTCGAGCGGCGCAAGGTCGATGTGGGCATCTTTGAGGTCGGGCTTGGCGGAAGGTATGATGCATCCAATGCCCTGAACCCGGCCGTATCACTTATCACCGAGATATCCATCGACCACACGGACTATCTCGGTGATACCATTACCGCCATCGCCCGGGAAAAGGCCCAGATTGCCAGGCCCGGAAGGCCCCTTCTTACATCATCCACAGGTGAAGCCCTTGAATTGATCAGGAAACATGCACGCTCTATCGGGACGGTTCTGCATGAGGTGCAAGATCCGGTTATCCTCCCTGTGGCACAGGCCGGGGCGCCACAAGGGATGAATGCGGCGCTGGCACTGAAGGCTGCACATATCCTCGGTGCATATCCTGATGATACCGGACTCAACCATGCACTCATGACATCTTTCCTCCCGGGCAGGATTGAGAAGGTAGGCAGGCGTATTATCATGGATGTGGCGCACAATCCATCATCTATGCTAGTTCTTGTGGAGCACCTGAAGAATTGCGGCTTTGATGGGGTAGCAGTAGTGGGTATCCTTGCAGACAAGGACTACCTGAAGATTGCCACAACCCTGAAAGAAGTATGCTCACACCTCTTCATAGCCCCGGTGCAATCGCCGAGATCGTGGGGAGAGCCCGAGTTGAGGCGTGTGGAGGCCCTTGGCTGCATCACCGTGTGCAGAAGCATCATGCAGGCCTTTTTTGAGGCGCTACAGACCGGGTGCGCCATCGTGATCACGGGCTCATTCTATACAGTGGGAGAGGTGAGGGAATATCTCGTATGCAGAGGCTGGTCTTCCTGATTGCCCTAATCTTGTTTTCTCTTTATGGGCTCGCTTATGCCAAGATGCTTGACGTAGAGGCTGATGAGATGTTCAGGACCGGTCCACGCATCGAGGCCTATGGGAACGTGGTGGTTACAGGCGATGATCTCACTTTAAAGGCCGATTATGTTGTCTATGATACCGTAAGTGAGGACATCTGGGCCACGGGTAATTGCAACCTGAAGGAGGCAAAGGGCGAGGTCAATTCGGAAGCCCTGTCTTATAATGCCAAGAGAAAAGACCTGCATGTTCAAAATGGGTCAATACTCGGTTATAAGCCGGCTGTGAAGATCTCCGGAGAGTCCATTACCCGTTATAGCGACGATTACATTACCGGACGATCCGTTGAGTATACAAATTGTCTTGGGAGCCCGCCTGACTGGTCCATTGATGCGGATGAGCTCGATATACCCGTGGGGGGATATGGAGATGCGAAGGATGCACGGTTCAAGGTCCACGAATGGACCTTGTTCAAGAGCCCGTACCTGTTATTCCCTGCCGAGCTTAACCGCCACTCCGGCCTGCTTTTCTCCGAGATGGGCCATGGTTCCGATTACGGCTATCGCTTCGGCGTCCCTGTATATATCGTGCTTGGCAGGTCACTTGATGCCACCATTACCCCGACATGGCTCTCTACGCGCGGCCTGCTCATGAAAAACGAATTGAGGTACAGTCTCGACTATGATCAGAACGGTATCATGTATCTGGAGACCCTTCATGACAGACTGGGAGGAGAAAAAAGTGATGGAGGTGTCCTTAAAACGATACCGGATGACAGGTGGTTTTTCAAGTCAGAACAGAGCGGGAAGTTTTTGAACTGGGATATTAATCTCGTAAGCAATCCAGACTACTTCAGGGATATCGGGACATTTTACGATTCTAAATTCATAAACCCGGGGACATCTTCCGGTGAGATTAATCAGCTCGATGATTCGAAACTGGATGTGCTTATTTCCCGTGTCCAGTGGGTGAATTCTTATCAAGGAATTTCACTTGCCTTATCGGGTCAATGGAAACAGGATTTGACCCAGGATGACAACGGCAAAACCCTCCAGGAGCTGCCCAGATTGACGGCAAGGATGAGGGAACGGGCCATACCAGATACTCCGCTGCAGACCTCAGCAGAGTTCACATCCGTAAGCCTCTACACACAGGATTCGATAGAGGCCCGCAAGGACAACGGCCAGATTGAAGTATCATGGCCTTTCTATGTATTCCCCTATTTTACCTTCAGGCCGTATATGAAGGAAACCTATCGCGATACGGTATTCTCCGAGAGAAAAGACCTTTTCAGCGATTCAACATATGCCGAGAACTGGGAGGAGAGGGGGGCTTCACTATCTACAACATTCTACAGCTCAAGGTTCGGCAGCGGCTTATATCATCAGGTTATACCCCAGATCTCTCTGGTATACCTGTCGCGTTTGGGGGGCAATTATAATGCGAATAACCCTGGTGATACATTCCCTCAGCTCCTGACAGGTGATGACCTGGCTAAAACATACAACACGGTCTTAAGCTTGTCCAACTACATCAGAAACAAGGACGGCCTGTCCTTGGCGGATGTGACCGTGGACAGCTATTACAGCCATATCGAGAAGCAATGGAACGAGATCGATGTCAGAATAAACCTCCATCCCTTCCCATGGCTGACCGCATCCCATATCGATACATTGAGCAAGGAGCCGGGCAGGCCTTTTGCTACTTCAGAGCACTCATCGGCAATCACGTTCACTGATACGCGGGGCGATACGTTTTCCTTCGGTGAAGAATATAATAATCCGGCTGAAGAGCTCATCACCTCAGGAATTCATGCAAAACTGGTTCAGGGTCTTACTGCCGGGTATGATGTGAAGTACGACTCTGTTAACCATCAGATTGATGACCAGACACAGGCCTTAAGTTATAACTCGCAGTGCTGGGCCATTGTAGCTGAAAGGCGTGTTGAGCTAAGCCAGAATCTGATGCCCAGGAAGACCACATGGTCATTGAATGTGAAACTCCTCGGTATAGGTGATGTCTTTAATGCAAACACTCCTACAACGGGGACAACTTCAAAGTGATTCCCTCATATGATGAAGCGTGGAGGATCATCGAAGCATGTCGTATGCCGGATCATGTACTTCGTCATTCTCTCATGGTGAGACGTGTGGCCCTTGTTATCGGAAGCCGGCTTAATACATCCGGCCATGAAATAGACCTTTACCTTGTGGATAGGGCATCGCTGCTCCATGACATATGCAAGATGGAATGCATCGGGACCATCAAAGATCATGCGCTTATAGCCAAAGAACTCTTGTGTGCCGAGGGCTTCTACCGTGTAGGTGAGGTGGTGGCCCAGCATGTCAGGCTTGATTCATATGATCTGGACGAAGCCATGGTTGTCAACTACGCTGATAAGCGGGTGATGCATGACAGGGTCGTCTCTCTCACGCGGAGATTTTTGGATCTCATGGACAGATACGGCACGGACGATTCAAGACGTGAACGGATATTGATGCATCATCAGACATGCCTGCACATCGAGGAGATCATAGCGAAGAATTGTAATGGAGATCTGGAAGGACTTGAGACCTTAAACCTCATACCGTGCGATCAGCCTTTCTATGGCCGATGAGGTCTCCTGCGAGATTACGGACCTGTTGATGAGCAGGATCAGGACGAAGATCTTGAAGGGGAACAGCAATACAAGCCTGCCCTGATCGATAAAGGTCACCTTCTTTGGTCTGTTGGGGCTGAGGTCACCCAGTGCCTCGGGGAGATTCATATAGAACTTCGCTACAAAAGATAAATTAACCTCTTTTGATATGTTGCCGCTCTGGTAGAGGATTTCCTGAGCGGATTTTACTATAGCGATGCCGGTGCACTCATTCAAAGAGGAGAGATTTTTCACGAGCGCACGCGTAGATTCATCCACTGGTGCGAAGTCGCTGTCCTCTATTTCTCCACGTTCCAAGGCGAGACTCATCTCGTCGGCACGGCGCATACCCTCGATGAGGAGGTATTCCCAGTTTGTTGCGATAGTGTTTCTGGGGGCCTTCATGCCGCCCATGAACTTAAAGCTCCCTGTGGACCAAGACAGGATAGTGAAGAGTGCTTCCTCACCATCGATGGCTCCGACCTCTGCATGGGTGATCTGGCCGTCTTCGAAATAGATGCAGCCTTTGCGCTCGTCTTTATTCACGAATAAGGCAGTTGTCATCTGGCTCAGGCAGTTCATCTGGATAAGGTCGGGGAGCTGCAGGCCGGTGATGCTGCCTGCAAACCCTCGTGCAGCGTCTTCTTTGAGGGCCTTAAGGATGAGCCCTCTCATTTGCTCGATCTCAAAGGGCTTCTCGATGTAAAACAAGGACCCTCGTGCCCTTGCCTTTTCCTTAACATCAATAGACCCATAGGCAGTCATGATGATGACCTTTGTTGCAGGCTTCTTTTCCTTGATCTTCACCAGCACATCAAGACCGCTTATGCCGGGAAGCCTGATGTCGAGCACCACAACGTCGAATGTTTGATCTTCAAAGGTGGCAAGCGCGGTCTCGCCGTCATTGACGGTAGTCACCTCATAGGTCTCACGGTCATGTGAGAGCGATTTTGCAAGTGACCAGGTCAGGGTTTCTTCGTCGTCTACGATGAGCACCTGCTTGGGCATGCTATCTCCTCGATATCCTTTCGAGAGCCATTTCCAAAGATGTTTTCAGCCGGAGATACGACTCTGTGAACGCCTCCATCTCCTTGCCTTTTACGTCCTTGATTCCATGGTCGAAGTCCCCCAGGCTCAAGGCCTCGAATGCATCGAGGGCATTGTCAGTCGGTGCTACAACGATCCTGGTGATTATAAAGGCTATGAAGACTGTTATGCAGACTCCGATGATTAAGAAGATGCCGAGCATCGTATAGAAGCCTGAAGTGGTTTCCTTGAGACGACTTTCATACTCCGAGACCAGGCCGTTTTCCCATGACTTCGGCTTCAGGGCGATAAGGGACTGTTCGGCATTGAGGGGTTCTATTACTACCATATAATCTTTGAGGCTCAAGATTGACGGGTTCTTCGACTTAATTGCATTTACTATTCCCGAACCCTGATCCAGAAGCTGTGGATGGCTATACAGGGCGATTCCTTTATGGGCCGGATTTGTGGAGGTGGTGAGCTTGAGATCGCCGTTATTCACCACAGAGATTTCAGCCCAAGATTCGGGCAGCTTCAAGGTTTCAATCTTCTCAAGGGGAATCGTGGACAGTATCCATGTCAGCACCTTGGAATCCTGTTTATAGAGAGAGTCAGCCAGTGGGGCCATATTTACACCCTTTACGGCATGCAACTGGGAGTAGACAAGAATGGATGACACGGTCAACATCACTACGGCGCCGATACATACAATTAAAAATACCTTTATCTTCATGGGAGATCAAACCTCCGCTTTGAGCCAGTCAGTCATGGCATCTAAGAATTTCAACGACATTCTCTCATTAGGTATTTTGCTGGACAGCGTCTCAATGAGGAATGCCTTCTGATCGGTGCTGTCGGAGAGGAGATCCGCCTTCAGCTCGTCGGCCGTCTCTACAATGATATGGGGTGCTATGGGGCCCATAGCCTGAGTGAGGGCTTGTTTGAGGGAATTGATGAAGTCGGTCTGGGGAAGATCTACCGAACGGCGCTGCGCATTGGCATCCTGCTGGACTGCATCACGGAGTAACCCCATCCGAAGCAAGGTGTAAAGTATCTTCATGGTGTCAGAGACCCCGATGTTTATGCTCTGTGCTATGTCTGCAATGGATTTTTTACCGTCTATCGTACTCAACACCCTCCACTGAATGGACTTGAGCTGGATCTCCTTATCCCTGATTTCCGGCTCCAGTGCATAAACGGCAGATGAGGACGTGATGAGGGAGGTGATCTTGTCCATCTGGCGCAGATGGTTTGTAGTCTCCGTGAGGACCTCATCTATGCCCATGATTACGGTTTGCATGTCTGCAGGTTCATCAACGAAGAAGCGATATTCGCCGGAGTTCCAGACTGCAATCTCCTGGACGGCCTTAATGCCGTTTAAGGAGCCGCACTGGGCATGGATGACCTCGCCGTCTGTGAAATAGATATTGCCGGCTTCGGATCCGTTGGTGAGGTAGAGCCTCCCTGTCCGTTTGCCCAAGGAGAGGATCTTGATGATCTCCGGGCACCTGGTGTTCTGAAGATCGCCGCTGATATCCTGCTTCATACTGCTACTCCTTGCTCATATTCGCAATAATTAGCTTGCCGGTCATCCTAAGCAAAGCCTGGTTAACCCTCAGGCTCGATAGAACCATCAGCATGGTGCTGCCCGAGAGGAAGACCGTAAGAAGCACATCATCCAAGAGAATTTCTACGGTATTGCCGGGGCGGTCGTTGTCACTTATGAGGTCCTTATAGAGGATCATGAGTCTGTCTTTCGCCCCTGAAAATTTGTGTTTTCCAGGCAGCTTGATCTGCATACCTTTCCCTTGTCCTATAATATAGCCTTGCACACCTGGTATCTGCAAGAGGTCTTTTATAGAGCCTTTCATGTCAATTGCCCTATCGGCACAGGGGCCTTGATTCTTTACGGAGAGGGTACGCTCAAGGTTTAGTCCTCAAGGCCGATAAGTCACTTATCAGAATATGTATCCGGCAGGGATTAAAACATGTTTACATGGATGTTACATGTGCTCAGGAAATACTGGAGGCGGATAACGCTTAATCCGTTCCAAGGTGTTGAACTTTCAATCATCACCAATGAAGAACTACAATTTGATCCCGACATAAACAGAATGGTCAGTGAGTGCGACCTCGATGAGATGTTCAGGAGCTTTGGAAGCCTGGAGGAATACAATAAAGAATTCGTGAGTTTCTTTAAAGCACATCGCAGGGAATTTCTTTTAGACTACTCACAAAGAGACGGCCACTTCAGGGTATAGCAGCACTCACTTTTCAAGATAGCATACAGCCTATAACTCTTTCTTTCTATAATTGCTCAAATCAAGAGATCCCCGATTTTGCATAAATTACAGAAGAGAAAGCATCCTCCTCATTTCGGAGTGTTAAATATTTAAGAGGTACCCCCAATGCTTGCATGGTATTTTGATCCTTGTGGTAAGGGCCTTTCTCACATATTATGATACAAGTAATTACCAAAGCCTGAGGATTAACCATGGAAGATAAGATCTATTCTATTTTTCTCGAGAGCCAGGAACTCCATGGGCGGCTTAAGTCGCTTGGCCCTAAGATTGCACAGGCTGCCCGCATGATGATCGAATGTATCGAGGCGGGCGGCAAGGCAATGTTTGCAGGGAACGGAGGTTCGGCGGCTGATGCTCAGCATCTTGCAGCAGAGCTGGTAAACAGGTTTAAAAAAGAACGTAAGCCTCTTGCAGGACTCGCACTTACCACCGATACATCGGTAATCACTTCCATTGGAAATGACTATGCCTTTGATGAGATATTTGCTAAACAGCTCATGGCCCTCGGCAGGGCAGGGGACCTCTTTGTGGGTATATCCACAAGCGGCAATTCAAAAGATGTGATCAGGGCCATAGAGACTGCCCGCACTATGGAAATCACAACTATCGGACTCACGGGCGAGGGCGGCAAGATCAAAGACATGGTGGACTGTGCCCTTTGCATTCCATCAGCCGACACCCCGAGGGTGCAGGAGGCGCATATCCTTATAGGCCATATCCTGTGCGAACTCATCGAGGATGCCTTTGGCTGAGCCGATTTGACAAATTCAAGCAGTGATACTATTGAATATAAATAACCCACGGGGGCGTAATGGGTTCGACGGGGGCAGTTGATGCCCGAGGAGCATGCCGAGTTCTGCTGACTCGTAAAACAGGCAGAGACACGATAAGTGCCGACGATTACAACTACGCAATGGCTGCCTAACGAGTAGCCCGTCCGGCATGACCCCGCTCATCGGGTCATGTTTGGATGTCAAATTATGATGGGCAAACCTTTCAGTCAGACCCCTGGGCTGTCAGGGTAACAAAGAGGGGTTGGGACCGGGAAGCCTGTCTGTGGGCAGAACGAGTCCGAGACTTTAATACACAGACTAAGCATGTAGATGCCTTTGGTTGAAGGTCTTCGGACGGGGGTTCGATTCCCCCCGCCTCCACCAAGAATGAAGGGTGGTCGCAATGCGACTACCCTTTTTTTGTTTGTGTAGACATAGGGAATCGAAGCGGAGCGAGCGCAGCCGGTGGCTGAAAAGTGGACAGGATGTCCGCGTCAGCGAGCGGAGGGGAGCCTACGCAGGAGCGGTCAGGATGAGCGCGACGTAGTAGGCGATTTCCCCCGCATTTTATTATGTAACATCAATGATAATATTCCCGGATCGTTGTGAGATATTTCTGTTGGGCTTAATCTTGCTTCAGACAGATCCGAAAATTTAGGCCATGGAGAAAAATCCTTCTTGCATCACGCCAGCCTTATCCGAGACACAATATCATGGAAGAATTCCTTCGACCATATCGACAGCGCTTCGGGGTCCTTCACAAATGGTGACACCTCACTTCGTGCCTTGTTGATGTCGAGTGAATCTATAGCTGCATGAAGCGCCTGGTAAAACGCTTTGCTTGTTAGTTTTTCTGCGCCATGCCAGTCACCGGTCTGCCGCATTCTCTGCTCAAGGTGTGTAAGGTGAAGCTCTGGATGGTTGGTTATGTACCATACAAGGTCGTACCAGTCTCTTCCCTTTACCCGGGTCTTCCACCTCCGGCACAGCACGGCATGCATCTTCCCTGCGAACAGATCCGGCAATACAAGCACCCTCACGGAAAATGGAATGGGGGCCAGCATGTACTTTGTTTCGGTGGAAAAATGGGGAGGAGGGTCTGTATCGACCTCCAGCTTGATCTTAAGTAATTGTCCCTTGGGGATTTCCCGGAGCATCTCTTCACCAATTTCGATAACAAGCATCTGGCTAAAGGTCTCTGCCTTGAGAAATGCGGATTGCACAGGGCGTTGAACAGCCCTGTTTTTCTGCTCAAGATGCATATCAAACCCGAATGCCTGGAGCTCTTTTTCAAGGGATGAACCGAAAGAACCGAGATCGAAATCACCCATAGGCTCAAGCAGGGTGAAGTCAAGGTCTTCCGAGAATCTGTCAAGTCCATAGAGAATTCTCAAGGCCGTTCCTCCATAGAATGCCGCCTTGTCAAAAAACTTGCTCCGCCACAGACCGAGCAGGGCAATCTCCTGGATGATCTCCCGTAGTGCCTTGACATAATCCTCAAGCCTGGTACACGGGTACTTCTGAATCATCTGAGTCACCGCCTCATGCATAGCCCGCCTCACTCTCTTGTTTCTGGATCTTCCTGAGAAGATTGCCCAGGACACGTAACTTGGACGACCGGTAACACGCTGCAAACTCGAAGGCTTGGCCGATATCAAGCCTGCCTAAGAGAACGGGGTCGATACGAAGATTCTCAAACAAGTATTCCTCAAGCCCCTTGAGCGTTCTCATCTCTGCATCACGATCAATGAATATTTTATCAACAAGGGCCTTTTCCCGGGTGGCAATGAGGAACGCCCCTCCATCATCGAGCTCGATTCTGGTCATACCTGTTTGGAAGGCGGGAAGGGGGATCATGCGGTAGGTGAACAGCCCCACAGGTGTGGTGAATATCCTCGACCGTCCCGTTGTAACCGAAGTGAGAGATTCGACTCGTTCCGGAATCAGACCATGGTAAGACAGGGCATATTCAAGAGAGATATACGAGGGACCATAGATAAGGTTAGCAAGAATCTCCCGAGAGTATGGCCGCTTCCTGTATTCCTGTCCGAAGATGTACAAACCCTTCTTGACCCTAATGATCTGCTTTTTTCTCATAAGATCGGTAATTTTGTCCCTCGGGCGTGAGTATCCCTTAAGGCAGGTCATGAGCACCTGATAGTCAAACTCCTCTCGGTTGATAGCCTTCCTGATCTGTTCGATCATTGATGATATCTTTCCTCCTTCCCACTCAGGTCATATCAGTATTAAACAAGATGCCCATTGAACTATGCTTCTCTTTCTCGTATGGAGTAAGCTCTTTGTGACCTGAGAAATCTTGACCCTTTTTCTCATTATCATTTTCTGCATAGTATGTCGACATTTTATCGACATACTATGCAGAAATATCAAGATGTCCTTGATTGCTATGCCGAGATCAACAGACAATACTTAGATCCTATGATGATTATATCGGTGTTTTTTATTGTAATAATTGTTCCTGACCGCGTCCATATTTGTGTAAAACGTGTGTAGCATGATTATAACATATTATAATCACGATCTAAAATCTCTATAACGGGGGTTCGATTTCCCCCGCATCCACCATCCTTCGTTTGCTCGTTTTACTCGCAAGCTACGGATGGCAGGCCAATACAATTTCTATCTGCGTTCATTAACTAACCAACGAGCGAAGGATGGCTTATCTGAAAGATAGTAATAAGATATCTGTGATAACCCGATGACCTGAGAGTATGGATTCTGTGATAGGGATCATCATCTGCAGCATCAATCCCCACGGTTACACTATTTATTGTGTGGAACTCCCCATGAGAAAATTAATAAATGTATAGAGAAAAAAGACCGTCATGGCCACTCCAACAACTAAAATGACAGTTCCGGCATCACCACCTGTTAAAATGTCGGAAGAGGCAACGGCAAGCAAATGGATCTGATGAGGTGTCATTGAGGTGAGCTTCGATGCCACCTCATCTGGACAGAGCCCATAGGCTTTGAGTTTCTCCTGCACGATCTTTGTTTCCAAGGCTTGCTGGACCGTGTCCATATCTCTTTGGAGGGAACAGCTCGTTTCCTGGGTCGATGAACCCAAAGATGGTATCAGGGATGCAAAAGCCGGAGAAGTTACAAACAAGAACATATGGAAGGTTACAAACGCTGCTAAGATACGATTTCTCATAATGGATATCATAGATTACCTCTATATTCTCTCAAGTGGTATAGGGTACCAACTATTATTAATAGGTGATGAGAGATTTTCAAGGGATTGATGTATGTGTGTCCCGACCCTTTAATAATAAATTTATCCAGACCTGTCTTCAACAAAGCATCCAAAAGATCTGATTCGCTTAGTTCGATAATCATAAGCAGGTCATGCCTTTACAAATATTTACAGTCTTCTTGTAAACGATAAAGTCCCCAATACGTCTTAACAGTCAACATGAGAAGAAACATGAAGGAGGGTATATGAAAAGTGCCCAAGGGAAGAATGGCATAACAAAAATTGAGGGGATGATAAATATCCTTACCCCGGATCAATTTCAACAGCTCCACAACATGATGAAAAAGAGACACGGCAAGGCAGGCCAAGGTTCATGGGGTGGCGAGCAATAATAAGACCAATCTACCGCTAGAAAGAACATGAATAACCACTCATAATGACCAACTCCATACATAAGCTATACCGCATAATTACCTCCCCTTTGGGGAGCTGCAATGGCTCCCCGATTTTTTTAAAAGAAACGGAAGCTCTATCAACATACCCTACAATCTTGGGATTCGTTCTTGGTTTGCTCCGTGTAATGGGAAAGGATAAACATCTCTATGGACTGTTGAAAGGATATATCACCTTGACAGGTTTTTTTTACAAGTACCTATACTATAGATGAACCTAATAATTACCAGTCTGTCTCTAATAATATAAGAATAATGAGGCATAAGATCCATGAAAAATCTAAAATCCAAAGACTGGATGGTGATTGCAGGTGAAGCAGGTTTGTTCATTATTGTCACCATAGTCCTATGGCTTGATGAGTTTGTGGATTTGCCATACCGCTTCCTTGGGGCTCCACAAACACCATACAGGCCCCAGGAATACATCCTGGAGACGGTCTCGGTTTTAATTGTTGCAATAGTCGCTATCACTATAACTTTTATCTCACTACGAAGAGTTAGGCGGATTGAGCGATTTTTAAGGGTCTGTGCCTGGTGCAGGAAGGTATGGGTGGATGATGAATGGGTGAATTTCGAAGAATACGCACTGAAAATGCATTCCCTGAAATCCAGCCACGGCATCTGTGAAGAGTGCGTAACCAGGCTTGAGAAAAAGAACGATCAAAAGAGGGCCGGACAACCTGAAGTAATCACGAATAAACCACCTCGACACCTGCGGATGCGATACCAGAAGCCGTTACAATAGATAGACTATTTTCACTTGGTATTTTGTTATTCATCTTTTTTGCGTCCTTGACATACAAGCACCAAGTACTTCATTATCCAGGACAGCGACGAGTGTGGTTATGAAGAGCAGATTGGTAGGTGTATGAGATGGGTACGGGTATGCAATCCAGAATTCGTTGTGTGAATATGGGGATGCTGTTGGTTTTCACCACTATCTGTATACTTACTCTTCCGATCCCCGCATCAGCAGCTCTTGGAGAGAATGTAGGATCGGTGCAGGCCGATCAGGCACGCATGAGGGGCGTACAGAGAACCACGCGCACCGAGCTGTACACGGTTCACGAAATTAAGGCGTCGAGCAGCACCATGGTGAGGGAATATGTTTCTTCTGCGGGAAAGGTTTTTGCCGTGGCATGGCAGGGCCCGTTTCTTCCAGATCTTCGCCAGCTCCTCGGAGGGTATTTTGGCCAGTTTTCACTAGCATCGCAAACCCGCAACAAGAACCGCCCCCGGATCCGCGGGCCGATCCAGATCCAGGAGCCGGGATTGGTCGTACAATCCGGCGGGCATATGCGGGCGTATTTCGGCAGGGCTTACATCCCTGATCAGGTGCCGAAGGGGGTGAATATCGAGGAGATACGATGAGGAAGGTCATCATCCGGGGCTCATTGATCCTGGCCGTATTCGGCATGTGGGTATTATTCACGGAATGCGGGGGCGGGGGCTCAGGCGGCGGATCCAATACGAAGGTGAGCTCCGCTGAAAACGTTCAGCCGATCGTGGTAAATGGCGGCCCGACTGCCGATTCTTCCTCGGGTAATACCTACCCCAACGCTGCATTTACCAGCGTTACAGTCTGTGTTCCCGGCACTACTTCCAACTGCCAGACGATCGACGGCGTATTGGTGGACACCGGCTCAGTAGGATTGATGCTGTTGTCTTCCGCTCTTACACTTTCTCTTCCGCCGCAGACCATTGATGGTAATCCCCTTGCTGAATCTGTCCAATTCGTGGATGGATCTTATGTTTGGGGACCCATACAGATTGCCGATGTGAAGATGGCTGGTGAGTCGGCGAGCTCAGTGCCCATTCATGTGCTCGATCACGATTTTTATCCCAATAATATTCCAACTGATATCTCGAGTGGCGGTGGTCCCGAAATAGATGATCTGCAGAGCTTGGGTGCCAACGGCATACTGGGGGTAGGGCAGTTACAGCAGGATTGCGGCAACTCATGCGCACAGAGCTCCGGAGGGGCGTTGCTGTCGACTGTGTATTATGAATGCTCCTCCGCCGGCTGCCGGCCGGTCTCTGTCGCCCTTTCTCAACAGGTGCAGAACCCTGTTGCCTTGTTCCCCAAGGACAACAATGGTGTAATCATCACCTTGCCGGCAGTCTCGAATGCTGCGCCAACGGCAAAAGGATCATTAGTCTTCGGCATTGGCACGCAGTCGAATAACGGGCTCGGCAGCGCAGCCGTTTATACGCTCAACCAGAACTCCATCACCACGATCTATAACAATCAAACAATGCCGTATAGCTTTATCGATAGCGGTTCAAACGGCTATTTCTTTCTGGATAATACAATACATCAATGCACGCAAGGCTATGTCTCAGACTACTACTGTCCATCTGAAACACTGATTCTTTCCGCAACCAACCAGGGGGCAAACGGAACGAGTGGCACGGTCAGATTCAGCGTGGGGAATGCTGCGATGATGTTCAGCGGTTCAACCAGCAATTATGATGCCTTCAGCGCCCTTGCCGGGCCGAGTAGCTCCGCTGAGGGCTTTGACTGGGGCCTGCCTTTCTTTTATGGGCGCACTGTGTACACTGCCATCGAGGGAAAGGATACTCCCGCCGGTCCGGGTCCGTATTGGGCATACTAGTCCTGGCAATGGCTAAGTGATCTCTATGAAAGAAAAAGTATATAAACAGATGACAGTTCGGGGGCATTCATTTGTGTTAACAAAATAATATCGAGTTTGAGGAGGGAGTATGAAAAGGATTTTTAAGATCATCCCGGCTCTTCTGATAGCCTGTCTGGTATTCGGCTGCGCATCATTCAAGCAGGGCATGTATAATTTCATGATCTCTTCAGATCGATCCAGGTCTGGTCTTATGTTATCGTCAGTGAGCGTCAATGGACATACCATGTCCTATCTGGAGCGACCCGGTAAAGGTGAAACCATAGTGCTTATCCATGGATTTACTGCAAACAAGGATAACTGGAACCGCTTCGTTCGATATATACCCAAAGAATATCGAGTGATCGCCTTTGATATGCCCGGCCATGGAGATAGCGATAAATCTGTCGAACAGACCTACACCATCGACTATATGGCATCAAACCTTGATCAGGCAGTAAATACCCTGGGTATATCAAAGTTTCATCTTGCAGGAAATTCCATGGGTGGATGGATCTCCATATTCTATGCTACCCGATACCCTCAAAAGGTTATATCCCTATGCCTCGTGGATAATGCCGGTCTCCAGGCTGTCTCTCCTCAGCCGAGTGATCTCCAGCTGGCAATGCTCAAAGGGCAGAGCCCATTAACACCTTCCTCAAAAGAGGAATATGACGAGTTGTTGAAATACGTCTTCTACAAACAGCCTTTCATCCCTTGGCCTATAACCGCTGTGCTTGCTGATAAGGCAATTACCTCATGTGAATTCAACAAGAAGGTTGGGAAAGAATTCACTACCCAATCTACTGACATTTACCCTCTGCTGGCCGGGCTCAATGTACCTGTATTAGTGATTTGGGGGGATAAAGACAGGATACTCCATGTGTCCACCACAGAGGTGCTGAAAAAATCACTGCCAAATTCAGAGATAGTCATCATAAAGGATTGCGGCCATTTGCCCATGCTGGAAAGGGCCAAGGAGACAGCCGGGTATTATGTGTCCTTCTTGAATAAGCATAAGGGCATCCAATAATCCTTGGTGGTGCTATGTTAATGAATAAGGTGATTTTTCTGAATGCCATGGTAATCAAGACTTGATTACCAAAGGGATGTTTTTTTGACTTAAAGATTATTCACATAATGGTAGATCATCTCTGTGAGCTCTTCGATGAGCTTGTCCTTGTCCAGGGGCGAATCGAGAAACTTCACATAATGGGCAACGTTCTCCACTGCACTGTGGATCACCTTAGATACTTCCTGAAGGGCCAGCGGGTTTTTGTTTTTGCAATAGGGTACGAGGAGAGAGCTGATGATGCCAAGCTGCTTCTGCTCTACCTCGTCGAAGAGCTTCCTCACAGCAGGGTCCGAGAATTTCAGAACAAGCGCTTCCTTGTGGAAAGAGGGGTGGATGTCAAAGGTCAGGAAACCTTTGTGGATATGGTCTTTGATGAGATCCCTTAAGGGGATTGAATCGTCCGGCTGCAAGGTGTAGATGCCGGTTATGAAGTTATCGAGGTGATTCTTCAGAATCTCGAGGAACAGGGTCTTCTTGTTCTCAAAGTAGCTGTAGAACGTACCGATGGAGACGCCAGCCATCTGCGCGATCTCGTTTGAACTCGTCCCGTTTATCCCCTTGTTCGCGAACAGGTCCAGGGCTGTTTCCATGATTCTTGATCTTCTTTCCCTGCTCCTGCTCTGCTTGGGAACCCTGACGCGCATCGATGCCCCTTTCTCATCATGAAAAAAGATAAATGCTTTGCGGGTCTAACTCATAAAGCTCGTTAAAATAAAGGAGGATATCATGCATGATTATTGTAGATTAATAGCAGTGGAGCACCGTGTCAACATCAAATATGAGTAATTACTCATATTTGATGTTGACACGGTGAGCCTTTACTCATATTATACAGTAATGATGTCCGCGGGCAGGATTTAACTCAGACCTGAGATTGCTGCCGGGGTGTAATCGAAACATAGTATTGCTTCTGACATCGCTGTTGTTTAATGAGACAAGCATAGGGGTGGTGATGAAGGCATTAGTCACAGGGGCGACAGGTTTTATCGGGTCAGTCCTCACAAAGGAGTTGGTAAAACAGGGCATAGAGGTTCGCGCTCTGGTCCTTCCGGGTGAAAACACGTATGCGCTTGATCAGCTTGGGGTAAAGATTTATCGTGGCGATTTGTCCGAGCGGGAAACACTCAAGGGCATCTGTGATGGTGTCGATATCGTGTTCCATCTTGCAGGCCGTGTCACCGATTGGGGAACCAGGGAGCAATTCTATACCGCCATCTATGATGCTACGCTTCACCTCATGGAAGAGGTATCAGGGAAAGCTTCACGGTTCGTGTATATAAGCTCCATAGCGGCTATCGGCCTCGGCCGCCATATGAAGGGCATCAAGGAGACCGATCAGGCCTTCAAATCCGGCATCCCGTACAACGATGCCAAGCTCGATGCGGAAAAACTCGTGATGAGCGCTCACAAGAGCGGCAGGATAGCGTGCACCATCATCCGTCCCGCCAATGTGACAGGCCCGGGAAGCGCATGGGTGAGGGACATCGTGGAAAAGATGATGGCCATGCCCATGCCGCTCGTAGACAAGGGGCGGTACAGCTCCAGTTTCATTTATGTGGACAACCTCGTGGAAGGCATCATCCTGGCCGGCACGAAGGACATCGGCAAGGGAAAGATCTACCAGCTGCGGGATGACTGGGATGTCTCATGGAAAGAGTACATCACCGATCTCGGGTCATTCATCGGGAAGAAACCGTTCGGAAGCATCCCCTACTGGCCGGCACGAGCGCTGGGAAGCCTTTTCGACCTGGTCTGCACACCGCTTGGAATACGACCGCCCCTTTCGCGCATGTCCATTGAGATCACAGGCAGGGACCTTGATGTTGACAACTCCCTGGCCAAAAGGGAACTGGGCTGGAAAACAACGATCTCCTATCCTGAGGCTATGGAGAGGATAGGGGCATGGGTGAAGCAGACCTACGGGAATAGATAACACCAAGGTGATGCGCTGCCCGGCATTGAGTCGGGTCAACCTGGGTGGTGTTTTGCCTTAACTATACATTACTACGATCAAGGGGGTGTCCATGAAATTATCGTTTCTCCTGTTCGTGTTATACCTGAAGCTTTCAAGGGCTGCCAAGGCGAACAAGGCCTTCCGGAACTACATAGGCAACCTGCAGCTTCGGATTCTCATCAAGACGGCTGACAGGAAGAGGGGAAGGCTCTTCATCTTTGATAAAGGAAAGGTATTGACGCAAAGGGGCGCCAATCACAAGTGTGATGCAGCGCTCGTCTGGGCCGATCCCAATACCGCCTTCAAGGTGATGCTCGCAGGGACCGATGAGGCCTCATTCCTGGCTGCCGCCAACGGCAAGCTCAAGGTCGAGGGGATGGCCTATTTCATCCAGTGGTTCAACGACGCGGTGAAGCTCATCATGTAGATGCCCCAAGCGCCGCACACCCTATTGGCCCATATGTTTATTCAGGAGATCAGGTTAACGGTTCCAAAAACAATTCGGGGGTATACTTATGGCAATGATACTTGGCGGTCACCTGGTTGGAAAATATCTGAAGGAAGTGGAAAAGGTCGATACGGTCTTCTGTCTGTCCGGAGGCCATATCGAGGCGATCCTGGACAGCTTTACTGAGTATAAGATCCGCACCATCGATGTGCGTCATGAACAGGCCGCAGCCATGATGGCCGAGGCCTGGTCCATATACAGCGGCAAACCCGGCGTATGCCTGGTAACGGCCGGGCCCGGATTCACCAACGCGGTAACCGGCATTGCCAATGCCTACCTGGATAATGCACCTTTGGTTGTGCTGTGCGGCAAGCATCCTCTGCGGGACGATCTGAAGGGAGCCCTGCAGGAGATAAACCAGATGGACATAATAAAGCCCATTACCAAATGGGCGGCGACCTGCTATGACACGAAACGGATACCCGAATATCTCTCTCTTGCCTTCAGGCATGCCGTATTAGGAAGGCCGGGTCCGGTCTTCCTCGAGCTGCCACCGGATATCCTCAATGTGAAGATCCCGGAGGAAAAGGCCCCCATGCAGACACGCATGACGCACAAGTACACCGTACACCCGGATGAGTGGGACCTAAAGCAGGCAGCCGATGTCATAAACGCTGCAAAAAAACCCCTGTTCATGGGCGGCAGCGGCGTGGGCCTGAGCTGCTGCGGCATTGCGCTCAGCCAGTTTATCGAAAGGTCGGGATTTCCCTTCTTCCTCATGAACTTCGGCAGGGGTGAACTTCCGGACAACCATCCCCTTTCCCTGTGGGATATCGGAAACGTGGGGCTGCAGCTGGGCATAACTCAAGCGGATGTCATCGTTGCCGCGGGTCTGCGCTTCAACTGGCTCTTGCAGTCAGGTGCCATCATTCCTTCCCAGACCAAGGTCATCCGCATCGACATCGATCCGCACGAGATAGACAGGAACAGGGTTGCCGACGTAGGTCTGGTGGGAGACACGACATCGGTGCTCAACCAGCTGCTTCCACTCATCAAGAAAGGTGACCACAGTGCCTGGCTCAAGACTCTACGGGCCGCCAGCCATGCCTTTATCGAACCCGAGCTCAAGCTGAGGGAGGCACCTTCCAGCCCCATCCACCCCATCCGCCTGGTGGCACAGATCCAAAAGGCCCTTGGAGATGATACCGTCTATGTTATTGACGGCGGCGATACCCAATATTTCGGCCTCGTCGGGTTCACCTCAAAGGAAAAGGCGGGTGTTGTAGCAACGGCTGCAGGGTTGCTCGGTTGCCTCGGAACCGGGATCCCCTTTGCCATGGCGGCAAAGCTGGCCAGGCCCGACAAGAAGGTCCTGCTGCTCCAGGGTGACGGCTCTTTCGGTCTCAACGCCATGGAATTCGATACCATGGTCCGCCACAACATCCCGGTGGTGTGCGTGGTGAATAATGATACTGCATGGGGCATGATCAAGCACAGCCAGGAGCTCTCCATCGGGTGCGACCGGCTCCAGTGTTCAGAGCTGGGTGAGCGCCACTATGAGAAGATGGTCGAAGGACTCGGCGGTTACGGTGAATTCGTCACAAAGGATGAAGATATCATACCGGCAATAAAACGGGCTTTTGAGTCGGGAAAACCCTCATGCATCAATGTCATGACCGATCCGACGGCAACGAGTCCGGCGACCCCGCTGTTTTACCAGTCGCTCAAGATGGATTGATGCTATGAAAGCCCTGTTATTTAATATTACGGTTCCCAACTATCTGGTGCTCCAATTTATGGGGCGCTTGAATAAGAAATTCTATTATGATGGACCCTTCTCCACGGTGAGGCTTGCAGATGTACCGGAGCCCACATTGCCCAATCAGGAATGGATGAAGGTGAAGACACGTCTGTGCGGCTTCTGCGGGAGCGACCTGAACCTCGTTATGGTGAAGGATTCGCCCATGGCATCGCCTTTCACCTCATTCCCTTGCATCTTCGGGCACGAGGTATGCGGTGAGGTGGTGGAGGCAGGCAGCTCGGTAAAGAATTGTGTTATTGGTGATCTGGTGACCATCAATCCCAGCTTGAGTTGTGCAGCCCGTGGGATTACCCCTGAATGCCCGGTCTGTGCTGCAGGCCGGCCAGGCAATTGCGAGAAGCTTGCTGAAGGCGGCTTTTCTCCAGGAATGTTCACCGGAATCTGCAAGGACATCGGAGGCGGCTTTGCCGAGTATATGGTGGTGCACAAGAGCCAGGTCTATAAAATACCTGAGGGTGTCACTCCGGAATCGGCGGCACTCACCGAACCTCTGGCCGTGGGACTTCAGGCGGTGCTGGACAATAAGCCAAAAGATAGTGACAGAGTCCTTATCATCGGCGGAGGGGTGATCGGGGCTATGATCGTCAAGGCCATCCGGGGCCTTGGTATCGGATGCACTATCACGGTTGTGGAGCCCTCGGTCTTCAATGCCGAATACGTAAGGAGAGCAGGGGCCAATCATGTGATTGACGGCGGGATCATCGAGGCTGCCGAGAAAATCACCGGTGCAAAGGCCTACAAGCCCATGCTGGGCGAGCGCATTGTTCAGGGCGGTTTTGACAAGGTATTTGATACGGTAGGCCATTCGCCCACCCTGCAGATGGCCCTCATCGTAACGGCCGGCTGCGGTACAATAAGCCTGGTGGGCATCGGCAACAAGGTGACCTTTGATCCCACCCCCCTGTGGCTGAAGCTCCAGACCATCAAGGGCTGTTACGGCCATGGTTATAATGATACTCTCAGCGGCAGGAAGCATGCCTTTGATATCGCACTTGAACTCATGCAGAACAAAAAAATACACCTTGAGGACATGCTCACGCATACGTTCGCCATCGAGCAGTATAAGGAGCTCATTGAGGTCAACATGAACAAGGGAAAGAACAAGGCGATTAAAACGGCTATACGGTTTTGAAAAAGTAGTATTCAAGGAGTCAGGATTCAGTAGCCGGAATTGAAAGAAGCAGTAGTCCTGACTTATCCCCCTTGCAACATAATCCTAATCGCGATATTACGCACAGTAATGTTCTTTTATTGACGGATTTTCCATGCCCATAGGTGATTTGTGGATTTATATGGGATGATGAGGCATATATGAGTGATGTCATCTTTTCCTTTTTTGAAAGCTTCCGGCCGCAGGACTTTTTCGATATCTTCATCATCTTCTCACTCATCTATGTCATCCTCATCTGGTTCAAGAATACGGCCTCACAGCTCGTATTTGTGGGGATCAGCCTGCTTGGCGGTGTTTACATCCTCGCTCGTCTGTTCAACCTCTATCTCACCACCCTCATCCTACAGAGTTTTTTCACCATCCTTATTATTGCGCTGGTGGTTATCTTCCAGGAGGATATTCGAAGATTCTTCGAGCGGCTTGCCATGTTGAGATCCATGGGCAAGAACCACAAAAAGGGCGATCTGGTGGATGAAAACACAATCTCTGCCATCGCCGAGAGTGCGGCGGAATTTTCCTCAAAGAAAGTTGGGGCATTGATTATATTACAGGGCCATGACCCTCTCGAACGGCAGATAACAGGTGGATACCAGCTCGACGGATTGGTCACGAAGCCCTTGCTGGCGAGTATTTTTGATATCCATTCCATCGGCCATGACGGTGCCGTCATCATCAGCGATAAGAGACTGTTGAAGTTCGGGTGCCATCTTCCCCTGTCAACATGCACGGATAAACTTGGAGAATTCGGCCTGCGGCACACTGCAGCCTTAGGACTTTCCGAACGATCCGATGCCCTGTGTATCGTCATCTCCGAGGAGAGAGGGACAATAACTGTTGCGCTAAACGGTGAGATAAAGTCCCTGAAGAATGCCGCCGAGCTTCGTTCCTTTGTCGAGAAGTTTTACCAGGCTAAGATGCCACAAAAAGCAAAGATCCTCTCGGGCCAGTGGTTCAGGAAGAATACACTGGAGAAAGGACTGGCGCTTGTACTGGCCTTGGGACTATGGTTTGTATTCGGGTACCAGAAGGAATCCGTGCAGCGTGATTATACCATCCCCATAGAATACCGCAAGATCTCCCAGGAGTGGGAGATCGAGGAATCCAGGGAGACGGAAGCGACCATTACCCTCATGGGCTCTTCCCAGGCCTTCAGGCTCTTTGAACCCAGGACACTCAAGATATCCATCGATCTCTCTACGATTATTGAAGGCAGGCAGGTCATCAAGCTCTCTGCCGACATGGTAAACATCCCGTCAAACCTGACACTGATGAAGATAAAACCGGAGAAGATTGCAATTGTTGCCCACCGGCTCTATCCGAGGGAAGTCCGCATCTCAATCGATACTTTAGGCCACCTGCCGAACGGATATTCTCTGAAGAAGATCAATATCGAACCTCAATCCGTGTGGGTGCTTGCCCCCTTCTCACTTCCCGGCAACAAGATATTCATAAGCACCGAGCCCATAGATATCTCGGGGATCACCACGGCACAGACAATAAATGCAAGACTTGTATATCCAAACAAAGTGCGGTTCCGAAATAACCAGGTACCTACGGTAAGGGTGAATGTCGAGGTGGAAAGGATCCTGGGTGTGAGGAAATGAAGAACCAAGAAAATTCCGGCTCAGGTCATCCTATGATGAGATAGACGTCGTCACCGACCCTGGTCTTATCCTTCACCTTGATGCCGATGAGATCGCCTGCCTTGGCCTCAGGCACGACCTTATTGTCGATCTGCATGGATTCAATGTTTTCTTCGAAGTTCGTGGTGGCGCCCTCGATGGATATCTTGTCTCCCACCTTGAGAGTTTCGCTGAGCTCGATGCCGGCTACGCTGATCTTGCTGAAGAAGTGGGTAACCTTCCCGATCAGTTTTTTCTCACCCGCCATAATACACCTCCTCGTCCTCTTGTATACACGCTATCATACAGCCATTTCATGGACGATCTCAAGGAGAAAATCACTTGTGATCACAGGGAGATCAGCACTTCATGCATCTTTGCCGGATACGTAAATTTAATTTATTCCTATGAATCGGATTCTCTCTTTTCATACTTCCCATTGCAATTTCATAGAGTTTGACTACAATAAGGAGTTGAGCTCAATGGGCTGTGCTCCTTCATGGAAGAGTGTTTATCTCGTTTCATATCTTCACAAAGGCGCTATACCGAGGCGGGAATGATTTTGAATGCTTTTTAGACATGATGTGCCCGGTCCTAAAGTTATGCGATCCACACAAAACCCTATTTCATGGAGGATTCTATGTCATACCGGTATGATACTCTTTGCGGGCTTTTTCATAACCAGGCGCTCCGGTACGGTGAAGATCATATTTTTTTGATGGGAAAATATGATGACTATGGAAAGCCTATTCCGAACTATCGGAAAATAACCTGGAGACAAGCGAGGAGACAGGTCCTGGACCTTGCCAGGGGGCTTGCCGCACTGGGACTGAATAAAGGTGACCGGTGTGTACTCTTTGCCGAAAGCAGACCGGAATGGGTTATAGCTGACCAGGCCATCCAGGCGTGCGGTGCGACAGGGGTACCGCTCTATCCTACCTTGAGCAGGGAAGATCTCTCCTACATGATTCAAGACAGCGATTCGAAAATGGTCATAACCTCGAGTCTTGCCAAAGCCGAGGAGATCACCCGTCTCAAGAATGAATTGAAAGAGCTTAAGGCATTGCCGGTCATCATCATGGAGTCCTTTGATGGCGGACCTCAGAAAGATGTCTACACCTTTGCCGATGTCGTACAAAAGGGCAGAGTATCTGTATCGGAAGATGAGATCGAGGCACGCATCCGATCCGTCACACCCGATACAATAGCCGCCATCATCTACACATCGGGCACTACCGGGAGATCGAAGGGGGTCGTGCTGACACAATCCAATTTCGTGACAAACATTCATCAAGCCTCCCGTTCCGAGCTTATGGTGCGTATGAAAAAGAAGGATGCCAAACTTACGGCCTTGGTGCACCTGCCCTTGTGCCATGTATATGGACGCTCGGGTGATTACCATGTGATAGGCCTTTACCTTGGAGGCACCCTTGCCTTTGCAGAGAGTTACCGTGCCATAGCACAGAACCTGCTGGAGGTCAGGCCGAACGTCATTACTTCCATCCCCATGTTTTACGAGAAGACCTATGAGACCATCAATGCGGTTATAGCCAAGCAGAAGCAGGTCTATCAAAAGCTGTTCAAATGGGCCCTCAGGAAGGGTGAGATCTACACCGATGCCATGGCAACAGGAAAAAGGATATCCCAGTTAGATCTTACAGGGTTCGGGATAGCCAACATGCTCGTGTTCGACCGCATGAAAAAGATGATGGGCATGGACAGGCTCGTTATGGCTCTCTCCGGCGGGGGCAAACTCTCAAAAGAGGTGTGTGTATTTTTCAGGTCTCTGAATATCCAATTAAACGAAGGATATGGACTCACAGAGACCAGCCCGGTGATCAATTTCAATGAACCGGAGATCATTGATTCCGGGAAACATGGGAAACTTTATCAGTGGTTTTTCGACAAGGTCATGGATACGGTTCTGGATCTCATGGTGGTCAAACAGGCTCAAGGGATCTCCCCCTATGCAAACCCCATCTCTGCCGCCAAGCTCGGATTCTGCTACTCCACCATACTCTATAAGCTCAGGGTGAAGCCCGGCACTGTGGGCAGACCCGTGGCCTGGACGGAAGAGAAGATCGACGAAGACGGCGAGATCCTGGTGAGAGGGCCCCAGGTCTTTAAGGGATACTGGAACATGGAAGACGCCACACGGGCAGCCATCACTGAGGATGGTTGGTTCAGGACCGGCGATATCGGTCGCTTTGATGAAGAAGGCTTTCTCATCATCACGGACCGAAAAAAAGACCTGTTTGTGAACTCGGGCGGCAAGAACATTGCGCCGCATCCTATCGAGGTTGCCCTGCAGGCAAGGTCATATATCGAACAGGTCTGCCTTGTGGGTGACGGCAGGAAATATCTCACCGCCCTCATTGTCCCTGACTTTAAAAGCCTGTCGCACTATGCAAAGAAGAACGGGATCGGCTTTACGGACAACAGCAACCTTGTGAGTAATGATAAGATCCGCTCCCTCATTCAGACTGAGGTGGATGCGGTGAATGCTACCTTGGCGCATTACCAACAGGTCAATTATTTCGCTTTGCTGGACGCCCCCTTCAGTGAAGAGACCGGTGAACTGACACCCACCATGAAGGTGAAGAGAAAGGTGGTTCTGGAAAAGTACAAGGACAGGATTGAGAAGATGTATCAGAAATGATTGCTTTATAAATATCGTTGCCCCAGGTACTCCCTGCTGCTAAATAATGGAAACTATGTTTACCTATTTAAAGGGAAAGCCGGAGATACACTATCCTTGCAGATGGGTCTACAAGCTTTTCGGCACGGATCAGGAAAAAATGCGCGAGGCCGTCGTCCGGACCATCACCGGCTCTGATTACACCTTAACCCCCTCACGCAGCAGCAGACACAAGAAGTACCACAGCATGAACTTAGACATCATGGTAATGAATGAACAAGACCGGACCAAGATCTACCAGGCACTGGTAAACCGCCAGGCCTTTGTACTGATATTGTAGAGATCTTTTTATATATATTAGCTGCAGTCTGATCCCGCAGATAAGGAATACAAGCTCAAATAAGATCTTACATCTTCTTCCGCATTGAATAGGAAGTAAATACTTCGTGCCACTATGTGGATTCTGATATAGTTTGCTTTTGAGTGTAGCTAGCATTCGAGAATCTTAACTTTTCAGCCCGGTATGAAAGCTTCTATTTATTACAGAAATCAAAACATTTATACTCGCTGCTTTATAGGCGATGGAAGATCAAGCGTGTCCTATACCCTTTTCGAGGAGAATAGCTATATAAGACAACATTTCTTCGGCGCTACGGCCTTCATGAAGGGAAAGCTTCGCGCCGTATTCTGCCAAACCCATGAGTATATATGCCACTAGGGTATTGTCGACTTCTCTACGGACGAGGCCTTTCTGCTTCAGGTGCTCTAACTCCCGGATCATGGGTTCCACCATCTGCCATAAGAGCTGTCTGAACTTTTCCTTGAAGGAAGGGTTGTCACCAACCGAAAGGCTCCTCACAAGGTTCATCATATCGATCCACCTGGAGAAAGAGGAAAAGAAGGCCTTCCCCCGTATGGAAATCCTTTGTGCCATGTCCTTCTCCCCTTTGATCTCGGTCCAAACGGTTTCGTACAGGCCGTGAAATATCCTGTCTGCACAGGCCATGAAGAGCTCTTCCTTGCTCCGGAAATTCAGGTATATGGTTTCCTTGCTCATGTGCGCGTGGCGTGCAAGCTCAGAAATGCTCATGTCCGCATAACCCTTCTTGAGGAACAGTTCTGTGGCGGCTGACAAGATCTCTTCACGCTTGCCCGAGGGTTTGTTCGAATGGTCTGTACTCGACTCATGCATAGGACCCTTACGTTGTATCTCCTCGTTGATCGTACTCGATGACTCGCTTTTCATGCCCTGTTTCTTCCTGATTAATTCTAGGAGTTCAAGATGGATCTCCGTGTAGTATTCCCTGGCTTTACCGGTTTTAATGGAAGGAGGTAGTAGACCCTCCTGGATGTAGTGCCGTATCTTCGAAGTGGGAATCCCGGATTTCCTCGAAAGCTCAGACATCTTGATAAGATTTCCATATGACTCGGCTCCCCCTGTCACTTTCAAGCCTTGACCTGATGAAAGGGCATGCAGGACCATAACCCAGGCTTTCGCAAGAAAATCATCTACATTATTGTCCAGATGGTTCTGTATATAATAGGAGCAGTACTCAACACCGCCCATGAAGAAGTGAGCGAGCACTCGGATATCATTGAAATGGATTTGACCCTGCCTGCTTGCCATGAGGAGATCCGCCTCGATGGGGTTTATGAGGTTCTCCATGACCTTTTCGAGCATCTGCTCGAACCGGCTTTCCCGGTTCACCGAAACCCCCCGGGCCAGATTGAGCATGTCAATCATGTGAAGGTTATTATGGAAGAAAGAGTAGCCCCGGTTCCAGAGGCGCTTCAGGCCATCCAGTTCATCCCTGATGGAAGGGTCGTCTTTACCGATGTCGTAGAAGACATGGTCAGCGCACTCGAGAAAGAGTTCTCTCTTGTCTTTGAAGTACTGGTAAAATGTAATCTTGCCAATCCCGGCCCTGACTGCAATGTCACGTATGGTTGTAGAGTTATAACCCTTCTCACGGAAGAGCTCGACCGCCGCCTGCATGATGATGTCTTTCTTGCTCTCATATACCGCGTCGGATTTCAGCCCATCATAAGAAGCAAGACTTTCATCTTTCAAAATATCTGAAATGGCGGCAAGCGATAGTCCCTTTTGCTTGAAGGAACGGATCTGTTCGAGTCGTTCGAGGTGTATGGGAGTATAATATGTTACTGTCCTGCCGTACTTGACCGGCCTTGGGAGAAGGCCCATCCTTGTATAATACCATATGGTGGCTGCCGGTATCCCCGAATGTGTGCTCAGCTCGGATATTTTCATGTATTCTGGATGGTTTTTCATGTAATCATAAATCCTTCTTTTTCAGCCTTTTATTAAGCATAGACACCTTTTGCCTTACAAGGGAAGAATATCCGATATCTATTCTCATCCTATCCTTGTTTCCTCCAGGGCCATATCAAAGTAATGGATATTTGCTCAAAAATCCCCTCTGGAATGTGCGGACTTTGCAATCCTTGTTTATCCTCTCTATTAGGCAACTTATCACAACTTCCTTTGCCAATGTTGTCATGAGCCTTTTTACCCCTTGACAAAGAACCTTTGCCCTGTTACTTAAGTATATGAACCGTACGGTACGGTTCATATACTTCAGTGATGAACATTTTTGCAAGATGAAAATTCAGGAGGTGTTCCTTTGAGCAAGGGCAAAATAGCTATAATCGGTATTGGAGAGGTCCCCACCCGTAACATGCCGGAGCGTACCCACTGGGACATCATTTATGACACCTGCATGGAAGCGGTCAGGAACTCGGGCCTGCACAAGAATGATATCGAAGGCGTCATCTCTGTGACCCCTCAGGCCCAGTCGAAGATAGCGGCAGAGCTCTCTTTCGGCAAGCTCCCCGAAGAGCTCGGGCTCAAGGGCTGCAAGGACGCGGTCAGTTGTAATGCAGGCGGTGCCTCCACCTCGAACTGCCTGCGGCTCGCCGAGCAGTGGATTGAGAGCGGTGTTGCCAAAGCCGTCATTGTCCAGCATGTGACGCTGCATTCAACGATCCCTCTTGTTGACCAGATCAACTTCTTTGCCAAGGCAGGGGTGGACCTCCAATGGGAATATCCCTACGGCACCACCTACAACATCATCATGGGGCTTATGGCCAATCGTTACATGTACGATTCGGGCTGCACGCCCGAGCAGATGGCCTCGGTGGTTACGGCGCTCAGAAGTTGGGCTTCCAAGGACCCGAACTCATTCTTCTACGGCAAGGACGTCCCTTCAGTGGAGAAGGTCCTGGCCTCCGATCTGCTCAACACGCCGCTGCACAAGCGGGAGAGCAACGTGCTGGGCGACGGCGGGTGCGCAATGGTTGTGGTCTCGGCCAAGGATGCCAAGAAAATGAAGCGCCCGGCTGCATACAAACTGGGCGATTCCGTGCGTTACTTCAGCGGCACCTGCGTCATGCGGGATTTCAACAAGGTGGCGGAGGGTTTCAGTGTCACTGCCAAAGAAGCCCTGGCCCAGGCAGGCATAACCAAAAACGATGTCAGCCTCTGGAACTGCTACCTGGCCTATCCCCTGGCCCATCCGCTGATAGCCGAATTGCTCGAGGTAGCCCCCCCGGGTCAGGGAGGCAAGTATTTCCTGGAAGGACGCATGTCTTTTGGCGGGGATATCCCCTGGTCAACCATAGGCGATGCTCCTGGCAGGGGGCATACCGGATCGGGTGTCAGTGCCGCCACCTACGTAGAGACAGCCAGGCAGCTCATGGGAAAAGCAGGGGAGCGCCAGGTAAAGAACTGTAAATACGTTTACCAGAACGCAGGCGGCGGATCGGGATTCAACAATATCGCCACCATTTGGGGAAAGGAGATCTGACATGGATTTTGATATGACCAAACCCGTCCCCGAGACGCAGCCATGGTCCGAGAAATTCTGGGAGGGCACAAAGCAGGGCAAGCTCTTCATCCAGTTCTGCAAGGACTGCGGCTCGAACATATTCTACCCCAGAAAATTCTGCCCCGAGTGTTGGTCAGGCAATCTGGACTGGAAAGAGGCCAGCGGCAAAGGGAAGATCTTAACCTTCTCAACGGCATACAGCATGGTGGAGCCCAAATTTATGGACGAACTGCCCTATACGATAGCCTATGTCGACCTGGATGAGGGTATCCGCATGATGACTAGGATCGTGGAGTGCAAACCCGAGGACATCAAGTTCGACATGGAGGTCGAGGTGGTTTTCCACGAGCGCGAAGGTTTTTTCCTGCCATATTTCAGGCCGGCTAAGAAGTAATTCAGGAGGTACTCAGTGGAATATACTACCATCCTTTATGAGATCAACGTCCCAGTCTGCTCCATAACGCTCAACCGGCCGGATAAGTACAATGCCATCAACCGTGAGATGGCCTCGGAACTCCTGGATGCATTCCGTAAGGTAAGAGATGAAGCCGATGTTGCGGTTGTAGTTCTCACCGGGCAGGGCAAGGCCTTCTGCACAGGCGGCGATCTGAGCGTGTTCCCATCCCTTGCCGAGCACACGGAATCCATGAACTGGCTTGCGCATGATGGTTACGGTATCGGCAAGGCCATCGAGCTCTGCGAGAAGGTGGTCATCGCCAAGGTAACAGGCCACTGTCTTGCAGGCGGTCTCGAGCTGGCGCTTATGTGTGACCTGATCTATGCCAAGGAGTCAGCGAAGTTCGGCACCACCGAAATCAACATGGGTATTCTGCCCGGATGGGGCGGTACGGTGCGCATTGCTCGTGCCATGCCCATCTACAGGGCACGCGAAATCATCTACAGCGGCCGCAAGGATTTCCTGGCCAGGGACATGTACGAGATGGGATTCCTCACCCGCGTGTTCAAGGACGACGAGTTCGAAGCCAAGTTCAACGAAGTAGTGACGAACATCAGCTCCAAGAAGGTCATTGCCTTGCGCATGGCCAAGGAGGTCATGGGGCGCTCGCTGGAGTGCGGCAGCCTGGATGCGGCCCTGGCTCTGGAACGCAATGCCATCCAGTGGCTGATCTATTCCCCTGACATCCAGGCGGTGATGGACACCTTACGCGAAAAGCCTGAGGTTCTGGTGGCCGCTCAGAAACAGGCCAATGTCGCCTCGGACAAGAAAAAGTAAGGAGACCCCAAAGGATGAAGGGATTGCCTCGATATGATCGAATTGAGGTTATTGAGGAGTAAGGTGAACTATTAATGCTCACACCAAATGGAAGAAAAAAAGCTGTGATCACCGGTGCAACAAGTGGCATCGGTGCCGCATATGCCCATGGTCTGGCAGAACGGGGTTACGATCTCATCATCACCGGCCGGAGAAGAAATATCATCGAGAACGTCGCACGTGAGATCGAAAAAAAGTTTGGGGTGAGAGTTAATGTAGTAATCACTGAATTATCAGATGAAAGGGATGTTGATCTACTCGTTGAGCAAATCAAGAAAGATTGTCCAGTCGATATCCTGGTAAACAACGCCGGATTCACTACAAAGGGCTTCTACTACCAGGAAGACATTGTTGAGCAGGAAAAGATGGTTCTTGTACATGTGGTTGCTATGATGAAGCTGACCCATGCAGTCCTTCCCGGCATGATAGAAAGAAGATCCGGGACTATTATCAATGTGGCGTCCCTTCAAGCGGTTACTCCCATGTCCCTGAGCACTACGTACAGTTCCGCCAAGGCATTCATGAAAAATTTTTCCATGTGCCTCCATTGTGAGGCAAGGGCCTATGGAGTGAAGGTTCAGTGTTTGCTTCCCGGCTTCACGAGAACTGACCTCGGTAGAGGCATCGATGTAGACATGAATGTAATAGAGGACAAACCCACAAGAAAATGGATGCGGCCTGAAGAAGTCATTATCGCTTCATTGCGTGAGCTGAAGAAAAAGAACAGCGTGTTATGTATTCCCGGTGTGGGGAATAAAATTGCGTATGTGGCAGCGAGGATAATGCCGGAGCGTCTCTGGTACATGATCGAACCGAGCATTGTGAGAAATATGCCTTAGCCAAAGAAAGATAGGAGGAAGGCCATGGATTTCGGATTTACCGAGGAACAGCTCCTTGTGCAACAGACCATGCAGCGGTTCTGCGCGAAGGAGTTAAATTATGAATATGTGAAATGGATGGATGAAAATGTTGATTTTCCTCCGGACGATCTTTGGCAAAAATTCGCTGATTTAGGGATGTTTTCCGCAGCGGTGCCGGTTGAATACGGGGGGCAAGGCCTGGGGATGATCGACGTAATGGTAGGCTTTGAGCAAATCTGTAAGGCGTCCATGTCTGTTGCTTTGGCGGTAGGCACTACAGCGGGATTTGGTGTTCGTTTCATTGGAGAATTGGGCACAAAGGAGCAAAAAGAAAAGTATCTGCCACTTATAGCTGAAGGCAAATTCAAAACTTGCATGGCATTGACCGAACCTGGCGGCGGCACGGATATCCTGGGGGCTCTATCTGCTTTTGCCGAAGACAAGGGTGATCGGTGGGTCATCAACGGGCAAAAAATATTTATCACCGGGGCTCATGTGGCGGATTCCCTGATTACCGTCTGTAAGACAGAAAGAGATGCCAAAAAAAGTAAATCATGGACTACAATAATGGTCCCTCGCCAGACTCCAGGCATAACGATTCGAAAGATTGGAAAAATCAGCTGTCATCATTGTGAAAGTGTGGAGATATTCTATGACAATGTGGAAGTTCCCAAGGAAAACATGTTGGGCACGCGCGGCAATGCCTTCTACGAGATCATGACCGTGCTCAACCCGGAACGTATCGGCGTGGCCATGATGGGTGTCGGCATCATCGCCGCCATCTATGATTTCTGCTTCAAGTACGTCAAGGAGCGTAACGCCTTCGGCGGGCCCATCAGCCGGTTCCAGATCCTCCAGAACTATCTGGCGGACATGTACATCAACCTGGAGAACTCACGCAACCTGACGTACAAGGCCGCCTGGCTCTGCGATAACGGCAAGCCCTATCACCTTGAGGCCACCATGGCCAAGCTGGTGGCCGCGGAGGGCGCGCGCCACGCCGGCACCTATGGGGCCGAGATCTTCGGCGGCTATGGCATCTGCAACGAATACCCGGTGTCCATGTTTTTGCGCGACGCCTATCAGATCCAGTTCTCGCCCATCTCGAACGAGATGAGCCGCAACATACTCATGCAGTTCCAGGGCCTGCCCAAGTCCTGGCCGTGATTAAATATGCATGTGGGGGGCCGCGAAAGTGGCCGCCCCCAGAAGAGGAGGCGCACGATGTACACCCTTGGTGATATTCCCCGCACCGCGGCGGCCTACTATCCGGATCGCATCGCGGTCGTGTTTGAAGGTTCACGCTGGACCTATCGCCAATTCAATGCCCGCATCAACCAGTTTGCCAATGCCCTGATTGCACTGGGATGCAAGCAAGGCGATCGCATGACTATCATGGCCGACAACTGCGCCAAGTATCTGGAGGCCTATTTTGCGGCCGCCAAGCTCGGCATGAGCGTCACTCCGCTCAATACCCGCCTGGGTGACGAGGAACTGGTGTTCATCATGAATGACAGCGAGGCCACCCGTCTGGTCGTGGGCGACGGGTATGAGGAGAAGGTACGGAACTTCAAGCCGCAGTTGAAAAACATAACATCCTGGATCAGCTTCGACAAGCCCGTGGATGGCTTTCTCGACTACGATGCTCTCCTGGCCGGGGCCACGGATGACGAACCCGACCCGGACCTCTATGATGTACAGGAGGACGACCTCGCCATCCTCATGTACACCGGCGGCACCACCGGCCTGCCCAAGGGAGTGATGCTTTCGCACCGCAACGTCATGCTCTCCGGCACCATGGCCGCCTTGAGCATGAACCTGAACCGGGACGACGCAACCTGTTACGTGCTGCCCATCTTCCATGTTTCCTGGTGGCCGATCCTGGCCATCATGAACGTGTGCGGTAAGGTCTGCATCAACCGCAAACCCAATCTCGACACGATCTTTCAGCTCATCCAGGACGAAAAATGCACGCACATGAACCTGGTGCCCACGATCTACGGCTGGATGGCGGACTATCCCAATATCGAGAAATACGATCTGTCCAGCCTGCGTATCCTGTCCTATGCGGGCAGCCCTTTCCCGACCGAGGTCCTGATACGTTGTATTAAAAGGTTCGGCAACATCTTCGGCCAGGGCTACGGCTCCACCGAGACCGCGGGTGCCCCCGTGACCATGCTGAGCTGGGATGATCATTACCTTGAGGGTCCGAAAGCCAAATACCTTACCAGTGCCGGCAAGGCTTCCCCCTGCTCGCGTGTCAAGGTCGTGGACGAGGATGACAACACCCTTGGTCCAGGTGAAATCGGTGAGATCTGTGCTCGCGGCAAACACATTATGAAGGGGTACTGGAAGAACCCGAAGCTGAACGCAGAGGTGCTTAAGGGTGGTTGGTACCATACCGGAGACATGGGTTACATGGACGCGGATGGGTACATCTTCATGACCGACCGCAAGGCGGACATGATCATCTCGGGCGGCGAGAATGTCTACCCGAAAGAGGTCGAAGATGTGATCTACGCCCACCCGGCGGTGAGGGAGTGCTCTGTAGTTTCGTCCCCCGGCGAGGGGTGGGGCGAGATCGTGCGCGCCGTGGTGGTATTGAAGCCCGGCGCAGAAGCAACGGAACAGGACATCATCGACCACTGCAAGAAAACCTTGGCGGGCTACAAGTGCCCCAAGGCGGTTTCCTTCTGGGAAGACCTGCCCAAGACCATCATCGGCAAGATCATGAAGAAGGAGATCAAGCAGAAGTTCTGGGAAGGAAAGGACCGGATGATCAGCTGAGCAGTTTCGGTAACATGAACAACATATCAAAAAGGAGGCTACAACATGTCGAGCAAAAGTGAATTCAAGCACATCCTGTCACCTATTAAGATCGGTCCCATCGATCTGAAGAACAGGATCGTAATGGCTCCGATGAACGAGGCATTATCAGGGGCGCATGGTGAAGTGGGGGAACCGTATATTGCATATTTTGGCGCTCGTGCAAAAGGAGGCACCGGACTGATCACAACGGGTGCGATCATGGGCACCAAGCTGGCGGGAGAATTTCCAGCGGGCAGGAATCCGCATCTCTACCATCAGGGACACATGCATGGACTAGGCAGCCTGACCGACAGAATTCACTATTTCGGGTCCAGGGTGGCGGCTCAGATGACCATTGGTTTCGGCAGACAGGGTCATTCTTATGATCACCATATGCTGGCCCCGGCTGCGACTGCCGGTCTGCCCTATGAGATAGCAGCTGAAAAATCGCCCAACCATCTCGCGGATCTTTATAGCGCTATTGAATATACTAGATACTATATGACAGGGCAAATGACGCGGGAGATGTCCATAGAAGAGATCCGCAGCGAACAGAAGGAATTCGCCAATAGCTGCCAGCTCGCAGTCGTCTGTGGGTTCGATGCCATAGAGATTCACGGCCCGCACGGCTATCTCGAGCATCAGTTCTTATCTCCTCTTTCCAATAAACGCACGGATATGTACGGCGGAGAATGGCGCAACCGCAAGCGTTTCCTCATGGAGGTCGCCGAACAGATCCGCTATGCCTGCCCGGGTGTTGCCGTCGGGTGCCGGATTAGTGCGGAAGAGCATATGCAGGGCGGCCTGACGGAGGAAGAGATGATCGATGTTGCGAAGGACCTGGAGGCTATCGGAATGGATTATATCAGTTTGTCCGACGGTGCCGGCTACGAGGAAAGCGGCCACCTCATCACGGACATGGACCGTTCCAGGCACATCCCCGAGCATGGAGAGGCATTCAAGAAGGCGCTCAAGATCCCTGTTATTGTTTCCTCTCAGCACGATCCGGTCAAGATCGAAAAGAACATTGCCGAAGGCAAGTACGACCTCCAGGCAATGGGAAGGCAGCTTTACTGCGACCCGGAATACGTGAACAAGCTTGAAGCCGGAAAAGAAAAAGAGATCGTCCGGTGCTCGCGATGCAACACATGTGTCATGCGCTTCCTTGCTGCGCTTACTCCCGCATGCACGCAAAATCCGAACTTGGGCAGGGAATATGCCATGGATGAATACAAGATCGGCCCGTGGCAGAAACATGAGTCTCTTATCCCCGAGGGTGTGATGAGAGCGCCTATGCCATCACTTGATCGTCCGTGGTGGAGGAACGAATTAGGCTATATCGAAAAGAGCTGGAGGCCGCTGCAGGGGCGTACGCCACGGTAGGGACCGGAATGAGGTAAGCATTCAAAAGGAAGAAAGTTGAATGACTCATGAACAAACATAGGAAAAAGGAGTTATTATCTATGACTACTGCTGCCAAAGGAACAGACAATTATTTCAAGGTCGACCCGGAGTGCCACCTCATCGGGGATATGGATCATCTGAACTATTTCCCGGGTGTGCAAATGTGGTGGAGGGCCATTGAGAATATCAAGAGGCCGCTCATGACCGGAGCCCCGTGGGAAATGCTGGCACCGTATGCCGAGGGTATGGAAGAACGAGAAGCGACCAAGGATGCTTCACCTGAGAACATTATCTGGGCCATGGACAAGTACGGTGTCGACATCGCCTGCCTGCTGCCCGAATCCATGATGGACTCCACCGGATACACGGCCCGTTGGGTGACCAACGGCCAGATGGCCAAGATCGTGGAAACCAATCCTGACCGGTTCATGTATCAGCCCAATGTCTCGCCCATCAAGCACAAGGGTGTTCAGAACACCATCAAGGAGATGACCTACTGGGTCAAGGAGAAAGGCGCGAAGATCTTCAAGTTCTACCCGCCGGAAGACACATACATGAACGACCCAGAGATATGGCCGTTCTATGAGAAGGCCCAGGAGCTTGGCATCGTGCTCGATATCCACACAGGATTCTGCTGGGTGCCGCCCGGAAAGAGCAAGTATGCCCTGCCGGTCCAGCTCGATGACGTGGCCCGTGATTTTCCCGAGCTCAAGATAAACGCCTTCCACATGGGGTATCCGTACAGCGACGACCTCAACATGATCGCCATGCAGCACCCGAATGTCTATATCTGCATGAGCCTGCTGGTGCCTTGGTCCGTTACGGCGCCGCGTAAATTTGCCAAGCTTCTGGGCGAGGCCATGAGGTGGGTCGGTCCGGACAAGATCACCTGGGGCACGGACTATGCCGGGTATGCCGCCCAGATCAGGGGCGCGGTCATGGGTCTGAGAGACTTCCAGATCCCCGAGGACCTGCAGATGCAGTACGGGTATCAGCCCATCACGGACGAGGACAGGGCAAAGATGTTCGGCGGCAATCTGGGTCGTCTTCTGGGTATTGATACCTCCAATAGGCGAATTAAAAGTACTAAATAATTCAGAATGCTTAGTGGAGCTATGAAATGTGAAAAGATGCAAGCAAAGGTGCTAGAGGGAAAGACTGCACTCGTGACAGGTGCATCACGCGGAATCGGCCGGGCCATTGCTCTGGCCCTGGGAGCTGCCGGTGCCGCTGTTGCCGTGACCGATCTTCTGGTTGAAGACGCCAATTATGACAATCAGAGACTCAGCACCTATAGCCCTCTTGCAGGCCATTTTTCACAGAAAGGCGAGATAAAGACCATCGCTACGGCCAAGGAAATCATTGTCATGGGATCGAAGAGCTGCGCAAAAAAGATGGATGTCTCAAATTTTGAGGAAGTCGGTACAGTGGTGCGCGAGGTGGAAGAAGAGCTCGGCCCGATCGATATTCTTGTGAACAACGCAGCGGTCATGGACAACTTTGGAAAGTTCGAAGAGCAGGACCCCGAGAAATGGGAGCGCGACCTTAAGGTGAATCTCACGGGTTCATTCAATTGCACAAGCGTTGTCTGGAAATCCATGAAAAACAAGAGGTGGGGGAGAATCATCAATGTCTCTTCGATTGCAGGCCTCATGGGGGCATGGCTCCAGCCCTCATACGGGGCCACCAAGGCTGGCATCGTTGGTCTGACGAAATCACTCGCCATCGAGGGAGGTAGACACGGAATTACCGTAAATGCTGTATGTCCTGGATTTATCGCTACCGAAGCAGTAAAGCTCTATGATGACAAGATGGTTGAACGGATCGAGAAGCGTACTGCCCTCAGGAGAATGGGCACCCCCGAAGAAGTTGCACAGGTAGCTGTTTTCCTTGCTTCCGAAGCGGCTTCGTACATTACGGGCGCCGCAATCCCTGTTACAGGAGGGATTGATCTTCTCATAACTTAATTGATGCAGATAGCGTGAGGATCTTCAAACCAAGATAAGACCGGGAGCTTTATTCAATCTCATCCGGATATCATAGCTTCTAAAGCTTTGAAAAATTACTCATCCATTACAGATATCGATACTGATGTGCGAATCAGCCGCGGCGTTAGCCGTCGGCTGCATTGTCTCGTTGGGCGGTTATATGGGTTTTGCACTCAATCACATTTCAAGAATGTCCTCACCGCTTGCTCAGATTATTCAACCGCATTTATCTCTTTTTCCTCATTTTTCGGTACGTTCTGAGAAATCATTTGAGCTAACCATGCAGTTAATAGATTGCCGCTCACCCCGCCATCCCCACCACTAACCAGAACCTGGGGCACGATCTGAATCTTACCAGCCGCTATCTCTTGAATGAGTTTGATTATCGCTACATTCTGCTGACCAATGGCATCCTTCTGGGCATTGTAGGCAGCGGCAATACCGTCGCCCTCAATCTTACTTTTATAAGAATTGCCGTCAGCCACCAGAATTGTAGATTCTTTAGTACCTTGCGCTTGGAGAATCACAGAGCGCCTGATACCGTCAGCCTCCTTAACTTTGGCCTCAGCCCTATCATTATTGATATCTATAGATAATTTGGCATCAATAACATCTTTCTGTTTATCCGCCCGGGATGATTTTTCCATGACCGCAATGCGTTTTTCCTGAGCTAGCGCCTCCTGGTCATACTGGGCTTGCTGCTGATTGGCAATCTCCTTCTTGGTTTGTGTATCCAACAAATCCTTAGGTATATCGATATAAGCAATGAGTAAGTTTTGAGCCTCTACGTTGTACTCAGAAAACCTTTCTTTGGCGTGTGCCAGTGCTTCTGTCTGCAAGTCCGTCCGGCTTTGGAAAAAATCAATCGCTTTCTTCTCGCCGGCTTTATTTCTGAAAGATGAATCAATCAGCGGATGTACTATTTGATCAATCAGATTGGCCACTGACCCGAATCTAGCTATTATGTAAGCCGCATTACCAGGTTGAATTCGAATCACCATTCGAACATTGACTTCCAGTTGAAAGCCGTCTTTAGAAGTCACCTTCAAGGGATCAAAACTGTATAGGACCGCCGCAGCTTTAGTCTCCGGTGATTTAACACCCTTTACCTCTGTCCCGATTCTTCCCTCAGTTGCCCAATCAATAGTTACGGCGGAAGTAGGCACTTGATATGCTGTGAAAGCAACCGAATTCAGATTGTATTTACCAGGGGCTAAGGGCTCTCTCCAAATACCACGAGTGTATTTATCGGTTATCAGTATTTTCTCAACATCTTCATGGATCGGACCGCCGAGTTTCCCTTCTTTGGTAGCTAGCTCGGGCCCTTCGAGTGTCCTCTCCAACTCCAACCCAACGTTGGACCTGATTACTGCCACATATCCCGGAAGGACCTCGGCGACATTTGCAACCTTAATATCAAATAAGTTCGGATTGATAAAATATATTCCTGGTTGCAGGGTATCCAATTGCGGCCCCCGGTATCCTTTGCTATCGATAAAGAGCTGCCCATTTTGATAAGCTCTGTGGTCTGCTTCGGTACCGTCATCATTTTGAGCCTTCGGGGCGAGGACATAGCCAGTCGGTAAGGGAATACCATCTTTAGCAACGGCGATACCAATGGTATTCTCATCTATTTTTACCGCGGGAGCTTTGGTAATATTGAAAAGTCGGGAATTGATCCGATAGGTGCCCGGACGTAAAATTCCAACCTGCGGTCCCTTCTTTCCATGGTTGGCTAAGAACATCTCTGCATCTTGAAATTGATTACACTCGACTTCGTCGGCTAATACTCTACCTTTAGGAAGTGGTTCGCCGTCAATAGATTCGACGATACCGATATTAGCAATATCTACCGTCACTACCGGAATTTTTGTAAATGACCAAATTATAGGCATCTTCCAGTAGAGCCCGGGCATCAAAGTCTTCGCCTGAACTCCTATCTCCCCATGACGCGCGATGATTTGTCCTTCAGGCATTTTTTTGCCAAACATATTTTTAGTAAGAATGCCTACTTGATTGGGGCCAATCAAACAAAAACCGCGAATGATAAACAGTAGAGTAAAAACAACAAGACTTAAGACAATCAATCCCATCAATCCTATCATTTCTATCATTGTTGTGTTTCTCCTTCTTATTTATTCTCCATGTCCTTCGGGCTTAGAGTATTTGCTCCAGTGAGATTGAAAGCTCAACAATAATTATACTGCTTGCCGTGTTTTTGAAAACACACACCCATAATATTATCTCGGACTGCGAATGGCTCAGATAATTTGCAATAAATACGTCTAGATCTCCGTGTTTGGTCCATAATATATACCCAATACGGCAAGCAATATATCCTAACTACTTAACTACTTAATTATAAGAGCTGAAATGAACCATTCAAAATCCCTTCCTGAATTATAGCAATACCTTCTTTCGCGAAAGATATCCACGAGAAAACAGTGATATTTTATCCTTTAGAAAGTACACATAGCGTGAGGTTATCTCTAGTCAGTTAATACTGAAGATATCATTCGGAGATCTCGACACGCTACGTAGAGAGGCACTGTATATAGTTCTATAAGGTATACAAGGTTGGACACCTCAATTTATACAATATACCATCGAAGATATTTTGTAAGATCAAATCTTAATTTATACAATTTATACATTTCATAATACATCTCATTTTCCACGACACGGCCCATGGGGTCGGAATTCATGCTCAAGAGTTTCCTGAAGGGACCGCTTTATGTTAAAACCGCCCTGGTGTCCGCCTCCATTTCCTGCCGCAATTCATGCATACAACCCGCTTGCGATTGAAAAGAAAAGGAAGGCCGAACAGTAAAAATGAAAGAACCGTAACAGGCGAAGAAAATCTCGCACGGCTGATGTTTGAACTGCCGCATGCAGGACATGTAGGGGCAGTCGTATCAAGAGCCGGACATTCCCGTTGTATGGCAGGCCCCTCCTCAGCAGTTGTCTCCAAGAGATGAATCGCCCTTTCGCTGTCTTCTTCTCTTACTTGCAGTCTCACTCCGCCGAGTGAACTCGAATATATCCAGTTTATACTGGCTGTCTGATCATCCAGGACAATGGCGTAGATCCCTTCAGATTCCAACTTTGCTCGGGCCAAGTGGGCCTCCCAGGCTCCGATGTATGTTGCTATAGTGACATACTTTTCTGAATAACCCGGCAACGTCACTGCCTCCTTTGAATTATTAGTCAGGTGATCGGGGCTATTCCCGGCACTCTCTGTCGGGACGATTGTTCAAAGATATGAATATCTTCATAGAATTTTGCAACACTTACCATAAGGTATGGCCCGATCCAGAGGAAACCTATCCCAAGGGTAAATATACCTAATAGTATCCAGCCGGTGAATCTACCCAACAGGCAGGATAGCCTCCACCTGTGCCCGTACATCATGGCTTTGCTTCTGCGGATAGCTTCAAGACCGTCAAGTTGCATATCATCAGCAAGGATAAAGAATGTCATGGAATATGATAAACCGGCCATGATGCCCGGCACTATGAGCAGCAGAGTCCAGAGGCAGGTAAATACTAAGGCCAGGATGTAGGCGACAAGGCCGTTCGCAAAGAAGGGGAAACCATCAAAGAGTTGCCCTGTTTTTGCTTCTTTGTTACGGACAATGGAAAGTGCAAAGACATGCAGGCCGACAAGGAGCGGGCCTGCGATTATGAAACCGCCTATCCACCCAATGACGGGTATTAAATCCAGACCGAACGTTATCACCAGGTATACCAGGAAGGTTGCAACAGGCACGCCCCATTTCCCTCGAAGCCGTGTTATCGCAAAGGCCATTATGTCGCGATTTTCCATAGGCATAAAGATCCTCCTGACTTGTGATTCTATGATCCATCTAATTTCATTTATGCATATTCTCTATTTAGGTTCACCCTCGATGCATTCTGTCAGATATTGCTCCCGGTGGAGCAGGAAGTCGCGGTAGATGAGATAATAATCCGTGTTTTCGTATGGAATCATCTTTAACGTATGATGATCAAATGACACGATGGTGGCGCCAGGGCAGCTCAGAAGGATGGGCGAGTGTGTTGCAATGATGAACTGGGCATGGCCGTCGCGGCTTTGGCTGGAAAGAAGTTGCACGAACTCGATCTGTCTGCGGGGGGAGAGTGCCGTCTCGGGCTCATCCATGAAGTAGAGCCCTTCGATTTTATAGCGTGACCGGAAGAATGCCATGAACGATTCGCCATGGGACTGGGACATGAGGGATTTTCCTCCGAAGTAGTCCAGCAGCCTGGGGTCGGAGATGGCCCACTCGTCAATGATCTTGGCCAGATGCTGGTATCTCTCTGATGAGAAGTATGCCCCGGGTTTTTTATCACACGTCCAGGAAACATCGATATGCTTGAACAGATCCTCTTCATAGGGGTTGTTGCCGAAGCGACCGCGGTCCTCCTCCCAGATATGGATGCCGCTTCTCCTCGCAATGGCCTTTAAGAGAGTGGATTTGCCCGAACCGTTCTCACCGATGAAAAAGGTGATGTTTGTCTCGAAGACAAGATCCAGGGTGTTGTGCAGGGTCTGGAGATTGAAGGGGTAGATGTCGTTAACCGGATAGCTTTCAGGATGGAATGTCACCTTATTGATGTGCATGGGTATATCCTCATCAGGCGCGGACTATTGAAGATTAAGCATTAATTACCACGGGGTCTGCACATGGGCAAGGCATAAGGTTCCCTTTGGCCCTTCAGAGCTGGTACAACACCTCTTGTTTACCTCAACAACGTTATTATTTGTTTTGAAACATGATACAATAGTCATGACAGATAAATACATTGGGTGTATCTCGGGACGTAAAGAAAAAGGAGGCAGGGATGAAAAAGGTGTTCATTGCGCTTGCGGTCATACTGGGTATTGCCGGCTTCTCAGTCCTTCATGCAGCCGACCTTCACGGTATTGTAACGGATAAGGACGGGAAGCCTGCAGTGGTAAAGATAGTGCTCAAAGATGCCAAGGGCATCCAGGTCGGTGAGCCGGTATCAACTGCCAAGGATGGTTCTTATGCATTCAAGGACATCAAACCAGGCACATATATTGTTGCAATCAAAGAGAAGAATGAATGGAAGATCTTTGTCGGTCCCGGGGAAACAAGGCGCGATTTTTCACTCAAGTAACCTGTCAGAGGCACTATGGATATTTTCGAAGCAAAGCATGCAGATGAGAAGCACACGGGAGAGATACATGAAAAGAAGGACATATGGGATATCTTGAAGTCACTCGGCCCGGCATTCCTCGCTGCCGTGGTGGCCGTCATGGGCGGCTGGTACAATCTGCAGCAGACCCAGCTCAACAAGGCTTCCGAGATGCGGCAGGTGTACACGAATATCATGACGGAGCGTGAGAGCTCCGACAACACCATCCGGGCCAAGATGTTCGAGATGCTTTTCAATGCCATGTTTGCAAAGGGGTTTGTATCCAAGGATATCAACCCTGATGATGTCCACACAATCAAACAGCAGGTAATGTTCCTCGACCTGCTGTCCCGCAACTTTGACACGGTAGACATCAGGCCGCTTTTCGAGGATCTCGACACTGAGCTCACCAAGAAGATCTACGATGAAAAAGGCTTTACGGTAGGGCAGCGTGGCGATTACTTTGCCATGCGCGCAGAGCTGCGCAGGGTGGGCAGGAACCTCTCGGTCAAACAGCTCAATGCCCTGGCGTCCCTTCCGGGGACAGTCGTGCAGGGGATCGTCGTATTGAAGGACAAGGACGGCAATATCCAGACCATAAAGGATGAATCCGTTTCAAATGGAAATGGGTCCAAGATCCCGGTGGAGATCAAACCCGACGATATCTCCGACGGCATGGTGGACATCTCGCTGGAATATACCAAGAGCAAGTCATCGGATCAGGCATTCAAGGCCCCTTCGTTTGTAATCACCTTTTATGATTTGCCGTACATCGACAACAGCGTCCTTGACATGGACATGAGGGTAGGGGTTCTCCTCACGAAATATGTTTCCATCCGCGATCTTGATATGTTCAGGGACAGGCTGGATAAAAGGCTCATCAAGGATTACCAGGATCTGAAGGATGGCGGAATAACGCAATATGCCGAGCTGCGCATCATCAAGTTCCCTGTCAAGTATATCGGCAGCAGGGACAGGCCCTATCTCCAGGAGATCATCCAAACCCTGGTCGGTGATCAGAAGGAAAAGGCTCAAGAGGAAAAGACGACAACGAAGTGATCGACGTACAAGATCGTTGGGAGCCTTTGTACAGGCGGGCATAAAGCCTCAGCCCGATTTGAACACTATCGAGGAAGATGGTGTTCTGTGTTATTATCAGGTACGGGCATAAGGTCTTAATTCTTTAGTTTTGCCAAGATATCCTTTGTCTTCTCAAGATTCGGGCCTTCTTCCTGACCTACCAGCTTGTAAAACTCACATTCCAGGCAGTTGGATAATTTAGCTGCAAAAGTACCCTGTATTTTACCGCCGCATAATGTGCCTGATATTGCCCAGCATGCACGGCCCCCGTTTTGCCCGCTGTTGATTCTGTTTGCACGGTCCTCAACGGCTGCAGGGCATACACCCAGTTCAGGAACCTTGGCTCCGCCTGGCTCACGTCCGCATTTTTTGAATTCCCAGCAATTCAGCTTGGCCATGTACTCTGTCTCCCCTGTGCGCTTGTTCTATAAAACATTGTTGATCCCTCATCGGTAAAATGCGAATAATTAATGAATAAGAGTCAAGATTACCGAACTGCTGCGATGAACCAGGATCTAAAAATCAGGGGGGTGCACCGGCAAATCGGGATATTACTTATAACACTGTTCGAAACGCTGTCTCTGCGAAACGTCTCCATCATTTGGTCAAGGGGCACATCCCGAGAATTATCCTCGATGCTTGAGATATTCCATGTGTTTGTTCCTTTTGAGGTCAAAGGGGTAGTAGATCTTACGCCCTTTTTCACTCTCGATCTTTTCTACCATGATCTTTGAGAGGTTGATCCCACCAGGCCCGGCATGCCTGCTCGATCTCCCTCGACGAGATCAGTCCCCGTGAATACCCCGGCAGTACCACCTTCAGCAGAATACGGGGATCATATGCCCGCCGCCCGGTCTTATCATTGCGGTACTTCTCATCGAATATGCTCACGTCCATACGCTCATCTGCAAGCGTCTGGATCGCGAATTCCAAAGTCTCGGGCATAAGCTGTTCCTTCCAACGATACCGGTATCAGCATGTCCTGTGCCTGGGTGTAAGGCTTGTACTTAGCCATGGCGTCCTTCTGTTTCTGAAATGAGGAGAACGGAAGAATCTTGCTCTTTATGCAGATCCTGTAAAAGAAAACTATTGACTATAAACTATGCTTAATATATAAATAAATAAAATAGTACTAGATTATATATTTAGAAAAGAAGAGATCAAGACCTGTAGTTCTTTGTTATGAGTTAAGAAATTAATTTCTTAAAAATTAATTGATCATATAGGAGGTGTCAGATGAAAAGAATCAAATCATGGTTCGCTGTTCGTATCACTGTCTGTTTGGTATTACTTGCAATGGGATCAGCTTGTGTTCTTGGTAATTTTGTCTCCGTACCATGGATACGGATTGCCACCCGAAACGATGTCGTTAATATAGGAGATTCCATTTATGCCCTGACCGGAGGGATTCATAATTATTTGCAGTTGTTTGCCTGGCAAACCTTCCGCAATTATTGCGTTGTGGGCGCTTATATGCAAGGTGCCAGCTCGCTTACTTCTACCGATATTGAGACGGAATATGCCATAGCAAGAAGTGATAGTAGCAATATCAAGACAATTTTCATGGACGGTGGAGGCAATGAAGTTTTATTGCCTGCCATCCTTTTTGATCCTTATCAATGCAAGACTTACCCGGGGCACACACTTTCAGCGACATGTACAGCATTGATAAACGACGGATACGTTGAACACGTGAATTTTTTGAACCAGATTGGCAGAGACGGCGTGAAGAATATCATTTTTTTAGAATATTATCATTGTAAAGACGGTATCTTGGGAAACTTGTCAACATTAAACACGGCAGTCGATTACGGGGATACAATGATTGTTAAGGAAGTCACGAACGCGACTGCTGTAAACAATTACCGTGTATGTGTTGATCCCCGGCCGTACATCAACAACTCGGATATCCTCATCGACGGGGTACATCCCGCTGATTCGGGCTCATACAAATGCGCATCCTTGATCTGGCCCTATCTCAAATCCGTTCTTTAATAACGGAGACGAGAGCATCATAACCCGGATGTGAAAGACCGGGTGGCTGACGAGTAGCTTTTAAGGCAGTTCGAGGAGAAGATGGAGACATGCGGGTGGAAGCTGTGATGGCTGTGAAAACGGCAATCAGGGCTCGAGAGCAAGGGAGTGGCGATATAATAACAACGTGCACTTTCTAGTTAATACCGAAGGGTCACGAGAGCTTTTAAAAAGGATCGTCGTGACCCTTTTTTTATTTTGCCTGCACCTGAATTACACGGAAAAATTAGTATAGAGCGTGCTGTTTCCTCGTAACCCGTTTGGAGAAGAAAGTAAATATGGACAGAAAAACCAAAATAACTGCTATATCAATCAGTATTGCCGCAGTCGTATTGCTCATCGCTTTCGGCTATTTTTTCATCATACACAATACCCATGAAAGGCCTGCTCAGTCTAAAGTAGTCCATAAAGAGAGCGTAATGGCTCCTCTTGCCCTACTACTCCAGAATGATTCTACTATTGACAAGATGGTCAGCCAATTGAAGAAGTACTATGGCAAACAGATATCGGATAAAAGCCTTCAAACGAGCCTTATCAGTTTAAGGGATTTCATCCTGGGAACTCACCCGGTGAACGGGAAGGCCTTTTTCTACGATATTCTTAAGCGTGCATTTCCGGATTATGCCGACGATATCATGAAAACATTGGATAAAATGGATCAGTACAACCGTTGGCTTGAGGACAATAAAACGATGCTCTCTCAAATGACCGAGGAGGAGAGGGCTGCTGCCTTATGGAAAAAGAGAAGGGAACTTTTCGGCGATGATGCCGAGAAAATCTGGACAGGTGAAATGCTCTCATCAGAATTAAGAAAAGCAAAGTTTAAAGATACCCTGGCCGTTTTAGGTAAATCCAACGATACGACCCTTGATGAGAAATTAGAAATGTATCAGGGCTCTCTGCATGAAACGTTTAAAGGTGCTCCGGAGGAACTTATGCTTGACGATCCGAATATGCTCTCCAAGATATTTTTCAGCATTGATTCCGTCCAAGATGTACTGAAACAGATGAACCCCGAGCAACGCCAATGGGAAATAAACAACATCCGCAGGAAGATGGGAATCCCTGAGCAGCAGATTGAAATTATGGCAGCACACGACGCAGACAATGACCAGCGCTGGCAGGTCGGCCTGGAGTATATGCAGAAGCGCGATGAGGTTGTGCAGACATACCAAGGAACGGAGCAGGAAGAGCAATTGAACGCGTTGAGAGGGCAATACTTTAATGATGAGGCGAATACCATTGAACTCGAGGAAAAAGATAATTTCTTCCGATTCAAGAGGCCGCACATATATGGGAGAAATTAGCCCGCAAACAGGTAAGGCCTTTTCCGAACAATTGTTTCAGGATATTTCTTTATGAATAGGGAGACGGATCTTATGAGAACAGCCTTGCGTCATGTTCAATGCGAGTCCGTGTGAAGATATGAGAATAAAAATATTTTCTGTCTTTCTGATTCTGTTCTTCATCATATTGTTCTGGTATGGCTCTTATCACGCCAAAACCGGAACCTCTGCCTCACCTCATATCTATATACCCGGGGAATATTATGAATTTTCGCCGGTTATCGAGGGGGAAGAGGTGCGGCATGACTTTGTTGTGCTGAATAAAGGGACATCAGAGTTAGACCTGAGAGACGTGAAACCCGACTGCGGGTGCACGACGGTCTCTTATTCGAGGCAGATCCCCCCCGGAAGGGAGGGTAAAATAGCCATTAAGCTGGATACGGGAAACTATGGCGGGCAGCATGTTACAAAGACCATATTTGTACGGACAAATGACAAGAAGAAGTCTGAATTCAGCCTGGTGATTTCAGGGGTGGTAAGACCTGTTGCAGACATCACCCCAACTGAGGCACGGTTGACCGGCAATGTCGGTCAGAAAATCAAGCAAACGGTGACCATAGCTCCGAGGAGCGAAAACCGCTTCAGGATATTGGAAGTGAAGGCGGAAAAAGGAGATAATATTCGATGTGACCTGGCTGAGACGGATCTACCGGACGGTATAAGATATCAACTTACCATTTATAATGTGAAACAGGAAAAGGGTTGGTATATCGACAACATTTATCTGAAAACGAGCAGTAAAAAATCGCCTGTTCTCAAGGTCCGCGTCCTTGGTTATATTCGTAATGGATTGTAAACCCAAGTAACCTGCTTCGTACATTCGGCGTGTCTTCCCTCATTGACTGGCCGCTTCTCAATCGAGAATTTGATCTTTCAGCTTATTATATTTCTAACTGATTGATATTCTCAAACATAAAATATCCTAATTCCATGATTGAACTTTTCCGCACGCAACTAAAACAACAAATCGAAACGCTGTTCATTGACTTCAACACCCCACCGGGATCCTCTGAGTTGTTCAACGAGCTTAAAACCGGACTTTTCATAAAGATGTCTTGCCGCGTCAAGACCTTCAAATGTCCAGAGGTACGCTCCTTTGTGTCCGGAGTTCCTGCAGAAGTCTATGGCTGAATCGATGAGCCGGCTGCCGACGCCTTTCCCACGCAAGACATCTGAAACAATGAAATACCGAAGATGTGCACCCTTGCTTTCTGCATGGATTCCGTCGATGGTAATGTGGCCTTCAATACGGCCATCGAGCAAGGCAGTCCAGAAACCGTCGCGTGTTTCATCATATCGTTTGAGGAAGGCTGAAAGGTCGGTTGCCACCATCGCCTCGAAGATAAGCCCGAACCCCCAATGCTTGTGGTAGTAGGAGCCGTTAAGCTCGGCAACCCGGCCTATGGCTCCGGGGATATAACCTTTTGTGATCTTGACATCGGACATTTGAGGTCTCTCACCCTCGTGCTGATTTTCTTGTTTCCGAGCTCCGGCTTCACTCCATGTTCTCCTGCTCGACTTCGCGGTCGAAGTCCGCAGTTTCTTTCCAGGATTCGTCTGAAGTATATTCTCTACGAAACGTCTCCATCATCTGGTCAAGGGGCACATCCGCGAATTCTCCTCGATGCTTGAGATATTCCATATGTTTGTTCCCCTCGAGGTCAAAGGGGTGGTAGACCGAGTCTGTAAGACCGTCAAATTCAAGGGGCTTGAACCGGAATTTCTCGCAGAGTTCGATATTGAAGGCCGGTGTGGCCTTGATCCAGGTTCCATGCAAATATATGGATGTGTACCCGTGCCAGTAGAATATGTCGGTCTTCATCACCTCGCGCATACGCGCAGTGGTAAGGTGATTGCGCACATCGGCAAAACCGAGCCGTGCAGGAACCCCTACAGACCGGCAGCATGCTGCCAGCAGGATTGCCTTGGCCACGCACCAGCCCCTGCCTGAACGCAGTGTGGTACTTGCCCGGAGCCCTTCGATCGAGAGGTCGAGGGTATAAGGATCGTACCGGATGCCGTCCCGCACGGCATAATAAAGGCTGACAGCCTGATCCTTCGGGTCAGGGGAAGTGCCGGAGTTGTTCAGGGCGAACTCGACAATCGCAGGGTTGTCGTTGTCCACGGCCGGTGTAGGTTGAAGGTATTGCATCATTTCCGGATTCATGCAGTCACATCTACTCCCGGGGAGACTGCCGGTCAAGCCCAGCGGCCGTGTGTTCGTGATTTTCACTTATTGTATGATCTTGCATGCTTACTTGGCTCATTACCTTACTGCATCTCCCATGCGTCTAAGCGCCTCGGCCAGGACACTGCGAGAACAGCCGAAATTGAGGCGAACAAAGCCCGGGGCTTCGAAGTCCGCACCGTTTGACAGGCCGACCCCGGCGGCATCAAAGAAGGCTGCAGGGTTTGCAGCACCCAACCCACGACAGTCGATCCAGGCAAGATAGGTGGCCTCGACATGGTGCAGACGTAAGCCGTGTGCTCGTAAAACAAAATTCTCCACCATGTCCCGGTTCTTTCTGAGATAGTCAATGAGGGCCAAGCGCCAGTCCTCGGAGTCGCGATATGCAGCCAAGGCAGCGGTATAGCCGAAGGCATTTACATGGGGCACAATGCCATTCATCACCTTTCTAAAACAAGACCGAAGATCTTTATCCGGGATGACGGCAAAGGAGCATCCAAGGCCGGGAAGGTTGTAGGTCTTGCTGGGGGCGAGCAGGGTGATGGTCTTAAGGGCGATCTCTTTATCAAGGGAGGCCAGCACGATGTGGTTCTTGTCATGATCAAGGACAAGTCCGCAGTGGATCTCGTCTGAACAAATAATGATATTATAACGAAGGCAGATCTCGGCCAGAGGCAAGAGCTCATCACGGGTAAAGACACGGCCGGTGGGGTTCTGCGGGTTGCAGAGGATGAACATCCTTGTTTGCAGTGTCATGACCCGCTCGATTCCGGGAAAGTCGAAGATATATCTGCTGCCGTCATCCACATGGGCGACAGTGATGAGGGAGCGCTGTGAGAGGGATGGGGCGCTCAGGAATGGTGGGTAGGCGGGGGTGGTAGTGATGACCGCATCACCTTGCTCCCCCACGGCACGGCAGGCGATGTTCAGGCCGCTCACAAGGCCGGGCAGCCACACGATCCATTCGGGTTTCACTGTCCATGCATGTGTGTGCTCCAACATGCACATGACAGCCTCCAGGAGGTCCTCGGGCGGCATGGTGTAGCCGAAGACACCGTGATCCGCGTGCCTGTGCAGCGCCGTGATAACGGCCGGAGGGGACTTAAAATCCATATCCGCCACCCATAACGGGATGATGTCCCGGCCTTTATACTTGTCCCACTTGAGGCTCGCAGTGTTGCGGCGGTCTACAGGGGTATCGAAGTCGAAGAATTGCTCAGGATGATTTGCCATTGCGCATGTAGGTACGGTGAGTTCTGCAAGCAGTCAAGGCAAAACTTACCCATGAATGTCGATCAAGGGCATTGACAAGACATTGAACAAGAAATGGCTGATTGATTTTTCAGCCTACATTATTCAGGAACAACCTTTGTTTCTGTAAAAACCGCTCGCAGTATATACAAATCACCATATGGCATTCTTCTGCATTGCCATGTGAATTGAAGATGCAAAATTCTTCCCCGCACCTTATGCATCCGTTGCACTGTGTGCACGTATCACTGGACGCTTTGATGGTGTTATCCTGATAAACCATAATGAATGCCTCAATACATGGTTACAGCATCCCCTGACAAGAATTGATTCATAGAGGACATCAAGGACAGCTTTGAAGGAGACATGATCCAACGACTCAAAATCAAGTATTTATCCTAACATTCCTAACATTCATATGCAGAATGCACACGACCTCCATCCTACCGGACTTCCAGAAGGATGAAGGCCGTGTCTTGAAACGATTTTTCTTAATGTAATGTTGTGGTAACAACCGATTTGACGTTCTTATATTTGTCTTTCTTCACCATCTCCCGCATGCCGGCGATGGTTTGGATACTCAGGTTCTTAGTGAGGAGGTTTACGAGAAAAGACGGGAGGTTACCACCCGGATCCGCCAAGGCTATATAGGTGACCTCGGTCTTGTCGGGTCCTTTGGGCACCAGGATATAATCCGCAATCAAAAAAGGCATCCTGACCTTTTTCTTATCCATTTTATAATCTGACTTGATGCCTTCTGCGTGAAGATAGACTGTCCCGGTTGCCTTGTCGATGGACCAGTCGGCCTTGCCAACAACATCCCGATCGCTCACCGGATACGTCATGGAGGTGACATTATAGAAATACTTGGTATCCGCGGTGTTCTTGAGCTCCGGGGTATTGACTTCCGAGGCCTCCTTGCACTTGTACATGTATTCAGTCCCCGCCGGCGTGTCGCGGAGGAGCGCCTCGATGACAGCCACAGGTGCCTCAATAATACCAACCCCCTTTATCTCCTCAACGCTACTCTTGGACGTTGGCCTGGTGTAACCTACAATGCCCTTTGACTCTCCGATCTTTTTCCAGCCGGTGTCGTCGGCCCATAAACCGGAAAAACACACACCGACGATGAACATAATGATCATGTTGACCTTGATAAATTTCATTTTGTTACCTCCTATAGAGAAATGATTTGCCTTATCAGTGAGATTCAGTTTGCTCATTTTATAACCTCCTCATATCATTTTATATAGTTCCTTAACAATATCCAGAAGAGTAACGGTAGGATCAATAATATTTCGGACTCTTTGATTTGGGTCTCTGTCCTCACCAATATCCGTTCAAGCCTCTTTAACAGTGTCCATATGCGTGAGCGTAGATTGCGTCTGGATGCCGCGCTTACTCTCCTTCATTAGTTACAGGTTAATTACATGCTACGTGTAAGCTGGCTCTGATCAAAAAAGGTCTCATTATCCTATCATGGGGCGACAAGGGGGATGGGTTCCTTCATGATGGGTATTATTCCATAACATGAAGGAATGGAGCATGAGCATGAACGGATCAATGACAGTGGGTTATGCCTGTTGCTATGTGCCTGTGGAGGTGGTCATGGCTGCAGGTTTCACACCAAGGAGGCTCATCCCTCACGGAAAGTGTGCTGATGCGGACAGCCGGATTTATCCCAACACATGCTGCTATGTGAAGAGCCTGTTTGCCGATGCTCTGGGTGGTGCATTCTCAGATATGGATGCAGTCATCCTTGCAAACTCATGCGATGCCATGAGGAAGCTCTACGACCTCTGGAAGGCAGGTGTCAAGAAGCCGGTGGCACTCTTCATGGACATCCCCAAGAGAAGAGATGCCGATTCGATTACCTTCTTCACATCCGAATTCAGGAGGCTTGCATCCCAGCTTGAAGGGCTTCCCGGCGGTACACCCGTGACAAGCGAAGGGCTGGGTGCGGCCATAAGACAGATGAATGATCTCCGCTCGGCATGGATGGAATTGTACCAGGCACTGAAAAACCATGAAACCACTATCCTGGGTTCGGATGTTTTTACCCTGATGCACGATGAGTCAGGGCTTGATCCGGCAGGGCTTAAAGAAAAAATTACAGGCCTTTTGCAGGCACATACGGGCAAGACATCGGCCAAAAACGGCAAGAATATCCTTGTGACCGGCAACATCCTGAACAGACCGGAACTGGTCTTTATGATCGAGGCAGCAGGGGGTGCAATAGTCGGGTTTGATACCTGCTTCGGCATGAGGCATTACGAGCTGATGGTGGAGGAGGGCACGCAAGATCCTTTTGAAGCCCTTGCCGGGCGCTATCTGTTGAAGCCCCAATGCGCCAGGATGATGGGCATTGCGGATCAGATCGATTACCTAAAAAAGGCCATAGAAGCAACTAAGGCAGATGGCGTGATCGTGAGCAAGGTGAAGTTCTGCGACAACCTCACGTATAATGTTCCAGCATTTCAAGAGGCTGTTGCTGCCGCAGGCGCCAGGTGTCTTGTGCTGGAGAACGATTACGAGTGGTCGGATGTTGAGAAGGCGCGGATTAAGGTTGAGGCATTCCTTGAGATGCTTGATTAAGGGAGGGTGCATATGTTCAAGGCCATGCTGGAAAATATGACACAGCTCATGGAAACAGGGCTGAAGGAAAATAAAAGATTTCAAACCATGTGGTACAAGGAATGGTTCAGCCTCTTCCTGAAGGCATACGAACCGGACTCAAGGGTCATTTATACATCCATCTATGCATTCCCCATGGAGATTCTGGCCGCGTTCGACGTCATACCCTTTGATTTTGAGCTTGCAGGAGCCCTGATGTCCACCATGAATCAAGGGGTCCCCCTGATGATAGAGGCCGAAGAACGGGGATATTCCCAGGATATGTGCGCGTTCCATAGGGCAAGTCTTGGCGGATATTTCAAAAATTATTTACCCAGGCCTGACCTGCTGACCACCACCTCCTATTACTGCGATGGCAAGGGCAAGACCAATGACATCCTCTCATTTCTCTGGAAAAAAGAATCCTTCTTTCTCGATGTGCCCCAGGAGATCACGAAGGATTCCGTGCTCTACGTGGAAAAACAACTCAGGGAAGCAGCCCGAAAGGTAGGCGAGGTCGCCGGTCAAAGGCTTGATATGGACAGACTGAAAGAGGCGATACGCAGCTCCAATAGGTCCCGAAAGCTCCAGCTTGTGATTCTTGATCTTCTCAAGACCAGGCCCGTGCCCATGAATCCCAGGGATATGATCGGCTACTCTCTCCACGGGAATCTCTTCTGCGGCAGTCCGGTCAAGGAGATGCTGGATAAACAACTCATCGATGAGATCAGGGATAAGATGGCAAAAGGGATCAACAGGCCTGAGAAGCACCGTATCTTCTGGTTTGCCTGGCTTCCCACCTATCAGGCAAACGTATTCGAAATCCTGAAGAGCCGGCAGGTTGGCATCCCCCTGTGCGAGACCTTCAGGGTATTCTGGGATGAGATCGATGAGGACAAGCCCTTTGAGGGCCTGGCCTTGAAGTGCCTCAGGAACCCGTTCATCGGCTCTGTGGGCAGAAGGACAGATAGTATGAAAAATGTGGTTCAGGGGTATGGAATCGATGGTGCGCTGTTATTTGCTACCCCTGCCTGCCGTCATTCCAACAGCACACACATGCTGCTTAAGGATACCTTCGCAGAACTTGATATCCCCTTTCTCATGCTGGACATGGACATCTCCGACCCGCGCGGATATCAACCCGAACAGCTCAAGACGAGGCTGGAAGGGTTCATTGAGGTAATGGATGGTAAGAGTAACCAGTGATCAGTTAACAGTGATTAGTGAATAGTGATTAGTGATTGCTGAATCCATGAGGGGTGTAAGGCTTACTCCCACAGCCTTGCATCACAAGCCGTTTTAAAAAAATGAATTATGGACAAAAGTCTTGCAAGTTGTTATGAAGCAAAACAGAACTCATCTGCATTCCAGTGTTTAGGCGGCACCCCTGGTGCTCATGAGGGAGGGGGATGGGAAGATTTAAGTTGCGAGCCGGTATCTTGGCTATTCCGGTAATACTTATTTTCTCAATCTTTCTGTCTGGTTGTGCAACCCACAAGATGGTAATTCCTCCATACCAAACAAGGTTCAAGGCAAAGCCACAAACCTACACTGCCCCCCAGAAGATGGGCTATTCCATCCAGGTCGGGGCCTTCTCACAGGTGGACAATGCCGCCCGACTCACCAAGAAATTGGAGAAGCAGGGGCTTGATGCATTCTATTTCGCCCACAGCTCCGGGCTGTACAAGGTCCGATTCGGGAACTATGCATCCCAGGGCAATGCCATTGGCGAGGCCCGCAGGCTGCAGCAGCTCGGCATTATCGATGTGTTCTATGTAGTGAAACCCGGCGAATATACAATCGCACGCGGCAGACATTCCGGTGAAGGAACCGTCAGGGATGAACTCGTGGATACTGCACAGAGCTTCATAGGCCTGCCCTATCAGTGGGGGAGCTGTTCACTCAATGCCCCGCTTGACTGCAGCGGGCTTGTGATGGCCGTCTACCAGCTCAACGGCTTAAACGTGCCGCGCACCTCTGAAGAACAGTACAAGAGCGGCATGCCCGTCGCGAAGGACCAGCTGGAAAAAGGAGACCTTGTCTTCTTTGTCACATCCAGCAGCGGCCGCGTCAGCCATGTCGGCATATACATTGGTGATGACAAGTTTATCCATGCCCCGGGAACAGGAAAGAACATCTGTGCCGATTCACTTACCAGTTCCTATTATCGCGACCGCTTCTATGGGGCTTGTACATATCTTCGCTGAATCGGCAATAGGCAATACTGAACTATCAAGCCGATATGTCTAACCCATTTCCCACAGGATAATTTTACTCTTGAGATGTTTTTATTTAGAGAAACAACAGTCAACCCTTGACTCAGAGCGAATCCCCTTTAATTAAGTATAAATAGTTTTTTCTCATTTCCTCAAGGGGATGCGTATAGAATTTGATGATTGTATGATTCACATAGGGAAGGAGGTATCCAGACACCCATGGGTGAGCAATCGAATACCGGAACTGTAGTCTCCATTCGGGGCAGTGTAGTCGATGCCCAGTTTCCTTCACATATACCAGATATCTACCATGTGCTCCTCGCCGGTGATAACAAGGATATTGTTATCGAAGTGAATACACACCTGAGCGAAAACCTTGTCCGCGGCATAGCGCTCACACCCACCCAGGGGCTTGCACGAGGGTCGGTGGTTCTTGATACCGGAAATCCTCTCCAGGTCCCGGTGGGGAAGAACCTCCTGGGAAGGGTTATAAATGTCTTCGGCAAACCCATCGACACAAAGGGCGATCTTCAGGGGGAGTTGCGCTCAATCCACCAGAAGACGGTCCCCTTGACAGAGCAGTCCACGGTCTCGGAGATATTCGAGACAGGCATCAAGGCCATCGATGTTCTGGCCCCCCTCGAGCGTGGGGGCAAGGCAGGCCTGTTCGGCGGCGCAGGAGTGGGAAAGACCGTGCTCATCACCGAGATGATCAACAACACCGTGAAGAAGCATCACGGGGTCAGCATATTCTGCGGTATCGGCGAGCGCTGCCGTGAGGGTGAAGAGATCTATCGCGACATGGTGACGGCTGGTGTTCTCGACAATACCGTCATGGTCTTCGGCCAGATGAACGAACCGCCCGGTGCCCGGTTCCGGGTCGGCCATGCGGCGCTTACTGCTGCGGAATACTTCCGTGACGATATGCACCAGGATGTGCTCCTCATGATGGACAACATCTTCCGTTTCATCCAGTCCGGCTCCGAGGTGTCAGGTCTCATGGGGCAGCTTCCCTCAAGGCTCGGTTATCAGCCCACCTTGGGAACGGAACTGGCCGAGCTTGAGGAGCGTATCTGCAACACATCTACCGGCGCCATCACCTCGATCCAGGCCGTCTATGTCCCTGCCGATGATTTTACCGACCCATCGGCAGTCCATACCTTCGGTCATCTCTCCGCCACCATCGTACTCTCCCGCAAGCGTGCAAGTGAAGGGCTTTATCCCGCCGTCGACCCCCTCCAGTCGAACTCAAAGATGCTCATGCCGAGTACCGCGGGTGAAAGGCATTACCGCATCGCACAGGAGATCAGGAGGACACTGAATATATACGAAGAGCTTAAAGACATCATCGCCATGCTCGGCATTGCAGAGCTATCCCGCGAGGATCAGCGCATTGTTTTCCGCGCCCGAAGATTGGAGAGGTTTTTCACCCAGCCGTTCTTCACAACAGAGCAGTTCACCGGTCTGCCCGGGAGGATGGTATCCCTGGAGGATACCCTGGCCGGGTGTGAGAGGATTCTCAATGACGAGTTTGCAAATCAGAGCGAATCGAGTCTCTACATGATCGGAACCATCGACGAGGCACATAAGGATGAACTGTAAGATCCTGCTCCCGGCCGAGGTTTTTTTCAACAAGGAGGTGGCCAAAGTAGTCGCTGAAGCAGGTAACGGCTCGTTCTGCCTGCTACCGCAGCATATAGATTTCGTCGCAGCGCTCGTGCCCGGGCTGCTGCGTATTGTGGGTATCGAGGGCAATGAAGAATTCTATGCAGTCGATGAAGGGACCCTGGTCAAGAGAGGATCCTTTGTAATGGTATCCACAAGGAATGTCATACGGATCCCTGATCTTGGACAACTCAAGCAGGTGGTGGATGAGCAGTTCAAAACCTTGGATGACAAGGAAAAAGCTGCTCGCACCGCTGCTGCCAGACTCGAGGCCGACCTTGTCCGCCGTTTCATGGAGCTGAGGAAATATGGCTGATTCAAGCAAAAGACGTCGCGAGATCATGAGAAAATTTACCAGGGAAGTGGAAAGGAAAGAAGCACTCATGATCCGTGGAAGAAAGGAAAAAGGGGAGACCGTATGGTTCGGCCTCGGCATGTTCGGTATTGTCGGCTGGTCGGTGGCCATTCCCACCCTCATCGGGGTGGCTATCGGGCTCTCAATCGACAGGGCATGGCCGAGCCAGTTCTCATGGACCCTCATGCTCCTGATCGCAGGCGTCATGATCGGCTGCCTGAATGCGTGGTACTGGGTACGCAAGAGCGGAAGATGGGGAGAGAAGACGGACAGTGATGAGGAAACATAAAGATAGTGACCAATGAACAGTGACTAATGACTAGGATGCAGAGTGGGTGGAGCGTAGCGTAATCCACGACAGGGCTCAAGGGAATTGCAGGTGTGCCTTACATCGCAATTACAGAATAAGTGCAGGGGATTTGATTGAATGGGCGGAGCATATTATCTCGTATTTACTTTTGGGGCGGGCATGGCACTGGGGGCATTCTTCTCGCTGAACCTCTGGTCCTCGGTGCGAAGGATGACCGATGAACAAACCCCGTGGTATTTTATGTACAGTAGTTTCATGCTCAGGATACTGGTGGTGGTGCTCGGCTTCTACCTGGTCATGGCGGGCCGGTGGGAGCGCCTCGTCGCTGCATTTCTGGGCTTTGTCCTTGTACGTGAGATCATGGTCCGCCGTCTGGGCAGGAAGCCCAAGGTGTCGTGAGGAAGTTGCATGGAGATCCTGAGGCTCAACCAGATCAGCCCTGACCAGATCATCCTCTGGCAGTGGTGGTTCGTCAAGATCAACGCCACCATGATCTTTACCTGGCTCATCATGGCCCTATTGCTCTTTTTCTCCTGGCTTGCCACGCACAGGCTTTCAACGGATATCCATATCACGCGCTGGCAGAACCTTCTCGAGGTCATCGTATCCACCATCAGGGACCAGATTAAGGAGATCAGCCAGGACAACCCGGACCACTACCTGGCCTTTATCGGGACGCTCTTCCTCTTCATCGGGCTGTCCAACCTCCTTGCCGTCATCCCCGGATATGTAGCACCGACCTCATCCCTGACGACGACAGCGGCACTGGCCATATGTGTATTCATTGCCGTGCCCCTGTACGGGATAACAAAACGAGGGCTGCTCGCATACCTCAAGGAATACTTCCAGCCCACATTCATCTTCTTCCCCTTCCATGTCATGGGGGAATTCACCAGGACGCTCGCACTTTCTATCAGGCTCTTCGGGAACATCATGAGCCACGACAAGGTGATCGGCATCCTGCTCGCCGTCACCCCGCTCTTCTTTCCCATTGTCATGAATGCCCTGGGTCTGTTGATCGGCATGGTGCAGGCATATATCTTCGCAATCCTCGCCATGGTGTATATCGCCTCGGCAACACAGGCGCACGAGCAGGAGACACTCAAAGAAAAGCACTAGGTTTAAGATAAACGTTTAAGTGAAAGGAAGGTATAGTATGGACAGCCTGACCGTAATTGCAGTTGCTTCAATCGTTGCCGCCGGCTTGACCATGTGCATCGGCGCCATAGGGCCGGCCCTCGGCGAAGGCATGGCAGCCAAACAGGCGGTAAGCGCCATAGCCCAGCAGCCCGATGAGAAGAACACGATCATGAGGACCTTGTTCGTCAGCTTGGCCATGATCGAGTCCATTGCCATCTACTGCTTCGTGATCTCCATGATCCTGATCTTTGCCAATCCGTTCTGGGATCACTTCATCACCCTTACCAAGGCCGTCACCAAGGGGGGTTGATAGATGCACATCGACTGGTTTGTTCTCCTCGCCCAGATCATCAACTTCCTGATCCTGGTATTCCTGCTCAAGTACTTTCTCTATAACAGGATACTGGGTGCTATAGATGCCCGCGAGTCCAAGATCGCCTCACAGTTCAGCGAGGCAGAGAGGCTCAAGGCCCAGGCCCAGCAATCTGCAGATGCCTATGATGAGAAGAACCGGGAGCTTAAGGACAAGGCCGAGGAACTGATGAACCAGGCACAAAAAGCCTCTGAACACGAAAAAGAACAGCTCATGGACAAGGTGCGCGAGGAAGTGGACCAGGTGAGACGGCGCTGGTATGAGACGCTCAGCCGTGAGAAAAAGGCCTTCCTTGAGGATCTGCGCCGAAGGGCGGGCACATACATCTATGACACCATACGGCATGTTCTTACAGACATGGCAAACGAGGACCTGGAGGAAAGGATGGTGCAGGTCTTCACTGAGCGCATACGCGAGATGAGCCAGGAGCAGCAGGATAAGCTCAAGGATTCGCTGAAGGCTGGAGGTTCTATCATCGTCGTGCGTAGCGCATTTGCGCTGATCCCTGACCAGAAAAAGAGGATAGAAGAAGCCATAAGGCCCTATGTTGCTCCAAAGGTGCCCATCAGATATGAGGTCTCGGGTGCCATCGGTGCAGGGATCGAGATGATGGCCCATGGGTACAAGGTTTCCTGGAGCATCGAGGACTACCTGGCGAGTCTTGAGGAGATGTTCGTACGCGCCCTCAAGGAAGAGATCCGCTTAGATGAACAGGCTATCTGAATACGTTGAGAAGGTCATTCCCCCGATGGATGAACGGCAAAGGATGAAAGGGAGTTCCAATGGATAAGACCAGTGACGAAGGGGCCCTGAACGTGGTTCTTAACGACACCTTTGAAAAGCTCGATGGCGCCCTTTCAGAGCACAAATTCGAGCTCAAACCCGAGGAAGTGGGTATTGTCAAATATGTCGGTTCGGGCATAACCCGTGTTACCGGAATGGACAGCGTAAAGGCCGAAGAGCTCGTCCGTTTTCCCGGTGATATCTATGGCTTGGTTTTCAATGTTGACCCGGATGAGATCGGCATCATCATGCTGGATGCATCCGAAAATATCAGCGCCGGGGACGAGGTGATCCGTACCGGCAGGGTGCTGGATGTCCCGGTGGGGGATGCCCTGCTCGGCAGGGTGGTGGATGCCCTGGGACGCCCCTTGGATAATCTCGGCGACATAGCCTCATCCGCACGCTTGCCCGTGGAGAGGGAGGCGCCTCCCATCATGCACCGCGACCCGGTCACCGTACCTCTCCAGACGGGTATCAAGACCATCGACGCCCTGATCCCCATCGGCAGGGGCCAGCGTGAGCTGATCCTGGGCGACCGCCAGACCGGCAAAACTGCAATCGCCTTAGACACCATCATCAACCAGCACGACAAGGATGTCATCTGTATCTACTGCGCAATCGGCAAGCAGTCATCAGATGTGGCCAAGACCATAGCAGCACTTAAAGAGCAAAACGCACTCGGGTACTCCATCGTCGTGGTGGCAGCCGGGGAAGAGCCGCCCGGGCTCCAGTTCGTTGCAGCCTATGCAGCCACCTCCATGGGGGAATATTTTATGGAGCACGGCCATGATGTGCTGGTGATCTATGACGACCTGACCAGGCATGCACGGGCATACCGGGAGCTTTCACTCCTGCTGCGGAGACCTCCGGGCAGGGAGGCCTTTCCGGGTGATATCTTCTACATCCATTCACGCATGCTTGAGCGCTCCACCCATTTAAGGAAGGAGTATGGGGGAGGCTCTCTCACCGCCTTGCCCATTATCGAGACCGAGGCCCAGGATATATCGTCGTATATCCCCACCAACCTCATCTCCATCACTGACGGACAGATCTACCTCTCGCCCAGCCTGTTCCAGAAGGGGCTGTTGCCCGCTATCGATGTAGGGAAATCCGTGTCAAGGGTGGGCGGCAAGGCCCAACTGCCTGCGTACAGGGCCGTGGCAGGGGACCTGCGCATTGCCTACTCACAGTTCGAGGAGCTGGAGAGCTTCTCCCGTTTCGGGACCCGGCTGGACGATGACACGCGCAGGCGCCTGGAACGCGGCTGGCGAGTGCGGGAGATCTTAAAACAGCCGCAGCTCAAACCTATACGGGTTGCCGAACAGATCGCATCCCTGCTTGCTGTGACAGGCGGGGCGCTTGACAGTGTCCCCATAAACCAGATCAGCAAGGCCGAGCAGACGGTCCGCAAGGATGTAACCGAGCATTTGCACGACCTCTGTGTCAGGATCGAGACCGGAGAGAAACTATCCATCGACAACTTCAATACCATATTAAATACCGCACAAACCTCGGTTGCACCCATGGGAGAAAAGACGGATGCAGACCATTGAGTCATTGAGGAGGAAGATCAAGAGCACCCAGGACCTGCTCTCGGTGGTGAAGACCATGAAGGCCCTGGCTGCAGTGAGCATCCGACAATACCAGAGGGCAGTTGAATCCCTGGTGGACTACAATGACACCGTGGAGAGAGGTCTCCAGATCGTATTGCAAGCCCAGGAGGAGGCCCTGATAGCCCCACGGCCGACCCCCATGACCAAGGTCGGGGCCATCGTATTCGGTTCTGACCAGGGCCTGTGCGGCCAGTTCAATGCCCAGGTCGTAGCCCATACTTTAGATGAGCTGGATGCATTCGGCGCCCCGGAAGAGGGCCGTTACATCCTGACAGTGGGCGAACGGGTGAAGGACCATATGGAACGCTCCGAGGCGGACATCTATGATAATCTTCCTACTCCAAGCTCCACCGCCGGGATTACACCCATGGTGCAGGAGATAGTCATGATCCTCCAGGAATGGCACTTTGTGCTGCATATCCCGCACATCTACCTCTTCTACAACCATTACCTCTCAGGTGCCACCTTCAAATCGCATACCTTGCGTCTGCTGCCGGTGGACCGCACCTGGCTCGAGAGCCTCAGGGTCAGGAAGTGGGAATCAAAGACCCTGCCGCTCTTCACCATGGACTGGGATGTGCTGTTCGCATCTCTCATCCGCGAATACCTCTTCGTATCCATCTACCGTGCCTTCACCGAATCGCTCGCCAGTGAGAACGCGAGCCGGCTTGCAGCAATGCAGAATGCCGAAAAGAATATTCAGGAACACCTGGAAGAGATCTTTGCCGACTACCACCGGCAGCGGCAGATGACCATCACTGAGGAACTTCTCGACATCGTATCAGGCTATGAAGCTATGAAGGGTGATACCCGGCTGGACAAGCAAACAACAAGCACCACATCTTAAGTAGAGTATCTCTAAAAGTATGTCTATTCATGCGTTCTTGTGATGCATGAAATGGAATGAAAAAAAGACATCATTATATCAGGATCACCTATGTTCTTTTGGTATCGGGATTGACTTCTCTTAACTACCTAGGTAAAACCCCGGACAAATGTTGGGACAGGATGAGAATCGATTGATGAAAAGGCAGTTCCCAATTGATGAGTATCCATCGTTAAAGAGAACACGGAAACGAAGGTTTATCCGTCTCCGGTATATTCTCCTCCTCATCTTGATCTTGGTATCGCTTTTCTTTTTTTCAGGTCATAATTCCGTGAAGAAGATCTCGAGTGTGCCTGTCCCAGCAAAAAAGATTGAACCCGCCAGGGAAAGTGTATGTGTTTTCACAAAGAAAGATCTTGTCCGGATCGATCAGAATACCATAAAAAACCATAACCTTACTATTGACTGGGATCTTCAGCAGTTCATCGCTGAAATTGCGGCCAAGTATAAATTATATTACGGCTCCATAGTCGTGATTAATGCTCAAACCGGCGATGTACTGGCCCTCTATGGCCAAAATACATCAGGCCAGGATTGCAGTATCGGCCTGGAAACAGATCTTGCTGCAAGTATTTTTAAACTGGTAACGGTCACAGCGGCAATGGATCAGAGAGGATTTACGAGTCGGAGCATGTTCTATTACTCCGGCAATGCCCACACTCTTTATAAGAAACAACTCACAAACAAGAGAAATAAATGGTGCATGGATATCTCTCTGGCCGATGCATTTGCACGCTCCAATAACATCGTCTTTGCCAAGCTTGGAACTATGTATCTGGGTGTGGAACCTATCGACCTCACGGCCAAGAAAATGGGGTTCTGGAAATCACCCCTGAAAGAATTCGAAAGCGCGCCCAGTAGCATTTTAATACCAAAAGATGATTACAATCTAGCCGAGCTCGCATGCGGGTTCAACAAACAGACACGCATATCACCTCTCCATGCAGCCCAGATGGTCACGGCCGTTATGAATGGTGGCTGCATGGTTACCCCTAAGCTTGTACGGACCCAGAATGCGAATGTGATGAAGATCCAGGTCATGAAAAAAGAGACTGCTCAAGATCTGAGTGCTATGATGGAAAGGACAGTAAGGGCAGGTACAGTTGCCAAGTCCTTTCGGAGAATCTCCTCAGACAGGGTGCTCAAATATCTTGACATAGGTGCGAAGAGCGGGAGTATCGATGGAGATCAACCTAAAGGGAAAAGAAACTGGTTCGTGGGGTATGCCAAAAACCGAAATACCGGTGAAGGTATCGCTATCGGATGTCTTCTCGTTCTTGAAAGTCATTTCCGGATCGAAGCGGATATGTTTTCCCGATTGGTCATCAGGCACTACTTTTTAAAAAGATGAATGTTAAGTTTATTGCTGTTTCTTTATAATCAATCATCTCCGTATAGCTTTATTGTGGTGAGGATGTGAAATTTATGGAAGTGATATCTCTATTACTGACACCAACTACAAGCTTGGGAGGAGTGAATGTGTAACCGGCAAGAGTGGGAGTTATGTTGTACGATCCATTTGCAAGGTTCTGGAAGCTGTAATTGCCGCTTGAGTCAGAAATAACACTATCAGAAATAACACTAACACTTCCCGAAGCCGTACCACTCAAGGTCATGGTTACACCGGCCCTTACTGCACCGCTAACCTTACCTGAGATACGGTAAACAGTTGTAGTATTGATAAAGTTAACACCCGTGATGTCTGTACCGTTAATTGTTTCGGAGCTGTTCTCCGGATCAAAGGTTTCACCTGTTTGGGTCGGGGCGATGATGTACGTTCCATTCGCAAGACCGGAAAAGGTGTATCTGCCTCCTGCATCGGTTGTCACCGATTCTATGCCTAAACCGCTCAGGCTCACGGTAATGCCCTGCATCCCTGCACCTGATGAGGTTACAGTCCCGGAAATGATGTAGGTAGGAGTCGGATTTACTTCGGCCGTGAAGTTAAGTCCGGTGATATTTTTTCCACCTATGGTTTGTGAACTGCTGGACGGATTAAAGACATAGCCCGAGAGGCTTGGGATCAAGGTATAACCTCCGTTGGCAAGGCCACTAAAGGTGTAGGAGCCGTTTGTGTCGGTCGTTACGGTTCCTGAGTTTGCGCCGCTCAAGGTCATGGTCACATTATTCAGGGCTTCACCATCATTATCACTATTGGTTACGATCCCGGATATGCTATACAAAGAATCTGCGCTTGTTGCGGATGTAAAGTCAATGGCAGTTGCATTTGCACCGCTTACCCTAATGGCCCGGCTGGTTGATGTGAATATATAACCGGCAAGAGCTGGTGTGACGATGTAAGAGCCGTTTGCTATGCCAGTGAAACTGTAGTTTCCACCTGCATCTGTAGTCTTAGTACCGGAACCATCACCTGATAATGTAATGGTGACGCCTTGTTGAATATCGCCGCTCACCGTGCCGGATATGTTGTATATAGTAGCTGAACTCCCGCCTCCACTACGGCATCCTGAAGATAAAACAGCAAGAACCGATAGAAAAACGACAATTGTTGTGAAAAATATTCTCCACAACATCTTGAAATGATTCTTGATAGCTTCCACTTACGCTCCCTTGATGTATCTACTATATCGCTACTTAAGATTTTTTTTGAGATACCACATTTGTTTACAGCAGATGGCAAAGATTTGTAAAGGCTATATCCGGAATAGATTAATGAATTATCTAAAAATGCTATTGGTATTTATATTCACCGTACTATATTATATCGACTTGATTAACCAACGTAATATGCGTGATAGCGTTCTTAATGTTTGAGAATCGTTTTTAGTTCTCATACTTGAATTGGTCTTGCATCATAAGATATTCTAAATTATCTTTTATTTATAATTGAACAAAGCAGATTCGCGCCTGGTAATATACTTAAAATATTATTGTTGAAAGGATATGGAATGGAATCAATGAAGATGGGCAAACGTTCCATCCTTGATGTATTTAAAATCTTCTGGATCAGCCTCTGGGCGGCCATTGCAACCCTCATTGTGTTTTTTCCGGTTACCATTACAGCCATGCTGAGCAAAACAGGAAACCTTGCATTCACCCTCTCAAAGATCTGGGCGTACATCATGTTGAAGGCCACATGTGTTCACCCGGTAATTAGGGGAAGAGAAAAGATTGTAAAAGGGAAGTCTTATATCATCATCAGCAATCACCAATCGGAATACGATATCCTGGCCATTGTCACTAAGCTCGGCATACAGTTCCGCTGGATCATCAAGAAGGAACTCCGCAAGATACCTCTGTTCGGCTATGCCCTCTATGAATCGCGCAATATCTTCATCGATAGAGGTCAAGGAGAAGCTGCAATGAAGAGCATCCGGGATAGCCTGGAACGTCTTCCTGAAGGGGTGAGTGTTATGTTCTTTGCCGAGGGTACGCGCTCGGAAGACGGAACCATCCAACCCTTTAAAAAGGGTGGTTTCATCATGGCCATGGAAAGGGGCATGCCTGTCTTGCCTATAACGGTCAACGGCAGTCGAAAGGTGCTGCCCAAGAAAAGCCTTGTCTTTCACCCAGGCACTATAGAGGTTATAGTATCCGATCCTATAGAGACAACAACCTATAGCAATGAAAACATCCAGGACCTCGTTGATAAAACGAGAGCGGTAATCATCTCGGAATTCAACCCGAATTTTCCGGATGCAGCAAACTGAATAGTAATCGAGAAACACGAAAAGAGTGCCTCGTGAAGAGCCGGTAGTGACGAGCAAAATTATTCAGTGATCAGAATGAGCAAGAATTTGTTTGCGATTAATGGTTACTCTTTACTGCTTTTCCCAATACGGCTTGTAGCTTTCATTTATCGCAATCTTCCGGTCAACCATGAATTGCTCAAAGATGTCGGAGAGGTAAACGAACTTGTAAATATCATTAATGCGCGAGCAGAGCTTCACGGCCCGGGGGCGTGATATCTCCACAAGTGAGCTCATTGCGCCGCCCTTTTTTAAGTGTCTGCCCAGATCGTACTTTGTAAGCATGCCACCCATATGAAAATCTTTCTGAAGGTACAGGACTCCATTCTTAGCGTTTGCATAAACCGGCACTGCGCCGTAATGTGTAGCGTGATGTCGTATGTCCAGCAGGTTGTCGCAGTCATTAACCATTGAACTGATAGCGATGTAGTCCTTATGGCGATTGAGCTTGAGCCAATATCTGAGGTCCGAGGGGCTCATGGCGATGGGTTTGGTATGGTCCACCTTGATGGGGGTGTAATTTGAGCGGTTGAGCAGCATAAAGAGCTCATTTGCAACGGCGCAGACAGCTTGATAGAGATCGCCATGAAGGGCGTCAAAGGCCTCCTTGGCCTCGAACACTCTCAAATCGAGACTGGTACCGCCTTCGATGCTGGAAGAGAAGAGTCTTTCCATGGTATCGATCTGGTAGAAGGAGCCTGCAAGTTTCACCTCTACGGTATAATGGAGTAGTTGGATATATGAGATATCCTTCTCTTGTCTCGGTAAAAGTTCGGGTCCCTCGATGTTTAGATAGTTTGCAATATCGAAATCGGCAGCCAGTTCCCTCAGGCCCCACCAATAGTCAAGAGCGGTGAGGTCTTTGTACTTCTCCTCTTTGTCCTTGCCGTGGCACAGGTGGCGGTCTATGGTTTGAGGCTTTCCCATATAAACTCTCCATGGGGCAGTGATCTCTCAAGGCTTGTGAGTACTCACGATCCCCAGCAATTTCTGTATATGGAAAGCAGAGACAGTGCAAGAGGATACAGAGCTGTCAATCCCACAGGCTTAAAAGTTTAAGACACAAAGTGCCGGATCATGGGGAAACCTTCTTTGCCTGATACATCATGTCAAATACCTCATACTTTCTTCCCAGTCAGCTTGACTGAATGAGATGATATGGCATACTTTGTATTATGGCAGGCTTGATAATATTTATCGTTAAATCTTAAAAAGCAGCTGCCGGAATGTAATCAACTTCAAGGAGGAGATATGCCCGAGAACGAATCATACCGGAGCATACCAAAAGTGGATATAGTACTCAAAGAGCCTATCTTGCAGGAACTGGGCTATGATGAACGGATCGTCAAGAGGCTCATCAGGGAAAGACTCGAATTCATAAGGACTGCCATAACTCAGGGCAGAGCCGCAGTCAGCCCTGATGCATCAACAGTGGCACATGAAGTGGCGGAACATATCCGATCCATTATGGAATCAGGGCTTAAAAGTGTTATCAATGCAGCAGGGGTCGTAGCCTTTACTAATCTCGGCAGGGCTCCACTGGCCAGGGAGGCCATGGATGCGGTTCTCCAAGCAGCACGGACATATTCCGACTTGGAATACAACCTTGCGGAGGGTAAGAGGGGCTCCAGGCAGGAACATATCCGGATCTTGACAAAAGCCTGTTTTGGTGCCGAGGATGCCCTTGTAGTCAACAACAATGCCGCGGCAGTCATGCTGGTGCTTGCCAGTCTCGCTCATGGCAACGAGGTAATCATCTCCCGGGGCGAGCTTGTGGAGATAGGCGGCTCTTTTAGGATGCCAGAGGTGATGGCAATAAGCGGTGCAGTCATGAAAGAGGTGGGAACGACAAATAAAACCAGGATATCTGATTATAAAAATGCCGTAACCGACAGAACCGGCCTCATTATGAAGGTTCATAGGAGCAACTTTTCCATTGTGGGGTTTACCGATGAGGTGGGTATTGATGAATTGGCCTGTCTGAGCCGCGACCTTGGCAAACCCCTCTTTGTTGACATGGGCTCCGGAGTACCCTTTGACCTTGGCGCATGGGGTATTCAGGGCGAGTGGACTATTTCGATGTGTCTCCAGCAAGGGGCGGATATCGTAAGCTTCAGTGGAGACAAGGTGCTCGGTGGTCCCCAGGCCGGTATTATTCTCGGCAAGACAGATCTCATTGAGAAGATGGCCAGACACCCCCTTCACCGGGCCATACGGATCGACAAACTCACCATCGCAGCCCTTGGTGCAACATTGAGGCTTCTTGTCCAGGGAAAGACCGATCGCATCCCTGTGCTGAGGATGATCACCGAACCGATTCTCGATGTGAAGAAGCGCGCCCAGCGTCTTATGAGGCTCATCAAGATCAAGGGTGCCCGGATCATCCCTACAAAGGCGGTCATCGGAGGGGGATCGGCGCCCACGAAAAGTTTTCCGTCTTATGGTGTGTTTGTGAGAACACCACAGGCCCAGGAGGCCCATATAAGGCTCAGGGCGTGCCGTCCTGCGGTACTCTGCCGCATAGAGGAAGACAGGCTCACCTTTGACCTGAAATCCGTGGACCAGCAGGAAATCGGCGTGCTGGCGCGCCACATCAACGAGGTGCTCTCCCATGAAGCTTAAAACGGCGTTTGCCCTGGGTGGCGGTGGGGTCAGAGGACTGGCCAACATCGGGGTCATGAAGGCACTTCTGGAGGCCGGCATGGTTCCGGACATTGTTGCAGGTACGAGTATGGGCGCCATTGTGGGTTCGCTTTATGCCGATAGCGGCGATATCTCTCATGTTGAGCGGACCATCAAAGGGATGTTGAATTCTGAGGAATTCCGTCAGAAGCTCCACAAACTTGCCGGCTCATCAGAGATGGACCGGGGTTTTCTCGACAGGATTTTTGAGACTGTTAAAAAAGGGTACTTTTTTTACCGTTTTCTCTTCAGAGAATCGGTTGTTTCTGCTGAGGCATTTTTTTCCGAGATAGACCGGATCATCCCTGATAAGCAATTTTCACAGCTCAAGATCCCCTTTGCCTGTATGGCCCTGGATATTATCTCCGGCTATCCGCAGATCATTCATTCGGGCCAGGTAAGGCAGGCAGTCAAGGCATCGAGCGCCGTACCCGGCATCCTTCCTCCGGTTCAGATCGATGGCAGGATGTGCGTGGACGGAGGTTGGGTGGAGTCGGTGCCTGTTTCTGCAGCCAGGGTGCTCGGCGCAGGGTTTGTCATCGGAGTAGACGTGTCACGTGAGACAACCCCCATCGATTACAAGGAAGAGATCAAGAACAGCATGGACATCCTGTTCAGGGCCGGTGACATCACGCGCTCTCTCATGAATACCGTGCGGATACGTGATGCGGATTTTGTCATCAACCCGATTGTAGGTGACGCTGAATGGTCGGAGTTCGAGAACATAGGTAATTACATCTCTGCCGGATATTATGCAGGTACTCAGGCCGTCCCGTCATTGAAGAAGGCATTAAGGGCATCCAAAATCAAGGCACTGCTGTGGATGAGAAGATAGAGATCGCGGCTACACGTGAAGACAACAGTCTCCGCTTGGATGTTTTCCTTACCAGGCATTTCCCTATAAGCCGCTCCTTTGCCGCAAGACTCATCGATGAAGGCCGCGTGATGGTGGATGGGAGTGTGAAAAGACCATCCTTCAAGCTCAAAGATGGCATGAGGGTGTATGGGGCATATAGCCTATCTGACCTCAATACTCCGTTGATGGCATGTGAAATTCCCCTAGACATAATTTATGAAGACCCATCCATTGTAGTCATCAACAAACCTGCAGGGCTCACGGTCCATCCGGGTGCGGGCAATGTTAGTTGCACCCTGGTGAATGCCCTTCTGGCTAAATACCCGGAGATGAGGGATGTGGGTGATCCCAACAGACCAGGGATTGTGCACCGGCTGGACAAACTGACTTCAGGCGTGATGGTTGTGGCAAGAAGCAGTGATTCTCACAATCTCCTGGTCAATGCCTTTAAAACCCATGAGCACCGCAGAGAATATATGGCAGTCTGCTATGGGCATTTACCTAAGCCACAAGGTACTATCGAGACCTTCATTCAGAGGAATCCCCGAGATAGAAAAAGAATGACCTCAAGAGTTGATGAAGGGAGAAAGGCTGTAACCCATTGGACAATGATCAAACAGTGGAAGGAGTTCTCCCTTCTGCTTCTCAGCCTCAAGACCGGAAGGACCCACCAGATTCGCGTGCACCTCTCTGATATGGGACACCCTGTTGTTGGGGATGCACAGTACGGAGGGAGAAAGAAGGCCAATTCCATTGCTGATGCATATCTTCGGCATTATATAAAAGCCTTGGGCAGGCAGATGCTCCATGCAGCACTACTCGGAATTATACACCCGCTCACCAAAGAGAAAATGGAATTCAAGAGCGAAATCCCGGAAGACATGAAGGAACTTATCCGGATTCTGGATGAAAGAGAACGAGAAATGCTTAATTAGTGCCCATCCGGAAAGTATAGTTAGTTGAAATAATTGAGTAAAAGAGCATTTTCTCATTGGAGATTTAGAGAATATCTGCTATGGTTATCATGCAACACACTGATATTCCAAATCAAT
>JBEKDT010000001.1:0-490295 GCA_050014195.1 Desulfomonilia bacterium | reverse complement strand
CAAAAATGGAGATATCTTCCCTTCTGAGCGTATATCGGACATATTAAAGGCAAAGAAGGGGATAATTCGACCCGTTTTCAGAGCGTTGGCTCTTTGTAAACAAGGGTTTCCGGATGGGCACTAACTAGTCCATATTTATGCACTTCAATGGAAGCTCACGCTAATGCTAAAAAACCATGGACAATGAAGTTTAAAGGCCAAATTGAAAACGATTTTCTTTTTGGTACACTTTTGGCGAAAGATGTTTTGCCCTTTGCAATAAAGCAATATAGTCTTGTTGTTCTGCCAATAAGAATAACACAAGACGAAAAAACGAAAATGATTGATTCAGACGAAGCTTTAGCAACTGGGTTTACAAAAGCATATGATTGGTTCAAACTTGCTGAAGAGACATGGGATAAGTATCGAAATAAAGACGATTATACGATTTACCAAAGATTAAACTACGATAGTCTATTGACTAAACAACCTGTTAAAACACATTATTATGTTTTATATAACCAATCTGGGAAAAACTTATCAGCTGCTGTTCTTGATACAACTAGAATAAACGATATCAATGGTATTCCTATACAAGGTTTTGTAGTTGATTCAAAATGCTATTGGTATGCAACTGAATCACTGGAGGAAGCTCATTATCTAGTAGGTATACTTAATTCTAATGTAGTAAATAATTCTATAAAGCCTCTACAAACACATGGGTTGAAAGGCGAACGTGATATTCATCGCCGCCCATTTGAAGCATGCAATATTCCCACTTACAATTCTGAAAACATAGTACATAAAAAAATAAGTAACATCGCCATTGAGTGTCACGATCTTCTCTCGCTATATTCAACAAAAATGAAGGGGTTAACCGGCAAAATGCGTACAGAGTCTAGGGAGATTGTAGTAGAAAAACTCCATAAACTTAATGAACTAGTTGAAGAACTCTTAAAGAAAAATCCCATGAAAATGAAAAGAAAAAAGGGAGATGATGCTCAAATCAGTTTATTTTAAGGTTTAATCATAAATAATTTAGAAATTGAGAACTGTTTAAGGAGATAAGGAGATCATTACTAGCGGAAAAAAAGTCACAGCATAGATTCCTATAGGTTCACCTCACTCAGGCATAATCAGAGATTACTGCGATAAATAGTCGCTCTCAAAAGATTTGGATAAGCTGATGATCTTGAAAATAACTCTATGCAATGTGCCATAGAAAGGGATTATTCAGTTAGAAACGAATGGCGCGGTGTCTTGTAAAAGCCTTGTGATATATGCTATATTAAAAGCATGGAAAGGCAACTATCCAGGGAAAGAAATAGAGATATCGCTGTAAAGGTTGCCTCTGGATGCTCACAGACACAGGTAGCACAGGAATATGGCATTTCTCAACAGCGTGTTGATCAGATCACAAGAAAACCTGATATAAAAGTCCTTATAGAGACAATCCGGGAACGAACTATTGTCGAATGTGCAGAGCAGGCCCTTGTTAATATAAAGGAGATAATCAATTCAAAAGAGAAAGATGACAGGCCGCTCAAGCTCAAATACTCAGCCAAGATACTGGAAAGCATCGGGGCTCTAGCCTCATATACACAGAGTATATTTGTTCAAAACATCTATCAGCAAAATAATGACGTTTATCTAGAACAAGCCGCAGAACTGGCATTTAAGCATCTAGGCATAGATTCTATCAAGGTTATCGACCTTGAAGAGGACTTGTAAGGATAAATGAGAAATATGGGGGTTCAATGAACACACACACAAGAGGGATTTATCCATGAAATAATAATTATTGGTAAGTAATGGCAGGGGATAGACTCGGTGTCATGAACCGGGTTGAAAACGGAACCCTCAACCGCTTCCCCTGATATACTTTTGGGGGACCTTGTGAGGGCAGGGATTGAAGTATAAACCATCAGTCCAAATCAACCTATCTGATTATGACTACTTGGAAAACCTTGATGCTGATGGTTGGCATTGGGAAATTACACGGAGAAATGAGGGTTATCGACAAGCATATGATGAAATGTTACAGTTACAAATAAATGCCGAGGATACGTGTAAAAACCTGGATTGCTTTTCATGTAAAGTCAAATCGCAAGGCCCAATGAAATGTCCGCTGAGTCAATGCTACTATGTTGAAGAAATATTTCAGATAAAGCCATTTTATAAAGCAAAAGAATATGGATTAAACATTCCAGACCCAAAACTAAAATATATTAAATTTCCGGATCAAGCAAAACCTTTAACTACTAGAAGGCCTGTTTCACCTATAAAGGCATTGACTAGCTTTGAACTTGAACGAGCAATTAAAAACACTTGGAAAGTAAAGAAAATTTTGTATGATCAAATTTGGCACTCTCATGATCCAGAATATGCAATGTATGACTTTGTTCATGACATTCTCGCACCTGATCCTCGTTCAAGTGAACCAAGGGAAAAAGAACAACAGACTTTGTTTATTGGTATTTCTCTGACTGCCACACGTGATGATCTAAGAGCGAATTTTGAAAAACTATTGAAAAGACATGTAAGGCCAAAAACAAACCGAGGTGATTCAAAGCAAGCCCCTGAGAAATGGAAATCTCACATAATCATATGGGATCTTCGTGCAGAGAGGATACCGTATACTGGGATTAAATCTATTACAGGCATTGCAGCGGCCACAGCAAGAAAGCAATTTTACCGTGCTTATGAACTTATTTATGGTGAAAAATATAACTCAGCAACCTACCTGCAACCTGAGATTAAAAAAGAATACTTAAAACGTCACTGTAACACATGTGAAGTAAGACTGTATTGCCGTGATCTATGTCCTGATGTTTTGGGATATGTAAATCAAGATAAAATAGGCATGAGGCAAGGAACGTCAATGCATGAAGAATATCGTAAAGATTCACTCCAAGGCTATTTATCGGAATTAGCTCAAATAGACGAATCATAGATCCGAATAAAAAAAGCATCCCCCCTTATTTTCCCCTTTTTCATATTTAGAGAAACAACAACAAAAAGGGGGTTATATATGCTTTCACAGAAATTCTTTCAAAAATTAAGAACTACTGGAAAACCTCTTCATGAAATTGCCTGGGCATGTGGTTTATCACCGAACCGACTTTATAAGATTACGGCTGGGATAGACCACCCAGGACCTGATGATCCGCGAGTAAAAGCACTCTGTGATTACATTGGGATGACCATAGAAGAGGCCTTCTCTGATGATCCAGCAAGTAGTGAGTAGGAAATCCTATGAAAATCATATCCAAACCCAAGCAGGTAAAAAGACTATTAGCATCAACAGGCGGCGATCTATTCGTTATCGCTGCACAGATTGCAGTGCAGGGAACATGAAAGAAGTTAAAGAATGTATATTTAAGGATTGCCCTCTCTACCCATTCAGAATGGGACGAGGAAAACAGGACCCTAAAGACCGGAACAAATCTATACGTCGATATTGCTTATGGTGCTGTTGTAATAAACCTGGAGAGGTTCGTCTGTGTCCTACTACTTCATGTCCACTTTATCCTTACCGTGGAGCAGTTGAGAAGACTACCAAGAATGTGCCTCTTTTGCAAAAATCGCTCACCGGCGAGGGTGTTTTGAATGTGAGACAGCTGAAGACATCTACTATGGGTAAAGTTAATAAAACACCCAAAATCCTGACTCAGGAATGAAAATGAAACATATCATTAACGTGAAAGAGTTCAAGAACAAGCATCTTGAACTTAAACGCCATGTAAATCTTACCTCCGAACTGATGTATTCAGATGCATACAGAACCTTAACAGCATCATCTATTCACATCCTTCACCGCTTCATGCAGAAGCGGACATGGACTGATAGGAGGGGGAGGAAGAAGGATTGGGATTACAATGATTATAAGAATGGTGGACTAAGATTCCCATATAGTGAAGCCAAAATCATGGGCATTCCAGGATCGACATTTGACCGTTCTCTTGAGCAGCTTTGCAATCTTGGGTTTATTACCGTTGAACACCAAGGCGGAACACTCGGAGATAAGCAAGACTATACACAGTTCATGTATATTGAGAATTGGAAGGAATATGGAAAGCCTGGATTTGAGCCGGGTGTGAGGCCGAAAACGATAAGGTATAGTTCAGGATTTGATGAATTCAATAAGACTAGAAATGAGAAAAAGCAAAAAATGCCAGTCAATAATGACTGTGGTTAATAGTCAAAAATGACTGTGAGACCACAGTCAATAATGGAGGGGAGGGGTGTCAAAAATGACTGTGGGGATATTGAAGAGGCAATGGTTAAAAAACCTTTATTGATGCCGTATGAGAGTAAACGGGACATGATGATAGATAGAAACCTTCACCGTAAGTCAAGAATGACTGACAAGTATATATGTACCATATCTAGCAGGGTAACCCAGGGGTAAGGGTATGGTGATTCTCTAGTAGGTAGAACATGAGAACAGAGCTTGAAGCCCAAGACATTGAAGCGATAGCCCGACGGGTTTATGATCTTCTAAGGCCCGCTCTAAGTAACAACGGGAAAAGGTATGAAGATACAATCTTTGATGTCCATGGGCTTGCTGATTATCTCCGGGTTGATACATCATGGATCTATAAACAGGTTCAGTATGGAGCACTTCCTCATACCAAGCTGGGCAAGTATCTGAGGTTTTCCAAAGCGGCAATAGACAAGCATCTTGAAAGAAGCTCTATACAAGTCACTTCTCCCATAAAACTGGCAAGGTGACCCGTTGACTACTAATCAAACATACAGAGAAAAACCATATGATAAAGCAATTAGTTACTAACCCATGTGCAGTAAATTGTGCAGTTGATTTCATCGGATTTTACTTGAATTTTGTTTTTGATGGTGTATTATTAAAAGCGGTTCAGCGCAGTGCTGATAACACCACGCCGAACCTAACCACACACCTGAGGATGGCAGGCATATGGCTGGTATTGAACTTACATCATTTTTTAATCTTCAATCAAGATCTGTATCTTCCTTCTATACCCTCCCCATACCTCTACCCTTCCGGTGTGTTCCCTGTGCAAATAAACCGTGGAGAACACGGATATAAGGGGGATAACCAATGAAAGGGATCTATAAAAGAGGCAATGTTTACTGGGTAAGATACGCGGGCCTGGATGGGCATATCATTCGTGAAAGCTCTAGCTCTGAGAAGTACCGAGCGGCAGAGACCCTACTAATCAGGCGAAGGCAGGGAATCAAGGAAGGGAAAGCACCTGAGATCAAACAGATCAAGAATTGCACCTTCTCGGAGCTCACAGAGCAATATCTGGTATGGGCAGAGCGGCAACGAAGTTTCAGAAGCAAACAAGGTTTTGTGAACCAGCTTAATGAGAAGTATGGTCCCCTACCCCTTAGGCGGTTTAATACAATGCTTGTGGAGCAGTTACAGACCGAGAGACTTCAAAAGGGGAACAAACCCTCCACGGTCAACCGGCTACTTGCAACCCTTAAGCATATGTTCAGCAAGGCGGTTGAATGGGACATGGTTGAGGAAGAGACACTTAAGAGGATTAGAAGGGCAAGGCTACTACAAGAAAATAACCGACGATTGCGTTACCTTAACCGGGATGAGTGCCTGAACCTGATTAATGCTTGTGATGCACATCTGAAGCCCGTGGTGATCACTGCACTTAACACGGGTATGAGGAAAGGCGAGATCCTAGGCTTAAGGTGGGATCAAGTTGATCTGAAGCATGGTTTCATCTTACTTGAGATCACTAAAAATGGTGATCGGCGAGAGCTTCCCATTAATAGCACCTTGAGAGCAGCACTACAGAGCATTATCCCACGGCTTGACGTTCCCTATATATTCTATGATCCGAGAACCGGGAAGGCCCTACAGGATGTAAAACGCAGTTTCGCGGGGGCACTCCGGCGGTCTAAGATCCACGACTTTCACTTCCACGACCTCAGGCACACCTTTGCAAGTCACCTTGTCATGGCAGGGGTTGACATCACAACAGTGAAAGAGCTCCTAGGACATAAGACACTCACAATGACTTTAAGATATGCACATCTTGCCCCTAGTCATAAGGTGAACGCAGTGGATATACTTGATGGTGTCTTGAATGAAAAATCAACTGCACAAAAAGTGCACAGTTTAATGAAAAAGGACCTAGCAATATCTGCTAAGTCCTTAATTTAATTGGTGGGCCATCCTGGGCTCGAACCAGGGACCTACTGATTAAGAGTCAGTTGCTCTACCAGTTGAGCTAATGGCCCATACCATTTTGGTACGCCCGGGGCGACTCGAACGCCCGACCTGCGGATTCGAAGTCCGACGCTCTATCCTGCTGAGCTACGGGCGCTTCCCTTCAATAATGGGGTGAGTGAAGGGGATCGAACCCTCGGCCACAGGAGCCACAATCCTGCGCTCTACCATCTGAGCTACACTCACCATATATGCTCTGGCACGCCTGAGAGGATTCGAACCTCCGACCTACGGATTAGAAGTCCGTTGCTCTATCCAACTGAGCTACAGGCGCCCACTTCGCCCCTGCTATGGTCGGGGCGAGAGGATTTGAACCTCCGACCCCCTGCTCCCAAGGCAGGTGCGCTAGCCAGACTGCGCTACGCCCCGTAGTGGAGCCTTATAGCAGAGGGTCTCATGGCATGGCAAGCACTTTTTCCGCAGCCTGTATTGCAAATAACCAACTATAATTATTAAAGTTATTTCGCTTCGTCCGTGATGATAAAGCCAGGCTAACTCTCTACAGAATCTCCATTGAGAAGGGAAAGCACCTGCTCTTCAACGGCCTCCATCTCGCGTACCATCTCTTCGGAGACCCCTTCATGGTCATACCCGCAAAGGTGGCATATCCCGTGGACGAGAAGCTGTTTGAGGCGATCAACCAAGTCCATACCGGCATCATGGGCCTCTTGTGCAGCCTTCTCCACCGAGATGATTATATCCCCAAGGTGGCTGCCTTCAGGGCCTTCACCCTCCTGCTGGGGAAAGGATATGACGTTGGTGGGCTTGTCCCTGCCCAAGTATTCTTTGTTCAATTCCTTTATGTGCTTGTTATCGGTGAGCACCACACACAGCTCCACGTCCTGCCTGCCGAGGATTTCGAGGATTCTCACCGCCCAGGGCCCGATGAGGTCGCTATCGACTTCGAAGGCCTCCTGCTCTTTGATGATGTCAATGAGGTTCATCTGCCGCTCTTATCATAGGCCCTAATAATCTTTGCCACGACCTTGTGCCTAACCACATCATCTTCAGAGAAATACACGAAGCCCAGCTCATCGATTTCCTTGAGGATTTGAGAAGCCTCCACAAGGCCCGATATCGAGCCCTGGGGCAGGTCGATCTGGGTGATATCTCCCGTGACCACGGCCTTCGAGTTGTAACCAAGCCGGGTGAGGAACATCTTCATCTGCTCTGAAGTGGTGTTCTGGGCCTCATCTAAAATAATGAAGGCGTCGTTCAGCGTCCTGCCGCGCATAAAGGCAAGCGGAGCGACCTCGATATGATCCCTGGCCATGAGCCTCAGGACATGGTCGCGCTCCAGCATGTCGTACAACGCGTCATAGAGCGGCCTTAAGTAGGGGTTTACCTTTTCCTGCAGATCGCCGGGCAGAAAGCCGAGCCTTTCTCCGGCCTCCACCGCAGGCCGGGTCAGCACGATGCGTTCCACCTTCTTTTTCAGCAGGTAGTGTACACCCATGGCAAGGGCAAGGTAGGTTTTGCCTGTGCCTGCAGGGCCTATGCCGAAGAGGATGTCCTTGAACCGCATGGCATCGATATAGCGTTTCTGCTGGAGGCTCTTGGGGAAGATGACCTTCTTGGTGGAGGAAATGTATATATTGTCCTTGAACACGTCCTCCAGGTCGACATTGTGGTCCTTGGCGATCATCCGCACCGCATACCACACGTCATCCGGATAGATGGGGAACCCGCCTTTTATGAGTTTGTAGAGATCTTTCAGGGCGTGCTCTGCGAGCTCCACGTCGAAGCTCTCGCCCGAAAGCTCGATGGTGTTGCCCTTGAGCGCGCATTTAACGCCGATGGATTCCTCGAGGATCTTCAGGTGGGAACAGCTGTCGCCGGCGAGCTGCCGCAGGATATGCGTGTCTGCAAAATCGATCGTGGGCATTTTAGGTTGTGTAGCGCCTCTTTTCTTCTTACTGATTTCGGAATATACCAATTCAACCCATCTGACAAGGGCATTCCCCTTACGGCTTTCTCGCCTCGCTGGGGGTTTATCAGGCCGTTATCCATGTTCTGATACTATCATCCGTGATGATGTGCAGGTGGACCTTCTCATCAATAAACGGCATCGAATTGAACAACGGGACCAAGGCCGCATTGAGCGCTTCAACTTCATTTGCCACAACTACATATCGGAACCGGTTGAAGCCCCTGCGGTCCCTTATTTCTTTGCCCTGCCGGATGATCTCTTTAAGGCTCTCCTTGAGTACCTGGATATCATCTTTAAACGTGATATAGATCAGAAGACGGCCGCCAACCTCCAGGGAACCGTCAACAGGGAGACCGGGACAGGGGTTAAGAGGATTGACAGCTATATGCTCAAACACCTCATCAGGGCAGGCGCACCCCAGTGTACCCCGCACAAAACGTTTCACTTCCTGTCTGCCCATGAGTCTTAACCTTCCCCCATTCATTTCCGGATGATCCCGCAACACCCTCTCATGTCATTCTGCGTGTAAGTTAAGAATATCATATCATGAAAAGATCTTCTTTGCTAATGCCCCTCTTGCAGATCGTATGACATTGTATTATGTACTCCACATGTTCACGGCAAAGGTCATAGAGGGCTTCAGCGCGGCACACAGCCTCAGGGGTTACCAGGGCGACTGTGAGAGGCTGCACGGTCACAACTACCGCGTGGAAATTGCGGTGGAGTCATCCACGCTCGATACGTGCGGCATCGTCGCGGATTTCCGCGACCTCAAGCAGCACCTCAAGAAGGTGCTTGCCGGGCTGGACCATCAGTACCTGAACGAGATCGAGCCCTTCACAACGCTAAACCCTTCAGCCGAGAACATCGCCAAATATGTTTTCCATTCCATCTCCGGTGCGGTTGTGCCCCCTGTGCGGCTGAAAGAAGTCACTGTCTGGGAGAACGATTCCTCCTGTGTGACCTATTCCGGCTCGGTTGGACCTAAACCATGAAGGATGTGCAAAAGCAAAGACCCGACAATCCCCTCTATATAGAAAAGGTAGGAGTCAAGGGCGTTTCATACCCCATCGTGGTATCGGACAAGAAAAAGGGCACGCAGCACACCGTTGCCTCCATCAACCTCTACGTGGATCTGCCCCGGGAATTCAAGGGCACCCACATGAGCCGCTTTATCGAGGTGCTCAACGAGCACAAGGAAGAGATCCATATCAAGAACTTTGAACACATCCTCAATGACATCAAACGGTCTCTTGAGGCCGAGAGTGCCCACCTGGAAGTGGAGTTCCCCTATTTCATCGAGAAGACGGCGCCGGTGACGGGTTCGGTAGGGCTCATGGAATATCGCTGTTCACTCATGGGCATGGTGGGTCAACGCCGTGAATTCAAGGTCGGCGTCAAGGTGCCCATCCAGACCCTGTGCCCCTGCTCGAGAGAGATAAGCGACTTCGGGGCGCACAATCAGCGGGGCATCGTGACGGCGGTGGTTCGCTATGAAAAGTTTTTCTGGATGGAGGATCTCATCGAGCTCATCGAACAGTGCGGCTCCAGTCCGGTCTATCCAGTCCTTAAGAGACCTGATGAGAAGTTTGTCACGGAATCGGCCTACCGGAATCCCAAGTTCGTTGAGGATGTCGTGAGGCAGGCGGCCTCCCTTTTAAGCCGGCGCAGCGAGTTCTCCTGGTTTTCGGTGGAGGCGGAAAATATCGAGAGCATCCACAACCACAGTGCCTACGCATATATCGAGAGCGAGCTGCCGCATGGCTGAAGACAAGCTGCCCATCGGCAAGCTGCCCGTCGAGCTTCTCAGTCAATTTCTGAAAGAGCTTGCCACCACCGACCCGGACGTGATCGTGGGGCCCGGCATCGGCATGGATGCCGCGGTTATCCGTTTCGGACAAGAACAGCTCGTCTTCAAGACCGACCCCATTACCTTTGCAACGGACGATATAGCCTGGTATCTCGTCACGGTAAATGCCAACGACATCGCCTGCATGGGCGGCATTCCCAAATACCTGCTGGTGACCTTCCTCCTGCCCCAGGGAGCCACGACCAGGGATGGTGCACATGCCGTCTTCTCAAGGCTTAAAGAGGCATGTACGGCAAACGGCATTACCTTGGTCGGAGGCCATACCGAGATAACCTACGGAATCGAAAGACCGATCGCCATCGGATTTATGATAGGCACAGTCTCCGGTCACGGCATCATACGCTCCTCCGGCGCGAAACCGGGTGATGCCGTCCTCCTGAGCAAGGGCATTCCCATTGAGGCAACAGCGCTCCTTGCACGTGAGTTTGCCGGCAAGCTGGGCCTTGATGAAGTAACCTTGAAGCAGGCGCAAAACCTGATCTATGACCCCGGGATCGGCGTTACCCGCGATGCACGGATCGCCCTGGAAACAGGCGGGGTAACTGCCATGCATGACCCTACGGAGGGAGGCCTTGCCACCGGGCTCTTCGAGCTGGCAGGCGCAAGCGGCTGCGGCATGGAGGTCCATCTGGAGCACATTCCCCTCATAGCCCTTGCCGAGAAAATTCTTCCTGTCTTTTCCATAGACCCATTGGGGGCCCTGGCATCGGGGTCGCTCATCGTGTGCTGCAGGCCGGAATATGCTCAGGCAATCCTGGCGGCCTGGAGCCAGGCCGGCATCTGCGGCGCCAATATCGGGACCATAACCTCATCGCAGGGTCTTATCCTCTACCGGGACGGGAAACAAACCCCCCTGCCCCAGTTCAGAACAGATGAGATCACCAAGGCCTTTTCCGTATAGTCATGGGTAATACTTTCGTAAACGACTAGAGGAGTAAAGATTCCCGGCCGTTCCTGATGAAGCATTCCTTCATGCCCTGGTACTTTTCCGGCGTCAGAAGGGTGTAGGTGGCATCGCTCTTGGTCCTGAAATAAACCACCATATCGGGGTTGCACTCGATATTGTAATGCTCCCGCTTATAGGGACGCACCACGATCTTGTGGGTGTCGGTCACGGGGAAGCTCTCGATGATACGGATAAAGTCGGGCATCCATTTGGGGTCCATACCGCCCTCTTTCTGCTGCCGGATCAGCCAGGCATGTACCGCATCCGGATCGAATCGAGCGTCTTTCTTGAGCTGGATTGTCACCATAACCCTTTCATCCGATACGTCACACGGCGCGCCGTAGGCGATCGCGCAGTCCACACAGGGCATCTGCTGGGCAAACTGCAGGACATTCTCGGCAGAGAAGTTCTCGCCGTCCTTGCGGATCCAGTCATCGGTACGCCCGTTGAAATACAGGTACCGCTTGCCGTTCACGATCCGGATATGGCCCAGATCGCCTGAATGGTAGATTCCGTTGCGGAACTTTTGCGTGGTGGCTTTGGCATTGTCAAGGTAGCCTTCGAATCTGAGGTTGTCATCGCCGACCTTGGCGCAGATCTCACCCACGGCCTGATCGTAGTTTTTGAGCCGCCCGCCCGCATCCACGATCCCCGGGGGGCACTCGCTGTCCTGCTCATTAAGGATCATAACCGAATCCTGCGCTTGGCCGACGGATTCGATCGGATCGCCGGGCCGGTTTGCTGTGGTGATGACCGCCTCTGTTGATCCATAGATTTCAAAGATGTGTTCCATGCCGAGGTAGCGCATCAGTTTCTTGCGGTCCACGACCGAGGCCCCGTTCCCATAGGCGATCCGGAACCGGTTTTTCGGATGCCCTGCCAGGGCCTTCTCGACCGCTTCGCCGCTTCCGTATTTCTTTTCCAGGGCATCAATGATGTAGTGAAGCGGCTGGCCGACATAATTCAGGAAGGTCACACCGTAGGCCAGCATGTCATCCTCAAAGGCCCGTGCGCTGAAGCGGCGCTTGAGCACAAAGCTGCTTCCCGCGACCATCTGCGTGAGGATGCCGATGTACCAGGCATTCGAGTGAAAGAGCGGCATGGAAATGTAGCCGCGGTCCTTTTTGGTGAGGCGGACATCTTTCTCAACGACAACACCCGCGCCCACGAGCTTGATGTGCGTACAGGGCACCGCTTTGGGAAGGCTGGTCGTACCGGAGGTATAGATGACGATGACCGGGCTGAAATTGTCAATGGGCACCATGCTTTGCTGCGCGGCCTTGGACGTGGCGCCGGCAACGGAGAGCTCCAGCAGCCGGTAGCCCGTGCCGACAATCTCGCCTTCCTCTCCGGCATACAAAATATCTTCACGGCCGAGTACGGTCAGATCCGGGATGATGCTCTCCACCTCCGCGGCCACGCTCGCGTTCGTGATCAGGCGGGCGATCTTCGCCTGGTTGATGACCTTTGCCAGCGTTTCGCCGCGGAACCCGGTGTTGATCGCAAAGAGGATCGAATTGCTCAATCCGGCCCCGAGGGCCGCAAAGATGAATTCCGGGGTGTTGTCCATATAAATCCCCAGCGCCAACCGCTCATCCTTGCCCAATTTCCCGCTTACAACCAGTTTATGCCGCTCGGAGAGAAAGAAACCGGCATAGCGCTGAGATTGCTGATAGACCTCGCGATAGGTATATTCCCTGCCTTCAAAGATGAAGAAGGTCCGCTTGCGCCGCGGCCACAGCCACCACATGTTCAGTTTGATCATGGTCCTGAAATTGACGAACCACAGAAAGTTTCGAATGATGGTTTTCAGATTGATACGCCCCATACAACTCCCTCCCCTGGTTGAAAAGCCCATCCCCGATCCCCGAATCTTCAGGGAGGCGCGCCCATGGACACGGCGTTCGAACCGACTCACCGGTTTATGGACTCTGCGCCGGCGGCCCTCTCAGGCCGGAATTCCCGGCAACACATACTAGCATTCAATGCCGAAGCAGTGAACAGTTTTCTTCCCCGGTATTTAAGAGACACCCGAGAACCCGGTGAGCTTCACCTTAAGGCAATTTTTCAGGGGTGCATCCCCTGGAGGAACCTTCTGATCTTGATGTACCGGTCAAAGGGCTTCATCTTGATGTGGATTACTTCGCCGATACGAAAATTCTCATACAATTCCATATACTGGCCGGGGTTTCGTGCGCCGGGAGTCCTGATCCAGTTGCCCCGCCCCTTTGTGCCGATACACCAGAAGATGATCGTGGTAGCGAATACAGGATGAGGGACCAGTCCGCCGTAGGGAGAGTTCTTTGCATATGATTCATCCCTCATGAGGGGATTGTCATCCATGACGGCTTCTGCAAAATACTTAACATCCTCAGCTTTGATCTCAAAGGTCTGTTCACCATCCACCTCTTCGATGTTTGAAAAATCGATCTCATCCCATACTTCATAGCTCTGTGCATCCTTGAAGAAGTTTGTATCGAACTGCTTCTGCTTTTCAGTCGTTATATATTTTGAAAAGAGATCTTTGCCCATTATGCTTCTCCTTCGTATATTCGGGGCGAACCTTTTTCAAAGGGTTTCATCTCCTCAGTCAGGGAAGACGACCTCTGCTTTACATACACCAAGTAACTGTCCATCCTGGTTTTTTGCCTCAAGATCTATCACCACAAAATTTTTACCGGGGCATATGAGGTGCTTTTCCGCAATGATACCGGTACAGGTAACGGTCCATCCTGCCAGGACAGGAAAGATAAGCTTTGACTCGCTTTTTCTGATCATCAGCATTGATGGATAGGCCCAGTTGGAAACCACACTCATCATAAAAGCAATCGTCATCATGCCGTGGCCTACCGTCTGATCAATGCCGAAAGGTTGTGCGGTTTTCACCCATTCCAGGTCGTTGTGAACCGGATTATAGTCAAGAGATGCAGCCGAGAATTTCCAAAACGTCTCCTGTGTCACGCTTCGAACTACCGGTTCAAGTGCATCACCCACCACGATGGAGTCAAAGGCTATTGTTTTCATTATGAACACCTCCTCATGTTACTGAACGAACCTTGCATACTATTGGCACACAAAAGCTAAAATGGCCTCAACAATCCGCTGCGCCCCTTCACCGAAGAGCATGGTCATATGGTTGCCGGGGATTTCTCCGTATCGCCCATCAGAGAGCATATTGACCGTATCCATTGCCTGTTCACGAGGCAGAACCGGCGGAGTCCCCGGCGGGCCGAAGGGGCCGGGGGCGTTGAGCAGCAGCACCGGCTGCCCGACTGCTCTCAAGAGTTGAGCCCAATCCTCAGCCAGGGACTTTTCCACCGCTTCGATGATCGCTTCGGGACGCGAGCGGGGCTTGACCGTGCCGTCGCCGCGGATTTCTACGTCTGCCCGGTAGTAGCTTTCGATTGTCGGGTCCCACCAGCCCTGGTAGAAAGGCATCTGCTTCATGGCCTCAAGGTAAGCCTCCCACGAGGGCAGCACTTTACCAAGGCGGTCAACAGAGGGTTTGATCAACTCCCGCACCCGGGGGTGCATCGATCCGGCAGCATCGATGATCACCAGTTTACTGACCCGCTCAGGATTTTTGGCAGCCATATAGATGGACAGCAAGCCCCCGAACGAGTGGCCGCCCAGCACGACCTGCCGGAGCTCCAACGTATCCAGCAGGCCGAGCACGTCGGCGGCATGGTCGGCCATGCTGTAGCCGCTGTCAGGTTTGTGGCTCAGGCCGCGTCCCCTAAGATCAAGGGCCAACACCCTCAGCGCCGGACTTAGCCCGGCCTTGATGAGGCCGTCAAACGAACAGGCATTTGCCGTCAAGCCCGGCATGAGCACCAGGGGCGGGTCGCCACCCTGGTGATCGAGATAGTGCAATTGAATATTGTTTACCCGCACAAACTGATCCATTGTCTATCTCCTGTTATACGGAGCAGTGAAAGATGGAGTATGCATGGAAAGCCCCCATCGTTCCCCTTCCGGGAGAAATCGTACTGGAGAATGATAACACATGTGGTATAAACATATCACTGTGCATCGATGAGGGCCTGGCATTCTTTGACCGCTCCTATTCTGCAGCAGTGAACCATACAAATCAAATAATAAGCACCAATTGCAAAAGTCCCATTATGTCATCCCTACGAAACTCGTTTCATTGCTGACTCTCCACGCAACGAGAGTTCATGATGTTGTGTAGGAGTCAATATTAAGGGTACCTCTAATAATGCAGGGGATTTCATACGAATTTATTTTTATTGTCACCCCCGCGAAAGCGGGGGTCCAGAACTACTCAAAATAACTGGATTCCCGCTTCCGCGGGAACGACACTGAGGGTGAAATCGCTCATTCTTTTTCGAGATCATCAAATTTTAGAGGTACCTTTAATAAAACAATAAAAGAATTCGATAAAGTTATAATAATGAATGAAACTAGGAAAGGGTTCGATCATGGCACGAAGAAATACCTCATTCGCCGATGACCTGATTGAAGCATCGTGGTGGATTATCGTCATTCTTGCTGTTCTCAGCTATGGATTATTGAAGTATGCGATTCCGGCAATGTGGGGTAATTCCCATGCAGCACCAGGTCCCAACGGCATTCCACCCGATGTCTTTTTGAGAAACCTGGCGCAAGCAGGACCAACATTCGCCAACTCGGCCTTGTTCTTTTTTCTCGTGATAGCAGGCCTCTCCTTCGTGAATTCAGTCTTCAACCGCAAAGAGAGGATCGTTCTTTTCAAGAGCCAGAAGAACAGGGAAACGATTCGATCGTTGAGCTGGCAGGATTTCGAGTGGCTCGTGGGCGAGGCATACAGAAGAAGAGGATACACCATCATCGAGACAGGAGGAGGCGGGGCAGACGGCGGGGTGGACCTTGTGCTGAAGAAGAACGGCGAGACCATCTTTGTCCAGTGCAAGCACTGGAAGATGGAGAGCGTGGGCGTCGTCATCGTCAGGCAACTGCTCGGTGTGGTCTATGACAAGAAGGCATCGGGAGGGATCGTCATTACCTCGGGCACCTTTACCCAGGAGGCGATAGATTTTGCCAGAGGCAACCCCATCCAGCTCGTCAACGGCAAAGAGCTGTATGCAATGATCGGCAGAATCAAAAACACGGCAATACCAATCCATAAAGTTAAACCGGCAGTCATTAAGATGCCTGTCCACGACAACCCCACCCCTATTCTTTGCCCCTTATGCGGCAGCGCTATGGTGTTGCGTACTGCAAAGAAGGGACCCACAGCTGGGAGCTTGTTTTACGGCTGTTCCACCTTTCCCAAATGCAAAGGGACACGGCCTCATGAGTCATGATTCGGTGATAGCTTCAAGAAGGGTGTTAATTGTTGGGACCTGACCCTCATCTCTTTAAGGTAATGGTATCTTTAATTATCATGATCCATAATTTTATGTATCAGATAGTGCCTCCCTTGGAACCCACATGAGCACCATGAGGACAAGCAGCACAAATAAGCACTATAAGCACATAGAGCACAGTGCAAAATCGCAATCATTTTGAATTTATAGGAGCAATTGATTTTTATAACGCCTTTTTATTCCTATTGAATATTGAGTTGACATGTATTTGCCTACTGATATATCGAGATAACAGTTAACACGGGCATGCTTATTTTATTTGTATTACATAAGTCCTTGTTATTGCTTGCTTAATAATATATTAGTCAGCAATATAATACTTGAAAGAAAGGAGAAAACAATGTCACAGAAAAGATCACAAAGAATTCATAAGAAAAAAATGGACCTCAGAGATCAGCTTTGGAATGAGATTCCTGAAGATAAGCTGTGGAACAGAAAAACCAGTGATGGTTATACAACAATTCCGAGGACATTGACGTACTTCTGCCTCATAATGAACCATCTCTCTTCAGGCAAACCCTTATCATCGACCTATATGGCCTTGTGGCACCATGTTTTTGATGAGGCAATGGTGACAATCGATAATCCAAGAATGTTTGCCCTTGAATCCGGCTTTACAGGAGAAAGAGCAGAAAGGACATGGAAAGATCGAATGAAAATATTAACAGAACTTGGATTTATTGAGGCGAAACCAGGTGCATCAGGTGATTACAATTACATACTGATTTTAAACCCGTATTACGTCGTAAAAGGATTGCTTAAGAAATACAAGGAAATTCCTCAAGATATTATAAATGCTCTTAAACAAAGGATAATCGATATTGGTGCTCAAGAATCTATATAGCTCTTCCCATTGGAAAGAAAGGGCGGGGGCGTACATATGGAAAAGCTGAAAATGTTTGTAGCTATCTTGACTGCAATAACGGGTTTTCTTTTTGTGATATACAAGTATCTTGAATTGTTCCTGATGAGGCATTAGGCATCGGGTGATAACTTGAAACGGTATATATCAGCATCACAAGCAATGGTGTCCCCGGATTTCATCGGCTTGTTCGCCTTGCATCAAGCCTTGTTCTGTGAATGCATAAGGGAGATAGCGACGGCCGCCTCTATTTAAGGTCACAATTTGTGACCTCAAGTTTTCAAATTCTTCTCTGGAAAGTTGAAACATAAAATCATCAGAAAACGGTCGATATTACGTTTTACTGCCTGGATAAGCACCTTCAAATATAAGGGGACGTTTCTATCTGAAATAAAGAACTCTCCCTACTCTCATTGTCAATCCATTTTTATTTTTGTATTGTAACATAAATAAGGAGGTGAAGCCTATGAAGGTCATGGCAATAAACGGAAGTCCGAGAAAGAAATGGAATACGGCAACTCTGCTTGAAAAGGCCCTGGAAGGGGCTTCGTCACAGGGGGCTGAAACCGAGCTCATTCATCTCTACGATCTGAACTATAAAGGCTGCATAAGCTGTTTTGCCTGCAAGACCATAGGTGGAAAGAGTTACGGCAGGTGCGCGGTAAAAGATGATCTGGCTCCTGTGTTCAAAAAAGTCGAAGAAGCCGATGCCGTCATCCTTGGCTCCCCGATTTATTTCGGAACGGTTACCGGAGAGATGAAATCGTTCATGGAGCGCCTGATGTTCCCCTTCACCGCGTATACGGATCCATACCAGGCGATCTTCCCGAGAAAGATTCATACCGGGTTGATCTATACGATGAATATCAAGGAAGAGGAGCTGAAAGAATGGGGCTACGCCCTGCACCTGGGCATACAGGAGATGGTTCTGCAGATGATATTCGGCGCGTCCGAGTCGCTCTTCTGTTTCGATACCTATCAGTTCGAGGATTATGCAAAAGTGGTTTCATCCCGGTTTGATCCCGTGAAAAAGGCTAAAAGGCGCAGAGAGGTGTTTCCGGAAGATTGCAGAAAGGCCTTTGAAATGGGAGCCCGGTTTGCAGGGAAAGATGTGCGATAAGATCGGGCAAATGAAGCTGCGGGGAAGCGAAGGGTTATTCGGTTCCCCCTCTCCTCGGTCCACAATTCGTCAGGATAGACGAATTGGACGCACTTTACGTGCGCCCTTCAGGGTGAGGGACATGGATGTCCCGAATCACTCCCTCGAGGGGCGAGGAAGTTAAGGACCCTGCAGCAGGCTGCAGGGAACCATCTGAAATATAGGGAAAGAGATGAGCAGAGAAGACCAGCACAGCCCCGACAGTCAGAACATTCAACAACCTTCGCTTGCGATCAGCCATCTCATGCGCCGGGAGATTCAAGCGCCGATAGCAGCGTGTCTCATAAGGGGATTCGGAAGTGTTCTGGGTCATGATAAAGCCATGGAAGCCGCAACTGCGGCTATTCAGGCCGATGCGCTGGCCTCAGGCAGGATGATGGCCGATAAGTACGGCGGGAATTCCCTGAGAGAATTGAGCCGCGTGGTAAAGGAAATATGGTCCGAAGATGATGCCATTGTGATTCGTATGCGTGAAGAGTCCGAGCTGAAGCTGAGCTTCGATGTGATCCGCTGTGGCTATGTCGAGCTGTATGACAGGATGGGCTTGAGGGAGTTCGGCTTCTGCCTTTCCTGCAGCCGGGATGAACCATTTGCGAGGGGCTTCAACCCTCGGATAAGGCTGTTGCGAACTCAGACCATCATGCAGGGAGCACCACATTGCGATTTCCGGTTCATCCTGGAGCAGGGGTAAAAAGGGGACGTTTCTAACGGGTCGTACCGAGTGATCCTCCCCATAGATCTCCTTTTCCAAAATAATCATCAATCATGAAATTGATACCACATAGATACACATTTCACAGACAACCAACTCTTGACAAGACCATAAATTAATCTTATTCTATTGACGATATTATAATGGAAAAGATAAGAATATCTTATCTATCAAAGGGTGCTTATGACACAAGAAAAGCAGAAGATCCTCGTAGACCGGCTCGTAACGGCCAGGGATACCGCAGGGTACAACCTCAAAGAAGCTTCAAAAGAGCTCGGATTCAACAATTACCAGACCCTCTCGGACATCGAGAAGGGCAAGCGCAGCATCAATGCTCACGAGCTCATCTCAATGGCCCGTCTGTACCGACGCGACATCCTGTACTTCTTCGATCAGGACATAAGGCCCGACCCCAAGCCGTTGTGGAGAAAATCGCCCGATACGGATGTGAAAAAGCAGGAGCGTACCTTCCTTGAGCACCTGGAGCATTATACCGAGCTCGAACGACTCCTGCAGATAAAGCCCCAGATACGGAGGCTTCCGGTCAACTGCGAGCGTACCAACTTCGACAGCCATGGATATGAGTGTGCGGCTAACCTTGCACACGATATCCACCGCATTCTCGATCTGGGGAGCAGGCCTGCATCTAAATTACGGAACATTCTTGAACAGACACTCAGATACCGGATCTTTCATATGCAGTTCGATAAATCCATATCCGGGGCTTGTGTCGTGGATGATGCCCTGGGGGTGGGCATCCTCATCAACAGCAGCGATAAGCCATGGAGAAGGAACTACGACCTGGCACATGAGTTTTTTCATGTACTCACCTGGGAGTTATTCAGCCACAAAGAGATCGGCGAAGGGAAGAAGACGAGACCGGAACAGTACGCGGATATCTTTGCTTCATACCTGCTCCTGCCCGAGACAGCTCTTCTGGAAGCGCTCAGGGAAATCTCTGTTGGAGGCGAGATACGCATCATAGACCTCATCGAGCTTGCCCTTGAGTTTGAGGTATCAATGGAAGCCATTCTGTGGAGGCTGGTCAATCTTGGAAAACTGAAGAAAAAGGATGTGGAGGCCCATCTTGCAGACCCCGAGGTTCGCGAGTTGGACCGGTCTCTCAGGCAGGAAGCGCAGGATGAGGAGACGCCTCCGGTGTTCCCACAGAGATATGTATCACTGGCATGCCGCTGCCTGATGGAAGGACGGATCTCACGGGGGTTGTTCGCACAATACCTAAGCATCGAGCGCCACGAGGTAGATTCCTATTTAGCAGGGAAAGGCTTTGTGGAAGAGCACTATGAAAAAATTGGTGTTGCTTGATGCGGATGTGATCATCGACCTTCACTCGCTTCAGCTCTTTGATGCTATTACCAGAGGTTATGATGTTTACGTTGTCCGTACAGTCTTTCGGGAAGCACGATTTTATCCATATAAAGATCAGGCCCTCCCGATTGATATCAAGGACAAAGTTACGATTGTAGATGTTCTTGATGAGCAGTTGCTGAAGAAGGTGAAGCTGGAAGCACGGGAAGCCTTCCTCGGAATTGATCCCGGAGAAACGGAATCCATTGCCTACCTGAGCACATCAGTGAAGAACATACTGTTCTGCACATGTGATCATTCCGCCATCCAGCTAATCTCATATATGGAACTTGAACATACATCCATCAGCGTGGAGAAGGCATTGGAGGGGATAGGAAGACATGGCAAGAATCTCTATCCCAGACACCGTGAAAAGGTGTTTAGAGACAATATCAATAAGGGAAAGATTTTGAGGATTCAATACAAGAAAATGTTTTAGCTTCATCCCATGATTCACTGAAATGAAATCGCTATGAGGATAGATATAGATTATCGGGAAAAAGACTCCGGCCTCATTGACCAGCTTGCACGAGATGATATCCAGATTCGGGTCAAGGCTCTGCCGTATGGCGACTATGTGATCAACGATTCCATAACCATCGAGAGAAAGACCGCAAAGGATTTCCTCATCTCTTTAGTTGACACGCGGTTATTCAGGCAACTCTCGAATTTGAAAAAGTATTGCCGCCGTCCGATCCTTCTCATAGAAGGCGATCCATACATGACAGACCTTGATTTCAACAGCAATGCCATAAGAGGGTCAATCATATCGGTTCAGACGATCTGGCATACCCCGGTGATATTTTCCCGCTCAAAGGAACACACCAGAGACATTTTGATTATGATAGGATCACAGTATGATAAAGACATGGACGTTGTTCCTTTGCGAGGCGGATATCGGCCCAGGAGGCTCAGGTCACGGCAGTTGTATCTCCTTCAGGGGCTTCCGCTGATAGGGCCAAGGCTTGCAAAGAGATTGATGGGGCATTTCGGGTCGATATCAAGGGTCATGAATGCCTCTGTTGAGGAGCTTCAGAAAGTCGAGGGTATAGGATTAACCAGGGCTGAGGGTATCAGGATACTCCTGGACTCGGGCTGGGACGGCACTTGAACAACCCCGTTCTATTTCCATGAAATTCCCGCTTTACATGCAGCAATATCATGGTATTCGGCAGTGCATCCAGGCAATGGCTCCGGCAGTCATCTGAGTCTCTTACAGGGCGAATGGAAACCATCACGTTGAGCGGGTTCTCACTGTCTGAAGTCGGCATTGAAAACCAGGCCAGACATTGGCTCAGAGGAGGTCTGCCTCTTTCATTCCTTGCTGAAAGCGAATCAGAAAGCTTCTCCTGGAGGAGCGCATTCATCCGGACTTTTTTAGAGCGTGACCTGCCTATCATGGGGATAGGGGCATCGACAACAACGCTCATGAGATTCTGGACCATTCTTGCCCACTATCATGGGCAGATCTGGAATGCTGCCGAGCCCGCTCGGACGCTCGGTGTTAATGAGTCCACAGCAAGGCGATACCTCGATCTTCTCGATGGTGTGTTTATGATCCGGCAGCTGATGCCGTGGCACGCAAACCTAAAAAAACGCCAGGTTAAGGCACCCAAGATCTACTTCACGGATATGGGCCTTTTACACAGTTTGCTCGGCATACGAACAGAAAAGAAACTCCTCACCCACCCCAAGTGCGGTGCATCCTGGGAAGGCTATGTGATAGAAGAATCCATTAAGGCATTTCATCCCAGGGAATTCTATTTCTGGGCCACACATAACGGGGCTGAACTTGATCTCCTGATGATCATAGACGGCCGAAAGATCGGTCTTGAATGCAAACGCATGGATGCCCCCCGGTTAACTCCCTCGATGAAGATCGCACTTGCGGATCTGGATCTTGATCGTCTGATCGTGGTCTATCCAGGCGAAAAGACCTATCGATTGTCGAATCAGGTCGAAGTGATTCCCTTGAGTAGAATCACCTCTCAAAGGTTAAAAGGCACCTCAAAAAATTGATGATCTCGAAAAAGAATGAGCGATCTCACCCCCAGTGTCATTCCCGCGGAAGCTTCGAATCCAGTTATTTTGAGTAGTTCTGGACCCCCGCTGGAGTTTATCCCCACGAAAGTGGGGACCAGGGTGACAATAAAAATAAATTCATATGAAATCCCCTGCATTATTAGAGGTACCCTAAAATTATTGTCAGGTTCAGGGTCGGACCAAGCTAACCAATTATCCTCATTTCACCTCGGCCAGCGCTGCCCGGTAGAACTCAAAGCCCTTCAGGTGGCGGCCTTTCTCCCCCATGTAACGTACCCGGTACTCGGTGGAGCCGATGTCTGTAACAAGCGAGAACCCACGCCCGTCAAGATAACCCGGGAGTTCCTCCGGACGAAGTCCGAATGTCCACGTCTCGCCGGTCTTCCGCAGTGTGGCAGGTACACGGCCCATGTCTCCGAAGCGGACCGAGCCGTCGAGCAGGCCGCTGTGGATGTAGGTGAAGACGAGGCGGCTCCCGGGTGCGGACAAGGACGCGATCGAGCGTATAGTCATGTCGACGGCCTCGGCTTTAAGATAGTGCATGACCCCTTCCCAGAGAAAGAATGTGGGAACGAAGCGATCGAATCCCGAAGTTTCAAGCAGTAAAGCAAAGTCCTGCCGGTCGAAATCCACTTCCACGAAGCTCACATGCTTTGGGATAGCGCCCAAGAGATATTTCAGGCGCTTTACTTTCACAGCCAGGGTACTTGGATGGTCGAGCTCAAACACCCGGGTCCGTTCGATGCCTGAGAGCCTGTAGGCGCGGCAATCGTAACCGGCTCCGAGTATTACGACCTGTCTAATGCCGCCCTCGAGCGCAACGCGAAGCTGCTCATCTATCCAGCATGTCCGGCCGATGGCCGAGGCCCTGACCCCGGTCCAGTTCCAGTCGATAAATAAGGGTATGAGCCGGCCGACCAACGGCAATCGTGATATAAAATAGGCGCACTTCAATCTATCGAGGAAGCCGGGGGCAAGAGGGTCCTCAAAAAGCCGCTTGCTCCGAGGGCGGCGTGATGATTCGATAGCACGGAACAGCGCATTAAACTCGGCAGTTCGGCTGGCTTCTCCGGATTTCAAGTGGCATCACCCCTGCGCGCTTTTAAGAAAACACTTCATTCCAATTCCTTCAGATCATATAAAGCCGATTATGACATAATGCAACACGGGTGCTTTGCGCAAGGTGGGTGGAGTCATTTATGAGGATTATACTAAGAGGACCTGGCGGGCTGTGCTCCACTTACCCTGCATGCTATTTCTCCGGATTCCCGCCTCTGCGGGTATGACGGAAAGATTGATTTTCGTAGTTCCTGCCGGAACATCATGATGTATAATCTCTCAAGGAGATGGAATAGTCCGGGACATGAGCGGTGCTGAGAAACCCTCACAGAAGAACGGCGCAGCGAATACTCCTGTGGTCCTGTCAGGGGAGATCGAGCAGGTGCGCTTTCACCGCTCTGATACGGGCTACACCATCGCACGGGTCAGGCTCCAGGGGCATGATGATTCAAAAGTAAACGTCGTGGCCTTCCTTCCCTCTCCTCGCATCGGGGACCTTTACCAGTTCAAGGGATCCTGGGTGGAGCACCCGAAGTACGGCCTGCAATTTAAGGCTGTAGAGTTCGAGGCCAAGCCCCCGGTGACCGTGGAGGGCATAAAGGCTTATCTTACCTCCGAGATCGACGAGATAGGCCCGGAGCTCGCAAAGCGCATCGTTGACGCCTTCGGCATGGACACATTTACGATCATCGACCTGGAGCCGTATCGCCTCAGGGAGGTAAGCGGCATAGGCAGAAAGCGCGCCGAGGCCATCCTCAGGGCTTGGAAGGACCATACGAACCTGCGCGATACGTTTGTCTTCCTCTACAGCCAGGGCATTACGGCCGGCCTCGCTGCCAAGGTCTTCAAGAAGTACCGGAACAATACGATTGACGTGATCAGAAACAACCCGTACCGTCTCGCCGTCGATATCCCGGGCGTGGGCTTTATGACCGCCGACCGGATCGCCGAGAAGACAGGCATTGCCAGGGATGCCCCTGAGAGAATCTGCGGAGGCATCATCTATGTACTCGAGCTTGCCGCAACACAGGGCCATACCTATTTTCCCCGCCGTCTCCTGCTGCAGGAGGCGTCGAGACTCCTTGGGGTCGACAGGAGGCTGATCTCGGAGAATATCACAGAACTCGAGTCGATGAACTACGTGTACACAGAGAAGGTCCAGGGCAAGACGGATTCCGAAGACGCAATATACCTTGCTTCACTTCACCAGGCAGAGAAGCATGCGGCTGCGAACCTGTCGAGGATGAACGAGGCCGATAAAAGCACTTCCGATATAGACCCGAATGGGGCGACCAGATGGATGGAAGACAGCTATAACATCAACCTGTCCGAACTGCAGAGAGAAGCGGTAAGGTGTGCGGCAAAGAACACGTGCATGGTCCTCACGGGTGGGCCCGGCACGGGGAAGACATATACGATCACCGCCATTATCCACATGTTTGAGGAGGTGGATGCACAGATCCTCCTGTGTGCCCCGACGGGTCGTGCTGCCAAGCGCATGACCGAGGCTACCGGCAAGGAGGCATGCACGATCCACAGGCTGCTCGAGTTCAATCCTATCCAAGGTGTTTTCCAGCGCAATGCTGAAACCCCCCTGGAGGCAGATCTTATTATTGTGGATGAGTTTTCCATGGTGGATATCTTACTCCTCCACCATCTTCTCGGCGCAATTACCCCCGGGACCACCCTTGTATGTGTGGGCGATGTCGATCAGCTCCCATCAGTAGGCCCGGGCAACTGCCTGAGGGACATCATCGCATCCGGGATCATCCCTGTGGTGAGGCTTGACACGATCTTCAGGCAGGGTCTGGAGAGCCGGATCATCGTCAACAGCCACCGCATCAATCAGGGCAAGATGCCGGAGGTTAGCCAAGACGGCAACGGAGAATATCGCTTCATTTCAGAGGAAGACCCTGAAAAGATCCTGGCCGAGATCATCCGCCAGGTGAGGGAGGAGCTGCCTCAAAAATACGGTCTGGATCCCTTGTGGGACGTACAGGTGTTGAGCCCCATGCATAAAGGCATCCTGGGGGTTGAAAACTTAAATAAGCATTTGCAGCAGGCCCTCAATCCGGACGGCAGGCCTTACAGGAGGGGCAATACTGAATTCCGGGTTGGTGACAAGGTTATGCAGACCCGCAATAATTATGAGCTGGAGGTCTTTAATGGTGATATCGGGTATCTGATGGACATCAACGAGAAGGACGGCTCATTCCAGGTCGGGTATGACGATCGTGTCGTTTTATACAGTTCCTCCGAAGCGGATGATCTGGTTATCGCCTATGCAACGACCATCCATAAGGCTCAAGGGTCTGAATATACTTCGGTGATCCTGCCTGTCCACACGCAGCACTATGTCATGCTGGCAAGAAACCTGCTCTATACCGCAGTGACAAGAGGCAAGCGACTGGTTTTGACTATTGGCTCTGCCCGGGCGGTCAAGCTCAGCGTGGAGAACAGCCGGAGCAAAACACGCTTCACCAGGTTTACCCAGCGTCTTGTCGGATCAGCCCGCCAAGGTCAATAGGAAAGAGAACTATTATAATGGTGCTGAATTTTTAAACGTATTGATACATGAAGTTGGTTTTAATCAAGCACCTTCCGGATGGTTTCAGCCATCACCCTCATTTCTACCGGCTTCATGATAAACTCTCGAATGCCGATACTCTTTGCCTTCTCCTCAGTGATATCTTTACTATATCCGGTGCACAGGATGATGGGGATATCGCTGCGCAGACCAAGGATATTTTGAGCCAGACTATCTCCTGTCATGGCCGGCATGGACATATCGGTAATGATCAGGTCAAATTTGTCAGGGTTTTCTTGAAATAACGCAAGGGCCTCGACGCTGCTTGTTTTGGCAACGACATCATATCCCAGCTTACTCAGCATCTCTTCTGCCAGATTCACAATAACCTGCTCATCATCTATAAAAAGAATCCGCTCGGTTCCCGTGGGGAGAGACGTTTCCTCGATGGTTCCGATGGTCTCTTTCCCGGATTCAATCTCAGGGAGATATATGACAAAGGAAGTCCCTTCTCCTGGTGTGCTCATACAGGTGATCGCGCCTCCATGACTTTTCACGATCCCATGAACGACCGATAAACCCAGGCCTCTGCCGCGTCCTAATTCTTTTTCTTTTGTGGTGAAATAAGGATCAAAGATCCGTTTCATGACCTCGGGGGGCATGCCCTGCCCGGTATCACTGATGGTAAGCTTTACATAGGACCCTGCGGGCAGATCCGGATCATGGGCATTCGTATCACCATAAATAATCGATTTTTCCAACCTTACATCCAACTCACCCCCATCCTCGACCATGGCATGGACCGCATTGGAACAGAGGTTCATCATGACCTGGTGAATCTGGGTGGGATCAGCCATGACCATAGCAGGGACCTTAAGATTCTGTCTGATCTTGATGTTCGAGGGTATCATTGGACGTAACATCCAGAGTGATTCTATTATGGCAAAGTTAAACTTTATAGGGGTGAACTTTTTATCGGCCTGACGGCTGAAGGTTATGATCTGGCTCACAAGGTCTCTTGCCCGGGTGCTCGCCATGAGTGCCTTCTTCAGATTCTGCTTTACCTTATCCGGTTCTGAGGCATTATCTATTGCAAGCTCTGTATACCCCATAATGGCTGTGAGGATGTTATTGAAATCATGGGCAATACCACCTTTTTCGATAGACTCAATTTCCCGGGTCTGGATAAATTTATTCTCAAGCCTCTCTTTTTGCGCCGCATCGGCAGGCTTATGATCTGTGAAATCGGCGGCTGTGGCATAAATCAGGTTTTCGGCAGGGGTAGCGCACCATTTAATCCATCGACACTTCTTAAGCTTACAGGATTCCGGTACCTTATCAAATTTACCGATCGTGTATCTTGCGCCTGCCGACTTTTCTCTCTTCTCATAGAATAATTTTTCATTTTTCATGATGATATCCCCCTTATCCGATAGGGTTTTTAAGCTTGGCCTCATACGATTGTTTCCAGTAGTTCCATTGTACTGATTTGATGGACGCAAAATATGAGCCATTTTTTATCAGTCTATTTTATCAGCCAGTTACATATCACCATCAGAGGTTCCGCCTACAGATTTGTACATGGGGAATCATTTTTCGTAACCAAATCCGTGGAAGGTTGTGAAAATCCGGACAAGGATGTTCATGGTAATACCTGAGGAGAAGGTACTATTCGAGTGCCTTATACCAATTATCAGTGAACCACTTTCAGGAACTTGACCAGCAAAAGACCAATCAGAAAGATTAGGTAGAATCGTAAGAAATACAAAGCAATCCTGCTCATCTTTGTTATCTTCACGCGCGGCATAATCGTCTCTCCATAACTGTTTGCATGCCTTTACCCCTTGAGAAACTGTTATTGTGATATGAGATTATCAATGTCATTGTGATAGAGCACCCCAAGGATCCGGTCATTCCTGTCTACAACAGGGATCATGTGGTATTGATACTTCACAAACATTTCCACCAGATCATCCTGTACATCATCCTCTTCTGCTGAAACCACCGGCGAGACCATGACATCGCTCATGGTCAGATGCTCCTGTGCGAGAACCAGGTCACGGAGATCAACCACCCCGAGCAGGGTCTTGCCGTCACCATTGACCACATAGATGTATGAGATGCTCTTGGGATCTCTGCCGGAACCCCTGATCGCGGTGAGGACATCACCGGCCTTGTCTGATTTTTGTGCAACGACATAATCGGAAGACATGATATTTCTCGCCTGAATTTCACGCTGGGAAAGGATATTGCGGACTCGCTCGGCCTGCTCCTTGCTCAGGAAAGCCATGAGCTCGGTGACATCGTCGTGCGGCAGGACCGTGAACAGGCCTGCCAGCTGCGGGGTCGACATCTCCGAAAGGATCTTGCGGGCCTTTTCCTCCCGCAGATTGGCGATGATCTGGCGCTGAGCCCTGGGCTCAGCCTCCATGAGGGTCTCGGCGGCCTTTTCCGTATCAAGGGCCGAGAAAAGAACCTGCTGCTCCTCATTGGGCAGCTCTTCCAGGAAATCGGCCAGATCCTCGCTGGGGAGCTCCAGCATCTGGTTCTTGGTTACGGAGAGGGTCACCTTGTCGGTGGAAACCGCATCCTCGACAGAAAGCGGCTGGATATATTTCCAGGAGATGAGGTTGCTGTTGACCAGTTCGAACTTACCCAGGCCCCATCTGCGAAAGAAGCCGCCAAATGAGATATCCACATGGACCAGGAGCAAAAGACCCCGTGTCTCGATGAAATGGACATCATTGACCACCTCAACCTGCCTGCCGTCTATATCGAGGACAGTCTTACCCATGAGATGCTTGTCCATGAGGATCCAGCCCGGCTGATCGACAAAGGGCGGATACACGTCCCCGCTGTCCGGCGGCCTGACAAAGATTGCATCATCCTCAATCTTGATCACCTTTGACCAGGGAATGAACTCGGTGGGTTTTCCCCAGCCGTGCTCTATATAGATGCCTACCGCTTCCGGATACGGCTCTTTATGGAGAAAGACAAGGTCGCTCAGTTTTCCGATGCGGTTCTTGATCTTTTCCCTGCACACAGGCAGTTTGAGCAGCTCGGAGAAGAAGAGAAATCGAAACTGTTCAAAACCGGGGTGCTGATCGTTTGTCTTCATTTTAAAATTTTTATCCGCGATCATGCTGTTACCTCCCTGGTACTCATGTGAATAACCCCGGGAACAGGGTACCTATTCCCAGCAGCGAGGACATAATAACGACAAAGAGGACAATCATCCAATTCATGATGTTCTGTGAGCGCGTATTAACGTGCTCGCCCATAAGGGGTTTATCATTCAGGAGGAGCAGGAGAAATACCAGGGCGGCCGGTAGAAGGGTGACCGCCACCACCTGGACAAACATGGTGATAGTAATAAGAGGAGCTCCTGGTATTAAGACCACGGCACCTGAAGTGATCAGCATCACGAGGTAAACGATGTAAAACCACGGGGCGTCCTTGACTTTTTGATTTAAGGAGTGTGCCCAGCCAAAAACCTCTCCTACGGCCCAAGAACTGGCCAGAGAGATACAGAGTGCACCAAGGAATCCGGCATCAAAGAGACCGATGGCGAAGAGCTTCCTGGCGAGTTCTCCATAACCAAAAGGCAGAAGAGGCACTATAGCCTCGGCGGTCTGCTTGGCGTCTTCAATCGTGATCGGTGGATGGTGATAGAAAAAGGCTGCACCTGTTGCGATAATAATAAAGACGGCAACGAGGCAGGTGAAAAAAGAACCGACAAATGTCTCGATTTTCCCGTAGGTCACGTCGTGTATGTCAAGACCCTTGTCCACAACGGCACTCTGTTGGAAGAAGAGCATCCATGGGGCAATCGTAGTGCCGATGTTGGCGAGAAGAATGAAGATGAGATCCATGGTGAAACCGCCCATCTTCGGATTGTAGAATCCTTGAAAGACGTGGTTCCATGCCGGTGCCGAGGGCATATCCATAGCCCAGATAGCAGCCGGAATGTATACGAAATTAAAGCAGCAAAAGAAAAGGGTGATCTTTTCAAAGGTCCAGTATTGCCCTGATAGAACAATGCTGAACAAGATTGCTGTTACGACAATGATTGTCAACCAAGGAGGAACGCCCAAGAGACTCATGCCAGCCGTCATTCCCACATATTCCGTGACCAGGGTGAGCCAGTTGGTAATGATCAGGTCCACAATGGAGAACCAGCCCCAGAAAGGCCCGAAGCCGTCAAAGATAGCCTCTGCGTGGCCGCGTTTTGTCACAGCGCCAAGACGGACGGTCATTTCCTGTACATAATAGGCCATGGGCAGGAGGATGACAAACATCCAGAGAAGATTGAACCCGTATTTTGAGCCGGTAACCGCATAGGTGGAAATACCGCCTGCATCGTTGTCGGCGATCATCACGATGATTCCCGGGCCGAGGACCGCAAGAAAGACGAAGAGCCTTTTTTTAAAGCGATCGATGCGATGAAAAGATTTACTCAGCCAATACATGCTGAAATCCTCTTTTCGCTTTCACATACATGTTCGCACACAGGTCCGATAAAGCTAGCTTCTTGCAAGCAGGGGAAATCACTTCTCTGAACAGGGCATGGATGTGCCGTGGTGTTTGAAAACCATCCTTTCATCCCGCAAAAAGAGACTCGGTGATGTCTCAGCATACATCCGCACCCTGCTCGTATCTATTGACAGGATCGTCCGGTTATCTGAAAATTGCAAACGGTACATGTCCGGCACGATCATCTCTCCCTTGCCCATGGACAGACGATCTATACCGGGACAAGGGTATTAAAATCTATGACTACTGCTGCTCTCGTCACTACTCATGATAGCCTCTCCCTAACACAGTGAAAAGGCACAGTCAAAGCCCAAAATTCTTTAAAACTTATCCGAACAAGTCCGATCTTTTGTGACACCCCAAGGGCTTCTTTATATCTGGAGGAAAGGCTTCGAGCCTGGGAATTGGCTATCTTACAGGGAGTGTGTTCGAGAAGAATGGGTGATCATGATGCTGAAGATGAGATGAGATGAGTGGGTGATGATGAGCAAAATTACAAAAAACGAGAGAGGGTCATCTTGATACCCTCCCTCAAGAGTTATGGGGGTTATAGCTTTGTTTCTTATGGCTAGTTGGCTCAGTTACCTTAAGGGTATTGTAGAGACAACATCTGGCTGACCCTTGTAATCATGTGCAAGTATCTTATTGAGCTCATGTCTCAACGCCAATTTTACCTCCATGACCTTGCTTGCTTCATCATAATCCTGCCTGCTTAACTCCTTTTTATTTTCCATTATCTGGAAGTGATTTGCTGCGCAGCAGAACGGACATATGACATCGACGGTGATGAGGTCATAGTCTCTCTCAATGGCTTGTCTTTTCAGATAGATACTCCCTGCTGAAAAGGCATATTGAGAGATGAAAGATATTACCGGTATAGTTTCATTGCATTCATGGTCTCGACACTTGAAAATATAATATCTGGTCTCGGTCTGAGTAGCATTCATGATAACCTCCTGCTGAATTTCTCCAAGTATTCAATGTATCATTGCCCGGGTATTAATCTTTTCGCTTAAGTCATAGTGCTGTAGTGACGCATTAACACAGAATGTGAGTCATTCTTTGTGTTGCCTGTATCTTTTGCTGAAACCAACGGAGAAAATAATTCCACAACCAAGAAGAAAAAGGGTTGAGGGCTTGGGTAGAGGGGCGGGAGCAGAAGTATTCTTGAGTTCACTCATAGAAAACGCGAGTGTGTTTTTAATGTTATGCACCCCGACAGAGAAGGCCTTACCCACTTGGGCCGAAGGCTGTCTCAAGGTTATGGGGGTATAGCCAAGGATTACATGCCGATTTTTAAATTCAATGGGTGTAGCCCCTGAAAGGACCGAGAATCCGAAAAACATAATTACTGACAACAGCAAAATCTTATTTTCCATATCGTTCAGTACCTTTCTCTCTGGGATGCCTTCGTACAAGGATACTCAATTACCATGCCATTGTTGAAGATTAAGAGACAGCATGTAATATTAGTTTGTTACATGATTTCATGATACGCATATCTTTCAAGAGTGAATGCTGATTGTCCTGTGTGGGAGGACTAGTCTCTTCCGGCAGGAATGCACGTATGAAATATCGATTCAAGAATACTATGATATGTTGTACTTCTTCAGCAAGGCGTAGAGACGCGAGCGGGATAGCCCGGATATTCTGCAGGCTGTCTCAATATGGGCTTTTGTCCGGATCATCAACTCCTTAAGATACTGCTGTTCTATCTCAGCGATAGCCTCTTCCCGCACCTCATTGAGGCTGGAAAGGCTGTTGTTTGTCGCAATGCGCAGCGGTTTCTTTTTTTTAGCTGCAACAGTATTTTGCTTCACCTGCACATGAATATGGTGTGGAAGATGTTTTGGGACCAGGATGGCACTATCATGTGCAACCGTAAGCGAGCTCTCCAGTGCGTGAATCAATTCACGTACATTACCGGGCCAGGCATACTGCATGATGGTATCTCTAAATGCAGTACTGAGGCGCTTTGGTTTCATGCCATATTTCTTGCAGAGTTTTTGCAGGTAGTGATTTGTCAATTCCAGGATATCCTCGGGTCGATCTCTGAGTGCAGGGAGATGGATGGTGATGGATTTGAGTCTGAAGAGGAGATCTTTTCGGAATCTTTTTATCTCTGCTAAATTGTCCAGATTCTGGTTTGTGGCAGATATGATTCTGAAATCGCTTTCAATCTCAGTGGGTTTTCCGACAGGACGGAAGCGACCCTCCTGGAGGATACGCAGGAACTTTTGCTGGATGGACAGGGGGAGTTCACCCACTTCATCCAGAAACAGTGTCCCCCTGTGGGCCTGTATGACCAGACCTTGCTGCGCTTTATCCGCACTGGTATATGATCCCTTCTCGTGACCGAAAAGAATGCTTTCCACCAGATTCGGGGGCAAGGAGGCACAGTCGACCACAATAAAGTTATTCTTGGCGCGGCTGGAGTTATTGTGGATTGCCAGCGCAAAGAGATCTTTACCCGTTCCTGTTTCGCCGGTAAGCAGCACATTGGCATCACTGTTTAATGTCTTGCTTAGTAATGCCAGGCATTCTCTCATCTGGGAACTCTTACCAATGATCCCCTCTTTCTCAAAATCTACGCTGATCAATGGTTGCTTATTGCTTTCATGAAAGAGAATTGCATCTTTTAACAGATGGACAAGATCGTTCTTCGAAAAGGGTTTTTCAATGTAATCCCAGGCCCCCCGGGAAAGGGCTGTCTCGACTGATTCCGGATCTCCATAGGCGGTTATGACGATAACTTCAGGTCGGCCGCCACTCTGGCAGATTTTGGGAAGCATTTCGATCCCGTTCCCATCAGGCATATGCACATCAAGAAACACTACATCATACGGTTCCTTGTTAACCGACTCGATGCCTTCTTTCAGGGTAAGGGCTGTCGTAGCATTGTATCCCAAGGCTTTAGCAACGTTTGCTATGGAACTGCAGACAAGATTGTCATCATCGATAACAAGTATCTTTTCCTGATTACCTATGGGCACTTGAACATGATAAAGTCTTTTCTCCAAGATGTAAAGAAATCTTAGATCAAAACATGCCAGAGTGTTTCAGTAAAGAGGGATACTTCAGTTTTGATATTCTCCTCTCCGTATAAACCCCAGTTGATTGATCTCGGTGAGTGGATGGGAATCATGGGTTGTTGACTCCCAAAGGCCCTTTACCTGATCTTCTAAAATTTGTTTTAATTTTTCCATGGATCTTGTCTGGATTTGTCTGACACGTTCTCTGCTTACACCAAGTTGCATCCCTATTTCCTTAAGCTTAACAGGCGGATCAGAATAAAATCGTTGTTTCAGGACAGATATTTCCCTTGGAGAGAGGAAGGTGAAGCAATGATGGAGTACGGATGAAATATTTTGAGATGACTCCCTGCCATTATACATTTTCTCCGGATCAGCACCATCTGTGAGAAAATCAATCCATCGGTCTTTATCGTCATCGTTTCCAAGGTGTTCATCCAATGAGTGCAATTTCTTGGCATGACTCAGACTCCCCGTGTTCACCTTTCCGCTCTTGTGCATGAAAGCCTTGATGAAGGCTTCAACCCACCAAACTGCATAGTAGACAAAAGGTATCCCTCGCTCAGGGTCAAAACGATTAAGGGCTCTGATGAGACCAAGGTTTCCTTCCTGAATGATCTCGAGGCAATGGTGACCGCAATAAAAATATTTCCTGCTCACCCTCACCACAAACCTGAGGTTCGCCTGGATTAATTGCTGTCCGGCAGCTTCGTCGCCCTTTTGATATTGTTTTGCCAGTTCATACTCTTTCTCATGGGTTAGAGTTGGGTATTGCTGAATTTCCCTGTAGTATTGTTGAAAATCCATATAATCATAAGAGTTGTCCATAGGTATTTCCTTCCCCATAGAATTACCATGCCGTCAGGCGTGGCATTTATTGCCGAATTTAACCTTGGTGTTCATGACTGATGTCAGAATAGCCACCCAGCATATTTTCTTTTGACATCCTGGAGATTCTTGAACCTGATTTGTCCCGATTCAAACATCTGAAAAACCTTCTCTGCCGCCGGACTGAATCGACCATTCCCCGCAGGGTCCTGGATACTGTAACTGCCTGGATCCCTTTGTGGGCTGATCTGTTCTGCATTGATCTCTTCCATAAGATCGTAGAGTGTGGTTATTCTCGTAGTGTTCGATCCATCCTTGCCTAAGCTTGATTCCGTATATGAATTCATGACTAACCTCCACGTGATTAATCTTCATAACCCGAGTCCTGCCTTTGATTACATGGCTGGCACTCATATCTCTTATCATCTGATGTATTCAATAGGCGTGCCATCGCGGTAGAATATTTAATGTTAAATAATTTCATTATATTATTAGCATCTACGGGTTTCCTCATTCCTTGTGGTTTATCGCTGATTGTCTTGTGGGACAGGACAAATCCTTTTTCGCAGGAATATCGAATCTTAGGATGAAGATCGGTGTTGATATGATTTAAAAAAGGAGTACTTGCTAAATATTCGGCTCGCTTGGTTTCCATCCGAGAGTACGGTAGTATTTCGTGGTTCCGATATGACCTGTCATATCCCCTGAATCGGATGATGCAAGAAATGCCGCGAGATCCGCTATGTCTCTGGGGTCTTTTAATATACCCTGCTCCTTATACCCGATCATCTGGTTGTACAGGCCCTGGCCAAGTGCGTCAGGGCCCATAGCGCGAATTTCATTTCCCATAGTTGTATCCATCAGGCCGGGATCGATGGCATTAACCTGAATATTGAAGGGGTTCAATTCTTCAGAGAGCGACCGAGTAAGCTGGATGAGACCGGCTTTGGATACCGAATATGCACAGAAACGCGGGAACGGCATCTGCCCGAGTCCGGAAACGATATTGATGATTTTACCGCCTCCCTGTTTGATCATGTAAGGAATCACCTCCCGGCAAAAGAGATAGCTTCCGGTAAGATTCACATCTAATGTCTGCTTCCATTCTGACGGCACGGCATCCTCAAGGAACCGCGCCGGCCCGATGATGCCTGCATTGTTCACAAGGATGTCTATTCTGCTGAACCGTGCAAAAGTTTCAGCAACCACAGAAGCCGCATCATGCTCATCCGACACATCTCCGGTATGCAGGAGATATTCTCCGCCGAGCTTTTCAAGGTCGGCGGCGATATCTTTCAGTTCATCCTCCAACAGGCTGAACAAAGTAACATTGGCACCTGATAGTTCAAAAGCAAGGGCTATAGCCTTGCCAAGACCTCGTCCTGCACCGGTTATGACGGCTACCCTGCCTGTAAGGTTCATTCTCATATCCTCTTTGCATTCAGCAAGGATTCGATCTTTTCACGGCTCGCCATATGTTGATAGAGCGGCCGGGGATCGGTCTTATAGACATCCTGACACTCGGAGAAGGTGGGTATTCCTGAACCGATATAAATCAGTCCCAGGGCAAACCTGTCCGATCGGGTTGCTGCTGAGAAGGCGGCATCCCTGTCGGATGGATTGTGGGAATCATCGAGATAATACGTATGATCCTTGTACCACTGGTAGGTGTTAACCCTGTTGAATGATACGCAGGGTTGCAATATGTCAACGATTGCGAATCCTTTATGAGTGATGGCCTTTTTCAGGATTTCCTTTGTCTGCTCCTCGTCCCCTGCATTGGCCCTCGCAACAAACGATGCATTCAGGGCAATGGCAAGGGCCAGAGGATTGAAGGGCTCCATGCATACCCCACCCACCTGTATGGGTGTAACAAAGCCCCGCATGCTCGTGGGAGATGCCTGTCCCTTGGTAAGCCCGTACACCATATTGTTGTGGATGATCACCGTGATGTCCGGGTTTCTTCGAATGGCATGGAGGAAATGGTTGCCCCCTTCGCCGTACATGCATCCATCACCACTCTGAGCAATGACCGTAAGCTCCGGATTCGTCACCTTGACCGCCGTGGCAACAGGCAGAGATCTCCCATGGAGGCCGTTAAAGTAGTTGGTCTTCAGATATTGAGGGGTCTTGGCCGCCTGTCCGATTCCGGATACGAAGACGAGCGATGCCGGATGGAGTGCCAGCTCCGAAAGAGCGGCCTTGAGCGCCGTGAGGATATGATAGTTTCCGCATCCGGGGCACCACGCAATATCCGCAGGGTAATCAATGTCGAATTCCGTTCCCATTCCTCACCTTCCCATCAGGGCATCCAGCTGCTCTACGACTTCTTCGAGCATGAACGGCATGCCGTCGAACTTGAGAATCTTCCCATCAAGCTCGATTCCTGTATGCAGTCTGATCAATTTTCCGAACTGGGCCGTGGCATTGTTCTCGATGATGAACCTTTTTTTTGCCCGATTGATGAGTTCACGGGCCTTCGGGTGGAGTGGATACACCTGGGAGAAGTGCAGGAAGGAGAGGTCTTTTCGTTGGAGGATTTCCAGGGCCTCCTTGACGACGTTATAGGTCGAACCCCACCCGACGACAAGATGCCGATAGTCATCCCCTCCGGTGAGTGTCGGCGCTATCGTGTCGGTTTCCATGGCCTTAAGTTTCCGAAGCCGCTTCTCAACCATGGAAGATCGCACCGAACAGTCTTCCGTGATATATCCGTTCTCATCATGTTCGTCGCTGTCCACGCAAACCAGCCCCTGGCCGAAGCCGGGTATGCCCCTTGGTGAGATGCCGCTTTCCGTGAACAAATAGCGTTTATATGCGGTGTCTGTCTCTTTGATAAAGCTCTCGTTTAACGGCTCCGGGATATCCAGGCGGTTCAAGGTATGATTGGATTCGAGATAGTGCTGATCCGTAAGGATAAAAACAGGGATATGGTACTTATCTGCCATCCGGAAGGCATGGCGTGTAAGCCAGAACCCCTCTTCTATGGTACCGGGCGCCAGGATCAGCCTGGGGAATTCACCATGGCCGGAGTAGAGGGCATGCTCCAGGTCAGCCTGTTCGGTGCGGGTAGGAAGGCCTGTTGCAGGGCCGGGGCGCTGGCCGATATGGATGACCAGGGGAGACTCGATGCATCCGGCAAGGCTCACCCCCTCCACCATCAGCGCAAATCCTCCCCCTGAGGTAGTCACCAAAGCCCTCCCCCCGGCATACCAGGAACCAAGTGCCATGTTGACGGCGCTTATTTCATCTTCCGCCTGTTCCACCACCAGCCCGAAATCGTGTGCATTCCTGGCATAAAACACCAGGACATCGGTTGATGGAGACATGGGGTAGGATGAGACGAACGTGCATCCTCCGGCAAGACCTCCTATGCCTATTGCATCGACACCGTTCATGAGGAGCTCATTCTTCACTTCTTCCGATTTTGTGATGACGGGAAGGACCTGGCCCGATTTAAGCACGTGAGAGCCTGTGTCGAAGCCCTTCCTTACCGCATCAATGTTCTTGCCGGTACGTTCATCTCCGGCTTTGCTGAAGAATTGCCTCACCTGATTTTCAAGCAGACCCATTTCAAGCCCTAAGAGCCCTGCAAATATCCCGAGCACGAGGATATTCGTATAAACCGGTCCGCCGATCCCCCTGGCAATTTCTCCAATGGGTACCTCCCCAATGGGATAGCCCTCATCGAAGTACTGTTTGTCAATGAATGTACGATCGCCCAGGATGACCGTTTCACGGGTTATCCGGTCGTGAAACCGTTCCATGGCGCCGGCATTGAGCGGAACGAATATATCGATCCTTCTGAGGTAAGACGCAACCCTCTTTGCAGAGATCCGTATCTGGGTGGAGTTGTTCCCACCCCTGATCCTCGACATGAATTCGCTATAGGAAAAGACATGGTATCCTGAGAGCTTGAAGACCTTCAGCATCAGCTGTTCCAAGGTCTGCAGGCCCTGTCCTGCTTCACCGGAAAGCACAATGGATAGATCTTCCCTCGGGTATGCCTTCATGGTCACGGAGAAAGATAATTAGTATCCAGAATCGAGTAGTCAACCCCTATCCCGGCCCCTCTAAACAGCCGTGCTCTTTTAGCGTGTTTTGATCTTCTGATTGCTTGACACCCCACGTACCATACGATAAATCCCCTAGCAGGAGCACCGATTATCATTTTGGATCGGCGGCTAAAGTAATCACGTGCGGCAGGGGTATATGCAAAAGGTAAAGATTCATGACATCACTATCGGTTCCGGCGATCTGGTGCTGGTCGCGGGCCCGTGCGTCATTGAATCGCAGGACCATGCCCTGTTCATGGCGGAAAGTATTCGCGATATCACCTCCCGCATGGGGATCCCCTATATCTTCAAGGCATCCTTTGATAAGGCGAACCGCTCATCCATCGATTCATACCGGGGGCCCGGTCTCGAGATGGGCCTTCATATCCTTCTGGATATCAAGAAACGTCTTTCCATCCCCGTCACCTCGGACATCCACGACCCTTTGCAGGCAGGTCCTGCCGCTCATGTCCTGGACATGCTCCAGATCCCTGCCTTTCTGTGCAGGCAGACCGATCTCCTCGTTGCAGCAGGCAAGACGGGCCTGCCGGTAAACATCAAGAAGGGACAGTTCATGGCACCCTGGGACATGGGCAATGTAACAGCAAAGGTGCAAAGCACCGGGAACAATGCTATTATCCTTACCGAACGCGGAGTGAGTCTGGGCTACAACAACCTGGTGTGCGATTTGAGGAGCCTTGCCGTCATGCGTTCGCTCGGCTTTCCCGTAATCCTCGATGTGACCCACAGTCTCCAACTCCCCGGAGGACAGGGCTCATCATCGGGTGGCAATGCCGAGTATATCGTTCAGCTTGCCCGGGCCGGTGTGGCCTTCGGGCTTGACGGTATCTTCCTGGAGGTGCACGACAACCCGGATCAGGCACTCAGCGACGGCCCGAACAGCCTGAGGCTCGATCGGCTGGAACCTCTTTTAGTACAGCTGAAAAAGATCCACGAGGTAACCTCATGAACAAGATCTCGTGCCTGGTGCTCGATGTGGATGGCGTACTGACAGACTCTTCCATCTACTTCACCGATGAAGGTATCCAGATCAAGGCCTTCAACAGCAAGGACGGACACGGGCTGAGGATGCTCCTGCGGGCCGGTATCGAGGTGGTCATTATCACCGGCAGGACATCAAAGGCACTGGAGTACAGGGCGCATGAGCTCGGTATTACGCACGTCTTCCAGGGGGCAATAGACAAGAAGCCGGCACTGTTGGAAGCGGCGCAGAAACTCGGCATAAGCACGACCAATATGGCCTACATGGGGGACGATGTGGTGGACATTCCCCCCATGGCCCTGTGCGGTATGACCTTTGCCCCGGCCGATGCCATGGATATGGTCAAGGAGAGGGCCGAAGTGGTTACCACGAGGCCGGGCGGTCACGGCGCCGTCAGGGAGGCCATAGAGATCATCCTGAAGCGCGAGGGGCTTTTCGACAAGATCATGGAACGCTATGTGGAATAAGCTGATTCTATTGACGGGTGTGATCGTCGTACTGGCTTTCATCATCTCCGTTTCCCGCGATAATCAAATGGCGCCATCCCTGAATAAGGGCACGCAGCCAAGGCGACAGGCCATGAATGTAGTCATGTACGAACGCAATCGCCAAAATAACAAGACCATGGAAGTGTCCGCCCGGGAGGTGGATGAGACAGGGGATCAAGACGTGCGTCTCAAAGACTTTGTCCTTACACAGACCGGCGGGCTAAAGCTGAGCGGTGTAGATGCCTTCTACGATCGCGCCAAATCCATCCTTGAGGTTAAGGGACCGGTGAACATTGAAACACAAAACGGGTCCCGCGCCAGGCTCAATAACCTCACCTGGGATAGGGTAAAGAATTTTGCCCATACGGATAACCCAATAGTTATCGAGGGGGAAAGTGGAGTCATCACGGCCGACAGGGCGGAATTTTCCGACCAATTCACCAATATCGCTTGTATCGGAAGGGTCCATGCAAAGGTTATGCAGAATATTCTTAATCTTTAGCCTTCTCTGGCCGTATGCCCTTCATGCGGAAGGCCTCAAGACACCGCCTAAGGTATCCGATATGGTTGACATCGAGGCGGACAGACTGGACGTGAACACCAAGAACGGTACAGCGATATTCAAAGGCAGAGTGAAGGCTACGAAACCCGATATCACGGTCAAGGGAAATACCCTGACGTTGGTCTACGACCAGAAATCACACAAGGTCAACATGTTAACCGCTGAAGGTGATGTGGATATCTTATGGAAAGACAAAGAGGCAACATGTGCCAAGGCGGTGTATGATCTTGTCAGTGATGTAATGGTAATGACGGGTGATGTCGTCATCACCAGAGGCCAGGAGAAAATCATCGGCCAGAAGGTGACACTGGATAAGAAAAACGACACTCAGGTGGTTGAAGGTGCCGGCCGCAGGGTGAAAGTTCGGGTGAATGCCGGAGAGAGTACGGGGATCATGCAATGGGGGAAATGACGCTGAAGGCCGATGGCCTTGAGAAGAGCTTTGGGAAGGTGTACGTCATCAGAGGCCTCTCCATTGCCTGCAACAAGGGCGAGATCATCGGACTGCTCGGCCCGAACGGAGCGGGGAAGACCACGACATTCTACATGATCGTGGGTCTCATCCGCCCGGACAAGGGCAAGGTATTTCTCGGTACTGACGACATCACCGGCATCGATCTCGCGGGTCGCGCCATGCGAGGCATCGGCTACCTGCCCCAGGAGCCCTCTGTGTTCAGGGGGTTGAGCGTGGAAGACAACATCTCTGTCCCCTTGGAGGCCAGGGGGTTGAAAGGGATTGAGCTGAAACAGCACCGTGATGAGATCGTGGCAAGCTTCGGTCTTGATCAAGTGCGTACTCAAAAAGGCGTCTCTCTCTCCGGAGGTGAGAGGCGCCGGGTGGAGATCGCCAGGGCCATGGCCCTGAGCCCCGCATACATGCTCCTGGATGAGCCTTTTGCAGGGATTGACCCCATCACGGTCAATGACATTCAGGATATGATAGTAAACTTGAAAAAATTGGGAATTGGTGTCATTATTACGGATCATAATGTAAAAGAAACCCTGAAGATATGTGACAGGGCATATATTATCCATCAGGGTCTTGTAATTGAGGAAGGAACCCCGGAACAGGTTGTGGCGAATGAGAAGGTCAAGCAGATCTATGTGGGTAAGGACTTTTCTCTCTAGGAGGAGTTAAGGATGGCCTTGGAGCTTAAGCAACATCTCAAGCTGGCGCAGCAGCTCATAATGACGCCACAGCTCCAGCAGGCTATCAAACTCCTGCAGCTTAGCAGGCTCGAGCTGCAGGAATATATCGACAGCGAGCTCGAACAAAACCCGCTGCTCGATGTGGAAATTGCCCGTGTACGCGAGGACACCCCCGAATCCGTCAAGGAGAAGGAACAGCTCAGGCAAAGGTGGGATGCCTACCTGGAGACATACGGCCAGGACAATATCCCCTACTATGAAGACGATGAGCGGCCCTCCATCGAGTCCACTACCTGCAAACCCGAAGGGCTCATGGACCATCTCCTCTGGCAGTTGAGACTGAATGATTTTACCGATAAAGAACAGGAAGTGGGCCTCTTCATCATCGGCAACCTCGATCATAACGGCTACATGGGGCTTGATACCGAGACCATATGCCAGGAAACCGGGTCAACACCCGACATAGTTGAGTCGGTACTTGTCAAGGTTCAGCGGTTCGACCCTCCCGGCATCGCGGCGCGTGACCTGAAGGACTGCCTCAGGATCCAGGCGAGAATACTGGACCTGGAGAACACCCTGGTGTGGAGGATAATCGATTCCCACCTGGAGGACCTCCAGACCAAAAACTACAACAAGATCGCCCAGGAGCTTTCTGCAACCGTGGATGATGTGGCACAGGCCGCCCAGATCATCGTCAACATGGAACCCCGTCCCGCCCGTGATTACTCAGACGATCCCCCCCAGTACATCGTCCCGGATGTGTATGTGGTGAAAATGGAGGGGGAGTATATGATCCTGCTCAATGAGGAGGATCTGCCCATGCTCAAGCTCAACAAAGAATACCAGATCATGATGAAGTCCGACAATATGGGCAAGATGGCCAAGGACTACCTCTCCGACTGCTACAAGTCTGCCCAGTGGCTTTTAAAGAGCATCCAGCAGAGGCAGAATACCCTGTGCAAGGTCACAGAGAGCATCGTCAAGTTCCAGAAAGATTTTCTCGACCACGGTATCACGAACCTGAAACCATTAGTCCTCAGAGACGTTGCCGATGATGTGGGCATGCATGAATCCACCATCAGCAGGGTTACATCTAATAAATATGTGCATACGACCCAGGGCACATTCGAGCTCAAGTATTTCTTCAACAGCGGTATATCCAAGAGCGACGGAAGTTTTATCGCATCCCAGAGCGTTAAGAATGAAATTGAAAATATCATCAAGGCGGAGGATGCCAAACATCCCCTGAGCGACCAGGCCATAGCCCATAAACTGAAAGGGAAAGGGGTGAGGATAGCACGCAGGACCGTTGCCAAGTACCGTGAGCTGCTTGGTATTCTTCCTTCAAACCGGAGGAAGAAACACTTTTAAATCATTGTTTAACCACGAGAGGAGGATTTATGCAGACCGACATTACCTTTAAGAACATTGACTCTTCCGATGCGCTGAAAGACTACGCGTTCAAAAGGCTCTCGAAGATGGACAGATACATCGACCGCACCGCTGAAGCGCATGTCGTCCTTTCTGTGGAAAAGCGCCGGCACAAGGCTGATGTCACCCTCACCGCGGACGGCACGGTCATCAACGCCGTAGAGATCACCGAGGACTTGTATGCAGCCATCGACATGGTGATGGATAAGCTTGAAAGGCAGCTCAAGAAGTACAAGGAGAAGCTCCAGGGTAAGAAGACCCAGCAGGGTAAGGCGGCAACAGTGGCAGCTGCGCCCCCGGTCAGCAAAAAGGCAAAACAGCGCCTCATCTATGAGAAGAACTATCCCGTCAGGCCCATGAGTGTTGACGAGGCCGTCATGGAGATGGGTGAAGCACCACAAAACTTTATTATCTTCCAGAACACGGATTCAAAGCAGCTCAATCTTATCTACAAACGCCAGGACGGAGAGCTTGCTTTGGTAGAACCCCAAATCTGAAGATCACTCATCGTCTCTAGGCATATCGCGCCGCGCTGTTACGACCTCATTCATGACAGTGCGGCGTTCCTTTTTCTTAAAAATAATGTATAAAGGTAACTATGACAAAGACAGAACATGCCATGCAATTGTTCTCAACCAAACACTCCTGCGCCCAGGCAGTGCTCATGGCCTTTGCCGGGGACTTCGGCATGGACCAGCTTACGGCATCGAAGGTTGCATGTGCATTCGGCGGCGGCATCTCGCACCTGGGTCTCACCTGCGGTGCCGTTACAGGCGCTCTTATGGCTATCGGGCTGAAGCACGGCGGCGGGCCCGAGATGAAGGAAGGGACCTATGAGGTCGTGCGGGAGTTCGTTGACCGGTTCACCAGGCTCCACGGCTCCATCAACTGCACCGAGCTTATCGGGTACGACCTGGGCAAACCCGAGCAACTGGCCGAGGCCCGGGAAAAGGCCATCTTTGCCGTCCGGTGCGTTAAATATGTGCAAGATGCAGTAAAAATCCTCGAAGAGCTCGTGTAAGGGAAAAGATCAATCACGGTTTGTTTCCATAATAATTCCTCTTGAAACTTGAAAAACAAAGGTATATGTGGGCACCAACTTGTAACAAGCCCATCCATGAAGGAGAAGTTGATGAGAATGTTATTTGCAATAAGCATTCTGGTATACTCTATCCTGGTATTTATCTCCTGGACCTAGCCGAGCAGAATTACCGACCCCCTTATCCTTTTACTCAAGCAAAGCGTTTTTAGAATTTCTCTGTGTTGAACTGACGTATTGTCATGCACTTGTGTGCTTCCCTGCTTTCAGGATAATACAGGCGACCTCTGTTCCGTCGTCTACCGATACCCTTCGTCCACCTTGACCCATTAATTGAAGGGCCATTGCAGCAATCGTTTCAGGGGAATTATTGCGAAGAGTCACTATCTTTCCCACCCCGTAGTGGTCCAAACGGTGAGCCATCACGTATTCCTGCTCAAAGTGAAAATCCAGGGGAACAGCGATGAAGGGCGTTCCTGTTGCAGCAAGCTCCGCAACCTTCCCATATCCTGATTGGGTCAAAACGAAATCCGCTGCTGCAAAGTATTTATACAGCTCATCAAGGTATCCATGGTATTGAATCCAGTCTTTCCTACCTGCCTCCGGGCTGACCATAACAAAATGGGCATCCGGGTAATCAGACCGCAAGAGCTCCAGAACCGACTCTATGTCTGTTGTTCGTTTATAAGCGTCTCCTTCCGGGCCTACTGTTGCAATGAACAATGTTTTATGAACCGGCAATCCGAGATTTTCGCGCAGCGTTGATTTATTAGGGAGGGCCTCAGGATCAAAGCTGACAATGGGTCTTACAAAACGGCAGTGGCGCCGCGCCCAGGATCTCCTGCCCGGAAGCAGAAAACCCATCGGCTCGTCAGGGATTTCTTCTGCGTATCCAATGTAGATGTAGATATCCGGTCCTAAAAAACTCATGGTGAACTTGAGATTGTTATACCAGGCAAAGAGAATATCATTCATGTCGGGCTGCATTGACTTTACACCGATAAAATCCGTGAGGAAAATAAAAGGGGCAGGCTTAGCTGCCCATCTTGAAGCAAATCCGGTGAGGAGCCAGAAGGCCTCGTCACCGATGATTACATTATATACCTTATCTTCCCATGCCTTCTTACTCACAAAAAAATCATGCTTGTGAAGTCTCGTATCGGCCTTTGTATACCTCATCAGGTTGATCTCGTTTGAACTGCCATCAAAAACCTGGGCATAGACCTTTCCGCTGCCGGACAAGAGCCCTGAATGATCAAGGACGGTATAACCCCTGTTGCGCATGAATTCTCCGCCGGGATCAGGGACAAGCCAGTCAACTTCTACATCTGTCAACCTCTGAAGTTGGTTGACTATTGCAATGTCACGCATGATGTGACCTTTGCCGAGTGAGCTGACTGCCCACAAAATCCGCATTTCTATTGCCACTCGTATCCCAGGGCGTGGGACGCTTTTAAAAGCAATTGATGGAGTGTCTTTTGTTCCTTTTCACTCAGTGAGGATATGAAATCTCTAGTGTATACAATCGCTTTTGAGACTGTTTCCTGATAGATGGCCTGCCCTTTTTTCGTAAGACTCAACCACCATTTACGCCGGTCATTTTCATCTTGTTTTTTTTCGACCAGCCCTTTCTTGACAAGGCTATGGACATACTGAGAAATCGTGCCGGGATTGATGGTCATCAAGTTCGATAATTGGCGGGAGTTGATCGGCGCCAGCTGGCCCAAAACCATGAGCACCGCCCGATCAGAAAAGGCAAGACCGGTCGGATTCTTTTTTTCATATTTTGCAGTACGCAAATGGTAGGCGTGTGACATGCTGAACAATGCCTGATTCAATTGCAGGGATTCCTTATCTGTAAGAGGCATTATAGTTTCTTCCTTTCACAATAATAGTTGCATTCTCTATTTGTATTATAATACAATGGTTGGGTATTACAACATTATAATGCTGCTGTTCATTTTATTTTTAAATGAGGTCGGGACGTAATAACCGACCATAACAAGGAATTGTCTATAACATGAAGCGCCCAAGACTGGTCCTGATCAACCCTGTGAACCCTGCGCGTGTTGGTCTCACGGTCAACAGGTCTTCCCGGTTTCCCCCTATCGGCTTGGGAATTGTCGCAGCAGTCACACCATCTTCCTGGAAGGTAAAGCTGCTTGATGAGAACTGGGAGTCTTTCTCATATCAAGATGCGGATTTAGTGGGCATCACAGCCTTTACCGCTTCTGCCAATCGGGCATATGAAATTGCCTCGATCTATCGACAGCGGAGGGTACCTGTGGTCATAGGCGGGATTCATGCGTCAATCCGACCGGAAGAAGCCCTTCAATATGTTGATGCTGTTGTCATAGGCGAAGCAGAGGCCGTCTGGCTGCACGTAATATCGGATGTTGAGGCAGGACATCTGCAAAAGATATACAAGGGAGGATGGACCGACCTGTCAGGTGCACCGAACCCGCGACGTGACTTATTTCATCCACGCTATATGTTCGCCTCCGTGCAGACCTCGCGGGGTTGTCCCATGGACTGCGAATTCTGCTCGGTTACAGCCTTTAATGGGAAGCGATACCGGCGGCGTCCCCCCGGGGAAGTACTGGCTGAACTGGAGACTATCCCTGAGAAAAGGATATTCTTTGTGGATGACAATATCATCGGGTACGGCAAAGAGTCACGGGATCAGGCATTGGCGATCTTCAAGGGTATGGTGGAGCGTAAGTTGAACAAATGGTGGTTCTGCCAGGCCTCGCTTAACTTCGGGGATGATGAGGAAGTGCTTTTCTGGGCGAGGCGTGCCGGTTGCAGGATGGTCTTCCTTGGGCTTGAAGCAGAGGATGAGGGTGCCTTGGAAGAGGTTCACAAACAACTCAATATCAAGCGGGGAGTAGATTACTACTCCCAGGCATTCCGTCGCATCAACAAGGCAGGGATTGCTGTTTTAGGGGCCTTCATCTTCGGAATGGATGGTGATACGGCTGATAAACTGCAGCAACGTGCCGACTTTATGATCCGAAGTCAAATAGATGTGATGCAAACCACATTTCTTACGCCGCTTGCCGGCACTCGGGTTTTCGACAGGTATTATAAAGAGAATCGGTTGCTCTATACTAACTTCCCCATAGATTGGAATCATTATGACATGACCGAGGTGATCCATCGTCCCGGCAGCATGGAGCCTGAGCAGCTTTCCCAAAAAATGATCGAGATCCACCGGCAGATTTACGCCTGGCCGGTGTTGCTTCGCAAAGCCGTTTCTACCTTGAAGAATACGCGGAGTTTCACCTCGATGATGTTTGCACTGATGTCAAATATGAACTACCGAAGAGTTGCACCTCGGAAATAAAGGAGTGAGCCCATGACAAACCCAAGGCGGGATTTTGACTAGGATGCATCCACCTGGGACAAAGCACCCGGACCTCTTCTGGATCGGTTCTATAAGACCACAACGAAAAAATAATGTTACTCATCTGGGTGATTATTACCCTGTGATCATTCAAGAGCAGAAGGTATCATGGCATGGTACTGCGCACTCAATACCATAGAGTTCAAGGATTGTGATCAAGAGTACTACCCGGTCCTACTCACCTTCCGAGAGTTCCTCCAGGGCCTTGTGGTTCAGGATAGTGATTACCCTTCCCTGAACTTCCAATACTCCATCGTTCTGCATTTTTCTCAACGCACGGGAGAGGGCCTCGGGTGTTGACCCGAGTATCTTCGACAGCTCGCGATGGGTAATTGACAACTCGATCCGGCCGCCTTTGTCCTTATTTTCCCTTAGCTGGGTGAGGATGATGAATGAGGCCAGGCGCTGGGGGATCTCCTTGAGCGCCAGGGACTCGATGAGGCTCATGGATTCCTTGAGCCTGTTGGATAGCACCTTCAGGATGTTCAGGAGGAGTGCCGGCTCTTTCATGACGATCTCCTCCACGGCTGCTCCGGGAATGGTGAGGATATCGGACTTTTTGAGCGCCAGGGCCTCGGCGGGAAAGTCATGGGTGGCAAAGGCGGTGCACAGGCCGAAAGGTTCCCCTTGTCCTAAAAGGTACAGGGTCTGTTCCTTGCCCTCTATCGAGCTCTTGGAAAGTTTCACCTGCCCCGTAATAACGACAAAGAACTGCTTGACCAGGTCCGTCTCGGCAACAATCACCTCTCCCGGCTGGTACGTCCCGATCAGGACACGCAGGGAAAGGGCCTCCAATACATCATTGGAGAGCCCCTGGAAGAGAGGGATGTCCTGAATCTGTTTCAGTATATCCATAAATTTCTATTTCCGTTGATCTAGATCAATGACCGCGCCACTGAGCTGGTTTATGCTTAACCTCACGGGATGAGACCTTGTTATCATAAGCAAGAATCCCGGTGCAAAAGAAATCAACACTTTTAAGGAGCGAAGAATGGAGAGCAAGCAATATGTAACCCATGCCGATGATAACACGTTTGATGCCATTGTTATAAAGTCTGAAAGCCCTGCCCTGGTGGATTTCTGGGCACCATGGTGCGGACCCTGCCGGGCTATCGGACCGGTTCTGGAAGACATAGCCAAGGAATATGACGGACGGGTGAATATGGTGAAGGTGAATGTTGATGAGAGTCCTGAGACATCGAGAAAATACGGAGTCCGGAGCATACCCACATTATTGTTCATAAAAGGAGGACTGGTCCGGGGGACGCAGATTGGTTCACTCCCCAAGGCCAAACTCGCTGCTTTTATAGACAGAAACTTAAAGTAACACCATGTAAAAGGAGATTCTTATCCAGAGTACCCACTGCATGAGCCAGGTATCGATATCTTAAGAAACACAAGGAGGAAGTTATGAAAAGAAGTTCAATAAGTTCGGCGATCATATTGCTGGTCATTATGGCGTTTGGTTCAGGAGCCTTTGCCACGAACGGCGATAACCTGATCGGCATCGGACCCAATGCCCGTGCAATGGGAGGGACAGGCATTGCCGCCCCGCAGGATGCGATCAGTGCCGTGTTCGCCAACCCTGCCGCCATGTGCGTCGGCCCGTACTGCCCGTCATCATCCTTTGATTTTGCAGGTACGCTCTTCATGCCCCATGTGAAGGCAGAGGTCGTACATGCAGGGTCAGTTGCAGAGGACTCATCTGCGAGTTCTGTCTATGCCATTCCTGCCATAGGCCTGTCCGTGCCTATCACGGATAAGCTTCCTGTGTGGAGGTTCGGGATTGCAGCGTATGGCGTGACGGGTCTCGGCGTAGATTATCGTGGTGGGGCACTTGATAATTCTTCATATTATAATTTCGGGGGAGGGAAAACCGCACCTCTCATCCAGGGAGATTATACCTCACTGCAGGTCATGAAGTTCGCACCGGCTTTAAGTGTGCTTCTCACGGACAAACTCTCCCTTGGTATGGCAGTTCACATCGACTATGCAATGCTCGATCTGAGGAACGGCACTTCACCGGCCTATTCCGCCGGGGGCCAGTTGGGTCTTATCTTCATGCCCACGGATTCAATCAACCTGGGATTGAGCTATACTTCTCCCCAGGAGACAATCCATGACAACATCAACCTGCCCAACCTGAATAGATTGAAGCTGGAGTCACCCACTCAGCTTGGGGTCGGTGCTTCATATGAGATCCCCTCTGCAATGAATCTTCTTGTGGAGACAGATGTCAAATGGCTGAACTGGGCGAATGCCGCCGGCTATAAAGATTTTGACTGGAAAAATCAGTTGGTCTATGCCATCGGGCTGAAGGCGGAGCCGATCAAGAAATTCACTGTCAGGGCCGGATTCAACTATGCGAAAAACCCTGTTGAGGAGCACAACGGATTTAATGGGAGCTTCAATCCATCAACCGGCATGCCCAACAGCGCTGTCAATGTCCAGGGAACCATATTCCCTGCCTATTACTATGAGACCTTCCGGATCATCGGTTTCCCGGCCGTTGCTGAAAAGCATGTGACCTGCGGTGTTGGATACAATTTCACCAAGCAGTTCTCCATGAACCTTGGCTACATGCATGCCTTCGAGAAGACCATCTCTGAGTCCGGCACCGACCCGTTCGGACAGGCAGTCTCCCTCAAGTCCACGCTGAGCGAGGACAGCCTTGACTTCGGACTCACATGGTATTTTTAATGCAGGAACAGCTCCGATTAACTCAGCGGGATAGCACACAGGAGGCATGAGCATGTCGAATCTCAGCAAAGCCCATAAAGAATATCTCAAGGAAAAATTCAAGGACCGTGTGACCTTTGATGACGTGGAGCGAATGCTCTATGGGCATGACATAGCCGCCATGCCGAGCCTTATCAAGCCCTTGATCGGCGATACCACCCCCGATGCCGTGGTGCAGCCCCAGAGCGAAGAGGAGCTGAAAGAACTGGTGATGTGGGCCGCCAAAAACCATATCCCGCTCACCCCGAGGGGCAAGGCTTCTTCGGGCTACGGCGGAGTTTTGCCCGTTGAGAACGGCATCGTGGTGGATTTCTACCGCATGAAGAAGGTGCTTTCTATCGATAAAGATAAGCTTACAGCCACTGTCCAGCCTGGTATTGTTTGGGAAGGGCTTGACCGCGAGCTGAAGAAGAAAGGCCTCACGCTGCTTACCTATCCTTCCAGCTACCCGAGCTCAACAGCAGGAGGCTGGCTTGCCCAGGGAGGTGCAGGCTTCGGTTCGTTTGAAGCCGGCTGGTTCAGGGACATCGTGCTGAGTGCCCGCGTCGTGCTTCCCGATGGTACGGTCAGCGTGTTCGAGGGGAAAGATCTCGATATGATCAGTGATGCGGAAGGCATAACCGGGCTGATCGGCGAGATCACCATTAAGGTACAGCTTGATGAGCCCATGGATCTGGTCTCCATCGGCTGTCCGAACCCCCATGACCTCCAGAAGCTCATGGAGGCAATGATATCCGAAGGCCTGCCCATATGGTCCATCGTGTTCATCAACCCGAAGATGGCGGAGATGAAGAACCAGGCACCTATGATGGAGCACTGGGGCCACCCGGCAGAGGAGCGGGTGCTCCTGCCTGCATCCTACATCATCACGCTCACCTTCCGTAAGAAGGACGCAGGGCAGGTTATGAGCGGCCTCGGCAAGATCATCAAACTGTGCGAGGCAGAGATCCTGAGTGATAAAATTGCGTACCATGAATGGAAGCACCGATTCAAGCTCATGGTGGTGAAGCGCTTGGGTCCAAGTCTTGTACCCGCCGAAGTGGTCATCCCGCTGTCTTCCTTCGGCGACTTCATGAAGAAGGTGGAGAGCACCATCCAGCAGCCCGTGGTCAAGGAGGGGGTGGTCATCAGGAAATCGGCATCCGGCAAGCCCGAGGTGGTCATCCTCGGATTCATCCCGAGCGATGAGCGGAAGTTCAGCTACAACTTCGTCTTCCCTCTGTCGCTCACGGTCATGAAGATTGCTGAAAAATATGGCGGACGAGCGTATGCCACAGGGCTCTATTTCAAGAACAAGGCAAAGGCGGTCCTCGGAAAAGACCGCCTTGCCCGGATGAAGTCATTCAAAAAGAAGGTCGACCCCAAGGGGATACTGAACCCCGGCAAGGTGCTCGGAGGAGGACTCATCGGGACTGCCGTCAGACTGGGGAGCATATTCGAGCCGCTCATCAGGCCTTTCAGTTATGCCATTATCACGGAAGTGGGGGAGAGGCCTGAAAAAGATGTTCGGGATATCCCGCCTGATGTGGCCTGGTATGCCTACAGCTGCTCCCAGTGCGGCTACTGTGTGGATGAGTGTGATCAGTTCTACGGCCGCGGATGGGAGAGCCAGAGCCCAAGGGGCAAGTGGTACTGGTTGCGGGAGTATATGAAAGGCAAGCAGGAGTGGAACCAGAAGATGGTGGACACCATACTGGTCTGCACCACCTGCGAGCTCTGCAATTTCCGTTGCTCTGCAGCGCTTCCCATAGAGCCTTCCTGGATGAAGCTCAGGGGCAAGCTCGTAGATGAGGAAAAGAAGATGACCTTCCCTCCCTTTGAGATCATGTCGGCGGCAGCCATGAAGGAAGGCAACATATGGGCCGGCTACCGTAAGGACCGAGCCAAGTGGTTCCCAGAAGACCTCAAGGAGAAGCACGGCCCCGGCACAAAGGCCAAGAACGTCTATTTCGCAGGGTGTACCGCGAGCTATGTGGAAGAGGACATCGGCATGGCGAGTGTGCGGCTGCTGGATAAGGCAGGGGTGGATTTCACCTATGTTGGCAACAAGGAAAACTGCTGCGGCACGCCCATGCTGGTTGCCGGCAAGTGGGATGTGTTTGAAGCGATCATGAGGAGGAACATTAAGGCTGTCAAAGAAGCCGGCAGTGACACCGTTATTACATCCTGCCCTGCATGCAATATGATGTGGCGACATGTCTACCCGACATGGGCTAAAAAGCTGGGTATCGATTATGACATAACGGCACGCCACTACAGCGAGATCCTCTCGGAAAAGATCAGATCGGGCGAGTTCACCTTCCCGGATACGGGGCAGGAAGAGGTTACGGTAACCTGGCATGACTCGTGCCACATGGGCCGTGTATCGGGTGTTTATGAAGAGCCACGGGACCTCATCAAGGCGATCCCCCATGTGAAATTCGTGGAGATGGATTATCATCATGCCGAGGCGCACTGCTGCGGGAGCGTGCTCAACCTCCTCAAGGAGCCCCTGGTAGCCGCCGATATCGGGGAGACGCGTCTGAACGAGGCATTGGATGCCGGAGCCCAGAAGGTCCTGGCCCTGTGCCCGTGCTGCGAGTTCCAGTTCCGGGTCACTGCGGAAAAAAAGAAGATGCCGCTCGAAATAGTGGACTTGGCGCGATTCGCCTCTTCCGCCCTGGGGTATGATTTCCCTGATCCCAATCCCGAAGTGCAGAAGCAGTGGGCCGTGTTCGAGGCCATGATAGCACTCATGACACCGCAGGGGTTCGCCGACCTCATGGGTACCATGTGGTCCGAGCTCATCTCTGCCATGCCGTTCGGCATGGGGCCCATGATGCGCATTATGGGCAAAATTCCGGGTGCGCTCGACCTCATGAAGCCCATGTTCCCGGTCCTGTTCCCGAGGCTGCTGCCCATGATGATGCCCAAGGTCATGCCTACTATGCTCAAGAAGGTCTCCGAGCGCATCCCCATGCCCGACTACATGCGCGAGCAGATGCCTGAGCTCATGCCAAAGGTCGTTGCCAACCTCATGCCCCACATGATAGGAGAGGTGGTGCCGCTGGTCACTCAGCCCATGATTAATTATCTGAAGGGGAAGAGTGCTTGAAGAAAGTGGATATCGGGGCGAACACGTTTGTCTTTCCCATGCCGGTCACCCTCCTGGGAACCCAGGTGAACGCCAAGCCCAACTTCATGGCCCTGGGGTGGATCACCCGGGTCAATGCGAATCCGCCGATGATCGGCGTGGGTGTGGGCAGGCACCACTACACCTGTCCAGGCATAGCCGAGACTAAGACTTTCAGCATAAATTTCCCCAACGCCGAGATGATGGAGATCACCGACTACTGCGGTATAGTATCAGGCGAGAAGGCCGATAAAGCCGGCCTCTTTCATGTATTCTACGGCAAGCTCAAAACTGCACCCATGATCGAGGAATGCCCTTTGTGTTTGGAGTGCGAGCTCAATAAGACCATGGAGTTCCCTACCAATACCTTCTACATAGGTGAGATTGTCGGGGCTTATGCCGGTGAGGGATGCCTTACGGAGGGCAGGCCCGATATCAAGAAGATGGACCCCCTGCTTTTAACCATGCCTGACAACCAATACTGGAAAGTTGGAGACTATGCAGGCAAGGCCTTCTGCTCGGGAAAGGATTATAAGAAAAGAAGGTAAGCCGCAAGATACAAAAACTTTTTGTCTCCATTGCCGTTGTTATAATCAAGTCCTCCTGTCCTGTTTTGCTGCAACGTAATATGTTCAACACTTGCGCTTCATACATCGGCTGTATTATTCTCGTATCATCACCAAGGCCAGTGTGGATGCTGGACTAGATTTTTTTATGCATCATGAAGTATCTCATAAGGGGGGCAAACATGGAAACCACGAGGCACACCTTTCTGTTCCACCCGGGAACATGGCATGCGTTAGGCACGTACATAGATAATCAGGGTAAAGCTGTTGCGGCTGAAGGAACAGTGAGCATCATTCACCAGGGCGATCTATGGGTGAATGAAGGTACCATGAAGATGCTCGGAGAGAACCGCTTGGAATTTACGAATCACTATGAGATTGTCCCCTTTGAAAGAGACGGCCTTACGACTACCTGGTGCTCGCGGAACCCCACCCTTGGGACGCTGTATGGCGTTTATGCCGTTGTAGGAGATTCCATTCTATCCGCATTCAGCTCAGAGGACGGGGCCTCTACAGGGATGGAATACCTTCGGCAGCTTGAACCGGAACAGTACGAAAACCGAGGAGTGCTGTTTCACGAAGGGTTAATGGTATCCTCATGGGCAATGGAGTTAAGAAGGCATGATGGGGATAAACGATGAATTCCTTTCGCAAGGAACTCTGGTTCAACACGGACAAACGTGTCGAGTTCATCAACATCACACCTCAAGTAAGGCAGTGCCTGAAAGAAAGCGGCGTAAAGGAAGGTCTCGTGCTGGTGAATGCAATGCACATCACAGCCAGTGTGTTCATCAATGATGACGAGGGTGGTTTGCACCATGACTTTGAAGTATGGCTCGAAAAGCTCGCTCCTCACGGCCCTGTTTCTCAGTACCACCATAATGTAGGTGAGGATAATGCGGACGGACATTTGAAACGCCAGATCATGGGACGTGAAGCGGTCGTGGCAGTCACTGATGGTAAACTCGATTTTGGACCTTGGGAACAGATCTTCTATGGTGAGTTCGACGGGAGGCGGAAAAAGCGGGTGCTGGTGAAAATCATCGGTGAGTAAGAGAGGAATTCTATCTCAATCTCAAAGTGGCCGGCATGTATAGAAGCCATGCAAGCCCGCATATGGATGCGATCATTCCTTCCAATGGATGCATTCGACAGGGCATGAATCGATGGCCTCCTGGATGAGGTCTTCAGGGCCTCCTTCAGGCTTGATGACCTCGGCAACGTTGGTTTCCTCGTTAAGCTTGAACACCTCCGGGCATGTATCCTGACACATTCCGCATCCGATACATTCTTCTTCCACAAGATAGACAACCCTGCTCATAAAGTCTCCCTCAGCGTTCAAACCTTCCCACACTGACATTTTCCCACTCGTTGATCGGGCATCTGAGCTGGAACTTGCCTGTCATAAGGAATTCAGCTATCGCTTCGACGATCAGGCGGTCCTGGCAGGGTTGTTTATAGCTACCTATTTGTTCTCTTGATTTCTCCCTGTGCTCATAAACTCGAACGAGATGGTCACCCATGATCTCGATGAGATCGTACAACGGGTCGATAGCAGTGAATTCCTTTGTTTTTGAAACCTCATCGCGGTTCTTCTTCCTGTACATATATGAGCTCCTCATCAAAAATAAAGATTATTGACATGGGGTGGGTACTTACAATTCCTATACCAACTTTTCGAAAGATTAATTCCACAATAATTTCATTAGATTATTAAAATATGTGTACCATGGTATTTCGAAGTGGTTTCCTGTGTTGCAGGATTAGTCTTATCCGACAGGACTCGGCATCGTTTTGGCATACGTAACAATCTGATCAAATAATTCCCTTCGAGAGGTTATGCAGGCTTGTTTTGCATCCAAAGGGGTGTATAAAGATATGCTGATTCAGGGCATGAGTTACCCAAGTGTCGGTTTGCATAATGATAACGAGGAGGCTCTATGGACTTTAAGACCATCATTCTCGATCAATCGGATGACCTTGCCATTATCCGAATGAACCGGCTCAAGGAAATGAACACGCTGAACTTCGAACTCACGGCAGATCTCCTGAAGGCCCTTGAGGTGTGCTGGGATGATGACACAACCAAGGCGGTCATAATCACCGGCTCGGGTAAAGCCTTCTGTGCAGGTGGTGATGTTGCGGCCTTCAGGGAGTCGGAGGACATCGGCGATACCACCAGGCAGATGACCAAGCTCTTCAACCCCCTCATCTCGGGTATCAGACGGATGGATAAGCCGGTGATCGCCATGATCAACGGGGTATGTATGGGCGCGGGCCTGTCCATTGCGGCAGCCTGCGACCTGCGGATCTGCGGCGCATCGGCCGTTTTCCGCCAGGCATATACCTCGGTGGGCCTGACGCCCGACGGGGCCTGGAGCCTGAACGTGCCGCTCCTCATCGGGTTCGGAAGGGCATCCGAGCTCATCTTCACAGACCCCATGATTGATGCCAAGAAGGCGTATGAGATCGGCCTGGTGGGCGAGGTGGTAGATGATGCCGACCTGGAGAAGAAGACCATTGAGAAGGTTCAGCGCATCGTGAAGGGACCCCTTGCGGCCTTTGCCATTGCCAAGGAGAACCTGAACCGTGCCATGCTCCCCCTCCTGGAAAACCAGCTCGAGCAGGAAAGGCTCGGGATCATGGAGGCAGGCAGGACACATGATGCCCGTGAAGGGATCGATGCCATGCTGGAGAGACGTAAGCCGAGCTTTTCCGGCCGGTGAAACCTAGGATAGAACATGGGAAATAAGTCCAAATATCTCCTGAAAGGGTACCGCCCCTTCCCTCAGGCATAAAGGCGGCCAGACCGTGAGGTCGATGAGGGTAGAGGGTTTTCCTCCTGGTGTCCGGCCCCCGTCCAGGATAGCGTCGGTATCTAACCCTTGTTTCGCCACTTCTTCTGCTGTCTGTGCTGGCGGCTCGCCGGATCTATTTGCAGAGGTGGAAGTAATGGGGCCGGCCAGCTCTACAAGCGATGTAGCCAGGCTCAAGGGGGAGATCCTGAGGGCTATTTTCCCCTGGGAGACTATGAGCGGGTCCACATCATCGAGTGCGTAAAGCACGACACTGATAGGTCCGGGCCAGAATTTCTCCAGTATCGATTTCCAGGGGTCGCTGATCCGCGCGATGCTGCATGCCATCCTCAGATCGGACACAAGCACGATCATGCCTTTTGTCGCATCCCTCCCTTTAACGCGCAGCAGCCTATTAAGCGCACTATGATCGGCGATCCGTGCACCAAGCCCGTAAAAGGTTTCGGTGGGGTAAGCGACCAGTGAGCCCGGCTGCCCGGTGAGTAGGGAGGCGATGGCTGAGGCATCTTTCGTGACGATCATGGCTCAGGAGTTCTTGATGCTGTCGTCTTCTTCCAGGACGGTCTTTCTCATGTCGGAGCGGTACTGGGCCAGTCTTTTCTGGAGCCTTTCATTGTTGAGCGCAAGGATCTCCACGGCAAGCAGTGCCGCGTTCTTCGCACCTGCCTTGCCGACGCTCACCGTAGCAACCGGCACGCCTGGAGGCATCTGCACCATGGCGAGCAGGGCATCCATGCCGTTCAGCGAAGAGGAGGCAATGGGTACGCCGATGACAGGCAGGGTTGTATGCGCTGCAATGACTCCAGCCAAATGCGCTGCCATGCCCGCACCTGCTATGATCACCGAGAACCCGTTTGCCTTTGCATCCCTGCTGAAGGCCAGGACCTCATCAGGCGTACGGTGCGCAGACATGATGCGCATCTCGCAATCGATGCCGAACTGCTTGAGTACGACCGATGCCTCCTCCATGATCGAAAGGTCCGACTTGCTTCCCATGAGAACGGCTACTTTCATGACAACCTCTTCAGGGCCTTGTGCCCGATATCTTTGCGAAAGTGCATCCTGTCGAAGGAGATCAAGGATATCGCCTGGTATGCCTTGTCGATGGCGGCCTTCAACTCATGGGCCTTTGCAGTCACGCCCAGTACCCTGCCGCCTATGGTGACAAAGGCATCTCCCTGGAGCCTTGTGCCGGCATGAAAGACCTTCACACCGGCGATCTTGTCAGCCTGAGCGATGCCGCTTATCACCTTGCCCTTCTCGATGGAGCCCGGGTAACCCCCTGAGGCTACGACCACGCATACACTGGGACCTTCTTCCCAATCGAGAGTATAGTTTCTTATGACCCCGCCATTCGCAACTTCCAGGAGCACCGGCACAATGTCGCTCTTGCACCGCATGAGCAAGGGCTGTGTCTCAGGGTCCCCCAAGCGCACATTGAACTCAAGCACGGATGGGCCGGTCTTGGTGATCATGAGCCCTGCATAAATGACACCCCGATATGTGATGCCCTGTTTCTTCAGGCCCCTGGCGAGGGGGTTCAGGATCTTTTCCATCACCGCAGCCGTGACTGTATCATCCACCACGGGAGCAGGCGAGTATGCGCCCATGCCGCCCGTGTTGGGCCCTTCATCGTTGTCAAAGACCCGCTTGTGGTCCTGGGACGAGGCCAGCGGCAGGACGTTCTCGCCGTCGCAGATGGCAATGAACGAGGCCTCCTCTCCATCGAGGAGCTCCTCTACTAAAGCCCGGTCTCCTGCCGCGCCGAAGGACTTCTTCACCATGACCTCATCGATGGCTGCATAGGCCTCTTCCTTGGACGAGGTGACGAGCACTCCCTTGCCCGCTGCCAGGCCGTCTGCTTTGACCACCACGTTGTAGGGGGCCTCTTTAATAAAAGTCCTGGCGGCATGCACATCCGAGAATACCCGATAGGTTGCAGTAGGGATGCCGCAGGCCTTCATCACATCCTTGGCAAAGGCCTTTGAGCCCTCGAGTGCTGCGGCCGCCTTGTCCGGCCCGAAGACGGCAAGGCCTTCTGAGCGGAAGGCATCCACAATGCCTGCTGTCAGTGGCGCCTCGGGGCCCACGACAGTGAGATCGAAACGGTTGTTCTTTGCAAACTTCAGCAGGCCTGCGATGTCATCCGCCCCGATGTCTACGCAAACTGCGTCCTGGGCGATGCCGCCGTTGCCGGGGGCGCAGAACACCTCGTCCACGAGGCTGCTCTGTGCGATCTTCCAGCACAGGGTATGCTCCCTGCCGCCCGAGCCTACCACCAGCACCCGCATGAAATACCTCCTAGTGCCTGAAATGACGCATGCCGGTAAAGATCATGGCCATGTCATGCTCATCGGCTGCCTGGATGACCTCCGCGTCCCGCACCGAACCGCCCGGTTGCACCACGGCCGTTGCGCCTGCCTTGGCGGCCTCGTCGATACCGTCCCTGAAGGGAAAGAAGGCATCCGATGCCACTACCGTACCCTTGGTGGAAAGCCCTGCATTGGCAGCCTTGATGATAGCCAGTTTCGAGGAGTCCACCCTGCTCATCTGGCCTGCACCCACACCGATGAGCTGGTCCTTTGTTGCATAAATGACCGCGTTGGACTTGACATATTTAACGATCCTCCATGCAAACTTCAACGCCTCCATTTCCTCACTGGTGGGCTTGCGCCTGGTAACCACCTGGGCCTTTGTAAGGTCGATGTCGCCCAGATCGCGTTCCTGGAGGAGCAGGCCGCCGGTGACCCTGCGTGAAGAGAGCATCTGCTTCTTTGCCTTGATACCCTGGGCAATTCCCGGAACCTTCAGGAGGCGTACATTCTTCTTCTCCTCGAGGATGGCCAAGGCCTCTGGGGTGTAATCGGGCGCCACAACCACCTCGGTAAAGATCTCGCCGATAGCCCTGGCCGTCTCGGCATCCACGACCCGGTTCAGGCCCACGATGCCGCCGAAGGCGCTCGTAGTATCAACGGCCAGGGCCTTGCGGTATGCCTCGGCCAAAGAGCTTGTAGATTGGGCTGCCCCGCAGGGGTTGGAATGCTTGAGTATCACGCATGCGGGCTTGTCGAACTCCATGATGAGGTCAAGGGCCGCATCGGAATCCATGATATTATTGTACGAGAGCTCCTTGCCCCAGAGCTTCTCGGCGCTTGATATTGCGGGCTGGTCTATGTTGGGTTCGCTGTAGAATGCAGCCTTCTGGTGTGGGTTCTCGCCATATCGCATGATCTGGGAGCGCTTGTACTGGACCGTATACGTGAGAGGGAACTGCCCCTCCTCCACATCGATACCCTGGAGGTAGTTGGATATGGCGGCATCATAGCGCGCGGTGAGAGAGAATGCATCCCGGGCAAGCTCGAAGTTGGTCTTTTCACTCACCGTGCCGCCGGTCTGCTTCATCTCATCAATAATCTTGGGATACTGGGAAGTATCGGTCACCACGGACACGTACTTGTAGTTCTTGGATGCGGCCCTTACCATGGCGGGGCCGCCGATGTCGATATTCTCGATGGCCTCTTTAAGAGATGCACCCTTGGCAATGGTCTCTTCAAACCGGTAGAGATTTACTACGAGCATATCAATGGGCTTGATGCCATGCTTTTTCATGGCCTCGACGTGCTCGGGATTGTCACGCACGGCAAGCATCCCGCCGTGTACCAGGGGGTGCAGGGTCTTGAGCCTGCCGTCCATCATCTCGGGGAAGCCTGTATACTCGGAGATGTCCACCACCTTAATGCCGTTATCCTTCAGTGCCTTGGCGGTGCCGCCCGTTGAGATGATCTCCACCCCGAATGAAGCGAGCTCTTTGATGAATTCCGTAATGTCTTTTTTATCAGTAACGCTCACAAGGGCCCTTGTGATCTTCGGCATGTAAACTCCTTTCCTTAGGAATAATGAATGTATAAGGGAGGTGTGATATGGGTTAGTTGTTGTGTGCCCCTTTAAACCCCGCCCCCTGAATATAATACCATGTCAGGAGCGGGACTATGCGCTCGTAGAGCCCGGAATCAAGGCAGCCGATGTGCTCCATGTGGTAGCGCACCTCATCACCTGAGATCTCGCCTGACATCATGCCGTTTCTCAGCCTTGTGATCCGGTTGTGGAGGCTGCTGCGCATACCCGGGTCTCCCACTCGGGCGAGGACATAACGGTTCATCTCGGCGAACAGGCTCTCCATGTCCATGAGGCCGGGTGTACAGTTGTGTTCGCTCTCAAGCTCGTCGATGAGAGAGATGAGGAATGATCTGGCATCCTCCAGGGCGAGCCGGAAGGTATCCTCCTCCATAAACTCATCAAAGTCGTCGAAGAAAGGGGTGCAGAACTCTATCCCAGCGAATTGTTTGACATAGGTGTGATCCTTGCCGAGGATCTTACCCAGGATGAGTGTTGCATGCTCCTTCCACCTGTGCGAAGAATCGTGCTCAATGTCGTCATCCAGGAGGAGTTCCACATCACTCACCAGATCTCTGATGAGGACGATGTAGTTCTTGATTGCACCTTTGCTTCTCATGAGTGGTATAATATACAGCAAGACCTCATGCGGTCAAGCCTGTTCATGGCAAGCTCTTTGTGGTAATAGAAGCATCCATGCAAGGTTCCAGAATCCATGAGCTTCTTGGTAGTGAGCAGGCCTTGAAGGATTATATCCGTACCCTGCTGGCCGCCCACAAGAGGAGGATCATCCCCCGGGAGGACCTCCGGGAATCTGCCGTCCTGCTCCCCCTGTGCTGGAGTGACGGTGATCCCCAGGTGATTGTCACCATGCGGTCCATGGACGTTGAGCACCACAAGGGAGAGATCTGCTTCCCGGGCGGAGGGGTGGAGACCGGCGATAAGGGCCTGGTGGAGACGGCTCTGCGGGAGGCCCACGAGGAGATCGGGCTCTGCCGGGATGACGTGGAAGTCCTGGGCCTACTGGATGACCATATATCCATTGTGGGATATCACATCACGCCGGTGGTGGGTGCCATCCCTTATCCGTACGACTTTAAGATCAACAGCGAGTCCGAGATCCTGCTGCTGGTCCCCTTGAGAAAGGCGCTGAGTGATTCGGCCTGGATGGCTGAGCGGTCTCATTTCCGGGGCAGGGGCGTCAACATCTATTTCCTTGAGATCGAGGGGGGCGTAGTCTGGGGTGCCACGGCACGCATGCTGAAGCATCTTGTGGATCTGATCGTCGGGTCCCCGATACCTTTCGGTGCGGTATCAGACTCCGCCCGGAGCTGGGTGAACAATCTCTTGTCTGCACAGGGGGGCCATAAAAACCTGAGATGATAGGCGAGGAATACCCAGATTGAACCGCTGGTCGTCATGAAATTTTCTTTCAAGAAATACGCTTAAGCAATCGACATCGCTGCCGATACATTTCTTAGGGAGAAGAGCTGGGGTATTCGAAAAACCGATCCCTAGGCGGGCTAACCGACCATAAGGTTAAATGAAGAAACTATAAAAAATAGAGCCGCGCAGACCTGTTATTCGGTACCCCCGGCATCTCCTTATTGAGATCGGAAAGAACCCTGCATCTTGAGAAAGTGTCATCCTCGTTCCTAAAAAACCACCGCCTTCTTGAGTGGTGGTTTTTTTTATAGAGCTCCTGCATCATGAAAGACCATTCTAAAAAAGCAGCAGGGGCGGATTCTATGCCCGTTCTTGTGCGAATATTCTTCCCGTAAGCAGCTCATAGGCGGCAATATACTTCTCAGAGGTCTTCTTAATGATGTCCTGCGGCAGATTGGGCCCCGGTGCTGTCTTGTTCCAATCCAGAGTTTCCAGGTAGTCGCGGACAAACTGTTTATCAAAGCTCTTCTGCGGCCCTCCCGGCATGTACCCTTCAAGCGGCCAGAACCTGGAGGAATCGGGAGTGAGGGCCTCGTCGATCCAGATGAGCTCTCCCTCTAAAAGCCCGAACTCGAATTTCGTGTCGGCAATGATGATACCCTTTCCCAGCGCATGGGCCGCCGCCATGGAGTAGATTGAAAGTGAGATACTCTTTACCTCTTCGATAAGGGACTGACCCACGAGGTCTCCTGCGGTCTTCATATCGATATTGATGTCGTGATGCCCGATCTGTGCCTTGGTGGAGGGAGTAAATATAGGTTCAGGAAGGCGGTCTGATTCCCTTAGTCCGGTAGGGAGCTTCACCCCGGAGACGGAGCCGAGTTTAAGGTATTCTTTCCAGCCCGAGCCCGAGATGTACCCTCTTACAATACACTCCACGGGCAGAGGGTTGGTTTTTTTTACCAGCATGGACCTCCCGGCTAGGCGGCTGTCTCCCTTAAATGGCTCCGTGTAGGCGTTCACGGCTGAAGTTACCACATGATTCTTGATGATGGATGATCCTTTTTCAAACCAAAACAGGGAGAGTAGGTTTAAGACACAGCCTTTGGAAGGGATTGGATCGGGCAGGATCACATCAAAGGCTGAGATGCGATCGGTAGTGACAATAAGAAGATGCTCGGAGCCGGCATCAAATATCTCTCTGACCTTGCCGCTCCCCAACTTTTTTACAGCAGGAAATTCTATATTTGTGAAGGTTTCCATATGTTCTCCCAGGCTGAAGAAATAAGCCGTTAAGATGCCAAAAAAGTATTGAAAAAGTCAATAGTCTATTATACAGTGTGGGGCCTTTATAGGTTGAAGGGGAAGTGATGCCGGAAAAGTCCGAACCATACATGCCTAAGAAAAGAGGGAACCTGGTTTATGCATGCATCGGATGCGGACAGCGCTATGATATCTACGAATTCATCTACACATGCCCGACCTGCAAGTCTCTTTTGAGGATTGAGAACACGGCCTTCGACGAACTGAAGGCCACACCGCCCGGAACTTGGAAGAATATCTTTGATGCCCGTAGGAACAGTAATGTCCTGGAGATCCAGGGCATCTTCCGTTTCCATGAGCTGATTTTGCCCATCATACCGCTTCAAGACGTTATCTACCTGGGTGAAGGTCAAACGCCTATGGTCAGGGCAAACCCTGAATTAAGCACGTGGGTGGGTGCATCGTTTTTCGTAAAGAACGACGGGTTGAACCCTTCCGCCAGCTTCAAGGACCGGGGCATGGCATCGGCGATATCCTTTCTTAATCACATCATCAGGGTTAAAAACTTAAGTAGCGTCCTCGGCATCTGCGCCTCCACGGGCGACACCTCGGCCGCTGCCGCTCTTTATTTGAGCTATCTCCCAAAATCCAAGGTCAGGGCCGTGGTCCTCCTGCCCAAGGGCAAGGTAACTGCTCAACAGTTATCCCAACCGCTCGGCTCCGGCGCACAGGTCATCGAGATGCCCGGTGTGTTCGACGACTGCATGCGTGTGGTGGAGGAGCTGGCGCGGGATTATCATGTATTCCTTCTGAACTCGAAGAATCCGGTTCGGATTCTGGGGCAGAAGACCTATGCCTATGAGATAGCCCAACAACTGGGATGGGATACGGCGGGCCTCACCGTGGTTGTCCCCATAGGGAACGCAGGCAACATCACCGCCGTCATGGAGGGGTTTGTAGACCTTCATGAACTCGGCATCATATCCGAGCTGCCTCAAATCCTTGGTGTTCAGAGCAATCATGCCGACCCTATAGCCCGCTGGCGGACAACCGGCCGGTTTGTCCCCTTGAAGGTAACCCCATCGGTGGCCCAGGCCGCCATGATCGGGGACCCGGTGTCTTTCCCCAAGGTCTCTCAGCTCGTTGAGAAGCATTTTAACGACAGGTTTTATGTCATCTCGGTCACCGAGAATGAGATCATGGAAGGCATGTTGACGGCCAACAGGCACGGTCACGTGGTCTGCACCCAGGGTGGGGAGTCTGTTGCAGGCCTCAAGAAGGCACTGCATGAAAAGCTGATCCCGGCTACAGGACGGTTCGTGGTGGATTCCACTTCCCACCAGCTCAAGTTTGCCTCGTTCCAGCAGCTGTATTTTGATGATGCCTTTGACCCTGAATACGGCATCTCCACAAAAGAGGAACTGAAAAATACACCGGTGACACTTAAGGGAAGCGCCCCCGAGATTGCCGAATACCTCGGACTCAAGAGAAAGGTCTAGCATGATCCCAAAGGATTTTGCCTTAAACTTAAAAGTTTTGCGGATAACATATCGCACCAGGTCTTCAAACAAATATAAGAATACTCATGAAACAGGAGGATTATTGAATGGGTGACAGAAATTTCTTATTCTCATCCGAGTCAGTTACGGAAGGGCATCCCGACAAGGTAGCGGACAATATCTCCGATGCCATCTTAGATGAGATCATTGCCAATGACAAAAATGCACATGTTGCATGCGAAACCCTGGTTACCACAGGACTGATTATCGTATCCGGCGAGATAACCACGACCCACCATCTGGATGTGCAGCGTGTTGCACGCCAAACCGTTAAAGAGATCGGCTATACGGAGGCCGTCATGGGCTTCAGCTGGAACACCTGCGGCGTGCTCGTGACCCTTGACAAGCAGTCCCCGGACATCAATCAGGGCGTCCAGGAGGGCGAGGGCCTCTTCAAGGAGCAGGGCGCAGGAGACCAGGGTATGATGTTCGGTTTTGCCTGCGATGATACGGACATGCTTATGCCCGCCCCCATACACTATGCCCATCTGCTGACCAAAGGACTTGCCGATACCAGGAAAAACGGGATCCTGGAATTCTTAAGACCCGACGGCAAATCCCAGGTGACGGTGCAGTATGAGAATGGAAAACCTAAAAGGGTTACTAGTGTCGTCATTGCCGCACAGCACGACGAAGATGCGAGCTATGAGGCAGTCCGCGACGGCATCATGGAAGAGGTCATCAAGAAACAGATTCCTGCTTCTCTGCTGGACAAGGACACGAAATATTATATCAATGCCACAGGGCGGTTTGTCCTGGGCGGCCCGCATGCCGACACTGGGCTCACAGGACGCAAGATCATCGTGGATACCTACGGCGGTTTTGCCAGCCACGGAGGCGGCGCGTTTTCCGGCAAAGACCCCTCGAAGGTCGATCGCTCCGCTGCATATATGTCCCGCTACATAGCCAAGAACATTGTTGCAGCAGGTCTTGCGAAACGGTGTGTAGTGCAGCTCGCCTATGCCATCGGTGTGGCCGAGCCGGTTTCCGTTATGATCGACACTGCAGGCACAGGCAAGATCTCGGACGATAAGCTGAGCAAGCTTGTCAGGGATGTCTTCCCGATGAAACCCAAGGGCATCATTGACCATCTCGATCTGCTGCGGCCCATCTACAAGAAGACCGCTGCCTATGGGCACTTCGGCAGGAACGAGCCGGAGTTCACCTGGGAAAAGACCGATAAGGTGGCTATTTTAAAAGACAAGGCAGGTAAATAATGGCTGAAAAGGTGAAAAAGCTGGACGCGAATGGGCTGCCTGATTTTTCCAGCCTCAAGTATAAAGTGGCGGATATTGCCCAGGCAGACTTCGGCAGGAAGGAGATCACCGTATCCGAGCATGAAATGCCCGGCCTGATGGCAGTAAGGGAAAAATATATCCCGAAGCAGCCGCTGAAGGGGTCACGGATATCGGGCTCCCTGCACATGACCATCCAGACTGCAGTACTCATCGAGACCTTAAAGGCCCTGGGCGCGGATGTCAGGTGGGCTTCATGCAATATCTTCTCCACCCAGGACCATGCCGCAGCAGCCATAGCCGCAAGCGGGATACCGGTATACGCATGGAAGGGCGAGAGCCTTGAAGATTACTGGGCATGCACACTGGAAGCCCTCACCTTTCCTGGCGGCAAGGGACCCAACCTCATTGTCGATGATGGCGGAGATGCCACACTCATGGTGCACAGGGGCTACCGTGCAGAGGAAGACCCGTCCACCCTGGATGCGAAGACGGATAACAAAGAGCTCGCCATCATCAATATGGTGCTCAAACGCAGACTCAAGGATGACCCGAGCTTCTGGCACCGGGTGGTCAACGAGATCAAGGGCGTATCCGAGGAGACCACCACCGGGGTGCACCGGCTCTATCAGATGCTGGAAAACGGCACACTCCTTTTCCCTGCCATCAATGTGAATGACTCCGTTACCAAGAGCAAGTTCGACAACCTCTACGGATGCCGTGAATCGCTGGCCGACGGCATCAAGCGCGCCACCGACGTCATGGTGGCTGGCAAGGTGGTGTGCGTATGCGGATATGGGGATGTAGGTAAGGGATGCGCCCAGTCCATGCGCGGATTCGGCGCGCGGGTGCTGGTCACCGAGATCGACCCCATTTGCGCTCTGCAGGCCGCAATGGAGGGCTTTGAGGTCGTAACGGTCGAAGATGCGCTCCGTGAGGCCAACATCTTTGTTACCGCGACGGGGAACTGCAAGATCATCCGGATAGAGCACATGCAAAAGATGCTTGACCAGGCCATCGTATGCAACATCGGGCATTTCGATGATGAGATAGAGGTGGATAAGCTTGAGAAATTCCCGGGCATCAAGAGGCTTAACATCAAGCCCCAGGTTGACAAGTTCACCTTCCCCGACGGCCATTGCATCTATCTGCTCGCAGAAGGAAGGCTTGTGAACCTTGGTTGCGCAACAGGTCATCCTTCGTTCGTCATGTCCAACTCGTTCACCAACCAGGTGCTCGCCCAGATGGACCTGTGGGCGAACTTAAGAGAGATCAGCGTGAAGACGCTGCCGAAGATCCTCGACGAGGAAGTAGCCAGGCTGCACCTCGGCAAGCTTGGGGTGAAGCTCACCAGGCTCACCAAGGAGCAGGCGGATTATATCGGAGTGAGTGTCGGCGGGCCGTTCAAGCCGGAGCATTACAGATATTAATACTATTAATATAATACACTGATCTGTGAGTGAGGGTAATGTCTTGTAGGAGCGACTTCAGTCGCGACTGATGGTATCACCCTCGCGGCTAAAGCCGCTCCTACAGGGTATCCTTACATGAACAACTCATGGTAGCGATGATGAGCCTAAGGCCCCTTTCCGTCACGGACGGTGAGGGCCTTTTCCCATTTTATAAGTGAGCGTCAAGCCATGTATGCAGATCGGAGAGCACCTTGGCCCTATCGTTGGGCAGCTCGTTATACACCTCGTGTTTGAGGCCGTCATAGAGTTTGAAGCTCTTGTCTTTGGCGCCGATCTTCTCATAGAGCTCCTTCTGGCCTGAGAATGCCGTGTCCTGCGAACCAAGCTGGATGAGCACCGGGGTTTTGATCATGAAGGCTTTTTCCGCCCCCAGAACCACATACCTGTTCATCTCGTGTGCGAGCCTCGGGGTTATGACATTATAGACCAGGGGATCATCCACATACGCCTTCACTACATCCGGGTCCCTGGATATGAACTCCGGAGGTAGAGGCGACTTCACGTGAATGGCCGGTAGGATCTTTGAGAGAATCTTCGTTAAGGTTATGAGGATTTTTGGGATATCCGTACCCGGTTGTGATCCTGTACCTGACAACACAAGCCCCTTCAGTTCGTCTGGGTTCTGTTCCACATAGTTCATGGCAATGAGGCTTCCCATGGAATGACCCAGCACAAAGTACGGGGTGTCGGGGAGCTCTTTCCGGATCACCTGGGTATAGAACTGTCTTTCGTCCTCGATGAAATCCTGGAATCTCTTTACGTGGCCCCGGCGACCCTGGCTCCTGCCATGGCCGCGATGATCGTTGCCGAAAACGGCATAGCCTGCCGGAACCAGCTCATTCACTACATTGCCATAGCGTTCGATATGCTCGGCATAGCCGTGGATAAGATGTATTACTGCCCTGGGGATTCCATTGGGAAGCCAAGCCTTCCAGCACAGGGTGGTTCCGTCCTGGGTGGTGAATGTTCCGCTTAATGTATTCATTCTCTCGTCCTCCTGTTATTCCAATTCAACCAATTCCGCATGGAAATTATGACATAAACGATTATCTAGGACAACCATTTATTCAAACTTATTCGCTACCCAAAAAGAAGATATGTTGACATGAATTTATAGAAAGGATATAAGAATGAATGCTCATTCAGGACAGGAAGGTAAAACAATCAAAGATAATCTTGTAAGGAGGGTAATATGGCAAGTCAATGGGTAGACGAGAGGGATCTCAAGTTCATATTGCACGAAGTATTCCGCATTAGCGATGAGATCCTCGGCAAAGGTCCTTTTGCAGACCACGATGCCGACATGGTGAACATGGTTCTCGAACAGGCGGCAAAATTCACAGAGAATGATATCGCACCTACGTATCCGGACGAGGTTCAGAGAAAGCCTGTTGAGGCAGTATTCAAGGATGGCAAGGTGTATGCCCCCGAATCATACCATAAGGTATACAAGCTCTACTGCGAGGGCGGTTGGATGAGCGTTTCCGACAACCCCGAGGTGGGCGGCCAGGGTTTCCCAGCCATGATCGCCGCTGCATGTGCACAGATGTTCCTTGCAGGCAACCAGGCTTTTCTCATGTATCCGGGTCTTACCCATGGCGCAGCCAGACTCATTGAGGATCACTTCCAGCATCCGTTGAGAAATATCATCCTTGAGAAGATGTTCAGCGGCGAGTGGGCCGGAACCATGTGCCTCACCGAGCCGGGTGCAGGCTCCGACGTGGGAGCGCTGAAGTCAACGGCGAAGAGGAATCCCGATGGAACATTCTCCATCACGGGGACCAAGTGCTTCATATCTGCAGGCGACCATGATCTGACCCCGAACATCATTCACCCGGTACTCGCAAGGATCGAGGGCGATCCGGCCGGTACCAAGGGCATCTCCATATTTGTAGTACCCAAGATCATGATCAACCCGGACGGTTCATTGGGCAAGCCCAATGACATGAACTGCGGCGGCATCGAGAGCAAAATGGGTATCCACGGCAATGCCACCGCTACGCTCAACTTCGGCGAAAACGGCAAGTGCATCGGCTACCTCATGGGCGAGGAGCGCCAGGGCATGCCGATCATGTTCCAGATGATGAACGAAGAACGCCAGGGTGTGGGCACCATGGGTGTCGCCCTGTCGACCACCGCATACCTCCATGCCCTTGCCTATGCGAAAGAGCGTATGCAGGGTGTGAACATCATGCAGATGAAAGACCCGAATGCAAAGCAGTGCCCTATCATCCAGCACCCGGACATCCGCAGGATGCTCTTAAAGATGAAGTCCATCACCGAGGCCCTCAAGATCCTGGCCCTGTACTGCTACTATGCCATGGACAGGCTGAAGGTTGCCACTACGGATGAAGAGAAGGTCAAGTGGCAGGGCATGATCGAGATGTATACCCCCATCGTGAAGGCCTACGGCACCGATATGGGCGATGTGGTCACTTCCCTGGCGGTCCAGACCTACGGCGGCTACGGCTTCTGCCGTGAGTACCCGGTCGAGCAGATGATGAGGGACAACAGGATCAACGGCATCTACGAAGGCACCAACGGCATCCAGGCACTCGACCTCTTGGGCAGGAAACTCGGCATGAAGAAAGGCCTGTACTTCATGAACATGCTCGGCGAAACAGCCGCCCAGGTTGCCAAGGCCAAGGCTAACGACAACCTCAAGGCCGAGGCCGAGATCGTGGAAAAGGCGTTGAATGCATGTGCCGGAACCGCCATGCAGTTCAGCCAGCTTATCAGGTCAAACCCGTTCATCCCGCTCATCGCAGCGTGTGATTTCCTCAACTGTCTTGCCGAGGCCATCTGCGGCTGGTTCCACATCTGGATGGCAAACGTCGCCGCCGAGAAGCTTGCAGCCAATCCCATCGACAAGGAAAAGATGTTCTACACGGGCAAGATCGAAGGCGCCAAGTTCTACATCAACAGGATCACGGCGCTGGTCCCTTCCAAGTGTGAGACACTCACCAAGGACGAGATCAGCTGCGTGAGGATCCCGGACGAGGCATTCGCCATCTAAACCGTCTCCTATTCGAAACACCAAGGGAGGGAATCTTAAGTTCCCTCCCTTTTTTATTATCTGATTTGATGGATGGAGCAGATTTCACAGAATGAAGATTTATGGTTGTTTTACCTATGTTTATAGACTGTACCATTTTTATTTTCTTGTCCTTTCTTTTGGTGCCAAAAGAAAGGACGAAAGAAAAGGCACCCCATGAACCCGCCCTGAAGGGTGCGCTCGCTCGCTTGAAAAATCCGGGCCGCGTCGAAACTCGCTCCGTTTCACTCCGCTCAAACAGACGACGCTTTCCCCCCAGATTTTCCAGCGCTCGCTCACCGGGTTCAGAGGGGATGAAAAAAGACCTCTGCTCACATTATTATTAATCGTCTCCGACACCATGTAGACCGTTTTATCTGTTTAATGGAAGGATAGAGATTTCATCTCAAAACCTTTGGTTTAAAGGCTGGTGGGGAATGTTGATTTTCAAGGGAATCATCACTCTGAATTAACCATAAGAGATGGCACGATCTATACAATATTTCCATGTTTATAAAACCGATGCTTCTTTTGCGTAATCAGCGGTATGACATCAAGGATTGAGGAACACCGAATTTCTTATTAGATAACAAAAGGCAATCGTTATCAGTTTCTACTTTAAGCCTGTCCACTCGCTAGCTATGTGATATGCCTCTACAGCAAATGATAGCGCACGATCTAGAGACGTTTTATCGACAATTCTATGGGGTTGGCTACCAAGGTTATCTTCGAGATGTAACCAATTCCTTTTACCTATACCAGCGATACTACTCTTTCCTGTAAAGAAGTGAGTTGTTATAAATTGCTGTCTTACATCGAGAAATAAAAAGGCCTTACGATCATTGCAGAGGTAAGAGATTCCTGCGATGTGTGTCCTGGCCATCCAATGCAGGTTATTCTCATCCAGTCGCTGAACAAGCTGATGGTGGAATTCCTCCAGAAGCCTTTGAACAGAGGGACTAGGATTTTGTTTCTCGTAAACTTCTTGGAGGGAATACTTAGACTCGTTTAATCCCTTCATAAGACACGCTCCGTTTCTTACCTGTAGTCCTTCAGGTTTATTATAAACATTGATTGATTGTGTTGACTCTGAAACATGCCTTTGTTTCCTCATCAAAGGAGCATCCTCATTAAATTCTAAATTTTCATTATTAAAAAACTGAAGGAACTCATAATCATTCTGTTCCTTGAGAAAGCTGATCAAATATTGGTAAGAGATTTCTTTCCATTCTATTCCATGATGTTCCAAAGATCTTCGAAGATTGGGAGGAACACGGTTACCCACGATCATTATTCTAATTGTGGGATCATCTGGACTAAGAAGTTCACCTTCATAATCTATGAGTTGACCAATATGGTTGCGAACAATTGTACCTATTTTCAGTTCTATAATTAACTTCTGACCATGCTTATCTATATAAAGCAAATCAATATACTTCCCTTTTATTGAGACCTGCCGTCCTTTGAGTAGTAGGCCATGCTCGATTAACTCAGGATACCTCTCCAGAATGCTCTCGAATTGTTTTTCATTCATTATTTTCACCTACTAAGTTTATTCTAATAAGCATAATCCATTAAACATTAATGTCTAACAATAAATATACTTCTCTTTTACAGCTTAGCACTATAAAAGTTCAAAGCAAAATGCAGTATACTAAAATCCTCGCAATACTATTATCAAGTACTGAGAAACCGATGATCATGTGACTATTCCTAAGCTAAGTTTGAATAGGCCTACTGTTGATTATAACTCATTAGCATCACTTTTTCCAAAGTGAACATTACTGCGATAACTGATCAGTTCCACAAGACCTGGGAAATTGATGATAATGTACATTCTTATCGCTACTTGATTATCAGAGATTTCATAACAAGATCTAAACGTATTGATTTGGAAAAGATTTAATGGATTTTATTCTGCAGCTCGCATGGAAAATGGTACACCGTCATCTTCCCATTACGGGGGAATACAAATTCAGTCGCTTGACACTGTTCCTATTGATTCCTGCCCAGTTGCTACTTATCGCCCCTGTACCTGCCAGGATACTGGATCGTAGAAAGCGTATCTGCCTCATTCTTCAATGCACCCCCTGTTATACGGCCTATGAACAGGGTATGGTCTCCCGTATCGACGGCCCGCTCAACGTTACAGTCAAGGTACCCCAGGGCACCTTTGAGGACGGGATTGCCGCCGGGTGAGAGTTCGTAATCAATGCCGTCGAATTTTTGTTTCCAGTCCGGGACTTTGAATTTGCTAAGGATAGGCAGGGCATCCTTGGGCAGGACATTGAGGGTGAATTTGCCCGTTTGCATAATCTGGCCCTGCGAAAGCCTGTTCTTTCTGATGGCGAGTGTAATGAGCGGCGGGTCGTGTGAGCATTGCGACACCCATGAGGCAATCATCCCGTTATAAAGACCGTCTGCCGCTATAGAAATGAGGTATATGCCGTAATGGAATCTGTCCAGTACATCCTGCCATGATTTTTCCATAGAAAAATCCTCCCTGTGTAAAGTTGCACTTTACGTAGTGAAGCCGACTCAAAAAGGAAAGAGGGTTATCTTATGTTTGCAAACTGTTATGAGAGGGATCAGGCAGGGTGTGTGTTTACAGCAATTCTTCTTAAGAGTATGAATGAACATCAGCGCAGTCCCAGCTTACCTCTTCCCAGGAGATCATGCAGATGAATGACGCCGGTCATTGTGTCGGACTCGTCGGTTACTACGAGAGAAGTGATCTGGAATTTCTCCATGATATCCAACGCATCGATGGCCAGCTTGTTGCCGTTGATGCACTTGGGTTTCGGTGACATGATATCTTTGGCCCTAAGCCCTGCAAGCTGATCCCCATACTTAAGGAGCACCCTCCTCAGGTCACCGTCCGTAATCATTCCCTCCACGGAAGCCCCCTTTTTTACAAGGGTGAAACCCAGTTTTTTCTGTGTCATCTCTATTACGACATCAGGCAGAGGCATATCGAGGCTAACCACAGGGATACGTTCATCGGTGATCATCATCTGGGAGATGCCCACCATGAGTTGTTTCCCAAGCTCGCCTGCAGGGTGGAGGATATGAAAGGAATCCTTATCAAAGCCCTTGATCCGGGAGACTACTACGGCAATGGCATCACCCAGTGCGAGTTGGGCAGTGGTTGAGGCGGTGGGTGCGAGCCCAAGGTTGCAGGCCTCGCGGCTCACGCTGCATTTCAATACCACGTCGGATGCCCTTGCTACCGTAGAGTCCGTATCCGAGGTGATGGTGATGATAGGGATACAGAGTTTTTTTAATGAAGGGATGAGATTGATGACCTCTGTCGTCATGCCGCTGTTGGTGATAATGATGGCGGCATCTTCGGCTACGATGGAGCCGAGATCGCCGTGCAGCCCGTCCACGGGATGCATGAAGATGGCGGGTGTACCGATGCTCATCATGGTGGAGGCGATCTTCTTGGCTATGATGCCCGACTTCCCGACCCCTGTGAGCACTACCTTGCCCTTGAGGTCAGCGATGATCTTCACTGCCAGTGCAAATCCCTCTCCTATCTGAGAAGCAAGCTCCTCGAGACCTTCGATCTCAATACGCACGGCTTCTTTTCCAAGCTCTATGATTCGGGATGCATTCATACGACCCTTCCGATCAGATCATATTCCCAAGAACCGGTAATCTCAACCTCCACGATGGTCCCGGCATCAGCCCCACCCTCGTTGATGATCACCATGCCGTCCACCTCCGGGGCCTGGAATGGTGCCCTGCCTCTCAGGAGGAGCTTGGTTTCAGGGTGGTATCCCTCGATGAGTACTTTTATCCTGTTCCCTCTGAGCTTGTGAAGTCTTTTTTTCGAGAGGCGCTGTTGGAGGGCCATGAGCCTGCGCTTCCTCTTCAGGGCGACACTGCCTTCAGCCCTGTTATGCCGGCAGGAGCTTTTCGTGCCAGGCTCCGGTGAATAGGCAAAGACACCGAGATGGTCAATGTTCCCTTGTGCAACAAAGTGTTCCAGCTCGCTGAAGGCCTCATCGTCTTCGCCCGGATGGCCCACCATGAGGCTTGTTCTTACCCAGATATCCTTATGGGTCTTTTGAATGAGATCAAAGGCCCTGCGAACAGCCTTTGAGCCGCCCCGCCTTCCCATGGCCTTAAGAACCGTATCGGAGACATGCTGGATGGGCAGGTCGATATACGGGCACACCTTGGGGTTGCTGTCGAACTGTCTCATCAGAGCCTTGGTGAGCGATGCCGGATGGATGTACATGAGGCGGATCCACTCGACGGCATCGATGGCGGATATCTTCTCGACAAGTCTATTAAGGCCGTCCTTCAAGGCCAGGTCCTTTCCATAGCCGCCCAGGTCCTGGGCCACCAGGATGATCTCCTTTGCCCCACTGCCGGCAAGGTCCAGGCATTCGGCAACCACCTCTTCCACTGACTTGCTTACAAGCCTCCCCCTGATCGATGGGATAAGACAGTAGTTGCAGCGGTTGTCGCACCCCTCGCTCACCTTTACATAAGCACTTGCCGTACCGGAGAAGAATGATCTCTTCACAACGGAGTCAAAGGACGGTTCGAGGTATTTCCTGCCGGACTCATACGCATCCACGATCCCTTCATAACTACCGGGCCCTGCAAACAGGCGGATCTCAGGGAGTTCCTTGGCAATCTCATGGCCGTACCTGCTTACCAGGCAGCCGGTGCAAAGCACCTCCTTGCCGCTTTTGACAAGGTCCAGCAGGGTATTGACGGATTCCTCCACTGCAGAAGTGAGGAAAGAACAGGTGTTCACGACGACCAGATCGGCGTCTTCAAGGTTTTGGACAAGGGTATAATCTGCCTTTATGAACCTCTCACATATATATTCCGAGTCCACAAGATTCTTGGGGCAGCCGAGGCTCACCAGGGCGATACGTTTCATGAGCCTGATCAATCGAACATGGTGTTCTTGGAAACAACAACAATCCCGCCGGGAGAGACATCGAACCTTTTCTTGTCGTCCTCCGGATCATAACCGATTATTGTTCGGGGCGGTATCTTGACGTATTTGTCTATAATGGTACGCCTGATCTTGCAATTCCTCCCGATCTCAACACCTTCCATGAGCATGGAATCCTCAATCTCGGAATAACTGTGGACCCTGACATTGGGCGAGATGATGGAACGTTCGACCTTCCCGCCCGAGACAATGGCACCGTCACAGATAATGGAGTCCAGCACCATGCCGATGCGCTTGCCGTCCTTACCTCCGGAGAAGACCATCTTTGCCGGCGGGAAGGGACTATAGACCGTATGCACCGGCCAGTTGGGATGATAAAGGTTACATTGGGGTGTGACGGATACCAGGTCCATGTTGGCCTCGTAGTAGGCATCGAGCGTGCCGATGTCGCGCCAGTAGCCATTTCCCATGATGCCCTTAAATGGATATACCATGATCTTGTTGTGCTTAACCATGCGCGGGATAATGTCCTTGCCGAAATCATGTGAGCTCGACTTCAGCTTTGCATCCTCCACGAGCTTGCGGATGAGTGTCTTGGTGTCGAACACATAGATCCCCATGGAGACCATGACCTTGCTTGCATCGCCCTGCATGGTGAAGGGTTCCTTCTTGGGTTTTTCCTGGAAACCCACTACGTTCATGCCCTTATCCGCTTTGATCACACCGAACTGAGAGGCAGTTTCAACGGGCATCGGGACAACCCCTATGGTCACATCCGCCTTTCTCCGCACGTGGGACTGTATCATCTCCATATAGTTCATCTGGTAGATGTGGTCACCTGAGAGAATCAGGGTATAACCGGGCATGTCATGCTGGAGGGAATAGATGTTCTGGAAAACCGCATCGGCCGTGCCCTCGTACCAACTGTTCCCGATCCGCTGCTGTGCCGGGATGTCATAGATAAACTCACCCATGGGATATGAGAAGAACGAGAGCCATCCCTGCTGGATATGGCGGTTTAAAGAGTGGGACTTGTATTGTGAGAGTACATAAATTTTCTTGAGGTCGGAATTCACACAGTTGGACAGGGTAAAGTCAATGATGCGGTACATCCCGGCGAAAGGCACCGCGGGCTTGGCGCGGTCTTTGGTCAGAGGATAGAGCCGTTCGCCCTTTCCGCCCGCGAGTATAACCACTTCAATGTCGTGGGGGTTTACAAAAGGCATTATTTCCCAATCAATTCAAAGATTGCATTCTTTAACTTGGTTAAATCATGTGACTTCACGACAAACGCGTCAGCCGCAATGGCCAGTGCATCATCCTTGTAGCTGGGGTATGCCGTGTGGATGATCACCGGGGTCTCATCTTTAAGCTTCAGGATGTGCCCCATGGTCTCAAAACCATCCATGGCCGGCATTCTCAGGTCAAGGATAATAAGATCCGGCTTCTCATTATCTTTGCCTTTCAAGACAGACAAGGCCTCTTTCCCGTTTGAGGCAATAGTGATGGCATAACCTTCATCGTTGAGCTCTTGGCGGAGTAGCTCCTGGATATTCTTGTCGTCTTCTATGATGAGGATTCGCTTCATTTTCAATAATATTAATGAGATAATACTACTAAGTCAAACCTTTTGATACAAGATAGAAAAAAAGCGAGCCCTTAGTCCTTTACGGGTCTTGTTGAGAGTGAAAGCCGTGTGTGTCCGGATGTTCTCAGGACATCCAGGACACTACTTACTTTGAAATAGGGGATATTCCGAGATGCAAGTATAAGGATATCCCTGTTATGTGGAAGCCCCGGCAGGACCTGTTCGCTCACTGGTTTGCCATCAATAAGAACTTTATCAGGCATGACAATGATGGTCATTGGACCGGTAGCGGGAGTTCCGCTAGCCCCTGCCATAGACCCCGATTTCAGTCCGTACGGTACGCCTATCGAGAGCAGGAAAAAAATCAGGAGCAGAAATACAACATTCACGACAGGTGTGGTGTCGATAAATGCAATTCTTCTTTTGTGTTTATTCCGTCTGAACCTCATATGTTTCACCCTTCAGGCATTCGAGGATTCTTGCAGAGGTCATTTCCATCTCCATGAGGAGGTAGTCGCTGCGTGCAATGAGAAGCCGATAAAATATGTATACCGGTATTGCGATTGCTAGACCCATAACCGTTGTAATGAGGGACTCTGAGATGCCTGAGGCGAAGAGCCGGCTGGAGTGCTCAAGGGTTGTGCTCATTGCCTTAAACGAGGTGAACATGCCCGCGACGGTACCCAAAAATCCGAGCAGAGGAGCGATCGCTGCAATGATGCCCAAGATGTCGATATACCGCTCCATGGTATATCCTTCCGTCGCACCTGCTTCCTCCATGTATTCCTTGATGACCTCGCGGCGGAGGCCGGCATTCTTGACGGCGGTCATGATGATGGGGCACATGGGGGAGGAGCTCTTCTTCAGGAGCTGCTCAATATCACCAAGCCTCCCCAAACGGATGAGCCTCTCCACCTCTTCGACAAGTTCCTTGGGGATGATCTGGTCGTGTCGTAGGGCGAACAGCCGTTCTATAATAATGGTAAAAGCGATGATGGAGCATGCAAACAGAGGCCACATCAAGGGGCCGCCTTTTATAAAAAACTCCCAAAGTGTCATATTATCTCCGTAAAGGACGCGCTGACTAGTCCACTTATCACATAAATATCCTCAATGATCAACTTCTCTCAAAGATGCACTTGAAATATATGATGTATGGTTGCTAACATGGTATTGATGGAAAATAGAGAAAAACCAAGACGACTCGTGTGTGTGAGATTCGATAGTATACCGACCCCATACATCTTTGATGCTCTGGACCTTGAGCTCAACCAGGGGGAGATGGTCATCGTGAGCACTGAGGCGGGGCTCTGTGCGGCACGGGTCATGGGATACACAAGAGAGGATGAAGCCTCCGGGCTGGAAGAGATCAAACCGGTCATCCGCAAGATGACGGTAGAGGATACAGAAAAGCTCGAGCGGATTCATGCCAAGGAAAAAGAATGCTATGCATTCTGTCTTGAGCGGATCAGTGCCCGGGGATTGCCCATGAAGCTCATATGGGTAGAGCAGCTCTTTGATGAGAATAAGATCACCTTCTCCTTCGTTTCAGAGGGAAGGGTGGATTTCAGGGAACTGCTCAAAGACCTGGTGGAGCATTACCACACCAGGATCGAGCTGAGGCAGGTAGGAACCAGACAGGAGTCCGCTATGCTCGGCGGAATCGGGAGCTGCGGCAGGGAGCTCTGCTGCGCCACCTTCCTGACGAACTTCCAGCGGATATCCGTGAAGATGGCGAAGAACCAGAACATGACGCTGAACCCAACCAAGATCTCTGGGTTGTGCGGTAAGCTCAAGTGCTGCCTGGCCTACGAAAAGGAGTCCTATGCAAACCTTATCGAGAATCTCCCCAAGCCGGGCAAAAAGGTCTATCTCGATGAGGGTGAAGCTACCGTGGTGAGCATCAATGTCATCAACCAGACCTTTGTGGCAAAACTTACGGACAGGCGATTCGTCAAGGCCAATGTCTCGGATATCCTCACCGAGGAAGAATTTCAGCAACTCGGCGACCAGAAATCCCCGGCCCAGGATAAGGAGAGGGAGGTCCTCATGGAAGAAGAACGGGCGGCAGAAGAGCTTCCCATGCAGCCCATGATCGCCATCAAGCCCAAACCGAAGAGAAAGAGGTCACGCAACCGCAACGCACGGAAAAAAAGGAGCAAGGGCTCATGAAGCAGTATTTCTATGTTACCACTCCCATCTATTATGTGAATGCGAAGCCTCACCTCGGCCATGTCTACACTACGGTCATTGCCGATGTCCTCGCCCGCTTTCACAAGCTCCTGGGGGAAGATGTCTTCTTTCTCACCGGCACGGACGAGCATGGCGACAAGATCATGGAGACCGCCAAGGAACTCGGCACCACGCCGAAAGCCCTCGCGGATGAAAACAGCCAGCGCTTTCGCGACCTCTGGCCCCAGATCCAGGTGGAGAACAACCGTTTTATCCGCACCACAGAGCCTGATCACGTGAAAACCGTTCAACGGATCCTTCAGGATGTATACGACAAAGGAGACATCTACTTCGGGGAATACGGCGGCCACTACTGTACAGGCTGCGAGCGCTTCATGACCGAGACCGAGATGGTGGACGGCAAATGCCCCATCCACCTGACGCCTTTAACGTTTGTCCAGGAGCAGAACTACTTCTTCAAGATGGAGAAATACCGGCCCTGGCTCATCGAGTACATCAAGACCAACCCAGACTTCATCAGACCCGATCGCTATAAGAATGAAGTGCTCGGCATGCTCCGCGAGCCGATTGATGACCTATGTATATCCAGGCCCAAGAAGAGGCTCTCCTGGGGGATCGAATTGCCCTTTGACACCAATTTTGTCTGTTATGTATGGTTTGATGCGCTCATCAACTACCTCACCGGCATCGGCTACCCTGATGGTGAACAATTCAAGGACTTCTGGAAGGAAACCCAGCATCTCGTTGGTAAAGACATCCTCAAACCCCATGCCGTGTACTGGCCAACTATGTTGAAGGCCATAGGGGTCGAGCCCTACAAGCATCTCAATGTACACGGCTTCTGGAACGTTGATGCCACCAAGATGTCCAAGAGCCTGGGCAATGTGGTGGACCCGCTCGAGATGAAGAACAAATACGGGGTGGATGCCTTCCGTTACTTTTTGGTCCGCGACATGGTCTTCGGGCTCGACTCCAACTTCTCGGAAGAGGCCCTCATCGAGCGCTACAACGCGGACCTGGCCAATGACCTTGGCAACCTGGTGAGCAGGAGTACGATGATGGTGTCCAAGTACTTTGGCGGCATCCTTCCGGCTGCAGATGGAGCCGCCCAGGATATGGACAGAGAGCTCAGTGAGCTTGCCGAGAAGGTCAGGGACGACTACATGGTAAAGATGGTATCCTTGGAGCTCCACACGGCACTCATGTCCGTGTGGTCTCTGGTCTCGGCCCTGAATAAGTACATCGACCGCACCGCGCCCTGGGAATTGGCCAAGAATAATATGCAGCGGCTAGCTACGGTCATGTACCATATCATGGAATCCATACGGTTTGTCTCGGTGCTTGTCTTCCCGGTGATGCCCGGGATATCAAGGAAAATCCTTAAGCTCATCGGGACAAACGGCGATGTTTCTCTTGCCGGCCTGAGCACATTCGGGCAGCTTATGCCGGGGGTGAAGATCGGCCAGGTCCAGGCCCTGTTCCCCAGGGTGGGAAAAATGGGTGAGCAGAAAGAGGAACCAAAGGTCAAGACCGGCAAGAAGGCGGACCATGCACCGGAGAACCTCATCGACATCAGCGAGTTCGGCCGTGTCGAGATCAAGGCCGGCAGGATCATGGAGGCTCAGGCAGTGGAGAAGTCCGATAAGCTCATAATCCTTAAGGTGGATGTGGGAAGGACCATCCAGATCGTTGCCGGTATCGGGAAGTCATATAAGCCCGAAGAACTTGCAGGCAAGCATATTGCGGTAGTGACAAACCTGAAACCTGCAAAACTCATGGGGCTTGCAAGCGAAGGCATGTTACTCGCTACCGACGGAGCAGGCGGGTCTTTGACGCTTTTAAGCTTTGATCAGGCACCCAAGGTTGGTGCGCGGGTTAAGTAAGTACTTTAAGGAGGCGCTTATGCAGAAGGTTCCCATAGAACTGGTGAAACCCGGTATGGTGCTGGCCAGGCCTATTACCAACGAGGCCGGCATGGCGCTGTGCGCCGAGGGCACCGAGCTGAGCGACACCATCATCGAACGGCTCAAGCGGATGAATGTCTCACATGTTACCCTGAAAGGGCATCCTGTGGATCTCGGGTGTGAAACCAAGACCAAGGAGCAGAAGATCGAAGAGCTGAAGATGAGGTTCTCCCGGGTTCAGGACGACCCCCTCATGCAGAAGATCCAATCAGCCATTGAGAGCGCCATCTTGTCCCTGGAGGCCGAAAAGGAAGCTGAGTGCGCTACGGAAGGAGGCCGACCATGAGCACCAAGGTCCAGCACCTGAAGGTACTCGCCCGGAAAATCCAGAGCCTGCCAACGCTTCCCAAGGTGGTGGAGAAGCTCATGACCATGGTGGAAAGCCCCGATGTCTCACCCAAGGATGTGGGCAAGCTCATCTCGTCGGACCAGGTCCTGGGTGCCCGGGTGCTCAAGCTGGTGAATTCACCTTTTTACGGGTTCCCGGGCAGGATTTCTTCCATCAGTCATGCCATCATCCTCTTGGGATTCAACGTGATCAAGGGCGTGGTCCTGTCGGCATCGGTATTTGACCTCATGGAGCGCACCATGGTAGGGCTCTGGGAGCACTCGCTGGGAGCGGCCATTGTTTCCGGCACCATCAGCAGGACTTTAGGCTTGAGTGAGCCGGAGGAGATATCCACTGCTGCCCTGCTCCATGATATCGGCAAGGTCCTGGTGAGGGTCTCCCTGACGGCGGACTATGACAAGATTGTGGATGTGGTGAATGCCAAGCAGATCTCTTTCCGCGAGGCCGAGATCGAGATCTTAGGCGTTGACCACTCCGAGATAGGCCAGTGGCTTTCAAGGGAATGGAACCTGCCGGAAAAGCTTGCTATCCCCATTGCAGGACACCACGATCCGGACGCCGCCGTGAGATTCAAGGACAGGGTAGCAGTGGTACACATCGCAGACGCAATCGTGAGGGCCTGCGGCATCGGCAACGGAGGGGATCCGTGGGTGGGACAAATTTCTCACAAGGCATGGGACACTATAGGGATGGATAACGTGGATCTGCCAAAGCTCATGAAACGGATAATGGATGATCTTGAGGAAGTGGAAATGTATCAACAGGGGCCTGTGGAGTGATAATGTGAGGGCCGTTTTTATCGTACAGGAAAGTGCTGACAACCATTTCAGTGAGCTCATAGACTCCATGTTCGACTCTTTTCAGGTCATGACAGGGAACCAGGATGTTATCTCCATGATCTACATGGACCCCCCGGACCTCATACTCATCGATGGCGGGTATTTGTTGTCCAAGGGGGGAGGGATCGTACGGGAATTCAGGAGCAACACCATTTTCGGACACGTCCCCATCGTGGCCTTTCTGGGCAAGTCTGAGCTCGAGGCCGCTCCCTGGCAGGACATCTCCATTGATGATTATCTCGACACAGACGAGAGTGATCTTTCCATCAAGCGGCGCATCCAGTTCATATTCAAGCGGGCCATACGGGAAGTGGATATGAACCCGCTCACCAGGCTGCCCGGGAATGAGTCCATCATCCGGTATATCCAGGGCATGTTTGATGCGGGCGAGGAAATTGCCATTGCATGGGTGGACATAGACAACTTCAAGCCCTTCAATGATCGCTATGGTTATTCCCGGGGGGATGAGGTCATTATCGCCACCGGCAGGATCATCGCGAATGCCCTCAAAGAGATCAATGAGGAGAAGACTTTCGTGGGCCATATCGGCGGGGACGATTTCGTATTCATCTGCCCTGGTGATCGTGTCAGGTCTTTGTGTGAAGAGATGATCTCCAGGTTCGATATGGTCATCAGGAACTTCTACGATGACGAAGACCTGGACCAGGGAGTCATTGTATCTTCAGAAAGGGACGGCAAAGTGCGGGAATACTCCGTTATGACCATATCCATTGCGGTTATTCACAATGAAGGCGCACACTACACCCATTATGGTCAGGCCTCACAGGATGCAACTGACATCAAAAAGTATCTCAAGGGGCTTGAGGGAAGCAATTACATGATCGACCGGAGGGTAATGAAGAAGTGATACCACGATATACCAGGAAACAGCTTCAAGTGATCTGGTCCGATGAGAACCGTTACCAGAAATGGCTCGATGTGGAGATGGCCGCGTGCGAGGCTTGGGCAAAACTCGGTAGGATCCCCAAGAAAAGTCTTGCGACCATCAAGAAAAAGGCACGCTTTACCATGGTGCGCATCGAAGAGATTGAGGCCGTAACCCGCCATGATGTCATCGCATTCGTAAGCTGCGTGGGTGAATACGTGGGCGAGGATGCCCGGTTCATCCATATGGGGCTCACCTCTTCCGATGTGCTGGACACGGCCTATGCCCTGCAGCTCAAAGAGAGCAGCATTGTTATCCTCGAAGACATCAAAGGTCTCATGGCGGCGCTCAAGAAGAGGGCTTATGAATTCAGGGATACCCCTGCCATGGGCAGGTCCCATGGGATCCATGCAGAACCCATCACATTCGGTCTCAAGTTCGCCTTATGGTATGCTGAGATGGAGCGGAACCTCAAACGTATGGAGGATGCCCTTGATATAATCGCCTACGGAAAGATATCCGGTGTTGTGGGCACCTTCGCCAACGTGCCCCCAAGTGTGGAAGCATATGTATGCAAGAGGCTGGGCTTGAAGCCTGCACCCATCAGCACCCAGGTACTTCAGCGTGACAGGCATGCGCAGTTCTTTGCCACGCTCGCCATCATTGGGGCAAGCCTGGAGAAGATCGCCACCGAGATCAGACACCTCCAGCGTACCGAAGTGCTGGAGGCCATGGAGCCATTCGGCAAAGGCCAGAAGGGCTCATCCGCCATGCCGCACAAAAAGAACCCTATAGGCTCTGAGAATATCACCGGGCTTGCACGCCTGCTGCGAGGTTACTGCGTCTCGGCCCTGGAAGACGTGGCGTTGTGGCACGAACGCGACATCAGCCACTCAAGCGTTGAACGGGTCATCGGCCCGGATGCAACAACCGTTCTTGATTTTATGCTCACAAGGCTAACAGCCATCATTGAAGGACTTAGAGTCTTCCCTGAGAATATCAAAAAGAACCTGGAGCTCACCAAGGGCCTGTGGCACTCACAGAACGTGCTTCTGGCGCTGGTTGAAAAGGGGATACAGCGAGATGAGGCCTATGCATGGGTTCAGCGCAATGCCTTAAAGGTCTGGGAGGGCGATACAGATTTCAAAACACTACTTAAGAAGGATAAAGACATCATGAAGGTGCTTGGGAAAAAGGAGATCGAAGACCTCTTTGACCTCTCCCACCACCTTGCCCATATACACACCATCTTTGAAAGGGTCTTCCATGAATAAGATCGACCAGCTTAAAGAAATCATCAGGCACGATGCAGTGAAGTTCGGCAAGTTCACGCTTTCATCGGGTAAGGAATCCGACCTCTATGTGGACCTTCGCAAGGTGACGCTGAATCCTGTCGGTGCATCCATTATCGGCTCGCTCATCTCCGACATCATCAAAAACAGGAAGGTGGATGCGGTGGGCGGCATGTCCGTCGGCGCAGACCCGATTGCTGTTGCAACAAGCCTGGCTGCTTATCAGGAGGGGAGGGAGATCATGGCCTTCCTCGTACGCAAGAACCAAAAGACACATGGAACGGGAAATGTGATAGAGGGGCCCATCAAGCCCGGTCAGCGAGCCATCGTTGTAGAGGATGTCATCACCACCGGTGCCAGCACCATCTCAGCCATAGAGCGCATCAAGGAGGCAGGCCTTGAGATCGAGCTGGTGGTGGCGATTTTCGACCGGTGCGAGGGCGGGAGAGAGGCTATTGAGGCCCTGGGCTATGAAGTCCGCTCACTCCTGACGCGTCACGATCTGTGACCAGGCTCCCCGGTGGGAGGGCCTCAACATCACCAATGAGAAGATGCCATGTATATCCTTGCCATTGAGACCTCCTGTGATGAGACTGCTGCCGCTGTGGTAACAGGCGAAGGCAAGGTCCTTTCCGATGTGGTGGCCAGCCAGGTGGCTGACCATGCCGTGTTCGGCGGTGTTGTTCCGGAGATTGCATCCCGAAGGCACATTGAGCTCATCGTACCCGTGGTTGATGAGGCCATGAAGCTCTCCGGTATCACTCTCAAAGCCCTTGGCGGCATTGCCGTCACGCAAGGGCCGGGGCTCATCGGCGCGCTGCTGGTGGGGATCTCCTATGGCAAGGCCCTTGCCTACGGCCTGGGCATTCCTCTGTGCGGTATCAACCATCTCGAAGGCCACCTGTGTGCAGCCAAGATAGGCCATGAGCTGACTTATCCACATATGGGCATGGTGGTCTCCGGCGGTCATACGTCGCTCTATAACGTCCAAAGTGAAACCAATATCACCCAGATCGGTCAGACCATCGATGATGCAGCCGGAGAGGCCTTTGACAAGGTGGCAAAGCTCCTGAACCTGGGCTACCCGGGCGGTGTGATGATCGAGAAGATTGCAACAGGCGTGGACCACAGCGGCATTGACCTGCCGCGGCCCATGATGAACGACAACAGTTATGACTTCAGCTTCTCCGGGCTCAAGACTGCGGTCCTGAATCTCGTGATCAAGTCCGAGATCTTTGACGGACTCGATCTTCGGTTTTCAGGACTGCCTGAACCGAAGAAGCCCAGGCCCGGCAAAGAGCAGCTCATACCCGTGATCGCTGCAGCCTTTCAAGCGGCAGTGGTGGATGTGCTCGTGACCAAGGCCATCAAGGCTGCAAAGGATCACGGCATGGAACTCATCGTAGTATCGGGTGGGGTGGCGAGCAACACGGCCTTGCGCGAGGCACTGCAACAGAAGACCGCAGAAGAGGGGATACGCCTCGTCATCCCTGAGAGGAAGTATTGTACCGATAACGCAGTCATGATAGGGATCGCGAGCCTTAGACATTTCAGGGATGGTCATTATGCAACCCTGGATATGAATGCCGTGTCGAGGTGGTCAAGCATTACTGGTTAAAAGAGTCACTATGAGGCCAAAACGTTCACTGGGTCAGAACTTCCTGAAAAATATAGGGATCGCTGGAAAGATGGCATCCCTCGCTGACATCAGCAAAGATGACACAGTGGTGGAGGTCGGGCCGGGCAGGGGCATGCTTACGAGAGTACTCCTGAAGCATGCATCTTATGTCATTGCAATAGAAAAGGACGACCATCTTTATGAGAGCCTCCTCGATGCTTTCAATAACTCTGATGGCATTGCGCTAATTCATCAGGATATCCTGGAAAGTGACCTGGGGCAGATAATTCCTGACAGGGCGAAAATAGTGGCCAATTTGCCGTACAATATTGCCACGCAGCTTATTATAAGGCTGGTTGATCAAGCTCATCGCATTGATTCAGTCGTTGTCATGCTCCAGAAGGAGGTTGCACAGAGGATCTGTGCGCATGTCGGTGATAAGGCATATTCATACTTGAGCGTGGTGGTAGCCGCAGGATTTGATGCATCCCCCGGGTTTCTTGTCGGGCCGAACAACTTCTTCCCCAAGCCCAAGGTCGATTCCCTGGTGATCAAGCTGAGCCCGAAGATGTCTCCTATACCCCCCACAGATACGGATGTGTACAGAAGCGTAGCGGCATGCGCCTTCGGTCAGAGGAGGAAGACCCTCAAGAACACCCTTGCCCGGTTGCCCGATATGGATGAGGACACCCTGGATAAGCTCGCCGAATATGCAGGCATCCATCTTGGGTCACGGCCTCAGGATATTACACCTGAGCAATATTATTTATTCAGCAAAAGGTATAAGAAATTTCTCCGAGGGGCTTTATGAGACTGCGATTACAGCCAAAGACTTGACCTATACGGAAGTGCGCTGATCATCAAATCCAGTTACGTCCAGTTACAAACCAGATACCACGGATTGTAATTCGGATTACAAGGATGCACCGAGTGTAACTGCCCTAAAGTAGTCATAAGTATGACTATTGCTTTATAACATACTGATTTATATGATTAATAAATAATAATCGCTATCGACAATACTTTGGCATTCACCTTGCCTTAGTAACCCCAGATCGTACTCGATCTGGGGGGTATAAGGTGAAAGACTACAGAACATTTTCTATCGGTCTCCTGGTTTTCGTCCTGATGGCCTTCTCGCTGAATGCAGCCGGATACCGCACGGATGAAGTAATCGTGAAGTTCAAGACAAAGAATCCACAAGGCCTTTCATCCGAGGTTGCCTCGGTAGAACGGCCGGTTACCATGGCTGTGGACGATGCGGACAAGGCCATCGAAGAGCTCTCTGCAAGTGAGGATGTAGAATATGTTGAACCGAACTATATCATCGAGGCAGAGACTGTTCCTGATGACTGGCCGTATACGGGCGAGTGGAGCGAACTAGGTATCGAAAGTGCATGGGACCTTATTACCCAGCAAGGTGCTGGCCAGCAGGTTGTCATTGCCGTCATCGACTCCGGTGTGGATATGAATCATCCGGATCTGCAGGGCCGGATTATCCCCGGGTATGATTTTGCAAATAATGACGGTACCCCGGAAGACGACTCGGGGCATGGCACCAAGGTGTGCGGCATCTTCGGAGCTGTCGGCAATAACGGCATTGGTATCGCAGGGGTGGACTGGGATATAAACATTGCAATCATGCCGGTCAAGTTCATGAAGCTGAACAATGATGGCCAGACTACAGGGAATCTCTCGGATGCAGTGAATGCCATCTACTATGCAGTAGACCACGGGGCACAGATCATCAATGCAAGCTGGGGCTTTTATGAACAATCCAAGTCATTAGATGATGCTATTGCATACGCGAAAAGCAAGGGGGTGCTGTTCGTTGCATCCGCAGGGAACAACGGGCAGGACAATGACACGAGCGTCCACTATCCTTCGAACTGTCCTTATGACAACGTAATCGCAGTAGCTGCCATGGACACTGACGGCAGCATTGCATCGTTCTCCAATTACGGATCAAAGACCGTTCAAATCATGGCGCCCGGGGTCGGTATCACGACTACCACGATTAACGACGGTTATGTCTCCAATGCGGCAGGCACTTCGTTTGCCACCCCCTTTGTCACCGGTGTAGCAGCAATGGTACTCTCCCAGTCACCAAATATGAATTACGTGACGCTCCGGCAAATCATCCTGAGTTCAGCGACCAAAACTCCGAGCACAGGGTCTAGCATGGTTGCAACCGGCGGTTGTGTGAATGCCTATGAGGCGCTCGTTGCCGAGGGAAATACCGATACATCGACAAGTTCGACTCAGGATTCTTCGCAGACCAGTGATACGAGCAATGCCGTGAGTTCTGCCGAATCAGGCGGCGGTGGTGGTGGCGGATGTCTCATCGAGACGGCTCACACTGCACCAACCCCCATCGCAGCTGTCCTGCTCATGATCATGATAGTCTTGTTCCAGGTCAGTCGGAGTAAGGATCTGGAATAGCCTATACCCCTGCCCCCCCGCAAAGGGGGGGCAACCCCTTTTTTTGTAAAGGGGACAGGGAATTAGTCAGACCAGTTCGATGGACATTGCCATACCCATACCGCCGCCGATGCAGAGCGATGCCATGCCGAGCCCCACGCCGCGCCGCTTCATTTCGTTGGCCAGTGCGATCATGAGACGGGCGCCCGTGCAGCCTATGGGGTGGCCGATGGAGATGCCTGAGCCGTTCACGTTGGTGATGCTCCAGTCCATATTCAATTCCCGCATGCATGCAATAGCCTGGGATGCGAAGGCCTCGTTCACCTCGAAGAGGCCGTAGTCCTTCACCGAGGTCTTGGTGATCTTCAGCAGTTTCCTAACCGCCGGGATAGGACCAAGCCCCATGTATGACGGGTCCACGCCTCCTGTTGCATAGCCCTTTATCCGGGCAATGGGCTTGAGCCCCAACTCCTTGGCCTTGTCTTCATTCATGACCAGGCACGCAGCGGCAGCGTCATTTATGCCTGAAGCATTGCCTGCAGTAACCGTACCGTCCTTCTTGAACACGGTGGCAAGCTTGCCCATCTTTTCTAATGTGGTGTCCATCGGCCTTTCGTCTGTATCGAAGATGAGAGGGTCGCCCTTTTTCTGCGGGATCTTCACGGGCACGATCTCCCCCTTCAAGATACCGGATTTGATTGCAGCAAGCGCGCGTTTGTGACTGTCGAGCCCCATCTTGTCTTGATCGGCCCTGGTGATGCCGTATTTCTCGGCGATGTTCTCGGCCGTTATGCCCATGTGGTAGCCGTAAAAGATCTCATAGAGGCCGTCGAATACCATGAGGTCCATGGTCTTGCCGTAGGGCATGTCCATGCGGTAGCCCCAGCGGGCCTTGGGCAGTGCTATGGGCACGTCGCTCATGTTCTCCATGCCGCCTGCAATGACCACGTTGTTGTCGCCTGATTTGATGGATGCCGCAGCCAGGGCAATGGCCTTCATGCCCGAGGCGCAGACCTTGTTGATGGTGAACGCGCCGGTCTCCTTGGGCAGCCCTGCCATGATCATTGCCTGCCTGGCAGGGTTTTGTCCCTGGCCTGACGAGAGCACGTTGCCCATGATCACCTCATCGATGGTGATGCCCTTGAGGTCCTTGGGCCAGCCGGAGTATTTCTCTTCAATGGCCGACAGGCCTGCATTCTTGAAAACATCAGGTGCTGCTTCTTTGCTCGAAGCGGAGACCTCCGGCTTGAGTCCGTTCTTGACAAGGAGTTCGTGTATTACAAGGGAGCCCAGCTCTTTGGCGGGGACATCCTTCAGCGTCCCTCCGAAGCCGCCCACAGCCGTCCTTACTCCGTCGACAATGACCACGTTCGCCATGTTGCCACCTCCAGTTTGGGATGTCTTTAAAGGGTAACATTAACTACTATTTCATAATACCATTGCCTTGACAAGACAGGATTACACCGACCTTTGCAACCCATCACGGCCTTGATAAAAACACATCCAGGGTGTAAAAAACGCACTATGGATCTGGACTACGAGGCCCTGCTGAACCGCTATGCCCTCGTGCTGTTGGACAGTAGAGGATTTTCCAGGGAAACCTACCGGGCGTACGTAAACGATATCAGGGATTTCATCACATTCATTACCGAGCACCAGGCCGGCATCCCAGACCGTCGTATGGTGCGCTCGTATATGCTCAGGCTCAGGACCCGCTACAACCGCACCTCGGTCAACCGCAAGCTGAGCGCCATCAAGGGATTTTTCTCCTTCGTGATGCGTTCCACCGGCCTTCCCATGAACCCTTTCGGCCATGTGAGGTCTCTCAAGCAACGGGACAGCCTGCCGAAGTTCTTAAGCCACGACGAGATGTTCGACCTTATCGATGCGGTAGATGATCCCCGTGACAGGGCTATCCTCGAGCTGTTCTACTCTACGGGTATACGGGTGGGAGAGGCAGAGACCATGAAGTGCTGTGATGTGGATGTGAACGAAGGTTTTATCATGGTCATAGGAAAGGGTTCCAAGCAGCGGCATGTGCCCATCGGTACCCGGGCGATCAATGCCATCGGCAGTTATCTGAAAACAAGGGGCATCAATGACCCGATATACTGCACCGAGCCCTTGTTTTTAAACAGCAGGGGAGGCCCTATGCGATCGAGGAGCATCAGGCGGATAATCTCCCAGTGGTCTTTGCATGCCGCGCTCGCCAAGCATGTGAGCCCCCATGTAATACGGCACACCTTTGCAAGCCACATGCTGGATGCGGGTGCCGACCTCAGATCCATCCAGGAGATGCTGGGGCATGTAAGCCTCTCCACCACCCAGCGCTACACCCACTTGAGTGTGGACAAACTCATGGATGTGTATGATAAAGCTCATCCGAAGGCAAAGGAGGGATGATGGAGATCCACGGGACCACCATATTATGCGTAAGAAAGGAAGGGAAAGTGGTGATGGCCGGCGACGGCCAGGTGACCATGAATAATGTGATCCTTAAAGGCAAGGCAAAGAAGGTGAGGAAGATCTATGACGACAAAGTCCTGGCAGGCTTTGCCGGTTCCACCTCGGATGCATTTACGCTCTTTGAGCGCTTCGAAGAAAAACTGAAGGAGTACCGCGGCAACCTCACCAGGGCCGCTGTTGAAATGGGAAAAGACTGGAGGACCGACCGGGTGCTCAGGAGGCTGGAGGCCCTCATGATCGTGGCCGATACCTTAAACACCTTCATCCTTTCAGGAACCGGCGATGTGGTGGAGCCGGATGGCGATGTCTGCGGTATCGGCTCCGGCGGCCAGTACGCCTTTGCCGCAGCCAAGGCCCTCTTGAAGCATACCGACCTGTCTGCAAAGGACATTGCGGCCAATGCCATGGAGATTGCATCCGATATCTGCATCTATACGAATAAAGCCATACACTATGAGGAACTGTGATGAGCAACCTCACACCCAAACAGATCGTTGCCGAGCTCGACCGCTACATCGTCGGCCAGGACAAGGCCAAGCGCGCAGTGGCTATAGCACTGAGGAACCGATGGAGGCGCCAGATGGTAGCCCCCGAGATGAAGGATGACATATACCCGAAGAATATCATCCTCATCGGACCCACCGGCGTGGGAAAGACCGAGATTGCCCGAAGGCTTGCAAAACTCTCGGGTGCACCCTTTATAAAAGTTGAGGCATCCAAGTTCACCGAGGTGGGCTATGTAGGCAGGGATGTGGAGTCCATTATCCGTGATCTCATGAGGATGGGCATCCAGATGGTCCAGGCCGAAGAGAGCGAAAAGGTCAGGGACAAGGCCGCCGATATCGCCAGGGAGCGGGTGCTGGATTATCTGCTGCCGCCCCAGAAAGATGCGGAGCTCCATATGGAGAGCAGGGACAAAATGAAGAAGATGCTCGAGGATGGGGCACTTGACGATCGGTTCATCGAGGTGGAGTCACGCGAGACCCAGATGCCCACCGTTGAGATCTTCTCGGGCCAGGGGCTGGAAGAGATGGGCATCGACTTCAAGGAGATGTTCTCGTCCATCCTCCCCAAGCGCACCCGCCGAAGACGCATGAGCGTGAAAGAGGCCCTCGAGTTCATCACCAGCCAGGAAGTGGGCCGCCTCATCGACATGGACAAGGTAAACCAGGAGGCTAGGGTCCGGGTGGAGAACTCCGGTATCGTGTTCATAGACGAGCTGGACAAGATTGCAGGCAGGGAATCGGGCCGTGGCCCCGACGTGTCACGTGAAGGGGTGCAGCGCGACCTGCTGCCCATCGTGGAGGGGACCACGGTGAACACCAAGTTCGGGCCCGTAAACACGGACCATATCCTGTTCATCGGTTCAGGGGCCTTCCATGTGAGCAAGCCCTCCGACCTCATACCCGAGCTTCAGGGCCGCTTCCCCATTCGGGAGGAGCTCAATCACCTGAGCAAAGAAGATTTTGTCCGCATCCTCATGGAGCCCAAGAATGCCCTCATCAAGCAGTATCAGGCCCTGCTGGCCACCGAGGGGGTCGACCTTGTCTTCACGGACGATGCCGTCAAAGAGATCGCTGCCATCGCCCAGTACATCAATGACCATACCGAGAACATCGGGGCCCGCAGACTTCATACCGTGCTTGAGAAACTGCTGGAGGACATCTCCTTTGCATCGAAAGAGCTCGAGGGCTCTGTTGTGGTCGATGAAGCATATGTCAAGCAGCGTCTGGGGCCGCTTATGAGCAGGGAAGACCTAAGCAGATACATTCTGTAGGAATAGTATAATTCCGGCTGTTAAAACTTCGCGTATATGATACAAAAATCCCTACAAAGGGAGACACATGATTTCAAAGGGACGTTTTATCAGTGAGATCGGGGACGGCGACCGTGTAAAGGCGGTGTTTTTGGTCTCCGAACGCAGGCTGCTCACAGCCCGCAATGGCAAGCCCTATGGTAAAATCATCCTCTCCGACAAGACCGGTGACATCCTCGGAATGGTCTGGGATGAAGCACAGGAGCAGGTTTCAAGCATTGCCCCTGGTGACGTAGTAGGGGTAAGGGCAAGTGCCGAGTCATACGAAAACCGCCTGCAACTCAGGATCGAGAAGATCACAAAACTCTCCGACCAGGATGTGGAAATAGCAAGTCTTGTGCCTTCCACCGGCCGGGATATGACATCCATGATGGATGAGTTCGAGCAGTCCTGCTCCGGCATCAAAAACAATCACCTGCGCCACCTCATCGAGCGGATCTTTGCCAGGGAAGGGGTAAGGGAAGGGTTCATGAAGGCCCCTGCCGCCAAAGGGATACACCATAACTACATAGGGGGCCTGCTGGAGCATACAATCTTTGTCTTAAGGGCTATCGATGCATTATTGCCCGTCTATGTCCATGTGGGCTTCAACCGGGATATGCTGGTTGTCGGCGCTATGCTCCACGACCTCGGCAAGATATATGAGTACACCTACACCAAGATCATAGACATTACCCCGATGGGCAGGCTCCTGGGGCATATCTACCTTTCCGCAAATATGGTGGACCAGGAGGCATCATCCATTGAGGGCTTTCCGAAGGAACTCAAGCTCCAGCTCCTTCATATGATCCTGGGCCATCACGGTCAGCTTGAATTCGGCTCGCCCAAGCTGCCCATGACCAAAGAGGCCATCTTCCTCCATATGATGGACGACCTCGATGCAAAGCTGACCGGCATATGCTCCATCATAGAGGCAACGCCCGAAGAAGAATCTTTCTCCGCCTTCTCCAGCATCTACAACCGCCACCTCTATACGAGGAGCTATCAGGACGAGGAGTAATTCCAATTCTCAATCAAAGCGCTATCCTTGTCGGCTTCGTCATCGGCTCCTCAACGTACTATAAAAGTACGCCTGCGTCGCCTCTTCCTTGCCTCCTCGATATCATCTTTGATTGAGAATTGGAATAAGAGGCCCTGTTGTACTCTTTGCAGCATACACCAACTTTTTAGAAATCAAGACGCTTACGATTGTCTGTGCCGAAGGTCTTAAAGATGCATTCATTAATAAAACATGGCGGAGGGAGCAGGATTCGAACCCGCGGTACCTTACAGTACAACGGTTTTCAAGACCGCCGCCTTCAACCACTCGGCCATCCCTCCGCACGAATTTACCATTAACCGATGGGCGTTATGAGGTCAACTCCCATGTAGGGCTTGAGCGCCTCGGGGACCTTGACCGTCCCATCTCCCTGCTGGTAGTTCTCCAGGATGGCTGCAAGCGTCCTTCCCACAGCCAGGCCGCTCCCGTTGAGCGTGTGGCAGAACTCGGTCTTCTTACCCTGTTTCGCCTTGAAACGGATCTGGCCCCTGCGGGCCTGGAAGTCGAAAAAGTTGCTGCAGGAAGAGATCTCCCGGTATACACCCTGTGCAGGCATCCACACCTCAAGGTCATAGGTCTTGGAGGAAGAGAACCCCAGATCGCCGGTGCAGAGCACTACCACCCGATAGTGGAGCCCGAGCTTCTTGAGGATATCCTCGGCATCATTGGTGAGCTCTTCCAGATCCGTGAAGGACCTTTCGGGATGTGCGAACCGCACGACCTCCACCTTGTCGAACTGGTGCTGCCGGATGAGCCCGCGGGTGTCCTTGCCGTAGGAGCCGGCCTCTCTGCGGAAACAGGGGGTATACGCAACCAGCTTCACGGGCAGTTTTTCCTCCTGCAAGGTCTCGTCGCGGTAGATGTTCGTGACCGGCACCTCGGCAGTGGGAATGAGGAAGTAATCATCGGTCCGAAACAGCTCCTCCTCGAATTTCGGGAGCTGGCCCGTGGCGGTCATACTGTCCCTGTTCACCATGAACGGGGTCCATACTTCGGTATATCCATGTTCTTTTGTGTGCACATCGAGCATGAAGCTGATGAGTGCGCGCTCCAGGGCCGCACCCGCACCCCAGTTGAGGCAGAACCTTGCACCGGTGATCTTGGCGGCTCGCTTGAAGTCGAGAATGCCCAAATTCTCTCCCACATCCCAGTGGTCCTTGGGAGCAAAGTCATACTGCGGCTTATCACCCCATGTACGCACCACCTGGTTATAACTTGAGTCAGACCCGACAGGTACGCTCTCATGCGGGATATTGGGGATCTCCATGACGATTGCCTCAATGGCGATTTCCACTTCGCGGATCTGCCCGTCGAGGCCCTTGATCTCATCGGAGATCCTGCGCATCTCGGCCTTTTCCTGCTCCAGGTCTCCCCCCTCATTTTTGGCCCGCGCAATTCGCATGGAAAACTGGTTACGGGCAGCCTTGAGATCTTCAGCCTTCTGGATGAGGGCCCTTCGCTCATTATCCTTCTCCATGAGGGAGTCAAGTTGCATGGAATACCCTCTATTCTGGAGCGCCTTCTTCACCAATTCTACATTTTGTCTAATAAATTTAATATCTAACATACTAATGAGTGTATCATTTCCCGCGTAGGCAGTCAAGGAATCCCTATAGTAAAGACAAAGGAAAAGAGGAGAGACACTTGCAATTAAGTGTCAATTTGTACTAATTGCTCTTGGGACGCACATGAATAAAATCCTGAAGAGGATACTCCTAACCCTGCTTGCGGCCGTGCTTGTGTTTATCGGTTGCGTCTTGTTCATATCATACCTGGCCACAAGATCACCCGAAGCAATGACAAAAGCTGTACAGCAGCAGTTGAAAAATCAGCTCAGCCTGCCTGTCACTATAGCAAGTACGCGGCTTGAATGGAAACAGGGTCCGCGGGTCATTCTCAATAAGGTCAGTATAGACTCCCCGGGTATAATCAACCTTCACATTCAAAGTGTCACAGCATATCTCGGAATCTGGAGACTCCTCTTCGGAGATGTGAGCGTCAAGAAGGTGCGCCTTGTCGAGCCCTCCGGCGAGATCGACCTTGACAACCTGCAGAATCTGAAGCTCAAAAAAGGGACCGCCGGCCGACCCGTAGTGATCATATGGAAGGGCAGCGTTAAGTTCATCTACCAGGGGCTGGATTTTCCCCTGACCGACCTCTCCGGCCGCATCACGAATGACTGGATCAATCTCAGGGCGCGCTCGCTCGGAGGCAGGGTCCTCCTTGAAGCCGACCTGGTCAAGCCCGGAAAGGTGACCTTTGATGCCTACGGCATTCCTTTGAAACAGATCGATACCCGTTTCAAGGGTACTGCAAATATGAGCTTCACCATAGAGGATGTTAAAAACTCAAAGGCAGGCTCGTTCTTGCTCCAGGCGAAAGACCTGAGCCTGCCGTACATACGGGGCACCATGAAAAATCTTATTGTGTCAGCCGCCCTGTCAGGAGACAGACAGCGGATGAGCTTCACCGACATCTCCATCAAGACGCCGCTCGTGGAAGTATCAGGCAAGGGGGAGATCATGGGGCTCAACGATATGGAATCATGGAAGGATTCCATACTCAGCCTGGAAGCATCCTCCAAGGAGTTCGACTACGAAAAGGTAGTCTCCGTGCTCCCGGTTAATCTGTTTCCCGACTGGCTCAAAACCCTTCTCACCAAACAGATCAGAAGCGGCCGCTCGCGGTTTTCCATGGCTCGCTACAGGGGCTCCATAAAGGACTTCCTCTCGGGCGAGGCCCTGATGAACAACCTCTATGTGGTCCAGGATCTTCGTGGCCAGAGCTTCGGTGCCGGTTATTCCCCTGATCGGGTCACAGGGATCACCGGTCAGGTGATGTACACGAAAGGCGACATCCGGTTCAATAATCTTTCAGGTTTTATGGGGCAATCCAGTCTGAGAAGGGTGAATGTCGCGCTTCTGCAGATTTTGAAGTTCTGGCGTGTTTACGTGGTTATTGATCTGGACATGCCTGCAGCGGATTTCATCAGAACCTGGCGGGCAGCCATGGTTCCCCAGGATATCTACAAGCTCCTCTCGCCTGTATCCAAGGTGAAAGGAGGCCTGGTGCATGCCCGGGTGAGCGCCTCCTATGATGAGACTTTGAAATCGCCTTTCAATGCGATCGAGGACATCAAGATTGAAAATTGTACCTACACCTGGGGAAACAAAAGCATTTCAGGGCAATCGGGTTCCATCCATGCAGACAGTTATTCCGCACCTCACCGTATTATATTCACCGGGACATTCGACTCCATACGCATCAAGAAGCTGGATGTAAGCCTTGTAGATCCCTTCGGGAAGAACCGCTCCCGGTTTTTCGTCCTCGCCGATCACCTTCACCCGGTGGGAACTATCGCCCTTGGAGATGCCAGTATCAAACTCACAGGCTCCGGCATCGGGGCCGACCTCAAGGGCTCCTTGGAACTGAGTACTCCGGGCATCACGTATGCTGCGAGCAACTACACGATTACATCACAGCCGGCATCAGCCAAGGGCAATTTCACAACCAGACTGGAATCTCAGCCGCGCATCAGTATAAATGATATGGTTATCCGTACTCCGAAGAGCTCTCTGGGCGGCTCTGCATCCATCAAATCGGACACCGGCTCTTTGGCCTTGTCCGGCGAGTTGCATCTCAAGGACCTCTCCTGCAAGACCGCAAAAGGCCTCAAGAACCTGGACGGCCTGGTGAACGGCTCAATGAAGATCTCCTGGGATAATGCCGTCTCTGCTGAAGGAAACCTGAGATTCAACAATATGGTCCTGCCCTATCAGGAAAACCCCCTCACCATAAACGGCCCTGTAACTTTCAGCACGCACGTCATCTCATCAGATGCCCTGCAGATCGCCTCAGGGGAAACTACCGTCGTACTCAAGGGGAAACTTTCCCTTGAGAAGCAACCGTATTTCAAGGGCAGCGCAGTTGTTGACGGCATGAAGACCGGCGAAGGGGGTATGACCTTAAAGGGACTTACGGATCTCAGGGCCGATGCAACACTGAAGTTTGTCAATTGTGTTTTCTATGGACTTCCCATCGAGGGATCATCGGCACAGGCAGAATTCAAAGACGGAATCTTAAGCCTTACTCACGTCGATATGGAGACGGTCTCAGGGAATGCCAAAGGAACCATCCAGATCGCTGCCGACGGTGCCTCCACCTACGATTTGATGATCTCCATCAAGGGTGCTGATATGCGCAAGCTGTTACGCGCAACAAACATCAAATCCATCATCGACGGAAGTCTTGATATGGATGGCCATATCTCAGGCCATGATGATTCCATAAACGGCATACTCACCATATCCGCCAGGGACGGCGAGATACGAAAATACGAACTCGTTTCACAAATCTTCTCATTGCTGAATGTGTATAAGATCTTTCAGAATCGTGACATCGATTTTATCAGCCACCATTTCACCTACAACCACCTGACATCAACATTGGACATAACCGACAATGTGGTGAGTTTCGATGACTTTGCGCTGGAGAGCAACTCGATTCAACTGTCTGCAGTGGGGAAGTATTCTATAACGACAAAGAAAATCGATGCAAACATAGGTGTCCAGCCCCTGGAGAGCGTAGACTGGACAGTCAGCAAGATCCCGCTCGTAGGCTGGGTGCTCACAGGCGACAAAGGAAAGCTGATCGTGTTGAACATGAGCCTCAAGGGTACCATGTCTGACCCGAAGGTACGCCTGGAACCCATCAATACCTTATCCAACACCGTGGCGGCATCTCTGCTGAGGTCTCTCAGGCTGCCTGCCCACCTCATCAATGAGTCGCTCAAGTACTTAGAGAATAAAAAACAGTAGGAGACGGCTATTTGTGCAGGAAGTAGGCCTGCATCCGCTCGATGAGGGGGATAAGGCTTGTACTGTCCAGCGCCGAGACTGCAACACCCCCGTAACGTTCAGACAAGGAATCCGCAAGGCCCTTGGGACATTTATCCGCCTTGTTGAATACCTTGAGACGGGGTTTGCTCTGGAGTTCCAGGCCTTTAAGGATCTCATCGACAGCCTGGATGCGATAATCGATATGAGGGTCGGTGAGGTCGATGATCTCCAGGAGAAGGTGGGCATCTCTCAGCTCATCCAACGTGGCCATGAAGGAGGCCTTGAGATCGGTCGGGAGATCACGGATAAAACCCACCGTATCGGTGATGATCACCTCGATGTCTTTTGGAAACCTCAGGCGTTTGCTGGAGGGATCGAGTGTGGCGAAAGGCATGTCTGCCGTGAAGACCTTGCTCTTGGTCAGGGTATTTAAGAGTGTGGATTTACCGGTATTGGTGTAACCGATGATTGAAATGACCGGGAGTGCATGCCTGCTCCTGCGAAGCCTGGTAAGCCTGCGTTTTTGACTTATCTGATGAGTCTCCCGCTCAAGCCGCTCCATGCGCTCTTTGGCACGGCGGCGGTCGATCTCCAGCCTACTCTCACCCGGCCCTCTGGTCCCGATACCACCGGCAAGCCGGCTGAGCGACGGGTTCTTGCCCACGAGCCGGGACATATTGTACCTGAGCTGGGCCAGCTCGACCTGGATCTTGCCCTCTCTTGTTCTGGCCCTGCGGGCAAAGATATCGAGGATGAGCTGTGTGCGATCGATCACCCGCATATCCGCGATCTCGGCAATGGAACGGGCCTGTGACGGCGTCAGCTCATGGTCGAAGATGAGGAGATTGGCGTCCTTGGCCAATGCCAGAATATAGATGTCCGCCACCTTACCTTTGCCCACCACGTACCTTGGATCGGGTTTCGGCCTTCTCTGTACCACCGTGTCCACGACAGTGACCTCGGCTGCCCGAGCAAGGGCCTGAAACTCAGCTATGATGTCCTTGGTAGCCTCATTGAGCGCGGAGGTAACCACCACGAGGATGGCCCGGTCTTCATGGGCACCGGCGACAAGCGCAGTCTGTTTCTTGGTGATCTCATCTTCCAGCTCTCTGATGAAGAGATCGAACCTGATGTCCATCCCATACGTGGGGACCGGATCAAACAGTTTCCACAAGGCCGTATCCTGCGCAGGAATGAGGTGTGCCCCATATGCAAGGCCGGGGCTTCCGTCCGCCGAGACCTCGATGGCATAGATCATATCGAGCCGAAGCTTGGCCAGGTCGGTAAGATCCTCGGAGGTGAGATGGCCATCCCTCATATGAGTGTGAATGAGCCTGAGGCCCTGGAGCCTTCCGGGATGAGTCCGCATCCGATGCAGTTTGGGAATGGATATGCCTGATGCATTGCCGGCGATCACATATTCAACAGCTCCTGCCCTGTTGATAAGCAGCCCGATCTGGATGCCTGTTTCATGGGATATACGCGCGAGTTCTATGCAAAGCTCATGAGTTATGACAACTGTGGAGGGTATCCTTCTCCTGTAGAGCCTCTCGATGGCCTTTTCATCGGAGGCTTTCAGGGTCTTTGCGTTGCCGTAGATCTTATGGATGGGCCCTCCTCATGGTCAGACCTTCTCAATGAGAGAGGCGTGCATGACCACCTTTGCCCTGTTGTTGACCATCTGGATCAAGATCTTTACCCTGCCCTCGTCCGAGCCCCATTCCTCGAATATCCCGTAAAGATCCTTCATAGGGCCCGACTTGATCCGAACCATGTCACCCGGGGCAAACTCCACGGGCTTCTTGATAATACCGGTATCTTTATCCTGGAGTGTCTGCAATGAGGAGATAAACTCCTCCTCAATAGGTATCGGCTGATAGTTGTCGAGAAGGATCCTGCGTACTCCCCTGCTCCATCGGATCTTGTGAAAGTCCTCCTCCACGGGATTTATATTCACGAAGATGTAGTTGGGAAAGAGCGGGTATCGCTTCAACGTCTTCTTCCGGGCATGGAACACGTACTTCTCCATGAACGGCTGATAGATGCTGATACCGTTCTGTGAGAGAACAAGGCAGGCAAGGTTATCTTCCTTGGGATTAGTCTGTATCACAAACCACTGCTTCATGATCTTAAACCCTTTAACCGCCTCCCTCTATAGCCTAAAGCATACATCCGAGTCAATCAAGGCAGCATGTCTTACACTCTTAAGACCTAAGAGCGGCCGTTAACGAGCTTGGAGACTCTCACCACCTCGATCCCCTTATCATTGAGGTGTGGCACCTCATGGACCAGCACTTCTACGGTCACTGGGTGTGGATGACAGATCGCAATAGCTTCACCATTCCGTCTGGCAATCGTGACAAGCACGTCCAACTGCCCTGCTATGTACTGGTAAGTCTGTTCGTTATCGAGGAATACATCGCGTACCTGGAAGGGAAGGTTCGTTTCAGTCGCAACCGTTTTACATACCGATTTCCCCGTAGTGAGGCTATCGATGAAGAAGAGGCCCTGCTCCTTGATACTGGAAAACAGGGCCTTCATAATGACCTGATTCTGAGTGACTACAGAACCCATATGGTTGTTCACCCCGTCTGCCATAGGGACCCTCTCAAGGGATTCTTTCAGGATCTTTTGGGCCTGGCTGGGATCCGTATCATGGTAGATGGCCCCCAAACCCGGGTTCTTCCCGTTTCCTTCCATGGGGAGATGGAGCAGCACCTCCTTGCCTTGCTTGTGGAGGTAGAGAGCAACCTCTTCCGTATGCATTTCATGGGGAAGGACCGAGAAGGTTAGGTTCGCGTCAATGGCGCAGAGCTTGCGGGCAACATCCATGTCCTGCCCCATATCATCGATGATAATGGCAACCTTTTCCATCTTCTTTTCAGGGGCCTTGTATACACGGAAATAGATGTTCCACTCTTTCTCATTGATGTTGAGTGTAAGCCGAGTCGGCTCTTTCAGGGTAACCTCCGCACCCTCGATTTTGCGTAAGCCGGCAAAGGCCTCTTCAATGTGGGATGGATCCGGCAACTTTGCCATGGTGATTTCAATAGTCCTGCCTGTGATGCGAACATGATCCTTGGGGACGCCGAGGTCGAACAGGCACCCCTTGATGAGGAGCTCATCCCCTTCAACGAAAGGTTTGGTTATGGTAACGCCGCCGGGTGCCTCCCTCTTTTCCGGAGGCTTGTGAGGCTTCTCGGTCAGGAGAACAATGCCCGTCACTATGATGATCGCGGCAATCAAGACACCTATGACGGCAGTTATGAGGATCGTGTTGGTATTTTTTTTCCTTCTCTTCCTTCTCATGCTGCCTTCTTGATGCGGTGAAACACCTCCCATGTCTTGAGCATGTCGAGTCCGTACTTGAGCTGGTAGTCTTTATCCAGATTCACAGGACCGGTTGCACTCTCATTCGTGTCAGTAGGCTCAGCTCCCTCCGGCTCCAGATGTGATTTCAGATCCTTCTCCCGGATAAAGGTCTGCGTCTTTAAATCTTCCTTAACGAGCATCTTTTGTTCCACAACCACATCAGGCTCGATGCCTTTTGCCTGGATGGATCTGCCTGACGGCGTATAATACCTTGCTATGGTGAGCTTCAACGCCGATCCGTCACTTAAAGGCCTGATAGTCTGGACCGATGCCTTGCCGAAACTCCTTACCCCCACGATAACCGCGCGTTTGTTGTCCTGCAGTGCTCCGGAAACAATCTCTGCTGCGCTGGCTGTTCCACCGTTGATGAGGACCACTATGGGGAACCCTTCAAAGGTGCCTTCCTTCTTATGGGCAATGTATTCGGTACGGTCCTCTGGTCTCCTCCCATCAGTATAGACTATTTTGCCCTCGCTCAGGAAAAGGTCGCTCACGGCAATGGCCTGATCCAGCAGGCCGCCCGGGTCGTATCTGAGGTCAAGGATCAACCCCTTCAGCCCGACCATCTTCTGCATTGCCTTTCGCACGGCTTCCGAGGTGTCCACCTGAAAATTACGAATCTTTATGTAACCATATCCCGGTTCAATTATCTGGGAAAGCACACTCTCTATGTGGATAATGGCTCGTGTGATGGTGAACTCAATAGGTTTCTCCTGAGACTCACGGAGGATGGTAAGTGTCACCTTCGATCCCTTGGGTCCCCGCAGAAGCTTGACAGCCTCTTCAAGGGTTATTTCATTTGTTGGTGAGGTATCAATCTTGAGGATCCTGTCACCGGGGCGGATGCCCGCTTTGAAGGCAGGTGTACCATCAATGGGTGTGATGACGGTGAGCTGGTTATCACGCAGCCCTATTTCAATGCCAAGCCCCCCGAAGGACCCGGTCGTGCTGATTTGCATCTCTTTATAATCCTCTTTCGTGAGGTATGCCGAATGAGGATCAAGAACCGAGACCATGCCTTTAATAGCCCCTTCAATGAGCGTCTCGGGTTTTACCTCCTCCACGTAGTACTTTTCGATTAAATCCAGACAGTCGGTAAACTTCTGGAGTTCCGGAAAGATGTTCATGGACTCAGCATTGAGCGCATCCGTGTGCTGCAAAAGAAAGAAGCCCATTAATGCAGCAACCCCAAAGCCCCTTAGTATCCCTTTAGCGTTTCTCATACACACCCTTTCTGGTTAAAGCTATCTAACAAAATCGGTCTATAGCATATCCGACATGAGGTTTAAATAATCACTATTTCCTGGAGAGCCACTTGACCGGGTCTTGGGGTTTATCATTGTAACGTATCTCAAAGTGCAGGGTAGGTTTTAACACATCACCGCTCTGACCCACCAGGGCTATATCCTGGCGTGCTTCCACGGACTCTCCTATCGACTTTAAAGGCTTCTGGAGGTGGCCGTAGACAGAATACAGCCCCCCGCCATGATCGATAATCATCGTATTGCCGAAGTTTGTAATCCAGTCGTAAAACACAATCTTGCCTGCATGTATTGTCTTCACCGGCGTGCCTTCATCTGCCTCGATATCTACTCCATGTGATATTTGGGCATATCCTTGTTCTTTCGTTATTCCAAAGCCTCGCACAATTCTGCCCGCCACAGGCCAGGGCAGATCCCCCATCCTTTTGGCCATACCCTTGTTCGGAAGCTCCTTCTTCCGAGCCTGTAATTCTTTAAGCAGGCGCTGTATCTCTTCCTGGTAGGACTGCTTCTCTTTGCTGAGCGATGCCAGCAATACAGCCTTTTTCTCTCGCTCGGCATTGAACAAACCGATCTTGTCTTGCAACACGCTCAAGTTCTCTTTCTGGGCCTTGGACGCCTCGTCGAGTTTCCCCTTGGCATCGAGCAGCTGCTCGCGCATCTTTCGGTAGCCCATAAGTTCATCTTTGTTCTTCGTGATGATCGCATCGATGTAGCCGGAATACTCGGAGTGTGTATAGAGCATATCCACCATGTCAAGGTATGCACCCTTGTAAAGGGAGATCCACTTCTGCTTTAACGTTCCCCGGGATTGGGTAAGGGCCTGCTGATAATACTGTATCTGGCTCTGCTGCTGTACAATCTTCACATTGATGGCCTGTGCTTCTTTCCTGACAGCGGCGATCTCTCCCTGCATAGCCGAGATATTCTTGTCTATGTCCTGAAGTCGCTGACCCTCAGAACGGCGTTTGATATCAAGTGCATGGACTTTTTTACCAAGTTCTTTGAGCCTGCGGGATTCGTTTTTGGCGGGGAGAATCGAGGGAATGAGCAGGAAGATTAGAAGTACCATGAGGATCTTTCTAGACATCGAAGCTCCTTTTGATAGCGAGCAGTGCACCTAATATACTGCAGAAACAGGCAAAGGTCAGAATTCCCACCATTTGATAGGTAGCAAGAGGCCTTAAAAAGGCCTGGAGCGATGTAAAATGGACATGCAGATATGTAAGAGCAATGGATGTGGTAGCCAGGGCGGCACATGACCCGAGAAGTCCGTATGTTCCTGCTTCGATCAGATATGGTGCATAGATGAAAAGGTAGTTTGCCCCAAGCATGTTCATAACTTCTATCTCCTGCTTCCGGGAGACAATTCCTACCCGAATGGACAGGAAGATCACCAATGCCAGGCAGATCATCACGATACCGCCGAGCACGGATGCGCCGATGAGAATTTCCGAAAAGGAGCCTGCAATATATCCGATGAGCCCTTTGCGATAGCGGACATCGTTTACACCGGACAGTGCATTAAGAGTATTCGCAATCTCCCGAACCTTGTCTGCATACTCTCGCTTGAGGGTAATCTCGAAGGCATCAGGCAGGATCTGTGGATCTACGCCTTCCACTATAGAGTTATTTGGCCCCAGCCATTGCTTCATCTTTTCGAGACCGGCCTGTCTCGGGATAAATTGTACCTTCGAGACTGATTCAAAAGATCGCAATTGCTTCTCCAGCTCATTCATGCGGACCTGCGATGTAGAGTCTTTCAGGTAGGCGATCATAGATCCCGATGTGGAAGGCATAGTACTTGCCCTGTCGGCGACATCAACAATGTAAAAAACAAATGAAAGCTGGCAGAGGGCAAACCAGCAAGCTATAAGCGTAAACAGGCTCCCCCATGGCCGCAGGCGCAAACCACGCACGATAAGTTTTAGGATGTAATAAAACCGGATCATTTAATTGCCGGCGCCCGTGATACTACCGCGGTCCATCTGGATGACCTTTGCATATTCCATCAAAGGGTCACCGTGATGGCTCGCAATAATAATGGTAGTACCCTTTTTATTGAGCTTTAAAAAAACATTCATCATGTACCTGGCCATGGTTTCATCCAGGTTTCCCACAGGCTCGTCGGCCAGAAGGATATCGGGGTCATGAATCATTGCTCGGACCAAGGCCAGGCGCTGTCTCTCGCCCCCCGAGAGATCTTTGGCCCGTTCATAAACCTTGTGTTGGAGCCCGACCCATTTGAGCATCCTCCAAACCCTGCCCCTGACATATACAGCCGGTTTACCCAGGATTTCAAGGATGATGGCGGCGTTGTTGAAGACGGTCCAGTCTTCTATGAGCTTGAAGTCCTGGAATACAAACCCGGTATGGCGTCTTATGGCCTGGATGCTCGATGCGTCGAGTCCTTCAAGTTTTCGGCCGAACATGGAAACCATACCCCGGGATGGTCGCTCCAAGCCGAACATAAGCTTAAGAATCGTAGTCTTGCCTGCTCCCGATGGGCCCACGATGAAGCACAGGTCACCTTTTTCAACGTTCAGGGATACATCCCGGACGGCATAGACGGTATCATGGTAAATCTTTGTTACATTATCGAGGATGATCATCTAGCGTTTTTAAGTGATCTTCCAAAAGTTTTTACCGTCAGAAATACTTTCTCCAACACCTTGTCAATTATCCCAGAAAACGACCCTTGAGTTCGGAGAGCAGTTCAATATCGGAGCTGACCAATTCCATGCACCTGCTGATAGCGGGATAATCCTCAGTAAGCGCTACCCCCTCCAGGAGGACATAACGGAGCTCTTCGAGTTCTTTGTCTATGAGCCTTAAGAGCCTGTTCACATGGATCTCTTCCAGCATGATGCCGCCCTCGGTGCTCTCGCCTCCTCGTTCCCCGGTACGCTTTTTGGGTGGGTAGATGTATGCCACGAGTTCTTCCGGGCTGATTTTGAGGGCGTTAGATAGCTTCCCTAAAACCTTTCTGCTGGGTCGTGCGGGCGGCTCCTGCTCATAAACGGAGACGGTCTTTGCCGATACACCGCTGAGCTCAGCCAATCTACCCATTGTTAATCCCTTTAATTTCCGCAGCTCTTTGAATGTCTTCACAAAAACCTCGCTTCCGTTTTACCGTGTTTTGAAACCGTAGAACCCCTTCATAAACATTATTTTACACAAAAAATCCTACATGTATAGATCAAACCTCAAAAAAAGTAGGTGCTAGGCACTAACACCGGAGGAGTCTGCCTAGCTTGCCATCAAATGAAATGAAAAGAGATGGATAATATCTTACTTTGACAAGAGGCCATAAAAATTTATTATATGAACAATATCAATGTAATAAAAGGGAGTTCGGCGGCATTAAGATGATTTTTTTCAACATTAAACGAGATACTCTTTACCCTTAGATTCCTGGTAAATGTTTTTAAAGCCGCGAGGTGAGCTGATGGCAAATCTTCATTGGGTGCTAAAAGTATGTGGTTGTTGCCATCAGCCCCTCGTGATTGATTGACGCCTCATGATGAAAATCTTTTCGGTGTGCGATCGTAAGCAGCTTGTCATGATGGGTGGCGCCTCATGCTGTTCCCCGCGGTCAGATGGGAAGCCTATGTCCCCGTATCTGCTGAAATTACGTGTACAGTGCCTTCAAGCCGTCCCAGTACAAGATGCCCCAGGGGTTCTTTTTGGGATCTGTCTTACATTCCGGGCAAAAGTAAGTGACAATGATGTTTTTGGGGTCGTTGGTAGTGATCTCCTGGTGGCTGCAGTGCCTGCACACAGGGGTCCCGCATCCGGTACAGGATATTTCGGTATGGATGCCGCATGCGCAAACATCAAGTTTGAGAGCCGGTTGCATAGAATGCTCCTTTCATACCTCGACGGGTCTCTTGACTGTCATGCTATACATTGCCATTTCCATGCCAGAGGGCCGGTGAGGGTAACCAGATATCTGTAAAAATAAATACCATAGAAAAACAACATGTAAGAAAATCTAATGGGCTCGTGTGACAATCAAACCATAAGGTGGCATTGGTCTGAAAACCATAATCTTATGGTCCTTAGGCCATAGTTAGTATAAATCAAAGTACCTGATTACCGGCACGGAGGTGATTTTCATGGAACTGGGGGATCTCGAGCTTGTCAAACGGATCGACTTGAACCAGGAGATGCCCTCCTCGTTGTGGACATGCAGGATGACTTCATGCCGGGTGGTGCGCTCCCTGTTTCAGAAGGTGATACGATCGTGCCGGGAGTGAACGCCGTAATGAGGTTATTCTCCGGTTTATCTCTGCCGATAGTCCTGACCCAGGACTGGCATCCTGCAGGCCACCACTCCTTTGCTTTGGCACATACCGGGAAGAAACCATTTGATCTTCATCAGGAGCCGGGTATAGGACCTGTGCTCTGGCCGGATCACTGTATCCAGGGGACACCCGGTGCCAGCTTCCATACCGACCTTGATATATGCGCCGCACAGGCCATTATTCGTAAAGGATTTCATAATCGATCTTAGTAAGCCTGTAGGCTCGCCGCCTGAGCGCATCTCGCAAGCACTTGAGACATTAAAGACAAAGGGGGTGGGGTTCGCGATATCAAACGCATTCATGCACTGACCCGGACTGCTTTCTTAGTAGATCCACCCCTTTTACCGGTGTGCGCTCCCATGTAGCCGCTATATCAGAGAGGTATAAGCGTACCCCTACTGCAATCCCTCCCGTTCCAGATATTCTGTCTGCTGGATAAGCTTATACACATCCAGGATGAGTGACACGGTTCCGTCACCCAAGATGGTGGCACCCGAGATATTGTCGATGTTTTTGAGCATATGTCCCATAGTCTTGATCACGGTCTGGTGCTGGCCTATTACCCTGTCCACCACAAAGCCCACTCTCTTATCCCCAAGCTCGGTGATGACCACCTGTTCGATGGCCGGGATGCCCCCGTTGATACCGAAGGTCTCCCGCAACGGTATATAAGGGATGATCTCTTCGCGGACCTTGATGAGGTGGCGGCCATGGGCCCGGTTCTTCCCTTCTTCTGTGAGCTCCACGCACTCCACTACCGCACCTAACGGGATGACGAAGGACTCACTCGCAATGTTCACCAAGAGCCCGTCGATAATGGCCAACGTCAACGGCAGCTTTAGAGTGATGGTGGTGCCGTGGCCTTTGGAGCTGTGGACCTCCACGGTTCCGCTTAAGCTTTCGATACTGCTCCTCACTACATCCATGCCAACCCCTCTGCCGGAAACGCTTGTGACATTCTGGGCCGTGGAGAAGCCCGGTGCAAAGATGAGTTCGTGGATCTCCTTTTCTGTGATGGCCGTCTCTGCTGAGATGATGCCCTTCTGGATGGCCTTGGCCCGGATAACATCCATATCGAGTCCGTTTCCGTCATCGGCAATGGAGATCAGGACATGGGCACCCGAGTGTTGGGCCGAGAGCTTGATAACTCCCTGGGCAGGCTTACCGGAAGCCATCCTTTTTTCCGGCTGCTCGATGCCGTGGTCGATGCTGTTGCGGATCAGATGGACCAGCGGGTCAGAGAGCTTGTCGATGACCGTCTTGTCGAGTTCGGTCTCCTCCCCTTCCATTACGAAGTTGATGTCCTTCCCCAACTCGTTGGACAAGTCGCGTACTAAACGCTTAAATTTGGCAAAGGTCGTCCCGATGGGCAGCATCCTGATCCCCATGGAGATGTCCCTGAGCTCCGCGCTGAGCCTTTCCACCTCCTCAGCAATGCCCATGAGGTCCGGGTCGCTCTTCTTTGCCGAGAACTGGGTCAGCCGTGCCTGGACCGTGACCAGCTCCCCCACCAGGTTCACCAGGGCATCGAGCCTTGCTGCAGGTACCCGGATGCTGGAAGTCTCATCGGCTGCTGCACGTTTTTTTCTCATGGCCCTGATCTGCTCCTGCTCTGCCAGGGCGGAGCGGATCTCGGACTTATCGACCACCCCTTTATCAAGGAGTACCTCGCCGATGCGCTTCTGTGTCTTAAGGGCCTTGTCCAGATCTTCCTTCTGGATGGCACCCCGCTCCAGCAGGATCTCACCCACCTTTTTATATTCTGCATCGAGGTTCTCGGTTGCGAGAGTGTCTACCGGCTCAATGGCTATTTCACTTGAGTCCTCCACGAAGATGAACACGTCTCTGATGGTGTTGATGTCGCTTGTGGTGGTCAGGATGATGTCCCAGCTCGCGTAGCAGGCCTCGGGGTCCATATCCATCAAGTCCGGCAGGTCCTTCATGTGGCAGACTACGGTACTTTCACCCAAGGCCCTCAGCTCGTTTAAGAGCGGTACGGGGTTTGTCCCGTTGGCAAAGAGGTCCTTATGCGGTTGGAAGCGGATGCGAAAGGTGGTTAATGGTCTTTGCACATCAGCCTGGTTCCCAGTTTTTTCCAGCGAAGGAATTCCTTTATCGGGTGTTGTCTCTTCTTGGGGCAGGTAACCCGTGAAAGCCTGTGTCAGCTCGACTGTCCTCTCATCAGATACCGTTTCCATGCCTTGGGAGGCATCAAGCATGGCCTTGATCTGGTCGCAGGAAGACAACGTCAGGCTGATGATGTCCTGGGTGACGGAGAGCTTTCCGTCCCGGATGAGGTCATAGACCGTCTCAATGGTGTGGGTGAATGCGGCAATATCATCGAAGCCGAACATGGCCCCTGAGCCCTTGATGGTATGCATAGCCCTGAAGACGCGGCCGACAATGTCAAGGTCATCCGGATGCTGCTCCAGCTCGATGAGGGCGTCTTCCAGATTTGCAAGGAGTTCGTATGCCTCTTCCCGGTACAAGTTTTTCTGTGCGTCCATAGCTACCTTCCTCAATGAAAAATGTTGGATTCTCTCATGGAATCATCTTTTTTTGTAGGTGCACTCACCCGAGCAGCCGTTTCACCACGGCTATGAGCTGTTCCGGCTTAAAGGGCTTTACGATCCAGCCCGTGGCACCGGCCAGTTTGCCAGCATCCTTTTTGTTCAAGGCCGACTCGGTGGTAAGCATGACGATGGGCGTAAACTTAAAGGCAGGGTCTGCCCTTAAGGCCTGGATAAGCTCTATGCCGTCCACATTTGGCATGTTCAGGTCGGTAATCACCATGTCGACCGCCTGCCCCTTTGCCTTGACAAGGGCGTCCTGGCCGTCCACGGCTGATACCACCTCGTAGCCCTCCTTCTCAAGGGTGAATACCACCAGTTGCCGGATACTCGCCGAATCATCCACGCTTAAGATTGTTTTACTCATTTTTCCCTCCTGTGGCCCACAAGCATGGGCCATGGGATTCTCTATCGCAGGCATCAGGAACAAGGGCGACTGAAGAAAGTGATCTCACGATCCCTTCCGGCAGCTCACCCGTGATGCCGATACTCTTTTGGGCTTTGGAAAAGGTTTTATGCGCCGAGCACAATACCTGCAGGCATGCAAGGTCAATGGCTTCGGCCCCGGAGAGGTCGATGACGAGGCTTTCGGTAGAGCCGAGCGCCTTGAGAAGGCAGTCCCTCAATGCAGAGGCATCCTGGATAGAAAGGGCGCCCTGGACCCTGAGTATCATGGTGTTGTCATTGTCTATCTTGTCAATTTTTGCCATTTAAGTCCCCCTTTTCATCCCCCTTAAAAAAGCTCGACATTATCTCCCAGATCATCCGAGGGGGCATTGGATCTTTCTTGTATCGTGGCCTGCTTAGGGGCATCCGTATGCATCATGTGAATCTCACGCTCACTCTCCATGGTGTAAAGCTTGTCTATGTCGGTGAGGAATGATGAAGTTGCCGCAAACCTGCCTGTCGGGCAGATATCCTGTGCGCCTTCAGAAACATCGAGGATGGTATCCATCACTTCTTCCAGTTTGGCCTGCAGCTCTTTGTGCACCTTGATGTTGCATGCAACATCCTCGATATCCTTCATGAGGTCATCACTGAGGCCTGAAAGGTCCGTGAGCATTGCGAGCACCGTTTTATCGATGCCTTGAAGGAATGCAATGAGACGTTTAAGTTTCTCAACCACATGATCCACGGCCTGCAGCTGCCCCTTCTGCATACCCTGGTAGTCTTCCTTGAACTTGCTGGATAGTCTCACCAGTTCCGCCAACATGCTGCTGAGGTTACTGGTGTCATCACGGGCATTCTTGGATAGTTCGTAAATGCTGCCCGATATTGTATCCAGCACAGCACCATCTTGGCCAAGGTGGGCTGCCTTGATACGGGCATTCAGGGCAATGAGCTGGAGTTTCATGCCCAGCGTCTCAATATCGCGGACAAACACGGACATCTCCGAGACCATAACGCTTGAGGAGTTCACGGTATCGGTGATCTTTGCCTGTTCGTCGGAGGAGGCCCTCATGCACTCGATGATCGAGGAGATTCCGGCATCGATGTCCTCCATGAAGGATACACCTCCTGTCTCTGAAGCCAAGGCCACCTCCTCGGTTACCTTCTGGATCTCTCCCACACTCGTGCTGATGGTATGGAGATTATGAATGATCTTTACCACGGCATTTGTCAGCTCGTCTTTGGACTGCCGGATCTGTGCATGCTGGAGGTTGCATACATCCCTCACAAAGACCGCCACTTCCTCATGGGTGTGGCCTCCTTCGTTGATTCTTACGCAGAGGCTTTCCAGAACATCTTTCACGTGTTCTACCTGCTGGCGGGTGATGTCGTGGAACTGCATTGACATGACGATGTCGCCGATGCTGGAGGCTATCTTTTTTGTCCCTTGTTCGATAGCCCGAGCCGATCCGGATGTGGTGCTGTGTTTGGATGTAAGGCTTTTGTGGTTGGCCATGGCCTTTTCCAGCATGAGGTGAATCTGCTTGCGCTGATTTATTTTATAATCAGCCACCTTGCCCCGGGCATGAGCAATGAAAGACAGAACCGTATCGGATTTTGCGCTTATCTGGGATGACTTCTGTTTAATGGTCTCTGCAAGGCTCCTCACGTCGTCGGTGAGGCTTGCAAATCCCGTGTTATTGGTGAAGATATGGGCATTCTCGACCTGGGTGAGAAAGCCCAGCATACTTAAGTTCATTACGAGCATGTTGAAGTCCTCCAGTGAGGACGACACCTTTTTCAGGGTCATCAGGTGCTCATTGAGGACATCTAATGTCCGGGAGAAGCTTTTTTCCGGTATATTCATGAACTGCCTAAGTTCATCCAGGATTGCACTCAGGCCTGCGATGGCCTCGGATAGCCCCTCGCCGGTCATGATCCCGACCATCTCGCTCGATTTGCCGCACATCTCCTGGGCCCGTTGATAGAATTCCTTGAGTTTCTCTCCGATATTAAGGAAGCTCTCCTCAGAGGAGGCGACCAAACCGTCGAGACCTTCTCCAAGCCGCCTGAGGGTTGATGTCCATTGGTGGGCGGTATCATCTCCTTGACGGATAACATCTTGTGTACGGCCCGTGCGTTCTTGCATGAAGAGCAATATGCTGTTCATCAGCCCCATGACATCTATCCCGCCTTCAAATTGTACTGGTATGTTCTCATGATCTCACCCGCGATCGCATCCAGGGGCAGCACCTTGTCCACACCACCGAGCTTGATGGCCTCGTGCGGCATCCCAAATACGATACAGCTCTCTTCATTTTGGGCAATAGTGTAGGCCCCGGCCTCTTTCATCTCGAGCATCCCCTTGGCACCGTCATCGCCCATGCCGGTCATGATGACGCTGATGGCGTTTCTCCCTGCATAGCGGGCAGTCGAACGGAAAAGAACATCTACGGAAGGGCGGTGGCGGGATACCAGAGGCCCGTCTTTGATCTCTACAAAGTATCTCGCACCGCTGCGCTTCAGGAGGAGGTGGTGGTTACCGGGCGCGATGAGTGCGTGGCCGGGCAGCACTGTGTCGTTGTTGGCAGCCTCCTTTACCGTGATCTGGCAAATTGAATCAAGCCGCTGGGAGAATGCGGCAGTAAACCCCTCAGGCATGTGCTGTACAATGACGATTCCTGGACAGTCCCTGGGCATGGCTTCCAGGAAGACCTTGAGGGCTTCGGTCCCACCCGTGGATGCGCCGACGGCCACCACCTTTTCGGTGGTCTGTAACACGGCATCAGGCCTGGCCTTGGGAATGATCACATCCGCGCTCAGCTTGGGTGTGGCAAGAGTGGTTTCATTCGAGATCCGCTTAGCCTTTGTACGCGAGGCGGCAACCACGACATCGCAGAGCAGGGTGCTCGATTCCTGAAGCATCTGCTTGGTGCCGAGTGCGGGCTTGTGGATCACCTCCACAGCGCCGAATTCGAGTGCCTTGAGCGCCGTCTCGGTATTCTTGCCTGCGAGCGATGAGCAGATGACCACCGGGATGGGGTGCTGGCTCATGATCTTCTTGAGGAACGTGAGCCCGTCCATACGGGGCATTTCCACGTCCAGGGTTATGACATCAGGCAGAACTTCTTTGATTTTCTCCGCTGCATTGAAGGGGTCGGAGGCCAACCCGATCACCTCGATCCTCGGGTCGGAAGAGAGGATATCATGAAGCGTCTGTCTCACAAGGGCGGAATCATCGACGATGAGAACCTTGATTTTCTTCATTTTTCACTTCCTAAAGTATACAAGGCCACCACCTGCGGCTCCACCTTGTTTACGAATTTCGTGAAGACCTCACCTGTATCCGTATAGAAGATCACCTTGCGGCCCTTGTTGCCTCCTACGTTCCAGGCCTTCAGTTTCAAGTCCTGCTCCTGAATGGTCTTCATGGCCGCCTCGATGTTTTTCTTGCCCACCGAAAGGGAGCTGTCATATTTTTTATTATCATAAAATATTTCCGAACCGCCGAAGATCTTCACATCAAGATCTCCCCGTGCAATCCCGATCTTCTCGAACTGGGCAAGCATCCATTTCATGGAGCTATCCACGAATTGGAACATATCCTTTGAAGAGGGTCTCTTTTTTATGGTCTTTATATAACTCGGCATCACGGCATGACAGATGGCCCCAATCCTTTTGTGCCGATAGTACATGATCACTGAAATGCATGATCCGAGAACTGTTATCACACGGGCCGCCTCCCGGCCGAAGTGTATCTCGCCCGGCTTCAGGTATATGGTGGGGAGCTCTTGGACGGGGATGATCTTTCTGTTCATCTAGATCCTCCTCGAGACGGTATTGGCGACTGTCTCCAGGGGGAGATCCATGCCGCTCAAGGTCTCTGAATGTCCGGTGAACAGGTAGCCCCCGATTGTGAGATGCCTGCACAGATGGCCTACGACTTTTTCCTGAGTCGGCCTATCGAAATAGATAAGCACGTTCCTGCAAAAAATGACATCCATCTTCTCCCGAAGTCCGAAGTCCTGGTCCATGAAATTGAGCCAGCGAAACCTCGCCTTTGCCCTAAGCTCAGGGATGATCCTTACATCTTTTTTTTGCGGGTCCTTGCTCCGCAGAAGGTATCTCTGTCGCAGATCCATGGGGACAGGTATAATACGCTCTTCATCATATATCGCTGCTTTGGCCGTTTCGAGCATCTTTGTGGATATGTCGGTTCCGAGGACCATATACTTGAATCCGGGTCTTTTTCTCGCGAACTCTTCCAGGACCATAGTAAGGGTATAGACCTCTTCCCCTGAGGAACATGCAGCGGACCATACCATGAAGGTCTTGCGGATGCCTGTCCCGATACCGGCTATAATGTCGGGGATGGCTTTATTCAAAAGGTACTCGAAGTGCTGCGGCTCACGGAAAAAGTCGGTCTTGTTGGTGGTGACCGCATCGATCATGTGCACAAGCTCATTGGCCTCTCCCTCCGGGCTGAAGAGGTACCTGCAGTACTCCTGGAAAGATTCGAGACCAAGAGACCTCATCCTCTTAATGAGGCGGGCCTCAAGCATGGTCTTCTTGGTGGGCGGCATCTTGATGCCGCATGTGTCGTAGATGAACTTGCCCAACTGGGCAAAGAGTTCTTGAGACAAGGCGGCTTTTGCCGAAACCTCCGGGTGTATGTTCTGCATGGATGAGTGTTCCATCAATGAATTATGTCCTCATTGTCTCTCATGCGACCAGATCCACCATATCGGCCGAGCCAGCGGGCTGGTCTGTCTGGTTGACAAAGGAGAGCTCCCCTGCTGAGAAGACCTTATCTATGTCCAGTATCATGACGAATTCATCATCGCGCTTGCCCATGCCTTTGATGAAGTCCGTGTTGAGCTTTGCGCCGATCTTGGGAGCGGGCTCGATGCTCTCGGGTTCCAGTTCCATGACCTCGTGAACCGAGTCTGCCAGTACTCCGAGTACTGTCTCATCGCCTTCGATTGAGACCTCGCCGATGATGATCCTCGTATTCACCGTCTTTTCCGTGTCCTTGATCCCGAACTTCCTATTGAGGTCCACCACCGGCACCACCGCCCCCCTGAGGTTGATCACCCCTTTCATGAAATCAGGGGTCTGGGGCACCTTGGTTATCTTGGTGAAGTCGAGCACCTCGCGGACCTTGGATATGTCCAGTGCGAATTCCTCTTCATCGAGCTTGAACGAAAGGTACTGTCTGGTTTCATTTATTGTCTCCACGCTCATTGCCTTCTCCTTGTTCCGTTTATATGTCTGTCTCCGTCACTGCATCTTCATGACCAATGTTATTTCTGGCTGAGCATGAGGCATTGTGCTTGGTTATGTCCGGTTCGCTGTTCATGAGATAGCTCCCCAAGCCCAGTGCCTCATGCCGTACGCCTCATTTTTATTAATACTTCTCGAAATCGTCATCATGCACGTCGATAGTTGATTCATGGTCGCTCAGGTTGATGAGCACACCCGCGTGATGGGAAGAGTTTTCGTCTCTGCCCGTGATGACCCTGGGCCCTTCATGGTGTGCCTTTAGTACCTGTGGTTTGGCCGCCACATGACCGGTCTTTATTGTTCGGGCCACTGCTGCGGTTTTCCTGGAGCCTTCCTTGTCGATCTTGAAGAATGCAATGGCCGCCTGGAGCTGCATGGCCTGGCTCGAGAGCTCCTCGGATGTGGAAGACATCTCTTCTGCTGCGGATGCGTTCTGCTGGACCACCTGATTGAGCTGCTGGATGGCGGAGTTAATCTGCTCGGCCCCGGTATTCTGCTCATTGCTCGCTGCGGTGATCTCCTGAACGAGCTGGGCGGTCTTCTGGATATCGGGCACAATCTGGTTAAGGAGCTTCCCCGCTTTTTCGGCAACCGCTACACTGCTCACCGAGAGCTTGCTGATCTCGCCTGCTGCATCCGCGGACCTCTCGGCTAGCCTCCTGACTGCTGCTGCAACCACGGCAAAGCCCTTGCCGTGCTCTCCGGCCCGGGCCGCTTCAATGGCGGCATTCAGGGCAAGAAGGTCTGTCTGTCGGGCGATCTCCTCTATGATGGCTATTTTTTCTGCAATGGTCTTCATTGCCGATACTGTTTCCACCACGGCCTTGCCGCCCTCGCGGGCATCCTCGGCAGACTTGATGGCTATCTTCTCGGTCTGCTGGGCATTGTCCGCGTTCTGGCGTATGTTGGATGCCATCTGCTCCATGGATGACGATGCCTCCTCGGCAGCGGAAGCCTGCTCGCTCGCGCCCTGGGACATCTGCTCGGCCGTGGAGCTCATCTGCTCGCTGCCCGCAGCCACATTGTCCGCTGCGCTGTGGACATCCGCCACGATAGTCCTGAGCTTGGTCATCATATTTCGTAAGGCATCTGCCAGCTGGCCGATCTCGTCCTTCTGCTGGATGTCGATGTTTGCGGTGAGATCCCCCTCCGCCACATGGACCGCCAGGTCGACGCCCTTACGGATACCGCTGGTGATGATCCGGGAAAACAAGAAAAACACTACAAAGGCGGCGATGAAGAATATGATACCAACCACGAGGACGATGTTACGAACCTGATTGGCCTGGGCAAGGAACTCCGCATCAGGGAGTGCAAGCCCGACACTCCAGCCCGTCAGAGCCACCGGGGCAAAGCCGCCGGTCTTCGCAACCCCCTTAAAGACATAGTGTTCCACACCTGATTGGCCGGAAAGCATCTTTTTTGCTATCTCTTCCATGCCCTGCAGGGTTGTTACATTGAGCTTCAACAGATTGTCCTTGTCCGGATGGGCAATGAAACGCCCTTCTTTGTCCACCATGAAGGCGTATCCGGTTTTTCCGGTCTTTGTGCCGGCTACCAGATCGCTCAACATCCCGATGGAAAGGATGTTTGCTACGGCCCCCACCACCTTGCCGTCCGGTGAATGGATGGGTGCAGCAATGGGGACAAAGAGCTCGCCGGTAACCTTGTTGACATCCGGTCTGCCGATGTTCGGAGTTCCGGCAAGGGCATCTTTGATATACTGTCTTTCAGAAAAAGAGACCCCGATGTACTTATCAACCGAAGCGGCAAATGCCTTGCCTTCGCGATCTGTGACATAGACTACCTGTGAGTTGTCCTTCAACCCATCGGTCTGTGCGAAACGACTGAGTCTCTGATTGAGCGCAGTGATATCTCCTTGTGCCCCCTGAAATCCTGCATTGGCTACCGAGGCAGCAGCCCGGATCGTTTCAGGGCCAATGGAGAGATCCTTCACGACCATCATCTCCCCATCCAGGGCATTGTTGATAGCCCCTGCAAGGGATTTTGTGACCCCTGCGAGCTGCTCGTCCTCGATCTCGGAGAGGCCTTTGCTCGCCTGTTTCACCGAGAGATAACCCACAACTGAGATCGGGACCAACAGCAGGATCGACCCCACAAGAATAAGTTTTGTACCTAGTTTCAAATTCTTAAACATTGTCTCCTCCCTGAAGCGACAGTGATATGAGAACAATGATCCTTGTCGAGGATGCCTGTGTGGCTGCCGACCAGATCATGCTCATTTCTTGAAAGTTGGTATTGAATGGCTCCGCCTTCTTGGACCACCGGTCTCGATCCGATGGTGTTCCTGAAAAAACAGCCCTCTGCCCGGGCAGGGGAAGAGGGCAAGGTATGGGGGTGAGCCATGATTGTCGATATGGTATGAATAGACCTTTTCATATGATTCCCCGCCTTTTGGATGCCATTATCCTGGCTCCAGAGATCTCGAAGAGGGGCACCCTGTCCAAAAGGTCCGGCACATGGGGTCTGATAAAGTCCATCAGGCCTTGGGCAGAGATTTTGCCCAGGATGGAATCAAGGAGGTCTCCGTTTTTGATGATGAGGAATGAGGGTGTACCTGAGACGGAAAAGCGCTTCTCGAAATAGGGCAGGAGGTCTTCAAGGACGTAGCACACCTTCAGGTTGGGACCCGCGAAGAGGGCCACGGATTCAATTTCGCCCATGGTTTCCTGGTAATCAATGTCATCCCTGATACATGCCACAAAAACTGTTTTCTCCTCCCTGAGCACAGACTCTATGGTGTCGATCCTGATGCGAGTTACAATCTCTGGTCCTGGCATCCTCGCTCCTGTCTTTGGGCATTGACCTCCGGACTGTCCGGGGTACCGGCTACCTTACACAAGAAGCATGCCACGGAATAAAAAAGAGGGGTTTTTCTAAGATTAAACAATTTAATATCATATGGTTATAGAATAGGATTGGCAGTTGCAAGATGGTACTTGTGTCTCATGTTTATGTAACAAGTGACGCCCGGTGATGTTACAGATGTGTTACGTTGTTACATATGATTATCGGGTTCGGATATGAGAAGCTCCCTCATCTTCCGGTAGATGGTCTGGCGGCTGATACCTAACGTCTTGGCCGCCCTGGCCTTGTTCCAGCCGCTCTTTTCCAGGGCATCGATGAATTCTTCGCGTTGCGTGGGGAGTGCCTCTTTTCGGAGTCTGTCCCCCGCCATGTGTCCCCGGATCTCAGGGGGCAGGTCATCGAGGGTGATGGTCTGTGTCCGACATACCACAAAGGCGTGTTCTAAGGTGTGGATGAGTTCCCGGACGTTGCCCGGCCACGCATATTCCATGAATATCTTCTCTACCTCTGCTGAGACGGTTATGATGTCCTTGCGGAACCTTTTCCTGAAGACAGAAAGAAAATGGTCCACCAGCAGCAAGATGTCATCCCTTCGTTCGATAAGGGCCGGGAGTCGCACCTCCAAAACCTTGAGGCGGTAATAGAGGTCTTCGCGGAATTGAGTCTTCCTCACCTTGTCCATCAGATCGGCATTCGTGGCGGAGATGACCTGGACATCAAGCTTCAGAGGCGTGGAATCACCCACCCGTTCGATCTCTTTGTTTTCGAGGACGCGCAGGAGCTTGAGCTGTATCCTCGGAGAGATGTCTCCGATTTCGTCTAAGAAGATGGTCCCCTGGTTTGCGAGCTGGAATCGGCCCTCCCTATCGCGGACAGCCCCCGTGAATGCCCCCTTCACATGCCCGAAGAGCTCGCTCTCAAGCAGGTTTTCTGCTAGGGCCGAGCAGTTCACCACCACAAAGGGTCTGTGCGCCCTTGACCCGCTATAGTGGATGGCCCGTGCAACGAGCTCCTTGCCTGTGCCGCTCGGTCCGGTGATGAGTACGGTAGTTTCGATGTCCTTGAGATCCTCTATGAGGTTATAGATCTCCTGCATCTTGGGACTTCGGCCGATGATATTTTGGAACTGGTTTCTCTCCTGGAGCTCCCGCTCCAGATTGGTAAGCCTTGTAATGTCCCTGATGACCATGACTGCACCGATGGGCTCGTCTTTCTTACCCTTCAGTGGCGAGATGTTCAGTACAATCACTCCTTGAGCCTTGTGCTGGTGATCGCACTCGATCCGGTACTCTTGGATGGGTCTGCCCTTGACCACCGATTCTTCGAGGACCTTCCAGCACTTTCTGGTGCAATCGGTTTTTCCTTCTTCCCACTGGTGGCTCTTGGGTGAGATCCCGCAGATGCGCTCGGTGGCATCATTTGCCTCGATGACGCGCATGTTATTGTCCACGGTGATGATGCCGTCCTCCACGCTGCGGAAGATGGCCTCCAGATTGGACCTGTAGCGCTCCTTCTCCGTCTCGACAAACAGCTTCTCATCGAGCAGGGCCTTATGCTGCAGGGCATGCTTGGTGACCCGCAGGAGGGTCTCTTTTCTGATGGGTTTGGTGATGTAGTCAAAGGCGCCATATCGTAACGAGGCGGCTGCATTGTCCACATTGGGCTCGCCCGTGATCATAATGACGGGTGCCAGGATGCCTCTTGTCTTGATCTCCCGGAGGAGCTCGATGCCCGAATGGGGGCCCAGGAGGATGTCGGTCAGGATGAAATCGAATGTGTTCTTGGATATAAGCTCCAAAGCGGTCTGATAATCGGGTGCAGTAGAAACATTGTAACCTTCTCTGGACAGGAAAATGCTGAAGGTATGACGGATGGTCTCTTCATCATCAATGACGAGTATGTTGGCGCTCAGCAACGGCTCGATCCCCTATTTTTGATACCCTCCGGGACAGGTTATTCGGTTTCATCCCGGCACTGCCTTGTTGCCGCTACCACCTGTTACACGATAAAACACAATATATCTTTTTTGTCCCCAACATAATTTAATAAATAATATACCCGCAGAGCGTATGCCAGGGCAACACTTTTTCGTTCAAAAGGAGAATGTGGTGCGTATCAGCCCTTAAGGGACCTGTGGATGGCAGCAGCGATGATATTTTTGGTGAAGGGCTTCTCGATATACTCTTTGATGCCTTGGGCAATAACCTCCTCCGGGGTGATGGTCTCGCTGTAACCGGTCATGAGGATGATGGGCATATCAGGTCGTATCGTGAGGATCTCGGTTGCGAGTGTTGATCCGGTCATGCCGGGCATGGTCTGGTCTGTGAGAACAAGGTCGAGTTTGTCAGGGGACGAACGAAAAATCTTCAAGGCCTCGACGCTTGAAGATATGCCCTTAACCTTATAGCCGAGCTGCTCGAGCATGGTCTTTGAAAAGTTCAGTATTGCCTCTTCATCGTCCACCAGGAGTATGGATTCACCCCCACCCTGTGGGGGCGTTTCGATGAAATTCTCCAGTTCATCGCTTTCTTCCTCAAAGGTCGGCAGGTATAATTCAAAACTGCTGCCCTTGCCTATGGTGGAGGTGACAAAAATCGCACCGCCCAGGTCGGTCACAATACCATGGACCGTGGCGAGCCCTAACCCTGTGCCCTTGGTCTTTTCTTTGGTGGTGAAGAAGGGATCGAAGATGCGTTTGAGTGTCTCCTGATCCATGCCGCAGCCGGTATCGGAAACGGTGAGCCGCAGATGGGTCCCCTCATGGAGCGGCGGGTGTCGGGAGATGAACCCCGTATCGAGATAGAGCTGTTCGAGCGATACGGTAAGATTCCCTCCATTGGGCAGCATGGCATGATAGGCATTGGTGCACAGGTTCATAATGACCTGGTGGATTTGTGTGGGGTCGGCAAATACCGGACCCGATGATGGGTCGATGCGCTCGGTGATGGAAATGGAGCTGGGGATGGATGACCTCAGGAGCTTGAGGGCTTCCTTGATGATGAGATCGATCTTCACGGGTCTTCGCTCGGTCTCCCTCTGGCGGCTGAAGGTGAGGATCTGTTTGACGAGTTCCTTGGCCCTTTCACCCGCCTTGAGTACCTCCTCGATGTTCATACTAGCGCTGTTATCCTTGGGCAGGTCATCCAGGGCAAGCTCGGAATAGCCGATGATGGCTGAGAGGATATTGTTGAAGTCGTGCGCAATGCCCCCCGCCAGCGTTCCGATGGCCTCCAGTTTTTGGGAGCGCATAAGACGGGCCTCATAAACCTTCCGGTCCTCCTCTGCCTGCTTGCGTTCTGTAATGTCTTCGGCTATGCCGGTGTAGTACATAAGGTTCCCCTGTGCATCATGTATGGTATATCGCCTGTTACGGACCCAGCGCATGCCGCCATCTTTGCGGATAATACGGAAGTCATACTCTCCATCTGCGGCATGTTCTTGTCCGAAACCGATTGTGGAGGAAACATAGTTGCTATCTTCAGGATGAACAAGGTTGAGCCAGGCCCTGGGGTCCCGGTATACCTCATCGACCGGCATGCCGATGATCCTCTCAAGGGCGGGGCTTACATAGATGACCCTTTCCCAATCCGGGGTCACCATCCAGAATATCTCCGGGCTCACCTCGGCCATTCTCCTGAAACGCTCCTCGCTCTGTTTGAGTGCCTCTTCGGCCTGCCTTTTTTCCGTGATATCCGTCATGACGGTCAGCCAATACTTTTTGTCCTGGAGCCTGATGACATCCCCTGAGAAAAGGCCGTTGCGGAAATGACCGTCCTTTGTGCGGACCTGGAGCTCGTAGTTGTTGAGCTTTCCCTGTTCTTCGAGAATCTTTCTGGTCGTGGTTAAATAGCTTGTATCAGGGAAAATCCCGATTTCATCAGGTGTCCTTCCGATGACCTCCTCCTTCGTATATCCGAGTATAGAGAGGAAGACCTCATTCACATCGATATAACGGCCCTCCTCGAACGTGTTGATGGCCATAAGAGTCGGGCTTGTGTGAAAAGCCTTGGAGAATTTTTCTTCTGATGCGCGCAGGGCCTCATCCACCGATTTGCGTTCGGAGATATCCCTCCAGGTGGTGTACAGGAGGCGCCTGCCCTTCATGGGGATGGCGGTGAGCATCACATCAAGATACACCTCGGTCCCATCGAACCGCTTGTGCACCCACTCGAACTGGTGGAACCCCTTTTTAATGGCCAGATCCATCATCTTTTCCGCCTTTTCTGCAGAAAGGAGGCCATCGGGTTGAAATGGGGGAGATATCTCGGCCGGGCGATAATTCATTAATTGGGATTTATCGGTACATCCGGCAATCTTAATGGCTGCCTCGTTACAGTCGATAAACCTGCCCTCATCGAGGATCAGACTCCCGTCGCCCGATTTCTCGAAGAGCAACCGGAATTTTTCCTCACTCTCACGAAGTTCCTCCTCTATTCGCTTACGCTTGGTGATATCTCGGGTGATGCCCATGAAGCTGGTGAGCGTACCCTCTTTATCATAGAGGAGATTGATGATGACTTCTGCCCAGACAGTAGAACCATCCTTGCAAAACATCTCGATCTCGATGGTCCGCGACCAATCCGGGCCGTGTATCTGCCCCATACGTTCGATGCCGAGTTCTTTATGGAAAACCTCCATGGCTCTCCGGTAGGACTCCGGTGTAAGGACCTGGTCGAGACTCTGTTTCATGACCTCTTCAGCACTATAGCCTCTCAGGCGTTTGATCGAGGGGCTCATGTATACATATTTCAGATCAAGGTCGAGTATCCAGATGACATCCCTGGCATTTTCCGCAAGGATGCGGTAACGCTCCTCACTCTCTTTAAGTGCCTGCTCGGAGCGCTTATGCTCGGTGATATCGATGCCGATGCCGAAGATGAACTCGATCTCGCCGTTTTCATGGTACATGGCCTTGCCCTGCCACTGGACAAGCAAGGTCTTCCCATCTTTTGCCAGGACCCTGTTCTCATGCACCACCGGTTTTCTTGATGATACCATGGTGTCCATGGCATCTTTGAAGGCCCTGCGGTCTTCTGCCTGGATGATTTGTTTAACGTAGTCCTTGTCCACTACATCCGATAATGTATACCCCAAGGCGTTCAGCATGGCCTGATTCATGAAAATTGTCCTGCCATCAGGATCGATGGCATCGTAGAAGGCCGGAGATGTCTGGATGATGGAGGTGATGAAGTCATGCTCTTTCTTGAGCCGCTTTGCGGCCTTGATCCTGGAGGTGATGTCTCGGGCTGAGCCGCGGACACCTGTGGGCCTGCCTTCCGGATCCAGTCTGAGGGAGTTGCGATACTCCAGAATCCTCTCGTCTCCGGTCTTGGCTACGATGGTCATGAGCCCTTCATCGCTTCCGTTCTCAAGCACCCTGTTGATGTAGTCTTTGAACTGGGTTTTGTAGCGTTCGGGCAGGATATCCTTGAGGTTCATATCTTTCAGATCGGCCTTGCTATATCCCGTGCTCTTCTTGGATGCGAGATTGGTCTCGATGAAATTACCCTTCAAGTCGTGGATCATCAATAGGTCCGAAACATTGAGAAAGATATCGTGGTACTTCTTCTCGCTTTGCAAAAGGGCCTCTTCGGCCCGTCTGAGTTCGGTGATATCCCTGATTGACTCTATAGCGCCGATGATCTGCCCGTTGTTATCATGAATGGGACTTGCCTTACCCCAGAGGAATCTTTTTGTAGACAATGCGACGGTCTCGGCAAAGAGGCTGTCTCCTTTCTTCTGGATGGAAGTGTATTTTGTATCAAAATCAGGATCGGGATGGAGTACGAGATCGATAAGGATGGGGTGTCTTTCATCATAGAAGGGAAGGGCATACTCATAATCCGCCTTTCCAATCATATCTTGTGCCCTGATTTGAGTCAGCTCTTCCATGGCCCGGTTCCACACGATGACCTTGCCCCTGAGGTCTATGGCAAAGGTGGGGTCGGGCAGGAAGTCAATTGTCTGGGAGAGGAGCAATTTTGTTGCCTTAAGGTTTTTGCCTGAAGATTGTTTGCGTTCCATTTCTTTAGATATCTCCTCTATCTCCCTGATGAATATACGAGGAAACCATGCATGATGGTGTTCATATCAATATCTTGTCTTACATATTACAATAAAAAATTAGTTACAGATTTAGAAAAGTTCTAAGTTCTCCCAATGATCATCACCGGCCTTTGTTTTTTCTGATTCCTGAGCCCCTTCGGGACCCGACTCGATGTGTTGATCATGGATGTCCCTCTCACTTTTTGTGGTGTAGAGTCTATTGAGATTTGACAAAAGCGATAATGCGACTGTTTCAAACCCTATGGGGCAGATAAGGCGGGCACTCTCAGAGGTATCTTCTATGATCTTCAGGACTTTTTTCAGTATATTCTCCACCTTATCATGCACCGTAATCTCATCTGCCGTATTCTGGAGATCCAACAAGAGAGATTCACCCAAGCCCTTCATTTCGTTGAGCATTGCATGAACCGCATCGTTTATCTTGCGCAGTGAGGCGATCAGGTCCCTGAGTTTACCCACCATGAGCCCGATAGTCTTTGATTGCTTGTCCTGCATATGCAGCATGTCATCCTTGAAACTTATGGAGAGGTCCACAAGGGTTGCCAGTACCCGGCTTAAGTCCTTTGTGTCTTCACGGGCATTCTTTGAGAGTTCGTAAATGCTTCCCGAAATGGTATCAAGCATTGCCCCTTCCGACCCCAGGTGAGCTGCCTTGATCCGCGCATTCAGTGCAATAAGCTGGAGGTTCAGCCCTAACGACTCGATATCTTTAACGAACACAGACATCTCGGAAACCATTTCGCTCGCTGAGTTTACGGTTTCAGAAAGTTTTGCATGCTCCTCTGCAATGACTCTGATGCACTCTATAACCGAGGTGATCCCGCTGTCGATGCCCTCCATGAAAGACTCCCCCTGTGTGTCAGAGGCCCATGCTACATCCTGGGTTTCCATGAGGACATCGCTTACGTTCTTGGTAATGTTCTGGAGGCTTGCAATGACCTTGAACACCGCATTGGCAAGCTCCTCATGGGATTGCCTCAGCTGGGCATGCTGAAGCTTTAAGACATCCCTCACCATGGCTGCCTGTTCGAGTTTCGTATAATCATCCTTACCGATTTGTGCGCAGAGATGGTCAAGCACCTCCTTCACATGTTCGAGTTGCTGCCTCGTGATGTCGTGAAATTGCATCGAGATGACGATGTCACCGATACTTGAAGCTATGTCTTTGCTTACCTGCTCGACGAGCCGTGCTGCTTCTGAAGCGCTTTTAAATTTATGAGAAAGGGAGCGGTGGTTTGCCACTGCCTTTTCCAGGGTAATCCTCGCACTTTCACTCTGGGTTTTTTCAAAATCGGTGATCTTTGACAGTGCAAGAGAAACGAATGACTGCACGTTATCAGATACGGTACTGATATGTGAAGATTTCTGCTTGATCATCTCGGAGAGATGCCTCACATCATCAGTCAGGGTTGAAAATCCGGTATTCAGGGTATAAATGTGTGCGTTTTCCACCTGGGTGAGGAAACCCAGCATGTTCAAGTTAAGGATATGTAATCTGAAGGACTCGATGTTGGATGATATTTTGGAAAGTTCCATACGATGCTCTTGGAAGACCCTGCTCATCTGTGAAAAGTGACCTTTTGATTCGACAAGATGGGTTTTCAATTCATCGAGTATCCCGTTCAGCCCATCCGTAGCGGATCTCAGGGCTTCACCCGTCATGATCTCGACCACTTCGCTTGACTTTTCGCACATCTTCAGTGCGCGCATGTGGTATTCCTGGAGATTCTCGGCAATGGTAAGAAAATCAGACTCGGACGCTGCAATGAGGCCGTCGAGCATATTGTCCACCCGGGAAAGTGAGTTTGCCCAGATCTGGCCGGTTTCCGGTGTTACAGGTTCATTGTTTCCCTTCCTGACTGTGGTATGGGTTGAGAGATTTCTGACTGATCCGAACAGGCTCATCATGCCAATCTCAACTGAAGCGATCTATTGGTTGTTGTGCTGTCTTTCATCCCCCAAACCCCGTAGGCTCCTTTCTCTTGAATGTTCAAGGGCAGTTCCGGCAGAGAATTCGCACCATAAGGTACAAGGTATTCATCGGTCAGGTCTCAGCCTTAACTTTATATCATTTTTAGGTATCCCCCAATCGGATCTTACCTGCAGGGTTTGTTTTGAATGAGGTGTGATACGACAGGCACGAGGCAATCGGTGAAGGAAGACATTTTTTAGCCTGGAGCCTATCGTTACGATGCCTTTGTTATGAAACTTTGTCTCCCGGTTCGGGGTCGCCGTCAAAGGTGCAGATACTCCAGATGTCACCTCTACCGCCCGCCAGTATCATGCCCTCGGATGTGCCGAACTTCATCTGGCGGGGCTTCAGGTTTGCCACCACGATGACCTTCTTGTTCACGAGGCTTGCCATGTCGGGGTATGCGCCCCTGATGCCTGCAAAGATCTGGCGGTTCCGGCCTTCACCCAGATCGATCATGAGCCGCACCATCTTGTCCGAGCCCTGGACGTCAGACGCCTCCATGATCTTGCCCACCCTGAGGTCGAGTTTTGAAAAGTCGTCGATGGTGATCTCAGGTTGTTTCCCGGGCGCAGGTTTTTCCGTGGCATGGGTCTTTTTCTCGGGCGCTTTACCCTTCGCTGAGGGTTTTGTGCCTGATGCTGTTTTCTCGATCTTGGCCCAGGAGTCTCGCAAGGTGACGGTGCGGTTGAATACGAGGGCCTGCCCCGTGGAATCCTTTGAGTCCGCACAGAAATAGCCCTGGCGCTCGAACTGGTAGCGGCCCAGAGGCCTTGACGAGGCAACAGACGGCTCAAGCTTGCAGCCTTTGAGGGATACGAGTGAGTCCGGGTTCAAAAATTCCTTGTAATCCTTCCCCGTCCTTTCGGCCTCTGCACTGATGTTCTCCACCATGAAGAGCCGGTCGTACAGCCTCACCTCTGCGGTGACGGCGTGACCGGCAGAAACCCAATGGAGCGTTCCTTTCACCTTGCGGCCGTCCGGGGCATCTCCGCCCTTGGTGGCCGGGTCGTAGGTGCATTTCAGCTCGGTTATCCGTCCGGTCTTCTTGTCCTTCACCACAGCGGTGCAGGTAATGAAGTAAGCACCGCGGAGCCTCACCTCTCTTCCAGGGGCCAGGCGAAAGAACTTGTCCGGTGGGTTTTCCATGAAGTCGTCCTGCTCGATAAAAAGTGTCCGGGAGAAGGGGACCTTCCGGGAGCCCATGGCTGCATTGTCCGGGTGATAGGGGATCTCGAATTCCTCGGTTGCGTCTTCGGGGTAGTTCTCGATGGTTATCTTAAGCGGTTGCAGCACTGCCATGATCCTGGGAGCCTTTTCATTCAGGTCTTCACGGATGTGGTACTCCAACAGCGCCATGTCCACCATGCTGTCCTTCTTGGCCACCCCGATGCGGTCGCAGAACTTCTTGATGGCCTCGGGGGTATAACCGCGGCGCCTCAACCCTGCTATGGTGGGCATGCGCGGGTCATCCCAGCCCGACACGATTCCGAGCTGTACAAGCTCAAGAAGCCTGCGCTTGCTCATCATGGTATAGCTCAGGTTGAGCCTGGCGAACTCGATCTGCTGGGACCGGTACATGTCGAGCTTCTCCAGGAACCAGTCATAGAGCGGCCTGTGGTCCTCGAACTCCAGGGTGCAGATGGAATGGGTGATCTTCTCCAGCGAGTCGGAAATAGGGTGCGCATAGTCGTACATGGGGTAGATGCACCAGTCGTCGCCGGTGCGGTGGTGGGTGGAGCGGAGGGTCCGGTAGATGATGGGGTCGCGCATATTGAGGTTGGGTGAGGCCATATCGATCTTGGCGCGGAGCACCCGGGCCCCGTCCGGGAACTCCCCGGCCCTCATGCGGTGGAACAGATCAAGGTTCTCCTCCATGCTTCGATTCCGGTAGGGGCTGTCTTTGCCGGGTTCGGTGAGCGTGCCCCGGTACTGCCTGGTCTCTTCTGCGCTCAGGTCGCACACATAGGCCAGGCCTTTTCTGATGAGCTCCTCGGCGAGCTCGTAGGTCTTCTCGAAGTAGTCGGATGCATAATATATCCTGTTTTCCCAGTCAAAGCCGAGCCAGCGCACATCCTCCATGATGGAGTCGATGTACTCCTGGTCCTCCTTAGAAGGGTTGGTGTCGTCGAAACGCAGGTTGCAGATGCCTTTGTAGTCGGCTGCTATGCCGAAGTTCAGACAGATGGACTTGGCGTGGCCGATGTGCAGGTAGCCGTTTGGTTCCGGTGGGAAGCGGGTGTTCACCCTGCCGTCGTACTTGAGTGTCCGCATGTGCTCATTGATGATGGTGCGGATGAAGTCTACGGATTGCGGTGCGCCTGGTGCGGTCTCTCTGGTGATGTCATTGTCTGATTGCTTTGCCATTGCTTTGTTCCTCGATTCTGGTTTTATGCACTCTATGTTTTTTTGGATATACCATAGTATTCCCTTCTTTTGAATCGCCGACATACACATTTGACTAATTTTAATGACATGATTGCCCTGGGTGTGGTGAGGATTACCATGAGCTATTCTTCAGGTTCGACCGGAACGAGGTGAGGGCAATATTCACACCACGGTATCCCAACGGACAATGTTGAGGTCTTGGAACACCTCATGAAGCTGGGATATTCGTCGATACGCCGGTACAGTCTTCGTTGGATGATAATTCCCTCGCTGTGAATATTCCGGATGGGGATAAGATAAGATGTACACGGTCAATTGAGACAGGATGACTCCGGGTATATCTGTATCAAACAGTGAAGTGGGTATAGCGTCGTTATCCATATCATCGTTCTTTCTACGGCTCGTCTGTACCAATGGCATGATCTCAAAGACTGAGGTGACCGCATCATATAGGCATGTCTCAGCGAAGATCCTCACAGACTTTCCCCGGGTGTTGAGTAATGTTGGACATGAGCTTGATAAGCAGAGGAATCAGCTCAGGCTTTCCCTTGAGAGCATGGTAGAAAATCTAGAATCAACCATTGAGAGTTTCAACCGTCATTTCCAATTGAATCTGGTGGAAAAAGAGGCTGTGGAATGGGCAATACCGCTGGAGTACGGAAATACGATGTTCAATGTCATAAACATCGAGAGGGTGTGGATTGGCTCTCTGTGTTTAATGGGAGTGATTATTTGATCACTTATAAGAGCTAACTTAATTGTTCTGTATAGCAAATTTATCTCCAGGAATATCTTTCAGAATGCTCTCTATGCTCATTGAAATTCTGAATATATCTGTCCACCAAAGACTTGTTGCCCTTTATGATAAGCAGATTTTCAGCATTATTATCCTCAGCAGCTTTGGTGAAGTTGAATGATCCTGTGATCAAGGTACTCTGGTCTATGATCATCTGTGGCTGAAATACAACAACTACATCTATCATCTATATGATATTACAGGCTATATATCTGGCATATCTTATGCAAAATTTGAGGAAATAAGACAGTCTGGATCTCAGCAAAAGAGATAAGGAGGATATCATGATCAAGAAAATGCTATCTATACTGGTGATATTGTCTTTTCTCGGCTTTTCAACAGCGTATGCCTACGGTAATGAAGATGATCATAGGAATGAACAAGGAGTAGATATTGCACTCATCGTAGCCCTCACAGTTGTAACAGTGGTCTATCTGCTTGTTGCCCTAGACAGGCATGGTGGACATCCACATTTTCCACGACACTTGGCTTTGAACATCCCAATTGATTAAGGGTGAAACCATAAAGAAATAATCAAATCCATTACCCACAGGTACCAGAAGAACCAAACAGTCACCTTCTTCGTCAGGGTGGAGGGAACATCTATGATCGATGCCGGGATACATTCTGGTGATATATTGATCGTGGACAAATCCATTGACCCGTTGCCCAATAACATCGTGATCGCTGTGTCTGGAGGGAATAGTGGCGGGAATAAACGCTATAAAAACAAAAAGGGTCACGCTTAATTACGCAACCCTTTGGATTTGCCTGGTAGTCCCAAGGGGAATCGAACCCCTGTTTACGGCGTGAGAGGCCGTTGTCCTAGGCCACTAGACGATGGGACCAAAACATTTTGGCTGGGGGACTAGGATTCGAACCTAGATAAGCGGAGTCAGAGTCCGCTGTCTTGCCATTAGACCATCCCCCAGCGTACTTAGCTCTTCTAACGGCTGAGCAGGGGCTTGTCAAGGTGTTTTTCTCAAGTCTTAAGTCGATGTGGAGCGCGCCCTGGTGCTGGTTTAAGGCACGATCGGGTCGGGAAATCATTAGAGGAAAAAGTGATTGATAATGCCGGATCAAAAGGCATTCGTATGAGCAAAAGGCCTTGTGTTGCCAGAAGGCGAATGTTATTCAGTTTCAATGACCATCAAGGATGAGAAGCTCTTTATCATAATGGTGGGCCTGCCTTCTCAGGGTAAGTCCACGATTGCATACCGTCTACAGGACATCTTTCAGAAGAACTCCATCCATACCATGATCTACAACAACGGCGAGCTGAGAAGAAAATATGCACCCAAGGAAACATGGAGGGCGGAATTCTATAATCCTGAAAACAAGGCCGCTGCTGAGCTCAGGAAGAAGTTCGCCCTTATGAACATCAACCGAGCAAATCTGTACCTGAAGAACAAGGGCCAAGTGGCCATCCTGGACGCCACGAACGTAAGCCGCAACAGGCGCGAGCTTATCGAGGAGCATTTGAAAGACCATCCCATACTGTATATCGAATGTATCAACAACGACGAGGATATCGTGGATGTAAGCATCCAACACAAAGTGCGTGCCCCCGAGTTCTCATCCCTGAGTGATAAGCTGGCTGTCAAAGAGTTCAAGAAGAGGATCGAATACTATCGAATAATATACAGCCCGCTGCATGTGGAGCGAAACTTCATCACCATGGATTCCCTGCATAATAGAGTCCTCATCGAGCAGATCGAGGATCAGCTCCCGCTCTATTCCCGCATCAGAGACTGCCTGGTGACCGACGTGGTGAAGGGCCTTTTCCTCATCCGCCACACCGAGACCTTCTTTAACGTGGAGGACCGCATCGGCGGGGACCCGGACCTCACGCCCAAGGGCAAGGATCAGGCCGGCGCCCTTGGCCGGTTTTTTAAAAATAAAAAAATATCATATATCTTTACGAGCGAAAGGAAGAGGACCATCCAGACTGCCAGGGCCATTAAGGCCCTCCAGGATGATTGTACCATCGTACCCTTAAAGGAATTCAACGAGATCCATGCAGGCATCTGCGAGGGCATGACCTATGACGAGATCCAGCGCTTCAAACCGGACATTTATTCCGCCCGGAAGGCGGATAAGTACAACTATATCTACCCCGGCGGCGAAGGTTATGTGAGCATGAAGGAGCGGATCAAGATCGGCATTAAAAAGGCCTTTTATTTAAACCAGAGACCCGACAACATTATGATCATCGGGCATAGGGCCGTTAACCGCATGATCCTCTCGCACTTTCTCTACCGGCGGGAAGAGGATGTGCCTTACATCTACATACCCCAGGATAAGTTCTACCACATCGTGGCGACACAAGACCGAAAGGTGTTCGAGTTGAAGAAATACTATTAGGGGCTTGGACTCAGGGGGTCTTTTCCATGGACTCAAGCGCCTTGACCATGTTGGAGGCTGTTTCAAAATTCGGGTTGATCTTAAGCGCTTTTATAAAGCATTCCTTTGCCAGGTGGGTTTCTTCCATCTCAAGATAGGCCCTGCCCATATTGAAGTGGATGTTTTCGTCGGCAGGGTCGATCTTGATTGCCTTCTGGTAGACCTTCACGGCATCTGCGTGCCGGTTCTGCCTCCTATAGATAATGCCTAGGCTGTTGTAGACATTTGTCGTATTCGGGTTCAGTGAGATAATCTCATTGAAGATACTCTCGGCCTTTTCATGCATGTCCCGCTCTAAGAAGATCTCGCCTGCCATGTTGAGATATTTCTCGGCCATCTCATTATTGTTCATCTTGATGTATACTTCAGCCATGGCCTGGTAGGCCTTTGCAAACAACTGGTTGATCTGGGTGGCCTTCCTGAAGGCGGCCAGCGCCTCATCGTATTCACCTCTAGCCGTATGGATGTATCCGATGTTGTAGTAAACTTCGGCTGATTCCAGGATACTCAGGACATGCTCATATTCCTTCAGGGCAAGATCAAAAAGACCTGCCTTCATGTATGAATCGCCCTTATCCAAATATGCCTTTGCCTTCTTTGCAGACGGGCTCATTTCGAATTCCAGGATAAGGCTTATCTTTTTATCCAGGATCTCCAGGCTTAAGGGCTCCACAAGGATGGCATTCACCCCTGTTTCTCCGGCCTTGATGACGTCGCTCTTATTGATCTCAGTGGTCCAGAGGATAACGGGTGTATCCGAGTACTGCATATCCGAACGGATAAGTTTGAGCAGGGCCATACCATTCATCTCGGGCATTTCCCACTGGGCGACGACGATACCGGGGTTTATCCTCTTCATGATCTCCCATCCGGTGGGTCCGTCGTCGGCATGCTCCACGTTGTTGAACCCGATCTTGCCGAGCATGGCCGCTACGTTCTTGTGGTAAAAGGCATTGGGTCCGATCATGAGGATTCTTATTCCTGGGCTAATGGGCATGTAATATCCTTTCCCTACAAACCACTATCGTCGAGCAGGGCCTTTTTCTTTATTTCCTTAAAGAGCACAAGACTGATCTTTCTGCCGCGTTCCAAGATTGCATAAGGTGAATCAGAGAAGAAGAATCTGCCCCTGTTGATGCGTATGGATCCCTGGCGGGGATCACTGGACGTGATGATGTCGGCTCCCTTGGAGATTGCATCTTTGAGGCTTGCAAGGGTCTCCACGGCATTGGTCTTAAGCAAGAGGCCATCCGGGGTCTTGAGCAGGGTGCTGCTCCCGATGAGACCCGATATGGCCGCCCAGGCAAGGACCACCCAGGCATGCTTATGAAGGAATGACTCTGATTCGCCAAGCCTCCAGCCGGGTCCGTCCCATACAAGCGTTGCATTTTTCAGTTGCCAAAAAGGGTTAGGGGGCCAGGAGAAGACGGGAAGTTCATGCTCGTCAAGGGGGACAAAAATATTCCTGAGGCGCATGGCCTCGTCAAGGCTTAGATTGGATACATCAGGGATCTGCGTGGCACTCAGCCGCCATGCCCTCATCATCTCCGCCAAGGTTTCCCTGGTCGGGCCGAAATGGAAAAAGAGGGCGCTGATGCAGAGTCTTAAGGTGAGGAGCATGTCTGCATTCAGTTCCTCTTCGTATCTGATGAGCATCGGCATATAGGGCGCTATGAACGGGTTCATCGAATGTAAGTTCATATGGGGATGATACGTGTGCTTTCTTATGGTTGTTTCCGTTTCGCACTCCAGGATATGCTGGAAAGGGTTCCATTCGGATGAATATATGGTTTGGGTATCGCTGATGATGTCCGCGATCTCCCCTGCAAAAAAACTCATCTCCGTCTCGTCGTTTCTCCGGAAGATAGGGTGCCTGCCGGCAAGCACTATGCCGAGGCGCATGACTTCATACAGGGTGAGCGGGGGCAGCTTGCCATGGAGGATATGAGTGGCCATTCCAATGCCTCTTGCACGGAAGAACAGCTCAATCTCAGAGCATTTCTGCTCGATCTTCTCAATTGGCGCACCATCGGTCGGGATGATGATTAAGAGGAGGTTTAAGAAGTCCGTGCTCACTATGCTCGGCCGAGGGACCATGATCAGGCTCTCGATGAGGATATAATCCGGCAGCCTTGCAACCGCTACATCAAATTTTCCATCCAGATGTTTTTTAAGGAGGGAATATTGCTCTAGCGTGCACGTGGGATGTGCGAAGATACCCGTCATATCCTCTCCAAGGCAGAACAGGCTGGGAACGAGCATGATGAGCTCTCTTGTCCTGTCCTGAACATAAGGCAGCCAATGACGTGCCCTGTCTGTGTTTTTCCGAATGAGCCTCCGAATCGATGCCATGAAGGATCTATCGACAGATATGGAGTCTGCCTCAAGGTTGGTGCATTTATTTGCCTAGAATCGTCTGGAAGCGCCAAGGCTGATGCGGAGATTTCTCTGTTCGATCTTAAGGGGTAAGCCATTGCGACTGGTCCCGGTATCGTTGTTGGGTGTTGCAGGATCGTCCCCATACCAGTATTGATTTTGGTGGCCATCAGTGGTGATCGTACTGTAGGTGCATCCCGAGGAGATGAACCAGTTTTGATAGATCTTGTAGAGGCCTGATAATGAGGCCTGATAGCCCGAACCCGATGTTGATGATGTGGATATCCTGTTGCGTTTGAGGTGATTGTCCTCGTCATTGGCGTAGACAAGAGGGAGGCTGCATGCTTCAGCGGTGAGGATAAATGTGTCTTTGACAGCAGTCCTTATAGCAAGGCCCACAGAGAATATGTCGTAATCCACGGAGTACAGAGAAACCAGTCCGGTTGTGGTGCTTGTCTGGTTCTGCCAGGGGCCATACCCTATTTGATGGACGTCATAGGCCTTATAATCATATTTTTCATATCGATAACCTGCCGTAAGCCCTGCGGAAAAGAATCTATTGCGCAAAGGGAAGACTCTTGTATTCATATCAAGGACGAGCACTTTGGAATCCAGCTTGCTTTCTGAATAGATATCGACCCCGTTATGGGGAGGCTTGGCATAGAGTGATTCGTTGATATAATCGTAGTCCTTCATGGGCGTTGAAGTTGATTCCCAGGGCCCGGCGATAATGCCCAACTCAGCCTCGCAGAGGTTATCCTGGGCCAGGCCGAGCCTGACACCGAGGGCCTTTACATCTATGGGCCACTTCAACGTGCTTTGACCGCCATCAAACCTCTGCACATAGGAGTTTTGCCCGGTCATATCGACGGCCTCAAGCGAAACCATCCCTGAAAGATTAAGCGCATATACATCCGGGCATAAAGAGACCACCGTGAAAATAATGGAAACAAGGGCAAGCACGGAGAGGCATATGGACATGGCCGCCTTACCCTTTGTGCTATGAGGCGGTTTAGAGGAGGAGGTCTTGGTCCCGGTTATGGAGTGACCTGATGCAGGGTTCTGACTCAAACTTATTCTCATCGACTTTTGGGTTAGCATGATCACTTTTTATCAAGCAAGAAAATTATAGGGATGAATTATCAGCCGGAACCCTTCAGGGGGATTTGATTTTTTATCTGCATATTCCGAGAAGAAATGTTGTGAGCACATACCGATCAGATACAAGTTCGATAGAGGATATCAGGCAGCTCATGGGTTTCCGCCGGGGTGGAGATTTTCCTGAATTGTCTGACGGATTTACCTTGAGCGGCTTGGAAAGGCTCCTCATTCAGCTCGTTGATTGTCAGCCCGATGCCACCTATGCCATCGACACCGAGGGCAGGGTGATTGCGTGGAACAGGGCCATGGAAGACCTCACCGGCGTATGTACATCCGAGATCCTCGGCAAGGCCGGATATGAATATGCAGTGCCTTTCTTTGGAGACAGACGCCCTGTCCTCATCGACTATGTCGTAAGCAGGGATGATGAAATACTCAATCTGTATACCTCCGTCGCCTCTGATAGGGATGCGTTTTTTGCAGAACTAGAGGTTTTGCTGAAGTCTCATGGGCAATCCGTGCTGTGGGTCAAGGCCCAGCCATTGTATGATTTTAGCGGAAACATTATAGGCGCCATTGAGTCTTTAAAGGATATAACCGCCTACAAGAATATCCAGAATGAGCTCAAGGATGTTGAGGGCCGATATCGTGCCCTGTTCGACCGTTCCCTTTTCTTTGTCTACGTACATGACTTTGATGGGAATTACCTCGATGCAAACAAGGCGACTCTCGATACCCTCGGGTACACCTTGCAGGAACTCACGCAATGTAATTTCATGTCACTCATCACGGAGGATCAATACCCCCTTGCAGCAAAGATCCGTGATGAGATCCTGAAGAACGGAACTCAGAACGGGGTGAGTGAGTTCACCATCACCAGGAAAGACTCTACGAGGATTACCATTGAATCGAACGGCGCCCTCATCTTCTGTGACGGCAAGCCCTATGCGATCCAAGGGGTGGCCCGTGATATCACAGACCAAAAGCTGGCGGAAGAGGCCCTGCGCGAGAGCGAGAACAGGTACCGCACGGTATTCGAGAACGTCAGTGACTCCCTTATTATCCATGAGTTGGACGGCACCATCATTGAGACCAACATGGCATCGGTCAGGCGTATCGGATACACGGCGGATGCCCTTAAGGGCATGAACATACGGGATCTCATCCCGGAGAAGTACCGCGACGGATTTGATGAATACCTGCACAGGATCATAGAAAACGGCCGTGACGATGGGCTGCTGCGCGTAAGGACAAAAGAAGGCGACGACAGGGTTGTCGAATACAGGAATGTCCTCATACGCCATCCGGATGGGACCCCAAGTTATATCCAGGGATCGGCCAGGGACATCACGGAGCAGATCAAGGCCCAGAAAGCCCTCAAGGAGAGTACGGATAAGTATAGGAATATTGTTGAGAACATGCAGGAAGGGTACTTCGAGGTGGACTTATCCGGCAGTTTCACCTTCTTCAACCATGTCATATGCGACAACCTCGGCTATACCGAGGATGAGCTCTCCGGTATGAATTACCTGGACTACATGGATGAGGAGAATGCCCGGAAGGTCTTTGAGCGGTTTCACCAGGTCTTCCAGACGGGTAAGTCCATCAAGGCCTTTGAGTGGGAGCAGATACGGAAGAACGGGAGCCCGATGTTTGTCGAGGCATCTATTATGCTCATCAGGAATGCACGGGGAGAGCCTGTGGGCTTCCAGGGCATTGTCCGGGACATCACCGAGCGCAAGGAGGCCGAGCAAGAGCGGGTCAGGCAGGAGATGCGCTTTATACAGGCCCAGAAGATGGAAACCATCGGGGCACTTGCCAGCGGTATCGCCCATGACTTCAACAACATCCTCTCGGGCATCCTGGGCTTTAGCGAACTGCTCAGGCATGATTTGCCGGAAGGGAGCCGTTCGACAGCATATTGCGAGCAGATCACCGGCGCCGGTATGCGTGCACGGGATCTTGTACAGCAGATCCTCTCCTTCAGCCGTTCATATAAGGCCCATAGGGAACCGATTTGTGTGTATCCGGTTGTGGAAGAGGCCCTCAAGCTCCTCCGGGCGACCATACCCACAACCATAGAGATAAACAGCTTCATCGACAAGGTCTCAGGCGTGGTCTACTGCGATGCGACAGAGATCCACCAGATTGTCATGAATCTTTGCACAAATGCATTCCACTCCATGGAAGAAACCGGTGGCATCCTGGGTGTGTGTCTGTGCGAGACAGTCCTTGAGGCTGATTTCACAGCCAGGTACCCAAGCCTTGAGCCCGGCCCGCATGTGGTGCTCTCGGTGAGTGATACCGGGTGCGGCATGGATGATGAGACCAGAAAACACATATTCGAGCCGTTCTTCACCACCAAGGAACAGGGGAAGGGCACGGGCCTTGGCCTGGCGACGGTTCAGCGAATAGCGAGTTCTCTGAACGGCGAGATCATCCTTGAAAGTGCTCCGAACAGAGGCAGCACATTCACAATCTACCTTCCGTGCATCAAGAAAGAACGGGAATAGTTATCAGGCTCAAGGTATAACATCAGGATTATCAATTTTATCATCTGGAATATCTCATCTTAGACAGATCTTCGGGTTTCCTTCGAATATCCGAATGTGTCCAGATCGTGTTCATGTATGATATTGGCCCGGTGCAGGAGTTCATGGTCCGTGATGATCTCTGAGGGTGTCCCGTCGGCGATGATACTATGGTCTTCCCCCAGCACGATCACCCGTGAGGAGATCTGCTTCACCAGGGAGATGTCATGGGTCGTGGTGATGATGGTTTTCCCGGCCTTTTGGAGCTCGCTGACGAGCCCTATCAGCCAGTGGCGCGTTCTGAGGTCGAGGGAACTGGTGGGCTCATCCATAAGCAGGACCTGGGGATTCAACGATAGTACCGATGCAATAGCGACCCGTTTCTTTTCCCCTCCGGAGAGCTGGCTGGGTGTCCGGTCTTTCAGAGAAGAGATACCGAGCATGGTAAGGACGTCATCGATCCTTTTCATGACCTCCCCTGCCGGAAGTCCGAGCTGAAGCGGACCGAATGCGATCTCATCATAGACCTTGGGACAGAAGAGCTGGATATCGGGGTTCTGGAAGACAAAGCCCACCCTGCTCCTGAAAAAATGGCGGAAAGTATCGGTTTCAAGTTTATCTTCAGTGAGGACCTCGCCGAATGCCCTTACGGCCCCGGTGGTCGGGAATATGAGTCCGTCCAGCATGTGCATGAGGGTTGATTTTCCCGACCCGTTGGCCCCGAGTATTGCCAGGGATTCGCCATATTGGATCGAAAGGTTGATCCCCTCAATGGCAGGGATGGCGGCATGATAGCGATAGCTTACTGCCGAGAGTTCAAAGAGGGGAGTTCTCATCCATACCTCTTTACCATGGAACCATGGTATGGTCGGCAACAAGCGCAACCGCACAGATGAATAGGACGAACAGCGACCATGCATAATCGTAGCCTCTTATCGAGGATGCATTCAGCGTTCTCACATCCCCGGAAAACCCACGCGACAACATGGCGCTGTGCACGTCCTGGCTCAACATATAGGTTTTTTTCAGAAGGTAGCCCATGCGTGAGGCCACCCAGCGCTGCTCGCTCCCGGTGGAGCCGTATTGGATGGTCCTGCTCTTCCGGGCCACATGGATATCATAGACCGTATGCACCAGGAGGATGATGTACCGGTATGTCATGCCGAGGATAAGGATGAATATCCGCGGTACCTTGAGGACACTGAGTGCTTGCAGCAACTCGCTCCACAGCGTTGTGAGCGTCAGCAGCACTGCCAGAGAGACCGATGCCGAGACCCTGCCGATGAATGTGACGGCAGTGAGCACGCCCTGGCGGGTCACTGCGATTGTGTCGGGGATGTGGTATGGACCGATATCATAGCCCCGTGCAAGACGAAATACGGTCCAGACGGGTTCTCCTGGTGTTACCACATTGAACAGAGCCGGAACGACGATGACGGCAGAGAACAACGGGATAAAGAGCCAGACCCGCTTGATGAAGAATATGAGGGAAATGGATGAGGCGACAGCAAGCAGAAGCGTGAACACATAAACTCCCCAGATGGTAATCGGAGACCTCATGATGCTCACGCTTACGATAATGGCGAGGGTGGTTATGAGCTTTATACGCGGGTCCAGGGCCTGCATCAGGCCGCTGCGCCTGGCAACGGCCTCGGAGACCATGGTGTCCCTGAGAAAGTGCGCGGCATTGCCTATGGTCTTTTCCACAAAACCGGACCTGCCCCGGTGCGGCGAGGCAGGCAGCGGTATTGACGAACAGTCTTGGGTAAGCCAGTCAGGGATCATCTATTCCTTCTTGTTCACAATTTTTCCGGAGAGCATGGTAATCGCAGCGATAATGCCAATACCCACGGCTGCCGAGATGACGTAGGCCAGGCTCAGCATGCCAAGGCCCATCCTGTCCCAACCTTTGAAGGCGTAATCCGGCATGGGGGCCTGCCAGATATCGGCGAGCTTCTGCATGCCCTGCGGGACAAATCCCACCATCTTCTGGATCTCGTCCGTGCCCCATTCCCCCCATGCAGATCCAGCCTTTACTTTATCCGGGATGATGATGCCCACAGGGGACAAAAGGGCAAGGACCACAAGCCCGATCCACATCTTTTTCATGGTGGAATTCCCGTTACTCATCTGTCACCTCCGTAGATAGTAAGGAGCGATTGATCGGCCTTCTGAAGATATTTAATGATCAATGCGGTGACCAGGGCCTCCACCAGCCCGAAAAGGATAAGATGCTCTATGGCCATGGCCGGTACAGCGACGGAGAGCGGGTAGGGTGCATAGAGCGGATGGCCATCCGGGCCGGAGGCTATCATCGGCTGAATCCCTAATTCGATCCCGGCTAGAACCGCAGCTACGTTGATCCCTATGTACCCTGCTATGGCGCCCGCCATCCAGCGGCGGGTTGAGGTTATTTCGGAGCTGCCTGAAATGAGCTTGTAGGTGTAGTAGCCCACAAAGGGTATGACAACCCCCATGTTGAAACAGTTGGCGCCGATGGCGGTGATCCCTCCGTCTCCGAATAATAGCGCCTGGACGATGAGTGCTATGGACACGGCGATGCTCGCTGCCCAGGGGCCGAGGATGACGGCGACTATCACCCCGCCCACTGCGTGGCCTGTTGTGCCGCCGGGGATGGGGACATTGAACATCATGATCACGAATGAGAAGGCCGCACCCAAGGCAAGGAGGGGTACATGCCGGGATCGGAGAACTTTACCGACCTTCCGGGCGGCAATACCCAGGTATGGGATCATAACGGCGTAAAAGGGCACATAGGTTTGCGGGGATAGGTAGCCATCAGGGATATGCATGCTCGACCAAATCCTCTCTCATAATAATCTACGACCATTTATTCATCACGGAAGGGAACCGTTAAAAACCCAGTAACACATAATTAATAAAAGTGCCATGATAAATTATTAAAAATATGTTTCGTAGCACGAATCAAGGCGTTGACAATGTAGGTACATCATCTGAAATCCCATGCATAACCTCTTGTTTGTCATAAGAATTTCATCCTTCGTGGTAAGGTTTCCCTCTTGTGTGCTCCTCAATGATCCGAGTATGCATTACTACAGATGAACCTTAATTTTTATCGTGCAGATCCTAAAGAATACTACTCGATCTCTTTACCGGTGCTGGTCATGCTTAAGGCCCCATGGCGCACACCCTTGACCGATCTTAGGGCATCGGCGAGTTCCTGAACCTCGCTGGCCTTGCCCTTCACGGCCACTATCTCCAGGCAATTGTGATGGTCGAGGTGGATGTGCTGGGTTGAGATGATCGTGTCCTGGTGGTCATGCTGCAGGTCGGTGAGCTGACTGGAAAGGCCCCGCCTGTGGTGGTCGTAGATGAAGGTGATGGTGCCGGCAACTTCCTGGTCTTCCTCCCACTCGTTTTTGACCAGCTCCTGGCGGATAAGGTCCCGAAGGGCCTCAGACCGTGTCGCATAGCCCCTCTTCTTGATGAGCCTGTCGAATTTTATGAGCAAACTGTCTTCGAGTGATACACCGAATCTCACGAGTTCAGACATATTCCACCTGATGGTACTTTCTCGGTTCACCGTGCCACAGAGGTATGGATGTGTCAAATTCTTAATCTCATACCTGCGGGATGGATCAACAAAGACTTAAGTGTATTGAGTCTTTCAGGGATATATAGATGGAATTCCTCTCATGAGAATGGGTGTAATTGTCCGATAGTATGAGAGATGGTGTTATGATGAAAGAATGTGAAAGGATCTGCGTTGCAATGCCTCAGGAGCATAGTGAAAGCAAACGGCCACAGGTAAAAAGGAGGCTGTCCTTCCAAATAAAAGCTCTTCTCCTTGTGGTATTGTTCAACATCATCTCCACAGGCGTCTTCTCTCTCTATTTCTATCAGGACCAGAAAATCTCGGCCATGAGGGATATCGACAACAGGCTCCTCGCAAGTGCCAATGCTGTCCGTTACATCCTCCCTGAGGGATACCACATCAGGATCACCTCAGATGCTTCCGTTTCCTCTCAGGAACATCTGATCAATGTTCACAAGCTTTCACGGTATGCAAAATACGCTCACGTAACCTATCTGTATACCATGATGGAATCAGGTGGGAACATAGTGTTCACCTCCACGAGCGCTACAGATGAGGAACTCAAAAAAGGCACTTTCAATCCCTTCTTTACGGTCTACAAAGGCGCTGCCACCCAGTTGAAACAGGCCTTTGACAAAAGGCGGGTCTCTTTCGAGGAGTCGCACGATCAATATGGTGATTTCCGCTCTGTCATCATCCCGGTAATAATGCCTTCCGGGAAGGTCTATATAATGGTGGCAGACCTTGACATTCGCTCTATTCATGCTGTGCTTGCTCAAGGCTTTAGGGAATCACTGCTGATAGGAGCAGCCCTCTTCATATCCACCATGACCATCTCAATTATTTTTCTCAGGCGGTTCACCTCCTCCATAGAAAAGATTGTTCAGACATCTAAGAACTTTATTCCCGAGAGCGCCGAGCTGGTAACGCGCAACCTGGATCAAAATAATGCCTTCAGCGAGACATCAAAGACCCTTGAAGACCTGGCCCTGATAATCGGTCGCAGTACCGAGGAAGTTGCAGGTGTAGAGTCTTATCTCAAGACGTTCAATGAGGCAGTCCTTGGCCGCATGAATCTCATCGACTCTCTGAGAGATTCCATGGAGGATATCTGTGCTTTGGGCACCCAGATTGAAAAGATCGTAGTTGTAATAAACGAGATTGCATTCCAAGCGAATATGCTCTCCCTGAGCGCATCAGTGGAAGCGCAAAGGGCCGGAGCGGCCGGTATGGGGTTTTGGGTGGTGGTTGAGGAGGTACGAAATCTTGCCCGCAAGACGATCAAATCATCCCAAGACATCCGGGAGATCGTTTATAAGGACGTCAATGCTACCAGGAAGTGTGTGGATCTCGCCAAAGAGACATCAGAATTTTTTCACATGATCGTCGAGCAGGGTACTGAGATTGTTGCGAAGATATCTCACATTGCCGAGGACAGTAGAAAGCACAGTGCAGGTATTGAATATATCAATGAGGCAATATCAAGGACTAGGGATATCGTTGCGCACAATGCCGACTCTGCAGTAAAGCTTGCTGAAGATGCTCAGGAGCTCTATGTGAGTATCAACTCACTGGAAGAGATCCTCGGTACCTTAAAAGATGTCTGAAGCATAAACGATAACTTTATTCTTATCTTTATAGATAAAATAGTTGGAAAGTCAGATTCTTTGAGAATCAGCATATACTGCAAGCACGTGCTACTGACTCGATCGCAATGGCCGCCACTGCTGCTCCATAGTCAAGATCAATATTGGACATGTTGTCATGAGTGTCATGGTAGCCTACTCGACTAATGTCGTAATCCTCCATGAAGAGCACCACTGGAATTCCCACATCAGAAAAGATCTGACCATCGGTGTTATAAAGCGAACTACGCATATCACGCGGAAGACGGACTTCTCCATGCAAGCGCGGGTACCGGGCAAGCTCTGGAATAGTTAAGCCGTCGGAACTGCGATGAGAGGGTCCACTCTTGCGTCGTTCTGGGCGTCTGTTCCACTTTTCTATCCCAGTGTTCCATATCATATTTGCTTTGTGCGCCTGATATGCCAATCTGAAAGATTGCGGACAAAGACCGGGGGAAATCTGAAAAACGTAGTGGTCATGATCACGGTTGTGAGCGATCATGTCGAGCACATAAACACCTTCGACGGTAACCTTCGACAGATCAACTGACTTTTGACCAGGCATACGCAACCTGAGGGAACGTTCCACTAATCCCTGTGCAAGGTGTCTTGCTCCCAAACAATCCGATGGGAACTCTTCGCCGGTCAGGTGCACCAGCCAGATATCGCAATTTAATTGCCCGGCCTGGCTGAGCTGCATGAAAACCGGTGCCGCCAACATGAGTGCAGCGGTTGCGGAGTGGTTGTCATCCGCACCGGCAGAGGCAATGCGGGCAAGTGTGCCCCCGAGCTTTTTATAATAAAGATCTTCCATATAAGCCGTGTCATAGTGATCGGCCATGATTACTGCGCGTCCGTGATCCTTTCCCGGAATCACTATTAACAAATTGCGCTCATACTCTTTACCCGATTGATTGGCATTCCAACCACCCATCCATGAAAAATCGAAATCAGTATGCCACTGGAATGGTAAATCACCTGCCAAGGCTTTGCCTTGCATTCCGTATTTGATGATGACCCTTCGATAGTAGGAAAGAAGCCAGTCACCAAGTGCACCCAGATCACGCTTCTTGTGCTTAAGAAGCTTTTGCGAGGCTGAATCGGTTATACAATCAGCAGTGTCCTTGTTGATGAAGCGACCTGTTGCCAGCTTGGCGATAGTCTTCCAGTATGCAACCTCAAAGGCGCGGGTTGCCGTGTATTGAAAAGTTATCGGTTTGGGCAATGAATGCAAAGATGTTTCGACTTGAGGAGCAATGATCCTGCGCAGGGTATGGTATAGCAGATCCCCATTTGCATTCGGGCTGTTCCCTGCAGCTACCTGATCAAGCCACTCTTTGATGGTTTGATCCTTCGGGATATTCAGAATAGCCCGTGCGAAATCATTGGGTAATTCACTTTGACCCAAAAAATCAGAGACCTCCATGAGTTTGTGGGCATTCAGTGCAACCTGGTGTTCGTGATGTTCATAAGGCCTCTCATAACCGCTCAGAGTTGCAAGATATTCTGGGCGATGTAACAACTCGGGCCAGAGCTCAACAGGCCTCGCCAAGTCGGGTTTATCACTGTTATAAGCTGTAAAGTATCCTAATGGTGCATCATTCAGCAGTTGAGGTTTGCGCGACCTTGGGTCAAGAAAGGCCGCCAGGGGGAGATGCCAGAAAACCTCGTATTTTCCAACCCGCATCGGTGGGAAATAAAAACGGTAGCCGAACCTGCCTCCCTTGCGCAATACCTGGGCGGCGTTGATCAGCTCTTGCCGGCCGGCGCGTGGCCCATCCAGAAGCAATTCATACTGTTCGTTCCAGATCTGGGAGTTCCGTGCCATGGGCTTGCCGTAAAGTTCTACAACCCCCGGGTCAGAGCTGAACAGCACATGTGCTAGACGGTCTTCTCCTCCGGATACAGCAAGATCATCCTGGAAGCGATAAACCCGCTCCCAGCGATGGGTCCGCCGATAGGTGTTGCGCAACTTATCCTGAATTTGCCCTAACTCGGATTTATCGATTCGCGGTTCGTGCAACCAGCCTGACTGTGGAATTCGTAACCCGCGCAGTGCTTCATGACGTTCGCAGACGTTGAGCAGAGGGATCTGCATTGCCAATGGAAGTTCCCGCTGCAACTTTATAAAAGGGGGGGTACCCCAAAAGATCAGGCTTCCGGGGCAGGGGAGAAGATGAAGATCACCTGCTAAATAAGCCTTTCGAACCTTTTGTGGTAAAGTCCCGAATGGCCGGAAGGTAAGCAGGTATTTCACCCCCCTGAGGGATTCCTGCTCCTTGAACAAAAATGGTTTTGTCCAACTTGGCAAGGAGTCTTGCCGCCAGAGTCTGCAGGCTGTTTCTCCTGAACCTTCCATGATACGGAAGCCTGTACGATGCAGGTCGGTCAGCTGCTCTTTCGTCTCTCCATATGCAGCCTGCAGTAACCGGCGTACGAAATCCAGGGCATAATCGACAGGTCGTTCCCGGCCGGGAGCGTAATAGAAGCTCTTCCAGAAGGCGCGATCCGGTCCTTGCTCACTACCGCCAAAGAACGTCCAGCGCACACGCCCCTTGTCATCTTGTGTTTTCGAGAGGGCCAGCGGCATGAAGATCACATTACGCTCATGTGGGAGATTATCAGATAGTTCAGCCAGCTCCTTCGGCCAATAACAGTTCCCATCGAGTTTGGTGCGGTTGATGCCATATGCCGGCTGTTCCTGTTCCAGATGCTGTAAAACATGCAATACCTCTCCTGCTATGAACTGAAGACCCGGTGTCAATTCAAAGGCCTGTTCACGTTCACTAACCAGCCAGTTAAAAGGGTTTACGGGATTACGCGGTGCACGATGGTTCATGCCATATGGACGCCACCCAATACGTGGTGCCGGCATGAATTCGGAATAAGCCATGATTTGGAAAGGCCCTTTCAAGTGATCATAGGGGATATCACTCACCATCTTTTCCCAGCCTTGCTTGGGCATGAGTACCTCCTTTAGTACATTGGCTGAAACACTCCATTCTTGATGACTTTATAACCCTACTAGCTATCAAAATCGAGGGGATGATGCTCCTAATCTGCGTAAACTGATAGGTGTTCATTCAGGGAAAAGAGTACTATAATAGATATTCAGTTTTCAGCCTTCTCAAAACCGATAAGATATCGAAGGAATATACACTCTGGGATTATACTGACTAAAAAGATCTTTTCCATGGGCAAGCCTTCGACCCTGCACATGCCACCCAAAGATAACTCTCTAATTCCAATTCATCTATGCCACCAAGCGGCTATTGGGGGAATGGGATGTGCTAGAATAGACGTCAGCTTGTGATATAATAAGTTAATTAATGAAATGGGGAGTGGTATGACCAAAAAGCTGACATACGATGAATTGATGAGTGAGTGTAAGAATCTGCAAAGGCAGGTGAGAGCTTACAGAGATGCTTTAGACGCTCTGCGCGGGAGTGATGAGAGACATCGGACTATTCTCGATACCATGGAAGAAGGTTACACAGAGATTGATCTTTCCGGTAAGTTCACCTTCGTAAATGACGCGGAAACGAAGATGCTTGGGTACTCAAGGGAAGAACTGGTGGGCATGACCTACCATCAATATACATCCGAACAGACTTCAAGAGTCCTTTACAAAGACTTTCTCCGAATTTATAAAACTGGAGAACCCGTACTACTAAGGGATTATGAGATCATCATGAAAGATGGAGCTAAACGCATTCACGAGATGTCCGTTACCCTCATCAGGGATGATTCCGGCAGACCTGTCGGATTTCGTGGGGTGAGCAGGGATGTCACCGAACGCAGGCAGACCGAGGAGGCATTGCGCAAGAGCGAGGCCAAGTACCGATTTCTTACAGAAAACATGAACGACATCGTCTGGACGGCGGATCTGGATTTCAATGTCACCTATGACAGTCCTGTTGTTGAAAGGATCTTGGGGTATACGGCACAGGAGCGTATGGGACAAAAGGCCACCGCAACGTTGACCCCGGAATCTTATGCACAAGCGCTAGAAGTCTGGAGTGCAGAACTCAAGCGCGATCAGGATGAAGGCACTGACCCGAACAGAAGTATTAAGTTGGAGCTGGAATATTACCACAAGAATGGTTCCACCGTATGGATGGAATGTGTTGTGACTGCAATACGGGACGATTCAGGTAAAATCATTGGGATCCATGGGGTATCGCGTGATATCTCCGACCGCAAGCAGGCCGAAAAGATACTCGGGCAATTCAAGTTCATGGTGGAGGAGACCGGTGAAGAGATCTATCTCGTCAACCCTGACGGGTCGATTGAGTATGTGAACAAAGCGGCGGCACAGAGCCTCGGATATACCATAGATGAGATGATCCAGATCGGTGTTTCAGGGTTCGATCCGATCTACGGAAATAAATATTATGACGTTTTCCTGGAGATCAAGGCAAAAGATCATCCGCTGTATGAAACTGTCCACAGGACAAAAGACGGACGTCTGGTACAGAAGGAAATTAAGTGCGCCTATCTTCAGATGGGGGACAGGGAGTATATCTGCGGCTTCGGCAGGGATATCACCGACCGCAAAAGCGCTGAGATGGAATTGAAGAAGCACCGTGAAAAACTTGAAGATCTGATCAATGAACGAACAGCAGAACTCACAAAAGCATACGAACAGCTGAATCAGGAGAACGAGGCAAGGAAAACGAGTGAAATTGCTTTGAGATATAGGGAGCTCGAACTGGAGAAGGGGCGGCAGGAGCTTCAAGAGATGAATTCTGCACTGAAAGTCCTGCTCAAACAGAGGGAAGAGGACAAGGTCAACATGGAGATGAATATTATCTCGAATATCAAGACCTCTGTCCTGCCTTACATCGAAAAACTGGAATTATCCGGCCTTGCAGAGGGCCAGGTGAGGGTCAGCTCCATGATAAAATCCCTTTTGGGAGAGCTTATTTCGCCCTTTATCAGGAATGTCTCCTCAGAATTCCTTGGCTTCACACCAAATGAGATACAGGTTGCATCACTGATCAAAGAAGGTAAGAACTCGAAAGATATCGCAGAGATATTGAATATTTCTCTCAATACTGTCCATACGTACCGGTATAAGATTCGCACAAAAACAGGGCTGAAAAACAGCAAGGTGAACCTGAGGTCTTACCTGCAGACCTTGAGATAAAAAAATCTTCGATTGTAGACCATGAGGAGTATGAGTTTTAGTAATGCAAGGCTTTTACTTACTTGCCCTTTGCAAAATACTGAAATATGAATCAGTATCTAAGGTTTCTCATCTAAAATTGTGTGAATAGAATAACAGAGAAGAATTAAAATAATGAAAAGTGAGGGTAATATGGCCACCAGAGGAAGGAAACCACTAGATCTGAGAAACAAAGGTAAGAATACAAAGCTTATAAAAAGGAATTATTATATAGAAGAGCGGTATGCAAAAGCCCTTACTGTTCTTTCCGCATTGACGGGAAAAGAGCTTTCTCTTCTCGTGAATGAGGCCATCGGTGAACTGATTCACAAATATCAGCCGAAGACCGATATCAACTTACTCAGGTTGGAGTCAATACAAAGAGAAAATTAACCTGCTAACTATTCAGAGATTCAGTCCATAAAACTCTGACATTTCCATACAGCCTAATCCAATTCGAGATACTTTTAATGAATTAGATATTAATTCCATTTTCTTTATTCCATTCTGTAGCGGTGATTCTTTTTCCATTAATATGTTCTGCTTCATCAGAGGCTAAATAAACGGCAGCTGGTCCAATAATTTCAGGTTTTAATAATAATGTTTTTTGTTCTTGAGAAAAGTTTTCTGGAATCATTCCAGTTAGTGTTGCCCCACCTGGCAATAATATATTCAAATTAATTCCACTCCCTTCCAATTCTTGAGCCCAAATTATGCTCATTGATTCTAACGCAGCCTTTGATGGACCATAAGGTGTGAACCCTTTTCTCTTCATGGTTTCTAAATTTATCGAAATATTAATATTTCATGTGTTAAATTATCTACATCATTCTTTTTCGGAATGTCCCAGTTAAAGGTAGTGTCATTAAACATATTTTAAATAAACTGGAGAAATGATAACATGGTTTTTTCATGGATTACATTACTAATTTACCCATTTTTCTTTTGTCCGTCATTTCCAATTGGGCAATATATGTTACAGGGGGCATTTTTATGGCTGTAATTTGGCTATGGCATGTCCTCAAAGAAAAGCATATGACACGAAAATCGGGTATTTGTGTTGCATTACTGATCTTATTTTGGGCTTGTTATATAGCGTGGTTGAATGAATACAAAAAAACTCAACCAGGGCTTCATCTTAATGTATATCAGGTTGCGGTGGGAGCAGATATGGACGTTGTCCCACCAAGGCCTTTTGTATACATGAGTGCCGCCATTAAGAACAATGGTGAGCCAAGTATTGCGGATCATTGGGAACTTGATATTTATTTACCAAACAACCCCACTCCACATCGTTATTCTCCAGAAATTATAAGAAGCTCTTCTCCAAAGAATATGTTTGATATGATTGGCGGAGAAACTGTAGTTCTTGATGAATCAGAAACCCTATATAATAAGACTATGAAAGAACCCATTAAGAGCGGGATGAAAATTGTAGGATTTTTGCCATTCATTATACATGATCTTACGGTAGATGATGCTAATCAATTGGGAACCGCCGCTATATATGTTTTGCGTTGCTACGACATTAATGAAAATAAAATTGAAAGTAAATATGACTGGCACCATTCACACAGAACTCATCAGATTAAACCATATCCTGGCATGAATTTACCATTAAAGGCCCCTCTACCACAACCAGGGAACCCGGAACAATCCAAAGAATCTGAACAGAAAATACCACCATCAGCCGAAGAAATAGCAAAAGAGGTTATTAAGAAACTACCTAAACAGCCTAATTCCGAAGCAAGGCGTCCATCTTTTACTGCTGAGCCAAAACTTATTATGGATAAACTAAATAATGTTCTATCATTAGACTTTAAGATTACTAATGTTGGGACGAGTTCTGCTATGCCTATGTTTGGATACTCATTTATTTTTCAACTTCATCCAATACCGACGTTACTTACTCATCCTCAATCGTGGACAAATGAAATTCAGGTTGGTCGAAGTACATTTGTTCATGAGCCGAGCATAAAAATGATGGAGCTCAAGGGCAATCAATATGCGTTTTATTATATTCATTATACGGATGTAACTTCAAAGAAAAAGTATTCTCAAGCTTTTTACTTTGAGCGTGTCATTTATAAAAACGGATTTATAGAATACTCAGACGCTAGCACAAAACACAAAAAAGAAATGGATGGCATTAGAAAGGGCAACTGTAAATTTATTGAGGATTTAGTTAACTCGGGAGCAGACGAAAATACATTCCGGGCCGCAATGAAAAAACGTGGACTTGAAGTGGGGAATATTACCGACTTCTAATATTTCGAATTGAGTTAAATATCGTCTTCTTCAATCCACTCCATTTGCTCGGGACCAGAGGGGAAAGCTCTTCGAAAGTTCCTTTCAAATGGCTTCCAATTGGGTGATATTTTCATCAGAGTGGTTACAACAGCAACTTGCTTTTCTAGGTGCGGATTTCCAATGTCGGAGGTGATCCATTGACATATGAAGTGGATGCATTGCGTGCATTGATGGTGAGTGGGGCGGTAAGTGCCTATGGCGTAGGTACAGATGTGGTTATATTGCTCATTTCAATAACCCTTCTCGTCGGAATCGGTGCGTGGATGTACCCGAAAGTTGTCATTTGAAAATGAAATGTGTCCCTCAAAATATCTAGAACCAGCATAGCTGTAACCAGGGGAAAGCTTGCGAAGATTGCTTTCAATCTTTTTCCTTATAGAGCAGGCACTCTATCCCTGAGTTAACATACATCTCCTTAGAAGGCATTAATCGAGACTTGAAACCAACCGCTCTACAGCCATAAGGAAAGTTGCGATCATAGGTGATGTAGAAATGCTGACAGGTAAAACAGTTAATCTCTGATGGCTGCGTCTTTTGATCTGCCACGAAAGTGAACTCCCTACATATATTTATATCTGATCATCCTGGATTATTCCACATGTCATCTTCGAAAAACGCGCTGAATACCATAGATCTTAAACCGATATGTTCAGTTTTCAGACATCTAAACCCCGATATGGAATCAAAGGAATCAACGGTTCTGTCATATGGGGGAAGGTCAGACCCAGTAAATCAGGAATCCTTCTGGTAACGTCAGCGAGTGATCAAGACCTCCGGAACCTTATCAATGTACAAACCATTTTTTGGGCAACAATCTCCGCAGTAATATATACTTCTGGGTGAACTTGCGTAAAAAGCTATCCGTAACAATCATGCCCTAATGGGCAGGATCATCATGGCCACGCCATCCCACTGGAGGCGGCGCTGTATGGCAAATGCCGTCTCATTGTGGAGAAATCTTTGAAAAATGCCGTCCTTCATGAATATCAGCTTGCCCGCGAAAACTGTTGACCTGGGAAACTCTATCGCTACAGTCTCACAAAGACTTGTTGCCGTATCAACCACATCAATCCCGATATCCATTCGATAATCTGACCGCAACCCGAGCTTGCGTGCGACATTCACGTATTTTTTCAACCCGTCTTTCACAGCCCATTTCAGAGATTCCACTTCATCGGCACCCTTGAAAGAGCCCGGGGGGATCTCGCCGATTGTGATGAAGATGAAATTCTTGTACACGTTCGGTAATGTCCTTATGATCGAAAGAAAGGAATGGAGGCCGAATCCACTGTAACCACCTACAAGGAGTATAGCCGTCAAATTCTCATGATCGCACGGGTCGGTATTCACTTTCGAGCCTTCCAGGTACATCCCCATGAGTATGTCATCAAGCGAACGCACCCCTTTTCTTACTTTCCGGTAATGACCGTGAATGACATAGCAAAGAGCTATTAGACAAGTAGTAATGAGCAGCGTTATCCACCCGCCTTCTTTGAACTTTACCCCTATGGTGACAACAAGGATCGTTACACACAGTAACAAAGCGATGAGGTGAACAAGGATATATCGTCTCCGGCATAGGCATCTCTCATGGCATACCTCTTTCTCTAAATAAAGACCGACTACCAATTAAATACAATTCCTGTGCCAGAACAATAAATCATTTTATCTTATTGATATAATTGACTTTAACAATATGCAGGCGCCATGTATATACACATTATCGTTTTATTTCATATTTACGATTCTTTTATGTGATTTTTGCAAGATCAAAATATAAGCTGCTAAACATGGTAGTCTGAATGAAGTAAAGCGCATGTTATTAGGCGCAAACCGAAGGCTAGGGGTGTTGCTCAAACTCCATAGGCCCTTGGAACTGAACTCAGTGGACAGCAAAGACCAGTTCTTCTCTGATACCGCGTTTTAGAAGCTCTGATTTTTGTTGGAGGTATATGGTAAGCACCCTATCATATCCTGGTTGTTGATCCTAGAAAAGCCCTTGAATCAGGTATAAAATGATCATAAAATGAATCAAAGCTGATGAGAGGTCGTCTAACTGGCAGGACACGAGACTCTGGATCTCGTTATGGTGGTTCGAATCCATCCCTCTCAGTCACTTCTATTATGCTATTATGTAGGATAGATTGCCTCAATTAATATCTGACTGACCACAACTAAAGATCCCATACCAAGTATCACACTCTTGTATGAATTTACCCTGTTCTTACGATATGTTTATAGAGGTTATTTAATAAAACAACTCCATAAACTACTTTTAACACCTTGATATTATGTTTTATATCCTAGGTAAAGATCATTTAAAAGGACTATTAATGTTTTATTTTAATTTTGATGGTTCATTTTGGTTATTTACATAATTAACGATTCTATTTTGTACCTTTTGTAGCATTCTATATATACATTAATACTGCATATGAACCTGCCTGGACCTACCCTTTTGCATTGCTTTCTCGATGGATAACAAGCACGGGTGCCTTGAGCACATTGACTGGTATCACCCATGTTTACTTGATCCTGGGTGGGTTGAAGGCTTGAGAGTGATTGTCACTTCCACCGGGTCACCTTGAGAGATAACCGGTTCGATTTCCAGCCTGTATCTCGGAGATATGTTCAACCAATTTTCATCTTGAAGAACCCATTCAAGATTATATTCCAATGATCCAATAATGTATAGATTTGCATGTCAAGAAAGCTCAATCGGCTTAAAAGGGAAATCCAAACCACTCCGTAATAACTTTTAACAAATTGAAATAACTATTTAATTACGGTCATCAGGAAACATTTCATTATACTGGCATGTTATTTGCCCAAACAACTATCAATACTTGAGCTTGTGGAAAGGAGGTATTTACCATGGCCAGTAAAATTAATTCATCTTTAGCCGCACCTACCCTTGAAGTTGTAAGCTCTGCCAAGACTGAAGGTAAAAATTCGTCTTTAGTTACACCTACACTCGGATTGGTGGGTGCAACTGTGAATGCCATGGCGCTGATCGCGCCTGGAGCGTTCCTATGGATCACGTACCAGATGCAGGCTGCCGCAACAGCGCCAAGCGGGGCATCGGTTGCGGGCGATATATGGGCAGGGATTGTGGTTGCCTTGATAATCGCATTTCTCACAGCCCTTTCCTATTCTCAACTGGCGAAGATATATCCTGAGGCCGGCTTTGCCAGCGTTACCTATTTCGCGGAAAAGGCATTCCTCGACAACTCGGGCACGAAAAGGGCCGCACCGAATTCCATGGCCCGTATGTCAAAGCTTGCAACCGGCTGGGCTGCGCACCTGTTCTACTGGGTATATCCGGGCGTCATGGTGGCCATGTTCGCTATCATGATAGGTTACATCTATACGCAATTCACCGGCGGAACGTTATCCAATATAGCCCTGACAATCATCGGCGTCATCATTGCGGCTGTAATCGGATACATTGCCTATCGCGGCGTGAACGGCTCGACCAAAACCTCCATCTGGATCAATGTGATACAGCTCATAACCCTTGTTGTTTTCAGCGGTCTGGCCATATGGTACAGGCTGGGCAATCCTCAAGGGGCCGCTACTTGGGCATTCAGCGGCGCATGGGATGTTATTCGTCCTCACACGTTCAGCGGGGTCCTGGTCCAATCGACCCTTGCCATTTTGATACTGGTCGGTTTCGAGAGCTGCACCGCTCTCGCTGCGGAAACCAAGGAGCCGGAGAAGAATATTCCCAAGGCCATCATCATCTCGCTTGTTATCCAGGGTTTGTTCGCATACCTGATCGAGTATTTTGCAACAGGCACCATGATCAGTGAAAAACTGACAAACGGCAGCGGGAAGACTCTTACCACCGGAATGGCTGCCGCCGCTGCTTCTGCCGCGCCTATCGGCGACCTGGCGAAGCTCATCGGCGACAATCTGCTCCATGGCATCGGATTCGGTCTGATGATCACCATGGCGGTTACGGTGGTAATCGCGATCATAGGCACGACGCTCAGCTGCATGAACACCGCAATCCGGGTGAGCGCCGGCATGGCAGGAGATCGCGAGCTTCCGAACATGATGGGCTTTATCCATCAGAAATTCAGCACCCCGCATGTGGCAATCGGCGCCATGGTTATCGTCTCTGCAGTCATCGCAGCAATCGGCGTGCGTTCGGTGGTAGGCCTCACCGGCATCGCACTGGCCTCGAACTTCGGGACCTTCGTGCTCTACGGCCTGACCTGCGTGTGGACCATCATCGCCTTCAAGAACAGGGACGACTTCAGCGTGCTCAAGCACGGCATTATCCCGGTGCTCGGCATCATCGGCAATGTGGTTATGGTTGTGGCCATTGTCTATCTGTATTCCATCGGCAATGCCGACTCCAAGGCAGAAGCGGATATCTGCTTCCTTATCGCGGGCGCCTGGGCCCTGATCAGCCTTGCCTATGTTGCGTTGACGGGTGTGAAACGGTCGTACAGCTTGAAAATGATCTCCGCCATGATCCGTCCTGATATGCTCAATGTCCTCGTGGAGATCCTGAAAGATGAAGAGCTCATCCTGGGGATGACCGTGACCAGAGTCAAGGGGTTCGGCAGGCAAAAAGGCCAAAAGGACAAAGATGCGGAGCCCATTAACGACAAGATTTCCTTCATCCCCAAGGTGAGGGTCGACCTCGTTGTGAATGACTGGGATGTCCCGGGTGTGATGGAAATCATGCGGGATGCACTCTTTACCGGCAATGTGGGAGACGGCAAGATCTTTGTGCTGGATGCCAGAGACGCCATGAGGATTCGAACAGGTGAAAAAGGGGTATACGCCTTATAAGGTAATAATTCCGGGTTTTAAATAATGAGACAAAGGAGATGCAAGATGAAAAGAATTGAAGCGATTATTCGGCCGGACAAGGTGAGCGCGGTATTCAATGCATTGAAAAAATTAGGGCATCCCGGTGTGATGATCTCCGAGATTGAAGGCCATGGAAATCAGGAAGGCGTAAATATCCATGTTCGCGGCAATACCTATAAAGTTGACTTGATTACCAAGGCCAGAGTTGAGGTGATCGTAAAAGAAAGTGAACTGGAAATGATCGTCAAAACGATCTGCGATGCAGCCTTCACCGGGGAGATAGGGGATGGGAAAATATTCATCCATCCGGTGGACGATGCCTTGAGGGTGCGTACCGGCGAACGCGGGGAAGCCGCTGTCTAGCCTGACATCGAACGATAAGCTTATTATGAGGTTCTAGATTATTGGGAGTGAAACTATATAATCGATATTTACAAGATATGCGTAGAAATACATCCCCAATGGGTATCTCAATACGGTGAAACAGGAGACGGCGAAGTATAAAGATAAGCCTTGAGATATGGTATGGAGCCTTTTACCTACAATGATCTCGATGTTCTCCATGATCTTGCAAAGATCCTGGCGTCGCCACTCGACCTCAGGGATCAGCTTGAACAAGGTCTCGATGAACTCTGTACCCGCACCATGATGAACAGGGCCATGATCTCCATACTCGACCGGGACAGTGGAATTGCCATCCTTGATGTTGCCCACGGCGTGGATATAGACAGCAGAGAGATTATCTACAAACCTGGAGAAGGAATCACCGGCCAAGTGGCACAGACCGGAAAACCTTTAGTCATTACCAACCTCGATGAGGAGAAGCACTTCCTCGACAGGACCGGATCCAGGCGGTCGTTGAACCGGTCGGAGCTTGTGTTTTTCTGTGTTCCCGTCATCCATGACGACAAGGTGGTGGGTGTCCTCTCGGCTGATAAGGCGGCTATGGAGGCGGACAACCAGGAATATGAGCTGAAGCTTCTTTGTGAGGTAGCTGAACTGATTGCCAAGGCCGTAAACATGAGAGTTCTTGAGGAAGAGAACATCATGTTGAAAAACATTCTTAAAAAAAGCAGGCAGCCTTCAAGGGAACTTGTCGGCAACTCGAAGACTATGAAAGACGTCTCCGACCTCATCTTTCAGGTTTCCGGGTCCGGCACTACTGTTCTTATCCATGGGGAGACAGGGACTGGGAAAGAGCTTGTTGCAAGGGCCATCCATATGAATAGTCCCAGGGTTCAAAACCCGTTTATTGAGGTGAACTGCGCCGCCATTCCGGATACCCTTATAGAAAGTGTGCTGTTCGGGCATGAGAAAGGGGCTTTTACCGGCGCTGACAAGAAGAAGAAAGGAAGGTTCGAGGAGGCAAACGGCGGGACCCTCTTCCTCGATGAAATAGGGGAGCTCTCCCCGCTTGCTCAAGCTAAGCTTCTGAAGGTGATCGAGCAGCGTAATTTTCAACCTCTGGGATCGAACACTTTTGTAAAGGTCAATGTGCGTATCATTGCCGCCACCAACCGCGACCTGGAACAGGATGTGGCCGCCGGCATGTTCAGAGCGGACTTATACTACAGGCTCAATGTGTTCCCTATTTACATGCCTCCATTGCGGGAGCGCGGTGGAGATATCATCCTGCTGGCAAATTACTTTGTGGAGAATTACTCCAAGCAGCTCAAAAAATCCATTCATTACATCTCCACACCAGCCATTGACCTCCTGCTTGCATACCATTGGCCTGGCAACGTGCGCGAGCTTGAGAATTGCATCGAACGGGCCGTTCTGCTCACAAGAGGTGACACTATCGACGGCATACATCTGCCCCTCTCGATGCAGAAGCAGATGGTAACCACGGAGGAAAAGCAGCAGAGGAAACTGGAAAGCCTCGTAGCATCCTATGAGCGCTTCATAATCGTGGATGCGATGAAAGCCGCCAGGGGCAACCAGAGCAAAGCAGCTCGACTCCTCGGAACCACCAAGCGCATCATGCAGTACAAGGTCGCTAAATACAATATCGACACAAACCGCTTCAAGACAATAAAACCGAGAGCGACAAACCGGCATTGATTTTTGAAGAAGCCTGGACCTGATTATTCAACTCTATGACAAAACTACAATACCCGATATTATTATCAATATTCGAATTTTTTACTGATTAAATCTTAAACACCTATCCGTGAGTAAGAGAAGAGTTCGTTGGTTGCAATCATACCTGCAGGTCTATGAGGTACGAAACCCTGCCATTCTGAACTTTCTCTGTGTGGGATTGCAGTGTCGGTCTCATTTCAACAAGATGAGGTGTTGTAACTATTTTCTCATAGTCTATAATGCAAATAGTAAATAATGAAAAAATCCTTTTCCTGACATGCTTGACATGAGTTTGTTGCTCAATAATGTGTTCCATGATTATTTCCCCTTTCTCATATACAAAATATTAAAGCAAAATTTATGCTAGGCGATCTATTTTAAATTGCCAATGATTCTAAAGAAATATGATTCGCCGGGAATATGGAAAGTAATTTTTAGAGAAAATAGTTTCCATAGACATGGAAAAATATTTTATCTAGTCTCTTTGCACTATACCCGGAACACGGACAGTCAAGCAATCAAGAAATATCCCGACCTGAACAAGATAAGCTTCAACACGACCGTCATATCAACAGCCCCGGAACATACCTCCTGGAAATATTATCGCAATGGCAGGGACTATCTGATTTACCTGGGCAAAGGGAAATATAAGCTGAGGGAGAAGACTGAGTAGGGTATCAGCTATCAAAACTCCCAGGGAGTCTTGAGATGTCTCGTGAAATAGTGGTAGCTTGGGCAAAGGCAATATAACAATATAAGTTGAAGTAGCCTACAGTAGATTCCCACCATATTTTTTCAATACATACGGGGCGGTAGTTATGACAAAAACGGATTTAGTTGATGTTATTGCAGGCAAAGCAAAAATATCAATGTCAACTGCTTGCACAGCCTTGCATGATACTGCAACCAATGGTTGCAATAAGCAAAAGAATGCTTAACATGAAGAATGCAACATGACCATAGGAGGTTGAATAATGCGTTACATTCCCTTAGGCAAAACGGGTTTGACGGTATCCGAGGTGGGTTTTGGGGGTATTCCCATAATCCGCTTGGACGAAGATACAGCCGTGGCCGTACTGCGTAGGGCTTATGAGTCGGGAATAACCCTATACGACACGGCCAATGCCTACCGCGATAGTGAAAAGAAGATCGGACGTGCTTTGGGGGATGTGCGGGACAAGATCATACTTGCCACCAAGACGATTCGCAGAGACGCCCCTGGTGCCGTTGAACAACTGGAGAACTCTCTTCACATGATGAAGACGGATTATATAGACATATACCAGTTGCATCAAATAGCCCAAGAAAGAGATTGGGATATCGTTACCGGACCAGGCGGTGCGATGGAGGCTGTAATCAAGGCAAAGGAACAGGGCAAGATCAGATACATCGGGGTTACTTCCCACAACCTCGCAATGGCGGTGAAGCTTGTTAAAACAGGCATGTTCAGCACCGTGCAGTTTCCGTTCAACTTCATAGAGGATGCTGCAAAAGACGAGCTCCACATTGCTGCGCGCGAGCGCGGTATGGGAATCCTTGCCATGAAACCTTTTGCTGGAGGGATGATCGACAATGCCGGAATTGCTTTCAAGTTCCTGCGGGAGCACCCCTATGTTGTAGCTCTGCCGGGTTTCGATTCTTCAGAAAGGGTTGATGAAATTGTCTCTTTTTATCGGCAACCGAACACGGTGACAGAAACAGACCTCAAGCTCATGGAAAAATATCGCCTCGAGCTTGGTAAGCAGTTCTGCCGGAGGTGCGAATACTGCCAGCCATGCCCTCAAGGTGTAATGATCACCGCGGCCATGGGCTACAAGGTGATTGCATCCAGAATGTCGCCCCAGGTCGCAGTCGAATTCTCTAAAATCCCCATGGAAAGCGTAGCATTGTGCACGGAATGTAGGGAATGTGTTGACCGCTGCCCCTATGAGCTGCCGATTCCGGATATACTCAAGGTACATTACGACCTATACGAACAGCACAAGACAGAAAGCAAATGAGAAGATGCATCAATGCCTTGCTGAGAATCCGATCTTATCCTGGATTCAGGCAATCGAATGGGTTATATCATCCTCAACTATACCCGCTGCTATGCACATATGGTCCATGATCTCCTGGCTATGGATCCCAGGGTTATAAAGCATTTCGGATAGCAGTTCTTCTCCAATCGCTGTTGTTGTCATAAGGCATTCCTCCTGATGGTTTGATCATATAAAAATATATATCGAGAGGTGGTTTTATAATGAAAAAGATGACATTGTCTTATTGTTATATTATAGAAGTAATAATGTTCAAACCACAGTAAGAGCCATTCTTCATGAACTCAGCTCATGAAGAATGGGCTGAGCATGATAATAGGTGGTTTGGTAAATACGAGGAGGATATTATGACAAAATCAGATTTAGTTGATGTTATGGCAGGCAAAGTAAAGATATCCAAAGCAGCTGCACAACTAGCGGTAGATGCTTTCACAGAGTCAATTGCTAGTGCCCTCAAGAAAGGCGATAAGGTAACCTTAGTAGGCTTTGGAACCTTCGATGTTGCCAAGAGGGCAGCCAGAGAAGGCGTAAATCCCCAGACCAGGCAGAAGATAAAGATCAAGGCAAGCAAGGCTCCTCGTTTCAGGGCAGGCAAATTATTGAAAGACGCGGTGAATAAATAAGATTGTGAAGAAGCAACCTAAGAAGAAGGAGATTTCTGCAGTCGAGAAGAAGCAACCCCAGAAGAAGGAGCTTGCTGCAGTCGAGAAGAAGCAACCCAAGAAAAAAGAAACTCCTGTAGTCGTGAAGACTCAACCCAAGAAAGAGGAGCTTTCTGTAGTCGATCTCGGGACACGATACAAGTGTTATAAGTGCGGGACCAAGTTTTATGACCTGGGCAGACCACAGCCCCTTTGCCCTTCATGTGGAGAAGACCAGAATAATGAAGAGGCAAAGGGGCTGCACAAGCGGAAGAAAAGGCGGCGACCGTTCACCATGACAAAAGCCGATCCCATCATTACTGCCCCGGAAGAGAGGGATGACCTGATCGAGGTTGTTAATGAAGTCGAGGCTGAATATGCTTTAGATGTGGATGATATTGTCTTGGAAGAGAGTACAGACACAGATAGTTCAGAATAATGATTGATATCGATCAAAGTTGGTGGGCTATAACTCGTTGAAAAAACTGGAGGCGGCAACCGGATTTGAACCGGTGAATAACGGTTTTGCAGACCGTTTATCTGATTAAATAACAATCAATATCAATAGATTAACTATTGCTACTAGAGACATTCTCTACCATATTTTCAGGTTTATTCTCTAGTAATTCTCTAGTAGGTTTTCTATCTAAATCGTCTATATTACTTGTGCTCATCTGGGGTATCCAATGATAGTAAATCTTGTAAGTGATATTGGGGGAACTATGCCCAAGCTCTTTTGAAACCTCATGAATGGGATGTCCAAGACTGAGTCTCAAGGTTGCATACGTGTGGCGCATATCGTGAGGGGTCCTGCGAGAGAGCTTTGATTTCTCCATGCAGTAATTCCATACTCGATCAAGAAAATTGCCGTAGTTTATCCTGTTCCCTGTTTCCCCTATAAATACGCACTCAGGCACTTTCTTCCAACCCTTGCTGAGAGCCTCTTCCTTAACGGCAGTGATCTGTTTCTGGAGAATAGTTTTCAATTCATTTGTCAAACGAACCTTACGCCTTCCGGCTTCACTTTTTGGAGTGGTGCCTCTTCCCCTGGTAATGTTATTCCTCACGCTGATATAGTTGTGGACAAAATCAATATCTGAAACCCTCAAGCCAATGATCTCACCAATGCGGAGGCCGGATCTAAATCCCATTACCACAAGTGCATAATATCTTGGCCTATGCTCTTTAACTTTAGATTCAAATGTCGACCTATCTTCCCAGGTGAAGGGGCTCATCTCATCCTTGTTCTCATCTGGGTTATCTTTGGGAATTATCAGTCCATGAATAGGATTCGATTTGATATACTTGGGTACTGCGGATTCCAGTATGCCCGATAAGCAGTTCTTAATATTCGCGAGTGTATGATATTTTAAACTCTTAGGCTTGAACTCGGAGAGCTCAAAGAGATAGTTTTCAAACTCTTCCTTATCGAATTGATCCAGGGGCTTGTCTCCATATCTCGGGAGTAACCTCTGATTGATAAGATTCTCATATCCCTTATAGGTGCTGTATTTGAGTCGCTTCTTGTTCTTTGCAAGCCAGCCGGGATTATCATCAAAACCATTTAGATACTGTTTAAGGGTAGGAGCCTGTGATTTGATTTCAAAGAGTCTGTTGAGCGCCTTATGTCCCTGCTCTTTGATCTTCTGATTGATTAGCTCTTTCTTCTGGTTTGCGATAACACGGTTTGGTTTAGTGTTCTTGCCAACATGGATGTACTTTTTCTTGTACTGATGGCAGACCAATAAATATAATTCACCAGATCCTTTTGGATGTTCAACAACACTTACGCCCATTTTACGCATTAAAAACGTCCTTCAAGATGTTGTCAATCTTATTGTCTAGTACAACTCCGCCCTTTACTTCCCTGCTCTCTAAGTATTCGTCTATCCATTCTCTCTTAGTGACCATCTGTCCAAGATCGGGCTTTGAGTATCGCATCAGGCCACGTGCCCATAACTCTCGGATGTATTTCTCGTTAATACCACCCGCATATTCGGATGCCTGCTTTGCCGTGAGCCATACCGATGAGTTAGAGGAAGCCAATGTCTTTCTCTCCTTAGTCTTTAAACATAAAAACCAACTTTTCCTCCCTTGCCCCTTTCACAAACGACTGAAGGGGAAGGGAGGAACGACCGGAGAAAAGCAAGCCTGAAAGGCTCACCATATAAGAAGGTGGTCACGGATAGTGACCATAGGAGACACCCGTAGCGTTGCAAGCAGCATGACAACATGGTCACAATGTTGGCGTGCTGCTTTCTGAGCGAGCGGAGGGGGCTTTTATTTTCTGTTATTTTTCAGTCTTGGTTAGATGAGAATCGATCTTCAGGAGAGAGATTTTTTATTATGTTCTTTAAACTTCCAAGGCCAGGAAGAGAGTGTATAACTAGCGTACCACTATCTATACGCCAGTCATAAGGACTTAAAAGTATATATTACTTCAGAAGCCTTTGAAAAAGCGATTTGGATAGGGATCTTTTGTCTCCACGATCTTAAACCTTCTTTTCAGTACCGTATCCTGTTCAAGATCCGTGGCACAACTCGAAAACGAGAATGCGCATTTAAAACCCAATATCAACGTCTCCGCTTTTTCTTCCGTTTTGGTCCCTTCTTCGTAGCACCGAATTCGAATCTCCGCATACTATTCATCATTTGGGCATAACTGTCTTTTCTAGGCCCTGCTCTGTTGTCTTCTATCAAAGCTTCCATATTCTCGGTCTCCTTATCTCGTGCGCCCATTGCATATATTGTAAGGACTTGAGCATGAGCCTCATCATACTGCTTCAATGAGAGATAAGCCCTGGCCAGCCTTCTGCGTGCAGTTATGTTCTTGGGGTTAATGGCTATAGCTTTTTCAAATAAAGCTACGGCCTTAGGGAAGCGATACAATCTTGAGCAAACTAGCCCAAAGTCATTCAAAATAAAATCACTCTGCGGATTGCAATGATGTGCTTTCTCAAAGAACCGGGCAGATGCCTCCAGAGCGGCTTGTGCATCTTCCCCATGAAGAGTTGAAGCGATTAACTCAGCAGTTGCTCCTGCATTCGCCCAAAGACCGCCATCCTCCGGTTTTGCATGTGCCGCACGTACATGAAGATCGAAAGCCTCATGTATTTGACCACTTCTAAAATAATAGACACCTAATTGTGATAAAAGATAAGGGTGTCCAGGATGATGAACCAATCCTCTTTCGCAAGCACTGACCGCTTCTTGTAAATTGCCTAATGCTTCCCAACTGAAGCTCTCAGCAAGGAATGTTTCATCATGGGGCAGAAGCTTTTCGGCCGCCTTAAAATAGTAGATCGCCTCCATGTGGCGGGCTTGATCCTGTAACCGGCCCCCCTCAGACATAAACTCTAAGGCTGTTACGGTCTTTGGATCTTCGGTATTCAATCCAAATTCTTTAAGCCTTCCAGAAGACAGCAAGGATGTAATGGCTTTCTTCGATTTATCTACTACAGCCAAATGTTCATTTTCTTGTTGGACATGTCTAATTGCAAAAGTATCGATGACTGGTTGTATCTCTTCTAAAAAAATGTCAAGAGATAACCTCTGCTTAATAGGTATGGCTAAGGACACCGTTTCTTGGGAAGCCCAGCTTGCCTCGTTCACTCTCCCAGCAAGAACCTCGTCCCTTATGGCTTCGCGCACCCAACAAAAGTAGGCAATATCGGCATCCTCTTCTTCTCTAATGTCGCAAAGCACAAACAGAACTGGTAGTGGCGTCTTCATGTACTGCTTGAGCTTCTTCGTCGACAATGAGTAAACTAGAGAACTCCCTGTCTCCTTTATATTTGTTGTGCCTTTGACCTGGACAAAAAAGCTTAAAGGGGTTGGGCTTCCGCGTCGTGTTATTTGCACCCAATAATCAACTCCGATGTCATCCCTGGGTTTAGTAGGAATCCACTCAGGTGGTAAACATTTCTCGAAGCACTTCTCAGCTCTTCGATAGATCTCGAATGTCGTCAGCATTTTTTCTATCTTAACCCCATGAAGGTTTTAGCATCACTTCCAAAAGCCGGATGATCGAAATTCTTAGGTTGATTCAGAGTTTTAAAAAGAATATCTCTAGCGGTGAATGGGAACAAAAGTCAGGTCTCCTCTTTTCATATTGTGAGTAAGATTTAGAAGCCCGATGTCAATTGATACAGTGTACCATTAATTAATATAATAGCATTTTCTTAAATTGAATTCTATACGATGATTAGGAGCTTCTCAAGTACAATAGATCCTGAATTTCAACATCCTTCAATAATCAACCAGATAAGCTACTCTGAGATAAGGCAACCTGATTGTATCAGTCGGGAATGAATCTATCTCTGGAAGATCTAAGAATCGACTTAATCAGGAAAGATCATAGGTCTCTATAAGTCATGTGGATTCTATATATTAAGATCGAAAAAGCCATCCCTTTGCCCGGTTCTTTGAACGCAACCTAGGCTTAATGGTGAACAGATTTTATACACAATTCTGAAATGTTCAGAACCTTCGCCACTTCCGCTCGCCTTCTAAGCATCCTGCCAACATAGAACTCGTTGTCATGCTGCTTGCAGCGCTTCAGAGGTTTTATGAAAGGAGGCTCCGCAGTCTTTATCTCTCCGATTTTTTCTCAACCCATGAGTCAGGAGTGAACGGGTTGAAAAAAATTGATTTTTAGAAGGAGGGAAAGACAAATGGCTAACGTATTCGAGATCGTGACCGAGCAGATTTTATCGCACTTGGACAAGGGTATCATTCCCTGGAAAAAACCATGGACCAGCAAGATCCTATTTCCGCGTAACCTGGTAACGAGCAAGCTTTACCGGGGCATCAATATATGGTTGCTCCTTGCTTCAAGCTATGCCTCTCCCTACTGGCTCACCTTCAACCAGGCCAAGACCCTTGGAGGGACCATCAAGAAGGGTGAGAAAAGCTCTATAGTGGTTTTCTGGAACTTTAAGGAAGTAGAGGAGCTCAACGAGGCAACGAGCGAGATGGAAAAGAAGAACATACCCTTCCTGAAGTATTACCGGGTATTCAATGTCCTGCAGTGCGAAGGGATCACCTATCCCGACCAGCCGGAAGAGTCTCACTCAGACCCCATAGTCGAGGCAGAGGCCATTATAGAAGGATATAAGGGAAGGCCTGAGATAAAGCACGGATTCACAAAGGCCTGCTATAACCCAATCGAGGACGTGGTGAAGATGCCGAACAAGTCAGCTTTTGTGAACCAGGAGAAATATTTTAGTGTACTATTTCATGAGACAACCCACAGCACAGGCTCAGAAACACGACTCAACCGGGAAACCTTGACCACACCGGCGGCTTTCGGCTCGAAGAGTTACGCCCGGGAAGAGCTTGTTGCCGAGATGGGTGCAGCTTACTTGTGCGGGATCTCCGGCATTGCCCATGCCACCATTGAGAACTCAGCAGCATATATCCAAGGGTGGAGGGACTCTATCAGCAAGGATTCAAAGCTTGTTGTTCTGGCGGCGGCCCAGGCCCAGAAAGCAGTCAACTACATCACGGGCAGGCAAGAGGACGATGACCACGAAGATGAAACAGGGCAGGGGTAATTCCTCTGCTCCCGGACGCAGCGCATGCGCCGCGTCCGTTTTATGCTTTTAGCTTTAATCCTGGAAAATAGTGCCTAGCCTCTTTCTCTTGCTTTCAAAGCGTCCTGCCAACTGAGTTGTCATGCCGCTTGCAGTGCTCCAGAGGCATCCAGGATGCCCAGGATTATTCAAGGTGGCTGCGCGAACTTATCATCCTTTTTTCCTAACCCCTTAAGGGTTTTGTGAAAGGGGTCATGGAAAAAATTGGTTTTCTGGGGTGGAACTCCCTGGAGGCCAATAATTCAAAGGGAGGAATATCCATGAACGATCTTTTGACTGAAATGAAAACAAGTGATCTCGTTAAAGCCTATCAGCAAATATTGGCCGATCTGGATGAGGCTTATGCAAGGCTCGTCAGAATAAAAGGACTCTATGAGAAGATCATAGGGGGACGGTTCTTCCCATGCAAGATAGGGCGTTATGATATGGATTTATACGACCCTGAAAGGGACAAAGAGGACTCAAGGAAGGGTGTACGGATTAACTGCTGGAAAGTCCTCTTTTCGCGAATCAAGAACCTTCTTCCGGCCAGAGAAATTTCGAGTATCGAGAAGCAGCTTTCTGATGGGAACGTACCCGAATTTACGGAGGAAAATATACACAAGCTGATGTTTTCCTTTATCACCCGTGGGGATGAGTTTAAAAAGCAGATGATTGAAGACGTGTTCAACTTCCTGAGGCCGCAGAGGACCGGCCTCAAGACCAACCAGCGCACTGCCTTGAAAGAAAAAGCCATCATCCCGGGAATGATTGACCATAACAAGTATTGGACAACCCTCTCCGGCTACAGGGAAGACAGCTTATGGGACATGGACAAGATATTTCATCTGCTGGATGGTGCGGGCATGCCAAAGTACCCGGGTAATCTTCTCACAAGAATCAGAGACGCCATGAGGGAAAAGAAATGGCAAACAGAAACAGAATACTTTGAATGCACATGGCATAAAAATGGAAACATGCATATCCGGTTCAAACGCATGGATTTAGTTTGTGAGATTAACAAGATTGCCGGATGTGACAAGCTGCAGTCAGTATAAAATCAAAGTGGCCTCCGGGTCTTATGGACCCGGAGGCCGGATCGTCTTGGAAGCTTATCTCCTGTTATTTTTTAAGGCAGCTTTATGAGGGACAACTTTGTGGTCTTGATCTCTTTAAATCATCGCCCCTTTCACTCGCTTCGATAAGCCTCACGCCAATGGGAAAACCATTGTCATTCCGCTTGCAGCGTTACAGAGGCTCAAGGATCTCAATACCCACTAAGGATGGCTCCGCAGTCTTTTGAATCATTTTTCTGAAACCCCTCAGGGCTTTGTGAAGGGGTTCAGGAAAAATGTTTTTGGGAAAGTTTAAGTTTGAGGAGTTATCCAATGGGAGCTATCATTCAGAAGACGGAACAGAACGATGAGAGTTGCACAAGCAGATCAAAAAGTTCACGGGACCCTTTCTCCGAGTTTTACCGTCAGATTGAAGAAAAATATAAGGGTATCCTTTCCATCTCAAAGGAGGATGAACCCTATGAATATGTTTCCGGTATCGGTGACCTCTATGAAAAGATAATCAATTATGAGATTCCTTCCCAGAAGCTCAATGACTTCCTAAGCAAAGTGAGCAGTGATCTAAAACCATTGGCCATTCTAGATATCAAGGCAGCGATAGCCGATTGCCTTGGCGATATGATAGAAACGTATCGCTATGAATCAACAGAAGAGGGACAAGACATCGAAGACTACCTCGACGGTCTTCTCGACGTCGTCAGGAAGCACGAAATATACGCAGCAGGTATGCAAATTTCGACTGTCCCAACCCATAAAAGAAAGGCCGAGAAAAGGGAAATACCCGGAGCCGGAAGAATAAGGCCGAGAAGGGCTGTTTTATTCGACTAGCTAACTTTTAGAGAATCATTACCCCTTTGGCGGAAGGCCGAAGAGAGCCCGGTCATTATCACGGATAAGGAAGCCATCCATGATCTTGGTGAGCTCTTCCTCTTTGCCTTTATATTTGACTTCAAGGAAGTAAGCGCCGATGAGGATCTTCTTCCGCGTGTCTGCGGCCCGTTCCACTTTCTTTAGGCGGGTCTTGGCGTTTGAAATCTGTTGTTCGATCTTCTGTTTTTTCTGCAGAAGTTTTGTGAGTGAATCTGGTTTTTTCGGTTGCATTCTGCCCTCTCAAAGTAATATAAATACAAATGTTGTTATGTTTTAAATTATGTGAGGTTAGATGTCAAGCGAGAGCACTTCAAGGTTTTTCATGAGCCCGATAGCGTATCGGGATTTATCGTAACGTACGAGGCAACCCCCATGCGAGAGCAGACCGAAGGGCTAAATACTTTACGAAGGAAAGGCGCACTAATACAACGCAAGCGTCGTGTGCGGAAAGCAGAACCGGATAAGGATTAATCGGAAATAAGAATGGCGTGTTATCATTCCACAACTAAGATAGTAAGCAGGTCTTCAGGAAGAAGCGCAGTTTCTGCTGCTGCATATCGAAGCCGTGAAAAACTCTATGATGAGCGTCAGGACCTTACCTTTGATTACTCGAAGAAGAAAGACCTTGCCCATGCGGAGATCCTCCTCCCGGAAAATGCCCCGGAGAGAATGAGAGACCGGCAAACCCTCTGGAACGAAGTAGAAAGAGCAGAGAAGAGGAAGGACGCCCAGCTCGCACGGGAAGTTGAATTAGCGCTACCCAAGGAGCTTAACCTCGAACAACAGATTGTGCTGGTCAGAGAATATGTACAAGCACAATTCGTAGATAGAGGAATGATAGCTGATATCTGTATCCACAAGAGCGATAAGAACCCGCATGTTCATATCTTACTTACCACAAGAGAAGTAACACCAAACGGATTCGGCAATAAGGAAAGATCCTGGAACGATAGAGCAAATATCCTTATCTGGAGGGAAGAGTGGGCGAATATCCAGAACCGGAAATTGCTGGAGTCAGGTCACGATATCCAGGTTGACCATAGGAGCTTTGAAGAAAGAGGCATTGATCTTGAACCAACAACGAAGATAGGGATAGCTGCAAAATACCTACCCAAAGGCTACCTCCACTTGCAAGAAACCCGAGGACTTGATCGGTTAGAAGAGTACCAGAGGATATGCCGTGAAAACGGAGACCGTATTATCCAAGATCCCGGGAAGGCCCTCAAGCACGTGGGACACTACGATGCTGTGTTCAAGCGGGAAGACATCATGGATTTTGCATTCCGGCACAGTGCTGATGCAGATCAGTTCAACCGGGTTTTATCCGCCCTTGAGAACAGCCCCGAGCTCATCAAGATAGGGAAGAACGAGAAGGGAGAAGACCTGTTCTCCACCCGTACCATGATGATGAATGAGAAGACCATGCTCGATAATGCGAGAGTCATGATATCTTCAAATGAACACGTCCTGGAACGGGATATCATCAACCAGACAGCGAAGAACTACACCATGAGCGAGGAGCAGGAAAAAGCCTTCAGAAACATCTCTGCGAGTGGCGACATCTCCGTGATGATCGGTCGAGCGGGAACAGGGAAAAGCTACACACTGGGTGCTGTAAAAGAGGCGTATGAAGCAGGAGGATATCGGGTAAGAGGCCTTGCCCTTTCGGGCATAGCAGCAGAAGGTCTGCAGAATGAAAGCGGGATCGAAAGCACAACCATCTTCAGACAACTGGAGGACTGGGAAAATGAGAGAAATCTACTCAGCAAAGACCAGATCCTGGTGATAGATGAAGCAGGTATGGTGGGCACCAGACAGATGCACAAGATCTTAGAGCACGCCCATGAAGCAGGAGCAAAAGTGATCCTGGTGGGAGACAACGAACAGCTTCAGTCAATCGAAGCAGGAGGATCATTCAGAGGTATCATCCAGAGAACCGGATACGTGGAACTTGCAGAAGTGAGAAGACAACATATCGATTGGCAGAAACAAGCAACCGTAGAATTCTCCGGCAACAAAGAACAATCAGAGAAAGCCCTGGAAATGTACCACAACCATGGTCATATCCATGAATTCCAGACCAGGCAGGATGCCAAGGATAAGATGCTGAAAGAGTGGGCGGATCAACAACAACTCTCAAAACAGAAACACGAAACCAGCCTCATGATGGCTTACACGAATAGGGATGTAAATGAACTGAACCAGGGGGCAAGAGAACACAGAAAAATGCACGGAGAGCTCCGAGGCTACGAGCACACCTTCATGACCGAGAAAGGAGAAAGGAATTTCTGCACAGGAGACCGGATTATCTTCCTCAGGAACGAGCATTCCTTAGGCATAAGAAATGGTTCACTCGGTACGGTGGAAAGCATCAACCGGGGAGCCATATCCGTCAAGCTTGATAAAGGCGACCGGGTCGCTATCGATACCAGCATGTATAAAGACTTCGACCACGGCTATGCAGCCACCGTGCATAAGACCCAAGGCTCAACCCTCGACCATACATTTGTTCTCGGTTCACGTCATTTTGATAAGCATACAGCGTACGTTGCTATGAGCAGGCATAGAGAGAATGTGACCATGTATTACGGCAAGGATGAGTTCAGGAATTTTGAAGATCTGCAGAGAGTCATGAGCAGAGAACGGCCAAAGAGTCTGGTTGTGGATTATGGGATTCCGAGAGGCATCGAGGTAGATAACAGAGTCATCGAAGCTGAGAAAGTTCTGACTCATGAAGAGAGACGAATCCAGGCTCAGGAATGGCAACAGCAAAGAGACCAGGAACAGTATGTCAAACAAATGAAGGGAAGAGGCATTCAAGTTGAATTCCCCAAAGATAAATCTGTATCCGGATATTTTGAGAGAGTGGAAGAAGTCGGAGGTAAGAGTTATGCTGTTATCGATATGCACGCCAATCCGACTAAGGGAATTCGTTACCTGATACCCTACGAGAAGCAATATGATCAAATGCAGATGCACCACTATGTAGCCTATGATGGGAAGGAAATGGGATATGCAAAGAAGAGCAGAACTCTCGAGAAAGAAATGCAGCAGCAAGTTTCTCAAGAGAAACAGGAAGGAAAAGACATATCGGCATTCGACCGGAAGCTTACCCCGGAAGAATTCAATTACTGCCAGCGAATGAAGGATAGAGGGCTTAGGGTAGACTTCCCAAGAGAAAGGGCTGTGGAAGGCTATTATACAAAGATCGAGGAACTCGGCAGCAATAAATATGCAGTGATTGAATCGAAGGGGGTTCGCTATATGGTGCCCTACGATAATCAATACGATCAGATGCAGATGCACCGGTATGTTTCATATGACGGACAGAAGATGCATTCTGCAAAGGCTCCATCAGTAAAAATTGAAAAAAATCAGGGGTTGGGACTAGAAAAGAAGTAAATTAAAGAGGGAATAATCATCTCAAAACGTGATCAATGATTTCAGGAGAATCATTCCGAGGATCGTTCACAAGTTTCGAGACTTCATATGCCTCCATCTCCTCGGCAGGATAAGGTTTAAGGCAATTCAGCAAGGCAACTTCCTCTTCTCGCTGTGAACTCAGCCATGACTTGAAACAACCAGGAGATAGGATAGCAGGCATCCTGCCATGGATCTGTGCGATCAGTGAATTTGCTTCCGTGGTGATGATCGTGCTTGAGATGATCGTATTTCCGGTTTCCTTGTCACGCCACCTATCCCAAAGCCCAGCAAAGGCGAGGGGCTTTCCACTTTTTAGCCTGATGAGGTAGGGCGTTCTTGTCTTATTCGCAGTATCCCATTCATAAAACCCAATTGCCGGGATGATACACCTGTTTCTCTTGAGAGGCTCTTTGAAAGAAGGTTTGTCTATAAGCGTTTCGGACCTGGCGTTTATCATCCTGCTCCCTATGTTCTTATCTTTTGACCAGTAGGGTATAAGTCCCCAATGTGTGAGGGTGAGCCTTGGTGTGGGAGTATTCAGCACGGTCAAGATATCTTTTGTGGGCGTGACATTATAGCTCGGGATAAAGCGACTCAGAGCCTCCTCGTCCACTTCCAACTCTGAAAAGTCTACTTCGATAAGCTCTGGGTCAATGATCTGGATGAACCGGCCACACATTATTCGTTCCTCTTCTGATATACTGGGTTGTACATCAAATAATGATAAGTTGTCCATGCACAGGAGCTTTGCACGGTTATCCAGATCTCTTCCCCTCTCTCCTTTACAGTCAACTCCCGTGGTGTTAGTATCTCCTGCTTGTGATAAAAAACTCAGAAAAAAACGAATTGCGTGTTACAGAAATCTGGGGCTTCGAAAGCAAGACTAGCCTCAAGATACCTCTCTTCTCTGTAGGCATATCTGCCGGATTCCCCTCACCGGCAGAAGACAGCATTGAAAAGAATCTCGACCTCAACGATTTTCTCATCAAACATCCGTCTGCAACATTCTTTGTCCGAGTTGCAGGAGATTCGATGACCGGGGCGGGTATTCATACCGGTGATATCCTCATCGTAGACAGAGCTTTGGAACCAAAATCGGGTAATGTAGTGATTGCCATGGTCAATGGCGACTTTACAGTGAAAAAGTATCACCACATCGATGGCAGATGTTTCCTCCTGGCTGAAAATCCTCATTTTAAGCCTATCGAGATAACGGAGGGCATGCAGGTGGAAGTGTGGGGAGTCGTTTCTTACGTAATCCACAAGGTGTGATCCATGGAACAGATCTTTGCTCTGGTAGACTGCAACAACTTTTATGCATCCTGCGAACGTATTTTTAACCCTTCTATTGAAGGTAAACCGGTCGTCGTACTTTCAAACAATGATGGGTGCATCATAGCCAGATCAAACGAAGCTAAGGCCTTGGGCATCAAGATGGGAGAGCCTCTGCATCAGTGTCAAACCCTCATAGCAAAAAACAAGGTGCACGTCTTTTCATCTAACTTCCCGCTATATGGCGATCTGTCTGCCCGTGTGATGGGGACACTTGCTACCTTTACTCCCGAGATGGAGGTCTATTCAATAGATGAGGCCTTTCTAGATCTCACCGGCATTCCTGAGAACCTCACTGAGTATGGAAGAATTATCAGGAAGACCGTAAAAAGATGGGTCGGCATTCCTGTGTCCATCGGGATAGCTCCCTCCAAAACACTTGCTAAGGCTGCTGCAAAGCTAGTGAAGAAGCTGCCTGAATATCAAGGAGTATTCGATATCACAGACCACATAGAAACCCTCGCCGACATTGATGTGGGAGATGTATGGGGGGTTGGTTGGCAGTATACCAAGCTCCTCAGGCGACACGGGATCTTGACGGCGTTGGACTTGAGGAATGCATCTGATTCCTGGGTGAGAAAGCACATGACGGTCGTGGGCTTGCGCACGGTTATGGAGCTTAGAGGTACGTCCTGCATACCCCTTGATGAAGGAGAGCAACCCAAAAAGTCCATCATGTGCTCCAGATCCTTCGGACGTAAGGTCTACACCCTGGACGAGCTCAAAGAGGCGGTTGCTGCTTACACATCGAGAGTATCGGAGAAGCTGAGAGAACAGAATTCTGCCGCATCTATCATCCAAGTGATGCTCATCGAGTTTCCATTCAATGATGGGCATCCAAGGACTCATTTCTGCTCCACTACAATTCCTGTTGCCACCTCGTACACCCCTGATCTCATAAGGTATGCCAAGGCCCTTCTTGAACGTGTATACAGGAGAGGTCCGGCATATAGGAAGGCCGGAGTAATGCTCTCTGGAATATGTCAAAGAGGACAGGTACAAATGAACCTTTTCCACACCAGTCGTGAAGGGGAACGAGAGCTAAAACTCATGCAAACCGTGGATGATGTAAACAGACGATGGGGCAGAGGCACTCTCATCCATGCCTCCTCCGGCTTCGCTCGGCCATGGTGGATGAGGCAGACAAGGCGATCTCCCCAATTCACAACATCATGGACAGATATCCCGGTAGTAAAGGCTTAATTCTCTTTCTTCTCGTTCACCTAAATCAATTTTACATACTCAAAGTTAAGGAGGGTATATTTCACTTAGTGCTGTCAATGATTGCTTTTAACAAAGAAACCGACATAGCCACCTGCTTCAAAGCTTCATCCTCGGTAATGATTCTCTTCTGTGCGTAACACTTATTAGCCAAGCCGATTGAGCTATTTGCTATCTTTGAAATCTCCTTCTTAAGATCATCAATGGATTTGATTTGAATCGGAGTTACCATCTTTTCAAAAGCTCGCTTCTTTTCTGTGCTAAGAGGTAAGACGGAATCTAATGCATCATCAAATTCAGCGTGATGTTCTTTGCTCCACTTGCCTATTTCAGGATATACCTTCCCATCACCGGCAGAAGAGCTATCATAGGGGAAATTATGAAGAGGTTGAGATAGATCACCGACATAATGGGCTATGTTACCGAGATAATAATCATACTCCCATCCCCTTGCCCCTTTCAGCTTTTTATAAAGCTGCACTATCTCCCAGTATAAGACCCCGGATGAATCGGGAACTCTAATCTTGATTGGTTGTGATCCTGGAGAACCCAATTTTTGATAAGTACCTTCGGATATCTTATACCGGTCAATATATTCCGGAGTAACAATGGTATTAGGAGCAGCATCATGCCAGTGATACGGAACTAATAAGGCATATTCTTCATTCCTGGAGAGATCAGGGAAACATGCTGTTTCAGGATTTGCAATACCAGCCTCTTGGGCAATAAGTATGTGGGTTATTGATGACCATGCTTGAGCATTAGCTGAAAGAATGAGTATTGTAAGGATACTTATAATGGCTCTCGATGAATATTTCATAATTGACCTCACTTTGTTGTCAGTAGGGAATCACAGTTGAAATGTCATATGATACTGAAATAATTATATCATATTATTATGGAATAATCCACTTTGAGCTGACCTCCTGGTTGTTCTAACGTGGAGTGAAAGGATAGGCGCTCTGAGCCTGTAGCCTTGATATCATAGATTTGAAACCATGATGTTCAGTTTTCCGCCTTCTCAAAACCATGACGAAATCGAAGGGATCAACGGTTGATACTCAAAGATTGAGGCAGATGAGTTATCACATAAATATTCACTATCAGTTGAGTTTGGGCTTCCAATGAATACATCCGCACCCACATTTCTCATCATACAGGAAAGCAACACTCTGTTTTGCCCTTGTAATAGCCACATAGAACAGTTCTAAAGATTTTCTGACATCATTCAAATTCCCTGTATGGAGATATTTTTTCATCGGACCATGTGGAATAATCAGAACTCTTTCAAATTCCAAGCCTTTAACCGCCCCGAAATTCTGTGCACCATAGCCATAGGTGTTAGCTGTTTTATTGTATCTGAGAACCTTTGGGAAAAAGGTTTTAACGTATTCGTGTATGTAATCTTCCGACACAATGAATATACCATCATGATCAGTGGTCTTGTGGTTATGAGAAACCGTTTTCTCCATGTCAGGCCACAGCAAGTCGGCAAAATCACATATCTGTTGGTTACATCTATAACTTCTTGCGAGTTTTTCAATACAACATAGGTTGTTTGCTTCCCATTGACATATCAAATCCAGCATCCCCATACCGCAACATTGGCAATTCCTGGCAGAATTATTTGTTGTGTAGGTGCATTGTCTAGGATCTCCCACTATTACCATGCGAATTCCGACCTGTAATAAGATTTCCAATAGATCTAAATCCCAACCGGATAAGTCCTGAAATTCATCAATATAAATCTCATTATAAATATCTGCCAGCCTCTTTGTCACGAGACCCTTTGAGTTGTTTTCGCAATCGATTATAAAACGTGCAATTTTATCAGAATATATCTCATCACCATTCTTGAAATAGTATCTTTCGGTCTCGTTGTAGGGCACATAAAGGGCTGAACGACCTTTTGGATAATAGATTGTCTTCACCCTATCACTTGAATAAACTGAACGCTGATATGGTCTTGCGCACTCATGCAATAGAAAGGAAAACCATGTCATCACATCAACATGTTTAGGAATGCCACCATATATCTTATAGAACTTGTTTCTGATCTCATTAATATTGTTATTGGTATATGTGAGTATTAAGATTTTTCTGTCTGGTAGAGACAGTGCTTCTTTTATCAAAAACGTTGTTTTACCAGAGCCAGCTGATGCTATAATTATCCTGTTATCAGATGACTGCATTTTGTATATAACTCGGAAAAGTTAGGAGCTTATCAGAGTTGAATATCTTGAGGGCTATATCTGTTTTGTTTTTGTCCATATAATTAAGAAGATCATTTTCATTTGTAAAATCTTTCCCCAACACTCCATTCAGAACATCTAACGAGTTTGCCTTGAGTAATTGAGGCTCCAATGTAGGGTAGTTTTCATCAGTATCATAGTAAATCTTTATATTCCCGGCCTGTCTACCAAGATAATCCCTATATTTTTCCTTAATTGAATCAACATTTCCATCATTGTCTGTAACAACACGGATATCAAGGTTAAGTAATTTTCCTATCTCAAGGAATCTTTTGAAAGCAAGGGAACCTACTGTAATAACGTCAATACCATTCTCTATGGGCAGTTTCCCATGCTGTTTCTTATATGCCTTTTGTACGATCAACTCATCGGAAGGTCCCTCTACAAGAATCGTTTTAAACGATAGAATCAGTCTTAAGGTGTCGTACCCAGGAAGCTTCATAAAGTAGTCTTTGGTGTCTGGAGACAGATCGGAAAGAGTCATAGTTTTGCCGGAGGAAAGTAGTTTCACATTATCAATTCCGAGTTTATTCAAAACAAAATTACTATGGGTTGTGAGAATCACTTGCCTATCAGCACCTCTTTGTGTGATTTCATCTAACAATTTACACATGTTTGAGTGTGATAGATGATTTTCGGGTTCCTCTATCAGCAATACATTCGAATCGCCTGCTGCTTCAATAGCAAGCTTCATTTGTACACGGCATTGTTCTCCTTTTCCAATGAGGTCGAAGGGTATGTCATCTAAATGTGCCGTTATACTGCTATCCCATGTTGACCGTGCAGACATATCCATTGATACGGTAAGGGTTTTTTCAGTAACATCGCCCTTTTTATTTGCCAAGTGGGCATTTACTTTTTTTATACCATCCTCATTCATGAATAGATATTTAAGCTTTCTATAAGCCAGGGACATAGAAAGCCGTTGATTATCGTCCTCCAAGACATCATTGATTATTCTTGAGAGGTATTTGTTTGGCCCTATGTATCCTCTGACAAGACTTGTATCGATTATTTTTGCACGAAACGGTAGATTCCTGGTTGCCACTGAATTATCTGCGAAAGATCGCCATACAATTGTGTAGTACTCAGTCGGTAGTATGCATGGATTATCATCTGCATGGGTGTAATCCATGAAGTCTTTAGTAAAATCATCGTTCAATACAACTTTCAAGTATAATCCTGGACAGTCTTCGCCAGCTGTATTGTTCGTTCCCTTAAGCTTTGATAATTCACCGCTTTCAACATCATCAAGGTATGCCTCTATTAGGATTTGAGGAGGGGATGGATTTTCCCCATTTTTAATGGCATTAAAGTAGTTTCGAACTATGGCACCATTAAAGATGTAGGGATTTAATTCATACTGTATGCTGCGACCTTCAAGTTGGTAGGATAGTACAAGGTTGATTGCCTCAAGCAAAGTAGACTTCCCAGTCTCATTATCACCTACAATGACATTAAGTGTTTTGTTTAAGTCCAATTCAAAATTACGAAAACTCTTATACCCTTCAATTTTAATTTTTTTTATGTGCATAAATATGACCTTTCTTGCAAATCTGTCTTGTCTGTGCCTTGGTGGGAATCAAAGATGCAAAGTCATCACACTAAAGAATCTATAGCATAATTGGCTGAAATAATCCACTTGGGTTCATCTTTATTAGACTTATAATCATAGGTTATTGTACCATAGTCAACGCTATGATTAAACTGAATATTTACATTGATAATCTTCAAAAGTTAACAGGTCAGGGGGCTGTTAATTTCTATGATTATAGTTGTTTCTCAATCCACTGCAAGGCATCATTGGGGCTATCAAAAACCTTAGCGGCACGCTCTTCTTCTCCACCCTTATCGATTGCTGGCTGATACTTATCGCCGGACAAACCCTTTTGTTTATGGATATGACCAATGAGTATATTGTTTTTATAAACTTTAAATGAAGCCCCATCACTAGATGTAGATTTTAATGCGATCATCACTGCCCTTTCTTATGTGCGAGGTATAGAAACCGATCTTATTGCCCTTAGAATAACAACTCCTTTGATTATCATCAAGATGCCAATGAGGTTTACCAAACATCCAAGGACTATCAACCATGTCGTAGAACCCAATATCACAAAAATCCCGCACAAAAGCACAAGAATCCCGGCTAACAGATGAAGAGTATAGGACAGATGCCACATTAGCTGCTTCGTGATGTTGTTGCAGGCATATGGGGTTATGAGCCCACGTCGAAGAAACCCTACAATGACTACTTGGTCTCCATTACTCACAACCGGAGGTTCTCCGAATGCCACCTTCACAAAACAGTCACCCACCTTGAATAGATTCTGCCGGACATCCGAGACAATACCTTCTCGCTTATCCACTTACCCCTCCAGAAACCTCAACATATACTCATCGTCCCTGCAACCCTCAACAGTGGCTATGCTCTCAACCTTCCGCCCATGCCCTTCTCTCTTGATGTATACTAAGACATTTACTGTTGCTGCAATCAAGCTTCGCGGCACTCCGGGCACCACCTCCTGGACGAGCTGCTCAATCCGGATAAGCCCTTCTCTCGGACCATTCGCATGGATAGTGCATAAACCGCCAGGATGTCCTGTATTCCATGCTTTCAGCAGGCCCAAGGCTTCCCCTCCCCGCACTTCTCCAACAATGATTCTGTCAGGACGCAAGCGCATGGTTGCCTTTAGCAAGGTGGTGATATTCGCTGCATCACAAGTTCTTAACGAGACACAATCCTTGACCTCGCACTGAAGTTCAAGGGTATCTTCTATGAGCACAATACGATCCTCGTATCGAGCTATCTCGGCAAGGATAGCATTGGCCAGTGTCGTCTTTCCGGAACCAGTCCCGCCCACAACCAGTATGTTCTGTTTATCCCGGACCGCCTTTTTCAGAAAGTCGGCAGCTTTCCCGGTCATTATCCCCTGGTTCACGTAATCCTCCAGGGTGTAGACCATGAGGGCCTTTTTCCGAATCGTGATGGTTGGCTTTTCCACCACCGGCGAGAGCATCCCTTGAAACCGTTCTCCTGATCCCGGAAGCTCTGCAGAGATAATGGGGTTATCCGCATTGCATATGGTATTTGTCTTTGAGCTGACTATTCGTATAATCCGTTCAGCATCAGCAGCGCTCATGTCTTGACCTGTATAGGACCTTCCTGTACTTAACCGGTCAACCCACAGACAACCATCAGGATTGAGCATAATCTCGATCACATCTTTATCCCGCATAAGATCCTGAATGGTTGGGCCAAAGGAACTCGTGAGCATGTCATAGACTCTACTGTTCATTTGCTGTTCACGTTTTCGGAAGTCCATATGAGTTGCTCCTTTATTGGGATATAGCTTGCAATATGCTTTCTTCAACTTCAGCAGGAGAGGGCTTCTTAACCTTGGGATTTGGTTTCAAAAGGAGATCATCCCTCATAACAAGCACAGGTGCCTTATCCGGATAAATCTTGTACTTGAATGTGCTTATCAGAGGATCAAAGGCCTTGAACCTGACGATAGCGGTAAGATCAGGAAGCTTCATGAGCTCTGCAGGCATGATGAGACTTTCTCTCTTTGTCCGTTCAGCAAGGGAGGTCCCGTCCCGATTATCGTTCACACCCATGGACCGGGTTTTATTCATTTCAATGTATTCCGTTTCACTCAAGATATCGGAGCTAACCTTTGCGGATGTGGGATCATCCACATTAAAGATGATCTTGTTCCCACAGGCATTGATAATGCTCTGCCTATGATTGACGGAGTATGTCTGGTCGATCTGCCCATAGTCCTGGATACCTATAAATACGCATCCTCCTTTGCTCCGAGCCATTGTCAGAAGCTTTACTATAGTAGGAAGCCGTTGTAGAGTCCCAAACTCATCCAGGAGGAAAAAGATCCTCCTCTCTGTTGATTCCGACAGGGACAGCACCTGCCTCCCGAGTAAATCCACAAAGAGTGAGAGGATAGGCCGGAGGGCCTCCTGAATGATCGAGTAATTCGTGATGTAGATCATCCCTTTCCCATTTTGCAGCCAGTCCTTGATTTTGAATTGGCCATCTATTTTAGCCATGTACTTAAGACCCTTTGCGTATTCCATCAAGGTGCCGAAAACTCCCAGGGATTGTGTGGATTCAGGCAATTCAATATGCTTTGCTGCCCCCTTGCCTTCATCAATGCTCTGCAGTTTTTCTAGAACATATTCTGCCCTTGAAGTAACGGTATCCCAGATATGCTGATTGCTCCTCTGGTTTTCGTGGTACAGATAATGAAGAATCCCGGCAAAAACATCTCGTGCCGCATCTGGGAAGAATGTATCCATCTGAGAGATGGAATGGGGAATAAGTGAAGTAGCAATGGCATCGATATCCATCGGAGTCTCGATCTCATTGAAAAGGTTCCACCCTACGGATCTTGCATCGAGAGGATTGAAAATGATGTCCGTTTCCTGGTTATAAAACCTTCTGAGATAATCCCCTTTGAAGTCATATATGATTGCCTGTGCATTCCGCTTCTTTAAATCTTCAATGATCTGGGCCGCACAGTTTGTTTTTCCTGCTCCAGGTCCTCCTATAATGAAAGTGTGTCTGGGTTCTAAAGATTTGGGCATGCGAACGCTACCGACAGAAAGTCCAGGTTCATCTTTCCTTTTCTTCACTTCATAATTGAATTCCTGAATCGTGCTGAGCCTTGATCCACGGATATGCCTCCGGTCGGACTGATACTTTGCCTTATCGTGGAAGAACATCCAGATAGGGATATAGAAGATATATACCGAAGCACACCAGAAAAAGAGGTTACGCATTGTATGGAATACGTACATAGAATAGGCTCGCAGGGGCGCATAAGCTGCGATCCTCTGGGCAGTAGCGTATACTACTGTACCGTTTGTATTTACGAACCTCAGTCTTGCGGTCGGCCACATAATATAAGCAAAAAGCCATTGTGAGGCAGAACGGATCGAGGTTTTGTCAATCTTGTACCAGCAGGCAAAAAAGAACAGAAGAACATGGAAGCATAATAGTATTGATACTATCTTGGTGTGCATCTGTATGGACATGCGGATCTGGTTCCACCAGGTCTCGAATCCTTCATAGCTCTGGCTTTGTACCGGGTATCTCTTCATAACATTCCATTCCTCCTTGGCAGATCAATTAGAGCTGAAGACTAGCAGAGGCTTTTCAACCCACCTGATATTCTCTTTCCTGACTGTTCCGAAATATCTGCTGTCGAAGCTGTTGGTGTATGAGCTGGCAAAGAAATACTCCCACTGCATAAGGATATATTTACGGTATATTCTGGGTAACGGGAGGCCTTGGGAATCATACTGTTTCACAGGTCCAAAATACTTTCCGTTAATATAAAGCCCGTTTGCTGAGACTTCGATTATATCCCCCTGTTTTGCAACCAATGGTTTCGATAGATAAAACCTGAAGTGTTCAGGGAGCCATCCTCTTGTCTTCATCAGGCCATAAACATTGTGGGGTATGTCAAAGACACAGATCATTCCTTTTTCAATACTGTTCGGATGATCGATCCAATAAATTCCTTTAGGGAGACTTGGTGTTATCTGGAACATGATCTTATAGCTCAAAACCTTGCATACAATTATGAATCCAGCAAAAATCAGAAGAGCATACAGCAATGGTTTCAGCTCGGCCTTTTTTCTCCACATCAATTATACTCATCACTCATTGAAGCGAATACGGCCTCAGGATCATGTCCCGGTTCACCATAACATTGAACTTGTACCCCGGCCTGATCTCGATTGTAGGGGCGACATTGAGCTCCCGATCGAGGAGCTTCTGTCCTGCTTGGTTGAATCCTCCTGCTGCTTGCCCTGCCATCTGTTGTCTGACGGTTGGATAATTGCCCTCCGAGTTGTTTCCTCCAGCCTGCTGTGCCCCGACGCTTAAGAACGTGCTCAACAGGACAGCTCCTGCGATTCTTCCATAGTGATAATTAACCTGGTCACTTGCACCGGCGTATCCGGAAAGGTCGGTTCCCTGCATGCCATTCAGGATAATCGATGATCCGTCCGGGAATATCATCCTGGTCCATACCTGCATGACCCTGTTCTGACCCCAGGAGATCTGGTTGTCATACGTTCCGATCAGCTTGGTTCCCTGCGGGATCAGAAGATACTTGCCGGATACCGAGTCATAGACGTTCTCTCTCAGCTGGGCGATGATTTGCCCGGGTAGGTCGGAGTTTATACCGGTAATCAGGACTGCAGGGAGCACAGTGCCTGCCATGACCTGATAAGGGGATGCAGGCTCCTGGATCTGGTGCTCCAGATATATGGCTTCATCCGATTTCTTGGATTCATCGAGGAATGCCCTTTTCCTGGCCTGGTCAGTATAAGGCTCCTGGCCGCACGGGGCCTGGGCCAGCATCATACCCGGAGGCATTGAAGGCATGTTCGGCGCTTGCGTTACGGCAGCCGCAGGCGATGCCTGTTGCATTCTCGTGGGAGTGCTTGTCTCTGAAAAAAAGATCTTCGATTTCCGGGCCTCGTCAAGCGCCTGTTTCTTCGAGTCTTGCGTACCTCCTCCCCCTTGGGTGGGCTGAGTGTACGGGTCATATGGCTGTGTCTTGCCGTATCGTGGATCACCACCGTTAAAGCCGTATTGATAGGGCTGCTGAGGACCTGTCTGACCATTGTTCATGCCTGGCATGTTCGGGTCCATGTAAGAGGAAGGCTGGCCATTCTGTGCCACATCGCCTGCCTTGCTCCCTCTCATCTGCTCCCCATATGTCTTTGGAAGTTTATCAAAAGATTCCAGGTTCACTTTATCCCGTGTCTCGGTTGTTATTTCAGGATTCGTGGTTGCCTGTACGGTTTGGGTAGCCCCGCTTTTCTTTGGCCCGATACCGACACCGAACAGGACAAAAGCGATGAAGAAAACACCGCAGAGGAGGCCTACAACCATCTTCTTGTTTATCTTGCTGATGCCTTCCGGTTTCAGTCGTATGTTCTCAAGCATGTTCTCATCCTCCACGCCATGTTGATTTCAGTTCACAAAACTCTCCAGATCAACGGCAGCCCAAACTGTACTCGTTTGCACTGTTACGGTAGATGTACACTTTCTCCGGACTTGAAGTGCCGAGCTGCAGCAAGGCTTTGTCGAAGAGCCGGTCCACAATGTAGTAATGCTTCTGATAGCGGTAGTTCACGAGCTGAGAATCGCTCTCCCTGGTCACGATGAACAAGGGTGGCAGCTCTCCCTGCTCGATGGAGGCGGGGAACTGTATGAATACCTTCTTTCCATCATCAAAGGCCCTCAAGGGTTTCCAAGATGCGCTGCCCTTGATGGTGTAGTTGAAGTTGAGATCCGAGACTTTCAGCGTTGCAATGATATCCATTCTGGTGTTGTTCGTGGCATTGATCCTGTTCGTGAGGTTCGCGAGCTCATCCTTTGGATAGTACCATGACACGCCTGCCTGGTATGTCTCATTGAAGCTCTGGCATTCCAGGTGATAGATATGTTTGTCAGTAGATACAGCGATGTTAGTGTGAAGGTTTGGAATGTGTGGTTTCAGAAAGATGTGCACTCTCTGGTCCTTTCCAGTCCCGCTTGTAGTAACGTCCAATGACCACCTGGCGGTGTCACCTGCAGCAGGCGGGCTTGTAAGTGTTTCACCGGGCTGGAGCATGATGTCTGTCACGTGGAACGGGGCACTGTAGATCTCATAGAGAGCTCCTTCCATGTAGTCATAAACGGTTACGGCGTTGATGTATCGGTCCTCAGTGGGCTTCTGGGCTGCCTCCTTGTTCGCCTCGTCTATCACCTTGGCCGGGTCCTGATTTTTCTTCCTGGAGGACCCTGTCTCCATTTTCTTGAGCTGAGGACTTGCCACTTTCTTGTAATTCGCCTGGGGCACGGGATCGGCTATGGGTATATCGAATGTGGACCCCTTCTGAGTAGGTGCTTTCACCTGCTGGGCAGGTACGATCTTTTCGTTCTGGGCACATCCCGAGAACACAAACAGGATCATGATTGCAGTGATGACATACTTTTTCATGAATTCACTCCCCCTCGTCTTAATTCACCTTGGATATGTTGAAAAAATCGATGAAGATTCCGAGCGGATTGGTACGTAACAGCTTCTCGTCTTTCGGCGTATGAAAGACCAGGTTGAATATGCCTGTATAAGCCTGTCTGGTTGAAGGTGTACCGTTGTTCTCGAAATCCTGTTCATACCAGTTCACCTGGTAGCTGTTCTCGCTCATCTTGACAGCGCTCGACACTTCCACTGACACAGCCCTCTTTCCAAGCTGTTTGAAAGGGTCCCATTCCTTTGCGTACGCATTGAGGGTGTTCGATCCCTTGGGTGTCAGGAAATTGTATGAGGATAGATAGTTGTGCCTCATAATAATCGCATCCGTCGGGATGGACCGTATCTGTGTCACGAACTGACCCAGAAAATACTCTGTTGCCGCTTCATTTGGTCTATATAGCTTGTCGGCCTTGCCTATGAGGTTCACGGCTCCATGCTCGTTAACCTCGACGATATAGGGCACGACAGAGGAATTCAGAGCTAGAAAGATGAACCCGATCAGCAAAACGATAATGACCCCAAGCTCGCCGAATGCGATAAGCCTCCAGTTTGCCGCCTGCACCCGGGCCGCACCGATGAAGTCATCGAATTCTTGTCTTGCCCTCTGGTAAGGTGTTTCGGGTTCACCTTCCGGTGCGAACTTCAGTTTTTTAACTGTTGCCAGCTTGTCCATTGTTGTTTGCACCTCCTGCCCCTGGTTTGATATTGGGGGCTTTTCCTGTGTTAGAGCCTCCACCAGTCACTTTGTTGTAACCCCAGCTTCCAGCTTTCTTACCGAAACCAGCTGCTTTTTTTACTACTGCTACGCTTCTGGTTGCTGTAGTTGCCGCAGTACGATCTACTGCGAACCCCATGGCAGCAGCTCCAGCCAGCATGTGTGATCCTGAGAGATTTGGACCTCCCGATATGATTCCGGCTGCAAAATTTGGAGCACTCCAGCAGAGGTATGCAATGGCACAAACTATTGAAATCCCACAGTAGAGTGCGTAATTGTCATCAGCTACAGGTGTTAGATCCAAACTACCTATGATGTCGTAGGCGATACTAACGATGAGAGCCAGAACCATCAATTTAACTCCAATGGTAAATGTTCCACCGATAGCTCTCTCTGCTAACCATGCAGTCGGCTTGAATACTGCGAAGGGAATCAATAAAACTGCACAAACCGAGAACAGATAGAACTCGATGATTACGATGAACAGATTCCAGGCAATAAGAAAGTATGCAAAAAGACCTATCACCCCTGTTAAAAATTGTAAGGCAGAATTCACTGGGTGACTGGCTATATTGGTGAACCCTCCAATCGCATCAAAAATGGGTTTTGTGGTCTTGAATCCCATGTCTATTATGGCTGACGGATCAAAAAGATTTGTTAATGTTATCGCATTACCGCCTGCCACAAGCCCAGCCTGAGCAAAGGATCTGATAAGTGCATAGGATAATGACTGCATCCCGGTTATTATCCAGAGAAATAAGCCTATGGCGGTAATCTTCTTTATGGCTGTTACTGTGACATCGCTTTTTCCTAATGCCCAGAATACTCCCAGTACCACGATCTCTATAGCCACCAGATATCGCATAAGCACCAATGCATCAGGGAGTATTCTGGCATATCCGAGAGAAAGCCGACCGGCCAACTGGTTCAATACTGAGGTCAAGACTCCTGAATCCATAGTTATTCCTTGATGTCATTCATTTTTTATTTCCAGGACCACCAGGAAAATCCTTCATTGGTATAGCTGTTGATTTCTTTGTTCCCCAATTCCTCATGAGATCTTTATTTGAACTGTCCGATCCACTGCATCCGGCAAGAAACAATACAAGAATACCAAACGCTATTGCCTGTCTGAACATCATACCCTCCTCATGGTTAATGAAATTATTTCAATGAGGAAAATCATTCATGGGTACAGCCGTCGATTTTTTTGTACCCCAATTCCTCATCCGGTATATGTAGTCCTGTTGCCTCTCATAATCTTTTGCCTGCTCCTCAGCGAGCCTGGTTGAGTCAAGATGGTTTTGTACAGCCAGGAGCTGCTGGGTCTTGATCTGCTGTTTGATCTGCATGGCGGCTAACTCATTTCCATACTGCTGGGCATCGAGATTTCCAGAAGCATGCCTGGAACCCATCAATACCTGGTCAGTAGCAATGATATCGTCGTTAATTCCCTGAATTTCCTGTGCCTGAACATTCATGGCATTGATATTGGCATTGGAGGTTGCTACGATCTGGGACAACCTCTTGGTTTGTATGTCGCTGGGAGATGCTCCCTGTATCACTGTTCCGAACTGCTGGTAGAGGTTTTGATAGCTACTGTCCAGAGTCTGGATGTTATATCCGACGCCTTGTATCCTGCCTAACATGGTATTGATCTCTTGAGCCGTCTGCATGGGTGTATTCCCAATATTCACCTGGAGAGCCTTGAGATTCTGATACTCATTATTGATCATGGTCATCTGGTTTTGGAGCTGATTTAAAAGCTTCTGGTTCTGTTCGAATGCCTGGAGGGCATTATAATAGCTTTCCACGAAGTTCCAGGGATCGTATACCGTGTCATAGCAGTAGGAAGCAGCAGTGATGGATACGGTGAGAACCGAAATGATTATAAAGCTCCTTATGAAGTTGCTCTTGCGCATTGCAATACCTCCCTTGTCTCGGTTTTCAGGTTAAGCCATCTGTTCAGAAGATCCTCTTTGCCCTCTTCCAGCAAATCATCCATGAGACTGTGGTCCTCTTTAGAGCTTGAAGCACATATCGCGAGCGAAACAGGATCGAGCCCCAGGTCGAACAGTCTGTTCCCGGCATCGGACTGGCAATAATACTGCCTCTTGGGCATGGCATTGACGAGAATCTCGATCTGCCGGTGATTCAGTCCGAACCTCTGGTACTGCTCATATGCCTCCGGCTCAAAAGCCTTGCGGTTCGGCAGGAAGATCCTTGTCGGACACGATTCATTAAGAGTGCTAAAGATAGGGCTCTTCACCATGTCAGCCACAGACTGCGTAGAAAAGACGACAGCGACATTGGCCTTCCGCAGTGTCTTGAGCCAGTCGCGAATCTTGTTTGAAAAGATAGGATGATCCAGGAAAAGCCAGGATTCATCGAGCAGGAGCAGGGTAGGATCACCGGTGAACCTCTGATCAAGACGGTGGAACAGGTAGGAAAGTACCGGAGGCACTGCATTGTGCATAGAGACCATGAGATGGTTCATCTCAAAACATTGAAATCTTCCGTATTCAAGGGTGTCGCTCTCGGCATCCAGGAGTTGACCGTATGATCCCTGCAGGGTGTACAGGAAAAGGGCCTCCCGGATCTCTTTGTTTTGCACCAAAGTGACAAGACCGGTGATGGTCCTTTGTCTTACCGGAGAAGTAGAAAGATTCGTAAGGGCTTCCCAGAGCTCATTTCTCAAACTCGGTGTTACTACAACATTTTGCTGAGCCAGGATTTCAGTGACCCACTCCAGAGCCCAGGACCTCTCACTCTCTTTATCGATATTCATCAGGGGCTGGAAGGCCAGGTCAGTATTCTCTCCCAGGTCGTAGTGATCTCCTCCCGTGAGAAGGGTCGTGATTCTTGCAGACTTGTCCTTGTCGAATATATAAACCTGGGCATTCCTGTATCTCTGGAACTGCACGGCCATAAATGACAGTAGGGCGGATTTACCGGCACCGGTAGGACCCACGATCATCGTATGTCCGACATCCCCCACATGCGTTGAATATCTGAACGGGGTGTTGCTCAGGGTCTTTGCATAGAAAAGAGGCGGGCCGTTCAAGTGATTGTTCCTTTCCGGGCCCGCCCAGTCTGAAGAGAGTGGAATGAGGTGTGTGAGATTGAGAGAATGGACAAGAGGCCTTCTTATGTTTGCCCAGCAGTGACCCGGCAGCGATCCGAACCATGACTGAATAACATTCAAAGACTCATTCCTGGTAACGAAGCCTGCAGAGTTGGTAATCTGCTCGACACTGCTGACTTTGTCATGCAAAAGGTCGAGGTCCTTGTCCCACAGGACGATGCAGGAGGTATAATACCCGGCTGATACGAGCCCTCCCGCGACCATCTCTGCGACTGCATCGCAATCGTAGGACTTATTCACCGCGTCGGTATCTTCCTTGCCGTCGTCTATCTCGTTCATGAAAGACATCTTCACCAGGCTCCACAGGGAACGTTTCTTGGAAAACCATTGTTTCGAATACTTCTTCAGTTCTCTGATAGCCTCGTTCTTTGACAGGCAGATGAACCGGGTAGACCAGCGATATTCACACCCTAGCCCGTCCAGGTCCTTCAACATCTGGGGATCGGACTCCAGAGGGAAACCGTCAATCGAGATAACCTTGAGAAAGGATTCTCCGAGTTTCGGTTGAAAGCCACCTATCAGGATCTCGTCGGGAAGAAGATAGTCCAGAAAGACCGGTGTCTTTGGTGTCTTCACCGGATGATACTTTGTGGAAATACAGGAGTGGAGGTAAGTGAGGGTTGCATCATCATCGAGATACTCGACATAGGGGAATATGGTCTTCAGGATATCGACGATCTTCCTCACCTCGTCCTGGAAGTATTCCAGGTGCTTTGTGTAATCGATCTTCTGCTGATCCATGAACTTGTTGAGGATCTTCTGGGACTGCTCAGAGGGCGACATATAGGTGAAGGTCAGGTAGTACGTGCTCGTGAAGTGATGCCCGTCATCGAGAAAGATCCGCTTCCTTTCCTCATCGACCAGGCTGCTTGCCTGATTCGGGAACTCGGAATCAGGGTAGTAGTTGTACTTCCGCCTTTGTACTTCGATAAAGTAAGCCCAGGGAGAAGGGAGCCTCATCAGTGCGTTGTTTACCTGTGCTGCGACCGCGTCGAGTTCCTCCTCTGTCGAGGAGTAGAGATCAGGTCCGTTGAAGATGATTGTTGATTGAAAGGAGCCTGTCTTGTTGAGGACGACTCCAGGGGCAATGATTATGGCCCAGGGAAGCCTATGGGCCAGTTTGTTCGGTGTTTCCCTGTACTCCTTAAGATGCAGCACCAATACCTCCCCCGCCCAATCCATGGGCAGTAAGCAAAGCTGTCGCTATAGCTTTTGAAAGCTATGGCTCTAGGTAGTCGTCTTCATTGACATGAGAGACCAAAACTTCAAGGAGGTATGGATCTGATTTATATAACACAACAAGAATAATATAAACGGGTATGAGAACCAAAATCATCCAGGCATTTTGCATGCCCAGCACCAGAGCACCGCCTAGCGTTCCCCCCAGGATCGCTACATTCCGGGGTACTCCGGCAATCATGTTCCTTTCTATGAGACCTCGGTGGATTGGGACCTTCATAAATTCAGAACCCCAAACCTCCGCTGAACCCGAAGAATGAAAGACCCCACCCGGTAGCAGCGCAAGCTACGGAAAGACCAAGCACCGCCTGCAAGGACCTCTTCAGAATCCCGCCTGTCTCACCGAAGGCCAGCATGAAGCCCACGGCCATAATTGCCGCAACGCTTCCGAACCTGAGCCATGGGCCGGTCAGAGAGTTCAGGATTTGATCGAGAGGGCCTTCCCAGGGCATGCCGCTTCCTGCTGCAAGAAGCATGGATGGGGCCAGAAAAGCAACAAGTGTTATCGCCAACAAGCGACATTTCATATCCAACCTCCTCGTATCCAGTTACGACTCAAGGATATAATGATTTCTTTTAACATGTCAACATTCATTTAATTATAACATTTTGTTATTATTGGATTAATATTTGTTATATTATTATTTAGCATCAAACGGATAACTTGAATAAAAAGGTCTCAGAGGCCACGGATGGAAGCTTGACATTTAATATGGTTATGGCTATATGGTTATGCATAAAGGGGGTGATGTAAATGCATCGGACAACTATTATGCTTCCGGACGACCTGAAAGCAAAGGCCGAAGATGTATCGAGGAAAAAAGGCTTCTCGCTCTCTGAGTTCGTAAGAGAAGCGATGAAAGATTTGTTAAGGAAATACGAGGGCGGCAAGGGAGATGCTTTCTTCACCGACACAGCTGTATATACCGGGTCGGCACCAAAAGATATCTCCAAGAAGCATGATGATTATCTATATGGAAGCAAGGCATGATCTATATTGATACGGGAGCATTGATAGCCAGATATATTGCCAAAGACGATTATCATGCTGAAGCTCTATCTTCCTGGAAGGCTCTGGAAAAGAATAAAGATAAGCTCTTCACCAGCAATTTTGTTTTAGATGAGACTTTCACCCTCTTAGGGAGAAGGGCTAGTTATCAATTCGCTGCCCAGAGAGCAAAGTCAATCTTTTCATCCGATGCCTTTACCATCTTGAGACCCGATAAATCACATGAGCTTGAAGCATTACGATATTTCGAAAGATACTCAGATCAGATGGTAAGCTATACTGATTGCATATCCTTTGTTTTGATGAAAGAATATAAGATAAAAAGAGTGTTTACTTTCGATAAGCACTTTGAGCTGGCTGGATTTCAAGTAATACCTTAGCTTTTTTCTCATCTGCGATTTATGCAGCAAACATGATCAAATGTATGGATGCCCAAAGGATTGAAGAAACAGGCGGCAGTAAATTTGCTGCCTGTTTTGAGATCATGAAATAGGAAACCGTGCCTGTCACCTACTTCGTTGATAATCATAGTTGAGATCTGATCATACAATGAAGCTGGTAGTTAAGATGATATCATACAGCGGTGTGATTTGTTATGTTTCTCGGATCTTGCATTTCTCCTAACTAACTACTTTTTAGATTAATATTATCAATATAATAGGATGGATTGATATTTTAGTTAGTTGCATGAATAACAGCTGCGCAGCGGCTGTCGGGTGCTTATAGTACTATTTACATTAATAATTTACTGGTTTAATTATGGTTTTGGAAAGTTATATGTACTTTAGTCAAAAGGGCCTGTTATTATCCGGGCAGAGTAAAGAATGATAAAATATAAGACCTGATCCTCATGATGCCACGTAAGAAAGTACATGCATAAGGGCCGCAATCTCAAGATGTTGTGTTAAGAAACTAAACCCTGTTTGATTATTTTAGAAAAATATTGTATTAGATCCAAGAATGATTTTACACCTTTGAATCCCATCAAGCAAATACAGCTGATAATAAACAACTTATTTATTCAATATGTGAATTAACTGTAAAAAGGTAGAGCATTGTTATTTTTTATCAAAAAAGAGTTTACTCAATTCACTTTGGGAGGGAGACAATCGCTTCCATGGAAATGAGAAGACGCTCGATTGGGCCAAGCCCAACTCAAGATGTTTTTAGTGCTGATATAAAATCAATAATTCTCCCACTGTTAGATTTCTTCTGTTCATCACAGAATTTTGTAATAGCAATGCACACAGATTCAGGCAGAGAGCTGTGGACGACACATAAGAGTCTCTTATCCCCTTTGTGCTCCTATATGAGAAGCCGATCGAACTTGTGGTCACTCTGTAATCAGGATCATGCTAAGCGATCTGCACAGAGAAACTTTGAGAAGTTACAAGACCCAAAACTCGGATTATGCCACCTTGGACTCTGGAATCTTGCTTACCCTATTTTCCACGAAAATGTTTACTATGGAGCTCTCATCACTGGCCAGCGAAAACTCAAAGATTCAGCAAGAACAAAGGAATCTGAAGAATGTTTCACTAGGAGAGTTCAACAATTAAAGTCAGAGGGACTAGTGGACGTAGTCACCAAGGGAGAGATGACCGCAAGATTTGCAGAAGTCGAATACATAAATGAGTTTCCAGCTAACTCGATTAAGGCACTCGCTGCCGTCGAAAACAGTTTGATTGGAATCATATCTGACCTTCTCAGACGAATTAATAGAATTACAATGTTGCGCCATGAAATACACCAGCCAAATACAGCTGCACGTGGAATACTCTGCGAATCACGTGATATTCTTGCTGATGTACTTTCTAATCAGCAATTAAGTATTAAGGAAGTCAGCCAACAGCTCGTAAATGCACAACAAAATATCAAGTACGCTGTCTCTAATTCCATCTTATTTTCCACCATTGTGGAGAACATCTGCTCAACGTTAAGCGCAGACACTGGGGCACTAATAGTATCAAGATGTAACGTGCTTGCTCTTTTACAGGAAGCTCAAAAAATCTTCGAAAGCCCAGCTGGTGATAAAGACGTTATTTTTGAGCCTATTGTGAAGAACGATCTTGATATGCCAAACATAGAGGCTGACAAGGCATTGTTGATGCGTGCTTTCATGAATGTCTACCACAATGCTGTTAAATATTCATACTTTGGTCAGAGTGAAGATAAACCAAGAAGAATCCAGACGTCATGCGAGGGCCTGGAGAAATATGTTAAGATTACTATTGCAAACTTTGGGCTGGGGATCTTGCCTGACGAGATGGACAAAATTTTTAAAGAGGGCTACCGAGGAAAACTATCGAGTGATAGGCACAGGACTGGTTCCGGTTTAGGGTTGTCCCAAGTAAAAAGAATAATTGACGAGCAACATAACGGGAAGACAGAAATTGAAAGCAGGCCATTAGGCCAAAGTATTGAAGGTCCCTATCTGACTAAGGTCTTCTTATATATTCCCTATGTACAAGAAGAAGTGGAGGTGACTTGATGGATAAGGTGATCTTGTGGATAGAAGATGAAAAAGACCAATTTAGAGCTTTTTCTAATGGGGTCTGCCGAAAGTATAATGTGGAACGAGCTGTGGATTATTCAGATGCTTTAACTAAGATTGCAGAAAAGCAGTACGATATGTATGTAGTTGACATAATCTTGCCAAGTGGTGAACAAGCGATAACAAAGGAACAGGTAAAAGAGAAACTTTTACGAGTTGAGGATATTTTTTATGGCATTGAGTTAATACGCCACATCAGAAGTATTGGTCTAAATCAACCTATACTAGTAGTAACCGTAGTCACTGAACAAGATAAGATTGCGAGAATCAAAGAGATAGATCAAAGTATTGGGTTTGTCTTGAAGTATTATGCGACACCGGATGATGTAAAGGAGGCTGTGGATGAACTACTCCAAGGGTAGGTTGCGTCTTATCTAGGAAGCCTATGGATTCATGAGTGAGAGAATCATTTGAAGAAAGATGTTGAAGAGGTATTAGGATGGGTTTGGAAATTTATGTATCTATCACTTGAGCACCAAGCAATTCTTCTTATTATTTCTCTTATTGCACTAATTATAATTGTGGTGTGGAGAAAGGTTATCTTAGAACAATTGGAATATGTTTTTAAAAAAATATACAGGATGGTTAAAAACTTTTTTCTGAACTGGGTGACATCGACTACTATTCGGCTCAAGCGTGACAACGATATAAGCATTGCAAAAATTACGAAGGACACGACGCGATATGTTTCGAAACTAAGTGATGCACGATATGTTTATGTGGCAATACAATATCTATTACAATACCCTAGCCCAAAGGGTTACCGGGCACTTATCAAAGTGGTGGTTATAGAAGAAGAAGATGATGTGCGAAATAATCTATTGTGGCTGATGCATCAAAAGGCATGTGTTCGATGGTATAAGGAAATCAAATAAGGGAAAGTAGACCTAAGCACAATATGCCAAGTTACTAGATGCAGCTTGACTCGGGGTCAGCATGGTGCTATTCCTTTACTTTACTGTATGGGACTTTCACCCTTTACTCCTTGACGGTCTCCCGGCGCACTGATGATTATCAAAAGATATATTCAATAAGGCCAAACCGTTACTCCTGGTACGAAATCTATGCCATGGATGATTCATTCCATACCATTACATGTGGCATAAGATCTTCAATTTGATAATTAATTAAGGATATTGTCATATTCTCAATATCTGGATATACTGCAATTATTCTCCGAATAGTTATGCGAAACCAAAGTGAAACATAATTATTGTTAGTCCTCGGAAGGAAATGGACCAGATGACAGCAACCGAACAGCGAGTTCTCAAGAATGTGCGCAAATTTGAAAGGCTTGAAAAGGAGTTCCTGAAGTTCACCTACGAGACTAGTAAACCTCAGAGTCCCGAGGAACTATCAGCGTTTCTTGGCGAAATGATGAAGACAGCAGTGGAGGCCTTCACCGCAAAAAACGAAATACTTGAGGACTTTAAGGATGTGACCGAACTCAGAATTCAGGATAGACAGGCACTACGGCTGCTCGACTCTATCAGGAGAGACGACAAGTTTTATTCAATCGCATTTTATGAGAATGTCGGGAAAATGCTCAACACCAAAGCGAAGAATCGAACTGATGAGATAGCAATGTCAATCCGTGATATCCTATCTGACAAGTTCGATGATTTATTTTCGGATTTTCATTCATGGTTCGATGTCACTGGATATTACTTTGCCAAAATAAAGATCGGCCCGATTATTTCGTCTTTCAAAGTTCCATCTTACCTCCTGTCATACTTTGAAGAACTCAAGGAAACATATGCCTTTGGACAATACAGAGCAAGTGTAGCTTTATGTCGCGCCTTGTTGGAAATGGCGCTATATCGAAAACTCAAGGCAAGAGGTGCATTTAAGGATAAAGAACCTAAGTTCACTAGTATTAACGTGGCGAGGGAAGACAACCTGAACCGATACATCAATATGGCGAAGTGGGAAAAGATATTGTCAAAGGGCAGCCTTGATATCGCTCATGGGATACGGAAGACTGCGAATGACGTTCTGCATTCAAAGGATGCCGAGAAGCAGTTTGACCATAAGGTTGTCACCGACACCATTTTTGGGACATTACGAATATTAGAGGAGTTGTACAGGTAGAAGCCATTGCGCTGAGATTATGGCCTAGCAACGGTTCCCGCGCGGAATCACGACGATGATGCCCACCGCTAGAGCGCAGAATAGCGCAGATGCAAGTCCAAGGGGCCTATAGAATGTTGGGGCAAATGGAAGAGTTCAAAGAGATTGCCCACTGTGGTGGGCAAGTTAGCATCCATGTTGAAACTTGTGAAGACGGGCAGCGAACTGTACAATTCGGGGTTAGAAGCTCTCGCCCCACTCCTTCTGCATGGTTTGCTATTTATGCACTGCCGGAAGGTATACCTATGGCTACGGTCGCTTTAGGTGGGATAGGACTCCAGACAGATCCACCCCCGACCTTGACCTACTTCTTGGTCCTAATCGGTTCTGATAGCCATGGGTTGTACGGACATCAATGCATGAAGTGTAATGGGTACTGGCGATCTAAGTCTGCTCCTTCTCGATGGCTGTTGACATGTCCCTATTGTGGACTTCGCACAGAGACGCATGAGTTCCTGACTCCTGGCCAGAGACGCTACGTAGATGCATGCTGTAAGTTTTTTCGCGATGCCATCAACTCTTTAAAAGATGGTGAACACATTATAAATATGGACGCAGTTACAGATTCGGTTGAAAAAGACGGAGTGAAACCCAAGTTCTACTACACTGAGGAGACTCAACAAAACAAATTCGAGTGCCCAGCATGCGGTGATTATAACGATATCCTTGGGAGATATGGGTATTGCTCAAACTGTGGTACTCACAATGGGGTGTTTGAACTAGAACACGACATGAGAATCATACAGGAACGAATTACCGAAGCAGAGAACTTCGAAGCTTGCGTAAAAGATGCAGTCTCGTCTTTCGACAGTTTTGCCCGGCAAATCGTCAAGCAATTAGCAATTAGAGTACCCATGACGCCAACACGGCAAAAAGAGTGGCAAAAGAAGCTTTTTCATAATCTGAAACCTTGTGCTGATTCACTTCGAGAAGTCTTTGACATACACATCTTTAAAGGTATGAAAGAAGATGACATCCAGTTCGCGTGCCTAATGTTCTTCCGACGCCACGTTTATGAACACAACGGAGGAGAGGCCGACGATAAGTATATCAAAGAAAGCAGAGATAACTCTGTAAGGCCAAAGCAGATGCTACACGAAACTACTGAGAGTGCTCATAAGATCACACGGTTAATCACAACAATGGGTCGGAATATTCACGATGGCTTCCATCAGATCTTCCCACCCGAAGAGACTGCACTTAAAAGCAAACTAAACAGGTCTAGATCGAGGTGATAAAACTTAGAACAGTATGTTTTTTGATCGAACGGGGAGATAGGTAACAAAATATTCTGGGTATATGGGTAACACTTATGCATAGTTTCATAGAGACAGGAGGAAGTGTCTATGGGCTGGGAAGGAGTTACCATCATGGACCAGAAAGTGCGGACAGGCGTGGAGTAGTTGTTAAGGAATTTGGATGTTGCCTTCGAAGAGTGTGCCCAATGCGCTTGCTGAAGAAGAATATTCAGACAAAATTTGTTATGTCATACCCGGCTATGTCGGTGTATGAATTTGAACAGTTTAAAGAAGAAAAAGAAGTCCTAGAATATTGGAAAAATTCCTCTATTTATATCATTTGCCAAAGACCAGTGCTCTTTTTTGATGAGATAGTGCCGCATGAAGAAACAGGAATAATTCATCTTAAGATCAAGCAGAGGAATAAAGAGGGAGAGTTGTCGGTTAAACTAGCCCCCATGAAAGATGATCCAGATTTCCCCGATAACAGGTTCATGGCAGAAATGAACTTCTTTAAAAAGGAACAGCAGACACAGCATCCATTCATGAATGCAGCTGGCATAAAATTTTTTAATAGAGATAGAAAATTCATTGCTTGGCTTTCTCCGGAACGACTCATTTATGATTATCTATTTAAAAATTGGGGGTTTCAGATAGAGATTATAGGAAATATAGAGGAATTTCTTACCTATTTTGTCCATTATATCGGTCAAGCTAAAAATCAATATATTTGGGACAGGCTTACCGGCCATGAAAAGCTTTCTAAAGTGCTTGCGGTTGAACATCCCTTTATTGAAGGTGAATTTAGTCCTTATGAACTTTCACTAATATTCTTGAGGCTGGATGGTACAAAGGAACTCTTCCCTATCGAAAATGATGGCTCCGAGGAGATTGTGGACTTTGATGGAAACATCCTAACCCAAGAGCAATTTCAGCAAGCAATAAAGGAGACACCTTTTAATGAGTTGGAGTCGTTCGCTGTTAATGACTGTGAGGCCTATCTAATCAATCTTTTTGAGCCAAAATATAATAAACGCTTATATAGGAATTATCCAGATATTGGCAATGGTTTGAAGCAGCTTGGGTTTGAAACGATCATTCACAACTGCATGCTATTCGCAAATTTGATCACGGAAGAGGCGACCATGTCTATAACATTTCATGAACTTGAGTCATTGGAAACTGACCCTGAATGACATGTACTTATTCTCACGGTTATTTTGTGCAGACGAGGCAGGGTCGAACCAAACATAAAAGGCGGGGCCAAAAACCCTGCCTTTTTTATTCCATTAAGTTTGTATTCTCTTAGGATAGGTATACTTTTTTACCTTATATCGAGAGTATCGATATTGGCACGGACTTTATCATTTTGGGCATTTGAAAAATGTGATCATCATATGCTATGCACAACGTTTTGCCTATATTGAAGGTTTTGTGACAAGATTTATTTAAGAAAGGCTTAACTCACCAAGACATCAGGAAAATCATTAGTAATACCTGATAGATGTCTATACAAGATGACTCTTTCGTATAGCGATATGTGCTATAAGTGATACTTTAAAGGGGGTCGAGATGGGTGAAAATCAGACTCAACTCGCTATACGAAATAATTTCATTTCGGCATAGTTTATATTTTTAATTTCCTTGACTAATTCTCAACATAAAAATAAAATATAAGCATATTATACTTATGAAATGTCTATGGGTACATCCTGTCCACCTACGATAAAGAATCATTCAACAGATTAATATTTCATATCAGTGAAGACACAATGCTTAAGGGGGCTCTCAAGATAGTATGATGGATGTTTTATCCTTCTATGCCTGAAACCGTCAGAAGAAATGGACGACCTGAGGAAGACAGGGCTGGAGATTCTCGATAAATGGAGGAGTTCCAGCGACTGTTGAAAGGGTTATAAAGTAAGATAAGGAGACATATGAGCATTCTTCAAGAGATATTGCTTTGGGCTCAAGGCTTGCCTGACTGGCAGAGTGATGCGATTACGCGATTATTAACAAAACAAAATCTTGGCTCAGAGGACATCGAAGACCTGTTTGCTTTACTCAAGGCAAGTCATGGCATTCCCGACCCTAATGGTCGCAAGCCTAATAAGTTAAGCGCTGATCAGATACCTGCACCTGTTAAGTCTGACACGCATGTTGAACTTATCGGTATCAAGAACCTTCAGAATGTGAATGCAATCGCTAGCAACCACAGAGTTACTTTCGCGCCGAAGGGACTGACAGTAATCTATGGTGATAACGCAACAGGTAAATCAGGATATTCTCGAGTCTTGAAGCGTGCATGCCGCGCTCGCGACCAAAGTGAGCCGATACTCCCCAACGCATATCTGCCTGTTACGCAAGTAGGAAATGCAGAAGCTACCTTTGAAATCATTGTGAATGGTGAAACTAAGGAAGAACGGTGGGTTAATGGAAGAGTAGCCCCTGAATCTCTCTCGACGATTGCTATTTTCGACCATCGATGTGCGAGGGCATATCTCGATTCCGACAATGACTTTGCCTATGTGCCCTATGGTCTTGATGTCTTCGAAGGATTAGCGAACATTTGTCGCCAACTTAAAACTAAGATTGACCAAGAACATGCTCAGTGTGCTCCCGATCTAAGTCCCTTTGCCGACCTTCATGGGGCCACTGTTGTGGGGAATCTCATTGAAAAGCTATCGGCTAAGACTGACCCGAAACAGGTTGAGAAATTAGCAACCCTTACTTCGGAAGAAATAAATCAACATGAAGCACTAGAAAGAAGCCTCAAAGAAAGCAGCCCTAAAGAGAAAGCAGCTCAGTTGACCCTTAGAAGTCGGCGTATTACCCGTATTGCTCAGAATGTCATAGACAAGCTTAAATTCATTGATCAGGTTAAGTTAAATGAATACAAGATGCTTGATAAAAGATTTCTTGAAGCTCAAACCGCTGCGACTATTGCAGCCCGTAAATTTAAGGATGATAGCCAATTACTTCCTGGAACTGGCGGTGAAGCATGGCGAGAACTGTTTGAAGCTGCTCGCAAGTTCTCTAAAGAAGCATATCCAGGAAAACCATTCCCTCATATAGAGAAAGGGGCACAATGTCCACTTTGCCAGCAATACCTTGATGAGGGAGCCTTGCGCCTCAAACAGTTCGAGGAGTTCGTGCAACAGGAAACCGAAAAAACAGTTCAAACGCGACGTAAAAACTTGATTGATGCCTATGACCTCTTAGTTGCGCTAGACATTTCCCTAGGACTCGATGAAGAAACATTTGTAGAGATTGCCACCTATGACAAAACTCTTGCACAGGGAATCCGGGCTTTCGAGACGGCAATGGGTGATCGCTATGCAAAGATGAAGGCTGCTTTCATATCCCATGAGTGGGGAGATGTAGCAGCTATACCGGCGAGTCCCGCGGACAAGCTTAAAGCTTTGTCAGTCAAGCTCAATAAAGAAGTAGAGACATTAGAAAAAGCTGCTGACAAAGATACACGTTCAGCTTTGCAAACGCAATTCAATGAGTTTGATGCAAGGATTAAACTTTCAAAAATGAAATTAGCAGTTTTAACCGCAATTGATAAAATGAGCCGACAAACTAAACTAACGAAGTGTCTATCGGCTGTGAAGACTAAACCCATCTCAGATAAAACGAATGAAGTGATAGAAAAAGTGGTTTCGGAAAAATTGGAAAACACACTTAATGCAGAATTCAAGAAGTTGGGCGTTGGTAATCTGAATGTGTCATTGCAGAGCAATGTGGAAAAGGGCAAACCATTGCATAAGCTCAAACTAAGCCTTCCTCAGGTTAATAGTCCTGGCAATATACTTAGTGAAGGTGAACAGCGAGCCATAGCCATCGGAGCTTTTCTGGCTGAGGTTGCAATTAATGGAGGATCAGGTGGTATAGTTTTCGATGATCCAGTCTCTTCACTAGATCATCGGTTCAGAGAGCGTGTAGCTAGACGGTTGGTTCAAGAGGCATCAAAGCGACAGGTCATTATATTAACTCACGATGTCTACTTCCTATGCATACTGATCGAGGAAGCGGGAGTAACAGGAGTGCCTATCACAACGCAGAGTCTAGTCAGATGCCCGGAGGGCTTTGGTGTTGCAGAATCAGATCTTCCCTTCGAGGGAATGAATACTTTATCTCGGATTAAATCCTTGAGAGCTCAGCATCAGAAGATCGCCAAGTTATATAAAGATGGAGACGAGTCGGAATATCGTAAGCAGACCATGGATGCTTATCGCATGTTGCGTGATACATGGGAGAGGGCCGTAGAGGAAGTATTATTGCGAAGAGTTGTATTGCGTTTTCGTAAAGGTATCGAGACTCAGAGGCTTAAAGAAGTGGTGGTCGATGATGCCGACTATGCCCAAGTATTCCAAGGCATGAGCAGGTGTTCGAATTACACCCATGATAAGGCACTTATGGGCGGTGTCTCCGTCCCTGATCCTGATACACTTCTGGTAGACATTAATACGCTGGATAATTGGCGATTGCGTGTGGAAGAACGTAGTAAAGAAGTTGCAAAAGGCAGGAAACAAGCTATTGTAGTCGCTGAATCATGATTAAAGTTAGCCTGAATATTCCAGTGAGTAAAAAATAACTACTGGGAAATTTATTCTCTTAAGGAGAAGAGTATGGGTATTCACTATGAGAACCTTGATGAAATCACAAGAGAGTACATGCTCGAAGAGTCACAGTTAGGTGATCATTATATTAGTCCTCGATTAACTGAAGATGGGCAGATACGTTGGCAATCTTTGTTTGAAGAAGGTATCAAGAGTCACAATGATGACTGGATTGCACAAGAAATTCTAAAACGTGGGTACATGAAGTCACAGGAAGAATATACCCGTAATGGGATTACAAGATCACGAAATATTAATAAACCCAATGCAGCGCAACAGTTGGCAGAGGGCGAATTTAATCGATATTACCTCCGAGGCTTATGTTTACGTGCTAAAGCGGAAGGCAAGGATTTTCTCATAGTATATCGAGGCAAAGCAGTAAACAACCCACGGCCTGAGTCTGAACAGAAAATTGGAACACAGGTGTCTACTAATACTCTATTAGATATCCTACGTACTAATGATTTTGTAACAATTGAGGCTGCGATTGGCATACCTGGAGGACCAAACTCAGGCCTTACTTGCAGAATTCCTTAAATCAGGTAGGACGGAGCTCTAAAATATAAATAGGTATTAACGGTGATTTTAAGGGAAGTCCATTTGATAACAATTAGATACTATATTCTCTGTCCTTTGTGAAAGGTTCCAACCCTTCATAAACATGAAAGGCTGAGAAATCATATTTCTCCACAGAAAGGAAGGAGATGAAGCTTCTCCACACTTCCGACTGGCATATTGGCCGCACCCTTTACGGACGCAAGAGATACGCAGAGTTCGAGGCATTCCTGAACTGGCTGGCAGACCTTATTGAACGCGAAGATATCGATGTGCTTCTTGTGTCAGGAGATATATTCGACAACAGTACACCCAGCAATTATGCTCAGGAACTCTATTACAGTTTTCTGTGCCGTGTAGCGGCCTCTTCAAACCGCCATGTAGTTGTGACGGCAGGGAATCATGATTCGCCTTCTTTTTTAAACGCCCCGAAGGAACTCCTGAAGTTTCTGAATGTACATGTCGTGGGAAGCGCATCTGACCCCCCCACAAATGAACTCATTGTGCTGACCGGTCCAGATCACGAGCCTCGGCTCATCGTCTGCGCCATTCCTTATTTACGGGACCGTGATATCCGCACCGCTGAGGCCGGAGAGAGCGTTGAGGACAAGGAACGTAAGATCATAGAAGGTATCAGAACCCATTACCGTATGGTGTGTGAAGCAGCCGAACAGAAGAGGTCACAGATGGAGAAGCCCATACCCATCGTCGCCATGGGGCATCTTTTCGCCGCAGGCGGCCAGACTGTTGACGGTGATGGAGTGCGTGAACTCTATATCGGTTCCCTGGCCCAAGTCAGATCGGATGTATTCCCTGAATCCATCGACTACCTTGCCCTTGGGCATCTCCATGTCCCACAAAGGGTGGGCGGATCTGATTTCATACGCTATTCAGGTTCACCCCTGCCCATCGGGTTTGGAGAGGCGCAACAGGAAAAGAGCTTAGTCTTCGTGGAGTTTTCAGGTAATGCACCCAATGTCACGAATGTTCCCATCCCCAGGTTCCAGATGCTGAAGACCCTGCGGGGGGATTGGCAGATCATTGAAAGTGCCATCAATGACCTGAAGGCTGAAGGTAGCAGTGCATGGCTGGAGATAGTCTATGAAGGTGATGAGATCGCAGGAAGTCTGCGCGATCGGTTGGACGAGACCATCGAAAATACCGGCCTTGAGATCCTCCGCATTAAGAACAACCGGGTACTGGAATTGTCTATGAAGGGCATGGACACGGAGGAAACGCTTGACAACCTGGATGTGACCGACGTGTTCAAACGCTGCCTTCAATCGCACGAGGTCCCTGAGGATCAGCAACCGGTTCTTTTGAGTGCCTACCAGGAGATCATCGTATCCCTGAATGAGGCAGATCCGATGGCGCAGTAGGAGAACAGGCATGAGGATACTCGGTGTTCGATTCAAGAACCTGAATTCACTCACCGGGGGATGGTATATCGATTTTACCCACCCGGAGTATTCATCCGACGGCATATTTGCCATCACCGGCCCCACGGGCTCAGGAAAGACAACCATCCTTGATGCCATATGCCTCGGGCTTTATGGCAGCACACCACGCCTCGATAAGGTTACAAAAAGCAGCAACGAGATCATGTCGCGCCAGACAGGAGAATGCTTTGCCGAGGTCACCTTTGAGACGCAGAAAGGCCGCTACCGTTGCCACTGGAGCCAGCATCGGGCCAGAAGAAAACCTGAAGGGGAGCTGCAGCCGGCAAGGCATGAAGTGGCAGACGCCGTATCCGGGACGGTCTTGGAATCAAGGATACTCCAGGTGGCCGGATTCATTGAAGAAGCAACCGGCATGGACTTTGAGCGCTTCACCCGTTCCATGCTGCTAGCACAGGGTGGATTCGCCGCGTTTCTCCAGGCCCCTCCTGATGGGAGAGCACCAATCCTTGAACAGATTACCGGAACCGAAATCTACAGCCTGATATCCATGAAGGTCCATGAGCGCCGGGGAGAAGAGCGGGACAAGCTTGAGTTGTTACTGGCTGAATTGAAAGGCATCCAGTTATTAAGCACGGATGAGGAAAGGGTTCTGCAAACGAATCTTAAAGAAAAGCAGTCTTCTGAAATGGAACTGGGTGTTCAGCTCGAAAGCCTTCGCAAGGCTACCGCATGGCTTGAAACCATTGCTACCCTGGAAAAGGGAATCAGCGAACTTGATAAACAGAAGGAGGATTTTGAGAAACGCTTCCAGGCGTTTGAGCCGTATGGGAAGAAGCTTGAGAAATCGCGCAGGGCGCTCGCTCTCGAAGGAGACTACCGGGTAGTGGCTGCTTTGCGTGCTCAGCAGGACATCGAGAAAAAGGAACTCGATGGTGCACTTAACGCACTGCCGGTAAAGGGAAAAACCTGTGAAGAGGCGTTGAACAGAAAAACGGCCGCAGAGACAGGGCTGAATGAGGCAGGGAAAAAGCAGAGTTCCGAAGCGGATGTCATCAAAAAGGTGCGCGTCCTCGATGCCAGAATGAACGAGCAGAAAAAGAATATTGAAGACAAGGAGAAGTCTATATCGGATGCTTCGACGCAGAGTGAGGATTATAAAATAAGAATCAATGAAGCCTTGCAGAACCTGCAAAAATTGGAGGATGCGCTAAAAGCGAACCTAGGTTACCTGACACAGAATGCTGCCGATGCCGCACTTCAGACAAACCTTGCTGCAATCTCCAAGGTATTCACTTCACTACTTGACCTCGATGAAAGGAATATCAAAGCTCATAAAGCACTTACTGCCGCTGACAAGGAAAACAAGTCTTCTCTTGCAGCGTGTAAGACGATAGAGGTCAACCATGAAAAATCCCTCAAGGAATTTGAAAAGGCTCAAAACGACCTTAAGATTCTGACCGACAAGATCACAGCCACTCTCAAGGGACGAGAGATCAGCCAGTGGCATCAGGAAAATAATGCCCATAAAGAACGTGAGGGTATTCTGAAACAGACAGGAGAAATCATTGATCGGATCGACAAGACTTGCTCGGTCTTGGATAGTCTGAAAAAAAGCCTTGAAACATTAACGACTGATCAAGAGAAAGTATCGGATGAGATAAAATCCCATGCCGAGAAAAAGATTCTTTTGGAAGGGAATATTGGAAATTTGGAGACACAAGTCGTTCTCCTCAGTCGTATCAGGGACCTTGAAGAAGAGAGGGCGCGACTTGAAGACGGTAAACCATGCCCACTGTGCGGTGCTATCGATCATCCCTATGCAAAGGGTAATGTCCCTGAATTGAACAAAACGGAAAAAGATTTAAAGAGAGCCAAGGCTGAACTCAAACGAGTCTCTGAGAAGCTGAGCAAGCTGGAAACCGGACAAGCTAAGACGATTGCGGATATACGGCATGCTGAAAAAGAGCAGGAGGAGAAAAAGTCAGCTCTGGATGCTGATGAAAAACAATGTGACGAAAACATGCTGAAACTGAATATCAAGGCCAGCCCTGAAGATCGAGCCGGGAAAGTACACGATGAGATTGCAGATGTTCAAGCAAGAATTGCTGAAATATCGGGAATTGTAGCCGCAGCCGAAGAGATGGGCCAAAAGCATAAGCAAGCTCAAAACGTACTGGAAGCATTAAGAACGCAATTGGATAACTCAGTCAAGGCTCTACAAGACGCCAAGCATAGACTCGATACGGCCGGTCGTGAGCATGAGCGGCTGAAGAAAGACATAGAAGTCATAGAAGAAGAGACGGAGAGAGTTCGCATCACTATGCTTAAGGATGTCGAGCCTTTTGGGATCAGGGAGATCCCCTCAACCGATCTTGAATCCATCCTAAAAGACCTTGCGGAGCGCAAAGATGCATGGCAGACGAAGCAGGAAGAGAAAAACGGTCTTGAGAAAAAGATCAATGACGTAAAAGCTGGAATTGATAAGGACAAGGCCTTGCTGGGAAAACTAGAAAATGATACGGAGGACAGGCGCAAGGACCGCGATAATCTGATTGCACAGTATGAGTCCTTGGGCGCTTCCCGCCGTGATCTGTTTGGGGAGAAGAACGCCGACCAAGAGGAAAAACTCCTGGCGGATGTAGTGGATCAAGCCAATAAAGCCTTTGAAAAAGCACGTGAAGAACATGTGCAGATAGAAAAAGAAATCAGTGCCCTTAAGGAGAAGATAGATTCTCTGATAAAAAAAACAGGCCTTCGAGCAACCGAATTGCTACAGGCGGAACAAAATCTGATGGCGCGGATCAAGAGGACTGGGTTCGAAGACGAGATCGACTATCTGTCTGCCTGTATGAATGAAGAAGAGAGGGAACGGCTCGCTGAACAAGAGAAGGCCATGATCAGGGAGAAGACGGAACTTGACGCCCGGCGGAAGGACAAGTCGGCAGCCCTGGCGGCGGAGCGAGAGAAACATTTGACAGATCAGCCCCTGGAGACGCTTAAGGAAAGCATCAATTCATGCGAATCGAGCTTGAAACAAACAAGGCTAGAAATCGGCGGCATCATAAATAGCTTGAGCGAGAATGAAAAACTACGGGTAAAGCAGCAGGAAAAAATCAAAAACATTGACGCCCAGAAAACTGAATGTACCCGTTGGGATGCCTTACATGAACTTATCGGCTCGGCCGACGGTAAGAAATTCAGAAATTTTGCCCAAGGCCTGACGTTTGAGATGATGACCATGCATGCCAATCGTCAGCTCAGGAAGATGACGGATCGCTATGTTCTCATACGTGACGTGTCACAACCGCTCGAGTTGAATGTTATCGACAACTATCAGGCAGGAGAAATCCGTTCGACTAAGAACCTCTCAGGCGGTGAAAGTTTCATTGTAAGCCTTGCTCTGGCATTGGGCCTTTCCCAGATGGCAAGCCACAAGGTTCGTGTGGATTCGCTCTTCCTCGACGAAGGATTCGGGACACTTGATGAAGATGCACTTGAAATGGCCCTAGAGACCCTTGCCGGCCTACGCCAGGACGGAAAGCTGATCGGCGTCATATCACATGTCACGGCTCTGAAGGAGCGGATCAGCACTCAGATACAGGTAATCCCCGAAACAGGGGGGCGTAGCAGCCTGATCGGACCCGGATGCCAAAGGATTTGAGTTGACTATCACGAAACAAGGAACTGCTGAGGGCTGAGGGAAACGAAATCAGGGACACATTCTCTTTATACCTCGATTCACAGGAAAAGCGACTCTCTGTTGTACCAAACGGCAATGAATATAGGCCACCTCTAATAATTCACTTTTCTGAAAATCATTATAATGGAATTGATTTGTCCATGCATTACCTGTGAATCATAGCCACTGAAGCGATTCTTTATGGGGGTAATCTGCGATTTCTGATCCCTCTGTAACATGATTCCAACCATTTGGACGCACTTCACCTGACAGCAGCAAGCGTATGGAAACGAAACATGTTGTAGGCCAAGTTCCTCAACCCTATTTTTACCCGTGCACGTGCAATCCCTATTGTCCGTAATATCAGATCTCCAGCCATCATGGCTTGCACTCCAAATACATGCTCTATGCGGGATCGTATCTTTGACCTGGTGTGATTCCCTTGTTTCTCCCAGTCTGTTAACTTACGATGACGGTATCCCTTGCGCTGTAGATGCTCACGATATCCTTGCCCCTTCAGCATCTCCAGGATTTCCTCAGATCGATAGGCACTATCACCATACACATCCTTACTCCGGTTCCCTTCATGGAGAAGATCTCCAAAAACCTGAGAGTCATGCACGCTTGCATCCGTAACCGCATAGCCCCGTATCAGCTTGTGCTTCACATCCACATTGACATGGTTCTTATACCCATAATAGTTCTTGCCGTTCTTCTTCAACCACCTTGCGTCTGTGTCCTTCTGCCGACGCTTCGCTTCATTCCAGTCCTCTGGCTCAGAGCCCTCCTTGATCAATGCATTCTCCTCCCTGGTGTTCCTCTGCTTCGGTACCGACACTATGCTGGCATCCACAATCTGCCCCTTCCGGGCTACATATCCACTCACCTGAAGATGCCTATCAAACATCTTAAACAGCTCCTCTACAAGCCCAGCCTCCTTCAACTGCTCCCGGAAAAGCCAGATCGTCTTCGCATCAGGTATCCGATCCCCAGGTCCAACTCCCAAAAACCTCATGAATGTCCACCGATCCAACATCTGATACTCCAGCTCTTCATCAGAAAGATTGTACAGAGACTGGATGATCAAGCTCTTGAACATCAGCACTACATCGTACGGCTTCGCTCCAGCATTGCTCTTCCGTTCTTTCTCCCTCACCTTCATGAGCCCCGGGCGAAACTCTTCCCAGTCTATCACCTCGTTCAACTTCATAAGCGGGTCTCCGCATTTATCTATCCGGTCATATCTATTCTCAATATCAAACAACCCAAGCTGCTTCATCTTAACCCCCTCAAAATCTATCAAAAACCACTATTTATATAACATATTCAATGTATTATAGCACTTTATATCTACTCTGATCCTAATGAATTTTTAGAGGTACCCTATATATTAACAATGGGTCTGCTTCTGTAGATAATGGACCTACACAGGGAAAATTTATGGGTATGAAATAGCCGATAACAAGGAGTATGTAAATCTGGAGTGCCTAGGCAATTGCACATAGAATGTGCCACTATGGAGTATGGGATTGAATATAGATTTGTTATATAAGGAAAGAAAGTTCCTGTGATAAATGAAGGTTACAATATTATTGAGTGCATAGATCAACCAATTACACGCCCTTGCCTAAACACCTCTGTCTCTGGCTCTCTACGATAACGTTGCGGGAAGAAATGCATAAGCCACATCATTAAAACTTCCCAAGTATCAGAAGGTGAATAGGGTAACTCAGCTCCACTAGCTGCACTTTCAATTAGCTCTACTGCTTTATCTGTTGTTACACCTTCGCGGGCGCTGATATCGATCTCTTGTACCAATGGCATCCTTCCAAAAATAGCAGCCACATGCTGATTGAATAACGTTTCGGGGAGTCCTGGTGTGATGTAAAGCGTAACCAAATCCATTTGTGCAGCCTCAAAAGCCGACTCAACCATGTGAGTTCTTGCTTTTTCTGGGTTAGTGTACACTAACCACAACCATTCAGGTGTACGACATTTCGGCAGCCAAGAATACTCCACTTGGTGTGTTTCTGCATCAAATAACTCTGCTATTGCAATTGGTTGTGATTTTGCTTTCTCCACTAGCTTGCACATAAAGTCACGATATACCTCATCTACTCGGATTACAGATGCCATGAGCTCAACTTCAAAGGTTTTGAGCTCGTTGAGCATATCTTTTGGGGCATGCAGTAATTCGACATTTGCAGGTGCAGCCCAACCAAGAGCTTTACGAGTTAGGTTAGCTGAACCAAAGAAGGCCACATCATCAAAACGGAAGAGCTTCGCGTGTAGAAAAGGATGAACAAATAATTCAGAATTTGATCTTCCTTGTAGTATATCGAAAATTTCCAGGTCACAGATGCCTGCGGCGATTTCGGCTGGAATCCATCTTGTAATAATTCGGAGAGGTATGGATGCATTAACATTATCAAGAACCTTCGTCAACGCATCAACCTTTATAAAAGGGGCAATGAGTGTAATATCGTGCTGCGCATCACGAGCAGCTATAAGAAGCTTTTCACCGAGCACAGATATTAGTCCTCTGTATCATCGGAGAGGAAATCCCGAGCCATCCGCCCCCAGTCATGTCGCATCCGACGTAGCTTTTCACGCCCAGGCATGTCCTCGATCTCTTGTCGCGCCCATGCCGCGAAGAGCATCCAGATTGTATCAGAAGCATTTTGAATACGACCTATTAATTCTTTATCTGTTGCCTCTGTAGTATCTGATTCAAGTGTTTTGATGAGATAATCATAAGCTGGGTGTGAGCTATTAAAGATAACTTGGGTGATGCCGCCGGGTTTTTGCTCCACAGAAAAAAAGGCGTCCATCTCGCTTGCGGACTCTATGAAAATTACATTTCGACCTCGACGTAGGGTTGCTTCAACCATCTGTTTTGCTGTGTCTTCTTCATAGTTCTTTTCTGTTACCAAATCTTCCAGAAGGGCGTTTTGAGCATCTTTGTCAAAAACACCACTGTCGGATTCTGCTTCATGGCCAGAACGTGCTCTTTCCTTGAACTTTGTCGAGGCGCGGTCTTCTACAGAAGTATCATCATGACGCTTCGCCCCTGATCGTCTTCCCTTAGTTTGGTCACTTAATGCACTTCGGATGCGTGAGAGAATTGTCCGGATGTAATTAACGATATCTAGTAGATCTGCACGATGATCACCTTCTTCAGAGATCCGGCGTTTGAAGTCAAGGTACTCCTCTCCCGGATCCGCTTCGGTTTTCCAATCGAAGTTGACCATGTGGGAAAAAATTGTTGCTGCCTGCTTGTTGTTTGTGACGCCAAAGATCTCATCAAGTTCAGGAGGAAAGTTAACTTCAATACCCCACCACCGCTCAACGGGGTCATATCCAATAGCCCAGGAAGGATCCAAAACAAGTTCTCGATCAGCCCTTACAATTGAGACACCAATATTCTTCCCTGCATGCTTACCATAGTCTTTAGAACCACGATCTGTTCCGTCCTCGGGTAGTGTTTCTCGATTTGCCCAAGAAGCTCGGACTATGACTTTGTGATTCGTTCCTTTGAAATTTATATCGAAGACTTGATCATCTTCACCCCATTGCTCGAACATCGGTTTGTTATTGAATGGTGCCGGCGTTGAGGATGGGGCCATTTGATATAGTGGATCATTTACGCATGTATCCCTTTCGAAAAGAATATTCATTCCATCAAAAGCACGTAACTGAATCCGTAGATCACCTTTATGTATATACTTGCGATATATCCTACCAACGATCCACTCAGTGTTCTCAAGAGTTGCCCGAGCACTCTTCCATGTTAGTCGTTGATCATCGAAATTACTCCAAACGACGAGAGATCCTGTCGTTCCAAAGCTTCTACCTCGATTACGCCATTCAGATGGTATAGGATCATGTTCCGGTTCGGGAACAAACTGAATCTGCCCTTTTTCAATCTCATCAACATCCAGATAGCTATAAATTGCATTGTCTGGACCGCTTTGCCATGTCCAGATGTCAACTCGTTTTCCTTGAGAGATGGAGGCATTCGGGAGTCCTATCCCGAAACGTCCAATTCCAGATCGATCATTTAGGTGAGTGCCATTACCAAATTGAAGAGCCATTCGTAGTACTTCTGGTGGCATGCCCGTACCATTATCTAGAACAGCGATCTTGGTGACCCGACGTCGCTGTTTTCCGTTTACACTGACCATCTCCTCTATACAGAAGACTTCGACTGTTGTTGCTGTCGCTTGTACAGAGTTATCTATTAACTCTGCTAAAGCATGAGCAGTATTACGATAACCACTATCACGCATTGCGCGGATAGCAAGATTGGTAGGGATAATTACACTTCCATTTTGAACATCATCACATGCATTTGTCATCGCCCCAAACATCCTCCCAATTTGTGAATGCATCTGCAATATCACCAAATCCGGGCAACTGTGGGTCTACGACTGTAACGATTTCTGCGGATTTGTTGCCCCCCGCACGTTCGCCACGAATGGCACGGCCAACCATTTGACTATATAATACCAGAGACCTGGTAGGGCGGGCAATAATTAAAGCACTTGTCTTTGGAGCATCAAAACCTGTTGTAAGTACGCCAAAATTACAAAGAACCAACGGTTCAGAGGTATTGCTTTTGAACTTAGCAATGATACTCTCACGGGTTGTACGATCTGTATAACCGGTTATTACAAATGAGTGAGTTCCACGTAAAGTCAGTATGGATGAGATCAAGTGAGCATGTCCAACTGTTGCAGCAAAAACTATTATTCTATTATGCCTCTGGCATAAATCCTCAACTGTTGTGATAATTCGGATGTTCCGCTGATCATTCATGGCAAGTTTATCGAGCACTGAGGTGGGGATGTCATATTCCTCGGACATATCATTTAAATCTTTTTCTGAAATATTAAAGCCTGGGTCAACATTCAAGGTTCTGAATGTTGGTCGAGCAAGATACCCTTCTTCAATTAAATAGTGGACGGGATTAGTGTAACCTTCAATTTCTAAGACCACCTTATGGTTACCGAAAAAATCAGACAAAACAGCATCGGCTGCTATATTTGCCCATGTTCTACCAGGTGTTGCGGTTAAACCTAATAGAGCGTTTCCTGGCTTCTTATCTTTAAGATAATTAATAAGAGACTTGAATGTTGGGGCAATTGCCTGGTGCGCCTCATCAAAAACCGTTAACGGTGCACGATCACCAAGCCTCATTATCATGTTAGCATCACGCTTTGATAAAGCATGAAGCTTACCTAGACCAGCAACAAGAAACCCCTTACGAGCTTCTTCTATGTTTGGATCATGATCCCCCCAGAAACGGTAAACTGATGTGGAAAACGAGCCAAGAGCTCCCCATGCTTTCTCAAATTCATCTGCAGCTTGCTCCAATAATTCTGCACTCTGTGACAGCCATATCACCAAACGATTGGGGTTCTTATTAAGTACATCAGCCACTATATGCATCGCAGTGCGTGTCTTACCCGACCCTGTAGGCATATGTACCACCGTCTTGTATGGATCTTCATGTAACGCAACAAGAGCGCGCTCTACAACACTTCTTTGGTGAGGAAACAAGCTATATGTCGGAAATATTTCCTTTTGGGCTGCCTCTTCAGCCCCTCGTGCCCGATCGGGAATGACAACACCAAAGAAACTTAGAAGAATAGACTCTGCTCGCCTTTCGTTTGCTTCAATAATAAGACGGTCATAGAGGAACTTACTCTCTGCAGGTATACCCATCTTTTTTGCGAGCTCTTGCGCCTTATTGATTGGAAGAAGTCCAATAAGACGATCACGCAATGCCTTTCGCTGTATAATTTCAAATGGGGATGCTGATTGATTTGCAAGCTCCACTAAATTATCTTTTGTGACCAAGTCTGGATTAAGTGCTGATAAAACATTGATCGTCGAATCACCTACAAAGTCTCGAAGTGCTTTCTCCGGAGCACTTCTAAGGACATTTTGAATCGAGATTCCTGGGGCTCCGGACATTCTTTTGTCCTCCTAGGAAATTACTTATGGCAGGCTAAACATACTTTAGCTTGCCCGTAAAGGTCATCAATATCAAGCGGTTCATTTTCTGACCGTAAAGGATTTGGCCTGGTATTACACTTTAAACGTGACAAACGCATTTCGTGATCATTCTTAATGGCTTCGATACGTTCTGGTTTTGATAAGGCCTCTAGCGATTCTCCTTGGCTCCATGTAAATGGTGAACAGTGTTCCACTGCTGTTTTCTCATATTGCTTTGCCTCATCGAATTTGTCGGGGTGATGTTCTAATAAACGAACCCACTCAATCTTCTGTTGAAAAAAGCAGAAGGTGCACCCGGAGCGAGTTCTCCATGCGTAGTATTTCGGGAGACCTAGGCCAGCATTATCCAAAATATCTAAAACACCGATTTTGTCAATCCCGGCGGATTTGAAGGGTAGGCATACAGTCAATCTTTCTTTTTTTGAAGTATAGCCATCTCGGTAGTTTTCATCTGCTCGAATTGCCACATAACTAAATATCTTCATCCCTGCATCCAATTGAGGACGCAACCAATCTTCAAAAGGGCGAAGCTTCAACTGACGGGTACACCACCTCGTCTGAGCTGAGGGAAGGAAGTTGTTATACTGTTTTAACCAGAAATCAAAATCTCGGTCGGGATTTAATCGTAAAATTGGTTTTCCCAGAAAACCTTCCAAGCGTCCGAGAAATTCATAAACTTCAGGTAGTTCCTTCCCTGTGTCAGTAAAAAAGAAGTCGATGTCAAGTTCAGGATGGTGTTGTCGCATGTACACAGCCAATGCGGCGCTATCACGCCCCCCTGATAGGCCAAGCACATGCCTTTCCCCTTCACTCATTTTCAGCCTACTTTCTTGGCTACCATCTTTGATATTTGACCCTCAATATCATCATTCAAATACCGGGCACTCATCTCAGCAAGTGCGGCAAGAATAATATTTCTTCCATGCTGATCTGTGCTCGAAAGAGCTTGCTCGACCTTTGCAACTATATCATCAACTGCAACTCTCTCTGTATCAGTAATTGTAAACTCACCTGTTACTGGCGTTGGGCGCCCATCCATTCCGATAACGACTGCCATGGCTTGCCGTTTATCTGGGCGCCCTTTCACTCGGGCGTACGCTTCTGCTCGAATAAATCTTTGCGCTAAGTCTGCAATTTCTATCCCCGCTTGATCAAGGTCAGCATCGACCCAGTCTCGAGGGGGTTTGTTAGCTGCAAGACTTGCAATTCCCTCAATGTCCATTTCGGAACCATTAAACTGACTCAATCGGCCTATAAAAGCATTTAGTCGAAAATCCCCTGTTAGTTGAATAATGTTTTCTGCGCGATCACGCAGCTCACCATATGCTTGGGGAGATGTATTAGGGACTTGAAGTTCCATGAGCATCATTTGTTGAAGCCTATCTAGCATATGAGAATAAGCCTGAATCAGTTCAAAGAGACCTTCTCGAACACAATTAATAACTTGCTCTATATTAAGTTCTGGTTCTTTCGCATCAATCTCTCCAAATATTCCCGGTATATCATCGAACAGGAACTTGTTCGGATCCGAAGCTGATTTAAAGATTGAACGGACTTGGAGAGCACTTGCAGAGAGGCGACTAGTCCTCTTCACCCATGGTCTGAGATTCTCAAAAATACCTACGAGCCCACGTGCCACATCGATTGGTTCCAAATGAACAAGGCTATTCTGATTATCAAGTTCGCATACTATCTTAGCAAGACCCGAAAGAAATTTTCTTGAAAGGAATGATAAATCCATCCATCGAAACTGGATCGATGATGGATCATTAGTTAAGTAATCAACATCTAGATCAGTAAAACGAGCTTGGAATATGCCATCACGATAAAAGGCCAATTTATCTCGTTGGGCAAGAAGAAATGCTACAGCGAGAATAGGTAAGAGGCCATTCTTAATTCCATAAGGTGGTTGTTGCCATATTGTAAAAATTTCAGCCAAGGAGACAGTGCGGTGGGAATTATTTTTCAAGATTTCGGTTACAGCTTTCCAAGCAGGAAGTAGCCCGCATGGATCGTGTCTTTTTGACGGGGTTAAAAACTGCCAGCCTCGTTTTGGAAGGAACCGGTAAAGATCTGTTTTTAAGAGTAAGGACTCTAAGAGACCACCCTCTGCAGGAAATCCTCGAATTGAGAGACGTGGTTCGCCCTCATGCTGTACCATCAATTTCAGTAATGCTTTCTGAGCAGCAACAGCATTCGATGAGGGTTTTTTTCGATTTAGTAGTTCATTGGGAAGCTTTGGAGCTTGACTATACATAGTATCTGCTATGTTTGAGGCCAAAGTGTTAAGCTCAGAATAGCTATATCGAACTGGATCAACACCAGAGCGATACCAATTTGCAGTATCAAACATCTTTTGGAGTTCTGCTTCTAATCGTGATCTGACATCGGCTATATGGGCGAATACTTCACGTCGTGCTACTGGATCTCCGCTCAGTTCAGGGCGTTCTTCGCTAATTTTTGTGATAGCAATAAACTCTCGAGCTAAATCTATCACTCGCCAGGAAGCAGTAGATAACCCAATTACAACATTCTCACTCGATGTATGGACAACAGCCTGACAGATTTGAGAAGCCATAGATTTTGATTCATTTGCAGTTGGTATAACAAGCAGAAAGCGGCCAATAGCTCCGTTGGAGGAGGATTCTATAGATATATGTGTCGTCACATCAGTGAGGGGTGCAAGGTCAACGTCAAACCATCGAAGAGCTCCCGTTTCGTGGTAATGTCGTTTTGCTAAGATAGGCTGTAATCCTGCTAATGCACGTAGTTCTCGGAAATCCACATCTTGAAAAGAGACAAGCATTTCCTTTAAAGCGTGATCGAGATCAAAATCGCTTCCAGCATGAATAGCAAATGCACCAAGATGTTTACGATAAATAATTAATGACCAGGATTGAAGTTGCTTGAGAATATCAATCACTTCTGTATTAGAGACCTTTCCTAGTACAGAATCTGTTAACAAGTCATAGGTTGCACTTAACCCTGATCGCTCACGGAAAAGATCTAAAAGAGCTATAGTCTTCAGAAGTTGGATGTGGACCATAGATGCTCCCATAGTCTCACAACGTTCGATTGCCTCCACTGCTATAGACCACCTGTGGCTATCTGGGGAAGACATGATTGCAGGCTCCAAATTAACTCGGAGGTAGTCCCATAAGTGATCCGGACCAAAGATATCTTTCTCGTTGGCATTGTGAAGGAAGTCTTGGAACCCGAAAGGTTCAGCCGAGTTCAGAAAACCAAACAAGCTGCGTTGATTTTGCCCAAATCGTCGGCGAGAGATAGGTCCGAGTAGGCACGCTACTACTGGATGAAGGGGCCAACAACGCTCTAAAGTGATTGCCATATCAATAGCAGCACTTGGCCTGCCAGCTCTTACTACATTCGCAACCGTTTGGCATAAAGATGTTAGATGCTTGGCTGAATAATCGCTCTGAATAGCTCGGGCAAGCAGATCTAATTGTTCTTCACCTGCAGTATTAACAATAAGATCAATAAAACGACCTTGGACTTTTGCCCATTCATCACGTTGATCACGAGTTAATCGCTGTGCATATTCCTCAAAAGCTTGATGCAGAACACCAATAACAAGAAGGCGGCCTTTACTTCGAACGGCTATTTCAGCAAGTTGTTGAAAAAAGTAGATATCAACACCATCTTGAGCAGCCCCCTCAAGAAACTTCCCCATTTCATCGAGGAAGACAATTAATCCGCCATATATATTGGAACGCTCTTTGGCTAGCTTGATCAGAAGAGAAATCACGAGATCATCTGTCCAGGTTCCTACATCCTTCTTTTTAATAAAGCCATTTGTAATAAGTGCTTTACCAATAACTTCTGCTGGAACGGAACGTTGACCAACAACAGGAAGTATACGCCACCCTTTCTTTTTAAGAGGTAAGGCTTTCCATAGAGTGTCTGTAATGTTTTTTCCAACAATAGCCACAGCTTGGTTTTGTAGTGTGGAATTACCATTAAGAAGTGCGCTTAAAGCAACAACTAGGCTTGATTTGCCACTACCGTATGGACCGGTCCATGTGAATGCCGTGTGGCCTGTATCCACAATGTGCTGGGCCATTGTAAGGAGCACATATGCTGATGATCTTGGACAAACAAATCCTTCAAGTATCTTCGAATCATGAAGATCCGTATCTATGCGGATTGAGCGTTGAAACCGGCTAGCAACGTGAACAAGATCAGAAAGGCTCATCGGAACGCCTCCTTCCGATGGTGCGATTCCCGATAATCATTAACCAATAGTGTTTGTCGGTCTTTTTCACCAAGAGGATGATCTCGAAGAACTTGCTTCAATCCTGCTGTCTCCGACCATCTAAGAGTACCCTGCGTTAAATTTTCAAGAACAAGTAAACGGTCTATTATGTCTGATTCATCAAGAAGGAATATTCGTCCGGGTGATCCAGGCTCATGAGCGATCATTTCGAAAGAGATGGAGTGTGAAGTACCAATATGGTTCCAAAAGGAGTCCAGGGCCATAGTAAAAATGCCATTAGGAAGTGTTGGTTTGGGACCACGGACAAGGTGAAAATAACCTTTAATACCACGAATGAGACCAAGCTCTGCCATAGGAGATTCTAAGTTGTCCTCAACTGTCCCAATGTTGTTTGACGTTCGTGTCTCATACATTCTAACAAGACATTCAACATCTCGTTGAACTGTTGTCCTTGAAACACGTTGCCAATTGCGAGCCTTGGCAAGTTTCATTAGTCCTTCGACAAGATCATCCCTTTTGAAATTAACTTCATTAAAATGATTGAAGACCCAAAACCATGTTGTTTTAAGCGGCCGGCTATTATCGCAGGAGCAAAGGTACCAATGAAGATGCCAGATAGAAGCAAGATTCTCTAAATATGGATCATTTCCTCTTGGGCCGAAGAGAAAATCACCAAATGCTGTTGGGATAAGATGCCCCGTCGGTTCGTCTTCAGTAATCACTCCACAACACATCGCCCAATGTCGCATTGATGCTACCATGTTTTTTCCAACACCAAAACGGGCTATTGCGTCGTCTTTTAGGAAAATATGTTTGTTGTCAGGGTCGTTAGAATTTTTTGAAATAGTATCATATACTTTTTTTAACCAACCATACCGGAGAGGAAAGGTTTCATGTCCTGAAAAAAGGGGCTTGCTCTCGGCTTGATAAAGAGGGCCTCTTACCATAAGTTCTTTCCTGGAGGTTTCATCCAGGTTGACAATACATAATGCCTTGAGTATTGTCAAGGAACCTGGAGGCTATCTCCAGTTCTTAATAAGTGAAATGAGCGAGTGCCCTAAATTTGATAAGATGTGTAAATTGATAAAGAATCGAATATACATGGACTATCAGGCTTCGACGCCCGTTGATCAACGGGTGATTGAAGCCATGAAGCCTTTCTTTTTTGATCATCCCGGTAACCCACATTCTTCTGACCATGCCTTTGGTTGGGAGGCAAATGCTGCAATAGATGAAGCAACCCAAAAAATTGCATCTGCTATCGTTGCAGATCCTGATGAGATCATTTTTACATCAGGGGCCACAGAGGGGAATAATTTAGCAATCATAGGTGCTGCGGGATATGCAAGTGCAGACCGTCGTCGAATCCTTGTCAGCTCAATAGAGCACAAATCTGTCTTTGCAGCTGCTTATGCAGCTAGTGAACAGTTTGATCTTGTTATTGAACAATTGCCTGTTGATCATAATGGCATCATTCGACTTGATATATTAGAAGAACGTTTAGCCACTGATGTATTACTTGTCTCAGTAATGACTGTAAATAACGAGATCGGAACTATTCAGCCCGTGAAAGATGTAACATCACTTTGCCGAAATGTTGGAGCACTAATACATACAGATGCTGTACAAGCCCTCACGGCAATGCCGCTAGATGTTAATGAGCTCGATGTCGATTTTCTTAGCCTATCTGCTCACAAACTTTATGGGCCGAAAGGCATTGGTGCTCTATTTATTAGACGCGATGTTCAGCGATTGGTCAAACCTCTTATCTATGGTGGAGGTCAACAGAATGGTCTCCGAGCCGGAACTCTTCCTGTTCCTCTTTGTGTTGGATTTGGTGCGGCGATAGAACTCGTCACATCAGCAGACGCGGTTATGGAACGCATAAAGATCCGTGCATTGCGTGACCAATTCATTGAACAACTTAACCTCATTACCACAAACATCCATATTAACGGCGCAAGCGGTGACCTCAGGCATCCGGGCAACGCAAATATATGTTTCAGAAGCTTAGATGCGCATGAACTTATTGGGGCACTTCAGCCTTTTGTAGCCGCCTCAACCGGTGCTGCCTGTACGTCAGGTATTCCAGAACCCTCACATGTGTTACGCGCAATAGGACTTTCTGATACTGATGCGAGGGCCTCGATACGGTTTAGTATTGGACGATTCACTTCAGGTATAGATATACACGAATCAATTGATGCTTTGCATGAAGTTATGAACAAAATTAAGCCTTGTAAGACAGGTAGGGGATTATAATATGGAATACAGTGCAATTCATACTAGATATATGAAGCATATTGAAAGCTATTTAATTAAACTTGAGTTAGATTGGTTAGTTGAAGTTTTCGCATTTAATTGCATCCCCGCAAACTGAATTTTTAGGAAAAATAATCGCTTGATTTTATTAGGAGGTATGATCCGATGAAATCAGAAGATGTTTTAACGATCTCTTTAAGATTTTTTAACGATATTATTGGCTCAATAATTCCTGGAGCAATTCTTTTGCTTGGTATTGGGATTCTACTCCCCAAAATGTTTCAACATTTAATAATTACTTGTGGCCTCGGAGAGGCAGCAAAAATATGGTTTTTTATAATTTTAGCATATGTATTAGGTAATGGTATTACTAGCTTCGGTAATTGGCTGGTAATCCGGCCTATAAATTTTATTTTAAAGTATATTATAAAGCTAAACAAATTCTTATTATGCAAGTTCAAGTTTCTTCCTGATATCTATAAGGTACTCCCTTCTTCCTTAGTGCCAGAAGAAGTATGGTCTAATGAATTTGTTGATGATCCTTCTGTTAAATATTTTATTGAGAGAATGCCATTAGAACTAACAAAAAACATGAACTTTAGTAACTCAATCAGTAAATTACATTCTTTACGAAATGTCGCAATGAGTATTCCTGGGATAGATAGAGATTTAACTTATCGTTTCATGTTCCTTTCATTACTAAGTCAAGGTATTGCTACTGTAATAATCATACTATTGTTGGTATGGTGGCTAACTAGTATATTTGGCAACGATAGCATTTTATCAATAAACTACAGTACAATGTATGCATGGTTTATGTTGTTTCTTTTTATAATATTTCTAGACAGAAGATATGAATTTAACAAGCGGGCATTAACTATTCCTTTCAGCATGGCAGTGGATAGCCTTCGTAACGAAGCTCCTAAAGAGAATAAAAATATGGTTATATATTTAGCTGGGGGATTTACATCAAATTGGCAAAGTGATGTTATAAAATTAAATCCTTCATTAAGTTTTCTTGATCCTCGCAACCATCAATTATCAGAGACTCTTCAGTATACAAATTGGGATCTTCAAGCTATTCGGAAATCTGATCTCATTTTTGCTTACTTAGAAAAAAATAATCCGGGGGGTTATGCTTTAGCTTTGGAAATAGGATATGCGAAGGCACTTGGAAAACATATTATTTTTGTAGATGAGAAATCTAAATCAAATGATGAGATATCAAAGTATTTAGCAATGATCCATGCATGCGCCGATGTCACATTTAATACATTAAATGAGGGAATATTATACTTGGCTAAACTTAAAGAAATATCTGTATAATATACAGTAATCATTGATGAGAAATGTCTCTCTAGGTCTCTAGATATTTCTGCGCAAAAAGCACAGCAGCTTTTATATCTCTACTTTTTTACTCAGAAAATTATGTAATGATAAATCGCCGATAATTGATCATAAGTTAAATAGTATTATTACATATAGGCTTCTCTCGATTATACGAACTGATATCTCATGATTATTACTAGGACAAGACTCTATAGAGATAACTGTACGAGTCTGTAGGCCCAATGAAGGTTTGCAGTCTCAAATACCCAGTTCGTTTTATGCTCCAACTTACAATCAAGATCTGCGTTTATTTCTAATATTCTCTAGTAATTCTCTAGTAAGTCAATAAACGAGCGAATTCTGAGAAACATCTGATCCCTTGAAAACGATGGCTGAAGCAGGTTTAAAACTGGAGGCGGCAACCGGATTTGAACCGGTGAATAACGGTTTTGCAGACCGTCGCCTTACCACTTGGCTATGCCGCCTTAGTCCTCTTGAGAGCCTATTAGGTATACTGGTGAGACCCATGGAAAGTCAAGACTCAGTATGTACCCTTGTAGGAGCGGCTTCAGCCGCGACCTATCCTGAATCTCGATGACTGAAATGCTTGCTGCCGCGGGTAAAATCGTATGGCTTGGCCGGGCAGAAAGCATGATCGTACCTTGCTTGTCGCGCCTAAAGGCGCTCCTACAAATTTATTTCCGCTTGCCTGAGGACATACTCTCTGAAATCCAAACCCTTCTTTATAATCCTTCTCATGTCCGATCGTTTGACCCATCTGCTGTAGAGCCAGAACCACTGGTGGGGATGTTCCTTGACCACTGATGACACCCATGACTGCATGAAGTCGCTCAGATGCCGCATTGCCGTCTCTCCAATGCCGAACGTGCCTGCATCAAGGGCCTTTGAAAAGCGGATGATATAGCTGCCTCTCTGCTTTATCGCATATACAGGCAATACCAGCGCATTGCCTTTGATGGCAATAAAGGCGGGTGCGGGGTTCGTCGGTGCCGGCATGCCAAAGACATTGCACAGCAGACCGTCTTTCTTCTCACTCCGGTTGTCAACTACCATGCCGATGGTATGGCCCTTTTTCAACTCCTTGATAAGCATGAGCGCCTTACCCTTGGGCGGCAGGATGGTAGCACCAGAACGGGATCGTATGCGATCTACGATGGATTCGAGCCGCTTGTCCTTGCGGACATCCGCCATGACGCAGAACTGAATGCCAAGCACCCGGGGTATGTGCGAGATGATCTCCCAGTTGCCGATGTGGCCCGTGATCATCATGATACCCCTGCCGCTTGACAAGGCGGTATCGAGATGTTGCTTCCCCTCGACCTTCACCTTGTTTCTGATCTCTTCATCGCTCATGTATGCATACCGCACGGTATCCACCAGGATCTCCGCCTGGTTCATAAACACCTTCAGCACCAGGAGCCGGACATGTGCAAACCCCAGTGCAGAGCGCATCTGGATGCCCGCCACCTTCCGGTGGAACGGGTCTAAAAAAAAGGCGAGGACGGCAAAAAAACGGAACAGGGTTATGATGAGGACATATGGCAGGAACCTGACAAGGGCAAGGACAAGGAGCGATGCCCGGTACCTGATCTCTTGGAGTATGGACCTAAGCGGCTTCATGCTCTCTTCTTTTTTGATCGTATTCGCTCTGCCTCGGCAAATACCATGTCCCTGAAGTCCTTATCGGTCTTGATATTTTGAAAGTCCTTGCGCCGTATCCACCTGCTGTGCAGCCAGAACCACTGGTCCGGGTATTGCTCCACCACCGATGCTATAAAGGACTGCATGAAGTCACTTAAGCGCTGTATCGCTTCATCCCCCTCCCCGAAGGCAGAAGCATCCACGGCCTTTGTTATGCAGATCCGATGGACGCCACCCAGTTTGACTGTATATGCCGGCAGCACCAGGGCATTACCCTTGAGAGCAAGGAACGCCGGCCCCGGATTGGTGACGGCAGGCAAGCCGAAGAAATCACAGAGCAGCCCGTCTCTGCTTTTGCCCCGCTGGTCCACTATCAGGCTGATGGTCCTGCCCTTCCTGAGTTGTTTTATGAGCATGAGGCCCTTACCTTTCGGCGGCAGGATGGTGACACCCGAGCGGGTGCGCATCTCAGTTATGATGGATTCGAGCCTGGCATCCTTGCGTATGACGGCCATGTGGCAGAACTGGGTGCCAAGCAGCCTCGGGGCATTGGAGAGAACCTCCCAGTTCCCGATGTGGCCCGTGAACATCATGAGCCCCCGTCCGCTTGCCAGCGCCTCATCCAGATATTCTTTCCCCTCCACTATGATCCTGGCCTTGATCTCCTCATCACTCATGTATACATACTTTATCGCATCCACCATGATCTCCCCCTGGTTCATAAACACCTTCAATCCAAGACGCCACGGGTTATCCAGCCCGAGGGCGGAGCTCATCTGGATCTTCACGATCTTTCTCCGCAGCGGCATGAAGATCCAGACGAGGAGCATGATGGACCTGCCGAGGGCTATGGCAGCATGGTACGGCATGGCACGGATAAGCCGGATCATGGCGAGTGTCCCATAGTACTGTATATCGCTGTTTAGCCTGTCAACAAAACTCATCACTTCATGTCCTTGAGTATCCAGTACACTGCATCTTCCAAGGTGGTTGCCGAGAAATCGGGTCTATCTGTCAGACCAGTGTCCTTTCCGGATCCGATAAGAATGCCTTTGCCGCCCACCCGGTGTATGGTCTCTATGTCAATGGGCTTGTCCCCTACCAGGTAACAGCGCATCAGATCAAGCCCGAATTCGTCGGCAGCCCGGAGTAGAAGCCCGGGTTCGGGCTTGCGGCAGGTACACTCCACCCGATACTTTTCCCTGATTCCTTCCGGATGGTGGGGACAATAATAGACGGCATCAATCCGGGCCCCCTGCTCCGAGAGAAGGGTGGTAAGCCTTAAGTGGATCGCCTCTAAGGTGTCCTCATCGAGAAACCCTCGTGCAATGCCGGACTGATTGGTAATGATGATAACCGGGATGCCTGCCTCATTGAGTGCTTGGACGGCCTTCACTGCACCCGGCAGGATCTCGATCCTTAAGGGGTCGCTCAAATATCCCGTATCCCTGATGATCGTGTCATCCCTATCCAGGAAAACGGCTGTTCTCGGCCAACTGTTCGATCTCATCCAGCATACCCGCCAATCCTCTCATCTCTATACCCACCCGCACTGCAAAAAGCTTCTCTGTAATTCCGGTGAACCAAGCAGGATTTATCTTCACCAGATCTTTCTCGGTGGTAATCGCCAAATCCCTGCCTGCGGACCGGTCCATGATATCTCTTACATCGGATAATGTGTAGGAATGATGGTCCTTAAAGACAAGCCCATCCACATCAGCGCCCAGCCCATGAAGCATTGCGATAAAGTGTTCGGGTCTGCCGATGGCGCAGAAAGCGAGCACCCGCTTGCCTGAAACGAGTTCAAGACCGTAAGTATTTCCGTGAAGATCCACAAGGGCCGACGGTATCAGCTCGGCCTTGAGTCCGTCATAGTCAGCGCCTTTCAATGACACGATGACATTCGCACGTTTGAGTGATGTTGCGTGTTCACGCAGCGTCCCGGCAGGCAGGAGCTTCTCGCCCTTGACGTCCCTGCTTACAAGGACAATGTCCAGGTCACGGTGGAGCCTGCGATGCTGGAATCCATCGTCCAGCACAACGATCTCGCTGCCGAGATTTGTATGAGCGAAGAGTGCACCTTTAACCCTGTCGGGGCTCTTGACGACAGGTACCTTCATGAGCCGTGACATGAGCAGAGCCTCATCACCCACTTCCTCGCTTAGGTGGCGGTGTTCGACGAGGACGGGACCTTTCAGTATGCCTTTGTATCCTCGCGTTATGATGGAAACCTTACGGCCTCTCTGAAAGAGCCCGCCTGCCAGTGCCATGGTAAAGGGGGTCTTGCCCGTTCCACCTGATTCAATATTGCCCACGCTCACCACAAGTAAAGGTACCTTATGAATATTCAATACACCCAGGTCGTACAAGGTGTTTCGGACTTTCACCACAGCGCCGTAGATCAGCGCCAGGCAATCAAGCATTCCCGAACTGAAGGGCATAGAGCCTCGCATAATGGCCGTTATTCTTCAGCAGCGCGTCGTGAGTTCCCTTTTCCACGATACGGCCTCTGCTGAGCACGATGATCTCATCCGCCCCTACGATGGTGGAGAGACGGTGGGCGATCACGAGGGTGGTCCTTCCCTTCATGAGTATGTCCAGGGCAGCCTGGACTTCGCGCTCCGACTCTGTATCCAGTGCCGATGTAGCCTCATCAAGGATGAGGATCGGGGCGTTCTTGATGATGGCCCTCGCGATGCACAATCTCTGCCGCTGGCCTCCGGAGAGCCTTATCCCGCTCTCTCCCACCACGGTGTCATAGCCGTTTTTCTGGCTCATGATGAAATCGTGGGCATTGGCCGCCTTGGCCGCCTCGATGATCTTATCCAGGGAAGAACTTTGGGTTCCATAGGCAATGTTGGCCCTGATGGTGTCATTGAACAGGATCATCTCCTGGGTTACCATGGCGATGTTTTCCCTCAGCGATGCCAGAGTTACCTCCCTGATGTCAGTCCCGCCTACAAGGATCTGTCCGGAGCTTACGTCGAAGAACCTCGGCAAGAGGTTTGCCATTGTTGACTTGCCTGATCCTGATTCACCGACAAGCGCGATCTGTCTGCCTTTATCCGCCCGGAAGGTGATCCCCTCCAGGGCGTACCTATCATCGTTCGTGTAGCTGAACCATACATCCTTGAATTCAAAATGGCCCTCAACCCTGGGGAGTGCCTTCGCTCCGGCCTTCTCCATGATCTCGGGCCTGGTATCCAGAAGGTCGAAGATCCTGCTGGCTGCAGCAATCCCCTCCTGGATTTCAATGTTCACCTTGTTGAGCTTGCGGATCGGCGAATAGAGCATTGACAACCCCGTTATAAACGACAAGAACTCGCCCGAGGTCATCACCCCCCTGATCACCCTTAGGCCCCCGTACCAAAGGAGCAGCGCGGTAGCCAGGCCGCCGATGAGCTCCATGAGCGGGCCGGAAATGGCCCTTACCCTGATCCTCTTCATCCAGTTCGTATAGTAATTTCTGTTTTCAGCAGAAAATCTCCTTGTTTCGTAGTCCTCCATGTTGTAGGCCTTCACGATCCTGATGCCGCTGATGGCCTCATCAAGGATGCTCATGACATTGCCCATCACCTTCATGCTCTTAATGGAATAACGCTTGAGCCTCTGGCCGAATTTGTTGATAGGATAGATGACAAGAGGAAATACGATCATCGCAATAAGTGCAAGGCGCCAGTCACGCCAGAATACCGCCGCCATGAGTCCGAGCAGCGTTAGGGACTGGCGGATGAATTCTGTGACCGACTCAGTGACAGAGAGCTGGACCAGGTTGACATCATTCGTGATCCTCGAGATGAGTATCCCGGTGGGGGTGCGGATGAAGTAGGGCATGGAAAGGGTCTGGATATGTGCATAGAGATCGTCCCTGAGGGTCATGATGGTACGCTGGCCGATGTCGTTCATGAAGTAGAAACTGAAGTAGTCGCAGACCGTCTTGATGAGGTAGATGGCCACGACGGCCATTACAATGAAATAGAGCATGACAAGTTTCCTGGCAATAAAAATGTCGTCCATGACGTTCTTGACGAGCAGGGCAATGGCCGGCATGCAGGCGGCTATGATCAGTGACAGGATCAGCGAGACCAGCAGTTTGTATTTATAGGGAATGATATAAGTCAGCAACCGCCGGTATGTAGTAAGACCTTTCATGCCCCCTCCATAAGTTCCTGTGACCACATGGCTACTCCTTTGGACGCCTTCATGGTCCCCAACGACTCCCGCAACTCTCCAAAGGATCTCTGTGTCGCTTCAAATAAAGACTTCTCTTCCAGGTATAAGAGGATCGTTCGGGCGAGGTCTTCCGACGTAAGATGGTTCTGGATGAGCTCGGGGACGATTTTCTTGCCTGCGATGATATTGGGCATTCCGATGTTTGCGATCTTTACGAAGGTCCGTGCAAGGAGGTAGTTCAACGGCGATGTCTTGTAGCAGATGACCTCGGGCACGCCTTGAAGTGCCATCTCTAAAGAAGAGGTACCGGATTTCACCATGGCGAGGTCCACTTCGGCTAAGCCGCTTTCGAGCTGAACATTCTTATCTACCAGGGCATTGATGTCGTTTGAATCAAGCCCCGGCGCCACTCTCAGGTGCCAGGAGAGCTCCGGATGTCTTTCCTCGATGCGGCGCTTGGCAGCCATCATCACGGGAAGGATCCTTATGATTTCATGATACCTGCTGCCTGGCATGATCCCTATGCGTCTTGGCGGCCATGATGCCTTCCATGAAAGATCCAGTTCTTCCAGGAAGGGGTGGCCCACATACCGTGTGTTCACTCCATAGGAGGTGAAGAAACGCTCCTCAAAGGGGAATATCACGGCCAGGCCATCGGTGACCCTGGCCATCGTCCTGGACCGGGAACTCCTCCATGCCCATGCCTGGGGTGCTATGTAGTAAAGCACCCTTAACCCTCTGATTTTGGCATGCCTGGCCAAGCGCATGTTGAAATCCGGCAGGTCCACCGGTATGAAGAGCTCAGGTCTCTTCTCCTCCATGAGCCGTTTAATCCCGGTATAGATCTTAAAGATCCTTCGGATCTTCGGGATGACATCCGTGAAACCCATGACGGAAAGCTCGTCCATACTGAAGATGCATTGCATACCGGCCCCGGCCATCTCCGGGCCGCCCATGCCGAAGATCTCAGAGTCGGGTATGAGTTGTTTGACGGCCCTTATCACGCAAGCAGCATGCCGGTCCGCACTTGCCTCGCCCGCCACCATGAGGATTCTTTGTGCTGTCATTTTTTAGGTACGATCAGGGCATCTTTCACGGCATAGGCCATTTTAAGAGCCCTGAGCCCTGCAGTCCCGTCCACCATGACGGAACCGCCATGAAGTACTGCATCGACAAAGGAGCGGATCTCGGAGGCCAATGCGTCCGATTCGGATATGGCAAGGTGCTTGTGCTGGATCTGCCTGGTCTCACTTAAGGTATAGACATCCACCTTGGCCTTGGCAAAATCCAGTGAAATGTAGGAGTCAGGCTGGAAGATCCTGATCTTGCGCATCACATCCGCGCTCACCCTGCTGGCCGTTATGTTGGCGATACAGCCGGATTTGAAGCGCAACCTGGCGTTTGCAATGTCCACCGAATCCGTCAACACGGGCACGCCTACGGCCTCCAGGGAGGCCACCTCGGAATCCACCAGGGACAATATGATATCCAGGTCGTGTATCATGATATCCAGGACCACATCGACATCCGTTCCTCGGGCCCTGAACGGACTGATGCGATGCGCCTCTATGAACATGGGCTGTGTGATGCTTCCTCTCAGCTCAAGTAATGCCGGGTTGAACCGTTCCAGGTGGCCGATCTGGAGGATGGCTCCACCTGTGTGGGAGGCATCGATGATGGAAGCGGCATCGTCAAGACTCCCTGCTATCGGTTTCTCCAGCAGTACTGCGATCCCTTGTTCCAGCAGGGGTATGGCCACCTCTGCATGGGATGACGTGGGCACTGCAATGCTGACGGCATCGAGGGGGCCTAGGGTATCTATAGTGGTGGAAGGGATTGTGCCCACCTCACGGGCCACCTCTTCCGCCCTGGACTTGTTGATGTCCACCACACCGACAAGCTCAACATTTTCCATGGAAGCGAATTTCTGGGCATGAAATCTCCCCAGGTAGCCCACCCCGATCACTGCGACCTTGAGCTTGTTCGCCTTCACCTGGCGATCCCCCTGCGGGTCGATTTGAGGAAGGTTACCAGCCGGATGATCTCAATAGAGTCAGGAAATTCTTGTTCCAGCACGCGTAAGGCGTCTTTCAAGAGCAGGCCCTGTTTAAACAGGATCCGGAAGGCCTTTTCAATCCGTGTGATGTGCTCCTTGCTAAAACCGTTTCTCTTGAGTCCGATGGTGTTCACTCCGTAGAGTGTCGCCCTATCTCCCGAGGCCTTGGCAAAGGGCACGATGTCCAGGCTCACCCTGGATCCGCCGCCCACGAAGGCATAAGTTCCCACACGAGTAAACTGATGGATTGCCGACATGCCGCCGAAGATGGCATTGTCCTGGATCTCCACATGACCTGCGAGCGTGGCCAGATTCCCCATGACCACATGGCTGCCGACTACACAATCGTGGGCTACATGGCAGTAGGCCATGATTAGGTTATGGCTGCCTATGCTGGTTACGCCGCGGTCTTTGGTTGTGCCCCTGTTTACGGTCACAAATTCACGGAATGTGTTGCCGTCACCGATCTCAAGGCGGGTTTCCTCGCCCTTGTACGAATGGTCCTGGGGTGGGGTGCCGATGCTGGCATAACCCGTGAATATGCACCCTTTGCCGATAACGGTGGGGCCTTCGATCATACAGTGGGGGCCGACAACAGTCCCCTCACCGAACTCTACGTTGTCTCCCACAACCGTGTAAGGGCCGATGGTCACATTCTCGGCCAGGATAGCTTTTGGAGATATACGAGCAGTCGGGTCAATCTTTGGCAAGTTCATTTACCTTTCTTTCCAACTCGCGAACACGTTTTAAGAGTTCCGGCAGATCCTTGTAGACCTTCTGGACCCTGAGCCAGTGTCTATGGTCCATGGCAGGGAAGCCCGAAATCACCTTGCCGGCGGGTATGTCTGCGGCAATGCCGGTACGGGCCGCTGCAGTCACACCATCGCCGATGGTTATGTGGCCTGCCACACCGCACTGACCGGCCAGAATTACACCCGCGCCTATGCGGGCGCTGCCTGATATGCCCGTCTGGGCGACGATGATGGTATGGTCGCCTACCACCACGTTATGGCCGATCTGCACAAGGTTGTCCATCTTCACATCCGACCCGATCCTGGTGCTGGTGAGTGCTGCACGGTCGATAGTACAGTTGCTGCCTATCTCCACGTGGTCGCCGATAATAACGATCCCCTTCTGGGGCACTTTAACGTGGCGCTTCCCGTCCCATGCAAAGCCGAACCCGTCGGAACCGATGACGACACCTGCATGTATGTTACAGTGCCTGCCGATGGTGCACCCGTCATAGACGACGACATTGGGATACAGAATTGTGTGCTCGCCTATCGAGGCCTCCTCCCCGATGAAGCAGCCCGGATAGATCACGCTGTTCTCGAAGATGCGAGCCTTGGCACCCACATATACGTGCGCTTCGATGCAGGCACCCGGATGTACTTGTGCTTCGGGGTGGACATAGGCCATCTTTGATATACCTGGGCGTACAGGCTTTTCCGGGTAGATGAGGTGCAAGACCCGGGCGAAATAGAGATAAGCATTCTCGGCTCTGATCTGGGAAATGGGCAGATCGAGGGTTTCCTGAACTATGACGGCACCGGCCTTGGTATCCTTCACCTGGCCCTTATACCTGGGATTGGCCAGGAAAGTTATGTCATCGGCAGAGGCCTCCTCCAGGGTGCATGCGCCGGTGATTTCCCTGTCTTTACCCTGTAAGGTCCCGCCAAGAAGCTCTACAAGCCTGGACAGCAGCATGGGTTTCTCTTACTTTGTCTTTCCTTTCTTTTCCTGATTGCGCTTATCAAACGCAGTTATGATCTGGCTTGTGATGTCGATCTTGGGGGCTGCATAGACAACGGCTGGGTTCTGTTTGTCAAGGACGATATCGATTCCGTTCTTCTCGCTGTAGGTCTTGATGATCTCATCGAGATCCTTGCTGAAAGGCTTTAAGAATTCCATTTCCTTGCGCTTAAGATCGTCCTGGGCATCCTTGAGTGTGCGGTTGTATTCCTTGAGCTCCTTGTCATATTTCGCCTCCATATCATCTCGGGCCGCCGTTGACATGGTGGCTGACTTTGCCTGAAGCTGCTCGTTCATGGCCTTGAGCTTCTCCTGCTTCTTCTCGAGCTCAGCAGCCCTCTGATCCTTCATCGCACTGAGTTGCTTGTATGCCTCCTTGCCCGCCTGAGATTCATAAAGAATCTTCTGCGAGTCGATATAGGCAATTTTCGTGTCCAGGGCCATAAGCGGGCCCGACATACTGAAGATGAAGCAGGCTGTAAAAAAAGCTATAATTCTTTTCATATATACTCCTCTTTAAGAGTTTATTCTTAAAAATCCTAGAAAAAAGTCCCGACGGTGAAATCCCACCGTGACGGAGATTCGTCAGACGCGGGGTTGATGACCTTTGCATACTCTATCCGCAACGGTCCCATAGGCGTCACCCACCTGATGCCTGCACCGTAGGACTTTTTAAGGTCCGTCAGGTCGATGCGTTTCTCATAGCCATTACCCTCATCATGGAAGATAACACCATAGAGACCGGGAATCGGACCAAGAGGGAAAGTGACCTCGATGTTCATTATCGCCATGAGCCTTCCCCCCAGGATGTTACCCAGGCTGTCTCTCGGGCCGATCTGGCCGGATTTGAAGCCTCGAATGCTATTCAAACCACCGAGGATGAATCGCTCATATTCAGGGAGGTCATCGCCACGGATGGGATTTACTGTACCCCATCTCAGTTTCAACATCAAGGCGAGTTTGTCGGTCCAGAGGGGAAAGAACTGTGCAGCGGATGCGGTGGCCCGGGTGAAGTGATATGTACCGCCTAACCCGGCATACTCATATGACACATTTAGATTGGAACCTTGTGTCGGACGGAAATAGTCGTTGGTGGTGTCCCGATAAAGGCTGTTTGTGATGCTGCTCGTGGTTCCACCCTCGATATCCTGCGTGGTCAGAGAAGGCCGGTAGCTTGCATTGATGTCGGTAAGCCCCACGACATCATTGTAGGAATATATGATAGAGTGACGGATCTTCTCATAGAAAGGGTAACTTAAGCGTATATTCCCGCCTCTGGACTCTTCTGTATAGTAGAGGTAATCCCTTTTTGTGTTGTAAAGAAGTTCACCAAGCGATACCGGATGGTCGAAGACCCAGGGCTCCTCAAAGTCCAACGTGAAATTCCTTATTTTTGGACCGTATTCTACGTTTGCCTTGCTCTTCAGGCCGAGGCCCATCAGATTCATCTCACTCAAACCAAGGGTTCCCATGGGGCCGTCCTGGGAGGAGTAAGCAGCTCCAAATGAGAATGAGCCGGTGGTTGTCTCTTCTACATCCACCAGCAGCGACGTGTTTTCATCGTTTTTAGGCACCGGATCGATATTGGTGGACTTGAAAAATCCGAGCCGATTAAGGTTGTCTTTGCTCTCCTTGATGGCCGTGGAGGAGAAAAGCTTGCCTTCCTCCACCTCGAGCTCCCGCCTGATGACCTTGTCCCTGGTCTTGGTGTTGCCCTTGATCTGAATCGAGTCGATGGTAACGGGTTTACCCTGGGTGATATGGAAGGTCAGCCCGATCTTGTTTTCTCCCTCCTCAGTGCTCTCGGGTTTGATCTGGACATAGGCGTACCCCTTGTCCATGTAGATGTCCCGCAGGTGTTCAATGCTCTGCTGGACCTTGCTCTTGCTCATGACATCCCCGGGCTTGAGGTCGATCTTTGCGTATAGATTTTTTTTGGGCAGGATGAGGTCTCCTGCCACATCGATTGTGCCGACGGTAAAGAGCGGCCCTTCCGAGATGGGTATGGAGATATAGATGCCGTCGTCTTCCTTGATATCGATCTTGGGCCTGCCTACTTTAACCTGCATGTAGCCGTTGTCTGCGTAGAACTGTTCGATCCGGAGCAGGTCGGTGTCGAGCACGCTGTCCTGGTATGTGCCCTCGTGGCTGAAAATACCCAGCGGCCAGCGGGTCGAGGTCTCAATGGCGCCTTTGATCTTTCGGGAGGATAGATGCTCGTTTCCGTCAAAGGTGATCTCCTTGATGTAGAGCTGCTTGTTCTCAGACACGGTGAAGGTGAGGTTAATCCCTCCTTCCGTGGTATTCGTCTCGGACTTGACATCAACCTTATAATAACCCCTCTCGCGATAGAGCCCTTTGATACGGTCGATGCTTGTCTTTAACAGCCTGGTATTTAAGATATCGAACTTTTTCAGTCCGATGGCATCCAGGATGTCCTTCTCCTTGATTTCTTTATTGCCCTTGACCTCGATCTTGATGATGATGGGATACTCATTCACGAGAAAGACCACGGCGTTGTCCTCAAATGTGGCATCGCACTTCTCGAAGTATCCCATGGAATAGATCTCCTCGATGTCCTTTCTCGTGGCATTTTTATGGAGGATATCACCCTTGGCGGTTTTGATACGGAACCTTATTGCGTCTGCGCTTATGCGCGAATAGCCCTTGATGGTTACATCCTTGATCACACACACGCCTTTGAGCCGCAGGTAACCGTCTGCGGCATCTGCTAGAGTAGCTGCACTGTATCCCACTCCTTTGTCGTCCGTAACGCGGTAGACCCCCTCCTTGTGTTCGAGAGAAAGTTCTGTAGGTGCAGTGTCGGAGAAGGTAATACAGGGGACATCGGCGAGATATTCAGATATGGCCCGATCGTGCGTCATCACAAGATACTGATCTGCAGATGCTGAAGCGGACAGGAGCATAAAGAGGGCGAAGAAGATCAGAACCCTACTGTGCAGTTGGTTCAAGGTGACCCCCTTTCAGCACAAGTACCTTATCCATGGTATGGGCGAGTTCCATATTATGTGTGGCAATTATTAAGGTGACACAGAGCTTTGTTTTGAGCCCTGAGAAGAGTTCGATGACCTTGTGACCGGTCTCCGGATCAAGGTCGCCGGTAGGCTCGTCGGCCAGGAGGATCCCGGGTGACATCATAAGGGCCCGCGCGATGGCGACTCTCTGCTGCTCGCCCCCCGAGAGCTCCCCGGGCTTGTGTTTCCTGCGGTCTGCAAGCCCCACCACATCGAGCAGCTCGACGGAACGCTCTCTGATCCGGCGGGACATCTTTGAGGAAAGCAGTGCCGGGACCATCACATTCTCCAATGCCGTAAACTCGGGCAGCAGATAGTGGAACTGGAATACAAATCCGATCTTTTTATTCCTGAATTGGGCAATCTCGCGCTCCTTCATGGTGGAGATGTTACTGTCCCCATAGACGATGCTACCTGAATCAGGCTTTTCCAAGCCCCCGAGCAGATGCAGCAATGTGCTTTTACCCGATCCTGAAGCCCCCACAATTGCGATGCCTTCCGCCTGGTGCACATCAATGTTCACACCCTTGAGCACCTCAATAACCTCAGGTCCTTTGTGAAAGGACTTGTGGAGGTCCTCTACGGTGAGAACAAGCTCATCCTTCATAACGGATTACCTCCACAGGGTCTTGTTTTGCGGCCTGTCTGGCAGGGTATATGGTGGCGAAGAACGACAGCAGCACCGATGCCACCGCGATGAGGGTTACCTCAAGGGCATCGACCTTGGTGGGCAGGCCCGTGATGTAGTACACGTCTTTGGGCATGACTTGGATATGAAAGACGAATTCAACGGCAGCCACAACGGCATTCAGGTTGTAGGTGAGCAGGAGTCCCAGCACGAGTCCCACGGCTGTACCTGTGATGCCGATGGTCATGCCGACCGTGATGAAGATTTTCAGAATCTGCTCGGTAGTGGCCCCCATGGACTTTAAAATTGCAATCTCTTTGCGCTTCTCCATGACCATCATGATGAGTGTGCTGATGATGCTGAATGCGGCAACCAGGATGATGAAAAGCAGGATGATGAACATGATGGTCTTCTCAAGCCTCAGTGCGGAGAAGAGGCTCCTGTTCATGTCCTTCCATGTCTTTGCCCAGAAACCTTCTTTCAGGTTTTTAAGGATGGTCTTGGATATGGTTTCGGCCTGGTAGATATCGGCTACCTTGATCTCAACGCCTGAAGCCATGTCCAGCATGAACAGTTTTTTGGCCGCTGCAAGCGAGATGTAGACCATGTTGCTGTCAAATTCATACATGCCTGTGGAGAAGATGCCCCGGACAATAAAGGTCATGGACTTGGGGATCATACCCAAGGGGGTTATGGTGCCCATGGGAGAGATCAGCGTCACGGCATCACCCACTGTGAGGCCGGATGAGGCGGCCAGCTCTGAGCCCACCAAAACACCCGTATTATCCAGTCTGCTCGTGCCGTGAGAAATGATATCTTTCAGGCGGATGACCTGAGAGGCGCTTTCAGGATCTATTCCTCTGATAACAACCCCGGATATCCCTCCGGGTGCTGAAACAAGACCCTGGGAAAGGATAAAAGGGGTGGCAGCCACAACCCCTGTTACTTTCATTGCAACATCCATTACTGCCTTCGGATCGCTGATGCCGCCCTTGTAATTGGAGATGACGATATGAGACTGTGTGCCCAAGAGCTTGGTCGTGATGTCATTCTCAAAGCCGTTCATCACGGAAAGGACTACGATCAGCGCCATGACGCCGATGGCTATGCCTACCACGGACAGACCGGAAGTAAAGCTGATGAAGCCCTGGCTCTTCTTGGCCCGGAGATATTTCTTGGCAACGATGAACTCGAATCTCAGGATGACTCTCCTTTTCGAAGCAGGGGGAAGAGGATGACGTCCCTGATGGAAGGGCTATCCGTCAAAAGCATAACGAGCCGGTCGATGCCGATGCCTTCACCTGCAGCAGGTGCCATGCCGTACTCAAGTGCCCTGATATAATCCTCATCGACTTCCGATGGCCCTTCCTTCTTTCGGACCTGCTCTACGAAACGCTCTCTCTGGTCGAGGGGGTCATTCAGCTCGCTGAAGGCATTCGCAATCTCGCGGCCAGCGATGTAGAGCTCAAAGCGGTCGACTATGCTCGGGTCGTCGTTGTTCTTCCTTGAGAGCGGAGAGACCTCGGTGGGATAGGAGGTGATAAATGTAGGATCAATGAGTTTGTCTTCAGCAGCGGTCTCGAAGATGATGAGCTGGAGATCGCCTAAGGATTCGTCTCCTTGAAGTTCGATGCCGGCGTTCCTGCAGAAGGCCCTGGCCTTGTTGAGATCCTCCAGGACCTCAGGGACGACGCCCCCTATCTCACAGGCGGCGGCCTTCAGGGTATGGCGCTTCCAGGGCGGAGTCAGATCAATGGTGGCACCCTGGTAGGTAATGACGGTTGTTCCCAGCACTTCCTTGGCCACCGTCGAGATCATATCCTCTGTGAAGGCCATGAGGTCTGAATAGTCGGCATATGCCATGTAGAATTCCATCATGGTGAACTCTGGATTATGCCTGGTTGAGATGCCCTCATTGCGGAAGTTGCGGTTGATCTCGTAGACCCGCTCGAAGCCGCCTACCATGAGCCTCTTGAGGTAAAGCTCGGGTGCGATCCTCAGGTACAGATCCATGTCCAGCGCGTTATGGTGCGTAAGGAACGGCTTTGCCGTTGCCCCTCCGGGAATGCTCTGCATCATGGGCGTCTCCACCTCGATGAAGGAAAATGAGTCCATGTATCGGCGAAGCGAGGTGATGATCCTGGTCCGAGTCAGGAAGGTCTGCTTCACCTCGGGTGAGACGATGAGATCGACATAACGCTGGCGGTACCTGGTCTCCACGTCTTTCAGGCCGTGCCACTTCTCAGGCAGAGGCCTGAAAGACTTTGTGAGCAGCTCGAAACCCTGCACGTAGACGCTAAGCTCTCCCGTCTTGGTCTTGACGGGTGTGCCCCACAGGCCGATGATGTCGCCGATATCGAGCCTCTTGAAGAGCGCGTAGGCATCCTTGCCGAGCTTTGCCTCTTCGAAGAAGGCCTGGAGCTTGCCCGTGCCGTCCAAGAAGTGGATGAAGGAGGCCTTGCCGAATTTACGGGCTGCAATGATCCTGCCCGCAAGGCAATGAACATCTTGTATTGCAAGGAGTTCCTCGGCGTTTCGATCTTGATAGAGAGAGATATAGGCAGAAACATCGGTGTCTTTCCTATACGTATTGGGGAAATGCTTAACGAGCGATTCCCGCTTCAATTGTTCGAACTTCTCGATCCGCTGGCGTATGAGCCGGTTCACATCTTCCACGTGCATATCTCCACATGCTTCAAATTGAGCGCATATATAGTTAATTTCCTGCACCGAGTCAATAAAACACCAATAGGGGATGAAAGGTTGCAGGTGATTCCTCTGGTAAGGGGTAAGCCCTTCGGGTAAAATCGTATCACAGGGAGAACCATGGGACTTTCCGTATACGAAAAAAACATACTCATCGACCTTGCCCGCAGTGCGGTAAAAGGCTTCATGGAAAAGGGCCTTCAGGATGACCTTACTGTTGATCCAGGGAGCCTCCCTCGGTCCCTTACCGAGAAAAAAGGTGTCTTTGTAGCCATCTACCGGGGAAGCGAGCTCAGGGGGGTCATGGGGAACGTCCTTGCTGTAATGCCCATTTGGCTCTCATGTATGGAGAACGCCCGTAACGCTGCCTATAAGGATCCCCGGTTTATGCCGCTTCACATAGATGAGATGGACTACATGAGCTTCGAGATTGCCATAATTGACACTCCAAGACCTCTGTCGGACATCTCAGAGCTTCAGGCAGGCATCCACGGCATCATTCTCACGAAGGGGTTCAGAAAGGAGGTATTCCTGCCGGGTTCATTAGAATATGTACCCCATGACAAGGGTGAGTTCTTCGCAAACCTAAAGGCCAAGGCGGACATACAGGATGATGATCATGACACACCCGAGATGTGGGAGATCTTTAATGCAGAGGTGATATCAGAGAGGGCGAAGGACTTTAGGCCCTAGATGCCTTCGCTTTTTTGTAAAGTACTCTTGCTCATGCCTTGAGGACTTTGAGATACTCATCTTCGGCCTTTTCCTCTCAGGGAAGAGAAAGGAAGATGTATCATTCTTGGATTTGGGGCTACACAATCATTAATGTATATTCCCAAGAGACACTTTTTTGTTTATATCTTTCTGAAGATGATAAAAAATAATGGCTGATCAAGGCCATGGCTATAGGGGAATTTATGAATCTCTATTCGTGGCTGCAAATTCATAATCGACTTAGACCCAATAAGGTTGCAATCAAGTATCACGACAAAGGATTAACCTATGCCGAGCTCTTTCATCTCACCGATTCTCTGGGGAGTGCCCTCAGAAACGCCGGCATCAAAAGAGATGACCATGTAACCATCATGCTGCCGAATATTCCCGAGTTTGTAATCTCCTATATGGCCATCATCGGTATAGGGGCCATCGTCACCCCTGTGAACCCATCTTATACCTCATATGAGCTCAAGCATATACTCAGTGATTCCGGTTCCCAGGGCATAATCATCGAGCATAATAACAAAGAGACCTATGAAGCCATCCATAAGGAGTGTCCCCAGAAGGTCCTCATCACCGTAGGTCAGGATGGGGATTTTTCCAAATGGGTCTCAAGCGCAGGCAAAGGCATAGTAGAGGAGAGGGAACCGGACGATGTGGCTGTTATGATCTATTCCTCGGGCCTCACGGGTTATTCAATGGGTGCCATGCTCACTCAAGGTAATCTTATGCACCAATCAGACCTCCTGCGCCTGTGCGCGGATGGTGATGATACGGATACCACGCTTGCCATAATCCCCTTGTTCCATTCATTCAGTGCCACCGCCAATATGCTCACCATGCTTCGCTTAGGCGGCGCCATCTATCTCATGAAAAAGCTCGATTTCAAGGAACTGAGGCATGTTCTTCTTGAGGGGGGCATCACCACGATAAGCGCGGTGCCTACACTCTTTTATGGCCTGGTGCACCACCCGGACTTAAATGATATTGAATACTCCGGAATGAGCACGCTCGTTGCAGGCGGCTCTGCCCTGTCTTTTGAGATCTACAACGCTTTCAAAGAACGCTTCCATGCGGAGATCAGACAGGGTTACGGTATAACCGAAGCATCCCCTGTGTGCTCGGTTAATAGAAAGCATGCACCCATAAAGCCCACCTCTATAGGACTCCCTGTTCCCGAGGTGGATGCGAAGATTGTTGATGATTCCAGTAATGCCCTCAATCCGCATGAGACGGGAGAGCTCTTGTTCAGAGGGCCGAACATTATGAAAGGCTATTACAGACATCCACTGGAAACGAGTGAGATCATAAAAGATGGATGGCTCCATACAGGTGATATCGGGTACATGGACGAGGATGGTTATCTGTTCATCACGGGATACAAGAAGGACATGATCATTACCTCCGGGTTCAATGTGTATTCCCGGGAGGTAACAAGCGTGCTGAATTCACTGCCCGGGATATCCGACTCAGCCATCATCGGTGAGCCTGATCTCATGAGGGGCTCGATAATAAGGGCTTTTGTCGTCAGTGACGATCCTTCCATCACCGAGGATGATGTTAAAAAGTTTGCCCGTAAACACCTTGCATCTTATAAGACCCCCAGAAAGGTAGATTTCGTCTCTGAGATCCCTAGGGATGAGAAGGGAAAAGTGATCCCGGATCTCCTAAGGCGCTCGTAAATGGAAACATGCGGCTTATGCCCAAGAATCTGCGGCATCTTAGAAGAACTAAGACCAACGGACATGATCCAATAGTAATTACTTAGGTTTGAAGAACTCTGATAAAGAGAGGTTTACTTACTCATTGTAAACTTTTTATCAACGTATTATTCAGCAATATTACAGCTTATGCCGAATGATACTTCATCTTGTGACGCTCTGCCGCTTCTTTTATGTTCTGGAGCCGCTTAAGCCGGTTCTGTGACCTGCTCCCTTTTTTCTCTATTAAATCCGTCTTTGCTGTTTTATCTTTCATCAGTAATTTGCCCCTATCGATCTAAGCAGTAAGTATGCTCAAACAATCGTCGCTTCATTTATCCTGCTTGTTTGGACAGATCTCCCAGAAGAACATCCCAGACGTGGTGGAGGATTTGAAAGAAAAAGAGGCAGGCATGCCTGCCTCTTCGAGTTGTTTAGGCTTTGTAAACATTTGAAGCCTGAGGCCCCTTCGGTCCAGCGACTATGTCGAAAGTTACACGCTGGCCCTCTTCGAGTGACCTGAAGCCTTCCTGTTTAATCGATGTGTGGTGCACGAATATGTCTTCCCCACTATCTACGGTGATGAAACCAAATCCTTTTGAATCGTTAAACCATTTTACTGTTCCTTGTGACATTGATTACCTCTTTTTTTTCCAGATCCCTTCTTTTCAAAATAAAGGACTCTGTTTTTTTTATTTCTGAAAAGGGAATGTATCGTCAGTGAAATTTTGACTTAATGAAGTGTATTAGTAGGTACCATTCTTAAGGCAAGATTCAAACTCATATATTCTCATTTCAGATATGTGTGTACACTAGGCATGTGATGACCACCCTGTCAAGCACTAAATAAATTAATAGATATCATTCAGCGAATCCATAACCACGTCCATATGCCCTTGAAGTACCTCTTTCGACACGATGCCAGGCACTCCGATGGTGAGCATGACACCCGAATTTCTGCCCAGCATGGCATCCATGATGGTATCGCCGATAAGAATCACGGTGGGAGGTTCCACGTGAAAGTGTTCGCAGATCTTCATCACCATATCCGGGGCGGGCTTGGAGTTTTCCACACTGTCGGCCCCTATTACGATGTCTATGTAGGGGGCGACACCAATAGATACCATGTCTGACAAGGCATCTTTTGCGTTGTCATTTGTTGCCACGGCTACATGGATCCCCTTGTCCTTGAGTCTGGCCAACAGTTGCTTGGCACCATTTGCAGGTCTGATGCACCTATCGCGTACGTCTGAGCGGAAGATCTCATCACCGAGCTTGCGAACGATCTCCTGGGCCTCGTCCCATCTGATGCCTTCACGATAAAGGCAATAGGTCAACAGGGCGTCGCACTCGGTAAAGGTGCCCATGGCAAGCGGTCCGGATCCGTCGATTGTGCCGTGGTCAACCGAGATGCCGAGCGCTTCCTGAACCCGGATTCTTAAGGGTTCAGTCATCAAGACATACTCCCCCATGGCTGTAAGGAGCTTACCTATGATACCGATCCATGTCTGGGCGAAATCGATTAATGTGCCGTCCTTATCGAAGATCACGAGCTTGGTTGCATACTCTTTTCCCAGTACATGTATTGTTGCCACCTGAATCCTCCTATGAGATACGTGTTTGGCACAATAAGCATTGATTGGGTACCATACTTCCATGATATATACTACGGGCTTTGCATAAAGGAGAAATCATGACAGGAGTAGGCCTTGCCATGAACACATCACGAACCTATGTCTTTATTGTACTCATCATAATGATCGTCTGTGGGCCCATTTTCTTCGCCGGCAGCGGCTTGCGGGCCAAGAGTAGTGAGGCCCTTGTACCCACCAAGGGTGATCCCATCAGGATCGGTATCTTAATGCCTCAGGCGGGAGCATTGGCCGAAGTTGCCGGGGTTCAGGCCGAAGGTATAAAGATGGCGCATGAAATGGAGAAAGGAAAGGCGGGCAGGCAAGTTGAGCTCATATTCAAGGATGCAGGTACATCTTTCCAGGACTTCTCCCAGGCGCTTAAGGATCTTCTCATGGAAGATAAAGTCTCAGGTGTCATCTCGTGCGTATCAGCCGATATGATCGCTAAGGCTTTTTATGTCATGAAACAAAGGGTGGTGCCGTTTATTGCGACCACCTCGGCCGGACTTGACTGGAAGACAAAAGAGGGGGGCACAGTAATAAGGATGGGTACAAGCCTTGAGGATCAGGCCTATGCCTGCTCACGGTTCATGACAAATGTACTCCATGCCTTTAGGATCGCGCTTGTCGTGGACGTTCAGGACGAAAGCTGTGTCCGGCTGGCCAGCCTGTTCTCTTCATATATAGTGAAGATGAACGGCAGGATTGTGGATATCGCATACATAAAGAAGGGGGAAGACCCTTCACCGGGAATTACACACCTTATGTATGGTAAGCCTGATGCCGTTTATATACCGTTCTCCGGGTCGAATACCCATGCAGCACTATTAAAAGCCCGTTTGCTCGATGCAGCCAGACCCATCCTCGTGAGCAATATTCAACCTGAGGAGACGTTCATGCACGAGGTGGACAAATCTTTAGAAGGGCTCTATATTCAGTCGGACTTCATTGAGGAGACAGTAAAATCAACAGCTGGCAAGGAATTTATCGAATTCTTTCGCAAGCATGCTCAAAAGCGGACATACCTTGGCTCAAGTATGGCTACCGGTGCCGATTCCTATTTTTTGATGCTTGATATGGTTTCGAGGCAACAAAAGGCAATGCCTAATGAGACATCCTCAACAGATCCTTCATGGAGGCCGTTACTACTTGGGATTACCCTCTCAAAACCTGGGGGCACGGTGCAAAAACACCTCTGTTTCGGACGTATTAAGAGAGTTTTCTTAGGCGATGCCGTTTTGAAGTATGTGGCATCGGTTGCCTTTTCCGGTTCAGATCCGGTCGCTCATATTAGGGCTCAATAGCTTATCCGCCACAAGGCTCATGTCAGGCTTGTAGGTGCCATTATTGATCTTTGTCTCAATGTCCTTGACCTTATCGGTGCGGATATCAGGAGAGTCGGATACGGCCTTATGAATATCCTGCATAAACTTTACGGTGCTTGAGATGTTCACCTTGTCGGAAGATGCGGCACCGTTCGTTTTCGAAGTGGTATCAGAATCTTTATCCTTATAACGGTGAACACCCTGTAGTGATTGTGTGTTATATGCCTTAAGGGCATCCGTATTTGAAGTATTGTTAATTTTCATCGATTGGGACCTCGCTCAATCCTTTTTGTAGGCTGCTTTCCATAATATCCCTGAAGAGCCTTTTGCTCGCACGTTGGGATATCGTGACGGTGTCGGCTGTGTGCTCGCCAGCAGTCTTATCCACATCATGTTTAGACGTTGAAATCGCATTCTGTTTCTCGTAGGTCCTCATGATGAGATTCATGAAGATACTCTTGACCTCCATACACACTCCTTGTGTTTATTCAACCGTCCGTAATATGTTTATCGGATTCTTACTGAAATCCTTTAACTTTTTTATTGAAAGGTTATAAGTTTCAGGTGTTGGGTTTTAAAAAAGGGAAAGATTCACAGACATCATCAATGACCTACAACCTTAAACCTAAAACTTAAAAACAAATTTTACTTACCTACAGGCATTTTTTTCCTGAGGCTGAAATACCGGATATTGGACTGGAGCCATTTTAAAGACACTGGCACCCTCTTTGCTCATATGGTCCCAGCAAGGAGGGCATATGGATCAGGGTATTTACACGGCGGCGGCAGGGGCGATTGCCATGGAGGAGAGGCTCAACATCATCTCCAACAACATCGCCAACCTCAATACAACCGGATTCAAGAAAGACCAGATGAGCTTCGAACAGTTTGTCAGACAGCTGGATACCTCTATGCTGTACAGCGGACAATACAAAACAGTGCCCATCGATGTAATCCCCGTCAGCACTTCCATTGACCTTACGCCCGGCCCCCCTGTGAAAACAGGTAACCCGCTCGATATCGCACTGGCGGGAGACGGGTTCTTCGTCGTCAATACTGATGATGGTCCTCGATATACCAGGGCAGGATCATTCCAGCTCAGTACGGAAAACACGATTATAACCTCTCAGGGATATACTGTGCAGGGGAATGGAGGCGATATCACCATCGACCCCAATAAGGGCCAGTTGGTTATCGATTCCCAAGGGAAAGTTTCCCAGGATGGTGATGAAGTGAGTACCCTACAGGTGGTTAAAATCCCGCCTGAAGATCTTGTACGTGAAGGCAATAACCTATTCTCCGTCAAAGAGGGGTTCACGCCGGAACCCGTTGAGATCCCGTCTGTCATCCAGGGTAGCTTGGAGACAGCCAATGTGGAGCCCATCAATGAAATGGTGGAGCTGATCGCGGCCCAGAGGGCTTACGATGTCTTTCAGAAGGTGATCAGGTCGGCAAACGATGCCTATTCATACTCGATGCATAATGTCGGGACAGTAGCATAGAAAGGAGGAAAGGCTATGATTCGAGCGATGTGGACCGCTGCCACGGGCATGAATGCCCAGGAGTTGATGGTCAATACCATTGCAAATAACCTGGCGAACACGAACACGACGAGCTACAAGAAGAGCAGGGTGGATTTTGAGGATCTTTATTATGCCACCTATAATCAACCGGGTAGTCCTACCCCTACAGGTGGAACCGTACCTGTGGGGATTCAGGTGGGCATGGGTGTGCAACCGGTGTCCATTCAGAAGATCTTTACCCAGGGTGACTACCTCCAGACCAGTAATAACCTGGATATGGCCATCCAGGGCAACGGGTTTTTCCACCTCATCGCAGACGGGACCGATGTCTATACACGAGACGGTTCTTTCAATATGGACTCCGAAGGTTATATCGTGGATTCCAGGGGAGACCGGTTGCAGCCCGAATTCAAAGTTCCGCAGCAGACCGCCAACATAACGATTTCCAATGCGGGACAGATCAATTGCATGTCGAGTAGCGGCACGGTTCTGGCCACCGGGAACATCCCCACCTACATCTTCCCTAACACAGCAGGCCTGCAATCCATCGGCATGAATCAGTATACACCGACCCCTGCATCAGGGGATGCCATTGAGGGTACACCGGGCAAGGACAACTTCGGCACGATCTCACAAGGAAATTTGGAGATGTCGAATGTGGATGCCGTTTCGGAGATGGTCAATATGATAGCAGCCCAAAGGGCATATGAGCTCAACTCCAAGTGCATAACAGCCTCGGATGAGATGCTCCAGACTGCCGCAGGTATTGTGAGGTAGCATTAGATGCGGGATCTTATTCTGGCGGTGTGTCTTTTCTGCGGGCTTTTTATACCGGTGAGCGTATTTGCAGACACGGTTGTCGATCTCAAAGACGAGGCGGAGGTTACCGGAAAGACCGTAATGCTTTCAGATTTGGCCGAGATCAGCGGAGAGGATGCGCCTTTGCTCTCCCGCATAGCAATTGCCAAGTCGCCTGACGGCTCTTTTGACTTGAATATCTCCGCCAAGGCGGTGGCAGACAAGGTCCGTTCCCATTACCTGGGGTCAGTGATCTATACAGGTGCGACAAAGACACATGTCTCTTCATGCACTGTGGAGGTTCCTGAAGGAGTCCTTAAAAAGGTCTTCATCGAAGAGATCGTTAAGAACAGTCCCTGGAAGGATTCCGGCAGGATCGAGGTGGCTGACATAAGGGTGTCAAGGATTCCGAAGGTCCTCCAGGCAGATTCGAGCTTCATACGGGCAAAATTTTCCTCCCGCGAAAAGTATCTGGGATTCGTCACGGCCACCATGATCGTCGGTGGCGGGCCATTCCCGGAGAGGGTGACCGTGACCGGGAGAGTCAAGCTCATAGCGGATGTCCCCGTGGCAAGGGCAAAGGTAGCCTCCCGTAAGATCATTATGCCTGGTGATCTCGTGGTGCGGTCTTGTGATATCTCATCATGCCCCTATGCCTATACCCGCCTTGAAGACTGTGTAGGCAAGCGGTCAAGGGTGACACTGCTGGAAGGCAACCCCATCCTGCCTTCTCAGGTGCAGAGAAAGCCGGATGTCTGCTCCGGAGAGATCGTCTCCATCGAGGTCAGGGTGAATGACCTTGTGGTCAGAGATAAGGGTGTGGCCATGAAGGACGGGTATCAGGGTGAGACGATCCCCGTAAAGAACATCTCTTCGGGCAGACAGGTGGTTGGCACCATTATTGCTGCATCATTAGTGCAAGTTGAGCTGTAGGAGGCAATATGAAGTTATGGTATAACCTGATACTCTTTGTTATGGTGGCTGCTCTAAGCGCATGCTCCCATGCCCCCAAAGATTTCGATCGTACCGAGGATGAGCTTTCAATACCCATGGGAGATCAGACCGATTACACCCAGAGCCCAGGTTCCCTGTGGGCGCCGACCGTCAAATATTCAGATATGTATAGCGACCATAAGGCACGGCAGGTCGGGGACCTTGTCATTATCCAGATATCTGAGAGCTCGTCGGCGGATAAACAGGCAAAGACCGATACCTCGAAGGACAGCAGCATAGCCAGCACGGTAACGGACTTTCTTGGCTTTCACGTTCACCCACAGGTACAGACCAGCAGCGCTTCGACGTTTACCGGGGATGGGGAGACTTCACGGAGCGGCACCCTGAATGCAGTCGTATCTGCCCGCATAATAAGGGTCCTGCCTGAGGGGAACTTTGTCATCAGGGGCAAGAAACAGATCAGGGTGAACGATGAGTCTCAGTACATAATGGTCTCCGGGATCATCAGACCCGATGACATACAGGGGGATAATTCTGTCTTATCGGCCAATGTAGCCGATCTGAAAGTCGAGTATTATGGAAAAGGTATTCTTGGCGACCAGCAGGATAAGGGCTTCCTTGCAAAGGCTTTCGACAAGTTATGGCCGTTTTAGAGGTGGATCATGAAGAAGATAACCCTAGCTATTGTTATTATACTCCTCACAGTACAGCCACTCCTGGCAGTACGCGTGAAGGACCTTGTCGAGATCCAAGGGGTGAGGGAGAACAAGTTGTCAGGGTACGGGTTGGTAGTGGGTCTGAACGGTACCGGTGACAAGGCCGGAACAGGCAATGAATATACTATCTATTCCGTAACAAACATGCTCCGGAATATGGGTATCAAGGTTAATGCTAATGACCTGAAGATGAAGAACGTGGCGGCGGTCATCGTCACCTCGTCGCTTCCGCCGTTTGCCAAGAGCTCACAAAAGATTGATTGCACGGTTTCGTCCATGGGTGATGCCACCTCTATTGCAGGCGGAACCCTGATTTCTACACCGCTCTATGGCCCTGATGGAAAGGTCTATGCCCTAGCCCAGGGTCCTATATCGGTCGGCGGTTTTGCCGTAAGCGGTGCCTCGGGTTCCGGGGTTACCAAAAACTTCCCCACAGCGGGGGTGATCTCGAATGGCGCTGTGGTTGAGCGTTCGCTTGATCTGAGCATGGGCCCGCAGATGACGCTGGTCATGAATAATCCTGATTTCACAACCGTGGGCAGACTCGTACGATCCATCAACGAAAAACTGGGTTCCCAGGTGGCCAGTGCCCAAGACCTTTCTACCATCCGGCTTGATGTGCCGGCATCCTACCAGAACAGACTTGTAGATTTCGTGGCGCTCATCGAAGGGGTCGATGTGACGCCGGACAACCGGGCAAGAGTCATTGTGAACGAGCGGACCGGCACGGTGGTCATGGGTAGTGAGGTAAAGATCTCGACCGTTGCTATCGCACATGGCAATCTGAGTATCAAGATTTCCGAGCGGCCGCAGGTATCCCAGCCCATGCCATTTTCACAAGGAGCCACCACTGTTGTCCCGCAGTCCGGGGTTCAGGTGGAGGAGGGCGGTAAGCGGCTCATCCTGCTCAAGAGCGGGGCCAGCATAGGTGACCTCGTTGCTTCATTAAATGCCGTCGGCGTGTCACCGAGAGACCTTATCATCATCATACAGGCCATCAAGCGGGCAGGCGCCTTGTACGCAGATCTGGAGATCATATGATTCAAGATGTCAGCATGCTCACTCATATGAACAAGAGCGACCCGGTCAAGGCCCTGGATAAGGTGTGTAAAGAGTTTGAGACCATGTTTGCCCATCAGCTCTTAAAAACTATGTCCGAATCCATTCCGGAAGGGTTCTTGGAGGAAGGTTTTGCGAATGATATCTATAAGGATATGTTTAATGAAGAGCTTGCCAAAAGCATTGGACAATCCGGCGCCTTAGGCATTGCCGATATCCTCAAGAAGCACATACAGCAGAATTTCGGCGAGGACGGGAAGACAAGGCAGGGTAATGTTCACCAGATAAATGAGAATAACCGATAAAGAATATAAGGTGATGTTTCGTTGAGCATGACCAGGGAGGCACCATGACATATATGGAAGTGATCGAGAGTCTTGAGCGGGAAAAGGAGCTTTTGGAGAAGCTCGTCATTCAGCTGGAAACGGAGCTGACATTCATTTCTCAGGGGGATGTCCAGGCACTCGAAGAATCGATGCCGCTCAAGCAAAGACTCATCAAGAGCATTGCCAAACTCCGTGAAGGGTCTGAAGTGCCGCGTTCCGGGCTTGTGCCCGAGCACACGAAGAGGATGCGAAGCCTTCAGCAGGAACTCGTTGTGCTCTGGAAAAAGGCATCCGGGCTTAACGATCTCTCCAAGAAGTTTGTATCCCAAAAACTCTCTGAGATCGATGCTCAGATCGATATATTCTTTACCGGCCTGAAGAAGGACGGCTACACCAGGGCCGGCAAGAAATCCGCCATTCCATCACATACTATAAAAGCAGGAGCCTGATATGTCGGGTATTACCGGAGCACTCAATATTGCCCGTGGTTCACTTTTAACCTCCCAGCTTTCCTTGGAAGTAATTTCGCACAACATCGCCAATGCAAACACGGATGGATATTCCGAACAGACGTTGCAGGTCAAGGCCAACAACCCTATCAATACGGCGCCGGGACAGATCGGGACCGGTGTGATCGCTACCCAGGTGACGAGGCAGTACAATGCCTACATCAATCAACAGGTGATTCAGAAAACATCCGATGATTCTTACTGGAATGCCCAGCAAAGCACCATGGATGATGTCAACAATATATTCAATGAGAGTAGCGGAGATGGGATCAATTCGCTGATGAGTACCTTCTGGAATGACTGGAGTAACCTTGCAACTACCCCCGATAACACTTCAGCGAGGCAGACTTTGCTTTCCGATTCGGACAACCTGATTTCCACGCTCCAAGAGATGGATACGAACCTGACATCTTCCCAGCAAAACCTTGATACCACCATTAATAGCGATGTAGACGATGTGAACACGCTCATCAAGCAGATTGCGAGCCTGAACACTGAAATAACAAGTGTGGAGGTCAAAGGCCAGACCAATGCCAACGACCTGCGGGATGAGAGAGACCTTGATCTGCAAAATCTTGCTAAACATCTTAATATCTCATACCATGAGGATTCCAACACAGGCGCGGTCAATGTGTACATCCTGGGAGGCACCCCTCTTGTGGAGGGAAATGACTCAAACACTCTGACTACCCAGCGTGATTCTACCACCGGTTTTCTCAAGGTGTTATGGAATGATTCCTCGGGGAGGAGTATCGATATCACCAATAAGCTCCAGGGTGGAGATATTGCAGGGTCGGCGGATGTAAGGGACACCCAGATCAGTTCTTACCTGGATTCTTTAAACTCGTTCACAAAGGAACTCATCTGGCAGGTGAACGCACTCCATAGTGAAGGCACAGGTCTTCAGAGCGTCAGCCAGATGACGGGAACGGTTCAGTGTTCCGGGCTTAGCGATGACCTTTCCTCAAGCTCAACCTTTCTTTTCGGTGACCGGTACAACTCGAGCGGCACCTTCGACATCACGGTATATGACAGTAGCGGCAATCCGACGAACTATACCATTGATACTGCCGCGTACGGGACTGCAAACGGGACAAGCGGGACCACGGTCGGCGATCTCATCGGTGCGATCAATTCCCAAACCGGAGGTAACGTCACGGCCAGCCTGGACGCTGACGGGCATTTCCAGATGACTGCATCGACCACCGGCGATACCTTCGCCGTTAACCCCAGCGCCAGCGGATCTTCCAGCAATGCACTGGCCATCCTTGGGGTCAATACGTTCTTTTCTTGGGATGAAAAAGTAGGGCAGCCGACAACCGACATCATTCAGGGCGCTGGTGTCAATCAGGCCTTAACCGATAACCCTGATTTGATCTCAACCGGCTATCTTGATAGCGATCATCAAGTCGCATCAGGGGCCAATGATGTAGCAAGCGCCATCTCCGCCCTCCAGGACAAGAACATCTCCGACATGGGTGGTGCCGGGGTGGACACAACCATGGATGGCTATTACAATTCGTTGGTAGCCCAGGTTGGTATGGATGATCAAAATGTGAAGCAGAACGTCACATTCAACGACTCATTGTTGAGTGAGTATACCACGCAAAAGCAGAGTGTCACCGGTGTCAATCTGGATGATGAAATGACCAATCTCCTGCAGAATCAATACCTTTACCAGGCCTCTGCAAAGCTAATCTCCATCTGCGATTCAATGATGCAGTATCTGCTTAGCCTCTCCACCTCATGAGGGATCAATATCTTTATCAGGGCTCTGTGAGTCTGATATCCATGAGCAATACGATGATGCAGTCGTTGCTTTCAATACAATAATCATGTAATACTTTCTTCAAAAGACACGTTTCGGGGGTCTCATTGCTGATACTGACAAGGAAAGTCGGCGAATCTGTCGCCATCGGCGATGATATCCAGGTATCCGTGGTCGAGATCAAGGGTACCCAGGTCAAGCTCGGTATTCGAGCGCCCAAAGACGTGACGGTGCACCGAGAAGAGATTTATTTAAAAATACAGGAAGAGAACAAGCGGGCCGCTTTAGTATCGAAAGACGCGTTAGGGTCCGTAGAGGATCTGCTCTTGAAAAAGGACTCGTAAGAACAGAGTCTATACCGAAACTCTTAAAAAAATATTAAAGCAGGAGGTGTAAGACCATGCGCTTTCTTTTTAACCTTATTACATCGATTATCCTTGCCCCATTTAAGCTGATTAAATTCATCGTGGCCGATGTCGTTCTTTTCGGCATCATCGGCGGGGTTGTCTCAGTGATTAAATCGGTGGTGAAGGCCATCTTCAGACTTATATTCAGACCCTTTACCCTGCTTTTACTCGCGGGTGGTGCCGCTGCCTTCTACTTTGCCAGCGAGGAGCAGAAGAAGAAGGTCAAGGCCTTACTAGGGATGTAGGGCTCGTTGAGCTCTTTATATTTTCTTCAGGTAGTTTGTTCATAAACCTGCATGGTGAACAGTGACCAGATTAAGAAGAGGGGCTCTCTTTTAAGAGCCCCTCTTTGTGGATTCTTGCTTGATTTCGATATCTTTTTACTGCAGGCCCATGAACTTGATGAACGGATTTGCGTAGAGCAGGATAAGCTCGATAACCAGCGCATAGATGGCCAGGGACTCGATCATGGCCAGGCCAAGGATGAGCGCTGTCAGTATTTTGCCCGATGCCTCAGGGTTGCGGGCAATACCATCGCAGGCGCCCTGAACACCGTGGCCCTGGCCTATGCCGGTACCGAAGGCTGCGAGAGCCATACCGATACCCGCAGCTACAGAGGCCCAGGAGAAATACTGGATGGCTTCAGGGCTTGCCGTGCCTCCTGCTGCAAAGACTAGTGATGAGAACCCCAGGACCAAGAATACTGAAACTCCTGATAAACATAAAAATTTCTTCATACAATCCTCCAACTATTTTATTATATTCATATTACCAAAGGCGGCCAGGATTGTATCCTACCCAGCTTTCTTGGTAGCCGTCAAAATCGTTGTCCGGCACATAAAACATCAAACTGGCGGGTTTCCGCAAACATGCCTGTTATTATTCTCGCTTAGTGGGACTCCTCCATAGCGCCGCTTATATACATCATGGCAAGCAGCGTGAACACGAATGCCTGCAGGATCGAGGTGAATATCATGAGTACAAGCATGGGCATGGGAAGGAGGAACGGGACCAGTGCCAAGAGAACCACGAGCACCAGGTCTTCACCGAATATATTCCCAAAGAGCCGCATGGTGAGAGAAAGCGGCCGCGCCAGGTGGCCGATGAGCTCCACCGGCAACATGATGGGCGCCATCCACCACACCGGACCCAGGAAATGTTTGAGATATTTGAAGCCATGGATCTTCACGCCCACGATGTGTGTCAATAGAAACACGGTGAGTGCCATGGACAGGTTGGTATTGAGGTTTGCCGTGGGTGAATAGAAGCCGGGAATAACGCCTCCCATGTTGCATGTGAAGATGTATACCGCGATAGTGGCTATGAGTGGGAAGAACCTCATGCCGTGCTCGCTCATGGTGTCCACCACAAGTGACTTCAGTCCGCCGATGACCACCTCTAAAAAATTTTGAAGCCTTCCCGGAACCATCTTCAGATTCCTGGACACAATTAGAGAAATCACGATGAGAAAGAGCATGTAGAGCCAGGTAAAGGTGACCTGGTGCATGTGGTTGCCGTCAGTCAGGCCGAACTTTTCATGGATGAGTTCATAAAGGGGATGGGTGATGAAATTCAGAACGAGGTACCCGTGTTCCATACTAATCTCCTCCTGCACAGATGTAGGTGTAGCATGCGTAACTCATGACGCCGAGCATGATAACGGACAGGCCCAGCAGCAGCCCTAAGATGTCGACATGCAGCAGCGCGATAAGGACGTAGAGGGCAGCCCCTGTTAAAGCGAGCCGCAGGATGTAGCGTCTGATCATGAAGGCCTTGCCCTGTTTGGCTTCAAATGTAACCGAGGACTTTGCATGACGCCAGAGCAACTGGTAATTCGCAAGGCATAGGGCGCCGCCAAGCAGGACCCCCAGGGCAAACTTCGAGCCGAACAGCGGAAGACTGATAATACAAAACGTTGCCCAGAGGGCTAGCGCGATGAGCTCGATCCTCTTCTGAACAGGGTCCTTACTTGTGCTTTTCACCTGACTTATCCTCGTTGAAAAATCGCATGTATGTCTTATACATCATCCTGAACCCTGCCATGATACCGCCGAAGAGAAAGACAAAGGTTAGGATCGGCTCTGTACCGAATTTGCTGTCAAGGTAGAAGCCTGCAATAAGGCCGAGGACAATAGAGAATACCATGGCGAATCCCATCGTGCTCAGATCCGCAACGGTGAGGTACATCTTTCTTCTTTCCTTGTCCTTGTCATCCGCCATTATGTAGGCCTACCCCTTACAAATAATTTCAAGACATATTACTGAATCATGATTCATAATGCAAGGAAGTTTTTGGCGAAGTGTTTTTCATGTGTAAAACGGTTTGGGGTGAAGGTTCCTGATTCTTTGGAACGTTGCAGCATTTTTTTCTTGCTCTGTGAAAATATGTCAGGTAAATAAAACGAGTTTGAGCACATGACTTCAGCACAGAGTGCACTATGGATGGTACACAAAGTAATAAGGGTCAGCTGCGAAGACTCACGGTTATTTCGGTGTGTTTTTTTGCTTCACTGATCGGGGCTGCCTTAATACCGACGAGGATGAACACAGGTACAGGCGCACCTCGTGCCGTACCCGCGCAGAGTCCCTCCATCGAATACCAATACACCGCGAGTATGCCGGACCAGCTTGCACAAATCGATGACGTGCAGGAAAGGAAACAGTATCTTATCGAGATTCTGTTGCCGCTCGTGCTGCGAGCAAACGGGGCTATCCGCAATCAGCGACTCGTCATAGAGCATCTACGGCAGAGGCTGCCGTACCTGACCCCGCAGGAAAAAGAGACTCTCATCTCATTCGCCCGCGTGTATCTGGTGGAATCCAACTCCTACGAGATGATGGTTCAAGAGCTTCTCAAGAGGGTAAACGTTCTCCCTGTCTCCCTCATCATTGCCCAGGCCGCCATTGAGTCAGGATGGGGGACCTCACGTTTCTGCATTAAAGGGAACAATATCTTCGGTCTGCGCACCCCTTCGGGTTATGGCATGGTACCCAAGGAACAGGATAGTGATAAGGAATTCACCGTGTCTGTTTTCAATGACCTGCAGTCGTGCATTGATTATTATATGTGGAACATCAACACCAACCCGCAATATGAAGAACTGAGATACATACGTTCTTTGAGTCAGCCGCCGTATGATTCTTTCGCCTTGGCACAGGGGCTGCGGAATTATTCCCAGATGGGAATCGAGTATGTGCGCAGGGTGGAGCTGCTCATCAGCTACAATGCGCTGAAGAGCTATGATGACTACCGGCTCCAATAGCGCTTACCTGAAGGCGGATAAAGCCTACGAGAGTGGATCTCTTCAGAGTTTGTTTATGATGAGGGCATCTCTTCATTTTCGCCTGGTGCTGATTATCGCTGCTGGAATCTGCCTGATGCCGGGCCTGACGACAGCAGCATCCGCATACATCTCGGTGCTCCTCTACCACAGATTCGATGAAAACAGATTTCCCACCACTACAACCTCCAGCACCCAATTTGACCTGCAGATGGAATACTTAAAGTCTCACGGGTATACGGTGCTCTCCATGGATCAGCTTGCCGATTGTTTGGAGGGCAAGCGTCCCGTTCCTGAAAAGGGCGTTGTCATAACCATCGATGACGGATTTATCTCAGGGTATGATAAGGCGGTCCCCATCCTCAAGAAGTACCATTTTCCCTTCTGCATCTTTGTCTTCACCCATGGCATAGGTGTTAAAAATTACATGAGCTGGGAACAGCTTAAGCAGCTTGACGCCTGGGGAGGTGAGGTGGGGTGCCACACCTATACACACCCACGATTGATAAATCTCAAGGAAAAGGAAATAGAACAGGAGGTCAAAGGCTCCAAGGAAACCCTGGAAAAGAACCTGGGCCGCCGGATTAAGTACTTCGCATATCCTTATGGCCAATATAATGACACTGTCCGTGCTGTTGCAAAACGTGCAGGCTTCCGTCTCATGCTCACATCCGACCCCGGGAGCGTCGGAGAAGGCGCCGAGTTCGACCGCTTACCCCGCCAGGCCGTAGTAGGCGCCGAGATGAGCCTCAATGATTTTGCCAAGAAACTCATGAATCCCCCCCTTCCCGTGACTTGGCGTTTCCCTGAAAGCGGGATGCTTGCATCCGATACCATTCCCGAGGTGTCCATCACCCTGAAAGATCCCGGGCTCTATGAACCTGGCCGGATCAACCTGTTTCTCTCTGAGAAGAAGAGACTCAATGCCCAATTTGATTCCAGGACAGGGGTTTTAAGCTGCAAAGGACCCTTTCACCTGACCAGGAAGACGAACCGTATCATTGTAACTGCCAGGAGAAAAAGCGATGGCCTCTTTGCCATGGATTCCTATCTGATTGTTATTCCGGGGACATGGTCAGGGATGAAGTATACCATTCTATACCCCATTCGTTATTGATGATTACCCTCACGCCAGCCCATCAAGGGCGTTGTTTAGATCAGATATAAGATCACTCGCGTCCTCGATCCCCACGGAATACCGGATGAGCCCCTCGGGGATGCCCATGGCAGCGCGTTCCTCCGGGGTACATTCTACGTGGCTGGTGAGCGCGGGCGGGCCTGCAATGGTCTCCACCGCCCCAAGGTTTGCAGCCCTGTGGGCAAGAAGGAGCCTGGGCAGGAAGACCTTGAGGGCAGAAAAATCACCTTTCAGGATAAAGCTCAACACCCCGCCGAATCCGCTCATCTGCTTCTTGGCGATTTCGTGCTGAGGGTGGCTGATCAATCCCGGATAAAAGACCCGGCTCACCGCAGGGTGTTTCTCCAGGTGGCGGGCAATGGCAAGGGCGCTTTCGTTCTGTCTTCCCACGCGCAGGTGCAGGGTCTTCATGCCGCGAAGCAGGAGGTAGGCAGCCATGGGGTCCAGGGCAGCGCCATTGATCTCCCGGAAGTGGTAAATCTTCTTTATCAGCTCTTCCGGTCCGCACACGGCCCCGCCCAAAGCATCGGCATGCCCTCCCAGGAACTTGGTGGCGCTGTGGATGACCAGGTCGGCACCTAAAGTAAGCGGCTGCTGGTTGATGGGTGTGGCAAAGGTGTTGTCCATGGCCACAATCGCCCCGGCATCATGGGCTGACTTTGCCAGACGTGAGATATCTACAACCTTGAGCGTAGGGTTTGTGGGTGTTTCGAGGTAAAGCACCTTGCAGCCTTTCATTACCTCGGCCTCGATCTGCTCGTGATCAGTGGTTTCACACAATATGGCCTCAATATTGAACCTGGGGAGAAATTCGATGAAGAGCTTGCTTGTGCCGCCATAGCTGTCCTTGATGGAAACGATGCGGTCTCCGGGAGACAGGAGGGTGAACAGGGTGTTGCTGATGGCGGCCATGCCGCTGGAAAAGGATGTAGCGGCCCCGGCCCCTTCGAGCAGACGGATCTTTTCTTCAAAGGCCTCCAGGGTAGGATTGGTGTTGCGGCTGTAGATGTGGCCCTTCTCTAAGCCCTTGCCCACCTGCAGCCACTGATCCATATCGTCGTACCCAAAGGAGACGCTCTGCACGATGGGCACCTGGGTGGGCCTGCCGGACGCGCTCTTCTCCTCGCCCCCCCACACGGCAATGGTCCCGGCTCCCGGATTTTTCTTATCGTCCATGCTTTAAAAACTCCTTCTCATCACTCTTTAGGCCTCTTTTGTTCATGAGAACTTGATGTGCTCTCCCTCTTGAGTACATAGAGCGAGATGACCACCAGAAGCGCACCCATGCCCAGGCTTATCATGTCATGCCTCATGATGCCGTATATGAAGTCGATCACACCGAGCAGGGTAAAGAGCAGGGGGACTATCTTATTCCTTGATAACTTCATGCTATAAGACCTTTTCCTTTGTAGATAGCGTTTTGGCCTCGCTTTTTCAAGGTTTATTGGACGTCGTCCTCAAAGGCCACATACATGACGCACAGGGATTTTCTCCCGTTGATCTTGATCACGATCGGGTCGTCGAGCCTCACATGCTTGAGGAAGGCCGTCTCGGTTATCACGCTCAGAGACTCAAGCCACTTCCAGTCGAGGAAGTCGGTGCTGCCTTCGGTGACGGTCACGTATGGAACACCCAGTGAGGTGATGTTCTGGAAGAAGTGTGACCCCTGGGACGGATCCGCCTTGAGCAGGGAGCCGCGGATCTCCACGATCGCTCCTACGCCCGAGATGTGTCTCCACTGGACCGGGATGCCCAGCCACCGGTCAAATGAGCCCCACCTGCCCGGACCGATGAGGAGGTAGGGGAGCTTCTTCGTAATCAGCATTCCGTTGAGCCTGCCCACTTCCTCGGCGATCTCCGGTGTGGCCTCGATCTTGAAATCATCGGGTTTCACGAAGATGATGTCCGCTATGTCCTGCCGCTTGCCGTTGCCGAGCGCGAGGTTGGAGTAGCAGAATGACTTTGAGCGGTCCTTTTCCGTGATCTCCACCTCGAAGCGGTCTTCCTCGGTCACCATAGGGCGCACCTGGAGGAGGTAGAAGTCGCATGCGCCGGGTTTGTCTTTCTTGAGATTAACCGCGAACTCCATTTCAACAGCGCAGCCCATATTCTTGCGGGCAAGCTCCATGATATCCGAGAGCATCTCAGGCAGAGGTATGCTCTTGTATTTCAGGATCTGGGAGAAGGTGATGATCTTGCCGCCGGGGCCCTCGCTCGTGTCCCTTATCCGATGTTCTGCTGCGTCATAGGTGCTTGCACATGCAACTACGGGGTACTCTTCGCGTGCATCGTAGATATCACGTCTGGCGAGGTGTGAATGCACCCCGAGGTGTGCGCCGTCGTCATGGTTCTTCATCTTAAGTGAATAGAAGAAGCGCTGGGAATTCGTAATCATGTCATCCACCGTGGAGAACTGCGGCAGGATCTCGGGGTATCTGGGTGAGAACCGCAGGGACTTCCCTCCTTCGACCACGGTCTTTCCGAAGCCGATGGCCATCTGCACGATCCCTTCTTCGGGCTTCATGTGCGAGACGGGATAGTAGTTGTGGGACTGGGCCACCCCGGAGATGGTAGGATAGTAATAGTCTCCGTGCTCATCACCCACGAGCTGCTGGATGACCACTGCCATCGACTCGTCCTTGGCCTGGCTGGCAGTGCTCTTTGCAAATGCCTTGGGGCTCTCGTAATAGGTGGATGCATACACAAGCTTGATGGCAGTGATGAGGTCTTCGATCCGTTTTGAAAAATCCGGGTTGTTATTGGGGATCATGTAGGTCTCATACAGGCCTGCATAGGGCTGAAACTGGGCGTCTTCCAGCAGACTCGATGAGCGCACGGAAAGGGGGTAGACTACCTGTTCAAGGTATGTCTGAAGATCCTTAACGATTCCATAGGGCATCTTTGCACTCATGAAGGCCTGCGCCACTTCCTCATCGGTGTATCCCTCCGAGGCGAAGCGTTTAAGGTTGTTGCTCTCGACGAAGTCTTCGAAGATATCGGTGCCGAGTACGATAGTCTGCGGAATCTGGATGGTGCACTGCCGGTACTTCTCTAAGAAGCTGATATCCTCCTGAAGCATGGATGACATGAACGCCAGGCCCCGTGCCTTTCCTCCCAGAGACCCCTGGCCGATCTTGGCGAAGTCCAGGAGGTCTATATTGAACTCCTTCCTGTTGAACTTGGCCACCACGCCTTTCTGCCGCCATTTCCGCACCAGGTGTATAAGGGATATGATGTACTCCCTCATCTCCCGGGTGGAAGTGAACGAAGAGCAGGACAGGTCCCTGATAGTGGAGGCAAGCGGGATTTCGGAGCGCATCATGAGCCAGTTGGCCATGTCCTTCTTTTCTATGTGATGGCACAGCGACTCATCCGGGATCGTGGCGAGCTTGTCCTCGAGCATGCGCAGCTTGTTTGCCCGGCCCACTTCGGTTCCGTCGGGCTTGTGGAACACAAATTCTCCGAAGCCCAGGTGGGTGAGGAAGAAGTTGTGTATCTCATCTAAGAGCTTCGGTGAGTTCTTGTCGATAAACTCAGCCGGGATGCGCCCGGCCTTGGGCCGGTTCTCCGGCTCGGAGCTGAAGAGGAGCAGGGGTAGATAGGGCATCTCCTGCCTGGCCCGGGAAAGCAGATCAACCCCGGCATTGCCGTATACTTTACCCTGCTTTGGAAAGCGCGTGTCCGAGATGATACCCAGCAGGTAGGGCTTGTACTTCTCGTAGAGCTCAGAGGCCTCTTCAAAGGTCTGCGCGGACAGTATCTTGGGCCTGGTGCGCATGATCAGCAGCCGCTCTTCCTCGTTCACCCCGAGCTCTAAAACGGCCTGGATCTGGCGGACCACCTCCTTGTAGAAGATGGGGAGCAGCGTTGAATAGTAGAGCGGTGAGTCTTCGACAAAAATGAGCACGCAAACCTGGGCATGTGTGGTATCATAATCAACGTTCAGTGCATCTTCCGTGCTCTTGATGATGGCAAGCAGGAGGTCGGCGTTCCCCGACCAGATGAAGACCTTGTCGATCCCTTCGTAGAGAATGGCCTCATTCGAAGTCTGGATGCCCCTGAGGCTGTGCGCCAGCAGATAGACAGGCAGATGAGGCATCTTTTCTTTGATCTTTTTGCCCAGCGTGAAGGCATCCATATCCTCGAGGTTCGGCATGGAAAAGACCAGGTCGAAATTCTTCTCATCCAGGAGTTTGAGTGCATGCAGGGCGGATGATGTCCGCGTCACCCGGGGAGGCTGGGAGAGGTTAAGCCCGCTGTATTCGGAGATGATCCGGGAGGCCAGCGTGACGTCTTCTTCGATGATGAAAGCATCATAACGGCTCGAGATCAGCAGGATCTCGCGGACTTTTGCAGACATAAGCTCCAGGAAGACCTTGAAATTCAAGTGGTATTTACTGGATAGCTCGCGCTCTTTCAGTTTCATGGAACCCCCCACAACCATGGTGCTGTCTTTAGGTTCATCATACAGCCATTGCAGAATCAAGCAAGAAATCGAAGGAGTTTTCTTTAGTCCACCGGCCTCCTCATGTATCAACATGATTTATCGCGGCGGTTCCCTTATCGAGAGGAACCGCCGCCCCATGCATTCATTCGTTTTACTTACACGATACCTTGGGCCATCATGGCATCGGCAACCTTTACGAAGCCCGCGATGTTGGCCCCGTTTACATAGTTTCCCGGAGAGCCGTATGTTGTCGAGGCATTCACACAGGCACTGTGGATGGCCTTCATAATCATCCTTAAGCGGTTGTCCACTTCTTCCCTTGTCCAGTTGAGGCGCATGCTGTTCTGTGTCATCTCCAGTCCGGACACGGATACGCCGCCTGCATTCGCAGCCTTGCCCGGTCCATAAAGGATCTTCTGATCGAGGAAGATCTCGACACCGTCAGGCGTGGTGGGCATATTGGCGCCTTCACTCACGACGTAGACGCCGTTCTTTATGAGGTTTGCCGCATCCTTGCCGTTGATCTCGTTCTGGGTGGCAGATGGGAATGCGCAGTCGGCCTTGTGGTCCCACAGGGGGTTGAACTCCTGCGCCGGATCGATCGGGGTATAGAGCACGCCCTTATATTTGTCGGCATATTCTTTGATGCGGCCCCTGCGGATGTTTTTGAGCTCCATAATGAAAGCGAGTTTCTCTCTGTTGATGCCCGCCTCGTCGTAGATGTATCCGTTGGAGTCAGACATGGTCACAGGCTTGCCGCCGAGATCCAGGATCTTTTCCACGGTGTACTGTGCAACGTTGCCGGAGCCCGAGACGAGGCATAGCTTGCCTTCAAGGGTCTGATTTTTGGTCGAGAGCATTTCCGACGCAAAGTAGACCGAGCCGTAGCCGGTGGCCTCGGGCCTGATGAGGCTACCGCCGAAATTCAGTCCTTTGCCGGTAAGAACACCCACAAACTCGTTCCTGAGTTTCTTATACATCCCGAACAAATACCCGATCTCTCGGGCACCCACGCCGATATCACCTGCCGGGACATCGGTGAACTGGCCGACATGACGGAAGATCTCGCTCATAAAGCTATGGCAGAATCTCATGACCTCGCGGTCGGACTTGCCCTTGGGGTCGAAGTTGGAGCCGCCCTTGCCGCCGCCCATGGGTAGGGTTGTGAGCGAGTTCTTGAATACCTGTTCAAAGGCCAGGAACTTGAGTATGGAGAGGTTAACGGAAGGATGGAACCTGAACCCGCCCTTATAGGGGCCGATGGCACTGTTCATCTGGATGCGGTAGCCACGGTTCACCTGTACATCTCCCTTGTCGTCAACCCAGGGTACTCTGAAGATGACCAATCGCTCCGGCTCCACCATCCGGTCAAGGATCTTTTCCTTCCGGTATTCGGGATGTTTGTCGAGGACCGGTTTTACAGACTTCACAACCTCAGTCACAGCCTGGAGAAATTCCTTTTCCCCGGGGTTGCATTCCTCACACTTCTTTAGAAAATCTTCCATAACTTTTGAATCCTCCTTTATCGTTCGTCTTAGGGCATCCTTATTTTTCAATCACGAAGTGAGCCCGGCTATACCTTGATCCGCCTATGAAAATTGTCTCACCTCTGTGATGATGGAACTATCCCTCACACATGTACCTCTCTCTTCTTCCTGCCTGTTCTTAGAAGCTTCGTGGTGAATTGGGGGTGTTCCATCCATCCGTGAGGGGTGGATGGATGGAACGATATGAAAAGGGGCTATGAGTATCTATCCAGTGTCATGATCACCTTCATTGCTAGATTCCGAGGTATGCTTCCCGGATATTGGGATTCTCCAAGAGCTCCTTGCCTTTCCCTTCCATGACGATACGTCCGTGCTCCAGCACGTACCCGCGGTCCGACAGATTCAGCGAGTGCTGCACATCCTGCTCCACCAGGAGCACCGTGGTCCCCTGGTCTGCGATCTTGCGGATTGTGGTGAAGATCTCCTTGATGAGAACCGGCGCCAGTCCCAGAGATGGTTCGTCCATCATGAGGATCTTGGGCATGGCCATCATGCCCCTGCCGATGGCCACCATCTGCTGCTCGCCACCGGAGAGCGTTATGGCCTGCTGTTTTTCCCGCTCTTCGAGCCGGGGCAGGAGTTTGTAGATGTCCTTGAGGGTATCCTGCAGGTGAGGGTAAGCCCGGGAGTTATGGGCCCCGACATCCAGGTTTTCGCGGACTGTCATGAGGCTGAAGAGCTTCCTCCCCTCAGGGACCTGGATGATGCCCCTTTCCACGATCTTTTCGGGGCGCAGATGGTGGATGGGCTGGTTCTCGAAGATGATCTCCCCGGAGCGAACTCGCATGAGCCCGGATATGGTCCTGAGCATGGTGGACTTACCGGCGCCGTTGGCACCGATGAGGCTGATGACCTCGCCTTCATCTATGTGCATGGACACATCATAGATGACCTGCACATCGCCGTAGTAGCAGTTGATGTTTTTGATATCAAGCAGCGCCATAACTTTCCCCCAGGTATGCTTTGATGACCCGCTCGTCCTTCGATACTTCCTGCGGTGTGCCGTCCATAATCTTCTTGCCGAACTGGATGACCGTGATTCTGTCAGATACCGACATGATGGCCCGCATGATGTGTTCGATCATGAAGATGGTTACACCACTGTCCCTTATTTTCCGTATCTCATCCAGCATCTCGTCCACCTCATTAGGGCGAAGCCCTGCCATGCTTTCATCCATAAGGAACATATCCGGCTTTGTGGCCATGGCCCGGGCGATCTCGAGGCGCTTGCGGTCTGCAATGGTGAGGTTCTTAGCCTGCACGTTCCATTTATCGCCCAACTGGAACCGCTTGAGGACCTCCATGGCCCTGTCCTTAGCCTCCGAAGTGCTTGCGGTATTGATGAATGCACCGACCATGGTATTGTAGAGCACTGTTTTGGTCTGGAAGGGCTTCACGATCTGGAAGGTGCGGGCGATCTTTTTCTTGCAGATGTTCCACGATTTCCAACCCGTGATGTCTTCCCCTTGATAGAGTATGGAGCCGGAGGTCGGGGCGTATGTTCCTGCCACACAGTTGAACAGGGTCGACTTGCCTGCGCCGTTGGGCCCGATGAGGCCGTAGATCTGGCCCTTCTCTATCTTTATGCTTACTTCATCAACGGCCTTCAGTCCTCCGAAGTGCTTTGATACGTTGTTAATCTCGAGATAAGCCATGTTATGCCTTGACCTCCTTTCTCTCACCGCTCAGCTTGTCGAGGATCCAGTTGTAGAACCTTGTCAGCGGCTCCACCAATCCTCTGGGCTGGAAGAGCATGACCAGGATCAGGATGAGCCCATAGATCACCAGGTGGAGGCCCGGCAGGACCGCGCTCAGGTAGATCCGGGAGAATTCTCCCACAGGCCTGAGCAGGAGCGCACCAATGACCGGGCCTGCGATGGTGCCCCGGCCACCGATGAGTGCTATGAACGCGAGTTCGAAGGAGAAATCCAGGCTCAAGATCCCCTTGGGGAAGAAGTATAAGTTGAGCTGGGCATAGAACGTACCGGCAAATGCCGTGAGAAAGCAGCTCAGCGCCATGAACATCTCCTTGTACCTTGCTACGTTTATGCCTAAAGCCTGCGCAGCCTCGGGTTCTTCGCCGCCCGCGATGATGTAGTAGCCTGGCCTGATTCTTGAAACGTACCAGGTGACGAAGATCGCTATGCACAGCAGAATGAGGATGATGTAGTAGTAGGGGAGCTTGTCCACGAACTGGTAGTTGATCAGGTTTTCCAAGGGCGTGCCCATCTTCAAGGGGACGCTGATGCCCCGGGGGCCGTTGATCTCGAAGGGCCCGAGTTTCATGGTGTTCTCCACCAGCACCCGCACCCCTTCACCAAAGGCCATGGTGGAGAGCGCGAAGTATGCACCCCGGAGCTTCAGTGTCGGTATGCCGATGATCAGGCCCACGATGGCTGCCAGGATCCCCCCGACGAACATACCAAGCCAGGGGCTTAACCCGTAGGTCATGAACAGGACCGTGGAGGTATATGCACCGATCCCGACATAGGCGGAATGCCCCAGCGGCAGTACCCCGGCAAAGCCGCCAACCAGGTTCCAGCAGGTGGTAAGGTAGGCGTAGAAGAACAGCAGAATGAGGATCTGGAGATAGGTGGGGCTCGTCATCCACAGCGGCAGCGTGAATACGATGCCGGCCAATACGATCTTCAGTATGGTATCGATGGTTTTTCTTTTTGACGAAGCATTCATCTTCGTTGTCTCCTTTCTTACCAATCCCTCTTCTCACCAAAGAGGCCGGCCGGTCTGATAAACAGCACTGCCAGGAACACCACATAGACGATGAGCTCTGTCCACGTGGAGGCCATGTACTGGGCGAAGATGGACTCGATGAGCCCGATAATTAGACCGCCGATGAGTGCCCCGGGGATGCTGCCCAGACCTCCCAAGACCACGATGATGAAACACTTCACATCAAAGACGACCCCCACCGAGGGAAACACATAGTAGAAAGGAATTAAGACGCATCCAACGATCCCTGCGATGGCGGCCCCTATACCGAAGGCTATATTGTAGACACGGTACTGATTGATCCCCATGAGGCTTGCTGCATCACGGTCAAGGGAGGCGGCCCTGATGGATTTTCCCATCCTGGTGTATTTGAGGAACCAGAGCAGAAGACCAGAGGTGACGATTGTCGTAATCAATCCATAGGTCTGCGCTTTGGGAAAGATGTAGTCGCCTAACATGAAGATTTGGCCGGACATGCTCGTCTGCACAACCCGATACTCGGCGCCGAAGGACATGAGGGCCAGATTGTCAAGGATGTACCACACGCCCGTTGTCACGATGATGACCTCGACGGGCTCCCTGACCTCACGCTGGGCCTCAAGGATCGGCTTGATCACGATGCCCTGCAGCGCATACCCGAAGATGAAGAGCATGGGCACTACCAGGAAAAGGGCTGCATAGGGATTCCATCCGGTTAGCATCACGATCCAGTATGCGGTGAACATGCCCACCATCAGGAGAGACCCGTGGGCGAAGTTGATGACCTTGATGACCCCGAATACGAGCGTGAGGCCAAGCGCTGCAAGACCATAGTATGAGCCGGACATGACCCCGTTTATGATTGCCTGAATAATAACGTCCATGGTGACCTCGTTTTTGATTTGGTCGTGGGGGGCCGGGCTCCTTGAAGGGGCCCGGCTTTTCCACGATTACTCCTTTGAGATATTCTTTCCTTTCACTTCAACTTAGATTATTTCCTTACGGCATGGGGAATACAGCCTTGACTCCCTTCCTTGCTGCGGGGATCGGCCACACCGTTACGCGCTCCATGGTTCCCTTGACATCACGGAACTGGACAAGCACAATACCTGCCTCTTTGTTCTGGCCGGTCTCGTCAAACCCAATGCAGGGATACGAGAGGATGTTGATGCCGAGCGGGGCCTTGGGTCCCTGGCAGAGTTTTGTGGTGGCCAGGGCATCCCTGATCTTTTTCGGATCGGTGGATTTCGCACGCTCCAGGGCATCTGCGATTACGTAGACCGATGCAAAGGCATCAACAGATTCCCCTGCCAGGTCATAGCCGTTGCGCTTCTTGAACTCGGCATTGAGCTTCGGGATTTCCGGCCTGCCGAGGTCGGTCTCCCACTCTACCACGTCAAACATGTACTCGCAGTTCTTTGCAGTGTTCTTCCGGAACATGGGGTCGGCATGGCCGCCACCTGTGCCGATGATGGCCTTTGCCTTCACCTTCATGGTGGCCATAGTGTTGGTCAGCAGGATGGCGTCAGCCGCATTGGAGGTTAAAAGGATGACATCGGGCTTTGCGGTCTTGATCTTCATGGCCACAGGGGTCAGGTCGGACGCTGTGCTGGGATAGGGCTCATCAAGGACGACCTTGTAGCCGTACTGCTTGGCGAGTATATCCCACTGCTTCTCCATCCCGGTTCCCCAGTCGCCATTCTCATAGACAAAGGCGATGGTCTCGAGTTTTGTTCCATGTGCCTTCTTCATGTCCTCGAGGAACCGGAACTGGTCACGGGCCCACCAGCTGTCTTTTGCAGCGATGCGGAAGGTGTACTTGAAGCCGCGTTCCGTGATCTTGTCTGCTACAGAGACGGGGACCAAGAATGGAACCTGATAGCGCTCTGCAACCTGGGTGGACGGATAGGTGACCGCCGAGTTCCAGCAGCCGGAGATGAGGCTGACCTTATCGGAGTTGATGAGCTGTTCTGCAGCGGATACACCCACGGTCGGATCGCCCTTGCTGTCCGTGAAGATGTTTACGAGCTTGGCGCCGCCCAATGACTTGATGCCGCCGGCCTTATTGATGTACTCGGTGGCCAGTTCGATGGCCCTCTTGTTCTGTTCACCCACCGAAGCGGACGGCCCTGAAAGCGGCAGGATATTGCCGATCTTAACCTCTTTCGCTCCTGCTGCCAGCACCGATGTACCTGATATGAAGACCAGCGCGCAGGTAAGAGCGAAAACCACGATACTCAGATAATTACGCCAGAAAGTCCTCTTGTTCATATAACTCCCCCTTTAGTTTTGTTTGTACTCATTCCCCTTACGGGAACTTACTTCTTTAGTATAGTAGCCGTAAAAAGGGCAGGTTCAATATGCGCCCTCGTTATTTCTTCTTTTTCAGTGAAGCAAATGCGTCATCGAGGATGGATACCCCTTTGGCCACCTGCTCATCGGTTATAACCAGCGGCATCATGGTGCGGATGACGTTGCTGTACTGGCCGCAGGACAGGATGTTCAATCCCTTCTCAAAGGCATACTTCACAACGGCCGCAGTCTCATCAGGTGCAGGCTTCTTGGTCTTGCGGTCCTTGACCAGCTCTAACGCCAGCATTGGACCTAAGCCCCTCACATCGCCGATGATCTCGTGCTTGGCCTTGAGCTCATGGAAGTACTTCCTGAGCTTCTTGCCGAGCCTTTCGCTCTTGTCGAGCAGTTTCTCTTCCTCGTACACCTCAAGGACCGCCAGGGCTGCCGCGCAGCACACCGGGTTGCCGCCGTAGGTGCCGCCGATGCCGCCCGCATGTACCGAATCCATGATCTCTTGCTTGCCGACAACAGCGCTTAGCGGCAAGCCGGCTGCCAGACTCTTGGCAACGGTGATCAGATCGGGCTCTACGCCCCAGTGCTCAATGGCGAACATCTGCTTGCCCGTTCTGCCCATGCCTGACTGGATCTCGTCGGCTATGAAGAGGATGCCGTTGTCCTTGCAGATCTTGGCGAGCTTGGGGAAATATTCCTTGGGCGGTGTGATGAAGCCGCCTTCACCCTGCACAGGCTCCGCCACTACAGCGGCTATCATATCGGGAGCGATCCTGCCGAAGAAGTCCTTCAGATAATCAGCACAGGCACAATCACACTTGGGGTAGGTAAGCCCGAAGGGACAGCGGTAGCAGTAGGCATTCGGGATTTTGTAGACTTCCGGTGCAAAGGGTCCGAACCCCCACTTGTAGGGCTTCACCTTGCTGGTCATGGTCATGCATAAGAGCGTCCTGCCGTGGAAGGCATGATCCAGGACGACAATACCCTGTTTCTTGGTGTAGTAGCGGGCGATCTTGACCGTGTTCTCAACGGCCTCGGCGCCGCTGTTGATGAGGATTGCGCGCTTCGGGGTCCTGCCGGGGACGATCTTGCAGAGCTTTGCGCCCAGTTTCACTGCGACCTCATAGGGTGTGACCATGAAGCAGGTATGGGTGAATTTCTCGGCCTGATTTTGGATGGCCTTCACCACCTTCGGGTTGGAGTGCCCCACGTTCATGACTGCAATGCCGCCGCCGAAGTCGATGTATTCGTTCCCTTCCACATCATAGAGCATTGCCCCTTTGGCCGATGCGATATATATGGGTTTGCCGCTGGCAAACCCCTTTGCCATGACCGTGCTCCGTAATTCACCGAGTGATTTATTATTCACTTTCATTTTTTCTTGTCCTCCTGAGTTGTCTGTTCTTGCGCTCATGTATGTCTGCAATCGTGTTTTACAGAGCAGCCTTGTAGATCCTCTTGGCATCGTCCAGCGTGAGCGTGCGCGGGTTGTTTGCCAGCAGCCGGGTCACCTTCATGACCCCGTCTGCTAGCATGTTTATATCTTTCTCCTTTACGCCGAAATCCGCGAGATGGCGCGGCACCCGGATGTCGTCGGCAAGGCGGTCGATGGCGGCGATCACCTTGTCCACGATTGCTAAGTTATCGAGACCTTCAGTGGGTATGCAGAAGGGTTTGGCGAGCTGGGCGAACTTTTCAAGATTCCCGAGCACGTTGAAGCGGATCACGTGCGGGAGCATGAGGGTGTTCGCAATACCGTGGGGGATGTGGAATTCAGCTCCTATTGGGTATGCAAAGGCATGCACGGCAGTGACCCCGGCATTGGCGAATGCGATGCCGGCGAGCAGTGCCCCTTCCATCATGGCTGTGCGTGCATCCATGTTATCGCCCTTGGCGTATGCTATGCGGATGTTCTTGTAGATGAGTTCGATGGCCTTGATGCAGTACATGTCGGTGATGGTGGAGGCGTTTATGGACGTATAGGCCTCGATGGCGTGGATGAGTGCATCCATGCCGGTGGCTGCGGTCACATGGGGCGGCAGGCCGACGGTGAGCTCAGGGTCCAGTATGCCGATGGCCGGGAAGAGGTAGGGGCTTACGATACCCTTCTTGAGCTTCTCGCCTTCATCCGACAGGATGGCGATGGGTGTCACCTCGCTACCGGTGCCGGCTGTCGTGGGGATAAGGATGGTGGGAAGACCGGGCTTCGGGATAAGGTTGGTGCCGAAGTATGCACCGATGGGCCCGTTGTTCGTGAGCATGACCGCAGAGGTCTTGGTGATGTCCATGGGGCTGCCGCCGCCTATCCCGACGAGCATCTGGGCGCGAGAAGCCTCAGCCATCTTTACGCAGTCCGCCACGATCTCGTAGCGTGGGTCCGGCTCCACCTTGTCGAAGATGGAATATTTGATCTTTGCAGCCTTGAAGGATTCTTCTATGGAGTTCAAGAGCCCTGCACCGATAACGCCCTTGTCGGTTACGATCAGAACCCTCTTTGCTCCCCGTGCCTTCACCTCTACGCCGATGGTCTTTGCTGATCCAGGCCCCATCACTATGCGAGGGGTTGTGCTGAATATCTTTATCATATCCCTACACCTCCTTCTTTTCTCTTGTATCCACGGCCTTCATGCCTATACTTTTCTGTTGTAGATGCGCTGGAATTCCTTCTTAAGCTCACCCTTGAAGTCAGGGTGAGCGATATTGATGAGGGCCTTGGCCCTCTCCGGGACGGATTTACCGCGAAGGTCTGCTATGCCGTATTCGGTTACCACATAGTGGATGTCGCTGCGTGTTGTGGTGACCACAGCCCCCTCGTCCAGATGGGTAACGATGCGGGAGATCTTTCCGCCTGATGCGGTGGAATGGAAGGCAAGTATCGACCGGCCGCCCTTGGACCACGCGGCCCCGCGTACGAAATCGGCCTGCCCGCCCGTGCCGCTGAACTGCTTGTACCCTATGGACTCGGAAGCGGCCTGGCCGTTGAGGTCCACCTGGAGTGTGGAGTTGATAGACACCATATTGTCGTTTTGGGCAATGATGGCAGGGTTGTTTGTGATATTCACGGGGAACATCTGCACCATGGGGTTGTTATGCACAAACTTGTAAAGCTTCTCGGTCCCCATGAAGAAGGTGGCCACCATCTTGTCCGGATGGAAATTTTTCCTAGCGCAGGTGATGACACCTGCCTCAACGAGGTCTACCACACCATCCGAGAACATCTCGGTGTGTATGCCCAAGTCCTTCTTGTGTTTGAGGAACCCGAGGATGGCGTCCGGCACCGCGCCGATACCCAGCTGCAGGCAGTCGCCGTCCTTGATGAGCTCCGCACAGTACCCGCCGATCTTCTCATCGGTTTCGGATATCTTGGGTGGCTGCAGGATAATGGGCTTGGATTCGCACTCCACGATGTAATCTATCTCCGAGACGTGGATGAAGGCATCGCCAAGGGTCCTCGGCATGTTCGGTGTCACCTCGGCGATGACGATCTTGGAGCTCTCTGCGGCGGGTTTGGTATAGTCCACTGAGACACCGAAGGAACAAAACCCGTGCTCGTCGGGTCGGGAGACCATGCACATGGTCACATCCACCGGCAGGATCTTCTCGGTGAACAGTCTGGGTATCTGGCTGAAGTGGGATACGGTAAAGTGAGCCCTTCCGTCGTGAATGGCCTTGCGCGTGGTGGCACCTGCAAAAAGCGAGTTGTGGACGAAATGTTTTTCGAGGCCCGGCAGGCAGTATTCGGATGCACCCATGGACACCATGTGAACGATCTCCACGTTCTTGTAGGCATCTTTGTTGTTCACAAGGGCCTTTAACAGGAGCTCGGGAGATCCGCTGGCATGTGCAACCACAACCCGGTTGCCGGATTTGATATGGCGTACTGCCTCAGCCGCGCTGACAATCCTGCTTTTGTAGATCTCACGCCAGTTTTTCACTGCCTACCCCTTATTTAAGATTTTAATATCTCTTTTATCCATCGTTCTGCATCATCCGGGCTTGTGATGTACCGTGTGGGACGGTCATGGACTGCTTCCAGTTTTGTGCATGCCGTATTGCATCCGCTCACAATTATGATTTCTTCTGCATCCTCGCTGTCCGCGGCTACAAATTCCACATTGTCGGCAAGTCGCTCCTTAAGGGAATTGACTATCCCGACACGGTCATATTGGGCCCGACATCCACCACAGAACTTCAGGCCCACTTTCAGCTTATCTGGTCGCCCTTGACGATTCCGCACAGTTCTTTCGCAATCTTCTGCTTCTGCTTCATGTTTACAAGCCTGGCGATCATGATCCGCTGCGCCTGTGGTGAGCCCGCCCCATGCATGGACTCGGTGAGGTAACCTACTGCTGCAGTGCCCATGGTGATGTTTTCGATAAGCCTCAATATCCTCATCCGGTATTCTGTGGGGACGTCCGCCTTTGTCTGATAGTATTTCTTCACCCACTTACCCACCACCGGCGAGTTAAGGTCCGCTTCCGATGGACAGGTGACCACTACACCGCCCGCGATGTCCTGGGCGAGCCTGGCGATCTCATAGGGGAACCGCGTGACATTCTGCTTGTGCACATTGGCCAGAAGAACATCCACAAGATAGGTCCCGCTCGCCTCACGGTGCCCCTCGGATGCACAGGCGATGCAGCCGCAGAACAGCGTCTCGTTCAGGTGGTTCATCTCCACGATCTTGTCTTTGACGTGCGATGCCTTTTCTGCCCCGTTGTACTCCGCAACGGTCTGCGTCGCGCCGATGAGCACATCGCCCACCCCTACCTTGCACGCGTAGCTCTGACGGTGGTACGCAGAGAAGCTCTCGACGAGCTGGGTCGTGAAGTCATACTCCTTATACATGAAGACCCGCTCCCAGGGCACAAACACATTATCAAAGACCACCAGGGCCTCATGACCGCCGTAGAACATGTTGCCGCGATCAAAGGTCATTCCTTCGAGCTTCCGCGTGTCGCAGGACTGCCGGCCCATGATATAGGTGATGCCTTTGGTATCGCTGGGAAGCGCAAAGGCAACCGCGAAATCCTTGTCCTCTTCCCGCATGGTGATGGTGGGCATTACGATGATCTCGTGAGAGTTGACCGCACCGGTCTGATGGGCCTTCGACCCCCTGACCACGATGCCGTCCTTCTTCTCTTCCACCACATGGAGAAACATATCCTGGTCAAACTGCTTGTGAGGAGGCTGGGAACGGTCACCCTTGGTGTCGGTCATGGCACCGTCACAGACCAGGTCGTTCTCCTGAACGTATTCGAGATATTTCAGAAAACGCTTGTTATACTCCGTGCCGCACTTCTGATCTATGGCATAGGTTACGATAGAAAGCGAATTCATGGCGTCCATGCCCACGCAGCGCTGAAAGCAGCAGGCGGTCAGAGACCCCAGGAGCCTTCCCATCTTGCTCTTCTTCACCAGGTCTTCCACGCTCTGGTGAATATGGGTGAAGCGGTTGATCTTCTTGCCCGTGATATGGGACTTGGCGGTCATGATATCTTCATATTCCGGCCTGTGGGCAAATTCGTAGGTGGCGGCCACCGCATTCATGGAGGGCCTTATTATCGGGTCATCCACTACGTTTTCTACCTTCTTGCCGAACATGTACACGTTCAGCTTCAGCTTCCTCAGACTCTCTTCATACTCTTTCGCATTCATCAGTTTGCTCATACGATCCTCCGTGTGTTCTTTATCCTTGGATCATCCTGGTTGTATGATTTGCTGTAACGGTTGATCCCTCGATGTTCATCCATTCCCCCGGCCCTATGTTACAAAAAGGATGCCATAGTGTTCTGATTGTTTGAAAACAACTAGAGATAGAAGTAAAAACAGGTAGATAGATGTATCGATTTTTAGCGCTGTTACAGGGAAGATGAAGATCCAATACTGCAAAATGATGCAATGATGCATCGACAATGCTTTGGCGCAATTATAACCATTTGTAATTAATTGAAGTTGATGTTTTTTCAGGGTATGATGCAATATTGCATAATCATCCAGGGATGTTCTCTGATATTTTTCTAAAATACCAAGGCACCAATAAGGGTTGTCGGGTAGATTCAGTCCCCCGATGCATAATTGCATTAAAAGGACCTTATCTTTTGATGGCCTCAGGAATATTTCTTCAGTTTCCGGGTGAGCGATGTGGAATCCATACCAAGGTGGGGAGCAGCCTTGCGTGCACTGCCATACTTCTCTATTGCCTTGCGGATGATGGAGATCTCGATCTTGTCCACCTGTTCTTTCAGTGTAAGCCCGTTCTCAATGAAATCTTTGCCGGTTCTTTCAAAGATCTCCCTGGGAAGGTTGTTCGGCAGGATATAGTCACCATGGGTGATGACCACAAGTCGCTCTATTACATTGGCCACCTCGCGGACATTGCCCGGCCACGTATAGGTGATCAGATGATCCATGGCTTCTTTCGATAATACCTTCTTGGTGCCGTGTTTTTTGTTGTACCGGTTCAGGAAGAAGTGCACGAGGTATGGGATGTCGTCTCGCCGTTCATGCAAAGGAGGTATATAGATAGGAATGACATTCAGCCGGTAAAAAAGATCGGCTCTGAAAAGCTTTTTAGAAATGAGCTCCTTCAAGTCCTGATTGGAGGCGCAGATGAGCCTCACATCCACCTTGAGGGGTTTGGTCCCACCTACACGCGTGATCTCGAAGTTCTGTAGGACGCGTAACAGCTTGGATTGAAGCAACATCGGCATGGATTCGACCTCATCAAGGAACAAGGTTCCTTTGTGCGCCACCTCAAAGAGCCCGGACTTCCCTTCCTTGCGCGCCCCGGTGAATGCCCCTCGATCATAACCGAAGAGCTCGCTCTCCAGAAGGTTTTCCGGAATCGCCCCACAGTTGATCTTTACAAAGATTCCGCCCTCGGCCCGGTCGGACTTCTCATGGATCTCCTCGGCGATGCGGTCTTTTCCTACACCGGTCTCTCCATAGATAAGCACGGTAGCATTCGTCCTGCAAACGCGGTCCAGGAGCTCCTGGATATGGAGCATGGGCTCCGAGACCATGATGATGTCATTCTCACGGGCCGAGGTCTGCTGCAACGACTTCAGGATGTCTCTATAGGCCTTTGTCATGCCCTTGGTGTATTCCAGCTGCTGCTGGAGCTCCACGAGCCCGGTCATGTCACGGACATTGGTGACGATCATTTTGATCTTGCCGTTCTCGTCAAAGATGGGGTTACCCGTAACCAGGATGCTCTTGCCGGATTTCAAGGTCTGGTGGATTGTAACAGGTTTTTTTTCTTCTTTAACCTTCAAGCTCACACTCTCATCAAAATATCCTTCTTTTACCAGATCATTCATATTTTTCCCTATGACTTCAGATGCCTTAATTCCAGTGATCTTCTCATAGGCAGAGTTGACCCTGATTGTGTTCGCATCTCCGTCGGTTACATAGATGCCGTCATAGGAGGACTCGATGATGGCCTCGATCTCGTGGGTATATTCTTTTAGTTTGAATATATCGTTGGCAAGCTCCTCGTAGGTCTCCAAGAGCTTGAAAATGCTCATTGCGCCTATAATCTTGCCGTTTTGAACAATGGGAAGTCGATGGCTCACCAGGAGCTTGCCGTTGTGTTGGGCAGGTACATTGAGCTGCGGTTCGCCTGTCTCGATGATCTTACGGTATTCATTCCAGAGGTCTTTGTCGATGACGTGTATTTTTGTTGCGCGGTTCGATATATCCTTTTGGAAATCAAGCAGTGATCTTGCAAAAGGATTGATAAATAATACATATCCCTCAGTATCTGCGGCGATGATGCCGAAGTTGGCGGAATTAAAGAGGGTCTCGCAGATGTTTTCTACTGGAATGGTTCGACCGGAGACGAGGATAGAGCTTTGTGGATTTGTTCTTGAGTTGTCATATGAGATGATTCCTGGTTTTTTCTTCATACTCTCTTTAGACTGTTTAAGATGATGAATTTTTTGTCAATCTTTTTCTATTAAGGTAATAGTTACCATGTGGCATGATGTCAATGATCAGCACGCAACTGCCCTGACGGGGAAGATGGTGCATCATGAGGAGGGCACTGATTGTATGAGGGTAACTATTGTGATATGGGTGCGGCCATGAAGGCGGCAATCATCGGTGCAGGCCGGAAGAGAAACGGCATCGGGGAATATATCGCCAAGTATTTCCATGATAACAGGGCAGAGGTAACAGGGGTTCTTGGTTCGAGCGAGAAGACTGCCTTGTCTGCTGCAACCAATCTCATGAAGTACGGTATCAAGGCACAGTCCTACACGAACTTTTCAACGATGATCCATGAAGCTCAAGTAGAATGTGTAGCCATAGCCTCCCCTTCCATTACCCATAAGACATATATAGAACAGTGCATTGAGGCAGGGGTCCATATTTTCTGTGAGAAGCCGTTTATATCCACCGATGTACCCGATGCACCAGCTTGGGCTGAGGATATCTTTGCGAAGGCACAGGAGAAAGGGTTAACGATCTCCTTGAATTCCCAGTGGCCGTTTAGTCTTCCTATCTATGAAGAGCTCTGTGGCAAGCTTGATCCTACCGGGATCAAGGAGTTCTCAATCAGACTCTCCCCGCTGTCCATAGGTCAGGAAATGATCCCTGATTCCGTGCCGCATGCCTTGAGTCTTCTGTACTTTGCAGCAGGAAGCGGCAAGATAGATGACTTGTCCTTTCAGGGTGGAGATGATTCACTAATGATCAGGTTCACCTATCTTACAGAGCATACCCGATGTGAAACACTGATTGAACTGGTGAGGGAGACGGCACAGCCGAGGACGTTTTTCTTCGGGTTCAACGGCTGTGTGGTTACCAGACACATTGACCTTGGGACGTACACAATACACTTGACTTATGGGGACAAAACCCTAAAGATAGTTGACCCATTATGGCTTTCCGTGCGCGATTTCCTCACAGCAGTAAGCTCGGGAGCCGAGCCGTTACTCGGGAGGCGGCATATCATCGAAACCGCCTCACTGCTCCACCAGATTTATGCTGGATCGATGAATAGGTAAGGGGAATAAAGTGGAACGATTGGAACAAAAAGAACATGACTTCAGTGCCAAACTGAGACAGACTTCAGTTCTTGAAGGCCTTCGGGCCTACATCGCTTGGCAGCGCTCGCTGAGGAGGTCGGCGGAGAGTGCCAAGTTTCCCCAATACGGGCCCATCTCCATAAACCTCGACCTGACCACGGCATGTAATTTCTCCTGTCCTCATTGTGTGGACTCGAGGCTGCTCAATACCGGCGATTACCTCGACCTCGGTACCATAAAGCGGAGTATCGAAACCTTGCAGAAAAATGGATTGCGCTCCGTGATACTCATCGGCGGCGGCGAACCCACGATCCACAAGAACTTCGAGGAGATCGTGAGGTTTGTCAGCGAGCGGGGTATCCAAGTCGGTATTGCTACGAACGGATCCAGGCTCGAGAGGGTTGCCGCAGTGTCTGATATGCTTAAAGAGGGAGACTGGCTGAGGATCTCTATTGATGCAGGCAAGGAGAGCACCTTTTTCAAGTCTCACCGACCCCGGGGGAGGACCACCCTCGAGGGCATTTTGAAGAATGTACAGGAGATAAAGAGACTCAATCCGAAGGTTGAGGCCGGTTACTCCTATGTGATCGTGTGGGATGGGATATCGGTGAACGGATATGAACTTACACCCAATATCAACGAGATGGACCAGGCGGTCAGTCTTGCCAAGGAATATTCTTTTGACTATGTCTCATTTAAGCCCTGCCTGCTGAGGCTCGAAACCACACAGAAGGAGTCGCTCTTTGACACCCCCGATCCCGAGCGGGAAGCAAGGATCATTGAGGATATCAAGAATAACCTTGTTCTTGCCAAAGAGATAGGCTCTACCGAGGTTAAGGTCCTTGAAAGCGTTAACCTAAAGGCCATGCTGGACCAGAAGGTACACGAGCTTAAAGTTCAACCCGAGGTGTGCCACAGCCAATTCTTCAGGACCGTTCTGACCTCCGGCGGCATCTTCCACTGCCCGGCATTGAGGGGTGTAGAGCAGGCCAAGATCGGGGATTCGGCCGGATATCGAGGGAAGGCCAACCTGGATTTCACCCATGCCCGGCTGGAACATTCCATCCAATCGTTCAATGCCAGGCTTGAGTGTAGTCAGGTCGCGTGCTTTTATCACCACGTGAACTGGTGGATCGAGAACTTCATCCAATCGGACAAGGAAGTCTCTGAGATCCCTGTGGTGGCTGATAACAACTTCTTTTTATAATGATCGCAGGCATGAACTGCACCAAGATCTGCGTCATACACTTAAACCAGATCGGTGACCTGTGCTTTTCGCTGCCCCTGTTGAAATCGCTTCGTGATAATTTCCCTCAGGCCTCTATCCATTCTGTCGTGAGGCCTTACCTGGAAGGCTTGCTCGCCGACAGCCCTTATGTTGACAAGATCATCCTCCGCAAGGAGGGCAATCTTGCAAGGTTTGGCCTCATATGGACCCTCCTGCGAGGGCATTATGATCTTCTCATTACGCTTCCCCACTCCGAGGAGGCGCTTATCCTAGCGGGATTAAGCGGTGCATGCCTTAAGGCCGGTTTTGCACACTCACCCTGGGACCTGGGGCTCACCGTGAAGGAGGTTATTCAGGGCCACAACTCGTGGTTCAACAATGCCAAGCTTCTTGATCGCCTCAGCATCCCCGTCTCCCAGAATAATTACGTGGGCCTGCTGAAAGTAGATGAGCCCGTTACAGTCAAAGGGCTGCCCTGGCGGTATGCAATTTTCTCGCCCGGGGCTTCCCGGCGCAGGCTTGCCAAGGCATGGGATGAGCGCAAGTTCGCCTCCGTCATAGCCAGGTTATCCATGGAGTTTGGTCTCAGTTGCGTTCTTGTGGGTGGTAACGACACTGCAGAGTGCACCGGAACAATTGCCATGCATGTTGAAGAGTTACTAAAAGGGGGGGTCCATCAGGTGGTGGACCTGGCCGGGAAGATCAATCTTAGGGAGCTCACAGCGGTTATCAAAAAGGCAAAACTCTTTGTGGGCATAGATTCAGGGGTCATGCATATGGCCTCGGCCTTGGATATCCCCACGATAGGCATCTTCGGCCCCACAGACCCCTTCTATGTAGCACCTCAGAATAGAAGAAGCATGGTGGTGAGGCAAGATCTGGCCTGCTCACCCTGTTATCTCAGGGAGCCTTGCACGCACAGGAGATGCCTTGAGGAATTGGATGCGGAGAAGGTGATTGATGCATGCAGAAGGGTGTTGAGTTTAGAGTGATCAGTGAACAGTGATGAGTGATCAGAGATGGTGGCGCACACAGTGATTAGTGGCTGAACCTGTATGACACATATTCTTCCTTGATCTCATGCTTGAAACAAACGACCTTGGGGGTTTTATCTGTTCACGCATCACTAATCACCCAAGTACGTCTCCAAGCGCATCAAGCACCATCTCGGCAGTAATCCCGCCCATACATATCGGATTTTCGCATCGCCTCTTGTTACAGGGCATACAGCTCAGATCCTGCCGGATGATCCTTCCCCTTAAAGGGCCTGTCCTCTGCGGATTGGTAGGACCGATCAGCGCAATGACCTCTTTCCCCAGCGCCACTGCTAAGTGCATGGGCCCGGTATCACAGGTAACTACGGCAACAGCACCTGCAATTACCTCTGAGAGTTCCTGGATGTTTGTTTTTCCCACAAGATTAATAACGCTGTTTCCGGCCATGGATTCTATCCCGCCGGCCACAGGTGTATCAGTAGGACCGCCTGTGAGCACCGCATGCACCTCATAACGCTCCATAAGTCCCTGGGCGAGTGATGCAAATCCTTGAGTTGTCCAACGTTTTGCGCTTGTAGTGGCGCCGATGTTAAGGACCACGTATTCCTTGGGGAGATCAAACGGCAGTCTCCCTGTGACGGGGATATCCCACCTGATTTCGCCTGGGGTAATCCCCAGATAGCGTGCAAATTCGAGGTACTGGTAAACCATGTGCACCGATGGATCAGATACCGGGATCCGTTCAAAAGGATAGAGCCATGTGAATTCCTTGCAGCGCGCCTTATTGAAGCCGATCTTCCTGTCACTGTAGGCAGCCATGCAGAAAAGGCCTGACTTGATGATGCGCTGGAGGTCCAGGGTGATGTCGAAGTGTTGCCTCCTTAGTTCATTAAATACACTCGGGAAGACCTGAAGCCATCGCTTTTTATCAAAAAGAATGGCACGATTCACACTTGCATGAGAGGATACAAGCGGATAACTCAAAGGTTCCACCAACCAGTGTATGCGTGCCTGCAGCTGTTCATGAAGGGTTATGGCCAGAGGCAACGTATTGATCACATCACCCAAAGCGCCTAGTTTGATGAAGAGGATATCCATTGTACGTTGTTTAATATGATATTTGTGCCTCTATACCATTGTTTATATGATAAGATAAAGCCTTGAGATGCGCCCTGAATCCCCATGGTTGATGAATCTTAAAAATAATGCTGTTTAGTGAAAAATTACAAGCTCGTTATCTAGAGAAATGAGTTTTACCGAGCTTGATTCATGCCTTGCATAATGGTATGCCTTGCACGCACCTTGAACAAGAAGCTCTATTGGAGGCAAAGACAAAGAGGTTCAAGCAAAGTGTGGATGGCAGCCATTCAATTATTTTATCACCGGTTCACTAATGAGAAGGTTTTAAGGATTATCATTAAATGGAATTTCTTCGCAGTGAGGAATCATGAATCTTATAAATAAATATCTGCCAGAACATAATTTGAATGTATTCTTTTTAAATATCCTGCTTGTTCTGGGAGTAGCCAGTTTTATTTTATTTTTCTTTGTCATAAACACTGGAGGTGTAAGGACAAGCCTTATCGTGTGTGATATCAACCTGGTAGTTTTAATTTTAATGAGGGCATACAACCCAATCAGATATAAACATATAGTTTATACAGTCATCATTACACTTTTTCTTGTTATACCAAGCTTTTTTATTTCAGGGGTATATACAAATATCAGCACCATATTCACTGTTCTAAAACTTTTAGGCATTGTACTGAGTATTCATTATCTTACTATCATCAATAATCAGCTGAGTATAAAGGTGTTATTAAAATATGTTCTTATGGTTTTATTGCTCCTTACTATAATATGCCAGTTTGTTTCATGTGTTTTATTCCATATGCCTTATGGAACATTTTCTAATCCCCATATTCTCGGTAGCACGAGCATTTTGACGCTTCCAATAGTTTTTTATTTTTTTTATACATCAAAGTCACTGAGTAAAATTGTCTTTTCCATCGTCGGAATCCTTAATGTTATTACATTGATTCTTTCAAATTCTAGGGCAGCCTGGATAAGCATAACGATCAGCTGTGTATTTGGTATTATAATGTTTCTAAGAGGAACAAAGAGGTGGATTAGTTTATTGGTCCTCGTTAGTTTACTTTTTCTTATTATATGTATTGATTTGAGGGTTGAAATGCGATTGTCGGATCTTTTCGTTAATATAAATAAACAAGCAAGAGTGTTTATATGGAACGATGTAATAAAGATTTTGGAGCACAATAAGATTTCAGAGTGGGTTTGGGGACATGGCGTAGGGATTGATCGAACTGTGAAATACCCAAGCTATGAGGTTAACTTTCCTCATAATTTTTTCTTAGAGATTGTTTATGATAATGGTATTTTTGGTGTTTTTCTCCTTTGTGTGCCTTTATCATTTTTATTTATAAGATTATTCAAAGATACCATTAAGGTGGTGAAGAAAGATGATAGGGTATTTCTTTGTTGCCTGTTAGTGGTATTCATTGCGTGGTTCTTGGATGCAAGCATTGTATTTCCTTTCTACTCAAAAAATTCACTTTACCCATTCTCCTTGATTTTGGGGGGTATGGTAATGTATAGAGAAATGTTGATACAACCCAATGTCAAGAATACGATCCTTTTGGATTAACACAATGATTTTGAACGGGGAAGATTTGCTGAAACAAATAAGATATGGTGTCGGCCAAATTTAAGGCGATCGTGACATTAACAATCTTGCAGATCAATTGCTCAATAATGATTCGTATAACAATTTGAATCAGTTATGAAGTATTCCCCTATTAGTATAGTAATCCCAAATTATAATGGGGAAGATTTATTACCTAGATCACTTCCTAAGATTTATGACGCCGTTGAACAGTACCCTGGTAGAGTGGAGGTAATTGTCGTTGATGATGCTTCGCAGGATGGGAGCGTTTTACTCCTGAAGGAAAAATTCCCAGGCATTAGAATTGTTTGTCATGATATCAATAAAGGATTCTCTGAAGCTGTTTACACGGGTATAATGCTCGCTCTAAATGAAATTATTATTTTGTTGAATACGGATGTTTATCCTGACAAAAATTTTATTAATCCTCTTGTGAAGTGGTTTGATCTCAAAGATACCTTTTCTGTTTCTCCACTTGTTTATAATACTGATGGGATAATATCCGGGGTATCATGGAATATTTGTAAGATAGAAAGAGGTACCATTCGATATGTGAGGATGAGTGTTGATGATATATTTAAGGCTCAAAGTAAAGGAAAACCATTAATGAGCATGTTCTCTTCAGGTGGTTCGATGGCTCTCCGCAAGAGTATGTTTATGGAGTTAAATGGATTCTTAAGCTTGTATAAGCCATTTTATCATGAAGATGCGGATCTCTGTTTGCGTGCCTGGGAAAAGGGGTGGAAGACATACTGTGAGCCCAGTAGCAGTGTGATCCACGATCATCATAGTACAATAAATAGGTTCTTTTCTTATCTAAGGATAAAAACAATAAGTAAGAGAAATAAATTTATATACTTATGGCTTCATCTCTCAAAGAGGAAAATCTTCTTTTCCCATATCCCTTGGCTGTTACCTAGGTTTATTGGTAGGATCATACGGCTGGATATCCCATTTATAGCAGGATTCATTTTTGCTTTAGCATCTCTTGGTGAAATATATAAAATTCGCTCATCTATAAATAATAATAAGCTAAATTTTTGGCTTGATGATTTATCTATCATACTTCTGAGAGAAATGAAGGAATTGTGTAAGTAAATAAATTTATAGATTAAACTAAAGTATCCAAAGGATTAAGGTATGTCTAAAGTATTCATCTTCTCAAAATCAAGAAGTAAAACAGGCAAAATAAGGTACCTAGAGCGTGCGTTTATAGAAAGAGGACATGAAATTTTATGGTTAAAAACTCCAAGGGTTCTTCGCCGGAAGGGAAAGAATGCCGATGCTTACATGTTGGATCAGATAGAATCTTTTAACCCCGATATCGTATTCATTAATTCCCAAGATATACCTTTCTCTGTGCTGAAACAAATCTCGGGGGGGCCGATAAAGACGGTTATGTTTTTTGAAGACCCTTGGGTTACGAGCATTCTCCCTGACGTCTTTGAGCGGGGGAAATTGGTTGATATTTTCTTGGTGACTGCAGAAGGGGTGCTCGAAGAATATCGTAAAGCAGGAGTAAAGAATCCCGTATACATCATCAATGCCTGTGACAGGTATGTACACCGAAGGAGACATCCGATTCTGCCGATATGGAAATCTGATGTGGCATTTATAGGCGCCGCAAGAGAGAACGAATCCAGAGTAGATCTTATACAGAGACTCGATGAGATCTGTAATGTAAGAGTTTATGGGAAGAATTGGGAGTTGATTAACAAGAAGGCTACCCTGAAGAATATATATCCCCGAAGCTATTCTTTGGTATGCGGTGGCACTAAGATCGTACTCGGTGCAGATAATACAAGTTCTCTTTATGGATACTGGTCCAGCCGTCTTCCGTTTACATTGGGGTGTGGCGGATTTCTCTTAACGAATTATGTCCCAGGAATGGAGAAGTTTTATACGAATCGTGAGCACCTTGTGTGGTATAAAAGTGAAGATGAATGTATCGATCTCGTTAAGGAATTTCTTGCAAAACCTAAAGAACGCGAGAGAATAGCTGATCAGGGTTATCGGTATGTGCATGAGCACAACACCTTTCACCATTTTGTAGACAGGGTGCTGGCTCTCTGTGATCAAAACCGTCCATAAAGTGGGGGGTGATTCTCGCCCTGAGACCCTGAATATGTACCCACTTCATCATACGGGGTGCGCCCAAACTTCGTTGACAGTCGACCACTGTTGTGTCAATAAATCACTTCGCATATGCAACCCTTCGTGATAATTCCCAGATAGATTATGTTGTGGTCATCCCGAGTTAGATAAACTCCAAAGATGGGGGAAATACAGCGATGCCTGAAAGACAGAAACTGACTGTACTTATACCATGCTTCAATGAAGAGAGGAATATGGAGGAGTGCCTGAAGAGCGTCTCGTGGGCCGATGAGATTTTTATCGTAGATTCCTATAGTACAGACAGGACGCTTGATATAGCTAAGGCTTACACAGATCGTATTGTTCAGCATGAATTTATCAACGATGCCGTTCAGAAGAACTGGGCCATACCTCAGGCTACCTATGACTGGATCCTTATTGTTGATTGTGATGAACGGGTACCCCCTGAGTTGCGAGATGAAATAATCGATCTGTTAAGCAATGACCAACTCAAGGATGGGTACTGGATCTTTAGAAAGAATTATCTCATGAATAAACATGTTAAATACTCCAGCTGGGGGAATGATTCCGTCCTCAGGCTGTTTCGGAAGAGTAAAGGGAGGTACGAAGAAAAAAGGGTTCATGGGGAGATTATTCTCAGCAATACAGGTGTTCTCAATTCCACCCTTGATCATTATACCGTACCTTCCATGGGAGAGTGGGTCAATAAGATTAACCGGTACACCTTGTATAAGGCTCAGGATAAATATGACAAGGGTATCACGTTTCCTGTCCTCTACATGCTGGTGAGGCCACCCTTGCGTTTTCTCAAGGATTATGTGTTACGCCTTGGCATACTCGATGGATGGAGGGGGTTCCTGATCTCTGCAATGGGTGCCTTTGCAGACCTCGTCATGACAGCCAAGCTCCTGGAGATGACATACGACAAGGGGCAGAAAGGATAACCCATGCGAGTTGTGCATATCAACCTTGAGCGAACTTGGCGCGGTGGTGAGCGACAAACCCTTTATCTCATGGAAGGACTCAGACGTCTCGGCCATGAATCCCTTCTGATTGCACGTACCAATGAGATGTTCATCAGTAAGACAAAAGACATGGGTTTTCCCGTGCACGTCATAAGGAAACCGTTCCTGATCCATGGAGGCCTCCTTTCCAGATTTGATGTGATTCATGCACATGAAACCCGCGGCATTCAGCTTGCAGTTGCCTGGAAACCCATTCATGGCAGACCCATTGTGGCAACCAGGCGTATCGACAGTCCGCCTTCGCGCAATATCCTGACACGGCAGATGTACAGCAGGCTCAACTCTCTGGCCGAAGTCTCGGAAAAGGTGAAGTCCGTCATGGTTACCTGGGAGGGCAATAACCGAAGTATCATGGTGATACCTGATTCCATAGACATGAACAGACAACTATCCGACAGCACTGTCAGGATACTGAAGGACAGATTCCGGTCTATGAAGGTCATAGGGTGCATAGCTGCCCTTGAGAAGCGCAAGGATCACATCACGCTCCTCAGAGCTGCATCTCTAATACAGGACAAAAGGGAGGATGTTGTCTTCGTGCTCATCGGTGATGGGGACCTGCGTGAAGAATTGGAACGCCAGGCCGGAAAGTTGCATCTGCATAACATCATCTTTGAAGGATATCAGGATGATCCTTATCCCTACTACCCCATCTTTAATGTGTTTGTCCTGACATCGAGAGAAGAGGGTCTTGGCAGTTCCATCCTGGATGCCTTCTTGTATCATGTCCCTGTAGTTGCTACAGCAGCGGGAGGAATTCCGGAGCTTGTGAAAAATGAGGAAACCGGATTACTGGCTGGAGTGGGAGATTATGCTAGGATAGCCGAATCTATTTTGAAGATGCTTGATGATACGGATTTCTGCACATATTGCACAACGAATGCCTACGGCATTCTTGCAAAGCGGTTCTCCATTGAGGCAATGGCAAGGGCATATGAAGGGATATACCTGGCGCTGCTTCAAAATGAATTGCATCCATGAGGTGACCTGAAAGCCCCATGTATATCCGTACTGGAGAGTTGAAAAGCAAATTCTCCTGGTTGAAGGAGATATGAGTGTTGGCTGATCATTCGGACATTATTGATAAAAGCATACTTATATCCCAACTCAATAAGATCAACCAGGATTATGTCAGGGAAGATAGGCACATATCTTTTAAGGTCAACATACCAGATGTCGGTGAGATTGCATGCTCAAAGGTTTTCCGTGCAATACAGGGCAAGAGACTGGTATGTCTCGGCGAAATACGCTCAAGAATGGTAATAGTAAAACTCTACTTCTCAGCCAGAAGGGCCCATGCCAACTGGAAGAGGAGCAGCAGAGGTTGCAGGGCCTTTGCTGAAAAAGGTATCCCTGCTCCGGAAATCCTCTTTTCCGGTCATATCCCCGACTATGGGATCTATGTCATTGTCTTTGAATACCTGACGGATGCCGTACGGGTCGACAGTGCATTAGAGGCATGTCCGGATATCCATCAGGTGGAGAGGGTGCTTGATGTCCTCATGGCCTTTCTCGGGAGCTGTCACGAGCAGGGGATACTGCAGAACGATCTCCACCTGGGCAATTTCATGATTCTGGATGAGTGCATATATGCCCTCGATGGAGATCAGGTGAAGATTTACCGTGGGGCCATCGGTCCGAAGAGATCACTGAGCAATCTGGCTTGTCTGCTAGCAAACCTCCCACCTGTGTACAACGGGGGTATGGAGGATCGGATAATGGCCTATGTGAAGAAGAGGGGGTGGGTCATTACAGATCGCGAGATGGTAAGGGTCAAGAGAGAAACACGAAAGATCAGACAGGGTATACTTTCCGAATACCTCCGGAAGACGAACAAAACCCGAGACCCATTCCTTACCCGATGGGATACCCGGTTTTTCTCAGTCTATGACAGGCACCAATTTGATGTGGTGTATGAAGAGATCCTCGACGCCTCACGGCATCTTCCCCATGGTGAAGGGAACCGCTTGGCTTCAGGATATTCCCTAATCTCGGTGGGAGACAAGGAGATGCTCGTATGGTCCTCAAGAGGATACGGACCGCGCATACTCAAGAGGTTTTGGTCTGCAAGCAGGATCTGGAAGAATGCTCTCATGCTGAGGAGAATAGGCATAGAAACCCCCATACCGGTTACCCTTGTAGGCAAGTGTAGAAATATTTTTAGGTGGGACTGTGCAGTTTTTTTCAAACCTGTGGAAGGGATGAACCTCAAGGATTTTTTTCATTCCGAGAATGTGACCTCAGATATAAAGGGGAGTATTGCAGAAGCCCTGGCAGATACATTCACCCGCATGGAGGAATTTGGGATAACCGCCGGCCGCATCAACCCGGAAGGGATTATCATATCGGGTCTTAGGGTAGTATTTCACAATCTTTTAATATTCAATCGACCAGCCTTTTACAATTGGTCAACACAGGAAGGGAGGTTAGAGAGGTTCCTCTCCTCTTTTGTTGATATACCCGGGCTTACTGAACTTATTACAGGGCATCTGAAGGACAGTGGCATCATCAAAGTTCAAAGATCCTCATTCGTACTATAAAGCTCAAGGGCTTTCTGCCCTTAAAACCTTATACGATAATGAGGTTTGGTGTGATAACTAACTTGGGCTTGACGGGGTAACACAACTCGCATACAGCTTAATAAGAAATAGTGGGGAGGTGTGCTGATGGAGGAGGAGAAGAGTCATGTACGGGCGATTGTGGTTGTCCTCCTTGTAATATTCTTAGGCGGGTTATTTGTCGGATATTACTTCTGGGGCTATCGGAAACAGCAGCACCCTGATTACAAAGACATGCTCAAGCAGACTAGCTCCTATATCTCGGCCTTGGAGGAAAAGAATCAGGAGCTGACCGGCAGGGTGAGTGCCCTTGATAACGAGGTTGCATCATTGAAAAAGCAGCAGGGCGTCCCCGAAGACAGCCAGATCGCGCGTTTAAATGAAAGACTCTCAGCCTTGGAGAAAGAGAACACCGACCTCAAGGCAACTGCAGGTCAAAACGAAGCCCTTGTCCAGGAAAACCAGCAACTTCGGCAGAGGGTGCAGACTCTTGTGGAACAGATGAACTCATCAACGAGACCTTCAAAGGCCAGCGGGAGCGCACCGGTTCAGGTACCGGCCCCGCAAGGGACTATTCCTTAGAGGTCATATCAGACCCCGATAACCTTGTGGATAAACATATTCGCCAGCTCCGGGTCAAACTGGCTCCCGATGCAGCGTATGATCTCTTCAATAGCCTTGTCGATAGGTAATCCGTTCCGGTAAGGCCTGTCCGTAGTCATAGCATCATAGGAATCTGCGAGCGTAATAATGCGTGAGAGGAGAGGGATCTCACCACCCCCGATCCCTGCCGGGTATCCTTTACCGTCATAGCGTTCATGGTGATAACGTATGACGTCCGTCTCGCGCGACATAGGTGGCAGGGGCTTTAAGATATCTGCCCCGATATCGGGATGTCTCTTGATGATCTTGAACTCTTCATCAGTGAGCTTGTCTTTCTTCAGGAGTATGCTGTCGGGTATACCCACCTTCCCGATATCGTGGAGCGAAGCGGCGATATACAGCACATCCTTTTCATCATCAGACAGCTTGATGATATTGGCCAAGGCGAGAGAGAAGTTGGTGACCCTGGTGGAATGCTGGGATGTGTGCGGGTCTCTGGCATCCAGGATCTTGGCCATGCTGTTCAAGGTGGAGAGCATGTTCTCGTAAAGACCCTCATAAAGGGCCACATTTTCCATGCGTTCAGCGGAGCGGTTGAGGAGATACAGAATCTTTCCCTCCTTCTCCTCGCCGAGTATGGAGTCGGAACGGATATCAAGTGTGCCGAATACCTGGCCTTCGATCATGAGTGGAAAGATAGTCACGAAGTTCCGGCTTGAAACGCCCAGAGAATTGTTTTTCCTGATGATCTTCCCCTCGACGAGATCGGCGCTGATGATTCTGCCTTGTCCATTGCCGGTATCAATGAGTGTCTGGGTCTTCCGGTTTAAGGGATAGAATTGAACATCCACATTCTCAAGAAGTTGCTTGGAGACGTCTACGATGGCACCCACCAGATCGCGGATACCCTTTAAGCTGATGATCTTCTCGGATATGGCCTGCAGGGAGTTGATCTCTTTGTTCTTGTCTTCCAGCTGTCCCACAAGGGTGTCGATGAGGCGATGGAGCTGCAAGGCGTCCGAGAATCTCCTGTTCTCCTCGAGCAAGAGCTTTTCTCGCTTCATCTTACTGAGAACAAGCTGGATCTGGCTCACCTTGAAGGGCTTTGATATGAAGTCGGAGGCCCCGCACTTCATGGCATCAATGGCGATCTCTAAGGAAGCATAACCGGTGATCACAATGATGGGCAGCGATACATCGCGGGCCTTGATCTTTTTAATGAGCTCGATCCCGGTCATCTTAGGCATCATGATATCGGTGAATATGCATAGATAAGAGCCGGTATCCAACATGGCCAACGCCTCCAGTCCGTCGGAGGCGGTATCAGGAGCGTATCCGAGCTCTTCTATTATCTGCGATATGGTCTCCCGTATCCCGGGATCATCGTCAACAATGAGGACCCTGTTGTACATCAAGCAATCCCTTTTAAAATTCTGCCTTTGTATTCGCCGAATTCCCTTTCAGTAATCAGCCCCTCCGTCTTGAGCCTGCCGAGATATTCTATGGCGGAAAAGGCCTTGCTCATATCGTTGGGGCCCTGCAATGCCCTCATCACAGGCGGCAGTGCCGTGTTTGGATAATCTTCTCCTATTGCTTTTGAGAGTTTCGACTGCAGCAACGTTACCTGTCTTTTCAGCTGAGCGATCTCATCCATGAGGTCCTGCCTTTGCCTGAGTCGGTTGACCACAATACGGATTTCTTCAATATTAAATGGCTTCTTGATATATGAAAAGGCACCCTGGTTCACTGCCTCGATGGCCGTATCCAGCGATGCATATCCGGTGATGAGGACAAACGGTGTTGTAATCCCTTTCTTATGAAGTCTCTCAAGGAGTTCGAGCCCCGTTATACCAGGAAGCATGAGGTCAGAGATAATGATGTCAAATGACTCTTTCTCTGAGATAACAAGTAAATCCTCTGCCTTATGGAACCTTTTTGACTTGAGCCCTTCCTCAATAAGGATTTGTTCGATAAGATCAAGTATTTCATCCTCATCATCGACAATGGCTGCACGCACTTCTACCATGTCTTCCCTTATCGAAAGGGGCGAGACACAACTTTAGAGAATACCGCGATTTTTCTTCTGCTTGGAATTATTTGAAATTGCTCGGTTATGTTCTTCGAGCGAGTGGGAGAATGAATGTGTCCCATCGCCTTGCGAGACGAAGTAGAGGTAAGTGGTCTTTGCAGGCCAGAGTGCGGATCGAATGGAATCCAAACCGGGGTTGCATATAGGACCTGGTGGGAGCCCTCCATGTCGGTAGGTGTTGTAAGGACTTTCCCTCAACAGATCATCCGGGCCTATCTTGCCCGTAAAGCCCTCAATGCCGTAAATGGCGGTCGGATCGGATTGGAGGCGCATTCCCCGCATCATTCTGTTGTGAAATACCGAGGATATAATGGGCTGTTCAGCCTTTGCATAAGCCTCCTTCTCGATGAGAGATGCCAGCGTGATGACTTCAAGCTTGGACATGCCGATCGCTTTTGCCCGCTGTTCCATCTCAGGGGTATATATGCCTCTGAAACGGTCAATCATCTTTGCCATGATCTCCAGTGGTGTCATATGGGGGACCAGGTAATAGGTGTCAGGATAGAGAAAACCCTCCATGGAAGGTGCCTTTACCTGAAAGAAGTCTTTTGTCTTCGGGCTGAGTGCACTTTGAATAAACAGGTTCTTGGGGATAAGTCCTGTCCTTGATACAGCCTCTCCTATCTGATAGATCGTATAACCCTCAGGGATGGTGATGCGATACTTGAGTGTCTTTCCCCTGAACAATATATCCATGATATCCATTGGGACATGGTTGCCTTCGAACACATATGCGCCTGCCCGGAGATGCTTTGCCTTGCCTGTAAGGGTGGCAATGATTATGAAGGTGCCTGCATGGGATATGACTCCAGTGTTCTTAAGAGTCTGTGTGATCTCCCAGGCACTCTGCCCCGGCACGATATCCACCTCAACAGGTTTGTGTGGAGTGATGGGTGTTCTCAAAAAGGAGCATGTGTGGACGAAGACAAGAGTGAGGAGACATACCAGCAAGAAAAGAAGGGCGCGCAGGCGAGTTCTCATGTATTCTCCGAATCCAGATATCCTTTCAGGATAATGCTCGCAGCGATCTTATCCACGATTGCATTGCGCTTTCTCCCCTTGACATTGATCCTCATGAGCAACTCATGAGCCTCTGATGTAGAAAGCCTTTCATCAAAGAATACAACAGGTAAGTCGAGCACTTTCTCAAGGTCTTTGCCCCATTTAATTACCTCTTCCCCCTTATTCCCGAGGCTGCCGTCCATATTGTAAGGCAGACCTACCACAACCTTGGACACCTGGTATGCATCAGCAATGGTCTTTATAACCTTAAAATGTGACCCATCGGACTTTACCTGTATGGTTTCGATAGGATGGGCCATGGTCTCTGACGGATCACTCAAGGCAACGCCGATGCGTTTACTGCCGTAATCCAATCCTAATATCCGCATGACCTCTAGCTGTTTACAAGGGTCTTCATGGACCGAAGGGCCTCGGTATCACCTATGCAGACAAGCACGTCATCAACCGAGATTGTCATATCGGCACCTGGGTTGAAGATCATCTTGCCGGCACGATCCCTGATCGCGACTACGATGAGACCGATGTCCTTCCTTATGGGGGCGTCTTTCAATGTTTTACCCACAAGACAGGAGTCTTCGCGGATCTTAAACCCTTCCATTTGAATAATAAAATCTCCGGTCTTCTCACCGGTGGCCAGCTCAATGAAGTCCACTACCGTGGGCTTGAGGATGATATTTGCCATGTGGCGGCCTCCGATGAGGTAAGGAGAGACCACTTTATTTGCCCCGGCCCGTATGAGGTTCTTGGTGGAGTCCTCAGTCTCGGCCCGGGCAAGCACAAAGAGATCGGGATTAAGCTCTTTGGCTATCAGGATGATGTAAACATTTGTCATGTCGGATGATGCCGTGGCAATGAGACCCTTTGCACGCTTGATCCCTGCTTTGAGCAGGATGTCTTCATCCGAAGCATTGCCTAAAATATGTGGGACACCTGTGCGCTCAAGGTGCTCGATGATGGCGGGATCATTATCTATCACAAGAAATGTCTTGTTTGAGTGAAGGAGTTCCTGGCTGATGAGCGACCCGATCCTTCCGTTGCCGCAGATGATATAATGATTGTTCATCCGCATGATTGTCTTATCCAACCTAAGCCTCCCAAAGTAATGTTGCATCTCACCCTCTACTATGAACCGGGTAAAGGATGCAAACACGTATGCAGCAGACCCAACGCCCAGGAAGATTATGAAGATGTCAAAGACCTTGCCGATCTCTGTGAGAGGATGAATCTCCTGGTAGCCTATTGTGGTTATGGTAATGAGCGTCATGAAAAACGCATCGAGGTAAGTCCATCCTTCGATGAAGTGAAAACCCAAGGTCCCTATAGTGAATACAATACACAGGAGTGCCGCCCCGTATTTCAGGCGTGATGCCGGTGCGCGTTCCTTTATTTCCAACGAATATCCTTCACTTCTACCTGGAATGATGACACTTCTTGAGCTGGCTTCCCAAAGAAGGCTACGGCGAACGGGATGTCGCTGGAGGGAAGCGTTGAACCCGGGGATGCGGGATCAGAGGTCAGAAGGGCATCGATATCCTTCTGTGGTTGCTTGGTGAATTCGCTCGTATCCGGTACGATACCCGCATAGGCGAGACGGGATTCAATGAGTTTGCCTGTCTTGTCATATACCCTGGCCTCTACCATGACCGATTCAACAGGCTTAGCCGTGATTTTTCTGAGGTTGCCCTTGATTACAAGTACACTGCCCTCCTGCTCATGGGTGAGCATCTCATAGGTGAGGCCATGTTCATCTATGGAGAAAAATGGTCCTTTCAGCAGGGTAGCTTGGGGACTCTCCTGTTTGGCCCCATGAAAGAACGGAATCTTGTCGCGTAGTAACCACAAGGAGGCGCATGTTGCCACGATAAGGCAGATGATGAGGACGGCAATTTTCAGGTGGCTTTTCTTCTCAGTCTCCTGGGGTTCTGATTCCTCTTCTGTTTCGGCTGCATCAGAGCCGGTCCCAAGTATAGAGTCAATTTCCCGGATGACCGATTCCGTAGCAGCTTGGGACCCTTCCGATTTTGACTCCGGAGGCGTCTCGCTAATCTCCATGGAGGCCTCTTCAAGAACTGATTCCTGTGATGAAAGGGATTCATCCACGGCAGGTGCCGCCTCTACAGGTTTTGAGCTTAAAAGTATGTCGAATTCCTTTTCCAGGGAGACTTCGGATTCCATGGTGTATGAAAAGACATGCTGACAGACACTGCAGCGCATTTTGATCGTGCCCTGTGTGAGGCCTTCTTGGGAAAACCTGAATTTGCTGTGGCAGCTTGGACAATTAACTATGACCATGAGAGGTTCCTCCTGTCTTCGGGGTCGAGTACGCACAGCTGCGGCAATGTACGGTAATTCTCTGCGAAGTCCAAGCCGTATCCCACTACAAACCCCTCGGTTATACGGAAACCGTAGTAGTCAGGTGATATGGAGGTCTCCCTCCTCTGTGTCTTGTCTATCATTGTGCAGATCTTGACAGAAGCCGGTCCTTTTTCCAAGAGGTGCTTTTTAAATGCAAGTAAGCTGTGTCCGGTGTCCATGATGTCATCAACAATTAAAACATGCTTGCCGGTAATTGGTTCATGAATATCATCAATGAGTGCGACATCTCCTATGGGACCGTCGGAGTTACCATAGCTGGATAGTCTGGCAAACTCAATTCTCACGGGGAGATTGATCCGGCGGACCAGATCGGACATGAACATGAAGCCGCCTTTTAAGATACCTACGATGAATAACTCATGGCCCTGATACGCTAACGAGATCTTATCCCCAAGCTCAGCGACCTTTTCAGCAATCTCGCTTGCGGTATAGAGCACTTTCATGGTCTGATCTATAACGTATCGTGGCAGGGGTGTCAATGTAGTGTTGGCGCGCTTAATGCCATCATCTCCAGGATTATAAAGGGTATGGACTTTTTCGTGAGATTTGTGTAAGATATTTAATTAACACGAAAAAGCGAGACATTTCCCATCGTATAACCCTACAATTGATTTAATGATTTATATGTGAAGGGTCTTTAAAAGTTATGCAGGATCAAAGAACACATAAACGTATCAGAGTGAATATGAAGGTCGCCTATCGTGACAATGCCCATGCTTATAAGGTTGGCAAGGTTTACGACATCAGCAAGAGCGGCATGTATGTCCAAACCTGGGACATCCCCAATGTGGACGGATATGTGATCGCCAGTATTGATGCCGAAGAGTTCGGCAAGGTCATTTGGGTGCAGGGGCATGTCATCTGGAAGACCCGCTCGGGCATGGCCGTCATGTTTACGAGCACTGACGAAAAAGGGCTCAACAACATTTTATCCTACCGGAGCGTTTAATCAAATTTCCTGTATTGTTTAAAGCCCAGAGGCGGTTATTTCTTGCCCGTTACCGTGTACCCTTTTTCTATCTGGGCCCTGGATTCGACCAGAAGGCCCATGGAGCTGTTATCAAGGGTCTGAAGCACGAGTGCCATGCCGATATATTCATGGAATATCGCCACTTGTTCCCTTTTCCCTTCCTCATCGAACTTTGTCGGCTTTGTTATATTCAGGATTGATCCCTTGTCCACCCCCTGGTTTTTCCCGGCATCCAGGAAGACCAGGTTGTTGGTGCTGCTGCCTGATGTGCCGCCATGGAAGTCAATAACCTTTGCCGGAGCATTTAAAGTCGGCTGGGATATAGTCAGCATCAATGGCCTGACAGGGGCAAGGTCATCGAAGATCACATCGCCTACCTTGGCTTCTTGAAGGGAGTATATGAGGCGGGACTTTACAATATCAGACTGTACGTCTTCCACTACAGCTGTGGCTACCGCCTTATAGAGATACCCTGCCGGTTCGCCTTCTTTTGTAATATCCTGTATCTTAGAGACAATGGTGATCGCTTGATCCGGTTTCAGCTCCGAGGTCGTCTTGATAACGATGTGATCGTTTTGAGAGATAAGCTCTCCCCCCTCGATCTTCTTAAGTATCGTTCCGGAACCGGTCAGGATGTTAGGGCTGTAGATGTAGGTTGCATACTGCGGTGAAATCAATAAAGATTTCTCTTTAACCGCAGCAGCTTCTTCCGGGGTATAGATTGTCATTTTTGTTTCCTTACCGCCACGATCAGGAGATGGGATGATCTTAATGATAGTCTTGTCGCCGTCTTTTGTGATGATCACAATATCCCCGGGGTAAATAAGATGTGGATTGGTAATGTCCTGGTTATTTGCCCAGACAAGGGGCCACTTCCACGGCGTCTTCAGATATTTCATGGAGATGTCCCACAGGGTGTCCCCCTTTATGACGGTGTGCTTTATCTCATCTGCCGGGCATGGACTGATCAAGCCAAGAAACAAAAAAAGGCCCATCACAATTAGTGCATATTTTTTCAAAGCGGGTCCTCCTTTGATTTCTTCAATTCAGGCATAGTATCTTTGTTTTCTTGTATCGGAGAAGTCAAGGATATTCTTGAATGTTAGTTGCATGGGACGAGCCTTTGGATTACAGTAACCATTATGTTACCAGGCGATATCTATAGCCAGGCGCATCTCTTCATAGCAGCTACCAGGGTGTTCGAGCACCTCCACCATCAGCCCCCCTCGCTGAAGGGTTTAAAGGAATTCCTTCAGGTTTCAGAAGAGGAACTCTCACGCATATCCAGGAAGCTCGAAGACATAGGGGCTATCGATGTCATCATCAGCGGTGGAGAGGTCCGGTTCTCCGTACGGGATCACACCAAACTCGAGGAGCTCCCTCGGACCTTAGAGGCTCCCAGAATGGAAGAAGAGATCTCACAGTTCAAGACAAAACAGGAGTCCCGCCTTAAGGGTATTGAGGATTCACTGGCGAAAAAAGGTGACAAGAGCAGCATCTTTTCCGAGCTTGAAAAGGCCCTCAAAGACCCATCCCTATTAAAAAAGAAGAACCCTCTCGACTAAAAAAGAGACCAGTCCTTTAAAACCCTTCTTGGTAATTGATCTTTAGAAAATGGGTAATGTGCCTTACCTGATCTGTGCCATAGATCTAACCTTCGTATGAGTGGAGTATCGAGACACGAAATCAAGAGGTTAGATATCTCGGGAATCCTTGTCATGAGAGGTTTTCAGAGCACCCATTATGATCTTGTGTTTTACCGGCCTCTATTGTATAGGAACGCAACTTAAACAGGAATACGGAACGACGGATGGGGGGAAGGAAACCATGTATAGTGTAGACGAAACTAAAAATGAGCACGAGAACACCGATTCAACAAAGGAGGATCTTGCAGAAACCAAGCCGGAGAACCATGAGGCTGAGAGCACCAATTTTGAGGCCCTGTATGAGGGGACATTTGATAAGCGTATAACACCCGGATCAGTGGTGACGGGCACGGTAGTTCAGATCGGCACGGACCATATCATGATCGATATCGGGAGAAAGATAGACGGACAGGCACCTATAAACGAGTTTATCGGAGATGACGGGGAGATCACCACTGCCGTGGGCCAGGAAGTCGAGGTTCTTGTTGAGAGCATAAACGCATCCAGAGGTGTGATAAGACTCTCCAAGGAGAAGGCCAAACGGCTGAAGATCTGGGATGATATCGTCAAGGCCTATCAGGATAATTCATATCTCAGGGGAAAAGTGACGGAGAGGATCAAGGGTGGCCTTATCGTAGACATCGGGCTGAGTGCTTTCCTGCCGAGCTCCCAGGCCACGGTCAATCCCGTGAGCGAGACCGACCTTGAAAAGATGATCGGCCAGGCAATCGACGTGGCTATCATCAAATTCAACCGTAAGAAAAACAACGTGGTGGTAAGCCACCGGGAGGTCTTGGAAAAACAGAGAGAAGAAAACAAAAAGCACCTGCTCACAACGTTGGCCAAAGGTAATGTGGTAACCGGCAGGGTCAAGAACATCATGAGCTATGGTGCTTTTGTTGATATCGGGGGCATCGACGGCCTTCTACACATCACCGACATGTCATGGGGCAAGCTTAAGGACCCGAAAGAAAAGGTTGCTTCCGGTCAGGATATTAAGGTTAAGGTGCTTGAATTTGATCCGGCCACTGAAAAGATTTCGCTGGGCCTCAAACAGCTCACGACAGATCCCTGGGAAGGATTGGAGTACCGGTATCCCATAGGTAAGAAGATCAACGGCAAGGTGACCTCGGTTACCAATTATGGCGCATTCGTAGAGGTAGAAGAGGGGGTCGAGGGGCTCGTTCATATCTCTGAGATGTTCTGGACCAAGCGCATGAGGCACCCGTCTTCGGTACTCGATGAAGGACAGAGTGTGGATGTGGTCGTTCTGGGTGTGGATCAGCCTGGCCGCCGCATCTCACTTGGACTCAAGCAGACCATGCCCAATCCATGGAGACAGATCCAGGAGTTTTATCCTGAAGGCACCGTCGTAGATGCCACAGTGAAGAATGTCACTGACTTCGGGCTGTTTGTGAGCATAGATGATACCATTGACGTTGACGGTCTCATCCATGTATCCGACCTTACCTGGGACCCCAAGGTGAAGAACCCCCGTGAGCTTTATAAAAAGGGCGATGTGATCAAGGCCAAGGTCCTGGCCATCGACCCTGAGAACGAAAAATTCTCTTTGGGCATTAAACAACTCCAGCCCGATCCATGGCATCAGATCGCTCTCGAGCATCCGGTGGGCAGCATCATTAAGGGGAAGATCACTTCTCTGACCGATTTCGGCGCATTTGTCGAGATCAAGCCGGGCATAGAGGGCATGATCCATATCTCCGAGGTCAGTAGTGACAAGATCGATTCATTGGCAGAGGTACTTGAAGTCGGCCAAGAGGTGGACGCAGTAGTCTTGAGGATCAGTCCGGAGAACAAGAAGATCGGGCTTTCCATCAAGGCCATTGATGAGGCGCACCACCGAAAGGCTGCACCTGTTCAGGAAAGCAAGCCATCCGATAATAAGGTGGGCACCAACCTTGGTGATCTGCTCAAAGGTCTGCGTGAGACCAAGCAGAAGAGCTAGGCAACATTAAAAGTCGATAAAGGGGAGTACCTCGGACCAAGGGGTATCCCTTACAGTATTTAGCACCGACACAGTGTCCCAAGTATATGGACAACGGAAAAGTTCTTCTATATACTCTGTTGCAGGTATTGTTTCACCGCATTAGGTGCTTTAAACCCGGAGTTCGAAACCGCTAACGCCATGAAACGAAGAACCAAGTGGATACTCTTAATCGTGATTGCCGTTGTTGCAATTGCCTGGGGAGGTAGTGCCGTCAAGACATCCATGAAACCTGCCATTGGTATTATCGAGGTGGATGGCGTTATCACCGATTCGATGCCCTACCTGGATGCCATCAAGCAGTTCACGGATGACGATAAGATCAAGGCGGTTGTGGTACGTCTTGACAGCCCGGGCGGCAAGGTAGGTCCATCCCAGGAGGTCTACAGCGCATTGCTGAAGCTCAAGAAGAAAAAGCCCGTTATAGCGTCTTTCGGTGCGCTGGGCGCATCGGGTGCATACTACATTGCCTGCGCAGCGGACACCATCTATGCCCTGCCGGGCACCATGACCGGCAGCATCGGAGTAATCATGGAGTTCTTCGATGCGAGTGAGGGACTGAAAAGGCTTGGTATTACTCCAAACAGCATTACGGCCGGCACGCTGAAGGATGCCGGGTCACCCTTCAAGCCCATGTCCGAACAGGAGAAGGCCTATTTCAAAGCCCTTGTGGACGATGTTCATTTGCAGTTCATCGAGGCGGTATCATCGGGCAGGAAACTGAAGGTCGAGACGGTACGCCGGCTTGCCGACGGCAGGGTGTTCACGGGCAGACAGGCGCGTGCCATAGGGCTTGTTGACAAAATCGGCGGTCTTGATGATGCCGTGGATGAGGCAAAGAAAAGGGGGCACATAGTAGGTGAGCCCCGCATTGTCCGGCCTGAAACGCATGAAGGAATCTGGGAACTACTCAAAAAGGTCCTTCCGTGGAATGTTATACCGTTGCCTTTGAGAGGAGATCTTACTCAGGGCTTAGGCATGGGGCGGCCTGTTCGCCTTGATTACAGCATCCAGTAAGGAGAGGATCACCATATGGAAAAGATACTCGCAGAAGCCCTGACGTTCGACGATGTACTGCTGCTTCCTGCAAAATCGGATGTGCTGCCTGCAATGGCGGACTTAAGCACACACCTTACGCGGGGGATCAAACTGAACATTCCACTCCTGAGCGCTGCAATGGACACAGTGACAGAGGCATCCACCGCAATTGCCATGGCGAGAGAGGGCGGGATCGGCATCATCCACAAAAACATGTCGCCTGAGGCGCAGGCAGTAGAGGTTGATAAGGTCAAGAAGTCCGAGAGCGGTATGATCGTGGACCCCATCACCATGCGGGCCGACCAGTCAATCGGTGAGGCCCTCAAGCTCATGATGCACTACCGGATATCCGGCGTCCCCATCACGGTCGACGGCAAGCTCATCGGTATCCTCACCAATCGTGATCTCAGGTTCGAGACCGATATGAACAAGCCCATCGGTGAAGCCATGACAAAAGAGAATCTGGTAACGGTCAAGGGCAGTATCTCCCTTGAGGATGCCAAAAAACTGCTCCACAAGTATAAGATCGAGAAGCTGCCTGTTGTTGATGAGGGCTACAACTTAAAAGGCCTCATCACCATCAAGGATATTGAGAAGGCGCAGAAATATCCCCATTCGGCCAAAGATTCCCGCGGCAGGCTCCTGGTGGGGGCTGCGGTCGGTATTATGCCTAATGACGAACACAGGGTGCATACACTCATGAAGGCCGGGGTGGATGTGCTCGTAGTGGATACCGCCCATGGCCACAGCAAAGGCGTCATGGAGTCGGTAAAGGCCATCAAGGACCTCTATCCGAATGCCCAGGTAATATCAGGTAATGTGGCCACGAAAGAGGCCACCGCCGACCTAATCAAGGCAGGGGCGGACGGCATCAAGGTTGGGATCGGACCGGGCTCCATCTGCACTACCAGGGTAGTGGCGGGCGTGGGTGTGCCTCAGATCACTGCCATCATGAATTGCGCCCAGGAGGCGAAAAAGCATGGTGTGCCCATTATAGCCGATGGCGGCGTAAAATTCTCCGGCGACCTCACCAAGGCCATTACGGCAGGCGCCTCCAGCATTATGCTCGGCTCGTTGTTTGCAGGGACCGAAGAGGCGCCGGGTGAGCGGATTATCTACCAGGGCAGAACATACAAGGCCTATCGAGGCATGGGGTCTGTAGAGGCCATGAGAGAAGGCTCCAAAGATCGTTATTTCCAGGCCGAGGTGGCTGACTCTGAGAAGCTCGTACCCGAGGGTATCGTGGGCCGCGTTCCCTACCGTGGACCCATCTCAGAGAACGTATACCAGCTCCTGGGAGGGTTGCGCGCCGGTATGGGATATGCCGGATGCTCAAATATCGAGGAGCTTCAGACCAAGGCAAAGATGATCAAGATCACTTCGGCAGGTCTCAAGGAATCACATGTCCACGACGTGATCATCGTGAAAGAGGCCCCGAATTACAAGCTGGAGTACTGAGAATTAAGATGGGTTTCGTCCATCTCCATTGCCATACCCAGTACAGTCTTTTGGACGGGGCCATCCGTATCGACGACCTTATCAAGGCCACCAAGGCGTTCGGCCAGGATGCAGTGGCCATTACCGACCACGGTGTCATGTACGGGGCCTTGGAGTTTTACGACAAGGCCATTAAAGCGGGCATAAAACCCATTATCGGCTGCGAGATCTACGTCAGCCCGGGAGACATGGAGAGCAGAGATGTCATCCCCGGGCTGCCAAAACATTATCACCTCATCCTCCTTGCCAAGGATAATGAGGGCTACCGCAACCTCATGAAGCTCACCTCGTTGGCCCATACCAAGGGCTTCTACTACAAGCCCAGGGTTGACAGGAAGGTGCTTGCGGAGCTGAGCAAGGGCCTTATCGGTCTCTCCGCATGTCTCCAGGGAGAGGTCCCCTACTGGCTGCTCCGGGACAATGAGGAAAGGGCACACGAGGCCCTTGATTTTTATCGTAAGACCTTTGAAGGGCGTTTCTATCTTGAGATCCAGCACAATGCCCTGCCCGACCAGGATAAGGTGAATCCGCTTATTGTGGACTTGGGAAAACGTACCGGAACCCCTGTGGCGGCCACCAATGATTGCCACTACCTGAAGTCCGGGGATGCCAAGGCCCACGAGGTGCTCCTGTGTATACAGACCCAGAACACCATCCATGACAAGGGACGGATGACCTTTGAAAGCGACCAGCTCTATCTCAAGAGCCCCGATGAGATGGTGAGGGACTTTGGCTGGATACCTGAGGCAGTGGGTGTCACCTCCGATATCGCCGGGCTCTGCAATGTGGAGATCCCCAAAGATGTCTATTGTTTTCCGGTTTATCCCGTCGGCACAGGCAAGAGCCTGGAGCAGGTCATCGAGGATAAATCCTGGGAGGGACTGAAGGCTAGGATGGGGGACGATATCCCCGAGGACTATGCAAGGAGGCTCTCAGAAGAGCTTGAGATCATAAAGTCCATGGGGTTTGCGGGCTACTTCTTAATCGTTGCTGATTATATCCAGTATGCCAAGGGGCACGACATCCCCGTAGGCCCCGGCCGAGGAAGTGCTGCCGGGTCTTTGGTGGCCTACAGTCTGAAGATAACCGACATCGACCCCATAAGGTGGAACCTTCTATTCGAGCGGTTCTTAAACCCTGAGCGCAGGAGCATGCCCGATATCGATGTGGATTTCTGCCAGAACCGAAGAGATGAGGTGATCGAATACGTCAAGAACCGGTATGGAGCCGAGTTCGTGAGCCAGATCACAACATTCGGCAACATGAAGGCAAAGGCTGTCATCAGGGATGTGGGCAGGGCCATGGGAATGGGCTATGCAGAGGTCGACAAGATCGCCAAGCTCATCCCGAACGACCTGAATATCACCCTCGATCAGGCCGTAATGGCCGAACCGCGCCTGAAGGAGCTCGTGGAGACCGACCCTTCGGTGAATCAGCTCATTGAAATAGCCAAGGCCCTGGAAGGCTTGAGCAGGCACGCCTCGGTGCATGCGGGTGGTGTCATCATATCGGATGACAGGCCGCTTACCGACCACGTACCGGTATATGTCGACAAGAAGGGCATGCTCATCAGCCAGTACGACATGAAGCGCATCGAGCGGGTCGGGCTCATCAAGTTTGATATGCTGGGCTTGAAGACGCTCACGGTCATCGCCAAGACAGTTGAGATGCTGCGCTCAGAGGGTATTGACCTTGACATCTCAGGACTACCCCTGGATGACAAACTTACCTACCAGCTCATCGGAGACGGCGATACCTCCAGCGTATTCCAGCTTGAAAGCTCCGGGATGAAGGGCATGCTCAGACAGCTCAAGCCTGACAAGTTCGAGGATATCATCGCAGCAGTGGCCCTTTACAGGCCCGGACCCATGGACCTCATCCCCTCCTATGTCGACCGCAGACACGAAAGGCAGGCCATCGACTTTCCCCATCCTTTGCTGGAAAGGATCCTCAAGGAGACCTATGGCATCATCGTCTACCAGGAGCAGGTCATGCAGATCGCACAGGAGATGGCCGGTTACACCCTGGGCAAGGCCGACCTGTTAAGGCGTGCCATGGGCAAGAAGATACGCGAAGAGATGGCAAAGCAGCGCCAGATCTTCATGGACGGGTCGGTGGAAAGGGGTGTGGATAAGGAAAAGGCCGGCGAGATCTTCGACCTCATGGAGAAGTTTGCCGATTATGGGTTCAATAAGTCACATGCAGCCGCATATGCTCTGGTGGCCTACCAGACCGCCTACCTGAAGGCGCACCACTTCAAGGAATTTATGGCTGCAAACCTGACGCTGGACCTGAACAACACGGACAAGGTCTCACAGCACATTGCCGAATGCAGGAAGCGCAATGTAGCCGTATTGCCTCCCGATATCAACGAGAGCAGCTTCGAGTTCGTGGTCACAAAAGACGGCATCCGCTTCGGCCTGGGGGCCATAAAGAACGTGGGCAAGGGTGCAGTGGAGGCGATCCTTGCCGAGCGTATCTCAGGGGGGGCTTTTAAGGACATTGCATCGTTCCTTAACAGGATCGCACTGTCCAAGGTGAACAGACGCGTGGTTGAGTCACTCATCAAGGCCGGTTCATTCGACAAGATGCACAAAAACCGCAGGGCCATGTCCGAGATGCTCGATGTACTGCTGGACCAGGCTCAACGGTTAGCCCGCAACAAGCAAGATGCCCAGGGCAGTTTGTTCAGCCTTGAGGAATTCGCAACCGAAGATATCAGCAAACCCCTTGTATTGCACGACATCCCTGACTGGCCTGAGGCTGAGAAGCTCAAGATGGAGAAGGATGGGATGGGATTCTACCTTTCCGGCCATCCGCTGAACAAGTATGCGGATCTCATCGACAAGTATGCCACGGCCACAACCTTGAGCCTCAAGGACGCACCCCCGCAGGTCTTTCTAGCCGGGGTCTTAAGCGCTTTGAATGTTTCGAGGACCAAGAAAGGCGAGGCCATGGCAAGAGGAGTGCTGGAAGACCTTGAAGGCTCCGTCCAGGTCCTTTTCTTCCCCCAGTGTTACGCCAAGTTTCAATCCCTTATCGCCTCGGATGAGCCCGTAATCATCAAGGCAAGGATCAACCGTGAAGAGGAGAACGGAGGAGCGGAATCCGACGTTCATACCCTCGACCTTGTCGCCGAAGAGGTTATGCCGCTGGACGGGGCCGATATGGTGCTGGCAAAACGTGTGATTGTGCGAGTACCTTACACCTTGAGGAGTGAGGCCTTAAGAACCCTCAAAGAGACGATCATCTCCAGCAAAGGTCCGTGCTTGATCTGTTTTGAGGTGGAGACCGATGGTGCGTATGTGAATATTGATGCGGGCAAGGATTACATGGTCTCCCCGGTGAGGGATTTTCTCCAAAGACTTTCCGAGATCGTGGGGCCAAAGGGGGTGGAACTCCAATGAAATCCAAAGAGAAGTTCATTGATATTGATAATGCCCTCAAGGAGCTTCAGGAGACCATATCAAGACTCAAGGGGGTCGATACCGCCGAGATTGAGCGGAAGGTGGAGGTCTTCAGAAAGGACCTCTACGAGGGAATCTCCCGGTGGAGTAGTGTAGAGCTTTCCCGTCATTCCGACCGGCCCGGCATTGATGAGTACATCGCACACCTGTTTCGTGATTTTACCGAACTCAAAGGTGATCGCCGGTATGAAGATGACCCTGCCGTCTTAGGCGGTCTCGCATTTCTGGATGATATACCTGTGGTGGTCATCGGGCACAAGAAGCGCTCAGAGGGGAAGAAGGATTATATCCGTTACCACTACGGAATGGCAAGCCCCTCCGGTCATTATAAGGCCATCAAGCTGTTCAAGCTCGCTGAAAAGTTCAAAAGGCCGGTGATCACTTTTGTAGACACACCCGGTGCCTATCCAGCACCAGAGGCGGAAGACAAGGGCCAGGCTTTTTCCATTGCACAGTGCATCCGGATGGTAGCCTGCGTAAAGACCCCGGTGGTGGCCTGCATCATAGGTGAAGCGGGTTCCGGAGGTGCGTTGGCACTCGGCTTCGGTGACAGGATCATCATGCTCGAGAATGCCTTTTACAGCGCCATCAGCCCTGAGGGTTTCTCTTCCATCTTCTACGGCGACTCTACCAAAAAGGAGAAGGCTGCCGAGACGCTCAGGGGAAGCGGTCGCGACCTCTACAGCTACGGCATTGTGGACTATCTCGTCAAAGAACCCACAGGCGGGGCGCATAATGACCCATCGCTGGTCATTGATGGAGTATGCCGGGCTGTGCGCCAATATGTGCATGAGCTTGTCAAGATGCCCATTGAGGAGATCATCAAGGCACGCTCGGCTTTCATTCAGAGGCTGGTCCCTCCTTCGTAAAGACATGGACCATTTTTCCCTTTGGGGTGGAAGAAAGTTCCTTATTTACGTTACGTCTGCATGGTGAAGACCGAGGAAAGAGGGGCTGGCACCCTCCTTGCTAGCATTTGTGCAGGAGGCGAGTATGAAGATTAATCCGAATACGACCATCGGCTCTGTTGCAGGGCAGCAGATCAAACCGCAAAGTAGCCCCAAAGGGGCGTTTGAGGATGTCCTCAAGGGTCTTGAGACCGGATCTATGAATAAGGCCGGCACGGTTGGAACCCAGTATCAGACGGTTCCGGTCAGTCCGCAGAAGCTTAGTGCGGTAAGCACCGGCGAGGAGGCCATCGACCTCTTGGATACGTATTCAAAGGCCGTCTCCGATCCAAATGTAGACCTCAAGACAATCTCTTCCATGGTTGACCAGCTTGATACTATGAAGTCCAAGGTGGATAACGCCGCATCGTTCATGGCGGATAACGACCCGCTCAAAGGTATTATGACTGAGGTTTCTTCCACGCTGTACGGTGAGGTGCTCCGTTTCAGGAGGGGTGAGCTGATCGGTTGATATGGTCGTTATTGTAGTACTCTTCGGGCTCTTTATCGGGAGTTTCCTCAATGTCTGTATCTACAGGATCCAGAAAGGGGAATCCATCGTCTGGCCGCCATCGCATTGTCCAAAATGCACCAAGGCCCTGAAGCCCTGGGACAACATCCCGGTCATAAGCTATCTCATCCTCAAAGGCAGATGCAGGTACTGTACCGAGCCCATATCGGTGCGGTATCCGGTTGTGGAGCTCTTAAGCGCCCTGCTTGCAGTGAGCCTGCTGTACCGGTTCGGCATGAGCGTCACTTTCCTGATTTATTATCTCTGGGCTTGTGTCTTGCTTATCATCACCTTTATTGATCTCGATATACAGATCATTCCCGACAGGTTGTCGCTTGGCGGTATCGTGGTGGGGCTCCTGGTTGTCTACTGGCTGCCCGTGACTTACAAGGACGCCCTCATCGGCCTCATCTTAGGCGGCGGTCTGCTCCTGGCAATCATTTATGGCTATTATTTTCTCACGAAAAAGGAAGGCATGGGGGGCGGTGATGTGAAACTGCTTGCAATGATCGGTGTGTTCACAGGCTGGCAGGGAGTACTCTTCACGGTGTTTGCCTCCTCGCTCATGGGCACCATGGTTGGTATCCCATGGGGGCTTCTGAAGAAAGGCACCCTCAAGGCAGCCATCCCCTTCGGGCCCTTCCTGGCGCTTGGGGCGCTGATCTACGTGTTCTGGGGCCAGTATCTCATCGATTGGTACTTCGGCTATCTCGGATAAGATATCCATTATTACCATACAATGTTGTATCTCTTTTCTTAAGATGAGCATCAAAAATATGTACATCATAATAGCCAAGGAAATGAATGACGTACTGAGTAGGAGGTATTGTTATGAAAACGATCTTGGAAAGATATGAAAGAGAAGAAATAAAGAATGCAATCAAATGGGTGTCGGAACGCTTGGATAATAACCCCAACCAGTCAGTGCAGAAGCTTCTGAATAAGGCGATCTTTGAATTTAACCTTTCTCCGGCCGATGCGGAGTTCCTGATGCGCTTTTTCCATGACAGGGCGGCATGAGAAGAGGGCTGTTCAACCCTCTTGTTCTAGCTGCAGAATTCCTCGACCCACGAGGTACTTGATCTGGACAAAGATCTCTGTGATAAGCAATGTGGCAGGATGTGTTATCTCATTATTCGTCAAGAAGGTTGGCGGGGATATGTCAGGATTCCATTCAAAGATCGGAAAGGCTTTTGGAGAGGCAGCTGTTATCCTTGTCCTGAGCCTTGCCCTGGCCTTTTCAATCAATGCGCTCAGGCCGGGTGGGCTTACCTTCCTGTCGGGGAAAGGAAGTCCGAAAGATACCGCAACACCGACAGATGCCCTCAAGATCTATTCGGCAGATGAATGCATGCAACTCCTCAAGGCAGGCAGGGCACTCTTCCTCGATGCGAGGGAAGAGGGAGCCTATGTCTCGGGCCATCTGCCGGGCGCCTTCCATGTGCCCCTGGAAAAGGTGGAGACGAAACTGACATGGCTCCAGGAAATGGAGGGTGGCGGTAAGATCTTCATTACCTACTGTGATGGGCAAGGGTGCGGCAAGGCACGAGTTCTCGCAGAAGCCCTCCGGAAGAAGGGAATCAAGTCTTTGGGCGAGTTTGCTGACGGCTGGCAGGGATGGATGGAAAAGGGTTATCCCATCGATGAAGGGGTAGGTGATGGAGCTCTCGGCGGGTCAGGCAAGAATTAGCACGTATCTGTCTTTAGCATTCCGAGTCATTCTCGGCGCCATGTTCCTCTACACCGGGGTGGTCCATTTCCTTGATCCGAAGGGATTCGCCGAGGCCGTCGCCAACTACCGAATACTGCCTGTAGTCCTGGTAAATCCTTTCAGCGTGGGGCTCCCCTTCGTTGAGATGATCACCGGCATTGCACTTCTTCTCGGAATATTCATCCCCGGCAGCTTGCTGATCATCTCAGGGCTCTTGTTCATGTTTGCCTTTGCCCTTGGCATAGCCCTCTTTCATGGGCTTGATATCTCCTGCGGGTGCTTTACTACAACAAAAGAGGCACAAAGAATCTCCTGGATCTATCTTGTCCGGGACCTCAGCCTCCTAGCCATTACGGTTTTTATCTTTTATTTCGATATGGGTTTAGCTTCGATTACAAAGATATGGAGTACCAAACGCTAGAGGCACTATTATTCTTAGATTGCGAATATCGGATTAAAGCATATCCTCTCACTAGTCACTTTCTGACACTGTTCACTTGTACACGACATCATGATTCTGTTAAAATGCCATCATAATGAACGCAAGCGTGCAGTCAGCCACCCTGTGGGGCACTGATGCGCTGGGCGTTGTTGTGGAAGCTGATATACAGGGAGGTCTGCCGTATTTTGCCATCGTGGGTCTGCCCGACAGCGCGGTGAAGGAGAGCAGGGAACGGGTAAGATCGGCTATCGTGAATTCAGGGCTGGACTTTCCGCCCAGGCGCATTACCGTGAACCTTGCCCCTGCGGATGTCAGGAAGGAGGGCGGGACCTTTGACCTGCCCGTCTCGATTGCCATCCTGGCTGCATTGGGCCTTGTGCCCAGGGATATTCTGAGCAGCTACCTCCTCATGGGGGAGCTCGGTCTTGACGGCAGTGTACGACCCGTGCGCGGAGTGATCTCGGCTGCATTCCTCACCAGACGCATGGGTCTCAAAGGGATTATCTGCCCGGTTCAGAACGCCCAGGAGGCGCATCTGGCAGAGGTTGAGGTCCTGCCGGTCACAAGCCTCAAAGAGGCTTTTGCCATTCTCAGAGGAGAGGAGATCACCCTTCGGCAGGTACCCCGGATAGACCTCACGGCACAGGAAACTATCGGCCTTGACCTCTCCGAGATCAGCGGGCAGGCCTTTGCCAAGCGGGCCTTGGAGATTGCCGCTGCAGGAGGCCATAACCTCCTCATGGTCGGCCCGCCTGGTACAGGCAAGTCCATGCTGGCAAAACGCTTACCTACGATCCTGCCGCCATTGACAAAAGAGGAGATCCTGGAGTGCACCTCGATCTATTCGGCTGCCGGCAAGCTCAGAAAGAATGCGATAGTATGCATACGTCCTTTCAGATCCCCTCACCATACCATCTCTGATGCGGGACTTATCGGCGGGGGCACCATACCAACCCCCGGCGAGGTGAGCCTTGCCCATAACGGGGTCCTCTTTCTGGATGAGCTGCTGGAATTCAGGCGCAGCGCCCTGGAGTCCATGCGACAGCCGTTGGAGGACGGACACGTGACCATCTCACGGGCAAGCTCGGCCTTCACCTTTAAGGCCGGTTTCCAGCTCGTGGCCGCCCTTAACCCGTGTCCATGCGGATATCTCGGCCACCCTTCAAAGGAGTGCCGATGCCCTCCACTTCTGGTCGCCAAATACCGCTCCCGTCTATCAGGTCCGCTCATAGACCGTATCGACCTCCATGTCTGGGTGGACCCTGTAGACATAAAGAGTGTGCTGAATCCTCGAGATAGACCCTCATCCGAACCTGTTCGTGAGAGGGTGACAGCCGCACGTTTTTTGCAGACAGACAGGGGCTATCTGAATGCCAAGATGCCTGATAACCGTCTTGAAGAGACATGCAGCCTAACGCAAACATCAAAAGAACTCCTTATTACCGCCATGACGAGATATAACTTGAGTATGAGGGGATTCACCCGGGTTATAAAAGTAGCCCGGACCATCGCGGATCTGGAGGCATGCCCTGATATCCGGGACTCCCACATTGCAGAGGCGCTCCAATTCAGGCCTGAGATGGGTAAGGGCTAAAGAAACAGCTCGCTTACCGATGAGCCGGTATACGTACGCTTGATGGCCTCGGCCAGCAGCGGTGCCACACTCAGCACGGTGATCTTGCCGCATGCGATGGCATCGGCATGCAACGGAATGGTGTCAGTAATGATGAGATCGTCAATTCCGGAGGTGCTGATACGGCTGATGGCCGGACCTGAAAGCACACCGTGAGAGCAGCATGCCACCACCTTTTTGGCCCCGGCCTCTAGGAGGGCTGTCGCGCCGTTGGTCAGCGTGCCTGCAGTGTCCACGATGTCATCCACAATAAGGCATATCTTTCCGGTCACATCACCGATGATGTGCATCACATTGGATTCATTGGCCCGCTCCCGCCTCTTGTCGATAATGGCAAGCTCACCTTTCAGCGGCTTGGCATAGGCCCTGGCCCTTTCCACACCCCCTGCATCCGGGGCCACGATGCACAGGTCATCAGGATACTTGTCACGGATATGGCCCAGCATCACAGGCTTGGCATACAGATTATCCACAGGGATATCGAAAAAACCCTGGATCTGGCCTGCATGGAGATCCATGGTGAGCACCCTGTCCGCCCCTGCCACGGTCAGCAGATTGGCAACAAGCTTTGCAGTAATAGGGGCTCTGGGTGAGGCCTTGCGGTCCTGCCGGGCATAACCGAAGTAGGGGATGACGGCCGTGATCCTCTTGGCCGATGCACGCCTGGTTGCATCAAGCATCACCAGGAGTTCCATGAGATGCTCATTCGTAGGTGAGCAGGTGGACTGGACGATAAAGATGTCTTTGCCGCGAATGCTCTCGTGGATATCTACTGATGTCTCACCATCGGAAAAACGTTTAACATCCCCGAGGCCGAGACCAACGCCTAAAATCCTGCAGATGCTCTCGGTAAGCGGCCTATTGGAGTTCCCTGCCAATACACAGATGCTTGAGTTCATTGTTTCTTCCCTCTTATACAGGATGAGCCTAACATTTAAAGAATGGAAACAACGTATTGAGGGTATGGCCCATACCCTCTCAATGAGAGGCCATCTTTGCCCTCCTGGAGTTTCATGGCTACCGGGATGTAAAAAACAAACAACTTCACATTAGGCTGTATTATATTACTCAATGTGGCTGGGACGGGAGGATTCGAACCTCCATAACGAGATCCAAAATCTCGTGTCCTGCCATTAGACGACATCCCAGTACCTTGGAAGCCATCCGGTTACCGGGACGGAATATAGTTGAATTAGACTTCGTTGGCAATCTTTAGTTTGTAGGATTCGAGAATGGATTTCTCAATCTTATCCCTCGTTTCCATGTTCAGAGGATGTGCAGTGTCTCGAAAGGAACCATCTTTGCGCTTCCGAGAAGGCATTGCTACAAATAAACCCGTTGTCCCACTAATGACCCTTAAGTCGCGGATAACAAAGCAGTCATCAAAGACAATAGAGGCATAGGCCTTGAGTTTATCGTTATCCTTGACCGGAAACACCTTGACCTCTGTAATCTCCATACATATCCCCCGTCAATCTTGTTGTGGGTATATAAATATACCCCTCATGCCGTGCGAGGCGGCTCAATGCACTGCAAAGGTGAGCTTCCGATTCGTAAACACCAAAAACAGCCGAACCGCTACCCGACATTCCTGCTTTCAGCGCCCCCGAACTGATAAGCTCTCCTTTAATTCTTGTAAGCTCGGGATAAATATCACAAGCCACAACTTCCAGGTCGTTTCTGACCCAGAGCTCAGGCTCAATGCAATTGTACCTAATCTTATCTATTTTAATTCTATTCCCGTCTTGAGTCAATGGCAAGGTTAAATTTGAAAAAACTAAGGCCGTCGATATGCTGACCGGGGGTATAACAATAAGATATGAACGTTCCTTGATTCTTACCTCAGAGATGGGGACATCCCCTCGCGAGCCCATGAGCATGGGCCTGCGGTAGATAAAGAAGGGACAGTCTGCACCCAGCTCGCCTGCAAGACGGGAAAGCTCTTCCATGCCAAGGCCCGTCTTGAAAAGTACATTCATACCCAAAAGGACGCTTGATGCATCACTGCTCCCTCCTCCCAGGCCGGCGCCGACAGGTATCCTTTTTATGATCCTTATAATCACGCCTTGGTCTATACCCGTCTTGGCGAAAAAAAACCGTGCAGCCCGGTAAGCAAGATTATCCGATTCAGAGCATCCACACCCTTCGGCATCCAGGGTAATCCCTGAAGGGGCGGCATCAAGAAAGATCTCATCACCAAAAGCCAGCGGCACCATGATGGTGCGCAACTCATGGTAGCCGTCGGGCCTCTTGCCGAGAACCTCGAGGTAGATGTTGATCTTGGCGGGAGCAAAGATCTTCAATCGTCGTCAACAGCCACGTACAGGCTCTTCGATCCCCTCACAACCAGCAGCAGCACAGGTTTGCCTTTCTTCTTTGCAGAGATGGCAGAGAGGTATTCCTCAGCAGAATTCACAGCCTTGTGTTCAACTTCCTTGATGATGTCCATCTTCTGGATTTGGCCCCTGGCGGCACTGCTCTTGGGTTCAATCTCGATCACGATCACACCGCCCGGTTCTGAGATGTTGAACTCCCTCTGGACCTCGGGTGTAATATCCATAACCGTGAGTCCGAGTCTGTCCCTGACTCCTTGGTCTTTTTGCTGGGGACCTTTCCCAAGTTTAGCCACATGCTCATCGACCCTTTTCTGCAACTTGGTGGAAAGATCGAGTGTGCGGCTATCTCTCCATACGGTAATGGTAATTTTTACATCAGGCTTCAGGCTGCCGATCATCCTGGTGAGTGAACGGGAATCCGTGACCTCTTGCGAATTGATCTTGAGGATGATATCGCCCGGCTTGATCCCTGCCTTGTCCGCCGGGTCGCCGGCATAAACGGTTGTGACCATGGCGCCTTTCGGCTCCTTCAACCCTACAGCACGTGCAATCTCGGGCGTTACCTCCTGGATAGCAACACCGAGCCACCCGCGCGCCACTTCTCCTTTGTCCTTGAGTTCCGACAGGATCTCCTTTGCCATGTTGATGGGAGTGGCAAATCCAATACCCTGGCCGGAGGCCACAATGGCAGTGTTAATGCCGACAACCTGACCCTGCATGTTCATGAGCGGGCCTCCCGAGTTGCCGGGATTGATGGCTGCGTCGGTCTGGATAAAATTGTCATAAGGACCCGCACCGATGACCCGAGACTTGGCTGATACGATGCCCTGGGTGAGTGTATGGCCGAATCCGAAGGGATTGCCGATGGCAATAACCCATTCGCCGATCTCCAGGGCATCCGAATCACCGAGCACGGCCACAGGAAAGTTATACTTCTCGGCAGTAATCTTAATGAGAGCGATATCCGTCTTGTCGTCGGTCCCTACCACCTTGGCCTTGAACTCTTCCTTATCGGCGAGCGAGACGAATATCTCATCAGCACCGCTCACCACATGGTTGTTGGTCAGCACATACCCGTCGGCAGAGATGATGAAGCCGGAACCCAGGCTTCGCTGCTGGAGGTCCTGCTCGGGGATGTTATTGAAGAATTTCTTGAAAAAATCATCGAACCATTCATCATATCCAGGCGGCGGCTCAAACTTGCGATAGAGGTCTTTGTTGGCCAGATTCTTTGTGGTCCGTATGTTCACAACCGTAGGTGTTACCTCCTTGGCGAGCGACGAAAAACTTGGGAGGGGAACCTTCATCTGGGCCGGGGCAGAACCCTCTTTCCAGAAGGGACTGGCCTGGCTCACCGAATCTATCTTCAGCGAGGAGGCTATGAACATACCAACGACCGCCGAGCACACTGCCACCATGAGCAGAGCCCCATAAAACCCGAATTTTTTCTTGACTGTCATCTCTCTTCCTTTGTTGCATCGACATAACTCATCCTCAGCTCATAGAGGACCTGATCCATCAAGCGTTCCTCATCGGCAGTGAGATTTCCTTTGGTCTTCTCGTGGAGGAGGTGAATAATGTCTATATTCTGCTGGGCAATAACAAGGTTCTTCTGGACCGTTCCGACGGCAGGGTCAGGCACCCTGCCCATACTGACCAGGGCAGCGCTGGCAAAGCTCATGACCAGCGTTGTAAAGTCGATGGCCGGGGCAGAGCCCCTCTGGTTCTTCCCTTCTTGAGGCTGAGGATCAAACTTCGTGGTTTCTTGAGGGGCCTCTGCTGCCCCCTGGTCGAGTCCCCTTTTATCCAGGAAAGTATAGCTTTTTTTTTCTTCTTTCTTCTCATCACCCATGGCATCACCCCGCATCGAATCTCTTAAGCCCCTACTCGGAGAAACATGCATACGCATCAGCAGCTGATACCGAGGAGGGGAAACACCGTAGTCTTGATATAGGCTATCTTATTGTCCACATAGCTGTCCACTGACTTTTTTAGGGCATCGGATATCCGGTGAGGCAGATCCCTGAGCTCATCGATTCCCTGCCCGTGACCGTATACACCGCTGCCCACGCTGCCGATAAACTGATCAACGGGTTCAATTCCGTTCAGTATGGCCCAAGCAAGCGTCCAACCCCTTACTACATCCGGCACACTGTAGCCCCCGCCGCCCAAGGCAAGCACCCTGGGGCAGCTCTTGCGGATCTCCTCAATGACCGCGCAATATCCGTTGTTGGTGAGCCTCAAGTTGGTGAGCGGGTCCTTCTTAAGGGTATCAAGCCCTATCTGGGCCACCACACACTCGGGCTCATAAGCCTTAACAAGATCCGGGTAGATCGCCTTGAATGCCCTCACATATGCCTCATCATCGGTGTATTCCGGAAGCGGCAGGTTTACCGTGTATCCACGTCCCTTCCCCTCACCGATCTCGTTCTCAAAACCGGTGCCCGGATACAGCGACTCGCCGTTCTGATGTAGTGAGATAAACAGGACTTTCTCAGAGTCATAAAAGGCATCCTGGACCCCATTGCCGTGATGTGCGTCAATGTCTATGTAGAGGATTCTCTTGAATCCCGTTTTTAAGAGTCTGTGAATGGCTATCACGATATCGTTCACATAGCAGAACCCCTCGGCATGCCCATACCCCCCGTGGTGGAGCCCCCCCACCGGACTGAAGGTCGTGTCCGCTTCGCCTGATGCGATGAGTTCTGCAGAGACGACCGATGCCCCCAGCACGAGCAGGGAGAAATCGAAGACACCCTTGAACACGGGGTTGTCACCGGTGCCCAGCCCGTAATGGAGCATGGTGAAGTCAAAATTGCCGCCATTGCATCCCTTGAGTGCATCAATATATTCTCGGGAGTGGTACTCGGCCATGACGTCTTCGGTTGCAGGGTGGGGCTGGTATATCTTGATCCATGGATGGTCGAAGAGGCCGTAGCGATAGCACAGCTCATAGACCATAGTGGCCTTGTAGGGCTTAAAGGGATGATCTGACCCAAGGCTGTAGGTATCGAATGCAGATGTGTATATGAAAGCGGATTTCATCTGGGCTGCTCCTTTTTTCAACAACCGGTCTTTCCCTAAAAAAAGAGGTGCGTTATTAGCTTAGCAGAAGTTCCAGGGCCGAGGAAGTCATAAAAATGCGCCTTATCCTCAGTAAAAAACCTCATGTACCGCTCATGAAGGTATAAGAAAATCCATGGATCACGGTCTTAAGGTATGATACAGCCTTGATCAGATCAAAATTGCAGATGAAAGGAGGCTAAAAAGTAATATGTCTGAAATCAGGATTACTGCCATTGCAACCCGAGCGGCCCCTAGGGCAATAGGACCCTATTCCCAGGCAGTTGTTGCAGGGGGCTTTGTTTTCGTCTCCGGGCAGATCCCGCTAAACCCGTCATCGGGCACCATAGTGCCGGGAGGAATCAGAGAGCAGACTACCCAGACGCTCAAGAACATCGAGGCGATCCTGAATGAGGCAGGGCTATCTCTGAACAGCGTCGTGAAGACGGAGGTCTTCGTCAAGGACCTCAATGACTTTGCCGCCATGAATGAGGTATATGCCGCATTCTTCCCCGGTGAGATAAAACCGGCCCGCGTCACGGTGGAAGCCTCCCGACTGCCAAGAGATGTGCTCGTGGAGATCGGGTGTATTGCTTGTAAACAGTGATCAATGAACAGAATGTCTTGATTAGTGACTGGTGACTAATGACCAGGATATGAGAAAAATGCTTCATTGGACCCTGGAAGATGGCAATAGACAACCTTAAGAGATATTGATAATAATCAAAAAACCTATCAAGATGGCACGGAGAGAGAGCAAGGGGAATACTGTTATTGCGGTCATTGTGGTGATCGCCATTGCTACGGCCCTGTTCCTGATCGTCCCCCTTGGGGGTAAGGTCGGGCAGCTCAGGGAGGCCTGTATTTCATTCATCTTCAGAAAGCCCCCCCAGTTCATCTCCATGGAGATCGATGTGGAGGGTGTTCCCCATGTGGTGAAGGCGGGCGAGTCACTCAAGATCAAAGGCGGAGAGACCATCATCATTACTAAGATCCATGCGAATACGTTCTTTGATTCATACCTCACGGCAGATGTGGTGGGCTTTGGAAAGCAAAACGACTTGAATGAGCCCATTGATACGGCCGAGATCCGTGACCAGCTCATTGCTGCCGGTATCAAGTCAGTCCCTATCGATATTTACTATCTCGACCGCAAGATCGCCAAAGTCCCGCTGGAGCTGGAGCTGGCCGAGCAGGATTTCATGGATCAGCTCAAGGCGGCCAAGAGCGATGAGGAGAAGATTTCCATCTTAAGGTCGGCCCACGCAACCTTTCCGAAGAACGCCTACTTTCTGGATATGCTTGATAAGCTCTTAAGTGCGAAGGATGACTACCAGGCCTTGGTGGGGATCTTTAAGGGGGTTGTGGAGGCCGATCCGGCGAATGTAACGGCATACTCAAACCTCTCATTGTATTACATCAAACTGAAAGATTTCGATAATGCCCTTGCCATGTGCCAAAAAATAGTGGATGCGGGCAAGGCGGATGCAACCATTTACCGCCGCATGGCCTACATAGCCGGTGAAAAAGGCGATTTCCAAAACCGGGTTGTGTACCTCAAAAAGGCCCTTGAGCTCGATGAGCGCAATGAGTCCGTGGTCGTCGATCTGGCCAAGACCTATGAGCAGGCAGGCATGGATCGGCAGGCCCTTGATGTGTATCAGGCCGCTTCAGATACCGCCAAGGATCGGGATATCCTCATCCCGCTGATCGAAGATGCACTCAAGAAGAATGATTTTAAAAAAGCCGGAGAACTTCTGAAGCGTTATGTTCAGCGCTACCCCCAGGACAAGAACGCGCTGGCACAGCTTGCCATGGTGATGGGCAAGCTTGGAGAGACCAAGTCTCAGGTGATGTATTACCAGAAGGCCGCGGAACTGTCGCCTAATGACAGCGTGATCTGGTATAACCTCGGCATTGCACGGGATAAGGCCGGGGACATAAAAGGGGCCCTCGAAGCCTTTGCGAAGGTACTCCAGCTAAAACCCGGTGATATGGATTCACTTCAGACTGCAGCCTCCTTATCATTAAAGCTGGGTCAGTACAAGGATGCCTACGGATATTATTCGTCCCTTGCAAAGAAATCCCCCAGGAAGGAGTATTTGAAAGGCCTTGTGAGTGCTGCTGTCGGGATGAAGGATCAAGATAAGATCATCGATGCAGCTGCGTTGTATCTCAAGAGGTACAAGGATTATGATGCGGCCATAGCGCTTGCGTACGCATACGAGGACAGGGCTTCAGGTAAGGATATCCCCAAGAGGCTCACAAACCTTGATGCAGCGCTTGATGCATATAAGACCGCACTAAAAATCAACCCTCAGTCGAAGGTTGCCAAAGAGAAGATACCTGAGCTGAAAATCGAGACCCTCAAGCTCAGGAAGGGCCTTTAAGTAAGTTCAATCGGTGCACAAGGCTTTTTAAAAGAAATAATCATCATGAACAGGACCTTTGCCATCGGCGACATTCACGGATGCCTTGACAAGCTCGAAGATCTCATCTCGCTCATAGACCCCGGCCGGGAGGATTGCCTCATTTTTCTGGGTGATTACATCGACAGGGGTGATTCCGTCGCCGGTGTAATCGATTTTCTTATCGATCTTGCCGGCCGGGTCCCTTGTGTTTTCTTGCGGGGTAACCACGAAGATATGTTTATTACCTTTTTAGAGTTCGGCACGAACAGAACGGTCTTTTTTGCCAACGGCGGCATGAAGACCGTTGAATCCTACGTCAAAAACGAACGTTTTGCCTCAAACGACCAGGTAGCCCGGCAGTTGCCGGATGCACACCGGGTATTTCTAGCAAACCTCAAGTGGTATCATGAAGACGACGACTACCTCTATGTCCATGCAGGCATCAAGCCCCGGATCGTAATAGAAAAACAAGACAGGTATGACTTGATCTGGATCAGGGATGAGTTCATCTTTTCCCCCGTGGGGATCAAAAAGAAGGTGATTTTCGGGCATACCCCCTTTGCCAGGCCCATGGTGAAGCCGGATAAGATAGGGATCGATACCGGTGCGGTTTATGGAGGGGTCCTCACTGCCATAGAGCTGCCCGGGGAAACATTCATCCAGTCCTTCAGGTAGGCTAATCGATCTCCTGATGAGGTTCCGGCATGTCAAAGGATTATTATCGGATTTTGGGTATATCGAAGGATGCAACGCCTTTAGAGATCAAGAAGAGCTATCGAAGGCTTGCACTTCAATACCACCCCGACCGTAACCAGGACGAAGAGACAACCGAGTTTTTCAAGGAGATCACCGAGGCCTATGGGGTCCTTATCGATCCGGAAAAGAGGCGGAAGTTCGATCGGCAGCAAACATATACCTTCAGCAGGTCTAAGGTGTTCGATGATATCTTCTCCAAATCGGAGTTCCGGGACGTCTTCGATGACCTTCCCATACGCAAAGAATGGATCGACCGCATATTGAACGTAAGCAAGGTGTTTGCCTATGAGGCCTTTGTCGTGGGAGGCACACCCGGTGCAATCCTCAGACGGTCCATGATTCGCCTGACCTCGCAAGGGATGAACAGGATGTTCCATGCGGTCATGGACATGCATGAGAGGGTCGCCATACCGTCAAGCATTGCCGCCCTCGGAGGATATATTACCATAGAGTACAGGCCGGGCTTCGTCAAACGGCAGATCCGCATTAAGGTGCCGAAGAACACGCAGCAGGATATGGTTCTTAGGGTGCAGGGAATGGGAAGGCCGAATTTTACGAAAAAGGCCGGGGATCTCTATCTGCACGTGGACATCGAGCTGTCGTAGATGGCAATCTGATTCTTTCCGTGTATCTTGCCCCAGTACATGGCCGCATCCGCTATCCTGATTATTTCATGCGGCTCGCTGGAATCCTTCGGCAGGCTTGAAATGCCCATGGTGACACTGACACCCAGTGTCGATTCAACGGTACTGCAGATACGCTGAGACACCACGAGGGCCTCTTCAATCGATGTCTCGGGGAATATAATGATGAACTCCTCTCCGCCATAGCGGGCAAGGATGTCGCAGTTCCTTGTGTTGTGCTTGAACACGTGAGCCAGGCGTACGAGCAGTTCGTTCCCCTCCTCATGTCCTTTGGCATCGTTGTATTTTTTAAAGTCATCGATATCGATCATGGCCAATGAGAGCGTCCTGTTGTATCTCAGATGTCTCGAAACCTCATTTTTGAGAATGCTCATGAGATGGCGGAAGTTATACAGGCCCGTGAGCTCATCGGTACGGGAAAGATTGCGGTAGTAGTCGGCCAGCTCGGCCTCCTCCTTGAGCCTTACCTCTTCGAGAATCCTTCGGATGGTGAGGTGGAGGTGGTCGAGCAGGATAGGCTTGGTAATGAAATCCGAGGCGCCGAGTTTCATGCATTCCACCGCATCACGAATGGTGCCGTATCCGGTGATCATGACGACCTGGACATCAGGGCGAATACTTTTTATGGATTTCAGCAATTCCGCGCCGGTCATGCCCGGCAGGTGAAGATCCACAATGGCGATGTGGAAGAGGTCTTTCTGGACGATTTCCACCGCCTGTTCCCCGCTCATGGTGGTGGTCACGTCGAAATCGCGCCCTATCAGGTATTCTTCAATAAGATCGAGGGTCTCCTGTTCATCATCTACTGTCAGGACCCGTGTCTTCTTCAATACCAGCGCGGCACCCATTCTCTTTGCAGTTCTCCTTATCCTCACATAATAATGGAGCACAAACAACTTACAACTCTCACCATACTAACGGATAATCGTAGACATTTCATGAGATTTATTTTTCATTTCATCAGAGGATCCCATGATGATGTTACCCCGGCCGTGCTTAAGTTACGCAACTCCTGTGTGCATGGCGGCATTAAGCCTTAAAGATATTTCAATAAAAGGCCGTTAAATGGTTTGATGGAACAGTCTTATCTCATGGAAAAGATTGAGCAGCACATTGAGAGCATCCCGACGCTGGAATCCAGCCGGATGAAACTGTTTCAGGTACTCCAGGAGGAGGACTCCTCCCTTGAGAGTATCGAGCAGGTTGTATCCAGTGATCCTGCCATGGCGGCCAAGGTGATCAAGCTTGCAAATTCTTCGTTCTACCGGCATGCCGAGAAGCATGTAGGTATCCAGCAGGCGTTGCGTACGATCGGCATTGACATGGTCAAATGCATTGCGTTGTCCATGGCCGTAATGGAAACCTTCGGCAATGAGACACCTTCCATGAAGCAGCTCTGGAGACATTCGTATGCAGTAGCCTTTATCTCAGGACTCCTTGGGAGAAGTAAAACGGAGAAAGAATGTCTCTTTACGGGGGGTCTTCTCCATGATATCGGCAGGATGGTCCTCGTCTGCAAGGCCCCCGACCAGTACTTACCCTTATGTGAATTCAGCGGATGCTGGCCTGACCTGACATTAGAGAAGGATGTTTTTTCAATGGACCACACGATAATCGGCGAGATTGTTGCACAGCGGTGGCATTTCCCTCCGGAAGTCATCAGCGTCATCAGGAATCATCATGAGCCGGTAAACCGCACATCCGCAATCGTTTATCTGACTGACCAGGTCGCTATACAGCATGAAAGGGGCTTGATGTCTGAAGATATAGAGCAAGAGGCCCTCATCAGGAGCCTGTTGGGTGATGAGTATAAAGATCTTGTAAATACTGTGAGACAAAGGTATAGAACGAACACAGCCATATTTGAAAATTTGGGGTAAGGGGCATTGTGTTTACCGTGAAGGATCTGTATTCTCTACGGGGCGAATCCACAGAGCTTACCTCAACTCGTGAAAGAATCCTGCTTGATCTTCTCAGCAAGGCCTCTGACTTCTATGAATACACGGTAGGCATACTTTCCTCCATCTTCGAGATCACCGAATTCGTCACGAAAGGTTCCCCTGAGCATGATTTCTTTTCCTATGTGACAAGCGTGCTCATCGAAGAATCCCGGTGTGAGAACGCCTCCATCTTCATGGTGGAGGGTGAGAGGATCGTACTCAAGGCGGCTTCCGGCATGGCTATCGACAATGCCAATCCCCATGTGAGTATGGAGCTTGGAGATGGTGTTGCAGGGACCTGTGCCAGGAATGGAAAGACCATTCTGGTCAGTGATGTCGAAGATTGCGAGTTTTTCAAGAAGATTGATTCCGCCAAAGTCCGAATCGGTTCCATGTTATGCGTGCCCATCAAGGAGGGCAACAGGACCCTGGGGGTCATGAACCTGTCCCATTCTCTCAAGGGCTTCTTCAATGTCCACTATGTTAGGGTTTTTGAGTTGCTGGGTATGCTTATCGGCCAGATGCTGACCCTGGTGCACCTCTATGAGGTCTTCCAGCGGAAGAATTCCGACCTTACCGAACTCGTGAAGCAGAAGGATGAATCTATACGGAGTGTGACGGAGAGGTACAAGGCTGTGGTCGATGTATCCGAGGAGATGATCTTCATTCTTGATACCTCGGGCAAGGTCTTGTTTCTCAATAGTGCCCTGCAGAATCTCATTACCAGACAACCCTTGGTTGTTACAGACATCTTCGATGAAGCATGCGCTTCCTTGATCCTCGAGAAGATCTCCCAGGGAGATACCGGCCATTCCTCTGAGTTTGATATTAATGTGAAGGTGGGAGAGAAGGCCGATATAATCGGCCAGTTCTTTATCAAGCATATCGATCTTGACCAGGTGCTTGTGATCATGAGGGATATCACGGTCAAGAGACGCATTGAGCAGAAGACCATGCAGACAGAGAAGCTCACCTCCTTGGGGTTGCTTACGTCCGGGATAGCTCACGAGCTCAATAACAAGCTTACCCCTATTTTAGGGTTTGCCGACCTCATCGACCAGGACTACCTGACCCCTCAGGATCAGAAGAGGCTTAATGTCATCATCAACTCCGCCGCCGCCGCCAAGGGGATTGTGGAATCCCTGCTCAAGTTTGCCCGGAATAAACCACCCGAGAAAAATATTTTCGACATGCGTGAGGTTATCAGGAGAACCATAACCCTCTATAGCCCCATCATCAAGAAGCGCGGTATTACCATCATCAACGAAGACACTGAAGATCCCCTCTATATAAGGGCTGATATGAACTGCATGGAGCAGGTGCTCGTGAATTTCATCAACAATTCCATCGATGCCATAGACGAACGGATGGGCACCATCTGGGTCAGGTCGTTCATGAGTAACGACTATGTGAATGTTACTATAGAAGACACGGGTCCCGGTATACCCCAAAGTGTTATGACGAAGATCTTCGATCCCTTCTTCACCACCAAACCCAAGGATAAGGGGACCGGGCTGGGGCTATCCATCTGCTATGGTATTATCGCCGATCACAAGGGCGAGGTATTTATAGAAAACACGAAGAATGGCGCCATGGCGATCATGAAGCTCCCGGCCATTATGGATGTGGATACCAGGGGAAAAGATGCTGCCTTAGATGATGAATCGGCCTGCCCATCCTACGAAGACCAGAAGAGACAGAGCTTGATTATGGTAGTGGAAGATGAGAAGGACCTCCTTGACCTCATGGTTGACACCTTGAGCCCGTATTACACGGTGATTACCTTTGAGGACGGCAGAAAGGCTTGTGACCACCTCGATGAGTATGCCTGGGAACTCATCATCTCCGACTTGAGGATGCCGGTAATGAACGGTATGGAGTTCTATCAGGAAGCCATCAAGAAGGACCCGGGTCTGAAAAAGCGGTTCATGTTTATTACGGGTGATACCTATGACTTCCAGGTAAAGGAATTCCTGGAGACCACGGGTGTGACATATCTGAGGAAGCCTTTCAGGATCAAAGAATTAAGGGAATCCGTCCATAAGCACTTGCAGTTCAGAGTGGTCAAGGAATAACAATGAAGAGGATACTCGTTGTGGACGATGAAGAGATCGTCCGCTATTCATTAAAAAACATCCTTTCGTCCAACGGGTTTGAGGTGGAAGATGTCGGATCAGCCGAGGAGGCGCTCAAGCTGCTCTATGACAAGAGTTTCCATCTGGTGCTTACGGACATTGTCCTGGAAGGCATGGGTGGGCTTGAGCTGCTGGAGAACATCAAGGTTATCTCGCCTAAGACCCTGGTTATTGTTATTACTGGGTACGGTTCCCTGAAGACCGCGGTATCGGCGCTCAGGCTGGGAGTATACGACTATCTCCTCAAACCCTGCGATGAGAATGAGCTCATCCTAAGGGTGCACAGAGCCCTCGAGATGCAGGTTTATGGCATGGAGCAGAAGAAGCTCAATGAGCTGAGCGCCATTGCCAAGACCGCAGTGACTCTCTCAGACAGGATCAATACCCCGCTCAACATCATCCTGGGCAACCTGGAGATGCTTGAGCTCAACCCGGAGCTGGAAAGCAATGCAAAGATACAAGAGATACTGCATGTAATGGAGAATCAAATCTTCGCCATCAAGAAGGTAATGGAGAAGCTGGCAGGCCTCACAAACGCCGATACCAAGAGATACCCGGCTTTAAGGGATTATGAGATTATTGATTTGCCGAATGAGGAGGCCAATGATTAGTTCAAAAAGAATTTTAATTGTTGACGATTCGCAGGATCTGACCAATGTGATTGCTGATTTCTTGAGCATGCATGGGTATCAGGTCCATATAGCGCACGACGGCTTGGATGCGTTGGACTGTATGGGCAAGCAACCGATTCAGGTCGTGGTGAGTGATATCCATATGCCCCGCATGGATGGGTTTACCCTGATGGGTGAGATCAAGATGAAGTACCCCAAGGTGCCTATCGTCCTGATAACGGGGTTTTCCGTGAGTGAAGCCCAGAAGTTGGCCTTTGAACGGGGTGCCAACGCCTTCATAGCGAAACCTTTTAAGCTCAAAGAGCTTAAGAATGTGATAGAATCGGTTTCAGAAGAGGTCACAACAACGGCACCGAGGAGGTAGATGATGAAGAAGACCAAAGTGAAAAAGCCCCAGAAGATACTCTGCTATATCGATTTTGCAAAGTACAGCCCTTATCTTGTCGACTATGCATACCAGCTCTCCTGTCTTGTTGATGCGGAGCTCTTTGTTCTCCACACCGTAACCGACATCAAGAGTGCTGCAGGCTTCTACGTCCCCCACATCAATACGGACAAGCTCGAAGAAGAAGTGATAAAGGCAGCCAGAGACAAGATGTATTCGATCTGCAGCCAGGTGGGGGACGATGCGATAGATGCGAAACACAGGCTGATCATGAGGGGGATTCCCATTGAAGTGATCAACAAGGTGATCAAGGACAAGGGCATCGAATTGCTCATAGTCGGCCACGAGGTCATCAAAGGGGCCTTGGCCGGATTCAGGAGCGACTATGCGGAGAAGTTCATGAAGAGCCCTTCGATCCCGTTTTTGGTCTTGCCGTTGTAATAAGGCTTATCGAGGACATGATCCCGGCCGTGATCGAAGGCGGGATCCGTCCGTTCATGGACATCAATATGGTTGAGCCCTTTTTGAACGAGAGCCCCAACGACTGCCCCGGGGTATAGAATATAAGGCCCCGTTCTTCCTTCAAGATAAGGATATGTGCGCCTTTCGTGTTTTTCATCCAGGGCGGGATAAGTGCGGCCTTTGCCCCCATGAGCGTTGGGTTGTATCGGTGCTGGAGGATCAAGACCATGAGTTCAAAGGTGCCGATCGTATCGACATTCCCGATGAACATCTTCATGAAGGGTCTCTTCAGGGATGCCCTCCATCCACGCTCGTGAGGAAGCACTTGTATGATTTTTATCGATCCCCTTATCCGGTCCTTGCTGGAAAAGAGCTCAATCCCGCTTCCCCCGGCTAAGAATTCGATCCCGGAAGGGATGCAGGCAGTAAGCCCTTCCGAGGTGACGGATGTGCAGGGAAAAGCTTTCACCTTAATGGCTTGGGGTTTGAGGAAGAGCTCAGGGGAGTTCCTGAGGGCGGTCCCGATGTAGAACACATAGATGGATGCTGCGATGATGCAGATACCTAAGATGAAACGCCAGGCGTCCGTGTCGGGTTTCTTATCTAGAACCATTTAGGGGTGATTGGTTTACTGGAGACTGAATCCTTGGTAACCCTCTCATAGTCAGTCCTGACAGGAGGCTCTTCGAGGTAGTCGCTCATGGTCTCGGGGTGCATGCTGTCCCTGGGTTTTTCCGGAAACCTGTCGAGGTTTTTACCGGCTGATGTGTATCGGCCGAGGTTTTTCAGCATATAGGGGATCACCAGAAAGAGGAGGAGCAGGATGATGGGGAGAAAAGATTGGATGTCTATGGTAAAGGAAGTATCACGCATGATTTCTCAGATAATAGCACAACGCAGTGGGGAGTAAATAGAAATATTGGGATTACGGACCAGGGGTGTACCGGGCATTGAACTGCATCGAAGACCGTTGGGCTCACAAATGCGTAAAGCGACTACAGGGAAGAGATGATGAGTCTCCAGAGTTCTTCCATGCCGTCTCCCGTGGCAGACGAGGTGATAACCGGGGTCAACCCACACTGCCTTGAAAGCTCCGATGTGCGTTTGAGCATCTGAGCATACCCCAGCTTATCGGTCTTGGTAGCTACAAGCACGACCTTGGCCTTGGTTTTATTGATGAGGTCCATGAGCAGGCGTTCCTCATCTTGAAGATCCCTTCGGATGTCCACGAGCAGCATGACAAGCTTGAGTTCATGATTGTTCGAGAAGTATTTGGCGATCTGCTCTTTCCACTCATGACTGATGGTCTTGGAAACCTTGGCATAGCCATATCCCGGCAGGTCGACAAGGTATAGGGAGGGAAGGTCAACCAGGTCGACTTTGAAAAGGTTCACGGCCCTGGTCTTGCCCGGCACCTTGCTCGTCCTCACGAGCGACTTCCTGTTCAGCAGCTTGTTGATCAGCGAAGACTTGCCCACGTTCGACCTGCCTGCAATGGCATACTGAGGCAGGCCTGCACTATTATGGGGGAAGACCCCTGCAAAGGCGGCGTCCCGGATCTTCACCTTCATAGGCTTTTTAAGTATGAGGCGACACGGGAGATGCCTTCCACGATATTCTTTTCCGAGTTGGCATAGGAGAACCGGATGTAGCCTTCAGCACCGGGCCCGAAATCGATACCCGGGGTCACCCCGACACCGGTATGCTCCAGGGTTTCCATGGCAAATGAGCGGGAGTCATTTGTGTACGCACCCATATTCACGAGTACATAGAATGCACCCGTGGGCTCCACCTCTACGTTGAAGCCGAACTTCGCCATCTCGGAGAGCATGACCTTCCTTCGCCGGGCAAAGGTCTGATGCATGTTCTCTACATCCGTGCCGGCCTTGGTAAGTGCGGCGACGCCGCCCCACTGGGCAATGGATGGGGCGCAGATCATAAGGTTCTGCTGGATCTTCTGGGCCGTTCGGATGAGTTCCCTGGGGAAGACCGCCCAGCCGAGCCTCCAGCCCGTCATGGCATAGGCCTTGGAGAATCCGTTGATCACAATCGTATTGTCCGTAAATTCGAGTATGGTGTGCTGCTGCCCGGCATAGACCAGCCCATGGTAGATCTCATCGGATATGATGGGGATGGCCAGCCCGCTTAAAGCCTTCAGGTGATCGGCGTCCAGGCAGATACCCGTAGGGTTTGCCGGTGAGTTGATGAGCAGGGCTTTCGTGACGCCGGTTATGTTCCGTTTTACCTTTCCGGGGTCCAGCTGGAATCTGTCCGAGCTTCCCGTGCGGATGAGGCGGGGTTTCGCGCCTAAGATCTTGACGAAGTTCGGGTAGCAGGCATAGTACGGGTCGGTCATAATGACCTCGTCACCCGCATCCACAAGGCAGGATATGGCCATGAGGAGTGCGGGAGAGGAGCCTGCAGTCACCACGATACAATTCTCATCGATACTAACGTGGTAGGTCATTTCATAATGTTCTTTGAGGGCATTCCTCAGCTCCGGGATGCCGAGCGAGTCGGTATAGTGGGTCCTGCCCTGATGCATGGCATTCGCCGCTGCTATGCGTATGCACTCCGGGGTGTCGAAATCAGGCTCACCCACCTCCAGGTGGATGATGTCCCGGCCGGACGCGGCAAGGGTGTTTGCCTTTTCCATGACATCCATGACCAGAAAAGGCTGTATGGTCCTGGCAGTGTTGGATGGCTTCATGGTGTCCATATAACAAACCTTTATGCAATGGGTCAATTGAAGCTATTAAGACGTATTTTCGACACGCATCAGCGGCGGCTGTAGCCGTCCGCAGGCTTTTGTTAGAGCTTTATTTCCCTTTGGAATAATGCACCAGCCTCTCATGAAGCGTGCCGGTGTGCAGCTCGAAGAGATGGTTGTCGTAATCATAGAAATATATTGACCGGGCCTCACCACTAACCCGGTCACGACCTGGTTCCACCTCGATCCCAAGTCGCTTTAGTCTTGATACATACTCATCAAACTCAGAGTCGGATACCTTGAATGCAACATGGTTATAAGAACGCTCCGACAATGGCTCACCTTGCATAACCGCTATCCAAGCACCCCCGATAATAAAGAACTTCTCGTATGAAATTGAAAAGTTCTTCCCCGCACTGTCATAGACCTCTTCGGCATCGAAGATCGATCGCAGGAAATGCCCCGTTCTTTCAACATCTTTGACGATGAAAGTAATGTGACTTATTGACTCTATCATTTGTTGGTGAGGGCTCTAACGCGTGAGATCACCGGCCGCGGCGTAAGCTGCGGTCTGGTGCAGTGAGAAGTTATCTTCCAATAATCTCACCCAGACCATCAATAAGGTGGTCGAGGATTTCAGGTGGTAGATTGGTGATCTTCTTCCCAATACGCTGTACAGACAGTGTTCTTACTTGGCTGATTTTCACCCATGATTTTTTCGGGAGCTTGTCGGACTCAAGTTCAAATGTGAGAGGAAATCCGGCGCGCTGCGGCTGGCTTGTGATTGCCATGGCTATAACAGTTCCCGATCTTTCATTGAAGACATCATGACTTAAGATAAGTACGGGTCTGATGCCGGCTTGTTCTTTCCCTTTTGTGGGATTCAGATCAGCGAGGCGGATATCACCTCTTAATATTCTGGCCATTCGTTCATATCCTCAGAAATTCCTTCGTCAGCAAGTGCTTGCTCATATAAAGGGTCAAGCTTTGCGCATTCCCGGGCGAGCCTGGTTTTCTCAATACGTTTAATTTTATCCTGTACGGCCTCTTGTATCGCCTTGCTTCGATTAGGAAAAACATGTTCCTTCACAAGACGGTCAAGCCTTTGAAGGGTTTCGTCATCAATCGTGATTGCAACCTTGGCTGATCTCATTTTCCGCCTCCGGTATGATAATTAATCATACCATTTTGAATGTCAAGCAGGGATTGAATATTGGGAGATAACGGTGTGCATCAGCGGCGGCGCTGGGCAGCCCGCTTCCGCCTGGATGCCCTTGTTATGTGCCGAGCAATTTTATGAACAAAACCCGGTCGCTACCGTACCCATCATAGTTCTCAGCAACTGAAATACCTTCGATGAGCTTATCACCCTGTTCAATGCTGAACCCCATCCGAAGGTGAAATGCGATTGCAGCTTTATTAACAGGCGAGGTTACGCAGTGGACGACCCTGCAGCCATGGTTCCGGGAAATCTCAAAAAAATGCCTGTAGAGATTGCCCGCTAATCCTTTCCTTCGATAATCTGGGTGAACCCCGGCAAAGTGTATATAGGCCTGATCCGGGAAAGTCTGTGATAAAAAACCTATGAGGAACCCGACGATCTTTCCTTCAGCCTCAGCCACAAAGCTTGTCTCACAAAAGTGAACAAAGAAGAGTTTCGGGAGCATGTCACTCATATTCCGACCGCCCCACCAGTCATTCAGCACAGAAATGACAGGCTGATAATCAGTCGGCTCTACATTCCGGATAGTAAGATCATCCATTTGCTATCACCTATATTCTACTAATACTGGCGCATAACGACGGAGATCATCGGCCTGGCGCTTGCCCCGTCCGGTGCTTCGTTTGTTGGAGAGATTCTCTCCCATTTCAGAATAATTTCATAAACTCATCTAACGAAATACAGTCAACTCCGATATTCTTTAAATCTACGATATTTGCATCTGCAATTTGTGGAGTCTGTGCTGATGTGGCATCGGTAATGTTGATTACAGGATACCCATATGCAATGGCATCAAAGATAGTAGCCCGGACACAGTTAGGATACTGAGTTCCGCATATGACCAGGTGCGTTGCCCCGACCCTTCTCAACATAAAATCTAACTCCGTATTCATAAAACCACTGAATCTATTCTTTATGACCCTATACTCTCCTTCAACTGGTGCAAGGCTTTCCACAATTTCACAACCTTTCGTGCCAGGCACTGCATAGCGCTTGTTGTTAAGAAAACCCTGGAGGCGGGTAAACTCGATATCACTTCCATCTGCACGATATTCCCGTATGACATGAAATACCGGCCATCCATTTGCCCTGTAAAAATCAAGCAACCTTTTTATACACGGGATCGTGGCATAAGCACCAGCAACGCACGCTGGTGTACCAGATAAAACAAAATCATTTTGCATATCAATTATGATCAGCGCATATTTTTTCTGATTCATTGTTATCTCCAACGGACCTCCAACGGCAGAAATCACTTGCCGGAAATCGCACAGCGATTTGCTCTCAGGTGCATTGATTTGTTATGTGGCTGTAACCCTCAACATTTCGTTTCCACCTTTTTGAAACTCATAAGGCACTTTCTTCATATCGACAACAAAACCACCTTTTTCAAGTCTATCCACGACTATCTTGAGATGTCTTGATTCTTTGGCTCCCAACTCCAACAGAGGGAATATCCTTACTTCAGATGCAACTCGGCAGAGTTCTTCAATTGACTGGATATGAAAATCTTCTGAAAGGTGCTCGCTGTAAAGAAAGAGAAAGTGCGAACATAAAGCAATGTCAAATTCTCGATCTGAGAATGGAAGCGTAGGCAAACTCGCGTCTACATAACGACCTTCTTTTAAACCTACTGCATAATCAGACAAAAAGTCGTTCATAGCAGACATACGAACTTTGCCGAGTTCATCAACTGATGAGATATGTCTCCACACGAACTCATGTTTGTTTTTTCTAGCTTGTTCCATAACCTCTTCATATGTTTCATCTATCCGACTTCTTATTTCACCGGCACTGAAAGTGTAAATCGGATCGACAGAAACTACATGGCCTCCACGACGTTTCATCATACAATTAAAGCTTGCGGGACCGTCTCCACATCCTAGTAACCGCTTTCTAAGGTCTTCTTCCGACAATGCAAACATTGCCAAATATTCGTCGAAAGATCGTCCCCAAGGAACTACTTTTTCCAAAGTGTAAGCCATTTGTCTTCTCCCATTTGCCACATAACGTTTGAGCTAACCGGCGCTTTTGCACGTCCGCGTTGAGCGAATTGTTAGAGGGCATACGCCTCGACCTCCAAACGGACCATTTTGACGTGTGTATGGCCGAGAGCGTCAAACGGATTTACCGCCGTATAAGTCTCGACCACTTCCGCAAGAAAGGCATCGCGCAGTTCGACCGGCAAGCGGTCGGTATAGGGGAACCAAGTTGTCCGTAGCCAACCCTTAAACCCCTCCGCACCATGCTGCATATCTTTTGGCACGAGTTCAACACGTACCGAGCGAAAACCGCTTTCCAATAGCCAGGCTTCATATTCTTCCGGTCCATAAAAGTGGTAGGGTGGTGTGAAGTCTTTATAGTACCGCCGCCACCGAGGGTGCCGTAAAACTTTCTCAATGGCGCCAAAAACCTCAGTTGCGTTTCCGCGGCCGCCCATCTGAAACAATATCTTGCCACCGGACTTGAGGCAGGCATGCACGCCTCGAAGAACTGCAATATGGTTTTTCACCCAATGAAGGGCGGCGTTTGAGAATGCGACGTCGAATCTCTCAGAAAGGCGAATGCCTGTTGCGTCCATACGCAAGAAAGACAGGTTGGGGTATTTCGCTGAAGGAAACTGCTCTGAGGCAAGCCGAATCATGTCTTCAGATAGATCAATGCCCAGCACGTTTCCGTTCTTGGCAGCCAGCGCAAGTTGGGCGCTGATCTTCCCATCTCCGCATCCGATATCAAGCACAGATTCGCAACCCTGCAAGAAGAGTTTTGAAATAAGCTCCTGCGCCCACTGTAGCTGTGCCGAAGAATTCTTCGCGTAATCCTCAGCATTCCATTTCTGTTGCACTGGTTGCATAGGGTCCTTGCCCTCTCACGGCAGGTATCAGCGGCGCGGGGCTTAGCCCCGGTCTGCCGGATCAGCTCGTTAGAGGTTGGTGCATATTTCCTCCACTGACAGCACTTCGGCAAACAGGCCATTAAGGGCTGCGAGGAATGCTGTTTGTACGCTCTGAGCAGAAACAGTAGCGCCATTAAACGACAGAGCTCTTGTAGCGCATGCGTCATGAGCCAGAACGCACGGGAAGCCAAGGTCGGTGGCAGCACGTGAGGTAGTGTCAATGCACATATGGGTCATCATCCCTGCGATCACAAGCTGCGAGATTTGATTCTCACGAAGGTGCTCAAGCAGACGTGTTTCACGAAAGCTGTTCGGGTAGTGTTTCTGAAAGACCGTTTCGCCACTGTTGGGAGCTACGCTCTCGTGAATTTGTACCCCAGCGGTATTCGGCAAAAAGAAGGTCGCTCCTGGTCTTGTCGAGATGTGTTGGATGTGGATAACGCTCAGCGCTTTTTGTCTGAACGCCTGAAGTAGTTTCCCGGCCTGCGCCGCAGCAGGAGAACTTCCCACTAGTTCCATTGCCCCGCCAGGGAAGTAATCGTTCTGAATGTCTATGAGTAACAATGCTTGGGTCATTGCAAACCTCCAACGGCAGGAGTCAGGCTCGCGGGTATCGCATCGCCTGCACTCCTTGGTTCGACAGTCGTTTCAGTTAATCGGAATGATGTCAGCGTAAGCAAATCCTTTTCGATTCACCACGTCGCCGACTTTGACAAGGACTGTTTTCCGAAACATCGGGCCGCCCACGGCGACCGTGTGGATTTCCCCGTTCTCTCCACATGGGTCGCAATCCTTGGGAAATTCCACAATCAAGTCCCTTGACCATTTTTGTCCGGCAAAACGCGAAGGCAATTTCTTGAGATCAACACTGCTGACATAGGCTTCGAGTCCTGCTGACAACATTTGCTCAGCCAGGTCGCTCGTGGGGATTCCCCACAACGGGAAAAGAGGATCGATCCCACTCCCTTTCAGTTGATTCTCCCGATACTTTCGGACGTCCTCAAGGAACAGATCTCCGAATGCCATGCACTCAATCCCCTTGTTGACAGACTCGGTGACGAAGTGTCGCATGATAGCGTCGTATTGCTCGTTTGTGCACGGGTCGGGAAGACTGATCGTTTGGATCGGCAGACCTACTGCCTCGGCTTGACGCTGAAGCATCTCCAACCGGGTGGCGTGCATCGACACACGACTGTATTTTTGATTCATTACAGTAAACATGCCGAGAAGCTCAATCTGCGGATCTTGTTGGAGCAGGTGAAGCGCCCATGCGCTGTCCTTCCCGCTACTCCAACTCAGCAATGTTTTCTTCTTCATTTCTCTCCGTCGAACAGCCAGGCATCAGCGGCGCTGGCGCAGCCCGCATCCGCGAGGATGCCATTGTCTGGTCTTCATTTGATGTAGTAACCGGAAACTCTCCACATCCCATCTTTGTCCATCTTTGGAGTAACTGTCTCAATAGCTGATTTTTTATTCTCGAACCAGGTGTTAAATTTGATTACCACATACTGCCCATCGGGTGCTCCCGGGAGAGACGTTCTGTATGAGGCACTCATCACTTTCCTTGAAACCAATTTGCCGAGGGGCTTCCGTACCGCCTGAACTGCTTGTTCCCACTGATCCTGTTTGATGGCTTGCTGAAAATATTCAGACGATTCCTTCCAGCTCTCAATATAGTTACCTTCATCAACAATTCCAAGCCATTCTTCAGCTGAAGCAACTGCAGCCTTCCCCCTATCGGATTCGTCAGCCATGAGAGCAGCAGTACCAAGGACAAGTCCAATGACTGCAAAACACACTATTCTTCTGAACATTCTTGTATCTCCTTCCTTTGACCCAACGCCCTAGTTGGGCGCACTTACGAGATAACTCCGTCCTTTGCTCTCTAATTGCGATCGCAGCGACGACCTGACTGTTTGTGGAAAAGCGAGCGAGAGCGAATTCAAGACTTCATGAACTGCCAGCCCCTTTTCGTAATCGCCTGGCCCACAAGGTAAGCCAGAGAACCACAACCGCCAAAAGTAGCAAGCAGACCTTGAAGAACCCTAAGCCCAGAAACCAGATGTTATGAACGTCATGCCAGCTGACATCAGGCCCCCAGAGGGAAAGAAACCACATGGGTCGTCCGGACATAACCAGCAGGTAGACGATCCACTGAAGCATCAGAACCCCTGCGGCCACCAGCAAGGTCCACCATCCTGCCAGCGCTGCGGCCCAAAGCCTCTTTTCGAAATTGTCGTTCATGGTTCATCCTCCAGCATTCTCTATATTGGCTGACCGTACGCCTGAAAAGCAGCGAACGGAAAACAACTATGAGCGCTCAGATATGCAGCAACAAAAGAACACCCTCTTGTCACGATGACGATCCAATCAAGTGTACCGAACATTGCGAATCAGCGGCGCGGCGGACACGACGCGTCTGCCTGGATGCGCTGGTTATGTGATAGCTTGGGTCTCTACTCAACTTCAAAATTCTCAGATTTAAAATTGCTGTAATACCTTCCACTTTGAGCAGTGAACCTGAGCACGCAGTAATCGGGATCAGTTACACCCTTTGGATAATACATTTCGTCGCCATGCTTCCAGATCATTTCCTTAGATGCGCTATCATGCAGGACTTCCATGGTGCCCCTCAGCATAATGCCCTTGAAGAATCTATTATCAAAGAAATATACGCACGCTTTCGGGTTATTGAGATATTGCCTTACTCTCATTGAGGATGTATTGGTCGTGAAGAAGATATGCTTTATGCCTTCCCTTTTCCTCGGTGGAAGCATTGCCTTTGAATTAGGAAAACCGTCTTCATCAACGGAACTGATAATAGAAACGCTTGCTCTTTCGATCAGATTGCCAATTGTTTTGCTCGCATCTCTCATTCTTTTATTCTCCTTCACATAACGTCGCAAATCACAGGCAGGCAAAACGTCGGGCGAAGCACCGGGGTCAGGGTCTCAACAATCAACAAATTTGTCATATGTTGAGACCCCGGCGACCCCATCATCTACTCTTCAAATACTCCTCGATTACCTGCTGGTGTTTGGCTACGTAATTGCAGCTAGGCTCTTCGCCGCACTTTCTACATTTCAAGTCGTAGGTGGAATTGATGATGTGGCACCGTGGGCAGGCATAGTTTTCCCGAATTTCCTTGAGCCAATGTTTATAACCAATAGACTTGATTCGTTCCAGATTGGCCCAAAGCTCGATCCGATGAGGCATTGCAGATTGAAACTGTTTTAGGTCGTCGCAGGGATACTCTTCACATTCGCTGCAAAAGTCGATACCTCGTTCAGCTGCGCAAGCGAACATCTTGCATTTCTCGCAATAAGGCAACCTCTTGTCCGACCGGCATCCATAGCACTTGCTCTCTTCCTCCGAAAAATGCAATTGTGCCGCAAGCCTTTTGAGCCTTTCAGGATCTTCAGTGGTGGCAATGAACCATGAGCACGCCTCACAGTAAAGGCCACATACAGCGGCAAATTTTTTGCCCAATTCTCCAGAGTGATCTTCTTCTTTTTGCATGATGACCCCCACCCTCATTTACTGATACATGCCTTTTTCTTTCGTTGCATAACGGGCGGATCAGCGGAGGCTGTAAGCCGTCCGGGGGATGCCATGGTTGGGCTTTTATTGAGACTGTGAACGTGTTTTCTCTATTTGTTTTTGTATAGCCCACTCAAAATATCTAGTTCTTTCGTTCTTAATATCAGAAGTAAATAGTAATCCAACACGTTGCCATACATCTACACGGATAAGTCCCTCATGAATCCTGATTTCAGATTTTACAACAACCTCTCCTTTGTGTTCTCTATACCAGTTAGTCTCAACTATATTTTTGTCAGGATTAACTGTTATTGTCCATCCAGATGCTGTGAGACGGCTTTTAAGAAATGTTGTTAACGCCTCTTTTGACAACTCTAAAAGCTTCACGTCTGAATCAGTTTTTTTATAATTATTTTGATTGATCTTTTCATTTTCTCTAAGGTTTGAACAAGAAATCAATGAAAAACATATCACAATGATAAGAGATCTATTCAGCATGTTATTATCCTCTGTTGAGCCCAACGTGCGGATCACCTGCCGCAAACGGAGCGGAGCACCAAACCAGAATGCACCACTGGACTGAAGGCGGAGCAGGGCCGGAAGCATGCCCCCGAGCTGTTTGCGGTCCGGTGCATTGGCTTGTTATGCAGTTTTTTTCTGCCCTTTGATGATGTCAGCTAAAGACCTGAGAGCTTGATTTACAGAATCATGATCAGGGAAAAACTTTGAAACATCAGGTTCAATTACAACAACGTTTGTTCCTTCTGAATACTTTTGTGCATATTTTCCCCTGATACCTTTGCTGAAATCATATTCTTCCAACATCTCTGGATCAGTTTTCATTCTCTTCATATTGTTTCTTTTCCTTCCTTGTCGCTTTCCTTGCGTTGATAATCCTTATTCTGTTGCCCCTCTCGACATGAACAACCAGTACAAGACGGTTCTTGTATGAATTCCCGATAATGACAAATCTATCTTCTTCATCTGAATGGAGAGGATCATGAATTGTCAAAGACATAGTATCGCTGAAAACAGTACTCGCTTCATCGAAGGACACCCTGTGATTCTTTAAGTTACTTTTTGCTTTCTCTGGGTCCCACTCAAAAATAAGCATGCTTCCTCATTTCACATTTAATATAGCCTTAACTGTCATTATTAACAATGCTCGAAATATTGAAACTGGAGGTGCATAACGGCGGAGATCAACTGCCCGGCGCTTGCGCCGGGTCAGCTAGATTGACTGGTTCGGCCAGCCACTGGTAGAACCGTCCACATTTACTCTCCTTTTACTCCAATCATGCTGCTTATTTTACTCGACCGTCTGCGAACTTCCTTTTCAATAAAAGGTTTGAATGCTGGAATGTGCCGTCCCATACGCACCGGAAGTGGAATTTTTATGAAAGGCCGCTCTGTAATTTTCTTCGATTTTCTCGAGATGCTTCCTTTTAACACCAATTCCTCTCCCACGCGTACATAGGCAGCCAGAACGTTCTCTGCATTATTTTTCGCCTGTTTGCCGGTTCCTTCCAGTGCGGCCATCCATGCCGCCGCACTCCGACGTTCCATATGTGCCACATGTGGCGCGTCCATGAAGCGTCCAAAAATTCGGAAGTACTCTTTCGTATTGCGAACTGTGAGATTTTCAATATTGTCGCACACTACTATGGAAATGAAAGGTTTGCCTGAAAGTGATTGATCTGTGGCATGAAAGAATAATCCGGATTTCGTTAATAGAATCTCCGCAACAGGAGCGCGAGAATGAATTCTCTCAAGAAAACGTTTGAGAAGACTTGACACACCAAACACATAAACGGGAGATGCATAAATCAGAATATCCGTACCCCTCATCTTGTTGAAGATCTCTTCGGCGTCGTCTTTACCGTCAAAGATACATTTATAAGTTTTTGTTCTCTGACAGTGATTGCATGCGCGGCAAGTTTCAATCTTTAGTTCCGAAAGATGAACCACATTCCAAATTCCACCTGCCCTCTCGACGCCCGCACCCATACTCTGAAGAATCTTACCTGTAGCTCCCCTGTCACCCCGAAGACTTCCATTGAGCGCTAGAACTTTCATGATAGTTCTCCCTAAGAATCATAAATTACGTATTATGCCCAACGACAAATTCAGCGGCGGGCCACCGTGTGGCCCGTCCGCTGGAATGAATTGTTGGGCAAATCGTTTCCCATATTTCAGAGCCCCCCATAGAAGCGACCAAATACATGCGCAAGCATCACGGCCATGAGTAGGCCCCCCAATCCCGCAATGAGAACATGCCTTGTCCGACGCAACTCAAATTGTCCAATGCGGCATACGAGCAAGTAGCCGATAACAAGGTTGAGCGAGCCCCAAAGCACATTCACCACGGCGGAAGAGAGCCCTTGCCCCGGGGGAGAGGCAAAAGGGCTTTGGAAAGGGTGCCCTGTAACGCCGCTCACAAAATGCGGGATCGCATTTGTGAGAAAGGCTCCGCCAAAAAAGTAAGAGACGTAATGATTCCAACGCATATTGAATTCTCCTTTGAAAAAGCGAGGAAACGGTGGTCCCCGCAGATTCTATGCCCAACGTGCCGGTCAGCCGCGGGCGTAGCCCGTCGGCTGAAGTGGCTGGTTAGCCAGGTTTAAAAACATTCTTTCGATGATACTGCATGTAGTTCTTTAACCTTCGTGGCATTATCCTCAAATAACTATTTTGGTCAATATGCAGGATCTCAACATCTTTTTCCGATAACTTCCTTGATATAAGGATTTTCCCATCAGCATCAAATGTGACAAATCCAGAATCAAACAAATGATCCAAAGTAGGATGCAGTAAAAGTCCGTTCATCGGATCTAAGCGTTCCTGATTAGAGCACTCCCGCCATGGTTTTATATGAGAAGCCCGCAACAGAGAAAGATTGGTTAGCCCGGTTACAGAACAGCTACCCCAGATTTTGATAAGCTCTTCTCGAAATATCCCTTGGCCAATTCGGCTTTTGATAATTGACTCTTGCTCAGTTTTATCGAGTAACTTAAACTCTCTTTTATGAGATTCAAGATCATCAATAGCATCTTGAACAGTTTCTGGGTTGCGAGCTCTAAGTTCAGCAATAATTTTTTCAATCTCATACCTCCATTTAATGAATGGTGTTACTGCACCACGTGGAATGTAACCAATACGCTCTTTTAGTTCCTTAACGCTCAATGGAGAATCAGAGATATTTAGAAACCATTTGACCTTTATTCTATATTCATTTGCACCTTCGGGAAACTCTTTACCGGGAATATAGTATATGGGTTTACTATAAGGTTTCCCGTCCCATTCTTCTTGAACTTCTCCGATGGCAACAATTCCTAATCCATCCTCATACATGAGAAGAATGTCATCTATATTAAGCTTGCCAAGTTGTTTACCAAACTTCTCATCTCCACTAGTTGCAGCTAGTCCTTTTTTGATTAGGACATCGAACCTACGTTGCCCACCATCAGTATTGTATGAGAAATAATTCATCACTTCTCCTGGCTAACGTGCGGATCAGCGGCCACTGGGGCAGGTGAGCGTTGAATCAGCAAGGACAAACGGCCCCAGTGGTCCGCTGGATTTGCTTGTTCGGTGATTACTCATCAATTTCCCATCCACTTTTTCTTGCTCGATCAAGAAGTTCTTCGTATCTCAATTGAGATTTCTGTAAGGCTAGTGTTTTATCTGATGACCAGTTAATTTCCTTTTCCCACCACTCATCTAGTTCTCTCCTGCTTGATAAGGAACTAATCTTACGAATCAGATCATCTGCTTCTTTGCCATAGACTTCAATATTATGGATAAGGATATCTGTTAATGGGTGGTCACCTTTATTCCCATTCATTATTACGCCTCCTCCTTAGACACCGAACGGTGGGCATCAGCGGCGCGGCTTTTTGCGTCCGCTGAATTTACTGGTTCGGCTTATCGCTATCAGCACGCGCAGTTGGCAGATTGAACCCACCGACTCAGTGGCCCTTTTGATCAGTTTGCTTTGTTACTGGCCAGTTCCCTCCTGTTCTGAGCTGGCTTATATCCACTGAATCCTTGGGAATCTGTAGCGAAAGATGCCAATCCTCTGCGCCGGGTTCACGAGAGGCAAACTCCACTCGTTGGATCGCGGCACCATCTGGAGACGTATATTCAACTTTCTTGGCGGATTCCAGATCAACTTGCTCCACTTCAAGCGACAGCGCCACGCTAAGCAACACATCTCCAATCTTTTTCTGCCCGTCTGGAGTGTTCACGATGACATTGCCAGGAAAAGGAAAACAAGCAGTTTTGATAACTGGAGCGCAGCCCTTCTCGACATCGGCAAACGGATTAGTTACTTCTTGCAATTGCAGCCATAGGTCATTGAGCGACCAAGTCGCTCCTGTCTCCGTATTCCTGAAGATAGTGGCAAACGGGTCCGTGCTTGGCGGTAAAATAAGGTCTACGTTTTCTGGATCGGGCACCGTCCAGTCCAAAGACCGGAAAAGTCGGAGGCCAACACGAGCCAGGGCGCATCTTTTGTGTGTAAATAAAACGAAATCTAGCCTTATTAGTTCGTTTATCTCTGCGGCGGATACATCGGATAATCGTCGCAGATCTATGCCGTGCTGGAGGGCCGCTGCTTCAGCTTCCTGAGAAAACCCGGAGGAACTAACGGCAATAGTGCGGGCAGCCCCGATCGCATGTTTTTTGGTCGAAAGTTGCTCAATCCAAGTAACGTCTTGCTTTACTCGACGTTTCCGGCATTCAATCGTGATCAGAATGCTCGATGTCCCTATCTGTGTTCGCACACTTGCATCGACCTCGCGTAAGCGTCCAGTGGTCCTGCACTTTATGCGATCAGGAGAAGTCACGATCAAACCGAGAGGACCAGCATCAGCCTCGATTCTGGCCACTAATTGCTCGAACTGACGCCATTCCGGGATGTCTTCTTTGCGTGGTGCCATTATAAGCGCCTCACCTGCCGAACGGCATGGGTCAGCGGCGCGTTTCACCGCGTCCGCTGGAGCCGATTGTTCGGTGCACGGCATTCATTTTTTCATATTCTTCTTTGCTGTCTTAACGAAGCGTCCGAATGCCCTGTCCTTTTTACGTTTGTCCAAGTACGACATCTCATAGTGCTCTGACTCTTTCCTGAGTTTCAAATAACTAGAATAGCGCTCTTCACTCAACTCGCCGTTTGTAATTGCAGTAAGAACTGCGCAGTCTGATTCCTGAGTATGGCTGCAATCGGCATAGCGACAAGTCATGGAAAGCTCAATAATATCTTCAAACCCTTTGTTTACTCCCTCACTGGCGCCCAGAAGGCCTAATTCTCTCATTCCAGGTGTATCAATGAACATCATGCCTTTATCAAGAACAATGAGTTGCCGACGCGCTGTTGTGTGTGTGCCTTCTCCTGTTCCACTGACAGCTTTAGTATCAAGATCATCTCGTCCAATCAGATGGTTGATCAGTGTAGTCTTGCCGACTCCGGATGACCCGAGCAGGCAATATGTGCGCCCCGACATTAATACCTGCTGGAATTCGTCAAACCCGGAGCCGGTTATGTTACTGAGAGCAATAACTCTCGTCGTGATGCCAGCCTGTCTAATAGCCGCAAGCTTCTGTTGCAGCTCATCGTGGGAGATCAAGTCCGTCTTGGCAAGAATGACAATCGGCTCAACATGTCCGTCAGCTGCCATTACTAAATACCGATTCAGTCTAGGTAGATTAAAGTCAAAGTGACATGACTGGACAATGAAAGCGATGTCAATGTTGGCTGCAATCATCTGGTAGTCCACTTCTACGCCGGCACGTTTGCGGCGTAAAAACGTCCTTCGTGGAAAAATCCCATGGATGATTGCCGAGGTGTCATCATTATGATACTGCACGGTGACCCAATCGCCGACACATGGCAGCTCAATCGAGGACTCAACATGGAAATAGAACTTCCCTGCAAGTTCAGCTGGGATCTCTCTGATCTCATTCCTGATAATGTACGAGTTGCGGTCAACTGCTGACACACGTGCAATTCCTTGATCCTCTCGGCGCATGTCATCGACATGTGCTTCAAACCAGGGATCAAAACCTAGATCAATCAATTTCATCATATCTTGTCACCGAACGGCGGGCATCAGCGGCGCGGCCCCGCCGCGTCCGCTGAAATGATTTGTTCGCCTTTATTCTCCCCCAATATCTTATTCCATTTTTTAGATTATGAAATTGGCATGGCCTATAGGGGGTCTCATATTATATTGAACAATTATCACGAAAGGGAAAAGGCTCGTTACACAATCAAGAGAATCTTTATAAGTATCATTCAAGAAAAAGGACATTGTATATGTGCTAATAATAGGGGCCCACTTATCTTTTTTCCTAAGTGAAATCACACCGAATACTGTTTCATCATACGGGGATTTTTTAAATAAACCATTTTCTTTTCGACACCAACAATGTCTACCGCTCTGAGATATTTCATCATATTCTGTTCCAAATAATGCATCACAAATATCAATATCATCATATCGGCCACAGTCCATGGCTATGAGATTGATAGTTTTTTCATCAGAAATCCATTTAAAAGCACCTGCTGCATTAACGATACTGTTTTTTATTTGTTCTTGAGCAAGCCCTGTCTGTTCAACAATATCAATGTCACCGGATATGCCCAAGGTGAGATGAGATAATTGTAATTTATTTGGAAGCCAGAATTCTATTTTTGCTTTGGGTGTTGACTCATTTGGAAAGAAGTACGCTTGCCCTATATTAGCTTCATTAATAATACTCCTAACAAAAGTTAAAAGTGATTCGATATCATCTCTAGAAAAGTCATCATTGAGTTGGCATCCAAGGAACATCCCGACTTCGATTTCTCTTATCTGTCTCTCAATTTCTTGGAGAATCTTATCTTGCCGATTCTCTCTTTCCAATATTGATAAATTTTTTATTTGAATCCAATAAGTAATGCCTTCCCTAACTATTTTAAAGTCTGGAGGTCGATGTAAACCCTCGGGTTCATATTCGATAGATGCCTCAGGTCCAAGAATAGGTAATATTGTGGCAGCATAATTATGCTCGACTAGTGTATCCTGGATATGTCTACCGCCTGCAATCAGCCTATTGTTTAACTTGGATAAACCTTTTTCTTCTACTAGTGTTATATTTTTTGAAAGGTCTATAATGCATTCTTCAGTAACCTCGTACTTTGATCTCTCGAATACACCTCTTGCAATTTTAATTGAATCAGATGTTGTTATTATTGGCGTACTCATTTTAATCTCAGATTATTTGGCGAACGATGTGCATCACCGGCGGCTTTAGCCGTCCGGTGGATGCGATGGTTAGGCTATGATAGCCAAAACATTGTTATTTAGATTGTGCATTTAATAATTCCTCTACGAAATCCATAGGGACAACGATGGAATAACCCGAATTCTGAATCCATGCACCTGCATAAGGCACTAAATTTGTAATCAAACCAATTGCTTTATATTTTATTTTATCAATTGATTCTTGTTCAACTTCTATTACAAGTCCACCACTATTTCCTTGAAAGGCTGGACAGTCCAATATGATTGCATTAAGATTTTCATTTTTTCCAGCGATAGTCCCTTTTCTGAGCAAAGGTAATTTAGTATCAAGCCACGGGTTTATTCCTGATATTGATGTAGGATAACCAAAAACGAACACTTGGTTGCCCACGATAACATCCTTAAAAAGTTTGAAGTTGTCTTTACTTAAGCCACCCACCCCTGTCCCTTGTTTCTTTATTACTCCTTTCTGCAATTTCATTATATCTTCGCCTTTTACTTTTTTAGGGATTCCAATTCTAATAAAAGCAACATCATGTGTTGGGTGGTATTTAATTTGACCGTTATTATAAAGATCCATCAGTTGAACTTCGAATTCGTTTATTCCACCTTTGTTAACCTTTCTATCATATGAGAATAATGTAAGTTCAGTACTTCTCAGTTTAAGTTTTTGGGATTCTTTATAAAGTCGTTCAATAACTGGAATGAAGTTGAAGTTATCAGTCTTTGGAGTCGCCTTAATAAGTTCGTTTTTTTCGCTCTCCAACATGACACCATAGAAAGTGAGTATGAATTCCTTTTTATCTTTTTTCCCTTTATCCTCTATACAATATAACTTACACCTTAGATTTTTCGGGACAATAACTGCTTCTGGTACACGTATAGACGTTTCATTGAATAGAACGTGTCTTGCTGTTATTAGATATATAGCTTCATCCTTATTATAGAAAAAGCCACTTCCTGTCCCTCCCTCCTTGCTTATTAACAGTACCGGGTAGGCTAGATTGTCGTCTGGAAGATCTGATTCTGACAGAGATATTCTAGGTGAAAGAAGACATGCTACGATGAAGACAAATAATATACAGGATTTATGATTTATAAATTCAATTTTCATTTATCACTCCATTCATATTAGAAGTTGCTTTTTATCTAGCTCATTTTGAAATATTACCTCTTAGCCTAACAATTACTATACTGCACTTTTGCAGCATATCCAATATTTGATGCACGATTGCAGTATATCCGGATATTGAGTGCAAGGCATTACCCTGTTATAGATATATAGACATAAATATTCCTGATAGTAACGTATTTCAGCTTCAAGAGCCCAAACTCCGTGCCCAAAGGGTGGATTCGTGGAGTTTTTGTGGACCCTCCTTCAAAGACAGGTAAGCTCTTAACATTCAATTCCATGCTGCTCTACAAATCGGCTTAGACTGTATTTATAGCAGGAAGATGTGAGAGCTGTCAAAGAATCAGAAATATAAAAAAGCAGAACGGACTTTCTTGTATTCCTTTCTTCGTGTCCTTCGTGCTCTTCGTGTTAGATATCCCTTTGTGTGCTCCTCAATGATCTAAGTATGCTTTACTGTGATGAACCTTGCCCTTATATATATTATCTGAAAGGGAGGCATTGCATGGAACAGCAGAGGCTTGGGGACTATATCGATATCGCGATCCAGAGGGAGCAGGAGGCCCATGAGTTCTACATGGGACTCCTTAATAATGTGCAGGACGACAGCGCAAAGGACGCGCTCAAGCTCCTTGCGGCCGATGAAAAGAAACACAAGGCATTCCTCATCAGCTATCGCGACGGGGGATTCGGTGCTGATGCGCTGCGCATGAACCATCCTGTTGACTATAAGATCGCTGAGCACATGGACAAACCGGATATCAGCAAAGACATGTTGTCCAAAGATGTCTTCCTGGTGGCGGCCCACCGGGAGTTGAATTCATACAACTTCTACAAGGGGCTTGCCGGGCTGCATCCCGAAGGCGAGCTCAGGCAGGTCTTTCTCAAGATGGCCAGTGAGGAGATGAACCACAAGGAAAAGGTCGAGTATCTTTACTCGAACGCATCCTTTGCCCAGACGGACGGGGGATGATGAAAGGGAGTTCCATTTTTTGAGTTTTGCAATTGCCTCGATGTAATAATTATTTGACATCCTGTACCCTAGTGTTTTAGATCCAAGCGTTCATTATTTTTTCGCGCTAGGAGCAGACAATACGATTATGATTCAATGGAATGTCTTACTCATAACCTTCCTCGCCTTATTCATCGTAAGCATGCTGGTGCGATTGGGCTTGCGGTTTCTGAACAGACAGCACCTCACGCGATACGGTCATGTGGTGCCCGATGTATTTAAGGGCGAGATCGAGCCGGACACCTTAAAGCGCATCCGGGATTATACCGTAGCCGTAAGCAACCTGGGCTCCATTGAAATCCTTGTCGATGACCTGGCCGATCTGGTGATTATCCTGAGCGGATTCCTGCCTTACCTCGCAGGCACGCACCTTCTGTCGGGCCTCAATCCGGTGCTCGCAGGGATCGTGTTCATGTTCGCCTGCTCGTTCCTGCTCGGGGTGATAGAGGTCCCCTTTGATCTGTACGGCACCTTTGTGATCGAGCGCAGATTCGGCTTCAGCACCATCACCTTCAAGCTATGGCTCAAGGATCAGATAAAGACATTACTGCTCTCGGGCCTGATCATGGGGATCATCCTCGCCGTGTTCCTTGAGCTGCTCTATTCCCTGCCCCGCCTGTGGTGGCTGCCTGCCTGGGTATGCTTTGTGCTGTTCCAGCTTTTGCTCACCTGGCTCTATCCCAAGGTGATCGCCCCGCTGTTCAACAAGTTCGAGACGATCGAAGATGAAACCCTTAAGAAAAGCATCGGAGAGCTTCTTGAACGTGCAGGCTTCCACCTGACAGGTCTCTTCAAGATGGATGCAAGCACCAGGAGCAGGCATACGAATGCCTATTTCACCGGCATAGGCAAGTTCAAACGGATCGTGCTCTTCGATACCCTCATCAACACCCACACCCCTGAAGAGATCACGGCCGTCCTGGCCCATGAGCTGGGCCACCTCAAGAAAGGCCACGTCAGGAAGCAGCTCGCGGCATCAGTCGTCTTATCGCTTGCCGTGCTCTATGTAGTCGCAAAACTTTTAGCCTGGCCGGCCTTGTATATGACATTCGGATTCCAGACCATCATCCCCTTTGCCGGTCTCTTCCTGATCACCATCATTGGAAAACCCTTCACCTTCTTTTTCATCCCCATCGGGTCCATGATCTCACGCAGGTATGAACGGCAGGCCGATGCCTATGCACGAGAGCTGACCGGATCAACCGTTCCCCTTGCACGGGCCCTGAAGCGGCTTGCCAAGGATAACCTTGCAAACCTCCACCCCCATCCGCTCTATGCCTGGTTCTACTACTCGCATCCTCCGCTCGCCCAACGTATCGAGGCCTTGGAACGCTCATAAGAACAGCCCACATGAAAAAGCCGGCTTATGTCCGGAATCCTTTAGCCATGCGCGGGTCGTATCCGACAGGCCGACTTTTTATGGTGCAATTCAAGAAAGATACAGGGGATTCCGAAAAGCAGGCTTGACTGCTATGACGGTGGTATTTATTAAAGCAACATAAGATACCCAAACTATCATGATAAATATGCTTCAACGCCTTGGGCTTCGATGTCGCTTCATAGCAAGATAATTTTCCCAGAAGGGGGGTAATGGATGTGAAAGACAAGGAAAAGAACTACTTCACCGCGTTGTACGATGTCGTGCGGGTCGTCCATTCGTCGCTCGATGTGAGCACCGTTCTCCAGGAGGTTGTAAAGGCCGTGGTAGATACCATGGGCGTCAAGGCATCTTCCATCAGGCTTCTTGATTCCCGGAAGAGGGCGCTTGTCATGGGGGCATCCTGCGGGCTGTCCAAGGGCTATGTCAAGAAAGGCCCCGTGCTCATCAAAGAGAGCGGCCTCGACCAGAAGGTCTTGAAGGGCGAGCGCATCTACATCAAGAACGCCCAGACCGACCCGGACTTCCAGTACGGTTCCGGCGCCAAGGCCGAGGGCATCAAGTCGGTGATAGTGGCCCCCCTGATCTGTGCAAAGACGGTCATCGGTGTGCTCCGTGTCTACTCCGACAAGGTGCGGGAATTCAATGCACATGAGATCCAGTTCTTGGAGGCCGTGGCGAGCCTGAGCGCGCTGGCGCTTGAAAACGCCCGCTACCACCAGGCCCTTCAGACCAATTATGACCTGCTCGTAGCCCATAAATACAGGCTCGATGACAATTGATGAGAGGAGGCACGACATGACTCGTGTTGGAATAAACGGTTTCGGCCGCATCGGCCGCCAGGTTTTAAAGGCTATAATGGAGCGCTATCCGAAATCTCTGCAGGTCGTTGCGGTCAACGATCTGTTCGATGTTGATACCAATGCGCACCTCTTCCAGTACGACTCGAACTACGGACACTTCCCCGGAGAGGTAAAGGTAAGGAAGGAGGCGTTCATCATCAACGGCAACAAGATAAAGAGCTTTGCCATGCGGGACCCTGCGAGCATCCCCTGGGATGATGAGGGTGTGGATATCGTCATCGAGTCGACGGGTCTGTTCCTCGGCAAACAGGAAGCTTCCGCCCACATCTACGGTGGTGCCAAGAAGGTGATCATTTCCGCCCCTGCCAAGCAGGAGGATATCACCATTGTCATGGGAGTGAACCATAACAAGTACAATCCCAAGAAGCACAACATCATCTCGAATGCATCCTGTACCACGAACTGCCTTGCACCTCCCGCGCTCGTCGTCAACAAGGCCTTCGGCATCGAGAAGGGCTGGATGACCACGGTGCACGCCTACACCAATGACCAGCGGATCCTGGACATGCCGCATAAAGACCTGCGGCGCGCACGGGCCGCGGCCATGAACATCATCCCCACCTCAACGGGTGCGGCAAGGGCGCTCTCTTTAGTCATCCCCGACCTGAAGGGCCGCATCGACGGGTACGCGCTTCGTGTGCCCACGCCCACCGTCTCGGTGGTCGACCTCACGGTCCAGCTTAAAAAGCAGGCCACTACCGATGAGCTCAGGGCCGCCCTTAAACGCGCCGCCAAGACGTCGCTCAAGGGCATCATGGGATGCGAAGACAGGAAGCTGGTTTCCATCGACTACAAGGGCAACGAGATGTCCTCCATTGTCGATATCGAGTACACCCAGGTGATCCAGAACAACCTGGCCAAGGTGGTTGCCTGGTATGACAACGAGTGGGGCTATTCCTGCAGGGTTGCAGACCTGGCGAATTTCATCGCAGGCAAGGGCATCCCCGAATAAAGATCCTCACGATCACGTAAGAACCGCTCATCCGGGTGCAGAGGAATCACAAGCCCTCTCACCCGGATTTGTTTATACTTTACAAGCCGCAGATGATTTCCGACTCCCGCCCACGGGCTGCCGGCTCCTCATCCCCCAATACCCTTTGCGCTTGACTGACAACTTAAGCATTCCCTATAGTGCAAGCTCATGTTTAATGGGGGAGACTTTTTACGATGCCTAAGAGAAACGACATCCACAAGGTAATGATCATCGGTTCCGGGCCGATCGTCATCGGCCAGGGTAACGAATACGACTATTCCGGGACCCAGGCCTGCAAGGCCCTGCATGAGCTGGGTTATAAAATTGTTCTCGTCAACTCCGACCCGGCAACCATCATGACCGACCCGGGCATGGCGGATGCCACCTATATCGAGCCCCTCAATGCTGCGGTACTGGAATCCATCATCGCCAAGGAGCGTCCCGATGCGATCCTGCCGAACCTGGGGGGACAGTCGGGATTGAATCTCACCTCCGAACTGCACCGCAAAGGTGTCCTCGACAAGTATGGCGTAAAGGTTATCGGGGTGAACATTGCAGCCATCGAGCGCAGCGAAGACAGGCGTGCATTCAAAGAAACCATGACCCGCCTGAGGATAGAAATGCCCATGAGCGAGCTTGCCTATAGTGTGGAAGAGGCCGAGAAGATCGCCTCCGGGCTGGGTTATCCGGTGGTCATCAAACCGGCCTATACCGTGGGCGGTGCCGGCGGAGGGCTTGTCTATAATGTGGAGGAGCTGAGGATCGTTGCAAGAAGGGGTATTTCTGAAAGCCTCATCGGCCAGGTGCTCGTGGAGGAGTCCGTTCTGGGCTGGGAAGAACTGGAGATCGAGGTGCTGCGTGACGCCAAGAACAACATAATCACCGTCTGCTTCATCGAAAACGTGGATCCCATGGGCGTGCACACCGGCGACAGCCTCTGCACCATGCCCATGCTCACCATCGACACGGATCTCCAAAGAAGGCTCCGGAAGTACGCCTACGACATCGTGGAGGCCGCTGAGGTGACCGGAAACACCAATATCCAGTTCGCCCACAACCCTTTAAATGGCAGGCTCGTGGTCATCGAGATCAACCCCCGGACATCCCGGTCTTCCGCCCTGGCATCCAAGGCCGTGGGCTTGCCCATTGCCTTTGTATCAACCAAGCTCGCTGCGGGGCTCACCATGGATGAAATACCCTGCCGGCAGTGCGGGACCCTGGACAAATACGAGCCCTTTGGCGAGGATGTGGTGGTGAAGTTCTCCAGATGGGCCTTTGAAAAGTTCAAGGGGTCCCAGGACAGGCTCGGCACCCGGATGAGGGCGGTGGGCGAGGTCATGAGCATCGGCAAGACCTATAAAGAGGCCCTCCAGAAGTCTGTTCGCTCACTGGAGATCGGGCGTTACGGCCTGGGCCATGCCAAAGACTTTCATGAGAAGGACCTCGAGACCCTTTTGGAAATGCTCTCCGAGCCATCCAGCGAACGGCAGTTCATCATGTACGAGGCCCTGCGCAAGGGTGCAACAATCGAAGACCTCGAACAGAAGACCCATTTGAAGGCCTGGTTCATCGGGCAGATGAAAGAGCTCGTGGACCTTGAGGAGAAGATACTCGCCTACAGCGGGAAGACATTGCCGGATGAGGTGTTCATCCAGGCCAAGAAGGACGGTTTCGCCGACCGCTACCTTGCCGGGCTCCTGGGTCTCACCGAAGATGCAATTCGGGACCGCCGTATCAAGCTGGGTTTGGTACACGGCTACCAGAAGGTGAGTGTGAGCGGCGTGGAGAACGCCGAGTATTACTACTCCACCTACAATGCCCCGGATGTTGTTGCAGTGAGCGACAGGCCCAAGATCATGGTCTTAGGCGGCGGGCCCAACCGTATCGGACAGGGCGGCTCGTTCGACTACTGCTGCGTGCACGCGGCATTCGCCATCAAGGACATGGGGTATGAGTCCATCATGGTGAACTGCAACCCTCTGGCGGTCTCCACCGACTACGACACATCCGACAAGCTCTACTTCGAACCGCTGACCGGCGAAGAGGTATTGGGCATCTATCACAAGGAGAAGCCCCAAGGTGTCATATGCCAGTTCGGCGGCCGGACCCCGCTGAATATTGCACATGAGCTTATGAAGGCGGGTGTGAAGATCCTGGGGACTACGCCCCAGGCCATCGACCTGGCCGAGGATCGGGGGCGGTTCGGTAAGATGATGGCCAAGCTCGGCATCCCCATGCCCGAGTCCGGTACGGCAAGCACCCTGGATGAAGCAAAAGCCGTTGCCGACCGCATCGGCTACCCGCTCATGGTGCGGCCTTCCCATGTGCTCGACGGGAGCGGCATGGAGGTGATGTACGATGAGGACATGCTCAGGGAATACATGCGCGCAGTTGTTGACCCGACTCCGGGGCTGCCCATCCTCATCGACAAGTTCCTGGACAATGCCATTGGGGCCGAGGCGGATGCCCTCTCGGACGGCTATGATGCCTTTGTGCCCGCCGTCCTGGAACACATTGAGCGCTCCGGCGTCCACTCCGGCGACTCGGCGTGTGTAATCCCGCCCATCAGCATATCTCCCCGGCATCTGGACACCATTATTGAATTCACCAAGCGCATTGCCGTGGAGCTTGGCGTTAAGGGCCTTATGAACATGAAATGTGCCATCCACAAGGACACGGTCTATGTCCTGGAGGCAAACCCGAGGGCATCCAGGACCGTGCCGTTGGTCTCCAAGGTATGCAACATCCCCATGGCCGATATCGCAACCCGGATCATTCTGGGCAAGAGGCTTGCCGATTTCGATCTCAAGCCCAAGAACATCCCGTACTTCGGGGTGAAGGAGGCGGTATTCCCCTTCAATGTATTCCCCGAAGTAGACCCGCTGCTGGGCCCCGAGATGCGCTCGACAGGCGAGGTGCTCGGCATGGCAGAAACCTTCGGCCTGGCGTTCTACAAGGCCTCCGAGGCCGCTTCCCAGTACCTTCCAATGGATGGATGCGTGCTGTTGACCGTGTCCCGGCGCGAGCGGCCTGCAGTGCTCGAGGTGGCAAGGCTCTTCAACGAGCTGGGCTTCAAGATCAAGACGACCCGCCACACCCATGCATTCCTGGCCGAGAACGGAATCGCATCCGAGATGGTACTCAAGCTCCATGAAGGCAGGCCGAACATCATCGACGGCGTCAAGAACAAGGAATACGCACTCATCATCAACACACCGAGCGGCAAGCTTTCCAAGCACGATGACTCCTACATCCGCAAGGCCGCCATCAGCTACAAGGTGCCCTATATCACTACGCTGTCCGCAGCCGTTGCGGCGGCCAAAGGGATTGCCGCTTCCCGGAAGGGCAAGGGCACCATCAAGTCACTGCAGGAGTATCACCGCGATATCGGCTGAGATAACAATTCCAAGTTGATTTTTGATAATTCAGCGAGTATAAGGGCCATGTCTCCTGTGCAGGGTCTCGGATAGTAGGGGGCTAAGAGCTTTAGAAATCCGATGCAATGCCTACATGATTGATTGGTTTGACTTAGGGCATGATCATTTATAGTATTATTGAAATTATGCACAGGAGACCATCCTTTCCGATTTCTCGGTCGTAGCCGTATCTTAAAAGGGACCATCATTGTTAAGCATACTCGGATCATTGAGGAGTACGCAGATGGATACCACACCACGAAGAGCACGAAGAAAAGAATCCTCTTGAAATCTCGAACTGGGGAAAGAAATCCAAGAATGCCGTTCTGCTTTTCTTAGATCTTTTTCGTGCTCTTCGTGTCCTTCGTGGTGAGAACAATGGGCAGGGATACCACACCACGAAGAGCACAAGGACACCTCTTAAAGGCTTTCTCCTCGCCCTCTTACGCCCTTAGTCTTTAGAGCATCAGCTTGCCCCTGCGGATCGTCCAGAAATCATCCGACAGGTTTCGGTCTGAAAGGTACTGGTAAGGAAGGGTAAAATAGCCTTTCATCCCCCACCTGTTCCCCCATGAATTACGCACGATGAACCGCTTCTTCGAATCGTCGTAGCCCACGGCAAGTACCGCATGCCCGCCCAGATTCCGCTCACCCGGTCTTGGCATATTCACTGTCCCGGTTTTAGCAACAGCCTGTGATTCAAAGCTTTCATATACCGAAAATCCAAAGACGAACGGGTAGCCTTCGGCAAGGCACGTACGCATTTCGTCCACCGTGATGATGCGATGATAAGAGGTAATCTGGTGCTGCAAGGCCTCTTTGTAACATGCAGCACCCGGTTTCACGGTGAATCTCGATATCGTATAGGGCCATTTCTTTTCCGAACAGACCCCCTGTTTCGCGAGTGTCTTGATGCCGTCGCGGATCATGGCGCCGGAGTCGGATGCGACAGTGTGTTCGATTGCACGCTCATTGTAGTAGATGAACAGCCTGCTGAAATCCTCGAAGGCGATATTATCCTTCATTTCGAGGAATTCCAGGGCCCCGGCAAGGGCGTTCGCCGTGCAGCTGCCCAGATTACCCTGGTCTTCGACCTTGGGACACAGCGGCCGCAAGTCCTTTGATGCAGGCAGCCTGGCAGGCACACGGAGCACAGCGCTGAGCAGATAGTCGCGCTGATCCGGTACATCAGGCACCCAGCCGTAGCCGCGTTTCTTGCCCCTGGTTTGCTTCAGCCCCGTAGCCTCTTTCTTTCCCGTCATATGAACCTCCTCCTTTCATACTGACTCGATTTCATCGGACCTAAGGTTGATTTGCTGGGATTATCCGGGGAGATCATGATGAAAGCCAGGCACTGCTCAATCGTGGTAGTCTTATCTTGGAGAATTATATCTTAAGGAGTGTTACCCAACAAGCCGACTCAAAACGGCACAAGCAAAGTTGTGTAAAATTGATTTTGGTAGCGGGGGGAGGATTTGAACCTCCTGACAACCATGCCCGGCCTAGCTTTATAGCAATAGGGCACCACATAGGCACCACTATATCATATTATATAACAAATGAACGCGGGGAGGAATCTAACCCCCGACCGCAAAGTGTTTATGCAGCTCCGCAGATGCTTTGCAACTCCCGGCGATTATAGATGACCTACGTTGAAGATCTTGCTTCGAATCCCTACCCGTAAGGGACTTCGGATTTTGAGTCCGTAAAATTAAAAAATCAAACCCATCGATATTAGGTCTGATTTCCCGTAAGTGATTAATTTCAATTCATTTTAAGATTTCCATCTATTCCTCTACAGTCTATCTACTCTCATGTTTTTCCTTGGATTCTAGCACAATTTTAGCACAGTCATGTCACAGGTTACTCTTTGTGGAAGCACATGTTTTTAACAGCAATTATAATCTGCAAAACCGTTACTCACCGGTTCAAATCCGGTTGCCGCCTCCAGTTTTGAAACCTGCTCCAGCCCTAGTTTCCAAGAGATCAGATGTTTTTCAGAATTCACTCATCTATCAACTTACTAGAGAATTACTAGAGAATGTTAGAAATAAACTCAAATTGATTGTAAGAGGGAGGTGGTGCGGAAATGAAGTAGGATTTGAAAACAATTTCTTCTAGGTGTTCCCTGCTTTTCCGACTTTACTGGGCAGCTACGGGGTAACTTACAAATTGCTGTCTGCAAAACCGTTAATCACAGTTCGAATAATCTAGAGTAGCCTATATATATTGATGCTATTTTACTTATCCTTAATTATCGTCGATTTTCATCCTCATATAATTCTTTGCGTTAGCATACCTTATTTCAACAAAAGCAGACCTATTAGGTGGCTTCATGCCGTTGCATACACACTTCGCTCAGCACCATAGTAAGCGTCATAGACGTGCTGAAACACGGCGGTGGTCTTTTGTTTAAACAACTCTGGCGTGTAGGCTCTCGGCAATCTCTGGTCCAGCAGTTTCTCGATGGTCACCCTTACCTCGGCGCGGGCCTGCTGGCGCTTACGCCAATCGAGCACCAGTTTGCCCGCCTTAAGCGTGGCCAACAACTCTCGGGCCGTGGACTTCACCTTGTCCCGGTCCATGTCGCTCATATCAATCTGCGGCTTGGTCAAGAGGTCGAAAAGCGCCAATTCTTCTTCATTCAGTTGTTCGCCCACGGCCCTCTGCTCTTCTTCATTCAGACTCTTGGCGAAGACCACCAGTTGCTGGAAGAACTCTTCGGCGTTGAGACTGCCTGCATTGTAGGCGTCAATCATCGCCTTAAATCGCTCAAGATAATCCATGCGCGTGCGGTTGAGCCGCACCATCGCCATTAGCTTCTGTGCCACAGCTCCTTTGAGTTTCTCGTTCATGGTGCGCTTGCGGCTCGTCTTGAACTTCTCGGCCAAGGCCTCGAAATTAATCCCGCTCAGGTCGATCCAATGCTCGTCGCTATGAGGCGCGCTCGGATCGCGGATGATGTACCCCTCCGTAGCGATAGAGCGGTCGAGCAGTCCCTCCACTTGCTGCATGACCTGGGAGATGTCCGCCGGTGGTATCAGCGCACGAATTTTATCTGCGATGACCTGCACGGGTGTCACCTCATTGGCAAACTCCCGTGCGGACGGGTCTGGCAGCACAGCCTTATAAAGACGCTGCACAGTGTTGGCCTGATCGAGATAGCGACGTTTGATCTCCTCAGAAGCCACCAGTGCCTCCACAGCGTCATCGAGCAGGCCGACACGGGCAAATCCCTCGGTGATCTGAATAGCCGCAAGGTTAACCCCTTGTTCCTGACATAAGCCCCGGGTTTCTCCCAACGCCTGCTGCAGTGCCGCCACCAGCGCGGCCTTGTCCTCCACCGGTTTGTCTCCGCCGCTGCCCGCGCCGTAGATGGCAAGTGCCCGCTCCAGGTTGCGAAACACTCCGGCATAGTCCACGATCAGGCCGCTCACCTTACCGGGATACACCCGGTTGGCTCGGGCTATGGTCTGCATCAGCGTGTGGTTGCGCATGGGCTTGTCGAGGTAGAGGGTCGAACAGCTCGGAACGTCAAAGCCAGTCATCCACATGGCGCAGACAAAGACCAGACGGAAGGGGTCGTCCGGGTTCTTGAACTTAGTCTCCAGATCCTCTTCTACCATGCGCTGGCGGTGTGGTTTTATATCCAGCCCCTTGTCGGTCATCTCGGCGATCTCGTTCTGTCCCTGAGAGACGACCACGGCCATGTCGGTTTCTTTCATCCTTGAGATGCGCTCTTCGATCTCCTGCCGCGCATCGCTGTTCGCCCCTGTCCATTCCGCCTCCAACGCCGCAATCTTCTTGCCCCAATGCTTCTTTACCTTGTCGTACATGCGGATGGCCGTGGCCTTGTCGATGCAGATCATCATGGCCTTACCCTGAAAGCCCCGCCCGGTGAAATGGGTCACCAGGTCTTTTGCCACTGCTTCCAAACGGTCGTCGCGGGTGATCAGATGGTACTCTCGGGCAAACTCCCGCTCCAATTTCTTCTCCTGCGCCTCGTCCAGTTCCGCCTCTTCGAGCAATCGCTCCATGTCTTCGTTGAGGTTCTCATTGACCAGTTGAAGTTCGGGGATGCGATTCTCGTAGTAGAGGGGCACTGTCGCACCATCGGCCACCGATTGCTGGAAGTCATACACGCTGATGTAATCGCCAAAGACCTGGCGGGTCTTTTCCTCACCGACAATTAGTGGCGTGCCGGTAAAGGCCAGGAATGCGGCGTTGGGCAGGGCCGTTCGCATGTTCAGCGCCAGAGTGTCGTATTGACTGCGGTGCGCCTCATCGGTGATGACAATGATGTCGTCGCGGGGGGACACCTCTTCCTGTTCCCGGAACTTGTGGATCAGAGTGAAGATGTAGCGGTGATCCTCAGTGAGCAACTGCCGCAGATGCTTGCTGCTTTCCGCCTGTGCGCGGCCTTCGGTCACCACCCCTGCAGAGGCAAAGTGCTTGTAAATCTGCCCATCCAGCTCCTGCCGGTCGGTGACGATAACAAAGGTCCAGTTTCCCGGCATCTTGCGCAACACCTTCTGGGCGAAGAACATCATCGCAACGCTCTTGCCGCTGCCCTGCGTGTGCCAGAACACCCCCAGCTTGCCATCCCTTTGCCGGATGTCAGCCAGGGCCTCCAGTGCGTTATTGACGCCCAGGTACTGGTGGTTTTTGGCCGTCAGCTTGATCAGCCCGCCAGGGACTTCCTGAAATAGGCAAAAGTTCTCCACCAGGTCCAGCATCCGCGCCGGTTCGCAGACACCGCGCAGCATGGTCTCCAGCGACACCCGGCCCGCCTCGTCCTCGCTGCCCACCTTCTTCCACTCGGCGAAGTGCTCCCACCCGGCGGTCACGCTGCCCACGCGGCTCTGGCTGCCATTGGAAAGAACGATCAGAGCATTGGGCCAAAATAGCTGCGGGATGGTGTCCTTGTAGTCACGCAGGTTTCCGGTGAAGGAGGTCTCCAGGCGGCGGTGGGCGGCCTTGAGTTCGATGAACAGCATCGGCAAACCGTTGACAAAACCCACCAGGTCGGCCCGGCGGGTGTGCATCTCGCCAGTGACCCAGAACTGCGAACAGAGCAGAAAGTCGTTATTGGCCGGGTTGTCCCAATCCACCACACGCACCACTTCCACTGTTTCGCCGTCGCCATAGGGATCGGGTACAGGCACTCGCACACCGTTCTTGAGCAGGTGATAGATCTCGCGGTTGGCGGCCACAGAACTCATGCGCGAACGGTCGCGGGTCAATTCCTCAATGGCCTGGCCGATAGTTTCGGGCGGAGCGTCTTGGTTGAGTCGTGTCAATGCTGAGTGCAGGCGAACGGTGAGGATGACCTCTGCCCGGGTCTCGCGGCCCAGCGTACTTGCGCCGTGGTCAAACTCTCCGAATGCATTTACCGTATCCCAACCTAGCTCTGCCAGCAGTGCGATGGCCGGTTGTTCGATCAGGGCGTCTTCGGTGTATCCGGTAGGGGTCATTGCTCACTCCCATTCCCCATTTGCCGCTCAAAGGACTGGCGCACCAGCCCCATAATATAAGGCAGTTCTTCCAACGAGGTGAATCCCACTTCCACATCGCCATTGCCCCAGCGAAAAATGCCGGTAATATCCTTACACAGGCCGCGGGGATCGGTAATGTCGGCAAAAGGCATATTCAGTGATAACCGCAGCCGCTTTGCCTTCGGAACCACATCGACAAAGTTGGTCTCGGCCTTGTAAGCCACATAGAGCTTGAGAAACTCCTCGCTGACGACGGGATCGAGCGCCAACACTTCCTTGCGAAACGCTTCGAACAGTTCTCGTCCCACACCACTTAACAGATGAGGATGGTCTTCTATCGAATAATCCGAGGGTGATTTCGCGCGGGGCTGATAGGTGGTCAGCACATCGGCGGCCAGTTGTGGCACACGCCAGACCGTCACCGCAGCCTCGCTCAAGCGTTGAGCGCGCGCCTTGATCGTTTCCTCATTCCACTGTTCAAGCGGACCAAGTCCTTGATTCAGTCTGAGGGGACTTTCCTTAAAGCCGCCTGGCATATCGCGCTTCTCGATAAAAGGCCGGTCACTGTATTCCGAGTTATAACCAGTCAGTGTCAAATTACCGAGGGTATGCAGCCAGGTTTCACGGATACGTTCCCATTCCGCTCCCAGAGCTTCCTTCCACACTTTGGACAGGTTCTCGTTCTGAGGTAGTATATGCTCAATCGTATATTCGTCCACCTCCACACGCTCCTTGCGCCCGTGGTTTTCCAGTCGCCTCAGCCAGTAACTGCGACTTCTAAAATTGTAAAGATCACGTACTTGCAACTCCCGCTTGAACTCCTCATCGTTCGGAAAGCGCCGATAGGAGGGCAGTAGAAGTAGGTGGGCCTGGATGCTTTCCAGATAGCGATCTTTTTTCAGAACCTTTGTAAAGGTCGCAAAGGTCTTGTTAAGCGAATTGGTAGGGATGTTGCAAATGGCTCGGCGGAAGACATACGCCTCGATCAGCCGCACTGCCGCCGCAAAATCTTGCTTCGATAACTTATCCCCAACATAATCGTGATACAACTCCAACAGGAAGGGATAGGCAACATCCACCTTCAGCTCGCGCAGATCATGAAAGGCGAGCTTAAGAACAGAATCGGTCTCGGCCCCCAGAGCCATGGCACAAAAATATCGTGCAAAGTCTCGAATGTCGGCCACTAATGATTCCACTCCTGCCCCCGCCACTTCAGGAGACCGGGCGTGAGCCTTGAAGGCATCATACACTGCGTCCAATCTTGGAATATCACCGGTCTTAACCGTCAGATAATGGCGCATGAAACCGTCAAAGTGTGTGCCGTAGGCCTCCTGCCCAAAATACAGTTCCATAGGCCGCCAGTAGTTCTCATAGAGGCGGGTCTGCAGTGTCGGTTCCAGCCCCATCAGAATGAAGTTGCGGATTAAATCGGCCTGGGTCAGCTCCCGTCCAGTGGAATTCATGCTTTCAAAGATCAACTGCGGATTGTCCTGATCCCGGCTCAGCGCTATGTCCACCACCATCAGCTTGGCGATACCTTTGCACAATGCGGTTAGGTTGCCTTTACATCCTGCAATCCATGATTCGAAAAGTTCATGGTTTTCCGTGATGCGTCGGGAATATTCTTTAGGCCACTCGTTTCCGGCAACAACAGCAATGAGCGAGTCTCTGTCGGTCTGGGAGAGGATGAGTTTGTAGTGCCGCTCGCCTTCTTCTTCAGGGTTTATGAGGTAGTAATTGCGCAGCTTGCGCGGTGAAAAGCCGTCCACCGGCTCCCGGTTGCCCTCGGGAAGATTCTCCAGCGCCTTCGCCAGGGCAGCAATCATCAGCGCTATCGTGGTTAGGCGTTGCTGGCCGTCGATGACCAAAAGGGGCGACTGGCTCGTCACATGATACAATCCCTTCTCGATATACACGATGGAGCCGACGAAATGGGCCGACACCGCTTCGTTCTCGCCGGTGCGCGCAATATCGTCCCAGAGTTGCCGGCATTCCCGCTCAGTCCATGAATAGGTGCGCTGGTAGATAGGTATGACAAACTGCGGCGATTTTTTAATAAAGTCCAAAAATTTGGCTTCTGTGGCTTTCATCAGACACAACCTCCGTTTACGGTGCGCAATTCATACTCTGAAAAATCAAAGAGCTGTACGTTAAACAAGGCACCTCGCACAGTCTCGTCCGTTGCCTCCTTCCCTTTCGGCAGCGACGCAATCGCATCGAATGCAGCCGTCGGAGAGAGGGACAACTCAACCACATAAAAGGGAAATCCTTTGGGGCAGCCCAACAAGTTCCACAAATGCGTGAGATCATCACGGATCGTCTGTATAACTGCTGTTCTTGGATCAGGTGAGGGCTTGAACACTAAATACGCCAATTTGGGCTTTTCCCCAACCGCACAAGCGGAGGCCGCACGATGCACCATTTGGTAAATGGCTCCAGAAAAATCTTCTATGTGTAGCTCATGCATTGCATGTTTTTGGAGCAAGCCCAGCCAACCAGTAAGCACATCTTTGCGATTTTGAAGATTTGATCCCTTCTTTAACCACTTGCTAACCGTGTCATAGCGTGGCTCAGTCCATTTGGCTTCAATGGCAAGGGCGCATCCTTGCTGTCTCACCATCAGATCGGTATGTGACGCCACACCTGCCCCTTGCTGAGGCGCAACAGTGTATTCGAGATGCAGAGTACAGTCTGGGTGCAGGCCCATGTCTCGCAACAGTGAATTTACCATCGGTTGTTCATACTTCAGCCAGGACAATAAAGGCACAGTTGAGCGGGTCGGTGATTGAAATTCTCTTCCGCCATACATAGGGATCGCCGCGGCGATTGTATCGTAGGGTGTTTTGTCATAATGGAGGTTCATAGTACGCTGGCCTCCTCGGGAATGCTGAGGCCCGGGGCCGCTAGCAAGGTGACTGCCGGTTGTCCAACTATGGTGTTTTCCAAGTAATTCGTCAATTATCATCCCCCAACGTGATCATACTTGACTTTTATGCTCAATAGCCCGATAAAGCATATAGCTCATCCACCATGTGTGGAAGGAGTTACGATGCCGTCTCTCGAGGCGGCATCAGCTATTTAGAGCCTGGTTCTTCCAGTACACTTCGCATTCTCTCATCAGTTTTTTCCGTGTGTGTTCCCTTGTTACCAGAAAAGCCGTCCAAGGCAGCAGATATCCGTTTCTGTCAGCGAGTACCACCAAGTAGTTCTCCTCTTCCAGCCAGATATGAATTCGATCCTCCTTGTTCTTGACGGATACCCAGTACTTGACTTTAGGATCTTCATCATGCTCAATAATTGGCTTCGGCCAGCGAATCCGCTCGCAACGTCGTAAATCCGGAGTACGTTCCTCTTCGACCGTACCCTCTTGGATCATGTGCCAGAATGTTGCTTCTTTGCCATGAGATAGCGGATGCCGTTTTAATCCGAGACGTCGTCCCTGAAATACCGGCTTATGTTCTATGAAATCCTGTTTGAAATACGTATAAATGGCATCTAGGTAGGCATCCCAGTTCCCCTTGAAATCCTTTAACAGAACCAACGACGGCAGCCAGTCGGACGAATTGCTCATCCCTGAACCTCCATCGCATGCCAGCGAAAGAGATTGACCTTCTCCTCCTGTAAAAGTGTTGTTTTCGTCAAACTATATCTTGACCGTTGTTGCATTCTCTCTATCAAGGCTATTTTCCCGGCATTACCCCTTAGGCCCCGGTTCAGATAAGCGATAGCACCGATCATTAAATCCGCCAACTGCAACTGCTCGATCTCGTGTGAGTGAACCAACTGTAAACGCTCGATCACCTCGCGGGAGAAGTCGTACATGTTATTACATAGCACATCATGAAGTTGGGCGGCCTTTTTAGCCCCCTTAGTGTCCTTTATGTCAAGATAGATCCGATATCGAGCATCCGGTCGGAGGATGACCTTGAGCATGTCAAAGTACATCTTGTAATACCAAGTGTCGTGGTCCTGCCCTGGAAAGGCATCATGCTGCAGCTTGTCCTTCTCCGGTACGATCAGCGCCCTAAAATGGAGATCGTCGTCATCGAAAAAATAATCGATGAGGTCGAGATAAAGGTCCTTTTTGGCCGGTGAAACCTTGGTCCATTTCACCTCGAACGGGGTTGGCATACCATGTTTTTTCTTGATTTCACGCAGCCGTATCGCGATCTCCTGTGTTTTATCCTGAGGACACCACACAGCACCCAGAACCATTACCTTTTGCTTGTCGTTTTCCAGATGGCAGGACTCATCACAGTAAATATTAAAGACCTCACTCATGCAGCCTCCTCGGAAACAGTGATATCCAGTTCTGACACGTCCACTTCGCCGGAGATGAGCATGGGCAGCATCAGATTGCGGGTGCAGCGGAGGTTTGCATTCGCATTGAGCAAACGCCAACAAAGCTGAATCATAGGCTCAGCAGATGCTGCCCATCGTTCCTGTAGTGCAATATGCGGCAATATGATCTGAAACTGTCGGAAAGCTTGCAAAATTATTCTGGGCAAAGCTGCGCCAGAAACAAAACCTGTCATTCTAATCTTCATGTCTGGCTCCCGGAGTATCATCGCTAAAACATGAGGATTAATTCTTTTGTTAGGCCGAAGCATAGCTATTGATGATAATAATGCGACATCAAGATCTTTCTCGACTACAAAACAGTGCTTTAGGTAGCTGCCATCCTTTGCTATAAGCACGTCATCCTTCAGCATCTTGCAGTCATTACGAACCAGGTTTTGAAAATCATCTTCACTGATTTTTCGGCATGTATCGATGTTGATTCCCCAATCGTGCATATCTTTGACTGATGCCATTGGATATCCGAACTCGACGGACTTAGGGCTGTGATGTGATCCGTCAGTAATTCTACTGCAAACGTCTTCCAAGGCCACCACCTCCCACCCCTCCGGAATCCGGCCGAGAGGAGAATCGACAAAGCGGGCGTGCTGGTGGCCGGGAAATCGGAGCTTAACGAACCACTCGCGGTAGAGGTTCTGCGCCATCTTCTCCAGAATCTTGATCCGCTGCAGGTTGTTCTCGATCAGGTCGTCGTAAGCCGAGAGTATTGCCGCGATCTTCCGCTGCGTAGGGAGGGGGGGGATAGCCACCTTGACATCGTAAATCCGAGATGGTGATGTATGCCGAACTTTGACCCCACTGCAGCTGGCTCTGATTTGCTGTCTGACCGTTTGCGAATTGAAGAGATAGTAGAGGAAGCGCTTATCAACATCGTTAAAATTCTGGATGAGTCCAAGGCGCTGATTATGGAGGTAACGGCCGCCTTCAGGAACTATTGCGGAACTTCCGAGAAGTCCTTCCGCTTGCTCGGTCATGGCTACAAGAAGGTCACCGCGAAACAGGATGTAGTCCTCGGGGATTTTGCCCGAATACCATTTTTCTTTGTCCCCCTTCTTCTTAAAGCCACCTTCGTCGAAGAAGTTGCCAGGAGTAAGAACGATGTGTGAGCCCTCTGTGCCGAAGTGTTCCCCTTTGAACGCATAACCATGCTTGATTGTGAAAAGGTCGCCAAGTTTAACGGAGCGCCTGGGATTTCCTTTCATCACTCCCGCTCCAACAACATTGCCACATTCTCCGCGATCCGCTCTTCCAGTTCCCGGGCCTCGGCGTTGAGGGTTTCCAATTCTTCGTTCTGATCCTCCAGCCGCTCCTTGAAGTCGAAATCCTCCTCGGTGCGGGCGGCTACACCCACATAGCGACCGGGGTTGATGCTCCAGCCCTGGGCTTCGATCTCTGCCAGCGTCGCCACCTTGCACAGCCCTGCCACGTCGGTGTATGTGCCATCAGGGAAATGCTGGGCCATTAGCCCGCCGCTGTCGTGCAGGTTCTCGACTGCCTCGGCTCGGTAGAGCCGTGCGATGTTGGCTAGGAACTCGATCTGGGCCGGGGTCCAGTCGCGGTGGGCACGGTCTATCTGGCGGTAGAGGTGGCGGGCGTCAATGAAGAGTACCTGGTCGGTACGGGCAGTCTTGCGCTTGCCCCGGTCGAAGAACCAAAGTGTGCAGGGAAGCGTCACCGTGTAGAAGAAGTTGGAGCCGACTGCCACCATTACATCCACGGCGCAGGCTTCGATGAGTTGCTTGCGGATGTCCTGTTCCGAGCCGCGGGCGTCGGAGGCGGAGTTGGCCATGACGAATCCGGCGCGGCCGGTGTCAGAAAGCGCGCTGTAGAAGAGCTGAATCCAGAGGTAGTTGGCGTTGTCGGTGCGGGGTAGACCGAAGGGAAAGCGCGGGTCATCCTTGAGCCGGTCTTTATTCACCCGGTCAACGTTGAAGGGTGGATTGGCCATCACGAAGTCGAACTTGCCGGTGGAGCGGTGTAGGTCTTCGTAGTAGGCATTGCCCTGGCGGATGTCCCCGGCCAGTCCGTGCACCGCTAGGTTCATCTTGCCCAGCCGGACGGTTTCAGCCACCTTCTCCTGGCCATAGACACTCAGCTCGGCACTGGGGTTCTTTTTATGCTCGGCGACAAAGCTGGCGCTCTGCACGAACATGCCGCCGGAGCCGCAGGCCGGGTCGAAGATGCGCCCATGGAAGGGTTCGATGATGCCGACGATGAGCTGGACGATGGCAATAGGGGTGAAAAACTCGCCACCCTTTTGGCCTTCGCTCATGGCGAAGTGGCCGAGGAAGTATTCGTAAATCTTGCCGAAGGCGTCCCCCTCGATGTCCATGGGGACGGAGTTCATAGTCTTGAGCAGTTCCTTGAGCAGGGCGTTCTCGAAGCGGTTGTAGGCCTTGGGCAACACGTCCTTGAGGTCAGGGTTCTCCGTCTCGATGGCGCGCATGGCGTCGTTGATGGCCTGACCGATGTTGGCCCCTTCGGGCAATTGTATCAGCGCCGAGAAACGTGCTGTCTCGGGCAGATAGAGCACGCCCCGCGCCTGATAGTCAGCCGGGCCTATGGTGCGCCGTCCGGCGCTTGTGCCCGCCAGTTCTTTCGCCGCCACCTGGAACTTGTGGTCGGCATAGCGTAGAAAGACCAGCCCCAACACCGGGACGGAGTATTCCGAAGACTTCAGCTTGGAATTAGCTCGCAGTTCGTCTGCTGCGTCCCACAGCTGGGCTTCGATGTTGTTGCCGTTATGATTCATTGTTTTCCCCCGGTACCGAGTTCAATTTGCCATTAAGAGCTACGGATCAGCAGCGTATCAGAATATATAATGACCGACACGGATATTTCATTCTCATTACCTTGGATAAACAGATTACCTCCCATTCGCATAGACCATGATCAACGATTTCATGGTGTGGAACCACAGGTCCGCAACCTATTATTTTATATCATGAGATGTTTATTAAATACTATATCAGAGTTCATATACTTGCGATTAATATAAGCTTTTCTTACAGTTAATATTATGAACCTCTTGAGATTTATGCTTTTCAGGTCACATGTTCAAATTGTCAGTTCTGGCCCATTCATATTTAATACTCTGGCCCTGCAGCAGTACGTATTCCTTGTTATCGGCGATTTAATACTGAACATATTTTTTTATCTTAAGTCTTTTACTAGGCCATTTACTTACATTCCATTCAAGCATTAAATGATACCATGATAATTAAGAGTTAACGCATAAAATTTAATTGGTTTTACACTGCCATATATAAATGATATAATTATATAGGAGGGATAAAACTATTGAAGCTTCTAATTTGGTTAATCTTATGCTGGTCCAGTTATGAATGAAGAACTTGCAAAAAAGAGAGCCAGTGAGATTAAGACTAAAACTATCTCCGACTGGACAATTGGCGATTACATTGGATCTGGCAAGACGGCCTTCGTATGCGAAGCTAGGAATAATGACAAAATCTCAGCAATAAAAATATTTGAGACTGACTTTCTTGGGAAGAATGAAATTGAGGAATTAAAAATACGGTTAGAAAGGCAGTTGACACTAGTTTCCAAGAAACATCCAAATCTTATTGAAATATATGGTGGCGGATATTCAAAAGAGATTAAATGCTACTTTCTCGTGATGCAGCATATTGACGCAGTCCCATTATCCAGTCTTATCAAGAAGATTCCTCGTAATAAAATCGGGACACTTGTTACTCAAATTGCTTCCGCCGCTAAGTTCATTGAATCACTTGATTTGGCTCATCGTGATATTAAGCCAGATAATATAGTAGTAAGTCGTGATTATTCCAAAGCAGTATTGCTTGATTTTGGAGTTATTAAACCTTTGGGTAAAAATGAACTAACCGATTCAACTAATACTCAGCGTTTTGTTGGGACCCTTAGATATAGTTCTCCAGAGTTTTTATTTCGTTTAGAAGAAAATTCACGCGATGGATGGCGAGCAGTGACTTTTTATCAAATTGGAGCAGTCCTTCACGATATGATAATGCGCGTACCAATATTTGAAGGTCAAACTGAGCCTTTTGCAAAACTTGTACATGCAATTGAATACGAGACCCCTGGGCTATTTTGTGAAGATGTTGATCCAGACTTAATCCACCTTGCCCGACTGTGTCTTCTAAAGCCGCCGAAATTGAGATTGCGAATGATAGATTGGGACGATTTTAAATTCCCACGCAAAAATACAAACCATTTGAAGCAAGTGAAAGCACGAATACAACATAGAAGTGAATCAACTTTGCATTGCACCAAACAAGAAGCCCAGAAAGAAGATTCTACCCGATTAACCGAGCAATTTAAATATGACATGCAAAGTATTCTTGATTCAGCTATTCGAGAAACCTGTATAGGGAATGGCTTATTTCCAAAGCTAATCATCCAATTCTTTCCAAGTAAGGAGATATTTGATATATTAGCAATTGTAAGCTTCGCATCTTCATTAAGACATTCTCTTACTACTGATCTCACTGTGTTAATTACAGCTTCTATTGTGGACTTATCCACTAAGTTGATCCAGCTTCAATGCGCTGCTATTCTGGAAGATAAAATCAATTTTAATCAGGCAATTCAACATCTTTCTCTATTTTATGAAGATATTATTGATGATGTAAAATTGAAAGCTTCCATCGAGGAAATGCTGCACGTTGTACTTGATCAAGCACAGCTCAAATGTGACTCACAGTCTACACTAACTGATAGAAGTATAACTTGCTCCAATCCTTGGATTGTTTACAGATTAGAGGAGGATAAAGACCAGGATGGATAGCACATGGTGGGTAAATCCCAATCAGCTTGATGATGACCAGAAAACAGTCATTTCATTGCCATTAAACCAAAGCCACCTGGTTCTAGGTCCTCCAGGCTCTGGAAAATCAAATTTGTTACTCTTACGAGCTGATTTTTTGCAAAGATCAGGTAATCCCAATTCGATTATATTGGTTTTTACAAGGCAGTTACAAGACTTTATGAGATCGGGTTCTTCTCATTATTCTTTTTCAGCTACTAAAATCCGAACAAGCAGAGCTTGGACATTTGAACTTCTTAGAGAAAACGATATTCAGATCAACATATCAGACGATTTTGAAAAGAGCAGGATTCAATTAAGTCGAGAACTCGATTTATTAATTAAAAATAAAAAGCTCCGGAACCTTTATGAATACATACTGCTTGATGAAGTGCAGGATTATTTACCAGCCGAAATTGATGCGTTTCGCGCTTTGGCGCGTAATATATTTGCCGTAGGTGATATCAAGCAGAAGATTTATAGTGGAGATGACGGCCTTTCCTATCTAAGAACTTATATCGACGAAAATAATATACACCAATTAAAACATCACTACAGAAATGGACTTAAGATATGCTATCTTGCTGACGGCATTGCAAAACAAACCGAAGATTACATTTCGATGGCGAGCACTTCAAATTATAATGAGAAAGTAGCTCCATCATCTGTTGACAACTATGAATGTGATTCTCTAGATGAGATGTTCAATGAAGTTTTGAGTAAAATTGATCTTCAACTTAAAGCGTATCCATCTGAGTTTATTGGGATATTGACGCCGCGCAAAGATGAACTAAGGCGTATTTCAGAATTACTTAGAGGTACATCTTTCTATAAGCAAGGTAAAATACAAATGCGCGAAGATATTGCTGGAGAAATTGATTATGAACGCCCGATAGTAGTATCAACAATACATAGTGCAAAAGGGTTAGAATTCCGCGCTCTTCATTTGTGTTATTTAGAATATGTTAAGAAGTTCCCTAAACAAAGAAATACTTGTTTTACAGGAGTTACTAGGGCAAAGACTGCTCTATATATTTATCACATTGATGGATTGCCAGGTTATTTTGAACAGGCTTATGCATCTTTGAAACGGCCTCCGTCACTACCTGTAGTAGAAGACCTTTTTAAAAAGGTGGAGAACTAAATGTTTTTTGCAAAAGCAGATAAAAAATCATTTCTTGATTTACTACAGAGCCGAAATGCCAAAGACATATTTAGTATTCAACAGTTTCCGTTAATTCCATCTCTAAAAGATGAAGAACTCCTACTTATTTGGAAAGATGAACCCTCCCATAATAACTACTTTCCCATCTATATTTGTACTCCAACAGGGAAAGAAAAGGAACTTATCGCATGGACTTCTACATACCTCAAGACGTTAAAGCCAGTTACTGCATTCACAAGAATAATTGATATTAATGAATTTGAAATGCTTCAGCATACTAAACCAATGGATCTCCCTATTCAAATTGAAAATGTATTAGTTGGATCAATAATTGGAGAAATATTTGAGTTATATAAATATGGAAGTATAAAGCACCAGAATTCTATGGCAGCAAGAAGCACTTTTTCTTATGCTATTGCTATGGCATACATTCTTAATTCTCCTTATAATAAAATGGAGATTGCAAGAAGATATGATACAGTTCGCAAGCTTGCTTATCTATCGATTAGGCCTTCTTATTCAACGTACTTACAAGGTATTTGGCAGAACTTGCTTTCTGCTATTGTAGCCAATTTAGACGATAATAACTTCTTCCAAGAGAGATTATTCTTTTATCCGATTAAAAATGTCCTTAATTCCATAGCCAATGGTCTTGAAATAACTCGAGCACAAATTGCAGAAATACTACACCACCCTATAGATTTCCCCGAGATACCTTCGACATATTCTAAGATCGAAGTGCGTGTGGAACAATACGAGAAAGTCTGTGAAATTCTTACTTCAAACAAACAAATACATCCACAATCAGCATCTTTTACTATTGCATGTCTGGCAAACCAAATCACACCTGGAAGCTTTAAGCATCAGGCACTTTTAGAACCGTATTTCCGGAATTACCCTGGAGTTTATATCTGGTATGGTATATGTGCGGGTCTTACTCCAAATTCGGATATAATGTCATACAATTACGGATTGGGATGGAGGATTTCAAGACAATTATTAAGTAAATCAATTGTATTTGAAAGCCCAACCTCCGATATTAGCTTCAATGAGTTTGATTTGTTATTGAAGTTAGATAACCCAGATACATCTTTTAATACTGATTATGCAAATAGTCTAACTATTGAATTGGTTCCAGGTATATCAACACTTGTTTCCTGGCCTCCAAAATCAGAACTTAGAGAGAGTAGCTATTCTAAACAGACTCAACTGGAATTGGATTTTAAGCCTTCTAACACAGATAACATCTCTCTAAACAAATTAGGTGAGAAACTTTATGAGACTATAGATATCTTTGAAAAACTTACCGGATCAAATCAAAAACCAAAAATGGATGATAAAAAGCCAAAGAATAGGAGTAGAAAAGGTAAATAAATCTTTTGAACTCATTAGAAAAACCAAGATTATCGAATTTATACGGAGTCAAAGTGGTGCCATTAATCAGCATGAAGACTAAGTTGTATGTTCATCGTGTTATTTATCTCTTATCTGAGTCATACGCCCTAATCGGGGTTCCCCCTTATAGGAAAGATCTGATTGCTATGATATAAGTTAAATATATTAATTTCTTATATATTAGTTTGTTTGCATGGAGTTAGATATGGTTGCAACTTTCACTGGTAAACCATTCCTAAGTGAGATTAGAAAGGCAGGATTCGAACCAGATCAACTCATTGTTGAAGCAGTCAGGAATAATATTGGTTCCATGATTCATGATTGGCGCCTGTTTTTAGCTCTCTATCAGCTTAATACTATAAGTGCTCGTTTCCTAAAACTTGATATCGTAGCAATTCTAAAAGTTTTTAGTGGCATAGATGAAGATGTGTCTCTTGCTAAACAGCCACATCCAGATCCTGAGACAGTTCTTTGCTCAAGAGGAAATATCCTAAGAGATGTGATGTTAAGAGCTATCAGTTATGCAAAAGGACAAAATACCTTAGGAGTACGACATTTTCTTAGAGCAGTTATAGAAATGGGATTCGATTCCGGAGATAACTATTCAGATCGTCCCACTATAATAGATTTATTATCATTCTCATATACTGGTAAACTTGATACACAACTAAGTGAGATCCCTGAGGTAAATGATTTTCTGAAGGTTCTCATACAGTTAGAAGATGGTGCTGAGGATTTCCAGTATATTATAACAAAAGAAGAGGGCAAAATAAAGTTTCGTATAACAAGTATCCTCGATGACTATGTACAACATGGACAGTCTGGAATCTTGGTGCCACAGCGAGCAATAATTTCACATAATGAATTTGGGACATTTACATTAGATGAAATCGAGGAGCTTGAAGATATGTTAAATAATCAAAAGGCTACTGAAGCAGACTATCAAATATTCTTTGAGAAACATACACATTTTCTACGTAATTGGGATCTTAGAGAAGTGTATCCCCACGTTTATTTAACACGAGAACAAGAAAGCTCTCTTATCCCAGATTTCATTATAACAAATCAAGAAACTCAAGATGCTGCAATAGTTGAGCTTAAGAAACCAACCCATAAGATAGTCAGACATCAAAATAATCGAACGCGATTTGCCGATGCAGTTATGGAAGCCAAAACTCAACTCCTAGAATACTGTGATTGGTTTGAAATTCCTCAAAATAGAACGAAGCTGAAAGCTAAGTTTAAAATGGAAATATATCGACCAAGACTTATGGTAATAATTGGAAGAGCATCTGAGTTCCGAGATGGCATAGATAGACAAAAACTTCGAAGTCGTGACCCAAAGATTGAAGTTGTCACTTATGATGATATTCTAACTTTAGCAAAGCAAAGACAAGAAAATATAAGAAAATATTATGATTCAAATATTGTTGCGAAATATCCTAGATGATTAATGTTTCTTCTATCATTGTCAGACCTTCTTTTGTCAATTAATTGGTTTTTCTCATTGTTTGCATCGTTAATTGATCTAACAGATATTCTTATTATGTCAGTAGTTCTTCGAATATTTTTTCTTCTATCAAGAATTTTATACATTCTATGATAAAAAGCACATGTTTTTGCTAAAGATGTGTCTTTTTTTAATTTATAACAAAAACCAAGCAGATGTTCGCATGCCATGTAATAATCTTGCTGCATTTCATAAAAACTTGATTTCTTATCCCTCATTACCTCCTTTGATATAAAATATGCTTTTAAAGATTTTGCATCTTGGATATTAATTTTTGAAATATATTCATCACAATAATCAGGATATATAGGGCATTTTGCAAAGTTCCTGCACTCATAAAGAAACTTATCTATTATGAACATGGCCACGATTGATTCACTTGGAGAAATTATCTGTAATTTATTATTTAATTTGCGTTTTCTATTTTCTCTTTCCAAATAGTATTTTTTATAATTGATTTTATTATCAATATTTTTGTTGAATATTAAAAACTCTTGTGTGAAATAATCATAAATAAGATTGTCCATCATTAATTTTGATATATTGCAAAGAGGAAAGTCATGGAGTTCTAACATATCTGACATATCATTTAATTTATTATTACTTCGAATGAGATGTCAACATAGTTATTAAGCATAAACAATGATTTACCTAAAAAAACAGCTAAAAACGTTGCAGAGACACTGGCAAGTTCTATGAAAATCTTAGTCCTTAATCTTTACGTACTCGGCGCTTTATTAAGAACAAGGTTGACCCTTAGTCTCTTCAGATCATTCCAATGGAGAACAGCATGGACATCAATAAAAGGGTTGATCCGACTTCAAACAACCCTATATTCTCACTTTATTCTCAAATGATCTCTTAATTTCAATGCTCGACGTAAGCAACGTTCCTATGCCCGAGTTGTTTCTGGACCGCAGCGATGTTCCCTGTCTTCTCAATAATGTGTCACCCCATAGCATGCCGAGCAGAATGCGGGGTCTTGCCTGATACCTGGGTGAGAGAGCACACCTCAGCCCAGAGCTGGTTGACCACCAGAGGTGTGAGACGGCCACTGCAGTTCCGGATGGAACTTGCCGGCAGGAACAGGGCAGTCAATCCCTCTTCTTTATCCAACTCACGTTCATTGGCCAGATAATCCCAGATCGCTTTTGTGTTATATAAGCTGCCATCATACTCTTGGTTCTCGTCATCTTGTTTGCCCAGTATGGAGTTTGCTACAAGCAGCGGCATAACAATAGGTTCTCTGTTGGCATAATACTTAGGAGGCGAGCGGAGAGGGTGTTACAGATTCATGAATGACATGCTTCAATTCTGTTTATAATTTCACCCTACTTTTCTATTTGATTTGGGCAAGATGATTCGCGCTCTGATTCTCCTCACGATGTATAGGGTTTATTTCCTTTCCGATTTGGTAGGTTTCTATTCATTATATGCGATGACTAACAATATAATATAAATAATATAGCATATATATATTTTTAAAATGCGTTGACAATGAATTTGAAACAGTTTATTTTTTTATCATCTCCACATGGAATGAGGAGGTTTTATGAAATGGAGCTTGTTGGCAACTACACTTGTTTCTTGTTTGATCCCATCCATGCTTCTTGCTGCAGGAAGCGGCATGCCCTGGGAAGGCCCTCTCGATCAAATCCTGAACTCTCTGACCGGCCCATGGCTTAGGTTCGGAAGCGTTGCGGCAATTATGGCCGTGGGCTTCATGCTGGCCTTCGGTGAGACAGGCGGGATTCTGAAGAGGTCCTTGCAGGCGGTGCTTGGTCTTTCCGTAGCTTGCGCTGCTACCGGGTGGGGTCTTTCATTCTTCGGGTTCAGCGGAGGTTTGGGGTTCTGAATTTATGAAGGTCCCAATCCACCGAGGTCTCATAGAAAGGAACATGATTGCCGGAGTACCCCGGAATGTAGCGATCCTGGGGGGAACGCTAGGCGGTGCTCTGGTGCTGGGCATGCAAAATGCCTGGATGATTTTGGTTCTCATACCCGTTTATATTATTCTTGTTGTGTTATATAAATCAGATCCATACCTCCTTGAAGTTTTGGTCTCTCATGTCAATGAAGACGACTACCTAGAGCCATAGCTTTCAAAAGCTATAGCGACAGCTTTGCTTACTGCCCATGGATTGGGCGGGGGAGGTATTGGTGCTGCATCTTAAGGAGTACAGGGAAACACCGAACAAACTGGCCCATAGGCTTCCCTGGGCCATAATCATTGCCCCTGGAGTCGTCCTCAACAAGACAGGCTCCTTTCAATCAACAATCATCTTCAACGGACCTGATCTCTACTCCTCGACAGAGGAGGAACTCGACGCGGTCGCAGCACAGGTAAACAACGCACTGATGAGGCTCCCTTCTCCCTGGGCTTACTTTATCGAAGTACAAAGGCGGAAGTACAACTACTACCCTGATTCCGAGTTCCCGAATCAGGCAAGCAGCCTGGTCGATGAGGAAAGGAAGCGGATCTTTCTCGATGACGGGCACCACTTCACGAGCACGTACTACCTGACCTTCACGTATATGTCGCCCTCTGAGCAGTCCCAGAAGATCCTCAACAAGTTCATGGATCAGCAGAAGATCGATTACACAAAGCACTTGGAATACTTCCAGGACGAGGTGAGGAAGATCGTTGATATCCTGAAGACCATATTCCCCTATGTCGAGTATCTCGATGATGATGCAACTCTCACCTACCTCCACTCCTGTATTTCTACAAAGTATCATCCGGTGAAGACACCAAAGACACCGGTCTTTCTGGACTATCTTCTTCCCGACGAGCTCCTGATAGGGGGCTTTCAGCCGAAACTCGGAGAATCCTTTCTCAAGGTCATCTCGATTGACGGTTTCCCCCTGGAGTCCGATCCCCAGATATTGAAGGACCTGGACGGCCTTGGGTGTGAATATCGCTGGTCCACCCGGTTCATCTGCCTGTCAAAGAACGAGGCTATCAGAGAGCTGAAGAAGTATTCGAAACAATGGTTTTCCAAGAAACGTTCCCTGTGGAGCCTGGTAAAGATGTCCTTCATGAACGAGATCGACGACGGCAAGGAAGATACCGATGCGGTGAATAAGTCCTACGATTGCGATGCGGTCGCAGAGATGGTCGCGGGAGGGCTCGTATCAGCCGGGTACTATACCTCCTGTATCGTCCTGTGGGACAAGGACCTCGACGCTTTGCATGATAAAGTCAGCAGTGTCGAGCAGATTACCAACTCTGCAGGCTTCGTTACCAGGAATGAGTCTTTGAATGTTATTCAGTCATGGTTAGGCTCACTGCCGGGTCACTGCTGGGCAAACATAAGAAGGCCTCTTGTCCATTCTCTCAATCTTACACATCTCATTCCACTCTCTTCAGACTGGGCGGGCCCGGAAAAGAACAAGCACTTGAACGGCCCGCCTCTTTTCTATGCAAAGACCCTGAGCAACACCCCGTTCAGATATTCCACACATGTTGGGGATGTCGGACATACGATGATTGTTGGTCCTACAGGTGCAGGGAAATCAGCTCTGTTGTCATTTATGGCTACGCAGTTCCAGAGGTACAGGAACGCCCAGGTTTATATATTCGACAAGGACAAGTCTGCAAGAATCACGACCCTTCTCACGGGAGGAGATCACTACGACCTGGGAGAAAATACTGACCTGGCATTTCAGCCTCTGATGAATATCGATAAAGAAAGTGAGAGATCCTGGGCTCTGGAGTGGGTCACGGAAATCCTGGCTCAGCAAAATGTTGTAGTAACACCGAGTTTGAGAAATGAGCTCTGGGAAGCCCTTACAAATCTTTCAACTTCTCCGGTAAGACAAAGGACCATCACCGGTCTTGTCACTTTGGTGCAAAACAAAGAGATCCGGGAGGCCCTCTTCCTGTACACCCTGCAGGGATCATACGGTCAACTCCTGGATGCCGAGAGCGACACTCTTGAATACGGAAGATTTCAATGCTTTGAGATGAACCATCTCATGGTCTCTATGCACAATGCAGTGCCTCCGGTGCTTTCCTACCTGTTCCACCGACTTGACCAGAGATTCACTGGTGACCCTACCCTGCTCCTGCTGGATGAATCCTGGCTATTCCTGGATCATCCAATCTTTTCGAACAAGATTCGCGACTGGCTCAAGACACTGCGGAAAGCCAATGTCGCTGTCGTCTTTTCTACTCAGTCTGTAGCTGACATGGTGAAGAGCCCTATCTTTAGCACCTTGAATGAGTCGTGTCCAACGAGGATCTTCCTGCCGAACCGCAAGGCGTTCGAACCGGAGGCATATGAGCAGTACCAGAGGTTCGGATTGAATCACCGTCAGATCGAGATTCTCGTCAATGCCATGCCCAAGAGGCAGTATTATTGCCAGTCCGATGCCGGGAACAGACTGTTTGACCTGGGGCTCGATCCTGTTTCGCTCGCGGTATGTGCTTCAAGCTCTAAGGAGGACCACAGGCTTATGGATGATTTGCTTGAAGAGGGGAAAGATGACCTTTTGAACAGATGGCTCGACCTAAAAACGGGGACAAAGGAGGTATTGCAATGCGCAAGAGCAACTTCATAAGGAGCTTTGTAATTATTTCGGTTCTCACCCTATCCATTACCGCTGCATCATATAGCTTCGAAACGGTATACGACCCGTGGAACTGGGCGGAAAACTTCTATGAAGCCTACCAGGCGGTTCAGCAAAACGAGAAGTTGCTCCAACAATTACAAAACCAGGTCACCATGATTAATAATGAGTATCAAAATCTCAAGGCTCTCCAGGCGAATATTGGAGATACACCAATGCAGACTGCCCAAGAGATTGATGACATGTTGGGCAAGATACAAGGCGTCGGGTATTCCATCCAGACTCTGGACAGGAGCTATCAGGATCTTTATCAGCAGTTTGGACAAGAAATACAAGGTTCATCTCCCAGCGACATACAAGCCAAGAGATTGTCCCAGATCGTGGCAACCTCCAATGCCAATATCAATGCCATGAATGTTCAGGCACAGGAAGTAGCGGGAATCAACGACGATATCATTGCTACTGACCAGGTATTGATGGGTTCCAGGCATGCTTCAGGAAATCTCGACGCCCAGCAGTACGGCAACGAGTTAGCCGCCATGCAGATCAAACAGCAGATCAAAACCCAGCAGCTCCTTGCTGTACAGAACCGTCTTGATTCAACCCGGCTCGCCGAAGAACAGGCAAAGAATTACGAAATGGAACAGGACTATAAATATCGGATGAGGGAATGGGGAAGTAAGAAGTCAACAGCTGCGCCCATGAATGACCTTCCATAGGGCAGTGAAGCTGATGCATGGAGGTAGAGAATGATTAAGAAAGTAATAGCCTGTGGAGTTATCATATTGGTTCTTGCCAGTTGCAGTAGTTCGGATAACTCGAAAAAAGACCCCATGAGAGATTGGGGAACAAAGAAATCAACAGCCACACCAATGAAGGATCTTCCGTGAAGAATGGAATAACCGTGAGGTAGAAGCATGGAAGCCGGTATTTTAACCACTGTGTTAAATCAGTTGGCTGGAAGACTTTCACTTGGCTATGCAAGAATACTCCCTGATGCACTGGTACTCATGCGATATTTAGTCGCCATAGAGATTGTAATAATGGGTGTTTTCTGGGCTCTTGGCAAAAGCGATATCACGGTCACTGCCATCAAGAAGATCACAGCCATAGGTTTTTTCCTTTGGGTTGTAACTGAGATGAAGACCTTGTCCCATGTACTCATCATGTCCTTTGCCCAGGCTGGACTTGTAGCTGGTGGTAATACAATTACATTGTCTAACCTCTTCGACCCATCATCAATAATAGACATGGGATTCAGGACCACTAAGCCCATTTTTGATGACATCGGTGGTTTTGTTAATATCTACCAGCACACTGTAAATTGTGCGTTACAGTTTCTAGCAGGGCTGATAGGTTTGTTTTCCTACTTCTTCATCGCCTGGAATCTGTTTGTCGTAATCATCGAGTTCTATCTGTTCACGGTATGCTCTGTCATACTGATCCCTTTTGCAGTGTTCAAACCCACTGCATGGCTGGCTGAGAGAGCTATAGGAGGAACCTTTACAATAGGTGTTAAATTGATGGTTCTGGCTTTCATTGTCAGCATAACTTACGACATCATGGGCGGATTGGATCTGACAACCGCATCCACAAGCCATTACCAGCTTTATTGTGCTGTTTCCTTGATGTGCGTCATCGCATACCTCTGCTGGAGTGCTCCAAATTTCGCAGCCGGAATCATATCAGGCGGGCCTAATCTATCAGGATCACATTTTCTGACAGGGGCAGCGGCATTTGGTTTTGCCGGGGATAGAGCTGCAGCTACAGCGGTAAACAGAAGCGTGGGGACAGTGAAGATGGTCTTAGGAGCAGGGAAATATGGCTACAATAAAGTAAAGGGCGGCGGAGACAATACAGGAAAAGCCCCTGAAGTCAAACCAGGGGCAGGGGGTACAAACAACAATGGAAAAACTGGCAATAGTTAAAAAGTTGAAGTTCACACCGGAAGGCGAACCGGAAACCCCGTACCAGAGGGCGAAACAGGAGTTCGATGACTTCATCGGTGCGGCCAGGGTGCAGGCTGCTAACTGGAGGCTTATCGCATTCGGGGAGCTCGCTGTCATAACCGTTTTGTTGGTTGGCTTCATATTTTTAGCGTTAAATTCCTCTGTAGTGCCCTATATCGTTGAGGTCAATGAACATGGGTCCGTCAACCTCGTCGGCAAGGCTGACAAGCTATACAGACCAAATGAAGCGGCAACAGAGTATTTTCTGGGTCAGTTCGTGACACAGATACGGTCCATCCCGACGGATGCGATTATTATGAGGCACAACTATCTTGCATCTTACAATTTCCTGACACCCAAAGGGTCGAACACGCTGAATGCGTACGCAAAGGAATGGGACCCGTTCAAACAGCTTGGAAAGAGGGCTGTGTCCGTGGAAGTGTCAAGCGCTGTCAAGATGAGCGAGAACAGCTACCAGGTGAACTGGTATGAGCAGGATTTCGAGAACAACGGTACGCCTTCAACCAGGCAGGCTTATACAGGCATATTCAACCTGGTCTTTCATACCCCGAAGGATGAGAAGCTTCTACGGACCAATCCGCTCGGGATCTTCATCGATTTTTTCAACATATCCAAGGTGAATTGAGAGGAGGGAAGTGAATTCATGAAGAAGTGTATCGTCATCGTACTCATAAGTCTTTTTGTAATATCAGCATGTGCCCAGAACGAAAAAATCGTACCTGCCCGGCAGGTGAAAGCGCCTACTCAGAAGGGGTCCACATTCGATATCCCCGTAGCTGATCCCGTGCCCCAGGCGAATTACAAGAAAGTGGCAAGTCCTCAGCTCAAGAAATTGGAGGCTAAGGCATCCAAGAAGAAGAACGAGGACCCGGCTAAAGTGATAGATGAGGCGAACAAAGAGGCAGCCCAGAAGCCCACTGAGGACCGGTACATCAACGCCGTAACCGTTTATGACTACATGGAAGGAGCCCTCTATGAGATCTACAGCGCACCATTCCACGTGACGGACATTATGCTCCAGCCGGGTGAAACACTTACGAGCCCGCCCGCTGCAGGTGACACCGCCAGGTGGTCATTGGACGTTACTACAAGCGGGACTGGAAAGGACCAGCGAGTGCACATCTTTCTGAAACCACACATTCCGAACCTTCACACTAACATCGCTGTATCTACTGACAAGCATATCTATCACCTTGAGTGCCAGAGCTTCAATGAAACCTACCAGGCAGGTGTGTCCTGGTATTACCCCAAGGACCAACTTGCTAGTATTACGAACAGGATCAATGCCGTTAATGACACGAAGATGGACATCATAGCGAACCTCAAGATCTCGGATCTCAACTTCAACTACTCCATCAAGGGCAGTGCATCCTGGAAACCCTTGAGGGCCTTCGATGACGGAAAGAAGGTATTCATCCAGTTCCCTGCTGACATCGAGCAGGGAGAGCTTCCGCCCCTGTTCATCGTGACCAAGGAGAGCGACTCTCAGCTCGTGAACTACCGCTATCAGAAGCATTACTACATTGTGGACCGTCTTTTCGACAAAGCCTTGCTGCAGCTCGGCACGTCGAGCCCGGAGAAGGTGTACATCTACCGCAACAGTGCAAACGAGTTCAGCTTGGGCGGCCTTTGATCAGGAGAGTTTTGTGAACTGATATCAACATGGCGTGGAGGATAAGAACATGCTTGAGAACATACGACTGAAACCTGAAGGCATCAGCAAGATAAACAAGAAGATGGTTGTAGGCCTCCTCTGCGGTGTTTTCTTCCTCGCTTTTGTCCTGTTCGGGATCGGTTTCGGGCCAAAAAAGAGCGGGGCTACCGAAACCATTCAGCCTTCAACGGCCCCTGAGATAGCAGCCGAGCCACGGGATAAAGTGAACCTGGAATCTTTTGATAAACTTCCAAAGACATATGGGGAACAGGTGAGAGGGAGCAAGGCAGGAGATGTGGCACAGAACGGACAGCCTTTCTCTTACATGGACCCCAACATGCCCGGCATGAATAATGGTCAGCCAGGTCCTCAGCAGCCCTATCAATACGGCTTTAATGCTGGTGATCCACGATACGGAAAGACCCAGCCATATGACCCGTACAATCAGCCCTCCCAAGGGGGAGCAGGGACACAAGACTCGAAGAAACAGGCGCTTGACGAGGCCCGGAAATCGAAGATCTTTTTCTCAGAGACAAGCACTCCCGCGAGAATGCAACAGGCATCCCCTGCAGCTGCCTTATCTCAAGCGCCGAACATGCCTTCAATGCCTCCGGGTATGATGCTGGCCCAGGCCCCGGGCGGCCAGGAGCCTTATACTGACCAGGCCCGGAAGAGGGCCTTCCTCGATGAATCAAAAAAATCCGATGAAGCCATATACCTGGAGCACCAGATCCAGGAGCCTGCATCCCCTTACCAGGTCATGGCAGGAACTGTCCTCCCTGCAGTCCTGATCACAGGCATAAACTCCGATCTGCCCGGGCAGATCATCGCCCAGCTCCGGGAGAACGTCTATGATTCGGTATCGGGGAGATATCTTCTGGTCCCGCAGGGAACCAAGCTGATCGGGACCTATGACAATCAGATCTCCTGGGGGCAGGACAGAGTCATGCAGGTTTGGACCAGAATGATATTCCCGGACGGGTCATCCATCCTCTTGAACGGCATGCAGGGGACCGACCTTTCCGGGTATGCCGGGGCAAAGGACCAAGTGAATTATCACTATGGCAGGATTGCGGGTGCTGTCCTTCTGAGCACGTTCTTAAGCGTCGGAGCCCGTCAGGCTGGTGGCAATAACTCTGAAGGCAACTATCCCACTACAAGACAGCAGATGGCAGGAGATGCGGCGAGTGGAATCAACCAGGCCGGGCAGAAGCTCCTTGATCGTGAGCTCAATGTTGCCCCCACCATCGAAATCAGACCGGGGTACAAGTTCAATGTGATGGTGAACCGCGATATGATCCTGAGGCCGTATTCGCTTCAATGAGTGATGAGTGTAATTGATGTGGAGAAAAAAGCCCGAGCTGAAACCCCTGATCCATGCTCTCCTGGTAGTAGTGGGATTTATGATTGTGTGTAAGGCTTTGAGCTATAAGATTATGTTCCAGATAACGCCGAGCCTCCCTAAGGGTATCTACCGGATCGATCATCCGGACCGGATTGATAAAGGAATGATCTGTGTTTTTGACATACCCCGGAATGTTAATGGTCTGATGAAGACAAGGGGATGGCTTCCTGAACACCTGAATTTCTACCTCACAAAGCCTGTGGTTGCAAAGCAGGGTGATGTTGTTGAGGTCTCTACAGCCGGGCTCTACATTAACGGTAAGTACTTTGGGCCGGTGAAGCAAAATGATTCACAGGGCCTCCCGTTACCCAGAATATATTGCAAATATGTTCTTAGGCAGGGGGAGTATTTCTTTGCCAGCACGTACAACAACAGCTTTGACAGCAGGTATTTCGGAACAGTCAGAAAAGAAAATATTAGATGGGTAGAGAAACCGCTGATTGTATTTGGCTCTAATTGATCTGCAAAGGAGGAATGGAATGTTATGAAAAAATACCCGGTACAAAGCCAGAGCTATGAAGGGTTCGAAACCTGGTGGAACCAAGTCCGCATGTCCATCCAGATGCATACCAAGATTATAACCATACTCTTCTGCTTCCATGTACTGCTGTTCTTCCTCGCCTGCTGGTACAAAATCGATAAGGCCTCAATCCGTTCAGCCTCTCAATGGCTCTTTGCATACATCATGTGGCCGACAGCAAGATTGAAGTTCATAAACCCTAATGGCACAATAGTATATGCCCCTGCCCAGAGAATCGCAGCCTGTGCTCCCCTGCGAACTTATTCAATCTACATATTTCATACCATGCGTAACATCTTCTTCTGGTGTTCATCTGTGTACATTTTTTATATCCCGACCTGGATGTTCTTTCATGACAAGGCAAAGTATCAGTCTGACCGGAGACATATCCGAGGATCAAGACTCAGTACGATTCAAGAATTCAATTATGAAGTGAAGAAAAGGAAAGATGAGCCCGGACTGCATATTGGCAGTGTCCGTATGCCCAAATCTTTAGAACCAAGGCACACGTTTATTATCGGGGGACCAGGAGCTGGAAAAACAAATTGTGCAGCCCAGATCATTGAAGACTTGAAGAAACGGAATGCACAGGCAATCATCTATGACTTCAAAGGCGATTATCTCAGAAGATTCTATGACGAGGAAAAGGACATCATCTTCAATCCCCTCGATGCAAGATCCGTTGGTTGGAATCTTTTCAACGAGATCGAGACCCCTATGGATATTGATGCCATGGCAACTTCCCTTATTCCTCATTCCATCTCACAGATGGATACATTCTTCCCGGATGCGGCGCGGGATGTTTTTGCTGGGATTCTTCATTACCTGTACAGTGAGAATCAGACCAACAATAAGCATATCTGGGATATCGTTACTTCAAAGGCAGAATATGTTCTAGAAAAGCTGCAGAGCATTGATGAAGGCAAAGGGGCGGCAAAACATATTGAATTGCCTGGATCTACCCAAGCCCTGGGAGTTTTCGGAACCTTGATGGAATACGCAAAGGGCCTCAAGTACATGTCTCAAATCGATGGCCCATTCAAAATCAAGGACTGGCTGCAGAATGGTAAAGGCATGATCTACATCACAAATTACTCGATCATTCAGGAGGCCCTCCGGCCCATCCTATCCCTCTTTGTGGATTTGCTCGGGAGGCAGGTGTTATCTCTGTCTGAGTCAACAGAGAGGAGGATCTTTTTTTTCCTGGATGAGTTTGGGACCCTACAGAGACTTCCCACGATTGTCAAGCTACTGACCATGGCCCGGAGCAAGGGAGGATGTGTCTTCATCGGCATCCAGGACTACGGGCAGATCGATCAGACATATTCTGTCAATCACCGGCAGAGCATTATCAATGCCTGTGGAAATAAGATTATGTTTAACGTGGATGACCCGATATCTGCAAGGATCAGCACCGATATCTTGAGTGAAACAGAATATATTGAAATGAACAAGACCCGGTCCATGGGTGTGAACGATAATCGGGATGGGACTTCCCTGGCTGAGCGGACAAAGAGAGAAAGTCTCTTCCTGCCCGCAGAACTCATGAAACTCACTGACCTTACAGCCATAGTAAGGTTCAAGTCGTATGATCCACTGATAAGCACTTTCAAATACAAGATTTATCCGGATAAAGCACCGGTGTTTGTTATGAGGGAAAATCTCCTTTTGAAACCTACACCGAAGGTTGAAAAGGTTGAGAAGTCCTCTCCTGCCGGAGAAGAAGAAAGCATCTCACAAGCTGTGTGTTAAAGGAGCTGCTCATATGGATTTTAGAAAACGTGAACAGCAAATGAACAGTAGGGTCTACGACATGCTCACGAGCTCCTTCGGCCCAACTATTCAGGATCTTATGCAGGATAAAGATGTGATCGAGATTATGCTCAACCCTGATGGTTGTCTGTGGGTTGACCGGTTAAGTTCAGGACGGTCCTATACAGGTCAGGACATGAGCACTGCTGATGCAGAAAGAATCATACGGATAGTCAGCTCGAAGACGAACACCATATGCAATGCGGATAACCCTATTCTCTCTGCGGAGCTTCCGGGATCAGGAGAACGATTTCAGGGGATGCTCCCTCCGGTTGTTGAAAGGCCAACCATCACAATTCGTAAAAAGGCCCTTATGGTTTACACCCTGGATGATTATGTGAGCCAGGGAATCATGATCGGTGAAGCTGCCGACTTCCTGAAAGAGGCGGTCCGGGATAAACAGAACATCCTTGTTGTGGGCGGGACCGGCTCCGGAAAGACAACACTGGCTAATGCCATCCTTGCCGAGATAGCACAATACGAGGATCGTATTGTGCTCATAGAAGATACCCTTGAACTTCAGTGCGAGGTTAAGGATTGTGTCTCTCTGAGGACCTGTGATGCAGCAGATATCACCACCTTGCTGAAAGCAACCATGCGGCTACGACCCGACAGAATCATTGTCGGAGAAGTGCGGGGTGGTGAAGCCCTGGGCCTCCTGAAAGCATGGAACACCGGCCATCCAGGTGGGCTGTGTACTATCCATGCAAATGGTCCAAGGGAAGGGCTCATTCGGATAGAGCAACTGGTTCAGGAGGTTGTACCCGGAGTGCCACGGAGCCTGATCGCTGCAACAGTAAATGTCCTGGTGTACATCAAGAGAGAAGGGCACGGGCGAAAGGTTGATAGCATTGCCACTGTTGATAGCTGCAGAGACGATGAGTATATTTTGAGGTTTCTGGAGGGATAAGTGGTAAAGCGTGAAGGGAGCGCCTCTGAAGCCAAGTATAATCTATTCAAGGTTGGAGACTGTTTTGTAAAGGTACTATCAGGAGAACCTCCGGTTGTAAGTAATGGAGACCAGGTGACTGTTGCTGGGTTCTTTCGGTGTGGGCTTATCATTCCATATGCCTGTTACAATATCTCGAAGCAGATCATATGGCACCAGTCCTATATACTTCATCTACTAGCCGGGATTCTTGTGTTTGCTTGCGGTATTTTTGTGATATTGGGTTCTACGACATGGCTGATAGTACTTGGATGTTTGGTAAACCTCATTGGCATCTTGATGATAATCAAAGGAGTTGTTATTCTAAGGGCCATAAGATTTGTTTCTATACCTCGCACATAAGAATGGGCAGTGATGATCGCATTGAAATCTACATCTAGTGATGGCGCTTCATTTAAAGTTTATAAGAATAATATCCTCATTGGTCATATCCATAAACAAAAGGGTTTGTCCGGTGATAAGTATCAGGCAGCAATCGATAAGGGTGGAGAAGAAGAGCGGGCCGCTAAGGTTTTTGATAGCCCCAATGATGCCTTGCAGTGGATTGAGAAACAACTATAATTATAGAAATTAACAGCCCCCTGACTTGTTAACTTTTGAAGATTATCAATGTAATTATCCAGTTTAATCATAGCGTTGAGTATGGCACAAGATCTTCACATTATCTTAAATTTGAGAATTATAATATTGTAGTATAGTATTGTTTGTCAGAGGAGACACTCTTATGAAGAGAAAGACTGAAAGTATCAAAGCCAAGGGAGACGATGGACGTCAATACACCATCTATATTTACACTGATCTTCTCGACGCCAGTAGCTTCGAAAATCCAAACGCTGTTACTGAAGGGGTTAAGGAGTTACGTACTTCCGATGGTATGGTGGTAAACTTGCTACAGAAAGGTGTGTACCAGATTGTGCAAACAGGTGTCGTTGTTCGGTCAAGTTCACCAGATGCCCCTTGATATGTCGAAATAAGGAGGTTCTTATAGACACACTGCTTCCAAAATTGGCAGCCTCATTTGCTGCTTCCGGTCATTCGATAGAGGAGCCTGAGATCATCTTATTTCCGCTAGCAAGGAAGCTACTCTTGCTTCGTCAGGCCAGCCGTTTTTCAAAGTTGTTATCTAATCTTTTTGCAGCCAATAACAAGGCAAATCTACATAGTCTTATTCTAGAAGCTACGTTCGCCTATCAATTTGAATCAGCCAACAAACCCTTAAACTATGAGGTACGATGTAGATCTGATGATGAAATGACAATTGATTTCTACAGAAGAATCCCATCTGGGAAAAATCTTTACATGGAGATGCGGCAAGTTAACCAGCGTCTCGCTATTACAGATCTTATTGATGAACAACTTGGTCAATCCAACTTCTACGAAGTCCACCTTGGGGGAAATGATGACCGTGCAGACACGCTTAGGCTGCAGCGCTTGATTCTCTCCAAAGCACAGGACTCCGAAGGAAATCTGATAAAGTTTTCCCTGGGTGGGCCAGATGACTACAATATAATCGTTGTTGAGGTCTCTGATCTCCACCTTGGTATGATTGACCATTTTGATTGTATGCTCGTCACTTATGGTGATCCCATGGTTCCCGAGTTTGCACGCAGAGATATTTTTGGTCTTTTTCAGGAAGATCGACATGATCACCCTGCGTTAATCCATGAGTTTGTTGCTAAGTTCTCTATGTTCCGTTCCACAATACATGGAATACTTTTTTTGTGGAAACATCATAAAAGTTACCCCTCCGACTTCGAACTTGAGTTTTTCCTTGTACATAACAATAACCTTATAACCCATACCAACTGTTTGGAAATTGCTGATGATATGAGGGGGGCGATGAACCCAAGGCATTTTCAAGGCAATCAAACTTAATAATGTTTTCAATTAGGAGCAGAAATTGATAGAGTTCAATCGATTCATAGAGTTAGATAGGCGCTTTCAAGATATTACAGAATTGAATGAGAATGAAGATGCTGCATTCCATAGTTACACATCGTTACTTTCTGGGCAAGAGTCAGGGCTTGGATGGAAAGATATTTATGAAAGCCGCATTGTGGTCATATTAGGTGAGGCAGGCAGCGGGAAGACATGGGAATTACGTAACCAAGCCAACATATTATCGCGAAAGCAACACTTTTCATTCTTCATCCATTTGGACCGCCTGGTAGAATCTACTAATATAGAAGAATCCTTACTTTCTAACGACATAGAACAATTTTCAAAATGGGAAAAACTTGGTGGTGAGATTATATTTTTTTTAGATTCTGTGGATGAGACAAAATTTAGAAAACAAAAAGATTTTGCCCAGGCTTTAGATAACTTTGTACGTGGAGTTGGAACAAAACAAGCTCGATTAATACGTATTGTTATAAGTTCAAGAATAACTGAATGGCGGGTTCATGCGGATCGGGAGGAACTTCTTCAACGATTTGGTAGCACTTCCACGAGGAGAACTAATGAAGAAGGAGAAGGTATTGTTAAAACTCCTGAATTTCGTGTTGTCCAAATAATGCCGTTGGACCATTCTCGAGTACGAACGTTTGCAGAAGGAGTTGGATTAGAGAATCCTGAAGCTTTTATAGATGAAATAGATACCCATCACGCTTGGGAATTCGTTCGTCGCCCAAATGATATAGCCGTCCTTATCAACTATTGGCATGAACATGGCCAATTTGGAACTCTATCCGAATTAATTGAATTCAACCTTACGAATAAGCTCAGAGAGACCTCAGATCGTATACAGAACGATCCTCTTTCTCCGCAACAATCTCGTCTTGGAGCAGAATGTCTAGGTGCGGCTGTACATCTATGTAGGTGTTTCAATTTTTTTGTCCCTGATAATATTCCTGTAACTGATACAAGCGGTGCATTAGTTGCTGAACAATGTTTGCCTACTGAATGGACCCCGGCTATGTGCAGGGCTATACTCAATCGTCCTGTATTCGATTCAGCGAGCTATGGGCGTATACGATTCCACCATCGTCGTATGGCTGAATACATAGGGGCATCGTGGCTGGAGCAACGCATGAAGGAGGGCTGCCCTTATCCCGACCTAGAAGTCCTGCTTTTCGCTTGTCGTGACGGGCATAGAATTATCCGTCCTAGCCTTAAGCCATTTGCGGCTTGGCTTGCACTAGGAACTGAGAGTTGGAACTTGAGACTTCGTAAACAGATTCTAGATACTGCTCCCGATTTATTCTTGACACTCGGAGATGCTGAATCTCTACCTGTTGAATATAGAGAGGCTCTCTTACAAAACCTTATCACTCGTTTCCGTGGACGAGAGCGGATATATGTAGACACAGAAGACGAAGCTTTAAGCCGCATGGCTGATCAAAAAATGGCTCCCCAGCTCTCAACTATGTTGAGAGAGCGGACAAACCCACTAGAAATAAGAATCATGCTCATCCAAATGATTCGACATGGAAAACTCTTGGATTGCCTCGATGTCGTCTTAGACATAGTCGATTCGCCAGATGAACCTGGTACACTAAAATCTTATGCGGTTGCTGCTATCCGGGATATAGGAGATCAAAATGCACGAGAAAAACTGGCAGAAATAGCGAATAAGTATAATACGTTTGAGACCCACTTATGTTCATTAATCTGTGAGACAATCTATCCTTATGTTTTAGACCCTAAGGGGTTATCCACTCTTCTATGCAAGGCTGAGAGAGTAGCAAGCCGATTTGTTGATCTGCCATGGTATCTTAAAAAGCACCTACAGGACCATCTTCCGATCAAACAAGCTTCAGAAATGTTACAGGTGTTGATAGATCTTGCTCAAAAAACCCCACATCTTCATTATGCTAATAAAGAAACTCCTATCTCTGAACAGTTTTATTGGCTTGGCGAAGTGATACCCGTGGTCCTAATTAGTCTTCTGCACTGGCAACAACTAGATGACCATGATATGGGTATAGCTGCAAGAGCTCTTTGGTTACTTGGCATTTTTCAGAAGTGTGGCAAACTTGATCGTGATCTATCTGGCAATTTCAATACTCTTCTTGATAAACATCCTACTGTGCGGCGTGCCTATGTGTGGGAATGTATCAACCAAATGAATCATACAAAACCAGCTGATGAACTATCACCGTCTTTAGTTTTGTACCACTTTGATATGGTCCAACTGCGGGAGGCTGATATAGAATGGCTCATTAAAGATATTCAAGAAGGTTCTTCGCAAGAAATTAAAAACATTGCTCTGGAAATTGCAGTTTATCTATGGCTACAGTCAGGAAGGAAGCGCTCTGTTCGGAAATTATTTAAAAGTGCGATCAAGTGCGATCATGAGCTTGTCCGCCTATTTAAAAAAGAATCTACCATTAAGATATCAAATAAGATCAGATTTTTTTTCTATCGCCACAAAATCTACAGCATAGAGCAAATAGTCAGAAATTCAAAAAATATGATTAGACAATGTTATTCGAAGTTACGCGATAAAATGTGGCTTTACTGGAACCATCAAAACCTACGTAATGGAACAGCTATTTTTGCTCTCTATAGACTTGCTATCGAAGCAACTGAAAATATGAATCAATTTGGGGCAGATAGTGCGCATATACTAATAAGAAAAAGAGGTGGCCTTATTGCACGAGCTGCCATCACTGGATGGAAAGTTGTTTGGCATCAATGGAAACCTCCATTACCTCATGAAAAAGCAAATACAAATAGAACAGATTATCGTGTCATTATTGGCTTGAGCGGTATTAAGAGTTCGTTAGCTGATGGAAGTCTAGACTTCAGTATCATAACTCCTACAGAGGCAGATCTTGCATGTAGGTATGCACTGAATGAGCTCAATGGCTTCTCAGATTGGTTGCTAGAGCTAGCCAAATATCATCCAGATATTGTACGGGCCGTGTTAAATGAATGTATACATGGAGAGTGGCTGATCCCAGCTGATCATGAACATTTTAATCAGGTATTAAGTTCTTTAAAATATGATACGGGAGGTGTGGGATCTTTAGTAGCAGTTGATATATTAAAAAACCTACAGATTAATGACCCCCCACATTACGATGTTTTAGAAACAGCTATCTTTATTCTCTTGAGACTATCTGATCCTCCACGACTGCCCCTAAGTACCCTTGCTTCTCAACGTATAGCTAATTATCAGATTAATGACCCTCGATTTGTTCTTTGGATGATAGTGTGGATCCAACTCGATTCAGTTTCTGCAATTACAACCTTAAAGAATATACTCACTCAAATACAAGAACCTTCCAACCTTATTATAGAAATCTGTAATGGGCTAAGCACACATTCAAAATTAAGTTATCCTTTGATTGAAAACCCAGATTATTTAAAGACTGAATTTTTACAAGAATTCATACCGATGGTATTTCATTATATAAGATTTGAAGATGATCTTGATAGAACAAATGGAGGTGTATACACTCTCACGTCACGTGATCATGCTCAAGATTTTAGAAATAGTCTAATTGAACGGTTTTCTCGTTTATCAGATCCCGAAGTGGATAATGTGTTGCGTTCATTTCTGGGAGATCCGATTTTTAGCATTTACCGTGATTATATTTTTCACCTTATCGAAAAGAGGATCGAACTATCATCCGAATTAATACCATGGCAACCTAAAGACATTCAGGATTTTATGCATGAACACGAGGTATCTCCTCAATCAGATTATGAGCTTTTTAAAATAGCATGTAAAAGATTTTTCTCTATCAAAGACGAGGTGGAGCGAGGTGACATTAGTTCTCGTTATGATCTACACATTGATGATGAGGAATCAGTATTGCGAAGTTGGTTAGCAAGACAACTTCGTAATAAATCAAGAGGTCGTTATACTGTAACTCAAGAAGAGGAAATAGATTTAGAACAACAACCTGATTTACGCATCGAGGCTCCAGGTATGGGACCTGTATCCATAGAAATTAAATGGGCAGAAAATTGGTCTCTAGATCAACTTAATAAAGGATTAATAGATCAATTGCTTGGAAAGTATCTTCGAGCACCAGATTCAAACTTTGGTGTTTATGTCTTGGGATATATAGGTAAAGGCAACAAACAACATTGGGTCGATGATAAAAGTAACATGAGATTGTCATATGATGAACTTGTACATCATCTTGAAAAGATCGCTGACGCTGAGGTAAAGCATCAGAATTATAATAAAGACTTACGTGTTTTTGGGATTAATTTTCAAAAACCACCAGTATAATTAATTTGGATATCAGATATCACTTTTCTTTTTCATCTCTTTGAACCTACCATCAGCAACTATTTACCAATTTTGAAGGTTTCATTCGAAGATCTCTACTAACTGTTCTGAGAAACAAATCTCTGTAAATGGTCTTATTAACTTGGAATGGAGATGTGTCACGGGATCATCGGACAGGAAAGGTGTTGATTAAGAAGATAAAACATCCCCCCTTCACACGGAAAACTCAAAACCATTTTCGATGAAAACATTATTACTCCTCTGCCTCTGCTGAATGACGGGCATTATCTAGACAAAAGCGCCAACTTTTTGAATTAGAGAGAATGCCTTTGTTGACGACCATTTGTATTAAATCACAGTTAATGTATTTAATTAAAAGTCTGAAACAATTTGTTCAACCGAAATAATTTTCGTTTTAAGAAGTTGCAAATCTAACTCATTATATTTATGTGTCAATTCACTATCAAGAAAAGTAAAAAGAGATAACATCTCGGCTTCGCTGCTAACTATAATGTAACGGATATCCTCTGGAAAAAAGACAAGATTATAAGGTTGTAGCAATTTTTCTTGGCTCTCTCGATATTGATCATTCAAAAATTCATGTTTATAGATAGCATTATTCACGTATAATAAACTTATTCCTTCTGTCATTATAATGTCTGGAATATAGCGCCACTCTCTTTCATCGTAAAACCTTATTTCGCCAGGGATATAGTTGCCATCACGCCATATAGGGCCACTATATGGCTTTGTGAACATAATAAAATCCATAAAATCTTTGTGAAGTTTCTCATCCAAAGGAACTAATTTATCTTTATTAATCATATCATCATATATTGCTGCAAGCAGAGCAGTGGTTCTGGAGCCCTTATATGCATATAATACCGGCGTGATGCCTTTTCTAATGCCCCAGCGTTTATCTAAACCTATGCCATATTGCCCGTAAAGATCTGTGTGTTTTCTTGTTTGCGTTAACGGAATATCGCAAAAACAAACCATTGGAAATGCATATTCCATAGGGTTATCAATAATAATATCCCAAGTCTCAAGAGAGTATCTGGGCCAAAAACCATCGATCAAAATGCTTTGTAATTTATCTAGTGTATTTGTAAAATGAAAAAGTGAGTTTGCACTCAAATTGCCATTTGACATCAGTTTCTACCTAATTTCATAGGATTATTGAGTAGCTCAACAATAACTATACTGCACTTTTACTCTTCATTACTAATATGATACTCCACACCGCTGAGATTCAACAGCAACTACAAGCACTTCCTCGACTTCTTACAGGGAACAGAGAACCGCCTCCTATGAAATCCATTAAAGGGAGGCGCTACACACGTTCGCAATCAGAATTCTGACAGCGGTGTGTAACACCTGCTGGGCCTGACCGCGACGATAGGACAATCGCTAGTCTTCTTGGCTCGTTGCGTCATCGACGCAACGACAGGTGCCCCTTGTGACTCCGGTCGAGAATGAGAATGGAATCGCGATAGCTATTGGGCTACCACGGTCCGGAGTTTTTCAAATCGAGAATTCAGCCACAAACGAACGCCGCCCCATCATTAGGTAAGCAATGAGCTTACTCATGTGAAGCCTCCTTTCGCCTTTTCAGGCTGAAGGTGATGGGGAAGCTACGCCTCCCAATTGAATAATAGCATACTATCATAAAGGACTCAATCCACCATATAAACATCACCACCATACAATCAGATACGTTAGAACAACCAGGAGGTCAGCTCAAAGTGGATTATTCCATAATAATATGATATAATTATTTCAGTATCATATGACATTTCAACTGTGATTCCCTACTGCCAACAAAGTGAGGTCAATTATGAAATATTCATCGAGAGCCATTATAAGTATCCTTACAATACTCATTCTTTCAACTAATGCTCAGGCATGGTCATCAATAACCCACATACTTATTGCCCAAGAGGCTGGTATTGCAGATCCTGAAACAGCATGTTTCCCTGATCTCTCCAGGAATGAAGAATATGCCTTATTAGTTCCGTATCACTGGCATGATGCTGCTCCTAATACCATTGTTACTCCGGAATATATTGACCGGTATCAGATAACCGTAGGTACTTATCAAAAATTGGGTTCCCCAGGATCACAACCAATCAAGATTAGAGTTCCCGATTCATCCGGGGTCTTATACTGGGAGATAGTGCAGCTTTATAAAAAGCTGAAAGGGTCAAGGGGATGGGAGTATGATTATTATCTCGGTAACATAGCCCATTATGTCGGTGATCTATCTCAACCTCTTCATAATTTCCCCTATGATAGCTCTCCTACCGGTGATGGGAAGGTATATACTGAAATAGGCAAGTGGAGCAAAGAACATCACGCTGAATTTGATGATGCATTAGACTCCGTCTTACCTCTTAGCACTGAAAAGAAGCGAGCTTTTGAAAAGATGGTAACTCCGATTCAAATCAAATCCATTGATGATCTTAAGAGGGAGATATCAAAGATAGCAAATAGCTCAATCGGCTTGGCTAATAAGTGTTACGCACAGAAGAGAATCATTACCGAGGATGAAGCTTTGAAGCAGGTGGCTATGTCGGTTTCTTTGTTAAAAGCAATCATTGACAGCACTAAGTGAAATATACCCTCCTTAACTTTGAGTATGTAAAATTGATTTAGGTGAACGAGAAGAAAGAGAATTAAGCCTTTACAACCGGGATATCTGTCCAGGATGTCGTGAATTGGGGAGATCGCCTTGTCTGCCTCATCCACCACGGTCGCGCGAAGCCGGAGGAGGCATGGATGAGAGTTCCTCTGCCCCATCGCCTGTTTACTTCATCCACGGTCTGCATGAGTTTTAGCTCTTGTTCCCCTTCACGACTGGTGTGGAAAAGGTTCATTTGCACCTGTCCTCTCTGACATATTCCGGAGAGCATTACCCCTGCCTTCCTATATGCCGGACCTTTCCGGTATACACGTTCCAGAAGGGCCTTGGCATACCGTATGAGGTCAGGGGTGTACGAGGTGGCAACAGGAATTGTGGTAGAGCAGAAATGAGTCCTTGGATGCCCATCATTGAATGGAAACTCGATGAGCATCACTTGGATGATGGATGCAGCAGAATTCTGTTCACGCAGTTTCTCGGATACCCTGGATGTATAAGCGGATACAGCTTCCTTAAGCTCATTAAGGGTATAGACCTTACGGCCAAAGGACCTGGAGCACATAATGGACTTTTTGGGTTGCTCTCCTTCATCAAGGGGTATGCAGGACGTACCTCTAAGCTCCATAACTATGCGCAGGCCCACAACAGTCATGTGCTTTCTAACCCAGGAAGCAGGTGCATTCCTCAAATCCAGCGCAGTCAAGATCCCATGTCGCCTGAGGAGCTTGGTATACTGCCAACCAACCCCCCATACATCTCCCACATCAATGTCGGCGAGGGTTTCTATGTGGTCTGTGATATCGAATACTCCTTGATATTCACTCCGCTTCTTCACTAGCTTTGCAGCAGCCTTAGCAAGTGTTTTGGTGGGAGCTATCCCGATGGACACAGGGATGCCGACCCATCTTTTTACGGTCTTCCTGATAATTCTTCCATACTCAGTGAGGTTCTCAGGAATGCCGGTGAGATCTAGAAAAGCCTCATCTATTGAATAGACCTCCATCTCGGGAGTAAAGGTAGCAAGTGTCCCCATTACACGGGCAGACAGATCGCCATATAGCGGGAAGTTAGATGAAAAGACGTGCACTTTGTTTTTTGCGATGAGAGTTTGACACTGATGCAGAGGTTCTCCCATCTTAATGCCTAATGCCTTAGCTTCGTTTGATCTGGCTATGATACACCCATCATTGTTTGAAAGTACGACAACCGGTTTACCATCAATAGAAGGGTTAAAAACACGTTCGCAGGATGCATAAAAGTTGTTGCAGTCTACCAGAGCAAAGATCTGTTCCATTGATCACACCTTGTGGATTACGTAAGAAACGACTCCCCACACCTCCACCTGCATGCCGTCCGTTATCTCGATAGGCTTAAACTGAGAATTTTCAGCCAGGAGGAAACATCTGCCATCTATGTGGTTATACCTTTTCACTGTAAAGTCGCCATTGACCATGGCAATCACCACATTACCCGATTTTGGTTCCAAAGCTCTGTCTACGATGAGGATATCGCCGGTATGAATACCCGCCCCGGTCATCGAATCTCCTGCAACTCGGACAAAGAATGTTGCAGACGGATGTTTGATGAGAAACTCATTGAGGTCGAGATTCTTTTCAATGCTGTCTTCTGCCGGTGAGGGGAATCCAGCAGATATGCCTACAGAGAAGAGGGGTATCTTGAGGCTAGACTTGCTTTCGAAGCCCCAGATTCCTGTAACACGCAATTCGTTTTTTTCTGAGATTTTTGTCACAAGCAGGAGATACTAACACCACGGGAGTTGACTGTAAAGGAGAGCGGGGGAAGAGATCTGGATAACCGTGCAAAGCTCCTGTGCATGGACAACTTATCATTATTTGATGTACAACCCAGTATATCAGAAGAGGAACGAATAATGTGCGGCCGTTTCATCCAGATCATTGACCCAGAGCAGATCGAGGTAGGCTTCTCAGAGTTGGAAGTGGACGAGGAGGCTCTGAGTCACTTTACCCAGAGCTATAACGTCACGCCCACGAAAGATATTCTGACCGTGATTAATACCCCTACGCCGAGGCTTACCCTCACTCGTTGGGGACTTATACCTTACTGGGCAAAAGATAAGAACATCGGGAACCGGTTGATAAATGCCAGGGCGGAGACGCTTACACAGAAACCGTCTTTTAAAGAGCCACTCAAACGAACCAGGTGCATCATCCCGGCAATGGGGTTTTATGAATGGGATACTGCGAATAAGACAAGGACGCCTTACCTCATCAAGCTAAAAAGCGGAAAGCCCATCGTCTTTGCTGGGCTTTGGGATAGGTGGCGTGATAAGGAAACCGGAAATACGATCATCTCAAGCACGATCATCACCACGGAAGCAAATTCACTGATCAAAAAGATCCATGACAGGATGCCTGCTATCCTATCTCCTGATTGCTTCAAGTCGTGGCTGAGTTCACAGAGAGAAGAGGAAGCTGCCTTGCTGAATTGCCTTAAGCCTTATCCTGCCGAGGAGATGGAAGCATATGAAGTCTCGAAACTTGTGAACGATCCTCGGAATGATTCTCCTGAAATCATGGAGCACGTTTTGAGATGATTATTCCCTCTTCAATTTAACTTCTTTCCAAGTCCCAGCCCCTGATTTTTTTCTATTTTTATCGATGGAGCCTTTGCAGAACGCATCGTTTGACCGTCATATGAAACATACCGGTGCATCTGCATCTTATCGTATTGCTTGTCATAGGATACCATGTAGCGAACACCCTTCGATTCAATCACTGCATATTTATTGCCGCCGAGTTCCTCGATCTTTGTATAATAGCCTTCCACAGCCCTTTCTCTTGGGAAGTCAACCTTAAGCCCCCTATCTTGCATGCGCTGGCAGTAATTGAATTCTTCCGGAGTAAGTTTCCGGTCGGGTGTCGATATGCCTTTTTCTCCCTGCTTCTCCTGAGAAACTTGTTGTTGTATTTCCTTCTCAGGGGTTCTGCTCCGCTTGGCATATCCCAATTCCTTTCCATCATAGGCTACATAGTGGTGCATCTGCATCTGGTCGTATTGCTTCTCATAGGGTATCAGGTAGCGATTCCCCTTGGTTGGATTAGCATGGGTATCGATAACTGCATATTTCCTTCCGCCAATCTCTTCCACTCTCGTAAAGTATCCGGCTACAGATTTATCTTTGGGTAATTCAACTTGAATGCCTCTTTCCTTCATTTGTTTGACATACTGTTCCTGGTCTCTTTGCTGTTGCCATTCCTGGGCCTGGATGCGTCTTTCTTCGTGAGTCATAACCCTCTCAGCCTCGATGACTCTGTTATCCACTTCAATGCCCCTGGGCAGTCCATAATCAACAACCAGACTCTTAGGCCGTTCTCTGCTCATGACTCTCTGCAGGTCTTCAAAGTTCCTGAATTCATCCTTGCCGTAGTACATGGTCACATTTTCTCTATGTCTGCTCATGGCAACATATGCAGTATGCTTATCAAAATGACGTGAGCCGAGCACAAAGGTATGGTCAAGTGTTGAACCCTGTGTCTTATGCACGGTGGCTGCATAGCCGTGATCGAAATCTTTATACATGCTGGTATCGATAGCGACCCTGTCGCCTTTATCGAGTTTGACGGATATGGCTCCCCGGTTGATGCTCTCTACTGTACCGAGAGAACCATTCCTTACGCCTAAAGAATGCTCGTTCCTGAGGAATATAATCCGGTCCCCGGTGCAGAAATTTCTCTCTCCTTTTTCGGTCATGAATGTGTGTTCGTAGCCACGAAGTTCTCCGTGCATTTTTCTGTGTTCTCTTGCCCCCTGATTAAGTTCATTTACGTCCTTGTTTGTGTAGGCCATCATGAGGCTGGTCTCGTGTTTCTGTTTTGAAAGTTGTTGTTGATCCGCCCATTCTTTCAGCATCTGATCCTTGGCGTCCTGCCTGGTCTGGAGTTCATGGATATGACTATGGTCGTGGTACATTTCCAGGGCTTTTTCTGCTTGTTCTTTGTTGCCTGAGAATTCTACGGTTGCCTGTTTCTGCCAATCAACATGTTGTCTTCTCACTTCTGCAAGTTCCACGTATCCGGTTCTCTGGATAATACCTCTGAATGATCCTCCTGCCTCGATTGACTGAAGCTGTTCATTGTCTCCCACAAGGATCACTTTTGCTCCTGTATCATGGGCGTGCTCTAGAATCTTATGCATCTGTCTTGTTCCAACCATACCTGCTTCATCGATCACCAGGATCTGGTCTTTGTTGAGTAGATTTCTCTCATTTTCCCAATCATCCAACTGCCTGAAGATGGTTGTGCTTTCGATGCCGCTTTCATTCTGAAGGCCTTCTGCTGCGATGCCCGAAAGTGCAAGGCCTCTTACCCGATATCCTCCTGCTTCATATGCTTCTTTGACAGCTCCAAGGGTGTAGCTTTTCCCTGTTCCTGCACGACCGATCATGACGGAGATATCATCGCCCTCTGCGATACTTCTGAATGCCTTTTCCTGCTCCTCGCTCATGGTGTAGTTTTTCGCTGTCTGGTTGATGATAGCCTGCTCCAGGACGTGACCGTTTGAAGATGTCATGACTCTCGCATTATCGAGCATGGTCTTCTCGCTCATCATCATTGTGCGGGTAGAGAACAGGTCTTCCCCTTTCTCGTTTTTCCCGATCTTGATGAGCTCTTGACTGTTCTCAAGGGCAGAGAAAACACGGTTGAACTGATCCGCATCTGCGCTGTGCCGGAAGGCAAAATCCATGATGTCTTCCCGCTTGAACACGGCATCGTAATGCCCAACGAGCTTCAAGGCTTTTATCGGATCGTTGATAATACGTTCTCCGTTCTCGCGGCATATCCTCTGGTACTCTTCGAGGCGATCAAGTCCTCGGGTTTCTTGCAGGTGGAGGTAACCTTTGGGCAGGTATTTTGCTGCTATCCCGATCTTCGATGTCGGCTCAAGGTCAATGCCTCTATCTGCAAAGCTTCTGTGGTCTACTTGGATATCGTGACCTGCTTCCAGCAATTTCCGGTTCTGGATATTCGCCCACTCTTCCCGCCATTTCAGGAGTTCTGCTTTATCATTCCATGCGGTTACTTTTTTACCAAAGCCATCCCTGGTAACTTCTCTTGTTGTAAGCATAATATGAACATGAGGATTTTTATCACTCTTATGGATGCAGATGTCGGCTATCATGCCTCTGTCCACGAATTGACTCTGTGCATATTCCTTTACGAGGGCTACCTGTTGTTCGAAGTTCAGTTCCTTGGGAAGAGCTAACTCGACTTCCCGGGAGAGGCGTGCATCTTTTCGTTTCTCGACTCTTTCGACTTCATTCCAGAGGGTCTGCCGGTCTTTCAGTCTCTCCGGTGCATTTTCCGGAAGGAGGATCTCTGCATAGGCGAGGTCCTTTTTCTTCGTATAGTCGAATGTCATGTCCAGGCGTTCATCATAGAGCTTATCCCGCGAGCGGTAGGCTGCTGCGGAAACGGCGCATTTGCCTCCACCTCTGCTGATTATTTTAACTTGGATATGATAACACGCCATTTAATGCCTCTTCCTCAGCTTTAGCACCGAGCGCATATGTCGCTTGCGACATGTATGTGCGCCTTTCCTTCGTAAAGTTTTTGGCCCTTCGGTCTGCTCATGCATGGGGATTGCCTCGTACGTTACGATAAATCCCGATACGCTACCGGGCTCATGAAAAACCTTGGTGTGCTCTCGCTTGACATCTAACCTCACATAAATTAAAACATAACAACATTTGTATTTATATTACTTTGAGAGGGCAGAATGCAACCAAAAAAGACAGATTCACTCACAAAACTTCTGCAGAAAAAACAGAAGATCGAACAACAGATTTCCAATGCCAAGACCCGCCTGAAGAAAGTGGAACGGGCCGCAGACACGCGGAAGAAGATCCTCATCGGAGCTTACTTTCTCGAAGTCAAATACAAGGGCAAAGAGGAAGAGCTCATCAAGATCATGGATGGCTTCCTGGTCCGTGATAATGACCGGGCTCTCTTCGGCCTTCCGCCAAAGGGGTAATGATTCTCTAAAAGTTAGCTAGTCGAATAATACAGCCTGTTTCGGCCTTATTCTTCCAGCTCCGGGTATTTCCTTTTTCTTGACCTTTATTTTGTGGGTTGAGGCAATCGTATTTTGCATATCTGCTGCTGATATTTCGTACTTCCTGACGATTTCGAGAAGACCGTCGAGGTAGTCTTCGATGACATGTCCCTCTTCTGTCGATTCATAGCGATACGTTTCTATCATATCGCCAAGACAATCGGCTATCGCTGCCTTGATATCCAGAATGGCCAATGGCTTTAGATCACAACTCACTTTGCTTAGGAAGTCATTGAGCTTCTGGGAAGGAATCTCATAATTGAATATCTTTTCATAGAGGTCACCGATACCGGAAACATATTCATAGGGTTCATCCTCCGTTGAAATGGAAAGGATGTCTTTATATTTTTCTTCAATCTGATGGTAAAACTCGGAGAAAGGGTCCCGTGAACGTTTTGATCTGCTTGTGCAACTCTCATCGTTCTGTTCCTTCTTCTGAATGATAGCTCCCATTGAATAACTCCTCAAACTTAAGCTTTCCCAAAACATTTTTCCTGAACCCCTTCACAAAGCCCTGAGGGGTTTCAGAAAAATGATTCAAAAGACTGCGGAGCCATCCATTGATAAACTTGAGATTTCATGAGCCCCTGGAGCGCTGCAAGCCTCATGACAATGGATTTTTCCATTGGCGTGAGGCTTATCGAAGCGAGTGAAGGGGGCGATAATTTAAAGAAATCAGGGCCACAAAGTGGTCCTTCCTACTGTTGTCTCAAACACAAATCGAGATAAGATCTCAGGCGACCTTGCCCCCGGGTCTCCATGGAGACCCGGGGGCAACTTTGATTTTATACTGACTGCAGCTTGTCACATCCGGCAATCTTGTTAATCTCGCAAACTAAATCCATGCGTTTGAACCGGATATGCATGTTTCCGTTTTTATGCCATGTGCATTCAAAGTATTCTGTTTCTGTTTGCCATTTCATTTCCCTCATGGCGTCTCTGATTCTTGTGAGAAGATTACCCGGGTACTTTGGCATACCTGCACCATCCAGCAGATGAAATATCTTGTCCATGTCCCATAAACTGTCTTCTCTGTAGCTTGAGAGGGTTGTCCAATACTTGTTATGGTCGATTATTCCCGGGATGATGGCTTTTTCTTTCAGGGCAGTTCTCTGGTTGGTCTTGAGTCCGGTCCTTTGCGGCCTCAAGAAGTTGAATACGTCTTCAATCATCTGCTTTTTAAACTCATCCCCCCGGGTAATAAAGGAAAACATCAGCTTGTGTATATTCTCCTCTGTAAATTCGGGTACGTTTCCATCAGAAAGCTGCTTCTCGATACTCGAAATTTCTCTGGCCGGAAGAAGGTTCTTGATCCGTGAAAAGAGGACCTTCCAGCAGTTAATCCGTACACCCTTCCTTGAGTCCTCTTTATCCCTTTCAGGGTCGTATAAATCCATATCATAACGGCCTATCTTGCATGGGAAGAACCGTCCCCCTATGATCTTCTCATAGAGTCCTTTTATCCTGACGAGCCTTGCATAAGCCTCATCCAGATCGGCCAACATTTGCTGATAGGCGGTAACGAGATCACTGGTTTTCATTTCAGTCAAAAGATCATTCATGGATATTCCTCCCTTTAAATTATTGGCCTCCAGGGAGTTCCTCCCCAAAAAACCAATTTTTCCCTGACCCCTTTCACAAAACCCTTAAGGGGTTAGGAAAAAAGGATGATAAGGTCGCGAAGCCACCTTGAATAATCCTTGGCATCCTGGATGCCTCTGAAGCGTTGCAAGCAGCATGACAACTCCGTTGGCAGGACGCTTTGATAGCAAGTGAAAGAGGCTAGGCACTGTTTTCCCGGAATTAAAGCTAACAGCATAAAGCGGACGCGGCGCATGCGCCGCGTCCGGGAGCAGGGGAATTACCCATGCCCTACTTCATCCTCGTGGTTCTCTTCTTCTTGCCTACCCATGATGTAGTTGACTGCTTTCTGGGCCTGGGCAGCGGCCAGGACAACGAGCTTTGAATCCTTGCTGATAGAGTCCCTCCACCCTTGGATATATGCCGCTGAGTTCTCAATGGTGGCATGGGCAATACCGGTGATTGCGCACAGGTAGGCAGCCCCCATCTCGGCTATAAGCTCTTCCCGTGCGTAGTTCTTCGATCCGAAAGGTGCTGGTGTGGTCAAGGTCTCCCGGTTGAGTCGAGTTTCTAAGCCTGTGCTGTGGGTTGCCTCATGGAATAGTACACTAAAATATTCCTCCTGGTTCACGAATGCAGACCTATTGGGCATCTTTATCAGATCCTCTACAGAGTTATAGCAGGCCTTTGTGAATCCGTGCTTTATCTCAGGCCTTCCCTTATATCCTTCTATAATAGCCTCAGCTTCGGCTATGGGGTCCGTGTGTGTCTCTTCCTCTTGCTCAGGATAGGTGATCCCTTCACACTGCAGGGCATTGAATACCCGGTAATACTTTAAGAAGGGGATGTTCTTCTTTTCCAGTTGGCTGGTGTCCTTGTTTACTTCATCCACTTCTTTGAAGTTCCAGAAAACCACGATGGAGCTTTTCTCTCCCTTCTTAATGGTCCCTCCGAGGGTCTTGGCCTGGTTGAAGGTGAGCCAGTAAGGAGAGGCATAGCTGGAAGCAAGGAGCAACCATACATTGATCCCTCGATACTTCTTGCCGGTCACCAGGTTAAGGGGAAGCCGGATCTTGCTAGTCCAGGGTTTTCTCCAGGGGATAACACCAGCACATAAATGTTTTAGAATCTGCTCGGTCACGATCTCGAATACGTTTGCCATTGGTCTTTCCTCCTCTAATAAATTAATTTACTTTAGGTAAACCCCCGGCTCTGCCGGGGTGACTCGCCGGAGTTTGACAATTCCGGGAATATTGAAGAGCCTCCTAACTGTGAACCGCTCAAAGTTTACAGAAGTGGAGGCAAAACATGGAAGATGAGCAGAGTCTAAGGCACACCAGGTGGGAATGCAAGTATCATGTTGTATGGATACCGAAATATCGAAGGAAGACGCTGTATGGGCAGTTGAGGAAGTATCTTGGTGAGGTGATGAGGAAACTTGCCATACAGAGGGAGAGCATGGTTATCGAGGGACATCTGAAGCAGGACCATATACACATGCTGATATCGATCCCGCCGAAGTATTCGGTATCCCAGGTGATCGGGTATATCAAAGGGAAGAGTGCGATACATATAGCTCGGGCATACATGGGGCGAAGGAAGAATTTTACGGGTCAGCAATTTTGGGCCAGGGGCTACTATGTGAGTACAGTAGGGTTGGACGAGGAAGTAGTCCGGTCATACATCCAGAAGCAGGAGCAAGAAGACCAGCGACTTGAGCAGATGAACATGTTCAGCTAGAGACAAAGGCAATCGGGTAAAACCGCTTTGAGCGGTTCATGATTTACACAAACCTCCGGCTTTGCCGGAGGTCATGATTTTTTTCAACCCGTTCACCCCTGATTCATGGGTTGATAAAAATCGGAGATAAAAGACCGCGAAGCCTCCTTGTAGAAAGCCCCTGAAACGTTGCAAGCAGCGTGACAACGTATTCTTGTTGGCGCGGTGCTTATAAAGCGAGAGAAAGGGGCGCGAATTGCTTATGAAAGATCTTTGAGCCTAAATTGTTCTGTATACATCCTTTATGCTTTTATGCCCGCATCCGCCGGTTACCCGGCGGACGCGGCGTTGTCAAATATTTTTGCTTTCAAGAACCTCGGATAAGTAATGCTCTCCGAAATGCAGATCTCTCTCGATGCCGAGTCCCATCACCTTTACACTTTCAAGTTCATCAAGAGAGAAATATCCCAGTTCAGCGTATAAGGGATTACCTAGATTCACGAAGCCAAAGAACATCCTTTCCTCCGGATCGTACTCGGTTGCATACCAAGTGGCAGCGGACATAGGGTGAAAGAACTTGGCGATTATTTTCACCTGGTCCTTCGGTTTCCCATCGGTCTCGTAAAGCCTCGGAAACTGATTGATCAACTCAACTGTTAAAAGCTTCATAAAGCCCTCCTTTGATTTGGTCTAATGCGCGAAAACAACATTTTTCCTCCCTCCCCCTTTCACCTGAGATTGAAGGGAGAGGGAGGAACGACCGAAAGAAAGGCTTTGTTTCCTTCCTTAAAGAAGCCATCGAAGCGCTGCAAGCGGCATGACAGGTTTATCAGCCTGGCGGGACGCTTAGAAGGCGAGCGGAGAAGGCGTTACAATCCATTTCAGGATTATTTTAGCATTATTATGTATACAGCCAAGATTGACCATATAATCAAATAGCTCATAGTGGTCTGTGCAAGTGGTCTCTGCCCCACACATAGAGATTTTCGAATAAAACCTGCAAAATTAACAAAACACTGTCTCTTGTACTTCATTCGTATTTTTCTTCTTGACTCAATCAAGATAGGGTGCCCCTATTATTTTCCAAAGGGATAGTCATGGACGCAGGATGTAAGGGTTTTTTACGCGACGTCGCAATCTACTTCCGCGACTTTCTGGAAACTGACTTCCACAAGCGACGTTTACCGAAACGATCCGTTCAACTCCGGAATCAGGACAATCTATTGGTCGGCATCAAACTCGACAAATATCCCGCATTTGTTGAGATAGTCTGGAAGCTTATTCGTGGAGGATTTAGCCGATCCATCCTAAAGCAGATTTCAAAGGGAAGTTACCGGGCATTGATACCTGCCTCCCTAGTTGCATTGGTTGAAGCCCAACTTAAGAGAGTTAGCTCTGAAACTCTTGATTCAATCGCCACAACCCTTGCTAAGGAGGCCAGACGCCTCGGTAAAGCACATAAGGAAGAATATGACAGGGCTGTTGAAGCGCTCCTTTCCATTGCTGGAACCCTTGTTAATGCACAGGTCGTCAAACCTCTTGTAAGCAGCCTTGCCAAGCCGCTTGCAAACTTGGCGGTCAGCGATGAAAACCTTACCTATCTGTTGGAAGAGGAGTTAACAGCCGTCCTTGTCCGGCCACTCGATGAGATTATTGCCATCATTGTACGTGAAATAATTGCCGGTGAGGAGGCCGATGCAGAAGCCCGCTTTGCAACACAACTTCAGCTTGAAGAGGTCAGGGGCACCATCAAAGGTTTCTTCGAAACCTATCAGGCTGCCGATCTGTATCTGGAACTATTCGAGCTTGTCCGTAACAAGGGAATGCTTGAAGGTCAGGATGTCTATCTTTACTTCGGAGAGATAAGCTACAGTAATACTAGGTTTCCGCTTTTTTATATCCCTATCGACTTGCTCCGAGAGAGAGAGACACTCGTTGTAGAGTTTGATCCCCATGTATTTATCAACAAGAAGGCACTCGATTTCATTGTCCAGGAGTACTGCAGGGAGACGGAGAAAAAAGGAAGTCTCTCAAGCGTTACCGAACGAATCATTTATCTATCTAACCAGGGAGATGGTTTCCAGATTCTCGTACAAGAAGTCTTCAATGAACTGATCAGTTACTTTGCCGCCGATGCTAAAATAGACATTGGGTCAGCCAAATCGCAGATTGCAAAAAGTAAGTTTATCAATATCAGTAATGCCACCAGTTTCGCTCTTTTTGAAAAATCTGACGAAGCCGTAATTAACGACTATGAAGAGATCCTCCGTCAGTTAGCCCTTGACGAGAGTGAACTAGGGGGTGCTTTCGAGCGGATCATCCAGGACTTCCTTGAAAAGGAACCTGTTTCCTTCATGTCGAATGTTCATGACGAGTGGGATGCAACAAGCACTGATGACAAACTGGTGGCTTCTTCGCCGATAGCCTTGAATGAGGAACAACGCCAGATACTCATAGCGGTAAAGAGGGACGGGTGCAACTATATCACTGTCCAGGGGCCACCAGGCACCGGTAAAAGTCATACCATTACCGCTATCGTCTGTGATGCAGTTCTGAACAATAAGTCTGTTCTAGTGCTTTCTGACAAGAAGGAAGCCCTGGATGTAGTCGAGGACAAGATTACAGAAACGCTGAATCGGGTACGGCATGACAAGAACTTCCAAAACCCGATCCTACGTCTTGGCAAGACAGGAAGCACCTATGCCCAGATTCTTTCGAGCGCTGCAATCACAAGTATCAATGATGCCTATCGAGCCCTTAAAAGCAAGCACGGAGAACTAGAGAAGAACATAACCAGTTCAATTGCATCTCTTAAGGAAGAGATCGAAGCAGAGATACTCAGCGGTGGCGATATCAGTCTTGATGAGATTAGTGAACTACTCGACAGTGAAGTGTGCATGTCTGACAAGCCTCTCCTATGGGATACAGAAGAGTTGTCCCGCCATGTTGCTGCACCTGGCGATCTCGATGAACTACGGCGGATTGTAATCGACCTCTGTGAGACATTAGGCGCAGATGGGGGTAACATTCCGAACTCATTTCCGAGACTCTGTTTTGACATGGGACTGAAACCTACCGGTGACGTCCGTGTACTGTCCCGGTTCGGTCAACACTGTGGCATGTTGTTGGTAGGAGTTGCAAAGTTAAATGATCACTACGACACAGATAAACTTCTTGAGCAGTTTGGGGGCATGGAAGATAACAAGATTGAACCACTCAAGGGAATCCATACCGACTTTGTAGCACTGAAAGCAGAATTCCTCGGCAGCCTGAAGTGGTGGCGGAAAAATACTATCAATGCTCGGTTTCGGACACTGTTCCCCAACTCTACTTTGACTAAGGCACATGGATCGCTGCCGATCATAGCACGGACGCTTGAAATGCTTAATAAAGCCTTCCTTATCAAAGCGGCGATTCCCGCAACTGATAAACCATATGATTTTGCGGCAACTCTTTGGAGCGTTGTGCATGACTCAGAGTTTCATGGTGAAATGGAGCGGTTTGCTCGGCTTACCGACGACCTGCACTACATTGAGGAGCGAATCAAAATCTACCCGGTAACACTGAAAAAGCTTGGCATCCAGGAAGTTTCAATCACTTCGCTATGCCGAAGCAAGCTCGCAGCAATGCCACAAGCAGAGTTTGACGAACTGGTGGGATACATTGCATTGAGGCAACGACTTGAACAGAAATTCCGAGGACTAGGCACTGTTGGTTATGCCGCAAGAAAACGCCAAATCGAAAAACTAATTACCATGGAGATGACATATCGTCTTGACGGACGGGTTATCGACTTCTATCAGAATAATCAGGCGACAGCAAAGTCCCTGAGGACCATCATTCAGAAAAAACGCCGTTTTCCGAAGGACGAATTCGAGAAGCTCAAGAATGCATTTCCCTGCATACTTTCCGGCATAAGGGACTATGCGGAATACATCCCGCTTCAGGCAGATATTTTTGATCTGGTCATCATTGACGAGGCATCACAGGTAAGCATTTCCCAAGCTTTCCCGGCGTTGCTACGTGCACGCAAGGTGCTGGTTCTCGGCGACAAGAAACAGTTCTCCAATGTAAAGGCTGCTCATGCCAGATCTGAAACCAATAACGAGTATTTGAACCACCTGCGAGCAAGCTTTATTGCCTGCGTGTCGAGTGATGAAGGCAAATTGATACGTATAGAGAATTTCAACATCCGCACTTCAATTCTTGAATTTTTCGAATTCATTAACAATTTTACTATACAACTGAACAAGTATTTCAGAGGCTACCGAGAGATTATTTCCTACTCCAACCGTTACTTTTATAAGAACAGCCTGCAAGTGATGAAGATACGCGGGAACATCATCGACGATGTGCTTGCCTTCAGTTTCATCGACCATGACGGGAAAAATGAGCCTGTTGCGAACACTAACCGCCCAGAAATCGACTTCATTACTACTGAGCTGCTACGTCTGAAGGCAGTAGGGTTTAAAGGAACCGCCGGGATTATCACTCCGCATACCAACCAGCAGAAATTAATTATGGAAGCCATAAACAGGCTTTCCGAACGGGACTGGCTCTATGACAATCTGCGGCTCAAGATTATGACCTTCGATACATGTCAGGGCGAGGAACGGGATATCATTTACTACTCTATGGTAGCAAATCCGGCTATTGACCGTCTTTGGGGCATTTTCGTCAAGGACCTTGAAAAGGTCGATGTCGAAGAGAACGGTAAAATCAAGGCACAGCGTCTCAATGTTGGCTTCAGTCGGGCCAAGGAGACAATGCATTTCGTCCTTAGTAAGCCACTTGACCAATACAGCGGTTCGATTGGCATAGCGCTTCGCCATTACTGGGAAGAGCGTCGGGTAGCCCAGCAGGAACCTACCAGCGAGGATGTAGATCCGAAGTCTCCAATGGAACGGGAAGTCCTCGGTTGGATTCTCAACACGCCTCTCTGGCAGGAGAACCGTGCCAGTGGCTCCATTTCACTGATCCCTCAGTTCAACATCGGCAGATATCTGAACCAACTCGACCGGACGCATACTTACAAGCATCCGGAATACAAAGTCGATTTTTTGCTGACTTACAGAGATCCTGCCGGTTCGAAGCATCGTATTATCATCGAGTACGACGGCTTCAAAGAGCACTTCATCAACCATGAGTGGGTTCTAGCTCATAACTACAATCAGTACTACAGCGAAGAAGATGTATACCGACAGAAGACAATCGAGGGATATGGCTATAAGTTCCTGCGTATAAATAGGTTCAACATTGGGAAGGACCCTGTTGTGACGCTTGAAAAACGACTTCGGGCTCAGATCGAAGAGAGAGATGAGACCAATTGGGTTCTTAGCGGAGTACTCGAAACAATAGACGGTCTTCGCACCAATGAGGTAAAAGAATGCCCAAAATGCAAGGAACTTAGGGATATAGACGAATTTAGAGATCCATCTCTGATAAAGGGAATCGGAAGAATTTGTATCACCTGTAAGGGGATGAAAAAAGAGACTCTCCAGAAGGCTTCGGGTCTGTCCGCCCAGCCCACAAAAACCAAGTGTCCCAAATGTGGATCAAATATGGTGCTCCGTCGTGGCAAATTTGGCCAATTCTATGGTTGCAGTCAGTTCCCTCGTTGTAGGGGAACGAAAAATTATAATAAAGTACAAACGGTTGAGGATAGAAGTACCCATTTAGATAAATCAGATTTAGTCAGCGTTTCTGCTGAACCAATCAAAACAAAAACAGAACCAAAGTCCGATGAACTACACAAACCTTATCTAAAAGATGAATCACTTAATATCTATGTTGAAGTATGTAAAAATAAATCATCAGAGAAATATTTTATTGTTAAGAAGGATATAAATAACAATAAAGCAACAATGATACTTCCTTCTGGTGAGGAAATGACATTAAAAAAATCACTATTTGATGAACTAGAAGAATATAAATTATCCGTACTCATAGCTGACAATCTTATTACTCAAGAACAACTTTCTGCTTATAAAAAATATATTAATGATGATGCTACCAACCCGCCAATAGTGTTAACGAAGGAGCCAGCATACTTAAAAAGTTATAGGGAAGAGCTTAATAACCCTAACTCGTTACCATCTCGAATGCTTTATCATGTGAGAGAGGCAAGAAAAATAACTTGGACTGACTTGAAGGATGTTCTTACAGACAAATATGGTTATCGTGACAGCGGCAGTTATTCAGCCTCTCTAAGGGTTTTGTACATTGATGGATACATAAAAATAGATGGTAAAGGTGATAATAAATTTATATCATCATCATAAGCAAAATATTAAGTGTAGAATTCAAAGTGTGAGCTATACATACCCGTACTCTGAAAAACTTATGATTTATCTGAGTGTAAAGTGCTTATAGCTCTATACACACATATCTGATTGCATGGTGGTGATAATTATCAAAAGATATATTCAATCTGGGTAATCCGTTTAGTCTGGCACAAAATCTATAACTTAACAGTATAATTCCTTGCACTTAATAGATATCAGGATATACTGTAATCGTACTATGGATAACAATGGTTATAAACAGTAATATTGCAGCATAGCAATTGGTCACTCAGAAGGGCAGCGATAGCAGAAGCAGAGGATTAAAGAAATCGGAGGAATCTCTAATGAAACTCATGCTCACATCATTCGGCATTGAGGATCCCCAAGGCAGCGGTTCAAGGGGGAACTCTGTATTTCACAGGATGCCACCTGTCTCGTTTCGTTTAATTAATGAGGAGTTCATGCCCGATTACGAACTCCTTGTCCTCTGCGATCAAATTGTAATGGATGAGATGTCCTTTGCGCGTTTGGTCGAGAATCCTGCACGTGCTTACTCAGGCGTGGCAGATACCTTCCGTGAATTGATGATCGAAGGCCGCATTGAACTCGTCGATTTCGCGTCAATCCTCCGAGGCAAGTCTGATCTGCTCGAAAAAATGTTAGAACACGACATGGATGTTCTCGATCAGTGGGTCATACCCTTAAGGGAATCATTGACCACGTGGCGGCATTTTGCCGATATGTCTATACAGGTCTGGCGTGATCAATGTGAATTCCTTTCTCTGCACGATGATCACCTCTCGGGCCACGATATGCATGCACTTCACCACCACAGGGCAGTGTTGATGCATGAGATCGGTCACATGGTGCATGGGGTGATGGGAAATGCACATTACCTGTCTGACATGGTTGACACCGCTCTCTCCTCTTCTGAAAAGCGAAAACAAAAAGACTATCGCAGCGCGTTGCGGGAAGTTCTCCGTGCATATCTGGGGTATGTCAATGCCAACCTTGTCCTTTCGAATGAATTTCAGATCCCATTCCATGACTGGCTTGACTTCACCCCATTCTACTACACCAAGTTCCTTTCTATAGGTAAAGCTGAAAACCCAACAGAAGAGGGAAGGAAGCAGGTCGAAAAGCTGTTTACAGTGGCATTCCCTGAACTGGCTATAAATGATACACATGCTCTTCTGAAAGTTCTCAATGACAAACGAATACAGGACCTTCGCCAACTCATCAGCGATGCAGTGGCTGGAAGAGTTCAGTTCGATGAACACTTCGCTCGATCAGTACTGGCGGAAGTGCTCCAAACTGAAAGGAAGGTTACACGATTTCGTAATGTCCTTGGCTATGTTACACTACCTATAGGATTCGTTCCATTGATTGGCACGCCCGCACAGAAGGCTGTGGAGGAAACCATTGGCATTCCAGTTGCGCATAAGATGAAGCAGAAGCATCAGTGGTTCTATATGCTTAGTGAAGTGGTGGATTCACCACTGAATCAAGCCAACAAGGGGGACTAGCGCCGGGCTATGGAGACGGATGAAAGACCACAAAAGACAAGTCTCACTGCGATTCGCGAGGCTATGGCAATGCTCTCGGACTTGAGACGATCACTTGGCACTTCACCGGCAGGAAAGAGAATCCTTTGGATTGATGATCAACCGGCTAACAACCAACTCCCACACAGATTGCTGGATGATAGCGGAGCTTCAATCGTTATTGCGTTGTCTACAGAGGAGGCCACATCAATTCTCGAAAGATCAGAGTGTGCGATTGCCCTTGTGATTTCGGATATGAGTCGTGGAGATAACCAACTCGCAGGAATCGAAGTCCTCAAGTATCTGCAGAAATCTGAACTTCACATGCCCGTAATCATATACTCCGATAGTCCACTCGCAAAGGCACATTGTAAGGATATTCATAGACTCGGAGGTATTGGTCCACTCGTGGGGCCGCAAAGTCTCATCGAGTGTATCAAAGCTGTCCTCTCTACATCCAACCTCAACAAAGCCATCGACAGCGATGAGAAATAGCCGCGCTTCGCACGGTCTTTTCTTGCGCATCATAGCATACGTTATCCACTATGATGATCACTTCGATATTCGTCACGGTTTTGAGAAAAGCCGAAAATTGAACATCTTGTTTTAAATCATATGATAATCAGCCAAGGTGATCATCTCGCCTACTATGGCACAAACGGTTTCTATCGATAAGGTTTGTATACATATCGGATGCCTGGATATGGACTTCTTATGGAGAAGAATTTTTGTATAGTAATCTCATTAGGAGATCATTGTTTTTGGATATATTTTAAGGTTCTACTCAGCTAGAAAGAATCAATAATGTTCTGTCTAAGTGGTTGAAATAGAGCGTTGTATAATAACCCAACTTAAGAAGAATATTATGATGTGAATGACAACTCTATAAATTAACTTCGCCGCGCAATAATTGATGCCAAAATAGATATAAGACCGCCCAACATCACATATCCAATAATTACTTCAAGTGATACACATATTTCCCCAGCCATATTAATCGGAACAACATCTCCAAACCCTAGAGTCGTAAAAGTGACTATACTAAAATAATAAGGTGTAAATGGGGTTCGGTTGACATATTTGAGATGAGGACACATGTCAGCAATGACTTTTTTCCCGTAATCTGGAATCCAAGCTAACCAGGTAGGAAGTTCGTAGTTGGCATATAGAGAACCAAAAAACAATATTGCTAGAGTAGACCACATGATCCAACGCCAAGGAGTCCTGCCACAATCAGCAAGGATTAACCATATATTATATGATATTCTACCTATGTGACCTTCATTCCTAAGCTCTTCTAAATAATTTTGATCTTTAGCAAATCTTTCAAACCGAGCACTTCCATAACATCTGTCTAAACGAATTCCACGAAATTTACCTAAACGATTAAACTTCACATCAAAGACATTTGTTTTTTCCAGATTTGCTCCTTCTAAAATCGCTCCTGAAAGATCAGTCTTTGCGAGAAATGAGCCTGATAATTGAGCATTTGAAAGATCCGCTTTAACAAACTTAGCGCCGTTCAGACTAGCTCGATTCATTTCGATATCTCGCATATTCGTATAGTTGAAGTTAGCGCCATTAACATAAGCATGATTCATACGAGTTATTTGGGAACGGAAGGTGTAAGGGTCTATTTTTTGAAAATCAATCGGATGGCAATTTGAATAACCAAGATCCGCTCCGGAGAAATCAACTCCATAGGCTATTATATCATTCAGGATTGATCCCCTAAGTATAGCTCTATGAAAATTTGCTTCGGATAGATTTGAGCGAATAAGTTGTGCATTCTCTAGATCAGAGTTAGTAAAGCAGGCTTGATAAAGACTGGCGTTGCTAAAGTTCGAATATCTCAGATCGGTATTGTTAAAATTTGCTTTTTCACACTTGGCTTTTTCTAGGTTAGCTTCAGGCATATATACCGCTTCAAGATTTGCATTATTAAGGTTACAATGGCTTAGATTAATACCCCGCAAATATGAAGAGTATTTAATTACACTTGGTTCTTTCTCGGTTAAAAACGGGAATAGCTTCCCCTTAATTCTACGGAAAAAGCGTAAGCGCCAATCAGCAATATGGATGAATAACAGATGAATTTTAATATAAAGTCTGGGCTTCGAAAATAACTTATTGACGTCTTTTGATAATTCTTCCATTCCATGTTTATAAAATCGTGAGCCACCGATAAGATAGTTAATTAATTCTTCTCGTTCAGCATTACAGACAATATTTGTAGTGAGATCCGCCCCACTAAGATCAGGTATTATCGTTGGATTATCTTTCCTCCACTGATTCCAAACATCAACCCCTTTTCTCAGTATATCGATATGTTCAAGGATTGGCATAGTAAGTACTTATATTAAATTTAAATAAAATTTAAATAAAAAATAATATTCATATTCTAAAAATAAAGAACAGGAACATGTATGAATCATGTATAAGTTTCTAATATTTTTGTTATTTTTTAATGGTTGTTGAATTATTTTTAATCATCATAACCCGAACACTAAACAAGTATGATTCCATAGATCTATAAGATCAATTCGCTCACATGCAGAAACAGAGATTTCTTCGATAAATGATCGTGTTTGAGTATATCCAAAAACCGATGATCTGCTAAAGATATCTTTACTTTTCAGGCCCCATGCTTGGAGTAGCGATAATGGCACGAAAGATATGGTTCAAGTAATTTAACAGCATATTGCCTTACATTTCATATCCGGATATAGTGCAAAATTGCTTCGGCTAATTAGTATGTGAAGCAAACGTGCAATATAGTACGTTCGGCGGTAAGGAGAGGGATGGAAACACTTGACAAAATTTACAGCTTCGCTGTCTTTCCATTTCTCAAAACAAGAGACAAGGTGACTATCGGGGGGGTGTCATTTCGTTCGACTGACGATGTAGACGGTCTTTCCCTCGTGCAAGCCGCATGTGTGCGCGAAATTTCGGAAATGCTTTTCTTGCAGGACAACCTCCGCATAAAATCTGCGTCCTATGCGGTTATACCCTTTGTGGATCTAAGCCATTCGCCTGTTGATGTGCAGCATCTCACAAAGGTTCAAGCCGTCATTGCATACTGCTATGCTTTGCCACGTCACGAGTTCGGCGATCTCTTTCTTTCATCGGAGCACGCCAGCATAGCAATCCTCACGCCATGCAAGGTGCCAGCATCTCTCGTTCGTCCTGATTTTCATGTAGATATGATTGATTCTGAATCTAATCTGGAAGCTGACAAACATGATCAAGTCGAGGGTTATGCGGGATTATACAATTTTAAGCATCATTTTTGGGTGGCTAAGGGTTCACGCCTTTATGGCCCAAAGCCCCAGCTGACTCTTAATCATTCACAGGACTTGAGCTTTGACCTCGCTTGTCTTGCCGATGGAAGGATAGACTACAGATTACTGAGAAAATTACTTGAAAAACCTGAAACATCATCATCTTTGCGCATCTTTACTGCGCTCCGCTGGTTCAATGAAGCCAACAACGAAGCAAATGATCAGCCCGCGGCAATTGTAAATCTTTCTATTGCTTTTGAAGCGTTGTTAAGCTTGCCCATAGATGAAAAGACTGATCGTTTGACCGATGCTATTTCGTTGCTATTGGGAAGAATTCCACGATTAGCCATCTGGGCACGGCAATTCTATGACGCCCGATCCCGAATCGTGCACGAAGGCCATGCCCGGCAGTTGCGCTTTGTCGCCACGGATTCACAAAAGAAAAGCGAAGGTCCATTATATCAGTCACTCCTTTCATACGGTCGCCAGATATTTCAGCTTTGCCTTGGCACGCTTCTGACTGGTGCGGAATTGGCCGAGAATGCTGGCCTAGAGGATAAACTGATTACAAATCAAGAGCGTTTTCAGAAGATTTGTATAATACTATCGGACGAGAAGACTGGAACGAGTGAACGTTTAGAGCTTATTGGGCCAATCGTGGCAGCTATTAAGCAATACAAGTATGTTCCAGAGAGTAGCCTGCAAGTCGAGACGATGATCGGTGCCACCCGCTTGGCGGCAAAAGCTCTTCTGGAGGAAAAAGAGTTGGCCTCGCAGGAACTCATAAAACAACTTAGGCGATTTTCCACATCAGAGCGAACGATCGATCATTTCCCAGAACTTGATGCATTGCAGAGACTCCACAGTATTCTTGAGACCAAATCTGTTCCGATGGAGCTGGGGTGCGGTGAGCCTGTTAGGGAATTAGTGGGGGTTGTATGGGACTATGTTTTCATGCATTACTTTTGGATCAAGGATCGCCTTTCGGATAAAGGCCAGAACTCTACGTGAACATGGAACTGCAGAACCAAGCGGTGCACCGAATCGTCGATAAATCCGGCTTCCTGTGCCTTCATGTTATCGAGCCAGTCAGGTGAGTAGCATGGCCCGGAAAGCATTACCAACGTCCAGAAGAGCTGCTATTTGGCATGCACACGACCATCGATGTATCTATTGTACAGAGTTTGTTACTTTTGCTGACCTTGATATAGATCATGTTATCCCCTCTTACCTGAAGGAACAACCAGAGGAATTGGCAAAATTGTTGGATGAATATGGGCTTGATAACGAATTTGATGTAGATAGCCTGCTTAACCTTGTTCCATCTCACCGGCACTGTAATCTCCAAAAGAAAAGTCAGATTCTACCGAAAAGCAGGGCTATTCACTTTTTGTCTATCGCTGAGAGTAAATTCAACAAGGCATGTAAAATTGAACTTGAAATTAAGGAACAAATACAAAAAGATAAATTTATGATCCTTTTACAAGTTGCCTTGGATGAAGGTCGTATTTCACGTGATGAGCTTAACTCGCTAATTGTTGGTTATTCTGGATCTCAGAACATGTTCGAAGTCCTTACAGCCCTTCCATTTGTTGATTCCGAACTAAAAGGATTTATTTCATCGACTGATATTGACTCCTTATATGACCGACCGATTTTACCAAGGTTTCAAGGGCTTGATTATTTGACTATGGCAAGAGGAACCTGGTCTGATGAAGAAAGCATTAAAGTTTATACTTGTCGTGAATGGGTCGAAGCTATTCGTGATGGCTACCATGCACGTTCTACTTATGATATTAAAGAGGAGACATTCTTCAAGAACGTCTATTCTCTTGTCGTTGCTCTGGCCCAGGCGAAGGTTCCTAGAAAAAGGTTTATTTCGGATTTAAATGCAAGTATCTCGAATTTTAACCTCCTACCGGTTACACTGTTACCTGATCTAAGCGGCGATAGGGAATTGAAGCGTTTGCAAGCTGAGGGTGTAGGTATTTCTGATTTGATTACTCAAGGGGAAATAAAAATTATTTCTTCTTCGCCTCTGACATTGACACTTCATTATGGCTACATGGGACTTTATTTGTATGAAATCCTTAGGGCTGACCTGAATGATGATGGAATCGAAGATCTCCTTATTGGAAGTTATATGTGGGCATTAGAAGGAACATTTGGCGCAGGAAGCACAATGGTCTTAACTCTGTTGGGCCTTGATCAACCATTTACTGTAGCCGAGAATATTAAATTGAATGTCAAAGAGGATTGATAACAAGCGGTTCGAGGCAGACACCAAACCACGCATGACACACACACCTTTACGGAGGTGTTTCGGGAGCTTGCGCGCCGGGGTGATATGAATGCAATGCGGTTCTTCTGGTGCTTTAACAATTATTTGATGACTTATCAACTGCTTCACAAGCATAATGGATGTATGAAATTTCTTTTTTATTGTGATGAGAGTTACGATGGTAGAGAACCACCAAACGCTCTTGCCATAAGCGGTTTTTTCTCAGATCAGCCGACGTGGAATGAGGTAGAAAAGGACTGGAATTCGATCAATTGTCGCTTTGGTGTTTCTCGTTTCCACGCGCAACCGCTGAATGGTACAAGGGGTGAATATAGCGGATGGGATGAAGAGAAGAAGGTTTGCTACAGCGCTGCCCTTCTAGAGGCTATCAATTGTCAGAAGAAGAGAATGGTCGCCTACAATTGCGGAATGCGTGCCGATGAATATCGAGGGATTATAAATGAAGTTGGCCGTGAAAAGCTCGGACATCCTTGGTATGCGTGTTTTAAGAGTTGTATCGCCATGATTGCAAGGCACATGGAAGATGAAAGTGATTTTCCCGCCGATTGGCATTTTGACGTTGTCCTGGATGGAGGGTCTAAATTTGATAAGCAAGCGCCCGAGTTTTTCAAGTGGTTGGCAAATAACCCGACATTTTCATATCGACACCGCCTCGGCACTTGCACTTCTGCTAAGGCCGAAGAACATGTAGGATTGCAGGTAGCCGACCTGATGGCATATGAGTATTTTAAGCGCTTGAGGAAAGGTACAGAAACCAAAAAAGTCAGACTACGGACACCTCTTGAGTTGATTCAATATCATAATCATTACGAGGAAGGTTTTTTTGGGCAAGACACCTTGAAAAAAATGAAAGATCAAATAGAATCTGCAAGGTGCGAACCCAACCAGTTAGTAATCATCCCAAAATTGTAGAACTCTAGACAAAAGGAATTATTTTGTCTAGTTCCTGAGATGACCATAGCTAGGAACCCCGCAGTTTTTCTTGGGGTGGTTAATACCAATATTAGACAAAAAGATAAAAGCAGAGACTGATTGATATTATTTTTTGATAAAGATCACATTGATTTTCTTTTCTTTATTCAATCAAACTGTTGATATCTTCGATAAATGATCGCTTTCAAGACGGCATGAAAAGTAGCTGTTCTCGGATGTAATCTATACTCTGGGACATCCCATATCAAAATCCATAGTATGGCAGAGACTGTTGAAAAACCTCAAAATTCACATTTATAGATTTTTAACTGATTGATTTTCATACACATAAATATGCCAAGATCTTGTGATTCGGACTTTTTCAACAGTCTCGCACGATCGTTATACTCTCTCCCTGTAATGAGCTAATAAGAACCCATAATTAAAATACTCTCACCTGAAGATCGATTCTCATCTAACTGAAACAGGAAACAACAAAAAATAAAAGTCCCCCTCCGCTAGCTTAAAAAGCAGCACGCCAACATGTGACCATGTTGTCATGCTGCTTGCAACGCTCCGGGTGTCTTCTATGGTCAAATTCTTTGACCACTTTCTTATATGGTGAGCCTTTCAGGCTTTCCTTTCTCCGGTCGTTCCTCCCTTCCCCTTCAGTCGTTTGTGAAAGGGGGAAGGCAGGAAAATTGGTTTTTATTTTTACTGCATTGGAGGAAGGACACTTGGATCATCACTATAGCGAGGCCATGAAGATGCTTGCCCACCGGACCATGCAGAGTTATAATCGCCTTTCTCAGTTCAGGGGGGAGGACGGTTGTATGCAAGGGGGTATCTATACTAGAGAAGATTGCCCGATCTGTGGAAAGCGACTGAAGGATAATCTTAGAAATGCCGTGTGCTGTACAGCTCATCCTGAGATCCGAGCCCGGAGAATGTTTGTCAGGTTCGGGAGAGAACACGCCAGAAAATTCACCGTTTATAGCGTGGCCTCCAAGTGGCTGAATCATCTCCGCTATGAGAAGGATGAGCGTGAAGAGAATTTCGACATTGAGGACTATGGAGCGAAACGCCCCAAGTCTGTCAAAGCACTGGCCCCCTCATATCTCGAAGAAAAGCGCAAAGAGAATTTAAAAACAATAGATAAAATCGAGCATACCATTAATTTAGCTGTTGACTATTGGGGCGCTACCAATTTTAGAGATATAGATGATCCAGCCATAGAAGATTTTCTCAACTCCATCCCCGATATAGGCGCAAAAACGAGAAGTAATTACCAGGTTCATCTGCGTGGTTTCTGGAAGTTTGCCTGCAAGAGAAAGGCGATTCTTAAGAATGAGATGCCCGATTTTGAGCCTATCAAGTATAAGCTCGGCTATCGGAAGATCACTACTTGGGAAATCCAACGACAAGTGATCGATAAGGTTAAAGAAATGTCCTATTCGATTAATCCAAGGATCTGGCTCGGCATCGACATGCTGGCAACATATACCGAGTTGCGGCCTGATGATCTGAGAAGGATTCGAGAGGGAGATTATCAGGATGGGTTTATCACGATATTCGAGCCTACTAAGTCCGAGCGAAAGAATCAGCCGTGGATCACAATCAAGCTCCTCGATGAGCACCAGGAGGCCTGGGAGGAGATACGGAATAAGTTCCCTGCGATCAATCAGGAGATGCCTTTCTTTCGTCACCACAAAGGGCGCGCCAGGGCCAAGCCGGGTTCTGTTTTCAGCGATAAGTATCTTGCTCGGTGGTGGAACAGGGCTACGAAGGAGATAGGGCTCGAAGGTGTCTCGTTGTATCCAGGTACCCGGCATACCACCACCACGGAAACATCCCGCATGCTTGGACCAGATGAGGCAAAGAAGGCCACGGGGCATAGAACGAACAAGGCTTTCGAGCGATATAACCAAGCGATCAATGATGGTGCATTCCAAGTGGTATCGAAGATCCGCAAAAAGATGACCGGTAAAGTGATACCTCTCAAGAAGGGGCACCACGAGGGCACCACCGTTTCACAGGGTAAGTAAAATTCTAACTATTCAGATTAACAAGAAAAGGCTGGTAGCGGGGGGAGGATTTGAACCTCCGACCTTTGGGTTATGAGCCCAACGAGCTACCGGACTGCTCCACCCCGCGCCACAACGAGTCTTCTACAATCAATGAAGAAGGTTTGTCAAGTTTTGCAAAAAAAAAAGCAGGTCAGCTTTTGACCTGCATAATATGAGGAGGTTCTACGGGGAATGAATCTTGAAGAACCTATTAATATCTATCGTCAGGTTTCGGAATCACATAAGGACAAAAATAAAGGTTTTCTCTTTCTACTTTCATGCGTGATTTTATGCTATATATCATCATATGCAAAAGCAGCTGCCACCCCTTGCATTCAGGGTAAGGCCACTGAGCCTGGATGACCTCCTGGGACAGGATGACGCCCTCGTACTCCTGAAGGACTTTGCCCGGGGCAACCTGCGCTCTGCCATGCTGTGGGGTCCCCCCGGTTCCGGGAAGACCAGTGTGGCAAGCATCATCGAGCGCATGTATCCGGATTCTTTCTCCACCATCAGTGCCGTGACAGGCGGTGTCCAGGAGATCCGGCGTGTAACGGGCAAAGCGGCGCAGAGCGAAAAGAAACCCATTGTCTTTATCGATGAGATCCACCGGTTCAACCGGGTACAGCAGGACGCGCTGCTGCCCTTTGTGGAAAACGGAGATATCATCCTCATAGGCGCCACAACGGAAAACCCCTCGTTCGCCATCACTTCCCCCCTCATGTCCAGGACACAGGTGATCATCCTGAAGGCCTTGAGTGCAGAGGTCATAGAGGAGATTCTCAGGCATGCGGTCTTGCGGGATGGGCCCATCATATCTCTGAAGAAGACCATTTCCGATGCATGCATATCGGCCATGGCAAAAGCGGCCGACGGTGATGCACGTGCCGCCCTGAACCTGTTGGAACTTGCACTTACGAATATTGATAAGGAATACATCGACCTCGACGACCTCAAGGGGCTCATGGAGCGGCCGCTGTACCATGACAGGTCGGGTGAGAACCACTATGACCTCATCTCGGCCTTTCACAAGAGCGTGCGGGCAAGCGATGTTGATGCAAGCATCTACTGGCTCGGCAGGATGCTGGAAGCCGGTGAGGACAGGCTCTTCCTCATACGCAGGATGATCCGCATCGCATCAGAGGACATAGGCATGGCCGACCCCAATGCCCTGCGCATGGCCGTGGCCGCCAAGGAGGCCTTCACCTTTGTGGGAAGTCCCGAGGGCGAGATCGCCTTGTACGAGACGGCCATCTATCTCGCCTGCGCCCCCAAGAGCAATGCCGTGTACCTGGCGGAGAAAAAGGTGGAGGACCTGATCAGGAAGACCGGATCGCCGCAGATCCCGCTCTATTTAAGGAACGCCCCTACACGGCTCATGAAGGAGATAGGCTACTCCAAGGGATATATCTATGCGCATGACGACCCGAAAGGGGCGCTGACCCTTGACTATTTGCCGGAAAACCTGCCACACCTTGAGTTGTACACCCCCAGGGATACGGGTGTTGAAAAACGAATACGGGAGATTATGGATGCTCGTCAAAAGGCTAAGGGAACTGGGACAGGAACATATCGCAAGCCTTCTAAACAGTGATGGCAACCCCCTGATAAAGGAGAGGATCATGAAGGACCTTCAGGGGGTCGATCTCGATCTGGTCGGCAGGCTCATCAGGGGAGAGGCCCTGTACACGCCGCCCCGGGGCGATGTGGAGCCGGCGGATATCATCCTTAGGACATTCGCCTCATCAAAAAAGGCGCAACCATATATCGATCGCGGCCAGGAGCTTCTGAAGGCCGGCAAGGTCGCTGCACTCGTTGTTGCAGGGGGTCAGGGCTCGCGTCTGGGGATCGATGCACCCAAGGGCGTCGTGGGGGTAACGCCGGTAAAGGGCAAAAGTCTGTTCCGCCTTTTTGCTGAAAAGATCCTCGCCCTCGAACAAAAATTCCAGTGCACCATCCCATGGTTCATCATGACCTCCCGGGAAAACGACGTGACTACGAAGGAATACTTTCAGGAGAACAGATATTTCGGTCTTGATCAGGGTGATGTGCACATCTTCGTCCAGGGTATGCTCCCATCGGTCACACCGGAAGGGAAGTTCGTCTTGGCCGAGAATGGAGGGCTCTTCATGAACCCGGACGGTCATGGAGGCACCTTCGAGGCATTGAGATCGAGTGGCGCCCTAAGCCTTATGAAAGATCTCGGCATCGATGAGATATTTTACTTCCAGGTGGATAATCCCCTGGCAAAGGTATGTGACCCGCTGTTCCTCGGGCTCCATAACCTCTCCGGTGCGAGGATGTCTTCCAAGGTTGTCAGGAAGGTGGCCTATGAGGAGAAGATGGGTGTGATTACCACCATAAACGCTAAGACCACGCTGGTGGAGTACAGTGAATTGGATGATACCATGAGATACGCTCATGGCCCGGACGGTACGATGCTCCACTGGGCGGGTAACCTTGCCATTCATGTGATTGAACGTGCATTCGCCGAAGAGATCACCGCCCAGTACACCAGACTGCCGTTCCATCGCGCCAGAAAAATGATCTCTGCCAAAGGTCCTGACGGCAAGACAAAAGAGATTGAGGGCATCAAATTTGAGACATTCCTTTTCGATGCATTGCCGTTGGCAGAAAAGAGCATCACCCTGGAGGTCGTGCGCGAAGAGGAGTTCGCACCGGTCAAAAACCTTACGGGTGCGGATTCACTGGAAAGCTCCCGGCAGCTTCAGAGCGCCCTGCATGCCTCTTGGCTGAAAAGGCTCGGGGTGGAGGTGAAACCGGGTATATCCCTTGAGATAAGCCCTCTATTTGCGCTGGATTTCAAAGATCTTAAGCGTAAGGCCGCCTTACTCCCGCGGCAAATCATGGAAGACTACTTTCTCGGGTGATAACATATGGGGCAGAAGATACCGAAGCGGCATACCATCGAAGTCAAAGAAACAAAGTGGGATATTCTCATCTGGTTGGGCACCTTCATCGTGCTCGGCTTCGTGATCATGTTCGCATTGTATTCCTACCACGGCGTCGAGGGGGAAATGGCGGCCCAGTTCAACCGCGAACAGGGTCTGCTGGCCCAGCAGACCGCCATGGGCATCGAGCAGTACATGCACGACATCACGAACTCCTTAAGCCTCACCGCCCACATCAAAGGGGTCTCGAACGGTGAACATGAGGCCATCGATACATCGGTGCAGAATTTGTATAATTCTTTAAAGAGCAAGGTCGCATTCGTCTTCTGGGAGGATGCAAGCGGGATCATGCGCTTTCACTATCCTCACCAGCTCCTGCCGGGGATTGACGGCAGGGACTTCAGCTTCCGGACCTATTTCCGGGTGGCCAAGGAGCTTAACGTCCCCTATGTCTCCGACATCATCATGGTGGGAGGAGAGCAATACCAAGACATACCCGGCCGCTTTGAGACCTTTGTCATCTCCTTCCCATTGAAAGGCGCCGACGGCACATTCCACGGTGTTATCGGCTGCGCCATTGACCTGACGAATATCACCGCCCACTACGTTGCACCCATCAGACCGTCAAAATCCGGTTATGTCTGGATGCTGGATGAGAGCGGCATGATCCTCTACCACCCTAACCCCAGATGGATAGGGCTCAACCTTAAGGACATCATTATGGGGCTGAAGAAAGATGGCTTAAGCATATCGGGTGTGGATACCATCAGCGATGCCATGGCGCTGAAGAACGACGGGATGTATGAGTTCGTCTTCCCCAGCTACCCGGATAAGGATCCGGTGAAAAAGCTGCTCGCCTTCTCATCGGTGCATTTCCTCAATCGCAGGTGGATTACCATCTCCACCTCTCCCTACAGCGAGGTCATCTCGCTCATGTCGGGTACCTTCCGCAACACCCTGGTCCTCGGCTCGGTGAGTATCGGCTTTGTGCTTATAGCAACCATCACCATGCTCAGGATCAACAGGGCCCGTGCCACGGCCTCAGAGAGGAATAAATGGGCCGACAGGGTGCTGGTGGCCCACAAGAGGATGGAGACCATCTTCAACGGAGTGCCGCACTACCTGGCCATGATCGATGCCGCATTCACCATTGCCGACATCAACCAGCGCCTGTGCGACCTCTACGGCAAGAAGAGGGAGGATGTGATCGATAAGCACTGCTCTCTGGATTTTTCCGAGAACGAGCGTATCTGCAACACCAAGCTCGTGGAAAAGTGTTTTAAGACGGGCCGGATCGTCACGGAGCGGGACACACGGGTGGATATAGGCGGCAAGCCTTACTTCTTCGATATGAGCGCCATACCCTTGTTCGGGTCCAAGGGCGAGGTGGACTATGTCGTCCAGTATGCAGTCGACATCACTGAGAAGAAGGCCCTCACCGAAAAGCTCATCCAGGCGGAAAAGCTCGCAGCCGTAGGCCAGATGTCGGCCCATGTGGCCCATGAAATCCGCAACCCCCTGACTTCGGTCCTGCTCCATTCCGAGCTGCTGGAAGACGAACTCAAGGAGTTCGACAAGAACGAAGAGGCCCTGGAGCTTGTTAAGATCATCAAGGAGGAGATCGACCGTCTCTCACAGATCACCGACGAGTACCTCTCCTACGCCCGTCTCCCGCACCCCAAGAAGCAGCTCGTTGACCCACATATCGAGGTGTCTTCAGTGCTGGCCATGCTGCTGCCCGAGCTCAAGCGCAGGGACATCGATACTTCCATCATTTGCCCGGAAAAGCTCTCGAATATCATGATAGACCGTGGACAATTCAAGCAGCTTTTGATAAACCTCATTAAGAATGCGGAAGATGCAATGCCTTCTGGAGGCAGTTTGGAAATATCCCTTATGGGAATCAAAGACAACTTCCTGCTCCTGGTGAAAGATACAGGGTACGGTATCCCTCCTGAGATCACCAGGAGGATATTCGACCCCTACTTCACCACCAAAGACAATGGGACCGGCCTCGGGCTCGCCCTTGTCCAGTACATCGCAAATGCCCATGACGGGTGGGTCGATGTGGAGAGCCAGAAGGGGACAGGGTCCACGTTCATCTTTTCGGTCCCTTTCCATGAAGAGTCCGAGAAAGACAAGGCGGAGGCATAATATGAGATTACTGTCGGCCGTTGTTTGCTTCCTACTCCTCCTTCCTGCATACGCATTCTCCGCCAGGCTCGTTGTCACCGTACCGCCGGGCATTTCCCAGGTGGAACTCCTTTCAGCGGGGACCCTGGCGGTGCTTGATCATCTCAAGGAGAGGTTTCACTCACAGCTTAAGAACGTTAATGACCACTACCAGATAAATAAACGCAGTGGCGAGTTGAAAGAGGCATCACTTCAGATGACACAGTCCGACAAGGCCTATAACGAAAAGGTCGATGCCTTAAGGAAGCAATACATCGCCAAGGTGCCCATCACCATGCATTCCGCACAGGCCCAGATTACTACTGAATCGGCCCTGGGTGAAATCAACTTCATCTATTCGGCACACAATAACTCGGACAAGATCATCAGCGACATTTCATACAAGCCCCTTATCGGCAATATACCGCTGCCTATCACCTCCATGCTCGTGCTCGAGTTCATCAACCCGAAGAATCTCATTTTCGGCCTTGCGCCGGGTGAGAGCCTCACAAATCAGAACAGCGACCCTGAGCACCTTTCTTTTTTTCTGAGCGAACTCAAAGACAAGGACATCAAGCGCATGCAGGACTCGATGCCGAACGGGTTTTCCATTGAGGTCATCGACATACACTTTGTTTCCCAGAAAGGATACAAGGGGCAGTCTAAGGTTATGGACGTAAAGGAGGCCTTTGCCGATATGCTCAAGGCATATCAGGGTGCATCTCAGCTGGCCCGTGATGCATACAAGGCAAAGTCCGATGCCCTTGCAAATGCCAGGAATCTCTATGAGCGCGATACCCAGGGTACCATCAGCGATTTCCACTCCAGGTCAAACGATCTTAAAAAGGCATCGGTCCGTTACCAGGCACCTGTAGACCCAAAAAAGAACAGGACAACCATCGAATCAATCAAACCCGGCAAATATTATGTATATGCCGCCATCCCCGGGGCTAAGGCCGTCTTTGAAGAGGTCACCATTGAAGACGGTAAAAATAAACTCAAAATAGAAACCTTAAAAAAGGACCCATTTGAGCCGTGAACAGCCTGAGCAAAAAGATCCTGGTAGTTGATGATGAGATCGGTATACGCCAGTCACTGAAGAAGATCCTGGAGAAGGAGGGGTTTGAAGTGGTAACCGCCTCCAACGGGGAAGAGGCCTTCAAGGTCATCAGGGGCGGTGACATCGACCTCCTCATCTCGGACATCCGCATGGCGGGAATGGACGGGCTCGAGCTGCTCAAGGTATGCAAATCCGTGTCCCCATACACCGAGGTCATCATGATCACGGGCTATGCCTCGGTGGACACCGCGGTCGACTCCATGAAGCAGGGTGCCTATGATTATATCACCAAGCCTTTCAAGAAGGCGGATATCTTAAAGGCTGTCCAGAAGGCCATCGAGAAACAGATCCTCACCATGGACAACGTCAAGATGAAGGAACGAATCGAGGCCATCGAATCGACCCCGCTGATCGAGACCGCAAGTCCCAAGATGAAGAAGCTGGTGGAGACCGTGCATCAGGTGGCCCCGAGCCAGGCAACCATCCTCATCATGGGCGGATCGGGCACCGGCAAGGAAGTGATCGCCGACATGATCCACAAGCTCTCCCCCAGGGCTGAGCGGCCCATGGTCAAGGTCAATTGCGCAGCCATTCCCGAGACACTCATCGAGTCAGAGCTTTTCGGCTATGAAAAGGGGGCCTTCACCGGCGCTGCAGGCAGGAAGGAGGGTCGGTTTGAGGTTGCAGACAAATCGAGCATCTTTTTAGATGAAATCGGCGAGGTACCGCCTGCGGTGCAGGTAAAGCTCCTGCGGATCCTTCAGGAGGAGACCTTTGAACGCCTTGGCAGCAATAAGACCATCAAGGTGGATGTCCGCATCATTACGGCCACCAACAAGGATCTGTCCGCCATGGTCAAGCAGGGTCGGTTCCGCGAGGATCTCTACTGGAGGCTCAATGTCATATCGCTGCAGCTCCCGGCACTGAAGGATCGAAGGGAAGACATTCCCAACCTGGTCCAGCACTTCATCAACCGGTTCTCTCATAAGAACGCCAAGGAAATGAAGGGCATTGAGTCAAAGGCCATGGAGATCCTGCTGGGTTATGAATGGCCGGGTAATGTGCGGGAACTGGAGAACGTCATCGAACGCAGCGTGGTGCTCGACCGCGACGGCATTATCGGGGCCGATGATCTCCCGAGTGAGCTCCAGTCGGCCAGCATACCTGCCATGGAATCCGTCACCATCCCCCTTGGAACACCGATGGAGGAGGTGGAGCGCATCCTCATGGAAGAGACCCTCAAACGAACCAAGGGCGACAAAGGCCTGGCCTCCAAACTGCTGGGCATCTCCACCCGGACTTTGTACAGGAAGATGGATAAGAAAGAGTAATCTAAAGACCGGTTAAGATGGTTTTTTATGTTCATCACAGTAAAGCATACTTAAGATCATTGAGGAGCACACAGAGGGATATTTCACCACGAAGAGCACGAAGGACACGAAGAAAAGAATCCTCTTGAAATCTCTGACCGGGGGAAAGAATCCAAGAATGTCCGTTCTGCAGTTCTTATTTTTTTCGTGCTCTTCTTGTCCTTCGTGGTGAGAACAATGAGCTGGGAGGATGCAAACCATAAAAGTATGCTTCACAGAGAAGACCCTTTTTTTCATAATATTGCTTATGAGAAATGTCAGATTATATCAGTTACCAGGGGAGTACCCATCTCAAGCTTAGGGGGTATGAATATGGCACGGTATATCTTGGAAGATAAAAAATACGGCAAGGGGCCGGTGGTGTTTGAGTCGTACAGGGAAATGATCGAGAAGGTGCGGGCCATGTGTAAAAAAAAGGGGCAGGAATTTACCGAGAAAGATGAAAAAGAATTGAAATATAAGGCTGAAACACTGCTTGAATAAATTCGAAGCAAAACCTGGAGACAGTTGGTGCATCCCCGGTAACATTGAACATGGGGCAGAGATCCTAGCGGATTCTGTTGCCATCGAGGTATTTTCCCCCGTGCGTGAAGATTACCTGCCGGATGAACCGGACGAGAAAGGGGCGGGTTTACGCTTCTCATAAGGCATAGCAGGAGGCATGCATGAGTACCCAGGACCAAAGGTATGAACGCGGGCAGGAAACGTTGAAGGCCATCACGGGAGGCACCGGCCATGCGGTGGTCGAGGGCTTGAAGGATATCGCCCCGGATCTTGCAGAGTGGATCATCGCATTCTGTTATGGAGACGTGCTGTCCCGCCCGGGCCTCGACCTGCGGTCCAGACAGTTTTCCACCGTGGCGGCCTTGACCGCCATGGGTACTGCGGTACCGCAATTAAAGGTACATATCGAAGGGGCGCTCAATGTAGGATGCAGGCCCGAGGAGATTGTAGAGGTTATCCTTCAAATGGCGGTCTATGCAGGATTCCCTGCGGCGATCAACGGTATCAATGCAGCACGCGAAGTCTTTAAAGAACACAATATTTCAGTACAGCAGCCGCGATGACTCTCCAATAAATTGACTCTCAGGTCGGTTCCCGCTATACTTCATTGCCCAAGAAATGACGGGTAGTTTGAGCCCTTACCTAAAGGAGATGCAGCTATGGGAAATATCATCAACAGGGATACGATCGGCGATATGGCCAGGAGGGCGGCAACAAAATACGGCGACAAGACTGCCATCATCTTCCGCGATGTCAAGCTCTCATTTTTTGATCTCGAGCGGGAGGCGCGTCGATTCGCCCATCTCATGACAAGCTTCGGTATCAAAAAGGGCGACCGTGTAGCGCTCTATGCCTATAACTCCCATTATTATCCGATCAGCATGCTCGGCCTTGCCAAGATCGGCGCAATCCAGGTCCCGATCAACTACATGCTGAATGCCGAGGAGATAGCCTATATCATCAACCATTCGGGTTCGCGTATCTTCATCATCGAGGATGCCCTTTATCCGATCATCGCCCAGTCCCAGGCGAAATTCACCTCTGTGGAAAAGTGGGGCTTCATACCGCTGGGTGAGTCGATGGTCCCTGATGGTTATTTCGACCTGATAACGGAAATGGAGAATATGCCTTGCGATGAACCCCAGGTGGAGGTCAGCGCCGAAGACATCGTCCAGATCCCTTACACCAGCGGCACGGAATCGAAACCCAAGGGTGCGATGCTCTCCCACAGGGCCCTCATGTCGCAGTACCACAGCTGCATCTTTGACGGACAGTATGAGACCTATGATGTAAGCCTGCACGCCCTGCCGCTTTTTCACTGCGCCCAGCTCCACTGCTTTCTCATGCCTTACCTGTATGTCGGGGCGACCAATGTGATCATGCACAAGGCAGATCCCCTGGAAATGATCAGATTGATCGAGAAATACCAGATCACCCACATGTTCGCCCCGCCGACCGTATGGATCGGGATCCTGAATCACCCGGAATTCAAGAGCTATAACCACCGCAGCCTGAAGAAGGCGGCCTACGGCGCCAGCATCATGCCGGTGGAGATCATCAAACAGCTTTCCGTAATCTTCCGCGGCCTTCAGCTGTGGAACTATTACGGACAGACGGAGATGGGACCGGTCGCAACCATCCTGAAGCCCGAAGACCAGCTCCTGAAACCCGGATCGGCGGGGAAACCGGTGCTGAATGTCGAGACCCGGCTGATGGATGATGAAGGAAAGTTCGTCCCGGGAGGAACAGTCGGGGAGATCGTACATCGTTCAGGCCATGTCATGACCGGCTATCTCAACGATCCGGAAAAAACGGAAGATGCCTTTGCCTTCGGCTGGTTCCACAGCGGCGACCTCGGCAAGTTCGACGAAGACGGGTATCTCTATGTTGTAGACCGCAAGAAGGACATGATCAAGACCGGCGGAGAGAATGTCGCATCCCGTGAGGTCGAGGAGGTGCTGTACCGGCATCCGGGAATCGAGGAGGTTGCGGTCATCGGGCTCCCCGATCCAAAATGGATAGAGATCGTAGCGGCTGTCGTCGTACCGAAAAAGAATGCATCCATCACGGAAAAGGAGCTTATCACCTATTGCAAAGAGCACCTGGCGGGATTCAAGTGTCCGAAAAAGATCTTAATTTCCGACAAGCTCCCCAAGAACCCGTCCGGCAAGATATTGAAGCGCGAGCTGAAGGAGCAATTGGGGAAGTAGATTCTCCCCCTCTTTTCCGGTCTTTTCCGAAAAAGATTTGACATAACGGCCCGGAGTTGGTTAACGTCTTATTGTAATACAATATGCCGCAACAGGCGTATGGGAGCCCGCTCATGGACTGTTTGCCGCCGGCAGACCGCCCATGGGCCGGCCACATAATCCATCAGGAGGTTTCTCATGAAAGACGTATTTATCGTCAGTGCAGTCAGAACCGCTGTAGGCAGGCAGAGAGGATATTTCCGCGAATACATGGCCCCGGAACTCCTGGCCCGTGTCCTTGACGAGTCAGTGGACCGCATCAAACTCGACGCCACAGAGGTCGATGACGTCATCACCGGATGCGTCTACCAAATCGGGGAACAGGGGTTCAACCTGGCACGCATGGCGGTGCTGGCCTCAAAGCTTCCTGAGACCCTCGGCGGAATCACCGTGAACCGCCAGTGCGGCAGCAGCCTCTCGGCCATACAGATCGCCGCCTCCATGATCGCCTCGGGCACCCACGATGTGGTTATTGCCAGTGGCTGCGAGGTCATGTCCAAATACGGCATCGCATCCGACATGAACTGCACCCTGGCCAACGGTCAGAACGCCGGGCACCCGTTCGGCAAATTCTATCTGGACAAATACGGCATCCCCAGCCAGATCAACGCCGCCCAGGCCATTGCCAACCGATGGAAGATCTCCAAGGAGGAGTGCCAGGATTTCGCCATTGCCAGCCACGAGAAGGCCCATAAGGCCACGCTGGAGGGCCGTTTCAGGAACGAGATCGTTAAGGTTGCCGGGCTGGACAAGGATGGCAGCAGGATGGAGTGTATGGATGACGAGCCGATACGCCCCGGCACTACCCGGGAGGCGCTTAATAGCCTGAAGGTGCTTCCCGGTACCGACTGGATGACTGCAGGTCTCTCCAGCACCGTCACAGACGGCGCTTCAGCCATGATCCTGATGGGCAGTGAGAAGGTAAAACAGCTGGGTCTCACTCCTCTGGCGAGGGTGGTTGCCGGCGCCGTTGTGGGCTCCGACCCTATGCTCATGCTCACCGGCCCCATAACCGTGACACCAAAAGTGCTCGCCAAGGCTGGCCTTTCCATGAAGGACATCGATATCTTTGAGGTCAATGAGGCCTTTGCTCCCATACCACTGGCCTGGGCAAAAGAGCTCAAGGCCGACATGGACAGGCTCAATGTCAACGGGGGGGCGCTGGCCCTGGGCCACCCGGTAGGCAACAGCGGCTGCAGATTAAGCGTCACAGCCATCCATGAGCTTAAGAGGCGTAAGGGCAAATATGCCCTGGTTACGCTCTGCACCGGAGGTGGACAAGCCCCGGCCACGATTTTCGAGCGGGTATAGATTCATCCATGGTATACAAGATGTTAAAAATGTTAAAAGGGGATTTAGGGACATGAAGAGATGTGTGCACAGAATAAATCACTCACCTTTTTTCGATGGGGGGGCCGGCGATGAAGATCCTCATTGTTGATGATGATTTTACCAGCCGTGTAGTGCTTCAGGAGATCCTCAGTCCCCATGGTGAGTATCACATGGCAGTAAACGGCCAGGAAGCCATCGAGGCCTTCATGCTGGCCTGGCATGAAGGCCTCCGGTACGACCTCATATGTCTGGATATCAAAATGCCTGATGTGGATGGCCAGGTAGTGCTTAAGGGAATCCGTAGCATGGAAGAATCCGAAGGTATTTTGCCCGGCAACGGGGTAAAAATCATAATGACTACAGCCCTGAGCGACAAAGAGAACGTGTTGACATCGTTCAAAGAACTTTGTGATGCCTATATGGTCAAACCCATCAATAAAAGTAAATTGCTTGGCTATCTCCAGGAGTTCGGTTTGATAGAAGCAGACAGGACATGAACAGGCTTATCGCTTATATGGATCTCCTGTAATACATTGAATATGGGGACCAGAAGAGATACATCCAACCAGGTGATTCCCCTTAAGCGTGCTGCGCGGAGCTTCATCGGATAATCTGTCTCGTTCCTTCAGGTCACCCCGGTTGTCCTAGAGTTTATAGGTCCCGATGATCCTGCGCTCCATCTCTCCCTCAATCCTGGCCGTCACTTCAACATAGTCGGCGATCGAGGAGTTCTGGAGCTTATGGCGGAGGAGTTCGTCGACCTGGAAGATCCCTGCAGAGTTAGCCAAGGTTATCACGAGCTTTACCGGCCGATCGTCGCCCGCCTCAATATCGACCTCATCAACGGCCTTGGCGGAGATGGAGTGGATGTTGACCTTGCCGGATTCAAACGGGATGCGTGACCTTCCCTCTTTCATGTCCAGCGCGTCGGCGACCTTCAGGACACCGGCCTCTATGGTCAGGCAGGTTTCTTTGGCGTTGTGTGCAATGACGGCATGCATGATCTCTGAAGTCACAATGGTCAGATTGGGCTCTTCATAAATACCTGCAAGCAGTTCCCGGCATTTCGGATATGCGAAGATGAGGCTGTTGTGTTCATGGTCGTTACGATGGACAGAGATGCCGAGATCGTGGAGACATGCGGCAAGTACCACGATCACCTCGGCATCGTCCATCTCAAGACCGTAGTTCTTCACCACACTGGGTGTGACACCGCCATGCACCAGGAGGCGAAGTATCCTCAACGCGGCATTGGCAACAATACGGATATGGACTTCGCCATGATCATTAATGCCGCTGCGATCGACTGCGTTCACATTGGCGCATTTCCACAGCTGTATAAGTTCTTCATTCTCATAGATCCTTTCGAGCAGCCTTTTCAGCCTGGAATTACTCTTCGTGGGGATGTGGAAACTCATAACCCTCCTGTTTACTTTTTTTTCAATCACGTAAGTTATCTAACACAGTCCTATGCATCGTGGTAGGGGACAAGCGGCCCCTTTTTCATGAATGTCTCCTGCTTTGGACTGTTGGGATAGACAAGGGAAAAACATGATCCCCGTCTTCTCGAACCTCCAATTTTGCATCTGAGAGGAATCATGACCTGTAGGAGCGGCTTTAGCCGCGACAGAGGGTAAGGTATGAGGGCTACGATGGGACGATCGTGGGTAATCAGGTCGCGCCTGAAGGCGCTCCTACAGGATGGTTCTTTATTTATACCGTAGGAGCGGCTTTAGCCGCGACAGAGGGTAAGGTATGGGGGTAACGATGGGACGATCGTGGGTAATCGGGTCGCTCCTGAAGGCGCTCCTACAGGATGATTCATTATTTATATCGTAGGAGCGGCTTTAGCCGCGACACAGGGAAGGTATGGGGGCTACGAATGATCAGGATGAAGCATCCATTGACAAACCCTACGGCATCAACTACGACACCAAACACGGAACCTTTACATGGATGAGATTCGTAATTTCAGCATCATTGCCCATATCGACCATGGGAAATCGACCCTTGCCGACCGCCTGATCCTTAGGACCGGGGTCTGTGACGCACGCACCTATAAAGACCAGATGCTCGACACCATGGATATCGAGCGGGAGCGCGGGATTACCATCAAGAGCCAGGCCATTTCGCTTCCCTATCAGGCAAGAGATGGAAAAAACTACAGCCTGAACCTCATCGATACCCCGGGGCATGTGGATTTTTCTTATGAGGTGTCCCGGTCGCTGGCATCCTGCGAAGGAGTCCTGCTGCTCATCGATGCCGCGCAGGGTGTTCAGGCCCAGACCCTGGCAAATCTCTACCTCGCCCTCGAACATGACCTGGTGATCATCCCTGTCATCAACAAGATCGACCTGCCCTCTGCCGATGTGGAGAGGGTCATCGAGGAGATCGAGACAGAGCTGGGGCTCGACCCGGGCACGCACCTGAAATGCTCTGCAAAAGAGGGGACCGGCATCGATGAAATCCTGGAGGCCATCGTTCAGCGGATCCCGCAACCCAAAGGTGATCCCGGGGCGCCTCTAGCCGCCCTGATATTCGATGCACAGTACGACTCCTTCCGGGGAACGCTCATCTTCTGCCGGGTCTTTGACGGGAGCGTAAAGGCCGGCGATACCATCCGGTTCATGTTTAATAATTCTGTTTACCGCGTGGAAGAGGTGGGGCACTTCCGGCTGACCCGGGAGAGGCGGGAGCAGCTTCGCGCAGGTGAGGTGAGTTACATCATTGCCGGTGTGAAGACCGTCTCCAGTGTGAGCATCGGTGATACGATCACCCTGGATGAGAGGCCTTGCAAGAAACCTCTGCCCGGGTTCAAAGAGGTGAAGCCCGTTGTTTTTGCCTCGATCTATCCCATTGCCTCGGATGATTACGAGGCCGTGGCCGAGGCCGTGGAAAAGTACAAGCTCAACGATGCCGCCTTTGTCTATGAGAAAGACTCCTCCGCTGCACTGGGGCAGGGTTTCCGGTGCGGCTTCCTCGGCCTGTTGCACCTGGACATCGTCCAGGAGCGCCTTGAGAGGGAGTATGACCTCTCCATCATCCTATCCGTGCCGAGCGTCCGCTATCGGTTCACCCTGAAGGATGGGACGGTGCTCTCTGTGGACAACCCCGCCCATTACCCCAACCCCATGACGATTGCCGCATCCGAAGAACCGTACATCCGTGCGTCCATGATGATGCCGGATAAGTACCTCGGCTCGGCCATGAGCCTGTGCATCGAAAAGAGGGGGGTGAACTCAAACCTGCACTACACAAGCCCCGGACGCGCGGAGCTGACGTTCGAGATGCCGCTCGCCGAGGTGATTTTTGACTTTTATGACCGCTTCAAATCCATGACCCAGGGCTATGGTTCGTTCGATTATGACCTCATCGACTACCGGGCCAGCAATCTCGTGCTCTTAGACATTCTGGTCAATGGGGAGAAGGTCGACGCCCTTTCCCAGATCGTCCACCGGGACCGCGCCCGCGCCAGGGGCGTCCTGGCATGCGACCGCCTGAAAGATGAGATACCCCGGCAGATGTACAAGATAGCCATCCAGGGGGCCATCGGCGGAGAGATCATCTCCCGCTCGACCATCTCGGCCTTCCGGAAGGATGTTACGGCAAAGTGCTACGGCGGGGACATCACGCGGAAGCGCAAACTGCTGGAAAAGCAGAAGAAGGGGAAGAAGCGGATGAAGATGATCGGCTCCGTCAGCATCCCCCAGAGCGCCTTCCTGGCGGTATTGAAATCCGACACGGATTGATGAATAAGGAAGAGACATCCGTTCCCGGCCTGTACATCCACATCCCGTTCTGCAAGAGAAGGTGCGGATATTGTGATTTTTATTCCGTCACGGATACAAGGCTTATCACAGGCTTTCTCGATGCCCTGTTCAAGGAGATTGACAAGTACAGGGAAGAATTCAGAGAATTCGATACGGTCTATATCGGCGGCGGAACCCCGTCCCTGCTGTCCCTCGATCAGATTAAGGCCCTCCTGGACAAGATCCGCCATGCCTTCACTATTCCGTTCGATGCGGAAATCACTATTGAGGTGAATCCGGCCGACTGGGGGAAAAACGATCTGAACAAGGCGCGGGATATAGGCATCAACCGGATTTCTATCGGCGTCCAGTCATTTAACGAGAAGGAACTGATATTTCTGGGCCGCCGGCACAACTCTCAGCAGGCCATGTGTACCATCCAAGACGCTGTCGATGCCGGTTTCCACAACATCGGCATCGACCTGATCTACGGCCTGCCCGGCCAAACGTTTCAGCAATGGCAGGAGTCCCTCATGAAGGGCTTAAGTCTTGAGCCCGCCCATCTGTCCTGCTATGAACTGGAGCTCAAACCCCACACACCGCTGGGTCTCAGAAGCGAAAAGGGTGAATTCCGACTCAGCACGGAAGACGCCCGGCGTGATTTCTTCATGAGAACCTCAGAGCTCCTGGAGGCATCGGGTTACATCCACTATGAAATCTCCAACTTCGCACGAGGCATGGACAAGGCATCAAGGCACAACCAAAAATACTGGGACCATACACCCTACCTCGGCCTCGGGCCCTCGGCCCATTCTTTCAATAGGCAGCGGCGCTGGTGGAACCATGAATCCCTGCATGACTACATTTCCAACCTCGAGGGTTCTTTACTGCCTGTAGGAGCTTCGGAAGAGCTCACCGGCGAACAGCTGCGATTAGAGGCCTTGTTTCTCGGGCTGAGGACAAGGAAGGGGATCGACCTTGTTCAGTACCAGAGCCGATATGGCTATGACCTCATGGAGGAAAAGGGCCCTGTGCTGAAGGAGCTGAGCAGGACAGGTCTCATCGAGATCGGATGCGGCCGTATCCGCCCCACCCGTTCCGGCATGGCAGTTGCCGACAGCCTGGCACTGCTGTAGAACCCTGTCGGCATAGCTTCAATGCCGGAATTTCCTTAAACCCTTTCTTTCCTCCCGGCCTTGACAAGGGAACAGCAACGCTTACTCTACAGTGGATAACCGGCTATTGTCGAGGTGAGCATGCCCGGATGATATCCGGATAATCGGCAATTTTAAAAATAAGGGTGATCGTTGGTGATCAAAAGACGGAGCCGTATATGACAACAATCGCGAATATCGTTGTAGCGCTGGTGGCTGTTCTGCACCTCTATTTCCTTGCCCTTGAGATGTTCTTCTGGGACAAACCATTGGGTCGTCGAATCTTCGGTCTGAATCCGGAATTCGCAGCTGCTTCAAAAGCACTTGCCGCAAATCAGGGTTTGTACAACGGCTTTCTCGCAGCAGGGCTTGTCTGGGGCCTGAGTCTCGGCATTGCAGGAAACCCGATCAAGATCTTCTTTCTTGGTTGCGTCATTGTTGCCGGGATCTTTGGGGCCGCCACTGCCGATCGCAAGATACTCTGGGTTCAAGCACTTCCCGGTGCAGTGGCGATGGCGTTGGTATGGCTCGCGTGATGAGAGCCTCTACGGGTCAGGTCACTGCCTTCGATTTCAAGATGCGACGCAGTAAAAAGATATCATAAAAACTTGTAACCTTTTTCCATGGAAAGACCTATAGCGGTATAGGTCTGACACGGCCCCAGAATCTTATTCCAACAGGTATTCCGAAGAGTGAAAGAACGATCTTCAATTTAAAGGACGGAAAGGTTTGATCTCGGAATCACGCCCCAGATCTTCAAGTACGGCGTTGTCCTCATGGTAGGGGTCTTTTTTGAAATAGATAACGCCGCCTTCGTCCACCGTCACCGTCCAGTACAGCAGCAGTATGGCAACAGGCTTGGACAGGGGGACATCCCGGGTTTTTCCCGATTCAATAGCCTTCATGATATTATCAAGATTCCACTTTGACGGATCATTCAGCAGCAGTTCCGCCAGCTCGAATGGTTTCTCCAGGCGGATGCATCCCGAGCTGAATGTCCTGTCCTCTTTTTCGAACAGTTCTTTATGCGGGGTGTCGTGCAGGTACACAAGATATCGATTAGGGAAGGAGATCTTGAGGCGGCCAAGGGCGCTCCCCTCCCCGGGGTTCTGTCTGAGCGTGTAAGGGAACGGCCGGCCGGGGTACAGCGACCAGTTGATAGTCTTCGGGTTCACCTCTCTGCCCTTGCCGTCCAAGACCATAATGTTTTTTTTCTGGAGGTAGCCCATGTCCTTCCGGACGGCCGGCAATATATCTTTTACAAAGATAGTCGGCGGTACCACCCATGGCGGATTGAGCTCAACATATGTAATGCTCGACTTGAACACCGGCGTGTCCCGATAGGGCTGCCCCACCTGTGCCCTGCAGGACCATATGATCTTGTCGTCTTTTTGGAAATACACCTGGAAACCCGCTATGTCGACGAGGACGAATGTGTCGCCGAGGTCGTGGAGCACCCACCTGGCGCGCTCGAGGTTTACACGGATCTGGTCGATGCGGTACTCCACCGGGATATTCAAGGCCTCCAGGGTCCCTTTCCCCGCTACACCATCCTCTTTCAAGCCATGCCTGTGCTGAAAGTGGATGAGCGCCTGCTCGAGATCTCTATCGAAGGTCATGGGGTCATATGCCGCTTCCCCCTGCAGATCTCCGGTTACGGCCAGGCGACTGCTCAGCGTTTTAACCCGCGGGTCTATCATGCCTTTTCTCAGTGTCCGGCCTGACGGCACCGTTTCCCAACCGCCGCGAGCCTTTATAGCGCGATACTCGGCAAGTGCCGTTTTCAGGCGGGAGTAAGACGGGTGGCGTATCTTCCATTTGTCGATCGTTTGCATAATGGAGGGTGATTCGATGGCCTTCTCAATGAACAAGACAGGGTCGGCATCATCTATCTTCCTGTCGAGATTCCACTGCGGGTGATGCGACACAGGGTCCTCCTTGCCGCAGTTGGAATGGTTGGCAAGCCGGATAAAGGCGTCGGTGAGGAGCAGGTCACGGGATGCGGCGAGCAACGGATCAGTGGATTTACCGGCATCGATCATCGCCTGCCGGATCTCATCAAGATGATAGTCCTGCGGGTCAAGGCCGTCTTCGTATGTCTCTTCTATTACATGAATGAGATCATCTATTGCTTGAGGCTTCACCCAGATCGGGCGGTAGCCGCGCCGTTCATAGAGCTCGGGCATGACCTTCAGAGACGAGATCTGGCAGGTGCCCACGCTGAGCCCGCCTGCAACCGGTGCCCCCCCAAGCTTCTCCCGTATTATCCCGGCAACGGCGTCATCTGGGGGCTGGGCGCGTCCTGTGCCTGCCGGCATGAGCATGAAGACCAGGAGCAGGGCAATAAGAATTCTTAGTGACATGTTTTTCGCTCTCTTAAATACAGGGAAAGTGGCTGGCGATCTGAAGCATCCTTTGTTGCCGGTATGTCCTGAAGTCTACCAGTATCGTACCCGCCCGACATCCACGTGTACGAAGTCTGAGCCGGGGTAGTAACCCACGCCACCGCCTTTTAGCGACACCGCCATCTGATGCAGGGATGAAAGACTGCACCCGGGCAGGCGGATATCTGCGGCTTTTGCCTGCATGTGGAGGCTGTGACCGGCTACTCCGCAGTTGTTCTCGTGCAGGAGGGCGTTCGTGGCTGGAGAACGATAGCCGGAGATGATGTGGAACATTTCCTGCGACCCCAGGTTTTCGCGGATCGTAGAGAGAAGATCAAGGAGAGAGGTGTCTATTGGCTTTATCTCTCCGGTGCGGAAATCCCTCAGGATGTGGTTGATCTGTGCCAGGGGAGCTGAAAGGTATTCACCCTTGCACCAATATGCCGCCTTAAGGGACTCGCCGGTGTGCAGGTTATAAAACGAGAGTGACCGTTCGGGCGACAGCGGCGCTTGGAAGGCGCCGAGAAGGGCCTGGGGGAAGGCACATGCGCCCAGTGCCAGTGCCCCTGCCTTCAGGAAACTGCGGCGGCGGATTTTATGTCCCATTGTCTTAAGGATATGTGAGTGAGGGCTTTTCATCGATCCTCTTTCCGGGCAAGATACAGAACAGACCCTTTACTTGTCAACCCGTTTGGTCCTGGTGCAAGGTAGTATGTATCTTCCTCACGACATCACCTCCTTTGATCATCGTCATCCATGCCCTTGGACTTAAGGCGAGAAGCAACATGCCCTTAGAATTGACATAATGCCGGAAACTAATTATTGATGGTTATGGAGGGCCGATGAAGCTCGAAGGCGAACAGGAAGGCATGCTCAAAGGTGGAAACGGTCCGATCATGGCCAAGGCCATGGAGACCGTCGTCAAGTACGGAGAGGCCTTCGGGGCGAAAAGGCTCGTGCCCATCAAGTCAGGCCACCTTGCAGGGACGTTCGGCATAGGTCCCTACGGGGCGTACATACACATCCTGCGCCGGATCGCATCGGAAGGATTACGGGTAAGGGTGCCCACCACGGTCAATCCCAGGCCGGGGTATGACCTTAATTTCATCAACCGTCACATCGTATTCACCAAGCAGGAAGCTCTGGAGGGGCTTCTCTCCGCCATCGGCGTCACCCCCAATTATTCATGCGTCTGCTATGAGAAGGCCAACGTGCCCTCATTTGGAGACCGCCTTGCCTGGGCGGAGTCGTCGGCCGTGCAGTTCGCCAATTCGGTGCTGGGGGCACGCACCAACCGGAATTCGATATTAATGGACGTCTGCTGTTCTCTCACCGGCTTCACCCCTGAATTCGGCTATCTGCTTGATGAGCACAGGCGCGGCCAGATGCTGGTAAGGCTGAACATCAGAAAAATGGACGCCCCTGCACTCGGCTACCTCCTCGGGAAAAAGGTCGTGGACAAGGTCCCGGTCATCGAGCACTACCCGTTCAGCCGCATCGAGCTGAAGAACATGGGTGGTTCCATGGCGGCCTCCGGCGGTGTGGCGCTGTTCCATGTCGAGGGACTCACCCCGGAGGCACCCGACATGAAAACGGTCTTCGACGGACCCCCCAAGGTCACCATCACCGTCACCCAGGAGGACCTGGATTCCCTGCGCCTGCGCAAACCCCAAATTGCGGATATGGTCGTGTTCGGATGCCCGCAGATGACCTGCACGGAGGCACTCGCGGTCGCAGAGAAATTCGTTGGCAAAAAGGTGAAGGTCCCGACTTGGTTCTGTATGGTTCCCGATGAGCTCACCGAATTCAAAAAGCACGATCAGTTTTCAAAGACGCTGGACGCCGGGATCACGATCTTTGAATATTGCCCGCTGGCGGCATTTTCCCTGCGTCTGGGCAAGAAGCACATCCTGACTCCCTCCGGAAAGCTGTTATATTACCTTAAAGGCGCTGAATACGGCACTGAAGATGACTGCCTGAAGGCATGCGGGGTGATGCAATGACGGTTCTTAAGGGAAATCCGGTGATAAAAGGCAGGGCTTCGGGGCCTGCCCTGGTTACGAAGATGCCCATGAATTTCACCGCCTCGTTCACCAAGCCGAAGAATCTCATCCCGGCCTGGAGGTCGCTCGTGCAGGACAGCAACCACGACCTGTTCAACAAGAACATCAGGAAAACGGTCTTCATATACCCTGCGACCATAGGCTCCACTTACACCGGGATGGTGCTGCTCGAGCTGATGTACAGAGGCACGGCGCCTGCTGCGATCATCGTTCAGAACGCAGATCCGCTGCTGGCGGCAGGCTCCATACTTGCAGACGTCTGGTTCGATAAAGGAATACCCATCGTCGAGTACCCGAATGAGGATATCTTCGATAAAATAAAGACCGGCGCTCAAGTCGAAGTCAATGGGGACACCGGCGAGATAACCGTGCTTTAGCCCGGGTAAAAAGTATATATCCATGATATTAGCTTGTTACCCATAAAATTGCATATCTGCATCCTAAAATTTCTTTGAGCATCTGAAAACATAGAGATGACAGGGTTTCTTGATGCAGGAAGGAGAGAAACCATCCTCAAGGAGGGAGAAGATTATGAATAAGACAATAGAGCGGATAAAGGAAAGGACGATCGGGAGGTCAAGAGGCAAGGTTTTGGAAAAGGCGGAAGCGAAAAGCTTTGACAAACCGGATGAGGTGAGGACGTTCCCCAAAGGGAGACTCGAATTGATAAAAATAGGCGGTGCCACCATCGGACGGGCCATCTTCGAACCGGGATGGCGGTGGTCTACCTCCGTGCAGCCATTGGCGAAAACCAAGAGCTGTGAAGCACCACATTTTCAGTATCATGTCTCCGGGACCATCAGGATCGTCATGGATGACGGGACAGAATTAGAATGCAAGGCAGGAGACGTGTCCCTGCTGCCGGTAGGTCATGATGCCTGGGTAGTCGGTGATGAACCTGTCGTGGTCGTGGACTTCCAGGGCATGGTCGACTATGCAAAACAATTACGAGTCCACTAAAGTAAATGTCTGAATAAAGCCGAAGAGGGCGAACCTGATGGGGGGCGCTCTCTTGCGGCTCTCGTGATTCCAAGACCGCCTGCGTTCCATCCGCAGGAATCAGGGCATGCGGGTTATGCCATGGGGGATGGAATAAGATAGTATGTGCAGGTCGAAGTGGAGACAATGGTACTGTGAGCATCGGTGACGGTCATATCGAGCACCCATTCCCCCTTGCCCCTCTCCTTTATGGGCTTGAGCTTTTCTTCAGCCTGATCCTTATCCATCCTGAGCTCGCAGGAGATGTCGGTCGTAGCGGGCTTCAGAAAGCGGATGTTCATTCCCTTGTTTATAGGTAAGAATTGCTTTATGCCGTAGGTAGCAAGAAACAGGGCTGCACCGGATACCTCCATAAGCATGAAGTGTGTGCCTGCATAGACGATACCGACATGGTTCATGTGGATCGTGGCCGGTACGAAGAGCTTCACATGGCCTTCCTCAAAGGTCTCCACCCTGAGCCTGCTCATCTTCACCCATGCAATGGTATCGGTAATGGCCGTCTTGAGTTCCTCAGGGTCCATAACACCTCCTTTACGATCATCAGATACGAAATCGCCACCACCCATCTCTCAAGATATCCCTATGCACAGTATTGTGCATAAATTCAAGTCACTTGGGATATGAGATACAGGCTTCTTGACAGTATGCATGCCTTCCATTATCTGTATTGAGTTCCAATGTGGACTCTAACCCTGAAATTCAACGTAAGAGGATGGTATCCATGAAGCTTGTGCAGAATTGGTTTATTGCTACGCGCCCCTGGTCATTTTCCATGACAGTGATATCAGTGAGTGTGGGCAGTGCATTAGGTGCCATCGAAGGTCGCTTTTCCTGGTTACTCTACCTTCTTACGGTAACAGGTGTCGTATTCATGCATGCGGGTACGAACCTCTTGAACGATTATTACGATGTGAGGCATGGCCTGGATACCGAAGCAGCGGCAACGGCCCAGTACCGGCCTCACCCGATCGTCCATGGTCTATTGCCTGCTTGGCAGGTGCGCCTTGCGGCTTATGGCCTTTTTGGTCTTGCCTCAGCCATCGGGCTCTATCTCGCTTTTGTCAGCGGCTGGGTGGTATTATGCTTCGGTCTGATCGGGGTCCTGGCCGGAATAGGTTATACCGCCCCGCCGGTGAAATATAAATATATCGCATTGGGCGAGGTCTCGGTATTTCTCATGTGGGGGCCTCTCATGGTCGAAGGCGCCTACTATGTTCAAAGGCATATCTTAAGCCTGAATGCACTGCTGATATCCATCCCCTTCGGCGTACTGGTCGCATTGGTGATCTTTGCAAACAACATCCGGGACATAGAGCATGACAGCAGCCGCCATATCAAGACCATTGCCATATTCTTAGGCCCCCGTGCCGGGATACATGCCTACCTGGTGATCATGGTCCTTGCCTACATAAGCACGCTCATCATCACCTTATCCGGTGTGCTCACCCCGTGGGGGCTCCTGGTATTCCTCTCCCTGCCGCTGGCCATAAAGCTTCTGAGGCAGATGGAGACGAGTATCCCTGCAGATGCCGATGCCCAGACTGCCAAACTCGACACGGCCTTTGGGGTTCTCCTTGTAGCGGCGCTGGTCATCCAGGGGTTCATGGGGTGAATCAAAAAGGGTTCCGGCCGAGGCTTGTATGGCCGATGGTCATACTGGCCTTCGTGCTGTGGTTCGTTACCTTTTACCTTACATGGCTCAATTTCTGGATCAAGATTGCCTTTTCCGCAGCCACGCTTGCAGCATTGTCCGTATGGGCGCACACCATAAGGGATAACAGGCTGTCTTTCGACAGGACCGCCATTTTCCAGGGGGTTATTGCTGCCGTTGTCCTCTATCTCGTATTCTGGGTCGGGAAGGTGGTATCGTCATGCATTTTCCCTTTTGCCTCGCACCAGATCGGCGCTATTTACGGCAAGGGGACAGGGTTTTCAACGCTGACCATCTTTTTCCTCCTGCTGCTCGTCACAGGGCCGTGTGAAGAAATCTACTGGCGGGGCTTCCTGCAGCGGAACCTGATGAGCCGTTACGGCGAATTCACGGGTTGGCTGCTGGCCACCATGATCTATACCGGTGTGCATATCTGGTCCTTCAACTTCATGCTTATCGGGGCTGCAGCTGTTGCAGGTGCCTTCTGGGGGCTTCTCTACATGAAGCTGAAGCGCCTGGATACCCTCATTATATGCCATTCTCTCTGGAGCGCATGTATCTTTGCCGTAGTACCATTGATGTGATGCATAATAAATAAATCTCTCCCCTTTTTCTTTAGGTGCCGCATAACTTGACAATATCCAGCCGGGATTTATTTTAATTGGGTGTTTTTTAAGAATCATGCAAACCCCTCTCTAGGAGACTTGATCATGCAAGATCACCGTAGTGCCACCATCGTGATTCCGCTCCCCAATCAAGACTTTGATCCATCGGAAGCAGCCTTGAGCTGGCGGATACTTAAAGAGGCCGGCCATAGCGTGAAATTTGCCACGCCTGATGGAACAAGGGCCTACGGAGATCCTCGCATGCTGACAGGCGAAGGGCTCGACATTTGGGGTTTCATCCCGGGACTGAAGAAAATCAAGATGCTTGGTCTCCTGCTGCGTGCGAATACCGAAGCACGTCACGCCTACCAAACGATGGAATCCGATCCGGCCTTTTTGAAACCGTTGTTGTATCAGGAACTTTCTGCCGGGAATTTCGATGGACTTATTTTGCCGGGAGGGCACTATGCCCGGGGCATGCGGCGCTATCTGGAAGACCGCACCCTACAGTCTTTCGTTGGTGCATTCTTTGACAGTGGAAAACCCGTAGGGGCTATTTGCCATGGTGTTGTGGTTGCTGCACGGAGCGTTTCACCAAAGACCGGCAGATCGGTTCTTTATGGCCGAAAGACCACGGCACTGACGTGGCAGTTGGAAAAGGCTGCATGGTCGATGATGCGTTTTGCCGGTCGGATCTGGGATGCCGATTATTACCGTACATATGTTGAAGAACCCGGAGAACCGCAGGGTTACCGGAGTGTACAGGCGGAGGTGACGCGCATCCTTGAGAAACCCGAAGACTTCCTGGATGTTCCGAGACACGACCCCTTTTACTTCCGCAAGACCAGCGGCCTGTTCCGTGATACAGCCTCTGACGATCGACCTTCCTGGGTGGTGCAGGATGGATCCTACATATCGGCACGATGGCCGGGTGATGTGCACAAGTTTGCACAAACCTTTTCCGCACTACTCTTCAAGCAGATCAACAAGTAAGGCGTTTGCTTCCACTAGCGCTCTTGGAGAATAAGCGTTCCTTGCCCAGCAAGACGAAGGCGTTTTTCATAATAAACCTCAAGGCCGTTGTGTGATTGAGGGCAGGAGCAGAGCCTGTCCGGCTTAACTCACTGCGATATCGAGACTCCTCTCCCACAGGCCGTGGAGATTGCACTGTTGTCTGGCCACCAGGGTCATCTTCCCTGCCTGGGCAGCTTCCTTGGGGATCACCACGGTAAAGGCGACTCTGGGCTTCAGGTATCCGTTTGCTTGGAGATCGGCCTTTCCGGCCGGTTCATTACCGATTCTGAGTTCGATGAATTCAATCCAATGGCTAGGCCCCATGGGGTGGAGTGTTTCGCCGACAGACACTTCAACCATAAACGGCTCGCCGGCCTTGACCGATGCCGGGGCCTTAAGCACAGGGGCATGGCTTTTTTCAAGCCCTGTTTCCATGGCAGGGTCCTTTACCCGGTTGACACCTTCGAAGAGTGACTGGTTCACCTGCGTAGGGAAATAACGATCGGCAGCTGCAGCAGTGCGGGCAAACATAACCGCCGCGGAACCGGCTGCTGCAGTTTTCAGAAACGTCCGTCTGTCCATTCCTTCACCTCCAATAGTATGAATGATGCTATCCAAGGATATCCCCTTAGATAGTATATCTCTCTGTTCTCACCACGAAGGACACGAAGAGCACGAAAAAGACCTAAGAAATGCGTAAACGAACATTCTTGGATTCCTTTCCCCCGGTCAGTGATTTCAAGAGGATTTTTTTTCGTGTCCTAAAGTGCTCTTCGTGGTTAGATATCCCTCTGTGTGCTCCTCAATGATCCGAGTATGCCTTACGGTAATGAACCATATATATTAAACGCCTGCCCCTGATAGGGAAGACCTGGTTGAGTATTCGCCTTATGACAGCAGAAAGGAGGGTGTTCTTGGAAATGCCTTAGATTTGCCTGTTCTTTTCTCATCAATGTATTAATACTAATCATCTCTTTGACGATAAAGAGTTATATGCCGTTGTTGAGTGATCCAAAACTCCGTAAAAATCCTAGAGATCGTTATTGAGGAGACATGCATTGATTTATAAAGAGATTCCCCTTCAGATAGCCTTCATAGATCAGAAATGTACTATGGATCTTTATACCAAGATCAGGGGTGACTATCGCTTGTTTGCAGCCAAGGGGGCGCTTTTACCCGAGGAACAATTCCATCAGTTCAAAAAGGAGAAGCTGAAGCTCTTTTTCATCGCGCAGGATTCCACCGATGCACAGGAGCGTCTGGATGCCTACCTTATGGATATACTGACCGATCCCGAGGTGAGCCCGCAGGCAAAGGCGGATATTGCATATTCAGCGTCCATGAAATCCATCCGGGAGGTATTTCAGGGAACAAACTTGAAGACATTGTCAGAGCTGAAAAAGATATCCAAAAAAATCGTAAAGATGATTCTCTCAGACGGCAGGGTTATGGAGGATTTTATAAAAATCACCAGCAGCGACCACTACACCATTAAGCATTCGGTAAAGGTGGGGGTCTATGGCACTGCCATGACGATCAACCTTTTTCAGGATAAGATCGATGATCACAATATCGATGAACTGAGCATGGCATTTTTTCTCCATGACATCGGGATGACCAAGGTCCCGAGCACTATCCTGGATAAAGAAGAACCTTTATCCGACAGCGAATGGGAAACCATAAGGAAACACCCCCTCTGGGGACAGGACAGGCTCAAGAAGGCCAACTATCACAGTGATGAGTCGACCGCGATTATTCTGTATCACCACGAGAGATGCAATGGGAATGGATACCCCTTTGGAAAATCAGGCAGTGAGATCCCTGTCTATGCAAAGATATGCGCCATTGCAGACACCTTTGAGTCATTGACTGCAGGGAGGCCTTTCAAAGCGCCCAAGAGTCCGTTTGAGGCCCTCAAGATCATGCAAGTTGAGATGGCGCATGATTTTGATCCCGATCTGTTCAGGGCATTCATTATGCTGCTCGGCTCCGCCAGATAAATTCTCCCTGTCCGTCAACAGGGGTAAACCGGGGTTTTCGTTCTCGTAATGTAAACCGTTCATTTCTTTTCAACAGGATAGCCGGAATCATACCACTCGTTCCAGCCTCCCTTCAGTACATAGACCTTCGTGTAGCCCTTTGACATCAATCTGGGTGCCAGCCTGGCACTCGTCGCCTCATGCGGTCAGGCACAGTAGAGTACAATGGTTTTGTCCTTCGGGTTAGCAACAATGCTGTCCACTGCGTCGACATCCTCCAGGCGCTTGGCTCCCTTTATCTTATATTCACTTTGTTCCCAATCAACCTGGGTGCGCACATCGAGAATGATGACATCCGTGTTGTCCAGCAGTTTTTTTAATTCATCCTTCCCCATTCGCGGGGCATCTGCGGCATTGAGCGTATGAGGAAGAATACAGATGAAAATGCCCATCATGAAAACTGCCGCGTAGACACAACCAAACGTCTTTATTATTTTCATATTCTCTCCCGGTTTCCTTTCAGGAAACTCTCCCTCCTTGCTGTTCAAACCTTTGAGGCAGGGCCTTATTGCAATAGGACTTCGATCAGACGACGACCACCGGGCACTTCGCGTTGATGATCACGTACTGGGCGACCGAGCCTATAATGAACTTTTCGACCCTCGTTTTCTTTTCGGTCCCGATAATGATCTCGTCGACCTTGTGCTCCCCGGCAAATTGGACAATGTCTACTCCCGCATCATGACCCTTGATCAGGAGGTGGGTCTCGCAGGGGATCTTTTCCTTGTCAAAGGTGCTCTTTATGTATGCAAGCTCATCTTCCCTCGACTCAACCTCCTTGAGCTGCGGCTCCCCCCCTCTGGGAAGAGAGGAAACCACATCGACACTGGCATTGAAGGCCTTTGCATGTGATTTTACCAGGGGCAGGGCTTCTTTCGTATATTCCGTACCGTCATAGTACATCAGGATTTTCATCTCTTCCCTCCATGCATTTTAGCCTTTCGAGATATTCCTTAGATTAAGAACCACGGTTTACATGTCAATACGGTCGGGACATCACCGTCTTCATTACACCCGGTGCGAACCGTGAAGGGAGGCTGCTTCCATTGACAATATTGATATAATTCTTATTCTATTGTTCACCATACAAGGGAGGAAAGAGTCATGTACGAGCGATTCATGGATCTCATCGAGAAAAATGCAGAGAAGATTACCAATAAACTCCTGCAGGATATCCGGAAGAGGGAAGAAACCAGACATTACCGGGAAATCTCGGAAGATGTCACTTCGGAGCGCATCTCCCAGGTGATCCGCAATGTATACCAGAGGCTCGGGAACTGGCTCAACAAGAACAAACCGAAGAACACTTTGTTCGCCTACTATTCGGATCTCGGTGCCCAGAGGTGCCGGGAAGGCATTCCCCTCGATGAGGTGGTCATGGTGTTCCTGCTGATCAAGAGGGGGATCTGGGATGTAATAAAGGCTCAGATCTCGGTGGACAGCGGATTCGACCTCAATCAGCTCATGGAGATCAATTTCTACGTGAACCTGTTTTTTGACCGGATCATCCATTCCATTGTCGCTGGTTATCAGAAAGAGCTGGGAACAGTCTACGAAGCATCGCCCGGCAAGAACCCGCTCATTGCAAAGATCTTCAAGAGATGAACAGGGTCACTCGGACGGGTAGCTAAGATAAAAAGAAATCATCGGGTGGCACGGGTCAAGGCAGAAGGCCTTGCCCAGGTAGCCGCATTTTTAGGTAAAGCATACTCGGATCATTGAAGAGCACACAAAAGGGATATTTCACCACGAAGAGCTTAGCGCAGCATAGCCGCAACCAAAATGGAGCATAGCATTTGAGCAGACATAGAGGTGCTTCACCACGAAGAGCACGAAGGACACGAAGAAAGGATTTTTAGAAATTATGGACCAGTTCAAAAGGTCTAAGAGTGTCTGTTTGCATTTTTTAGATCTTTTTTGTGCTCTTCGTGTCCTTCGTGGTGAGAACAATGGGCTGGGAAAAGGATGCAAACCATAAAATATGCTTCACAGAGAAGATCCATTTTTATGAATGTCCCAGGTCCTTTACCGGTCCCATTGCCTGGTGAATTGCCATGCAACCGCTCACGGTGTATCGGTTTCGTAACAGGCCACGATCTCACCAAAATAGAGGGTGTGGTAGTCCTTTGCCGGATAGAGGTCATGAAGGGCCCCATCGAGATAAGCGGGGTCCATGGGCGCCTTGAAACAGATCCGGCATTCGAGGTGGATGCCCGGCACCTGGAGGACCGGGGAGAGAGTCTGCTGCGCCGCCACAGGGATCAGCTTGCAGGCCTTGAACTTGTCCAGATCCCGGCCGGATTTGGAGCCGCAGAACATGAGGGTGTCTTGCATGTCCTTCGTCGGAAAGGTGACCGTGAAATCAGAAGCCTTTTCCATGATGGAGAAGGTATGGCGCGAGTCGCGCACGGCCACCATGAAGACGCTCCGCTGCCAGATGAACCCGACCAGGCCCCAGCCTACGGTCATGGTGTTCATGGAGTCTCCTGCCTTGACGGTCAGGAAGGCGCCTTTTTTAATCCGGGTTGTCAGGGTTTCGGAAATGGCAAGGGGATCGCAATTTTTCATCATGAACTCCTTTTATGGATGATAATAGATACATGTTTATCGGGTCTGTTCTCCGGCAATGATTTCATACGATCATCTTCATTGCGCCTTTGCACGAGAAGTCAAGTCCCAATCATCGAGCCTCATAAGCTGCAATGGCATTTCGAACCTCCTGGATTTCGATTCTCATGCCTACCATCTGAAGCCTGCTTCCCTTCAGAAAATAAATCTGCCCCCTTTATCCGAGAGATCTCCTCGGTTTCATCGCGGTTTTGAGAAGGCTGAAAACAGGACATCATGTTTCCAAATCTATGGTATTCAGGCTAAGACTCAGAGCGCCAATCTGGCAGAAGATCATCAGTTTCTTAGAACGTTTGAACCCGATCATTTATCGCAGGAATCATCATATTGGGTAACACCCGGATTAGCTAAAGCGGAATATTTTCTTACGCCTCATCCTCGCGTGTGCCTGATCCTTCTTCCAATGCATTCCTTATGAGGTGAAAAACTGACTGAAAGCCAATAAAATCATCGACGGTACCATTCTGGCACAGCCAATTGCACAGATTAGCTTTCTCATCTTTATTGACTTCTAAAACTTCGGGTTGAATGATCTCATTTCCACGAATTATCCTTTTAACAGCCGGCGTCACATCTATGAAACGGGGGTTTGCTTTGCGTGCGGCATCGATTGTGCTTTGAGGGAAAAGGTTTTCTATACCTTTGGTTATTGGGTTGCCGGATACTGAAGGGACAACCCGTTTAATAATCCGCCCCCGATCAGCATTTTGCTTGGTCGTGTCGCAGTCATAGACGAGAAGGGTTTTACGGGGGGAGAGCTGAGCCAATCGTGAATCAAAGTGTTTCCATATCTTGTCCAGATTGCCAAAACCGTCAGCATCAAGTAACTCCACACCCTTAATGGTTTCTTCGTGGCCAAGCAACGAGGCAGCTTTCCGAAGATAGAGAACATCGTAATTGCCCTCGACAATGACAACATCTTGTCCTGCCCGTTCGAGTATCAGTTTAAGATCGTTTTCATAAGCAGATGATTGCTTGAAAACTTGATATGCGTTCTGAAACTCCGAGAATCGTTCAATACCTATTTCATTACCTTCCGGGAGAGACAGAATTCGAAAGCCGTCATCAGACAACTCTCTTTGGAGACCCATTAAGAACAAGGGCGAGTGCGATGTTACAATGAACTGCACTCTGGGGAATCGTTTCATTAGAGAAGGAATTACGTTGCTTTGTAGGTCACAGTGGAGATGTGAGTCAATCTCGTCTACCAGCATTATTCCTCTTACTTGGTCCAAACTATGGAATCCGCCATCGGTCAGATCGAAATCGCGGAGTAGAGAAAGGAAAAGATTCAGAACCAAAGTCTCTCCGGTAGAGAGTTGAAATACATTTGGGATCCATGGTCTCTCGTTACGCATCACGGTTAGCTGGCGATTTTTGCGTGGCCCCACTCCGAAACGGGGGTTGTCTATTGATCCGACTATTAAACGGAGCACGTCTAAAATCCCCAAGTACAGGTTGGTCGAGGGACCAGAGTATCCGGCAAATAACGGTAATGGAATGTTTTTGGTTGGATCCAGTTGCACAGGAAAATTTTGCGTCTGAATCTCAAAGGCCTGTCTATCAAAGAGAACATCCAGTAGCCAATTCTTATTTTGTGTAAGGGGGGAGTATTGGATGATACTACGGTTGGAGATGCCCTGAATATGTTTGATATCCGAAAACTCCGCACGAGCGACCAAATTGTCATAATTGAGCCATGCCGGTTCTTCAAATCGATTGGGGGGAAAGTAGAGGACACAGTTGTTATTCAGGAGAGTTTTAACATCATTTATCTTGTTGTTAAAGTTTGACCATATCATTGATGTTTCCTTCTCCGGCACCAGTGACCATTCCTTGTGGTTCGGCGTGTAGTTAAACTTGCTTTCGAAATCGTTGCGTGACATGCTTATCTGCCACTCTCCAGACTCAAGATCAGATTCGAACTGAAGCCTAGCGAAGTAGTATTCATATCCTGTCGTGATATAACTGGGGGATCTGTATTTATATACTTTCCCTTTCTCAACCTCAGTGTTTTCAAATATTTCTTGTTTGGCACTAATCAGTGAATTCACGATGTGTGATAGCAAGATACTTTTTCCAGAACCATTCATCCCAACCAGCACCACAGGCTTTGGTTTTCCTTCGTCGTCAAAAGGAAAAGTGTAGTCGATGTACTGAATGGGTCCAACGTTCTCGAAAAGTAAATGTTTGATGTACATATGCTTCTTTCACAACATAAATGCAATAAATGTGCGTGCATGTTATTCAGCGATGCATTTCTTACCTATTGACACAAAATACATATTCTTGTCTTTTTATACCATAATATTCCATCATAAAACATAGCCAGGTTAAACTAAATATTTCATGCCATTCATCACAATGAGCCTGGATTGAAGATCTCTTCGATAGATTGGCGCCTTTGCAATGTCTTAAAACTGATGATCTCGAACATCAATCAATCAATATCGACCCATAACATTGCCAACCTGTTCAATATAATCCTTCCGTGTTTTATCATCCACATAAGGGACAGCAGAAAAGAATATATGCTCGAGTACTTCGATGCCACAAAACTGGTATATGCCAGTGTCTGATGTCATGTGCATAGCATTTGACATCCCTGAGGCATCATAGATCTCTTTGGGTGTCCCCTGGCTGTTAAAGATGATAACTTTCTTGCCTTTGAGAAGCTGTTCGAGACCCTTATCGCCTATGGCATAGGCAAAGCCATGTGAAAACACACGATCAATGTAGCCCTTGAACATAGCCGGAATACCTGTCCACCATACAGGATGTATCACGGTAATAATATCAGACCAGATAATGAAATTTTGTTCTTCCTTGACGTCATGTGGAATGTTTCCGGACTGAATAGCCACAAAGTCCGATGTGCTCAAAACGGGATTGAACTTAAGGTCGTAGAGATCTCTTACCACAAGATCATGATTCCTTAATTTTAAGGTCTTTATAACTTCTTCCAGTATTGCATGACAAAAGCTCTTTGGGTTCGGGTGTGAATAGACGATGAGATGTTTCATTTTGTTCCCCCTTTAACGTGTGGAATTATTAATTACCACCTTATATACATTGATTTATTCTGAATATATACTATCTTAACCATATACATTTCTGTAGATTCCTTCAATAAATTGGCACGTTCGGAAGGCTCCCAAACCAATGATCTCGAAATAAGAGATCAGACTGGATAGCGCCTGATTCCAGTCTCCGCTCGATACTTAAACATCATAATAAAGAATCAAAGGTACTTTTCCTCCTTGCCTCCCCCTCATTTCAGGTGTATATTGTCAGCTGGCCTTACCACCAGCCACATAAAAGGGGGTTCAATGAAGGACATGCTGAAGCCGCTCCATTCGGACAGCTTGGTAGACGTGTTCATCTCGCGGTTCGAAGACCTGATCCTGACCGGCAAGATCGCCATCGGGCAGAAGCTGCCCTCGGAAAGAGAGCTGGCCCTGCAGCTGGGCGTGAGCAGGCCCGTGGTGCACGAGGGGCTCGTTGACCTCGCGGCCAAGGGCCTGGTTACCATGAAGCCGAGGATCGGCACGGTTGTGAACGACTACCGCAAGGAGGGGTCGCTGGCCATCCTGAACTCCATCATCAACTACCAGCAGGGTGCGATCGACGAAGGCCTGTTGGAAAGCCTGCTGCAGATAAGGCTCCTGGTGGAAAGCGAGACCTCCAGGCTTGCAGCAGCCAACCGGACCGAGGATCACCTAACCGAGCTCCGCGAGATCCTCGAAAAGGAAGAGTCCGTTGACCCCGGGAATGTAAAGAAGATCACCGCACTCGACTTCAGGTTCCACCATACCATCGGCATGGCATCCGCAAACGTCATCTACCCGCTGCTCATCAACTCGTTCAAGCCGGTGTACATGAACTTCACCGGCGTGTTCTTTTCAGACCCTGCCAATGTGCCGGCCACAGCAGCCTTCCATGGCAGGCTTGTGGATGCCATTGCAAAGAAGAACACCGTGCGGGCGGTGAACGTCATGATAGAGACATTGAACCACGGCGAAGAGCATTTGCGCACAATCCTCAACCAGCCCAAAAGGAGGGAGCCATGAGCGCACAGGCGGCACTTAGCGTTTCGAAGATCAAGGAACCGAAGAACCTCTCACCGCGTATAACCTGGCTGCGGGACTACTACTACAAGGGCGTGGAGCGCGCCTGGAACAACGAGTTCACCGCCTGGACGACAGGCACGCCCTGGGACGTGCAGTTCGACGAGATGACCTTCTACATCGTGCCCGAGACGTACCCGTTCATGCAGACCTTCCGCTCATCCATGCAGCAGGCTGCCAGGCCCGTTAAGCTGCACCCGGACTTCTGGACCTGGAGCCTGGTTGAACGAAAGGCCTGGTTCATCAAGGAGGTGATGGTGAACTATGTGCCCCAGGAGATCCTGCCCGGAGACCTGATTGCGGGCGGCCGCTTCAACCTGCAGACGTCCAAGTGTTGGACAAAGAAAGAGGCAAAAGAGCGCGACAGGCTCATATACGGCAAGAAGGGGGCCCGCGCATCCATGAAGTGGTTCCACGACCACGGATACGGCAACTCGGGTGCCACGAGCGGCCACCTCATCCCCGGATACGAGCGTGCGCTCAAGATCGGCTGGAAGGGCCTCCATGAAGACCTGGAAAAGAAATACAAGGCCCTAGCCGGGAATGACAAGAAGGGCAGAAAAGGCGCCCAGCTGAAGGCCATGATGACCGCCTCCACCATGGCAAGGGACCTGGCTGCAAAGTATGCCGACCTGTGCGGGAAGCTTGCCGCATCGGAAAAGGATGCGGGCCGAAAGGCAGAGCTTAACCAGATGGCCGCAAACCTGAAGAAGGTCCCCTGGGAGCCTGCAACAACCTTCTGGGAAGCCGTGCAGGCCCTGTGGCTCACGCACATGCTCATCATGAGCGACGAGAATTACCCCGGACCGGGAGTGTCCTTCGGACGCATCGATCAGTATTTGCTGCCCTACTGGCAGTATTCGATAGAGCAGGGCATGGACTCTGAGTTCGGCAAGGAGATCCTGAAATGCTTCTGGGTGCATGCCAACACGGTGTACGACGCCATGATCCGCGTGGGCTTCAACGGCATCACCGCCGGTTACGGCCAGCTCATCACGCTCTCCGGCGTGGGTGCGGGCGGCAAGGATATGACCAATGACCTTACCTTCGCCATGCTGGAGGTCATCGACGAGATGACGCCCATTTTAGAGCCCAAGCCCAATGTGCGCCTGCACCGGGGGACCCCGGATGAGCTGCTGGACAAGGTGGTGGACATGATCTCGGTGAGCCAGGGCGCGCCTTTTCTGCTGAATTTCGACGAGCGGTCCATGGCCGGGATGCTGCGCGAGGCAAAGAGGGGAAACGTTACGCACCTGATCAACGAGAACAACGTGCACGACTATGCTCCCGTGGGCTGCCTGGAGAACACCATGCAGGGCAACGACCGCTCGGGCACGGTGGACAACAACCTCAACCTCTTGAAGGCCGTTGAGCTGGCCCTGAATAACGGGAAGGACTTCTTCGATTTCATCGACCCCATTACGGGCAAGAAGGAGAAGGTGTCGCAGGCCGGACCCAGGACAGGCGATGCAGCGACATTTGCATCCTGGGAGCAGTTCTGGGGGGCGTATGCCGAGCAGACCCGCTTCATCGTGAAGAAATGTGCCGAGCTCTATGAGCAGTCCGAATCCATCAGGGCCCGGTTCTGTCCCACGCCGTACCTCTCGTGCCTGGTAAGGGGATGTGCGGAAAAGGGGCTCGACATCACCGAGGGCGGCTCTGAGCTGGGCTTCACCACGCTGGAGGCGGTAACGTTCGCCACCACGGTGGACTCGCTGCTGGCAGTCAAGAACCTGGTGTTCGACAACAAGGAATGCACCATGGCCGAGCTCATCGGGGCCCTGAAGGCAAACTGGGGAGGCCATGAAAAGCTGCAGGCCAAGGCCAGGTTCAAGGCCCCGAAATACGGCTGCGACGACGACAAGGCCGACGCCCTGGCACATGCGGTCATGGCGCTGTGGAGCGAGGAGACATGGAAGTACAAGACCGTCTCCACAAACCGCCGGTTCCGGCCGGGCATGCTGAGTTGGAACTACTGGGTGGGCGACGGCTTCATCCTGCCGGCGAGTCCGGACGGCAGGCCCAAGGGGAGGTTCCTGTCAAACGCCATCTGCCCGAGCAACGGGGCGGACATCAACGGCCCCACAGCCAATGCGAACTCCGTAGGCAAGGCCATGGGCGGCAAAGACCCCCAGGGCCAGGGCGACTATAAGGGGTATTACAACTGCCTGCCCAACGGCGCGAGCCACACCATCACCATCAACCCGTCGCTGCTGCAGAACCCCGAGCACCGCTCCAAGTTCAAGGCATTCTTAAGGGGCTATGTGGAAAACGGAGGCAGCGCGCTGCAGATCAACATGCTGGATGCCGACATGCTGCGCGACGCGCAGAAGAGGCCCGAGGACTACCGCTCGCTGCTGGTGCGGATCACGGGGTACAACGCCTATTTCACGAGTATCGGGAGAGAGTTGCAGGACGAGGTCATAGCAAGGATAAGCCATGAGTCGATATAGGGGCACAAGGAGAAGTGATCACCATGAAAGGCAACGAAGATAAGCACAAGGGTACCATCCTCAGGATCCAGCGCATGTCCACGGAAGACGGGCCGGGCATCAGGAGCACTATATTCTTCAAGGGCTGCCCGTTGAAGTGCGTCTGGTGCCACAATCCGGAGAGCATCTCAAAGAGGCTCCAGGTGCACTGGGTGAAGTCCAGGTGCATCGGCTGCCGCAGCTGTATCGAGGCTTGCACGAAAGGGGTTCTCGCGCTGGCGGGCAGCGGTATAACCATCGACCGATCGAAATGCGATTCCTGCACCGCGTGCGTGCAGGCCTGCCCGTCTACGGCCATGGAGGTCTATGGAGAGGTCTGCGAGGTGGATGGTCTCCTCCATGAGGTGCTCAAGGATAAGGTGTATTTTCAGAAGTCAGGCGGCGGGGTGACCCTCTCGGGCGGCGAGCCCACCCTGCAGGGCGAATTCACACAAGAGCTCCTCGCGGCCTTCAAGCTCAAGGGCGTCTATACCGCCCTTGATACCTGCGGGCAGTGTTCGTGGGAGACCATCAAGTCGCTCCTGCCGTATACGGACCTGGTCCTCTACGATCTCAAGGAGATTGACCCCAAGAGGCATAAAGAATTCACCGGGGTCTCCCCTGAGAAGATCCTCGAAAACCTTGTCAAGATCGGCAAATCCATGGAGGACAGCTCCATGCCCGGGGATCTCTGGGTGCGCACTCCTTTGATTCCGGGATACACCGCCACACCGGACAACCTCAAGGGGATCGGTGCATTTATCAAGAAAAACTTGAGTCCGGCCGTGAGCAGGTGGGAGCTGTGCACCTTCAACAACCTGTGCATCAATAAGTATGACGGGCTTGGGATTGACTGGCAGTTCAGGAAGACGGCGCTCCTTGACCAGGATGAGGCCGAGCGCCTTGCAAAGAGTGCAAGGAGTTCGGGTGTTGACCCTGAAATTGTCCATCTGAGCGGGCCCATGAGCAAGGTCCATCCGTATGAGTATGCAGATGAAAAAGCCTCATTGGGCGTCACCAAGCAAGGGGTGATCGGATGATCAAGGAGCAAAGGACTGTCATCCCCGGGAGCATGGGCTCAGAATGCTTTGATATTCCTGGATTCGAAGCTTTCGTAGGAATGACACGGTGGATAGAGGAAGAGTCACCGAGAATAAAAGGGGAGGGCATGCATGAAAAAGACCTATACGCGTTTTGATGATGAAGACCTGAAGCAGTTTGAGCCCGAGGCAAAGGTTGGATTGATCGCCACGATAAACCCCGAAGGCCTGCCCCACGTCACCCTCATCACGGCGCTGCAGGCAAAGACCCCCACCAAGCTCATCTGGGGCCAGTTCTCAGAAGGCATGAGCAAGGAGCACGTGAAGACCAATCCCAAGACAGGCTTTGCCATCATGACCATGGACAAGAGCCTGTGGCGCGGCAAGGCGCTCTATACCCATAAGGCCGCCCACGGCGAAGACTACGAGATGTTCAACTTGAAGCCCATGTTCCGCTACAATGCCTACTTCGGCATCCATACCGTGCACTATATGGACCTCGTTGAGACTTACGGCAAGGAATCCCTGCCGCTTGTACGGATCGGGCTCGGTTCGGTCCTGGCCCTGGCGGGAAGGTCGGCCGTCAGGCCGATGCTTTCAAAGCGCATCCTGAAGCCCTGGGCCGAGGGCCTGTTCAAGAGGCTCGACACCATCAAGTTTATCTCGTACGCCGGTGAGGACTCATACCCGGTGATCATCCCTTTGATCGGCTGCCAGGCAGCAGGCAGTACGCGACTCGCATTTTCGCCGCTGGCATATAAGGAAGAATTGAACGCGATACATAAGGGCTCTGTTGTAGCCGTGTTCGGCCTGACCATGGACATGGAGGATGTGCTGGTAAGGGGTGTGTTCACCGGGTTTGAGAAGCACCGGGGGATCACACTCGGATGTGTGGACATCGACTGGGTATACAATTCCATGCCGCCCAAGCCGGGCCAGATCTACCCCGAACAGGAGTTTAAACCCGTAGTGAATTATTGAGTCAGGTTTTCTAGGAGCGCCTTCAGGCGCGATCGGTATGTAATGGTCGCGGCTGAAGCCGCTCCTACTTAAAAGAAGACCCCATGAAGGAGGAGAAGTCCGCATGAGAGCCAAATCCGCACAAAAGAGGCCCGACGACAATAAAAGCCCTGCCGGGCGTTTCACTCGTATCAAGGAAGCCCTGCTCTCACAGCCGGTACGCCTCTGTACCGAGCGAGCGCTGCTCATCACGGAATTTTTCAAGAGGCACGACGATCCAACAGAATCTATGATGGTGCGCAAGGCCAAGGCACTGCGTTACCTGCTCCGGAATAAGTCGGTGAAGATATTCGACGACGAGCTCATCGTCGGCAATGTGGGCAGCCACCGGAAATCGGTTATCATTCAACCGGAGCTGTCCGGGGTCGTCATGAGCGAAGAGCTTCTCTGGATGAACAGGAGAAAGACAAACCCTTACCCGGTTTCCTGGAAGGAGCGCCTGGAACTCCTCTTTAAGGTCATCCCCTATTGGTACTTCAGGAATATGAATTCACGGGCATTCAAGTGGTACAGCCCGAAGCTTATGCGTTTTGTACTGGAGCAGCTTAACGCCACCTTCTACCTCATCAATGAGAGCGGGGGCATCGGCCATTTCCTGCCCGATTACGGCAGCATGATAAGGCTCGGCATCAAGGGCTTCATGGAAACTTTAGAGGAGTCCAGGTCCGACCTCCATGCAGCGGCGCTGATCGCCTGCGAGGGTCTGGCCGAATATGCAAAAAGGCTCTCCCTTGAGGCATATAGGCTCGCATCCACGGAGCCCTTGCAAGCGAGAAGGCAGGAGCTGCTCGATATCGCACACATCTGCGACAAGGTGCCCCTGGAGCCCGCCGAGACACTCCATGAGGCCCTGCAGGCGCTGTGGCTCACCCACATGGCTGTCTGCCTTGAAGGAATCAACTCTGCAGTATCCTTCGGTCGTATCGACCAGTACCTCTATCCTTTTTACCAGAATGACATCGAGACAGGCAGGATAGACAAGGACAAGGCCCTGGAGCTGCTGCTGTGCTTCTCTGCCAAGACAACCGAACACATGTTCCTGCTCTCCAGCAGGACGAGCGAATACCACGGCGGATACCTGGTGGCCCAGGCAGCCACCGTGGGAGGCATGGACCGGGACGGCAGGGATGCAGTCAACGACCTGACCTACCTCTTCCTCGATGTCATGGAGCTTGCGGGCCTGCGCGACCCCAACTACATGGCCAGGATCCATGCCGCATCACCCGAGAAATATGTGCGGCGCACCCTGGATGTGGCCCGAAAAGGAAACAGTGTGCCGGGCCTGTTCAACGATGAGGCTACCATCGCATCGCTCATCTCCCATGGCTATCCCCTTGAAGATGCCCGCGACTATGGCGTGGTGGGCTGCGTGGAGCCGACCATACCCGGCAGGAGCTTCTGCTCGACCGATGCCGCTCTCTTCAACCTCCCCCTGTGCCTGGTCCTGGCACTGAACAAAGGTAAGAGGCCGAATCATAGGTTCAGGGCCGGGGCCAGAACTGCCGATCCATCCACCTTCACGACCATGGACGGTATCATCGATGCCTTCAAGGCCCAGGTGGAATTCATGGTGAAACGCCTGGTCAGGGACATCCGGATCATCGAGAAGGCCAATTGCGACTTCCACCCCACCCCGTTTTCTTCCATGCTTGTGGAGGGATGCCTGAAGAGCGGTAAGGATGTGACTGCAGGAGGCGCCAGGTACAATTCAAGCGGCATCCAGGGCGTGGGTGTGGCGGATGTGGCGGATTCGCTTGCCGCCATCGAAGAGGTGGTGTTCAGAAAAAAGTCATACACCCTGGCGCAGGTGATCGAGGCCATGAGGCAAGACTTCAAGGACAACGCGAAATTGAGGGCCGAGCTGCTTTCCGCCGGGAAATTCGGCAATGACCTCGGCGAGCCTGAACGCTACGCCGACCTCGTGGTACATATCTTCCATGATGCCCTTTCCCGATATCGTAACACCAGGGGAGGCCCCTATGTGCCGGGGTTCTATTCCTCCACGACCCATGTAGCGTTCGGGAGAAGGACACCATCCCTGCCGAGCGGAAGAAAGGCGGGAGAGCCCTTTGCGGCAAGCATGGGGTGCTGCAACGGGCGGGACTTAAACGGCCCCACGGCCCTGCTCAACTCGGTGGCCGCCGTGGATTCGAGGCTATCTCCCAATGGCTATGCCCTGAACATGCGCTTTGATATGCCCTCACTGAAAGGGGAAAAGGCCCTGGACACCATAACCGCACTCACAAAAGGATTCTTCGCCCAGGGTGGCATGGAAATGCAGCTCAATGTGCTGGACCCCGAGGTCCTCATGGACGCCCGGTCGCACCCGGGTAGGTATCCGGGCATTGTAGTGAGGGTGGCGGGTTACTGCGCCTATTTCGATGAGTTGCCCGACACCGTGAAGGACGAGATCATCAGCAGGACCAGGATAGAGCTGGGTTAGCTTTTAATGATCCCGCCTAAGCTTGCTGCGCGGGGCAACAGTTCTTCACCCAAGATACTCGCGATACACGGATGAGAATCTTCTGAGATCGTTGTATTCCATGACCGTGGACATAGGGAGGTTCGTCTCTTCCGCTCCGGCCTCCCTTGCTGCTGCAACCGGGTTGAGTCCGCCCAGCAGGATCATGCCCATCTTGTTCACATCGACGCTCACCTGGCAGACCGGCTCACCCATCTTGCCCTTTATGATCACGGCATTTATCCCCACACCCTTTAAGAGCTCCATGACCTCTTCGACACCATCCCTGCAGACACCGGCAACCTCACAGAAGTTCGCAAGGATCTTGCCTTCCCCCCGTCTCAAAACATCCCGCACGGCGGTCATCCTGGCGCTGATGAAGGCTTCGGATGGATCCAGGGATGTCCCGGAATAATGGATGAGGTCCACAAAACGCATGGGCTTGTGTTCGCTGACCTGGAGGATACCCCCGAACTTGGACTCCAGGGGGATGCCGCGTTTTAGGAGAACGCCGGATAGTACAATGCTGCATATCGTGGCAAAGCCTATGCACCCCTGGGGCACATGCACATCCCCGAGGAAGGCGTCCTCAGGGGCTACCGCCACAAGCTCGCTTACGCACAAGTTCTTTTCAAATGCAGGCTTCATACCCTTCAACGCCTCTTTAAAGCTCTCGGCAGGGAAGAATGAGACATTGATGGGGAGCACGCCATTACCGGCTGTAGGGTCGAAGGTTGTTTTGTAGGCAAGGATTTCCATGCGGGAGATACAGTATCCCACCTTATCCTGTACCCGTGCATTGCGGAGCTCCTCGACACCCTTCGGTGTGATCACCCTGCCGTCCCTCCTGCCGACGAACCGGGTGAGCTCCCGCTGGTCCATGAACTGCAGGTGGTATCGCACCGCCCGCTCGCTCAGGTTGATCCCGTAATCCTTCATCCTCCGGGCGATGATGCGCGCACCGAGGGGCTGCTGGGCCTGGTTGAGGATGCGCAAAATCAGGATGCTCTTCCGTTCCATCTCATCATAGGCGAACATAATGATCTCCTAAGGAATATCGGTAACCTATTGCCGTTTAAGGTAACATCGCACTATAGGCCTGTCAACTCTCAATCACTGAGTAAGTTTTTGCACGTTGACAACGACTGCCCCCAAAGCATAGGAAAAAATCATGGGCCAGATCAGAGACAATGTCTTGGAATTGCGCTCGGAGATACCCCAGGGTATCAATATAGTAGCGGCTGCCAAGTCACGGAACGCCCAGGAGATCCTTGAGGCCATCGACGCAGGCATCACGGCCGTGGGTGAAAACTATCTCCAGGAATCGAAGGAAATGATAGAAGCCATCGGCAAGAAGGCTGCATGGCATTTTATCGGCCATATCCAGAAGAACAAGGTCAAGCACATCGTGCCGCTGTTCGATATGATCGAGACCGTTGACTCTTTGGAGCTCTCGGGCCTGATCGACCAGCATTCAGCCAAGCACGGCAAGATCATGCCCGTGCTCATCGAAGTGAATATCGGGCGCGAAGCACAGAAGCACGGCGCCATGCCTGAAGCCGTCCCCGGACTGATCCGGCAGATAAGCGGCCTACCGAACATCTCTGTGAAAGGGCTCATGACCATGGGCCCCTTTGTGGAAGACCCCGAGGAACTCAGGCCGTATTTCCGTCAGGCCAAGACTCTCTTCGATGAGATAAAGGCACTGGATATTCCGAACGTGAGCATGGAGGTGCTCTCCATGGGCATGAGCGATTCCTATCATATTGCCATCGAGGAAGGGGCAACCATGGTCCGCATCGGCACGAGGATCTTCGGACAACGGCCGTACTGAGGCCGGCACGTATTAAATTTAGATTACTCCCTCAAAAACTCAACGCTTAAAGATTACCTCCAGGAACATTTACTTTTCAGGTTACACTGAAAACGATGATCTATCGAAGTAATCAACACCGTGAGGTCACAAGATTAAGAGATAGTTTTGAAAGTTGTCATGTACTAGAAAAAAGGAGCCTCTTGGGCTCCCTGTATGGATTTTTCTTAAAAAGATTTTATACGCACAACTTCAAATCAACGATGTATGAATCCGCGGTTGTCTGGTGCCTCTCGAACCCGACACCAACATCCAGCAGTTCAAGCCCCGATGCTGTGACAGTCTTTCGGATGTCCGCGATACACTGGGTAAGCAGAGTGAAGATCCTCTTCTGCGTGCGCTTGATATTAACCCGTTGTTCGACAATACGTTCCATGATTTCCTCTCTTTCTGCTCTAGATACGATACCCCTTCCATTCTGTGAGGTCGTACCCACCTTTTTCCACGTGTCCGTTTTTCGACTATTCAATTCTTTCAAAAATTCCACAAGTACCGTACTAACTTCTATCTTGCCCTGTGTTCTTCTTTGTATGGCAATAAATAATTAGGCATGGAAGCATCGGCTATTTCCACCTTGGTCCCAAGGGTTATATAATCAAGCTGCCAGGGATACGCCGAGGTTCCCGTGCGAGATGCCTCTTGAGTGCCGTAAGCACTATTTATTTGAGAGGACATTGCCCAATGGTTCCCTTGAATATCACCAAGACCTCCGAGCAGGATCACCATTGCTGTCAGTAGAGCGATGAATGATGCCATCAGTACGTAACAGACACGCATAAAATCTTACCTCCTTTTCTCCCAACATCCCATGGAAGACTTGCGTTAATCGCTCGCGTCACAAACCAAGGCGACGAATCCGCAAGGTTATTAGTTCTCGATGCTGGTATAGGAAAAATTGCGTAAGATAACCTGGTTTATATAAACAGTAAGAGCAAAAGGTCTGCCAATAACCGGAAAAAATGAAAGTTATTAATCAATGAATAATAACGAGGCATTAGATGAATAGGAGGGCAGTAAGGAAGCATGCAACTATTTGTCAGCCCTCCATATATCGTGGAACCTCGATATGTTGATGGATGATTCGAGGAGGTCCGGAGCGCTTAAACTGGCTCTTTGGTCTTCGGTCGGAAAATCTTGAGCTTATGCATCCTTGATCTTAAGGTACTCGGGTGGAGACCCAGGATCGCTGCAGCCCCATCCTTTCCATCGATTCGCCACTCCGTTTCTGAAAGTATTTTATGGATTTGGTTTCGTTCTGTCTCATCCAGAGTTCTCACGGTGGATGACAATGGGGATAAACAGATATCTAATTCATCTATCAGATGTAAGACCCTCCCGGGGCACAAAATCACAGAGCGTTCAATGACACTTTCCAGCTCCCGGATGTTCCCAGGCCATGGGTAATCCTGTAGTGCCTTCATCGTCTCCTTCGGGATCGACGTGATCTGTTTCCCTAATTTCCTGGAATATCGCTCGGTAAAAACTTCGACCAACAACGGAATGTCTTCCTTCCGCTCCCGCAGTGGAGGGACAGTGATGGAGAAGCCGTTGAGCCGATAGTAAAGGTCCAGCCGAAACCGGCCATTGCGGACCTCTTCCTTGAGGTTTCGATTTGTCGTTGCCACGATCCTTACATCTACCATGATGGTTTGGGATGAGCCCAAGCGTTCGAACTTGTTATCCTGGATCACCCGGAGCAGCTTGGCCTGGATTTCCAGCGGAAGTTCCCCTATCTCGTCCAGGCAAATGGTGGAACCATGGGCGATTTCGAACCGGCCTACCCGCCGGATATCGGCCCCGGTAAATGCCCCCTTCTCACGGCCGAACAATTCGCTCTCAATTAAATTAGCCGGCAGCGCTGCACAGTTGACAAAAATCAGCGGCCGGTCCTTGCGAGGGCTCATGTTGTGGATAGCGGAAGAGACCAGCTCCTTACCTGTACCGGTCTCACCGAGGATGAGCACCGTCGTGTTCATGGGTGCGACCTGCTCTACTTGGTAGAGAACATTTTTGAGACCATTACTTTCACCGAGAATATTGGCGGATTGATATTTCATTTTGTTCTCTTCACGGAAGAATATATTCTCGGTCTCGAGTTGGTCTTTCATTGCTTTGATTTCAGTAAGAGCTTCCTTCAGTTCGACAGTCCTCTCCTCCACCCGGCATTCCAGTTCGGCGTGAGCTTTTTGTAAAGCCTCTGCTATACGGTGCCGTTCGGTAATATCGCGGGCTGCGGCATAGATCAACGTGCCGACTGGAACCGAGCGCCATTCAAACCAGCGATATGAACCGTCCTTACAGCGATAGCGGTTAGTAAAATTAGTAATTTCTTGCTGCGAGACCAGCGTTGCAATTGCTTTACGGGTCATCTCCACATCGTCCGGGTGGATGAACTCGAAAAATCGCTCGGCCATGAGCTCTTCACGGGTAAATCCCAAGATCCTTTCCCAGGCCGGGTTTAATAACCTAAAAGAGCCATTAGGCTCCGCAATACAGAGCAAGTCCAAGGCGACATCAAAGAAGCAGTCGATCTCTTCTGTTTTTTTATGTAAAGCCTCTTCCGCTCGTATGCGCTTCGTGATGTCCTGGGCAACCACCAGGCAAAGCCGGCCTATGTTTTTGCCGGCTTCCATTGCAGTACCCTCGATATGGATATTGATTGAGTTATTTTTAAGCACCACCTCACATGTCTCCCTGGTGGTGTCCCCAAACACCTTTCTGAGAAACGAATGGAAGATGGAATTCGTTTCATCGGAAATGAAAAGACCGAAGCGCCGGTTGATCAGACGTGAACGATCCTCCCCCAGAAGGGCCGTGCCCGTAAGGTTGACCTCCCGGATGATACCTTCGTCTGTAAGGGTAAAATAGCCCACCGGGGCAAAATCGTAGAGATCGGAGTACTTTTCCAGGCTCACCTCAATCTCGGCGCGCGCCTGCATGATCTCCTCGTTCTGCATCTCCAACTCTATCTGGTGGACCTGCAGTTCGTGGATCAGTTTTGAGGTGTCTTCTTTCTTCGGGTGTGGTCCTGTTGCGGTCCGTGTCTCGCCCAGCCGTTTTTCTGCGCGGAGACGCAGATCAGTGGAATTTGAATCGTTGCCAGTGCTCTTTTTCACAACGTGACCTCTTCCGGTATCACCTCACCCCTGTGATCCCTTTAGTCCGGTTGGCAAGTAAATGGCACTGAATGATGACAGAGCTACATGGTGATGCCACATTCCCACTTAGCGCTATTCAATAATACTCATAATAATCACAATGAATATATATTTTAAAAATAGGCAGATAGAGCAATATTTGCAAGAGCTAAATGTTTTTCAAAGCAAAACATTACTTAAAATCTGATCTTACTATCGCTTATTCGAGAACATAGATTTCTTCAATAAATTTATGACTACTATATCAGGGTTCAAATCATCGAAACCATCATCCCCACCCGAGCCCCGATAATATCTGACGCCCGGACCCGGTTTGCCACGATCTCGATGGTGCCTTCGCTGCCGCAGATGAGGCCCACGGCCCCGGGCGGGATATCGGCAAAGGTACCGGATACGGTACTGACCGTCGTTCCGTTCACCTTAAACAATGTACCCGGGCCCAGACGCTCGCATCCGATGTTCGTGATTACGTTCCCGAAGGTGTCGATGTGTACTACCATGGGTGCCTTTACATCAAAGGATACCGGGTCGGTCTTGGGAATACCGAGTTCGTTCAGCACATGATCTGAAAGCACCTTCGCTACAAGGGGGGCAAAGATGTCCCTGCCGTGAAAGGTCGATGATACGGCGCCTTGGGGCCTCCAGGTGATTTCAAGGATCTCCTCTGAAGGGTAGAGAAATGAAAAAATCCCATTGTCTGGGCCGATGAAGAGATGCCCCCCCTTTCTCATGGCAAGGATTCCCCGTCCGGTGCCCACGCCGGGGTCCACCACGGCCAGGTGCACGGTCCCCGGAGGAAAGAATCGAGAGCTTGTTGAGAGGAGCCATGCCGCTGATATGACCTGAAAAGGTTCTATGTCATGGGTGATGTCGACGATCGATGCCTCAGGGATATGTGAGAGGATGACGGCCTTCACCTGGGCCACATAGGCATCCTTGAGCCCGAAATCCGAAAGAAAGGTGACGAGGGGCCTCATAGTGCCATTATCATACGCCGAAGCGGGTATCAGTCAATACGACCCTTGCATGGCAGATAAGTATTCTCTATACTGGCGTGGATGAAGATTACCGAGCAGAGCTGCTTCTACCCGGACAGCTATGTATACTTCGACCCTGCCACTCGAGGATTCCAGAGGGAAGACATCTGGCTGCATGATCGCATCCACTGCTGGCTCATCCACCCCCCGCAGCCCGAAACGAAGGATGCCCTTATCATCCACCTCCACGGCAATGCCGAGAACATGACTTCCCATGTAACCGGCGCCCTGTTCCTGCTGGATATGGGCTACCACGTCCTGGCCTTTGACTACGCCGGCTACGGACAGTCAAAGGGCACGCCTACGCTCGCAGGGATTCAGGAAGATGCGCGGCTGGTCTTCCGCCATGTCCTTAATAACCCGGAAAGATTCGGCGGCTCCGTATTTGGGTTCGGCCAGTCCATGGGGGCATATACGCTTGCCAGGGTCCTGCCGGAATTCCCCTGGCTCAAGGGCGCCATTTTAGAGGCAGGTCTGTATTCGTTTCACAACCTCTTCTGCGAGGCCTACCCGGACATCGAGTGCACCGTTCCCGACAAAGGCTACTCTGCGCTTGATACGCTCCCCTTAAGCCCGGTGCCCAAGCTCTTTATCCACGGGACCGCAGACGGCGTTGTCCCCTTTTCACATTCCATAAAGATGCACGAGGTTGCGGCAGGGCCGAAAGAGATCCTCATCCTTGAGGGGGTCGGTCATATCGATGCCTTCATTTCCCCGCATGCCAACACCTACCAAGAGAAGATCCGGGAATTCCTGACACAGAACCTTTAGCAACTCACCCGTGAAAACAAGGGGAGATATACATGAATGAAGCGTTGTGTATTGAATGTTTATTGGGATGGCATTATCCCGTGAGGGGATAGAGGGTAAAGGTAGGTTTAATACCACAAGGGAGGTCTCAAGCTCCCCCCTCACCCCAACCCACATTTCTGCATGGACAGCAGAAATGGACGTTCCAAAGGAACGCCCATAGGGCGAAGGCCATGTATGGCCTGAGTCACTCCCACCAGGGGAGAGGGGGCTGTCAAGACCTGCATCCCATGTCTCAGTTTATAATAAAGACTCCTGCAACAGCTTTATCTTCAAGGATACTCGATGAACTCACCGGTAAGGTAGGGCACATGAAAAGATCCCCTTTTAGGGAAAAAGTGTAAACCATGTGTCCGGTTTATTGTGTAAACTATGTTCGGTCTTTACACTAATTTTCCCTCCCCCCCTGGCGGGGGAGGGTCAGGGTGAGGGGGGATATGCCTGGAGGATACTTATTGTCCGGAAGCCCGGGCCTGCCTGGTCTTCTCTCCCGGCTTGTCCATTTTGAAAGCCAGTTCCTGGCCCTTCACATCCACCGTCACCTGTGAACCGTCCATGACATCTCCGGCGATAAGCGCCCTGCCGAGCTTGGTTTCAAGCTCCCGCTGGATGAACCGCTTCAGGGGCCGTGCGCCATAGACCGGATCGTACCCTTCTTTCGCGATGAATTCCTTGGCCGCATCGCTTAAAGAGAAGCTTATCTGCCGCTCGGCCAGCCGCTTCTGGATCTCATCGGTGAGCAGCACCACGATCTGCTTTATCTCGGCAAGCGTTAACGCCTTGAAGAGCACGATGTCGTCCACCCGGTTCAAAAACTCGGGTCTGAAGTGCATGCGCATCTCGGCCAGCACGGCAGTCCTTGCCTTCTCGGTAATCTCGCCGTCCTTGGTGACCCCTTCGATAAGGTCGCTCGAGCCGATGTTGCTGGTCATGATGATGACCGTATTCTTGAAGTTCACGGTCCTGCCGTGGGAGTCGGTGGCCCGACCGTCGTCAAGGATCTGGAGCAGCACGTTGAACACGTCCTGGTGGGCCTTCTCGATCTCATCAAAGAGCACTACCGAGTAGGGCTTGCGCCGCACCGCCTCGGTGAGCTGTCCCCCTTCCTCATATCCGACATAGCCGGGAGGGGACCCGATGAGGCGGGATACCGCGTGCTTCTCCATGTATTCGCTCATGTCGATGCGGACCATGTTCTCTTCCGTGTCGAAAAGGGCCTCTGCCAGGGCCTTGGCAAGCTCGGTCTTGCCCACGCCCGTGGGGCCTAAAAAGATGAACGATCCGATGGGCCGCTTCGGGTCCTTGATGCCGGCGCGCGCCCGGATGACTGCATCGGCCACGGCCTGGACCGCCTCATCCTGGCCTATGATCCGCTTGTGCAGGATGGAATCGAGCCTCAAGAGCTTCTCCTTCTCTCCCTCCACGAGCCGTGACACCGGGATGCCGGTCCACCATGCAACGATGTCCGCTATCACATCCTCGGTAACGCTCTCGCGGAGCAGCCTCTTTTCCTGGGCGCCGGCCGTCTTCTCGGCCTCTGCAAGCTGCCGCTCCAGCTGGGGGAGCCTGCCGTGCTTGAGCTCGGCGGCCTTGTTCAGGTCGTAATCCCGCTCGGCACGCTCGATGAGCCGCTTGGTCTCCTCGATCTCCTCACGGAAACGGGTGATCTTGTGGATGGAGCCCTTTTCGCTCTCCCACTGGGCCCGCATTGCGCCGGAGTGCTCCTTGAGGTCTGCGAGCTCCTTGCGGAGCTCTTCCAAGCGTGCATGGCTTGCCTTGTCCTTTTCCTTTTTCAGGGCCGCCTCTTCGATCTCGAGCTGCATGATCTTCCTGGTCACGCCATCGAGCTCGCTTGGCATGGAGTCGATCTCGGTACGGATCATGGCGCATGCCTCATCCACCAGGTCGATGGCCTTGTCCGGCAGGAAGCGGTCGGATATATACCGGTTGGACAGGACCGAAGCCGCCACCAGGGCAGTGTCCTGTATCTTCACCCCATGATGCACCTCGAAGCGCTCCTTGAGGCCCCTCAGGATGGAGATGGTATCCTCGACGGTTGGCGGGTCCACGACAACAGGCTGGAACCGGCGCTCCAGGGCCTTGTCCTTTTCCACATATTTGCGGTATTCATCAAGCGTTGTGGCACCGATGCAGTGGAGCTCGCCTCTGGCCAGCATGGGCTTAAGCATATTGCCTGCATCCATGGAGCCTTCGGCCCTGCCCGCGCCCACGATATTATGCAGCTCGTCTATGAAGAGCAGGATCCTCCCCTCGCTCGCCTTGATCTCGCTTAAAACCGCCTTGAGCCGCTCCTCAAACTCGCCACGGTATTTGGCCCCCGCCACGAGTGAACCCATGTCCAATGCGAAGACGGTCTTGTCTTTGAGCCCTTCGGGCACGTCCCCTCGCACGATCCTCTGGGCCAGGCCCTCCACGATGGCTGTTTTGCCCACACCCGGCTCGCCGATGAGCACCGGGTTGTTCTTGGTCTTGCGGGAGAGGATGCGGACCACGCGCCTGATCTCGGCATCCCTGCCTATGACCGGGTCGAGCTTGCCGAGCTGGGCCTGGGCCACGAGGTCGATGCCGTATTTCTCCAGGGCCTCGTATGCGGTCTCCGGGTTGTCGCTGGTCACCCTCTGGTTTCCCCTGATGGAGGTCAAGGCCTGCAACAGGCGCTCTTTTGTTATCTTGAACTGGCCCAATATCTTTGCCGCAGGTGCGGATTTGCCCTCGTCGATCATGGCAAAGAGCAGGTGTTCCACGGAGACGTACTCATCTTTAAGCCGGGCCGCCTCATCCTTGGCCTTTACCAGGACCCTGCCGAGTCTCTGGGAGACGAGGATCTTGCCCGGTTCGGCACCAGGGCCCGACACCTTGGGCCTTCGCTCGAGTTCTTTGACCAACTCGGCTGCAAAGCTCGGCAGCGGGACATCCATCTTGGCAAAGAGCCGTGGGACAAGCCCGTCTTGTTGTTCAATAAGCGCCAGCAGCAGATGCTCGACGTCCATCTCGACATGCCCAAAGCGGACAGCCGTATTCTGGGCGCCGGCAAGCGATTCTTGGGATTTCTGCGTGAACTTGTTCACATCCATCTATTCATGCTCCTTTGGTCCGTTACGGATTGTCGGGGTGCATTACCACACACCTCATCCTACATAATGTTTAGGTTTTACTCGCACATGTTTCAAGATCTTTTCTCTTTTAAGAACAGATAAACCAAAAAGGGAGGCTTCCATGGAGCCCCCCTCATCATCAAGGTTAAGAAGAATTAGGTTAATCAGTCTGTCTTGATCTTTATCTTCTTCTGGGACTGCTTTTCCTTCTCAAGCTTGGGCAGGCTGATGGTGAGCACCCCCTTCTTGAAGGAGGCCTCGGCCTTTTCGGTATTCACATCCTTGGGGATGGGCAAAACCCTGGTAAACGAACCGAAAGAGCGCTCCAGGTAGTAGGCCTCTTTATCCTTGTGCTCGGCCTCTTCCTTCTTTTCTCCCTTGATGGTCAGGGAATCTTTGCTCAGACTGATCTCGATGTCTTTCTCTTCGAGCCCGGGCAGCTCTGCGCTTACCTGGATGGATTTTTCGTCCTCGGTCATGTTCACCTGGGGGTTGAACGCACCCAGAGATTCCATCTCTTCAGACCACGGCCTTAACCCGGTGCCTGTAAAGAAGTCGTTAAAGAGCCGGTTCATCTCTTTCTGGAATAAATCGATAGGATGCGCTTCAAACTCGCGACCCGCAGGAACACTCCTGCGACCCCATTTAAACGGAGTCAGATATCTCATTGCCATAGTTTCTCACCTCCTTACCGTTTCTTACCCTACCTTAATGGGTATGCTCCTGGGCTTGACCGCCTCGGCCTTGGGCAGCACGATATTGAGCACACCGTTTTTCATCCTGGCCTCGATCTTGTCACGGTCAACGGTCTCGTTCAGGGTGAATGCCCTGTAATAATCGCCGACCCCATACTCCGCATAGGTTACGTCATGCTTGTCAAAGCTCACGTCTTGAGCCTGTGCCTCGATGGTCAGCACGTCATTCTCCAGGGACACATTCACACTTTTATCATCCGCACCGGGCATATCCGCATAGATATACAAATTGTCGGCATCCTCAAGGATGTCTACGGCAGGATTATATGTCAGCCGGTCCTTGGTTCGCTCTGCTAGTGCGGCTTCCTGGGCCTGAGCCTTTTCCGACTTCAATGATTTGCTGATGTCTGCCATGTTCGTTCACCTCCTTATTTACTTCCCGGACGTAACGCTGATCTTCCTGGGTTTATCGGCCTCAGCGCGTGGCAGTACCATCTTAAGCACGCCATTGACATAGTCTGCCTGGACCTTATTGCCGTCCACATTGTAGGGCAATTGCACGGTGCGATAGAAGTTCCCTGAACCCCGCTCCCTGCGATGCCAGGTCTCGCCCTCTTTAGCCTCATGTTCCTTTCTCAACCCTTTAATGGTGAGCGTATCGCCCGTTACGGTCAGGTCGATATCAGCCGGATCGATCCCCGGTATCTCGGACGTGATGATAACGTCATCATCACCGGTATGGATGTTCAATGGCGGGAAAGCCGCCACCGGCCGCCTCGGCAGGGTAAAAACACCAGTCATTTCACGCTGTAGCCGATCCATCTCACGCCATGGATCCCATCTCAAATCAGGTCTTGCTATGGTTATCATTTCTTTCACCTCCCTAAATCAGTAGGGTATTATTTCCTAGATTTTAATAGGGTTGCTTTTTAAAATTTCAAGGGGATGAGAAAATCACACTGTACAGCGCTGCTTTTTGATGTTAAATATCATCGACTAATCCCGAATGAAGAGTATGTAAAGGACTATGGCAGCAAAGGGAAAGATTACTATCGATCAAGGACTTTGCAAGAGCTGCGAACTCTGTATCACCGTATGCCCTGAAAAGGCAATCCGCATAGCAGAGACCTTCAACCACAAGGGTTACCATCCTGCGGAGTTCATTGTGGAAACCTGTAAGGGGTGCTCTCTGTGCGCCGTTATGTGTCCGGAAGTGGCAATCGAGGTGTACCGTGAATAAGACCGAAAAGGTCTTGATGAAAGGTACGGATGCCATAGGTGAGGCTGCGATCCAGGCAGGGTGCAAGTGCTACTTCGGCTACCCTATCACCCCCCAGAATGAGATCCCGGAATACATGTCCAGACGGATGGAGGAAGTGGGCGGGGTATTTCTTCAGGGGGAGAGCGAGATCGCATCCATCAACATGGTCTTAGGTGCCGCAGCGAGCGGCGCCCGCGCCATGACCAGTTCATCATCTCCGGGAATCAGTCTCAAGCAGGAAGGGCTCTCCTTCCTTGCGTCTCTGGAGTTGCCGGCGGTCATAGTCAACATCAACCGCGGCGGGCCGGGTCTTGGCAACATTGCCCCCAGCCAGGGCGACTACTACCAGGCAACCAGAGGAGGCGGACACGGTGATTACCGTATGCCGGTCTATGCCCCGGCCTCGGTCCAGGAGCTCTATGACATCACCATGAAGTGCTTCGATATTGCCGACATATACCGGTCTCCGGTTATGATCTTGGGCGACGGCATGATGGGACAGATTGTAGAACCCGTCATCCTTCATGGTAGAGAGGACATCGAGCTTCCTCCCAAGGATTATATCTTAGACGGGGCTGCAGGGAGACCTTCCCGCATCGTCAAATCCCTGATCCTTGATGTGCGGCTCATGGAGGAGCACAACTGGAAGCTCAAGCGCAAGTACGACCTCATGAAGAGGGACCTCCCCCTTCACGAGGAATTCATGACCGAAGACGCAAAGATGATCGTAGTTGCCTACGGAACGGCCGCCAGGATCGCCAAAGGCGCGGTGAAGCGTGTCAGGGCCAGCGGTTTCCAGGTTGGGCTCATCAGGCCCATCACCCTGTGGCCCTTCCCGGACGAAGCCATTGTAACCCTCACGAAGAAGGCAAAGCTCATCTTGGTCTTTGAGATGAGCACCGGCCAGATGATCGACGACGTCCGCCTTGCCACCCGGGGCAAGGTTGACTGCGAATTCTACGGCAGGCCCGGCGGTGTCGTTGCGGCACCCCAGGAGATCTCCCGGATCATCGAGAGGCACTGGCTGCAGTGGGAGCTCTCATGAAAAAGGTTTTTACCAGACCCAAGTGCCTGAAACCCGCACCGTTCCATTACTGTCCCGGGTGCGGACATTCCATAATCCACAGGCTCGTAGCAGAGCTCATCGATGAGATGGATATACGCGGAAAAACCATCTGCATCCCGCCTGCCGGCTGTGCAGTGCTGGCTTACAACTATTTTGACATCGACACGTGCGAGTCCGCCCACGGCAGGGGCTGCGCCATTGCAACAGGGTTCAAGCGCGCCTTGCCCGACCGCATAATCTTCACCTATCAGGGTGACGGCGATATGGCTGCCATCGGCACTGCCGAGACCATACACGCGGCCAACCGCGGCGAGATCATCACCAGCATATTCGTGAACAATGCGGTCTACGGCATGACCGGCGGACAGATGGCCCCCACGACCATGCTCGGCCAGAAGACAACCACATCCCCTTATGGCAGGAGATCCAAGGTTGAGGGCTACCCTTTAAAGATCACCGACCTCATCGCCCAGCTTCCCGGTGCTGCCTATGTGGCCCGGACGTCGGTGGCCACACCGGCCAAGGTCATGGCCACCAAGAAGGCCTTGAAAAGGGCATTTGAAATACAGATTTTAGGGTCGGGATATACACTGGTGGAGGTTTTGTCACCATGTCCCACCAACTGGAAGGTGTCACCGAAGGAGGCCTTCAAGTTTCTGGAAGAGATCATGGAAAAGGAATATCCCTTGGGTGTGTTCAAGGACATCACCAAGACAAAGGAAAGCTGATATGCTCCAGAAGACCATCATGAGCGGCATAGGCGGGCAGGGAATATTATTTTCCGGTCTGTGCCTCGCCTGGACGGCCATGCTCGAGGGTCATCATGTAACCTACCTCCCGTCCTACGGCGCCGAGATGCGCGGAGGCGTAGCCTCATGCACCATTGCCATTTCGGATGAAGAGATCGCCTCCCCGGTGGCATCATCTCCCGACTATCTGGTCGTCATGGACAATGAGTCGCTGCTCCGGCTCCAGAATCAGAGCGCCTCGGGCGGAGAAATATTCATCAACTCCAGCATCGTCACCGACAGGCCCGGCAGGGGCGATGTCGAACTCGTGGAAATCCCCGTCAATGAGCTGGCCATATCGACCGTCGGCGAGCAGTATGCCAATATGGTCATGCTGGGTGCCTTTGTAAACAGGACCCACCAGGTGAAGTTTTCCACAATGATCGATAAGATGGACATCATACTTGGCAAATCAAAGGTTAAGTTCAAGGACAAAAATATCGAAGCCCTGAAGGTCGGGTATGAATATTTTCAGAAGGAGAAGTAGGTCATGCCTGTCAAACAGTTTCGTCTTCAGACAGCGAATGTATCCGGAAAGCTCTCATATCTCTCTGACGTCCTGGCCAAGCATGGCGTAAACATCCGGGCCATCTCGGTTGGACTCGAATCCAAAGAGGTATCATCCATATGCATCGTGGTGGATGATCCGAAAAAGGCAAAGAACGCGCTGACCTCAGAGAATATCGAATATCAGGAGACCGATGTCTTAGCCGTGGAGATGCCGGATCATCCGGGGGGCATGAACGCAGTGCTCAAACCGCTGCGTGAGGCCAAGATCAATGCCGTCTCCATGTATCCCTACATCGGCAGGGCGACCAACCCGATCATGATCATGGAGGTGGACAACATCAAGGTCGCCACTGAAGTGCTGAAGAGAAACTGGGTCAAAATCTGGGACAAGGACGTATACAGGCTCTAACGTTTCCTTACTCGTTCGGAGAATCAAATCCTTTCTGATGCCTCCTGCCGGGAAGTTCCCGCATGAGAATCCGGCCTACCTTTACAATGGTGTCATAGGCGTCCCATGCGGAGACCAGAATGCCGAACCCTGCCGGCAGGAGCCGCGACTTCCTCCTGAAGGGTAACAGCCTTTTCATGAATGCCTTGACCCACCTGGTCAACCCGAAGTTCACATATCTTACGGGCAGAAGTTTGATCATGAAATTTTTCATAAATGCGTTCGAGTCGCCCTCAGGACCGGATGGTTCAAGGCCGTAGGCCTCTCCGACGACGCTTATGGCAAATTCCTCCATGTCTTTGTGATCCTCCGGATCAAGCCCATGGAGGAGGCTTAATGTGAGAATGAGTGTCACGCTTTGATCCAGAACAAAGAAATCCTCCAGACTGATGAGTATCCACGAAATAATGGTACCAATGCCCGGGAACGCAGAGGGAAGGTTGATGAAGGCGTTGCGGACAGCCTGGCCCTGGGCCAGGACCTCAATGAGATTCTGGAAGGCAATGTGCTCCCCGTCCGAGGGTATTTCCTTTTGAACCCGGGCAGCCAGTGAGCGGGCCCGTTTAATATTTCCTTTCAGGAGGTCTCTTATGAGCCTCTTGAACCGGTCGCTGACGGCATTCATTATCTCAGGACCATTGATGTTCTTTGTATTAATCATGGATACTTACCGGTATTTGTTCATGTTCGGTCATGACAAACATCACCCCATGTGGTATGTAACGGGATGTTCAATGGTTTGTAAAGGGGTCAATATTGACATACGGGTATTTTTCCCATAAAGGTTCATTTCTTTTTCAGGCAATAAAGCGCCTACTCGACGCAGGAAATATTTTCTAAGGAGGAAGAACTATGGGTATTAAGTCCATCAAGGATCTGGACCTGAAAAATAAGAAGGTGTTGATCAGGGTCGACTTCAATGTTCCGCTTGATGAAAACAGCGCCATCACCGATGATGCCCGCATCAAAGGGGCGCTGTCCACCATCCAGTATGCAATCGGCCAGGGGGCAAAGGTCATACTCATGTCACACCTGGGCAGGCCCAAGGGGAAGGTGGACAAGAAGAAGAGTCTCATCCCCGTTGCCAGAAGACTCTCCGAACTGCTCGGCACCAGCGTGAACATGGCGCCTGACTGCATCGGCGACAAGGTAAAGGCCATGGTGGACGGGCTGAAACCCGGAGAGGTCCTCCTATTGGAAAACCTGCGTTTCCATGCAGAAGAAGAGAAGAACAACCCCGAGTTCGCCAAGGAGTTGGCGTCTCTTGGCGACGTCTATGTGGATGATGCCTTTGCCACCGCCCATAGGGCGCATGCATCCACCGCAGGTGTCTGCGATTACATAAAGGACTGTGGAGCAGGTTTTCTGCTCCTCAAAGAGGTGGAGTTCATCAACAAGGCATTGAAGAATCCTGACCGGCCTTTTGCCGCCGTGCTGGGCGGGGCCAAGGTCTCGGACAAGCTTGAGCTGGTGGAGAACCTGCTGGACAAGGCGGATAAGATCATCATCGGCGGCGGCATGGCCTTCACCTTTGTTAAGGCCCTCGGCCAGGGGATCGGCAAGTCGCTGGTAGAGGAAGAACTTCTGAACACGGCCAAATCCATTCTTGAAAAGGCCAAGGCCAAGGGCGTGAAGCTCTACCTGCCCGTGGATGCTCTCTGCGCCGCAGAAGCCAAGGATGGTCAGACGACCAAGGTTGCAACCATCCAGGAGATACCCTCCGACCTCATGGGGCTCGACCTCGGACCTGCAAGCATAACCCTGTTCTCCGAGGCCTTAAGCGATTGCAAGACCATAATATGGAACGGTCCCATGGGGGTCTTCGAAATAAAAGACTTCTCAGCCGGCACGATGTCCCTCGCCAAGGATGTGGCTTCATCCAAAGGCTTGACCATTGTGGGCGGTGGTGATACAGATGCTGCACTCCACAAGAGCGGATTTACGAATAAGGTAAGCTTTGTATCCACGGCGGGAGGCGCTTTCCTCGAGATGCTCGGCGGCAGGGTGCTCCCCGGAGTGGCTATATTGGATAAATAGGGACGGATCATGAGAAAGGCCCTGATCGCAGGCAATTGGAAGATGTTCAAGACCGAGGAAGAGGCGGTACTCTTCGCGGGGGAGATCGCGCGCCTGGTTGGTGACGTGAACGACCGGGAGATCCTCATCTGCCCCCCAGCCTTATACATCCATCCGCTTGTACATGCATTTGAGGGCTCACCCGTGTTTGTCGGAGCCCAGAATATCTATTGGGAGGATCAGGGCGCCTATACCGGTGAGGTGAGCGCCCCCATGGTCAAGAGCTCAGGCGCACGCTTCGCCATTATCGGCCACTCCGAGCGCAGGCAGTATTTCGCAGAGACCGACAAGACGGTGAACAAGCGCCTTGAGGCGTGCTTCCGGGCCGGCCTCACACCGATTGTCTGCGTGGGTGAGACCGTGGAGCAACGTGAGGCGGCAAAAACAATGGATGTGATCCGCACACAGATGACAGGCGGGTTGCAAGGTGTTTCCAAAACCCAGGCAGCACACCTGGTGATCGCATATGAACCGGTCTGGGCCATCGGTACCGGAAAGACCGCCACACCCATTATTGCCCAGGAGGTCCATGGATTTATACGCTCGCAACTGAACGAGCTGTTCGGGCCCGAGTTGTCGGGTATGATCCGCATCCTGTACGGTGGAAGCGTGAAGCCGGACAACATTGACAGCCTTATGGCACAAGCGGATATCGACGGGGCCCTTGTAGGAGGCGCAAGCCTTGAAGTGGCATCGTTCGAGAGAATAATTCGATATAGAGGATAAATAACATGTTTCATACGCTCGTTTTAACCATCCATATTCTTGCATGTATCTTTCTGATCGTGGCCGTGCTTCTGCAGGCCGGCAAAGGAGCCGACATCGGTGCGGTCTTCGGCGGGGCCGGCAGCCAGGCCCTGTTCGGCAGCTCCGGACCGGTGGACTTCCTGAACAAGGGCACCCGGGTTCTGGTGGTCGTGTTCATGATCACCTCGTTCACTTTAGGGTTTTTCGCGCTCCATAGGAGCACATCAAGCATCATGTCCTCCAGATCCGTTCCCGGCCAGACAATACCTGTAGCACCCGGCGCGCAGCAGAATCCCGGTGCTCCACCGGCTTCAAAGGCGCCTTCGACCCCTGTGATGCCCGTAACACCTGCACCTGCAGTACCTGTACTACCGGTCAAATAGCCATCTGTATAGGTTAATGGTAGCTCTTGATCCGAGAAGTGATCAGAGAAGAGCGGGGGCCACATGTACTGGAACAAAGACAGCGAATGCATCTCGAGGGAAAAACTCCAAGAACAACAGCTCAAACATTTAAAAAAGACCGTAAAGAGGGCATCGGATGCCCCATTCTACAAGGGCCTGGGGCTCAAGGACTATAAGGTGTCCGATCTCTCGGACATCAGGAAACTCCCCTTCACAACCAAGGACGATCTGCGGGACGCATATCCGTTTGGGATGATCTGCACCTCTCTGGATAAGGTGGTGCGGCTCCATTCATCATCTGGCACGACAGGGACCCCAACGGTGGTCTACCATTCATCGAAAGACATCGATTCCTGGACCGAGCTTGTGGCGAGGTGCCTCTTTATGATCGGCGTGCGGAGGCATGACGTTTTCCAGAATATGATCGGCTACGGGCTGTTTACCGGAGGATTGGGCCTGCACTACGGTGCCGAGCGCATCGGCTGCCTCACCATCCCGACAGGGCCCGGCAATACCAAACGGCAGCTCAAGTTCATGAAGGACTTCGGCACGAGCGCTATCCATGTGATCCCGAGTTATGCGCTACACCTCTCAGATGAGATCGAAGCCATGGGCATCGATCCTCAGAAGGAATTCCCTTCACTAAAATATGCCTTCCTTGGAGCCGAGCCGCACACCGAGGAGACCAGGCGGAAGGTGGAGGCGTTCTTCGGCATCGATGCCTTCAACTCCTATGGCCTGTCCGAGATGAACGGTCCGGGTGTGGCCTTCGAATGCCCGGCAAAAGACGGCATGCACATCTGGGAAGATGCCTTTCTGGTGGAGGTCATCAATCCGGACACGCTCGAGAGTGTTGAGCCGGGTGAGAGGGGCGAGCTTGTCCTTACCACATTGCAGAGGGAGGCCATGCCAATTATCCGCTACCGCACCAAAGACCTTACCACGCTCATCGAAAGACCGTGCTCCTGCGGAAGGACCCATCATAAGATTACGAGGATAACAGGCAGGAGTGACGACATGCTGATCCTCAAGGGGGTCAACATCTTTCCCATGCAGATCGAGGCGGTGCTCATCGGCATCTCCGGTGTGGGAAGGAACTATCAGATCACCCTGGAATCCAAAGGCCACAACGATCACATGATCGTAAAGGTGGAGATCGACTCGAATCTGTCCATTAACGATTTCAGGACACTGGATTCACTCAAGAAGAGGATTACCCGGGAGCTGCGAGACGAGATCCTCATCACGCCGGATGTCATCCTCTGCGAGCCCGGCGGCATACAGGCGGCCCAGGGCAAGGCCGTCCGCGTCATCGATAACCGCACCTTGTAATGTGAATTAAAATACCAAGGAGTGATAGCTGTTAAAGGCCGGTGCTTGGTGGGAGCAGGCTTGTGTGATGCCTTAGAAAGTGGCAGTGGGTGGGGATGGGCTTAGTAAAGTCAGTCTACCTTCGGCCCTTTATTCTTGTCCTCGATATCGCCTTTTGCTTCCTTGCTGCCGGGGGTTTCATCCATGGCGGATTTAAAATTCTTGATTCCTTTGCCCAGGGCCGATCCCACCTCGGGCAGCTTGCCGGCACCGAAGATAACGAGTACGATAACCAGCAGGATGAGAAGATGCGTCGTGCTAATCATATCTGTCCTCCTTATTACTCATAGCATATAGGCATTATCACACTTAAAAGGCCGTGGCAACTCATGCCAGTATCGAATCTGAGGAGCTACGCAATGGCTCATTACTGTTGAGGTTGTCGGTAGATTTAACGAGAGTAGGCAATGATGCATAGCGATTTCTCACTCACCACCCTGTTCATCGACATAACCGCGAGAAGCGCCCACAGGGAAAGGATCGATCCTGGAATCTCAAAAGAATACCTTAAATTTTGTCTTAAGAATTCTAAGATATTGTTGATTGTTGACATCTATGTGAAAATGCCTGACAAAAAAGGTGAGATGAAGGAGGGATGGGCTGTGAATAAAATATATGTGGTCTTAGTGGCCGCTCTTTTCTTCACAAGTGCGGCATATGCCAAAGAATATGCAATTATCAAGGACACCATGTTCGGCAGCCAGAAGATCGAGATCTACCAAACCCTCAAAGAGGCCCTGGATAATTACACAGGCGAAGGCAAGCTTTATGAAATAACCCTCAAACCGGTGCCTGTGAAGAGGGTAGAGACCAAGAAGAAGGTGGAAGTGTCCGAGTTCAAATGGACCATAGACGAGAAGACGGACAAGACCGAGAAAAGCGACAAGGTTGATAAGGGCGAAAAGAACGAGAAGAATGCAACCCCTAAGAATTGACTCAAAGGAGGACCGCCATGGATGAATACGAAGCCCAAGCAAAAAAGGTCATGGTGCAGAAAAAGCACAGTATGCACGAGGAGGCCTTAGCCAAGGCCATCAAGGATCTTGAATATAATCTGGAGCACTATGATAAATATACCGGGCCCGAGAGTATCTTTGCCCATGTAAAGGCCAATGCCGCGGCACTTCTCTTCCTATGCCAGGAGCGCAAGCGGGATCGCGACAAACGCAAAGGCGACTATGAAAAGGCCGCCACTGAGTTGCCGCCGTCCGGTAAAGACCTGATATAAACCCGGAAGATAGGCTTTCCTTCCCCTCGTTCCCGGGTGGATTCCCCGGGAATGAGGGCATCCCGACGCCCAATATTGACCTCTCTCTATCTACAAGTTCCCCATCTTGCGGATTGAAAAATTGTTTTTGCTGAATATCCGATTGATATCCATAGAGAATACTTTCCTTGCTTTTCAGTTTCATACATAGTATAGACCCCAGTTAATGCAATTAAGCCTGATATCTCTTATCAGGGCATTCTGCGGGGAGGATTCATCCCATGAATAAAAACAAGAAACCGTTCTGCGTGCGGTATGTTCTGTATGTATGCATGGCAGGTTTTTTGGGGCAGATCTTCCTGCCTTCTATCGGGGCGTGCAGCACCGGCGCAAGCTCTTATCCGACCGGTGCGAACCTGGTAAAGGAACAACTGGCCCATGATATACTGCAAACCCCTTCAACAAGGCTTAAGATATATGTCATACAACCTGGTGATGTATTCTGCGATATTCTGGTGAAGTCCGGCATATCAAGGAAAGATGCCCTGTATATCTCAAAGAAGGCCCTTGGCGTCTACAAGCTCACAAAGATGCGGCCGGGCAGCGTGCTGGAGCTCTATTTCAGCCCGGATGGCTCCGGCCTCCAAGAGGTTGACTACAAGATTTCCAGCCTGAAAAAGATGGTCTTGTATAATGGCAAGGTCATCGGTCTGGCCCATGGAAAACCGAATATCGCCTCTACTCAGAGTCCGCAGGCCGGTCCGCAAAAGTCAGAAAAAAAGCCATCAACGATTACGACCCGGCACGCGGCTATACCCGATGAGAACCGGAAGGCACTCAATATTTCTTTGAAGACCCAAGCCCTTTCAAGCCACAATCAGCACATAACAAAGAAACCCGACTCTGCCAAGATATGCACGGCGCAATCAAACAGCACGACAGCAAAGAGAACCATGAGAATTTCTTCATCCTATAACTGCGGTTTGCCTCAAGACATTCAGGCTGCCCCTCAGACAGAGTATGAGTTGCTGGCAAGCGGCATGGTACTTTCTCCTGTATTGCCTCCATGGGATAAAGATACCCTAAAGGCAACGCTCGACAGGTCCGGAAATATGAATGATCAAGAACAGGCATCGGCGAAACGACAGACATCCGGAAAGAAAAATGCCCCCTTGTTTCATAAGAAAAACCTGGCAAAAAAGACTCATCGCGACCATATTGCAAAAGCCCCTGAGCCCACATTCCTCAAGGCTCCGCTTGCCTACCGACGTGTGTCATCAGGCTTCAGCTACTCGAGGGTAGACCCATTCACAAATATGGCACAGCCTCATCTCGGCATCGATTACTCCGCCCCGTCCGGAACACCGGTGTATTCAATCGGAGTAGGAGTGGTGCAATTTATCGGGTGGGATGGGGGCTACGGCAAGACCATCCGCATCGTACATGCCAATGGGTTCATTTCCCAATACGGCCATCTTTCCCGTTTTGCACAAAACATGATAATGGGAAAGAGGGTGAGAAAAGGGGAGACCATAGGCTATGTGGGGATGACCGGGCTTGCGACCGGGCCCCATCTCGACTTCCGCATTACCCACCACGGGACTTATATCAACCCGGTGAAACTCGAAGACAGCACACGGAAATTCTACACCAAGAAAGGCACAGGCAAATCGCACGCCGTTTCAAGAGGATAATAGAGAACACCTATATGTTACGCGGCTTTTCATGAAGTTCCCAAAGGCCTTTCCGCATGCTCCGGGCTTAAGCATCTGTATCATGCTGGCATTGTTTGCAGGGTGTCCCGGCCCATTATTCGGTGATACACTCGTGAATACACACAGTGAAAGAACTGCTGCGGTTCACACGCTCATTGCTGTGGGGGACATCATGCTGTCCGGGAGTGCTACCCCCCTTTTACAAGCAAAGGGATACGACTACCCATTCAAGGACAATAACCTTGGGAAGATCATTACTTCCTCTGATGTTGCATTCGGCAATCTCGAATATCCCATCACGATGGGAGGCAACAGGTACAAGGATAAGGAGTACACCTTCAGGGGCATGCCTGAATCGCTCAGAGCCGTCAAGAGGGCGGGCTTCGACCTGCTCTCGCTTGCAAACAACCATATCATGGACTACGGGGAGAAAGGGCTGAAAGATACCATTCGTCAGTGCATGATAAACAAGCTCGTCTATGCCGGGGCAGGGACCGACCTGACATCGGCTCTCAGGTTGGGCGTTCTCAAGAGGCATGGGGTGCGTTACGGCCTCCTGGCTTATTCCCTTACTTTCCCCAAGGAATTCTGGGCAACTTCCGAAAAGCCAGGGACCGCTCACCCCGACTGGGCACAGATGGGACAGGATATCAGGGCTGCAAGGCCGGAGGTTGATATCCTTATCGTGAGCTTTCACTGGGGCGAAGAACTGAAAGCAGACCCCAAGAAATATCAGATCGTCTTTGCACACCATGCCATAAACTCAGGGGCGGATGTCGTGCTGGGCCACCATCCCCATGTCCCCCAGCCCATAGAGGTCTATAAGGGCAAGCCCATCTTCTACAGTCTCGGTAATTATGCCTTCGGGTCAATGAGCGAGGCAGTCGTATTCAGCTTTGCAGCCAAGATCATTTTTCATGGGAATGAACCGGTGCGGGTGAACCTATATCCCCTGAATGTACACAACCAGGATGTCGGTTTTCAGCCCAGGCTCGTCAGAGACACCCCGGCAAAAAAGATCATTACGCATCTCATGGAGATTTCTAAAAGTTTCGGAACGGTCATCCACTATCAAAACGGGATCGGCAAGATTATGATTGCATCCGAAAATCCTGCCCCATCTTTGACTGCATCAAAGGATGAGAACGTAACATCTGTTGACTCCGGCCCTCATAAACCTCAATGGTCTAGAGAAAACCTACCCTGAGAGGAGCTTGAACCTGATAATATTATAGCTACTCCCCTTGCGCTACAGCACCACTACCTGTCCCTGAAATACTGTATGTTGGTTATGGATTGGCTGTTGCTGTGAAGTTATTAATAGTTGAATTGGCTCCATTGATAATAACCGTCTGAATAGCAGGAGTGAAAGTGTATCCGGCAAGTGAAGGTGTAAGCGTATAAGAACCATTATCCAATCCTGTAAAAATGTAATCCCCATTGGAATCAGTCACAGTTGCTGTTGTTCCGTTCGTGCCTGACAGGGTCATGGTTACACCACTCAGGACTCCACTACTGGTAGATACTGTTCCAGAAATGAAATATGTGGGATTCGTAGTGGATGTAGCTACAAAGTTATTGGATGCTGAGTCAGCTCCATTGAGAGTAACATCAATGGGGGAGGTAAAGGTATACCCTGCAAGTGATGGTGTGACTGTGTAAGAACCATCAGCCAGTCCAGTAAAGGAGTAATCACCATTTGTATCAGTTGTGGCTGTTCCTGAGCTGGTACCGGATAAGGTAATTGTTACACCAGATAATGGAGCACCACCTGATGTCACTGTCCCTGAAATACTATAGGTGGAGCTGGAACTGGATGTTGCTATCTCAGTTGATACAGTCACACTGGCTCCATTGATTGTAACAGCATCGCTGGTGTTACTGAAATTATACCCAGTAAGTGTTGGGGTAATTGTGTATGATCCATTTGACAATCCTGTGAAACTATAGTTGCCATTAGCATCAGTGGTTGTTGTGGCACTGCTGGCACCGGATAAGGTAACAGTTGCTCCAGCTAAGGCTACACCATTTAATGTTATGCTCCCTGATATTGAATATTCACTTACAGGGGCGCTGGAATCACTATTACTATTTCCACCCCCACTATACAAGTCCCAGTGACCACCACCACATCCTGATAGCAGGATAGTCAGACTGAATAATACAACGAATAATGTGTGATTACTGCCCAACAAGAGTTTCCAGTGTTTATTCATAGTTCTCGCCTCCTTAATGCATAATACTCTTTTACAGTTTATATATTTATACTCCTCGGAAAGATTGATCGTTAAACTAAAGAAAAAACATTAGATGAATTTGACTATATCTGCCCTACGGTCGCGGCATACCCGTAGAACAAGTTCTGATGAGACCTTAAGCAGGTTCAAATCCTTGATGATACGGTTGTAACAAATCAATAGTATATTTAGAATATTACAATAATGTCGTAAAAGGCATAATATTCGGATATGTTAAGCTCAGATCATGCAGAATATTTCTTCCGATTGTCTCTACAAGACGGTGAACAGGATAGACCGAAGATATCTATGTGAACATGAAGCATCACCCAGACTGTACATAACTGCAATAAATCATTGGTCCGGATTTCGTATGATCAAACAGAGCTTTCTTACTATAGTCTACACTGGGGCCCTGGAGTAATTCCCATCAGGAGGATCTCCCCTGCTTCAGCACGGATAATTCCTTGAAGAGCAGGCAGCCCGCCCAGGCGCAGGCTGTGATCATGCATATCAGGCCGAGCCACATGGCGGCTGAAGCGATTGCATGGTCATAGGAGAGCATGCCGAGTGTGCCGAGGATGTTCTCCCAGTCATGGAAGCCTGGCCTGTCTTTACCGGTCACTCCACCCAGGAGCGTCAACTTAAGTGCACGGGCATCGTTGATGTAGGGCGCCATGTCGATAAAGTTTTCGCCGAACCACCAAAAGGCTACCGATGCACCAAACGGGTCCCTTGTCTTTAAGAGAAGTGTAACACAGCAGGTAAGCGGCATGATAAGCTGGAACAGGCTCCCGCCCAGAACAGTGAAAAATTCACCAAAGAGCCTGAAGAAGATGTGCCCCGCTTCATGGAACGGCAGGTTCACATAGTGGAGGATATTGTTTCCTGCTTCTTCGATGGGGGTGAAAAAGAGCTTGAGGCCCCAGATAAGGATAATCGCGATGAGGATGGCCTTCAGGGAAAGGATGATGGGATCGGGATCGGTCTTTACGGAAAAGAACAGACCCTTCAGTGTCTCGGCAGGGGATGAGGGTCCTGATTCCACGTTTTCGTCGATCCGGATATGATTTTTCTCTTCATTCGTATGGATCTTGCCAAAGATAACCCCGCACTGAGAGCATTCGACAAACCCATCCGGCTTTTGTTCTTGACCACCCGGCCAAGTCCGGAAAATTCCGGCATCCGTGCACCGAAGGCGGCAATGGACGCGTTCGCATAATACCCTTTCCGTGTTTTATCCAGTTTCTGAGGCATCTTTCCCATGAACGACTCCCTCATCCAAACGTTGCATTTGCAGGCAAACACACATTATATGGCCATGTTTTCCCATACAACGGCGATGCCCAATCCTGATCCGATACATGCGCTGCTGACGCCGTATTTGCATTTTCTGCGGATCATTTCTTTCAGAAGGGTAATGCTGATTCTGGTCCCCGTATTGCCCAGAGCGTGGCCCAAGGCAATGGCGCCACCGTTGACGTTGACCATGTTGTGGTCCAGCCCCAGTTCTTTTTCGCAGGCAATAACCTGGGCGGCAAACGCTTCGTTGATCTCAATCAGACCCATATCGCCCAGATTCAAGTTCGCTCTTTTTAATGAGGCCTTTATCGCCGGGGCAGGTCCGATTCCGAAGATGTGCATTTCGACGCCAGCCGACGCATACCCCCTGATCTTGGCAATCGGCTTCATCTTTAGCTCCTGGGCCTTCTTCTCACTCATGAGCATCATGAGGGATGCCCCGTCATTGATGCCGCAGGCATTGCCGGCCGTAACTGTCCCACCCGGAACAATGGGGGACAGCTTGGCGAGTCCTTCCACCGTGGTTTCCGCACGGGGGTGCTCATCCGTGTCAATGATTTTTGTTTGTTTCTTGCTGACCTTCACCTCAATAGGAATGATCTCTTCTTTGAACTTTCCTTCCTTGATCGCCGATATGGCCCTCTGCTGGCTCGTGTAGGCAAAAATGTCCTGATCTTCCCGGGTGATATCGTACAGCTTGGCCAAATTTTCCGCCGTTTGCGCCGCCGGCCGTTTTTGCGGATCAGGATTGTCCGCCAATACCTGCATAAGAGTATCCACCAGGATGTCGTCTCCCATGCGGTACCCGAACCTGGCTTTATTCAGGGCGTATCGATACTGGGACATGTTTTCCACACCACCGGCCAAAACTACGTCATTACGCCCGGCCAATATTGAATCCGCTGCATTATGCAAAGCCTTCAGACCGGACCCGCACAGTTTGTTGATGCCGTATCCGATAACAGAAACCGGCAACCCGGCACGCTGACCAGCCCAGCGAGCCAGACATGATTCATTGCTCCGGTTCTCTACATTACCTAGAATAACTTCGCCGATCTCCTCCGGATCGAAGTTGACCTTCTTCATAATCGAAGAAATAATAAAGGTGGCCAGTTCAATGGATGGAACATTGGTAAGTCCACCTCCCATCCTTCCCACTGCCGTTCTACCCATTTCCACAACAACTACATCGTTAGACATGTATCTAATACTCCTCTCAATTTATAATTGATCTTTATGTGCTGGCTAAATTTTTTAATATGAGTGCCTCTTATTTATTATAAGAGTCTCTATGAATTCCCGCGATCTTTCTGGCCAGCTTTTCTTTCATACTCATATTGCTATAGCGGGAAATCATCACTTTCTGTGCCTGCGGGGAGCCAGCCCCATGAATCGACTCCGTAAAGAACGCTACGGCTCCGGTGCCCATCGTGATGTTCTCAATCAACCGAATGCAGCGGACCCTGTCCTCCCAAGAGACATCCGCCACACCTTTCAAATACTTCTTCATGAGTTTACCGACATCACCAGGTATCTCAAGATCCCTTTCCGAGGGAGTTGTCCCAATAACCGCCCCCGCCAGATCCTGAGCTAGACGCGAAATCTCCGCAGGGAATCTGGTAATATTGAGTTTACAGACATTGGCCAATAACCCGTTAACGAGATAGCCTCCGGAACTGTGACGGCTTCCTTCGGATTGAGCGGCAAGCGCACACGCATGGCATGTTTCGGCGAGGTGAACCATTTCAGTCAGCTTGTCCTTGACATGCGAGGCTTTGGCCGTACCATTGTATACTGTCATCAATGATGCAGCTCCGATCAGGACATCGGCAACGCCGACCTTGCAACCTCCATAGCTGGTACGGTGATAATTAGCGAATATTTCAACAAGTCGTCCCGAATATTTGGTCTCGCCGCACATGAGAACATTCTCCCAGGGAACGAAAACATCATCAAAAATTATGTATGCCTCTTGTCCTCCAAAATTGAGGTTTCCAACATCGATGGCACCATCTTCAATTTTTCGCGTGTCACAGGACTGGCGGCCGTAAACATAGGTGATCCCCTTAGTGTTAGATGGTGTAACAAAGGCAACGGCATAATCCTTATCTGCTTCTTTCATAGTCGTGGTTGGTACAACCGCTATCCAATGAGAATTGGTAGCGCCCGTTTGATGGGCTTTGCAACCCCGTACGACAATGCCCTTGGCTTCTTTCTTGACAACATGTAAATACATGTCTGGATCCGCCTGCTGGCTCGGAGGCAGGGAGCGATCTCCCTTCGCATCGGTCATGGCCGCATCACAGACCAGATCCTCTTCCTGCATGTTCTTTAAAAAATTTAGAAATCTCTGGTGATATTCCGTTTTCAGATCCGCATCCATTTCATAGGTTATCGCATTAAGGGAATTCATCACATCAAGACCCGCACAACGCTGAAAGCAGGATGCCGTCTTCTGTCCCATCAGACGGAGGAGTTTCACTTTCTTCGTCAAGTCTTCCGTACTTTGATGGATATGACAGAACCGGTTAATTTTTTTGCCCGTGATATGCGATGTGGCTGTTGCAAGATCATCATATAGCGGGTCCTGGGCAAGATCGTAGGTAACTCCCACGCAATTGATGGAAGGCCAGATCATAGGATGATCCACGTTCGCAACCCGCTCTCCCATTATATAAACGGGCAGATTCAACTGCCTGATACTGTCAAAATATTCTTCCTTAGTTTTCAACGGCATGACGCCTCCCCCCTCCTTGTTTAATGGTCTTAACTATCCATAATCATTCCACAATTGAACTATACAAGCTACTTTTTCGTATAATCGTAAACGCCTTTCCCCGTCTTACGCCCGTAGCGGCCCGCTCTCACCAGTTGGACGAGGAGCGGAGCGGGTCGGTACTTATCGCCCAGTTCCGCATGAAAGGTCTCCATGACGTGGAGGAGGGTTTCAAGGCCCACCATATCGGCTAGGGCCAGCGGCCCGATGGGATGATTCAATCCAAATACGATCCCCTTGTCGATGTCTTCCGCACTCGCCACGCCATCACCCAAGGCGAAAAACGCCTCGTTCAGCATAGGTGACGTGATACGATTCACGGCGAATCCTGCCATGTCGATTACGACGATGACTTCTTTCCCCAGTTTTTTGCCCCAGGCCTCCGCAATCGCCAGGGTCTCAGCACAAGTTTCATACCCTTTCACAATTTCCAGGAGTTTCATGACGGGCACGGGGTTGAAAAAATGTGTGCCGATGAATTTATCAGGTCTTTTGGTCGCTGCGGCCATCTCAGTCACACTCAGGCTGGAGGTGTTGCTGAAGAACAAACACTCCGGCTTTACGACCTCTTCCAGTTGCGCGAAAACCTTCTTCTTCACCTCCATGACCTCGGTGACGACTTCAACAACAATGTCTGCGTCTTGAGCGGCCTCTTTCAGGTCGAGAGTCGGCTTGATCCGGCCCAAAATGGCATCCATGTCGGCCTGGGTCCGCTTCCCCTTCGTCACATCACGTTCGAGGTTCTTCTTGATCATGCTTATTCCTTTATCGACAAAGCGCTGCTCAATGTCCCGCATGGCGACTTCAAAACCAGCCTGGGCACAAACCTGTGTAATCCCGCTCCCCATCAATCCCGCGCCTATTACACAAACCTTTTTAACGTCCATGTCGTACCTCCTTGTTTTATAATTTCAAGCTTCTTGATTCTTTGACATCTCGCTACAAAACCGGTTACTTGAAAATATGGTTGGAGATGACGACCCTCTGGATCTGATTCGTGCCTTCATAAATCTGCATAACCTTGGCGTCACGCATCAACTTTTCCACCCCATACTCCCTGAGATAGCCGTATCCGCCGAGAATTTGCACAGCGTTTGTCGTTACTCGCATCGCCACATCCGAAGCGAAACATTTTGCATACGACGCAATATGGGAGAAAGGCAGGCCGTTCATGGCCAACCAGCAGGCCTTGTACGTCAGTAATCTTGCCGCCTCGATTTCCATGGCCATATCGGCCAGCATGAAACGGATGGCCTGATAATTGGAGATGGTTTGTCCGAAGGTGGTTCTCTCTTTGGAGTATTGAACGGCAATATCGAAAGCCCGCTGCGCGACCCCGACGCCTTCCGCCGCTACGGAGGGTCGGGAGAGATCCAGGGCCTTCATGCAGATCTTAAACCCCTCGCCTTCCTCTCCCAGGCGATTCGCCAACGGCACGGCAACGTCTTCAAAGATGACCTGCCGCGTATCGGAGGTGTGCACGCCCATCTTCTTCTCTTCCGGTCCGACGGAGATGCCCGGTGTGTGCCGATCGACGATGAAGCCGATGATGCCTTTGTAACGCTGGTTTCTGTCAGTCGTCGCAAAAACGACATACATATCCGCTACGCCGGCGTTCGTAATGAACTGCTTGGTCCCATTGAGGATGTAGTAATCCCCTTTTTTCACCGCTGTGGTCGTCAGCGCCGCCACATCCGACCCCGCGCCGGGCTCGGTCAGGCAGAATGCCGCCAGCTTTCCCCCATTTAAGGCATCGAAAAAGCGCGTTTTCTGGTCTTCGTTCCCACCGACAAGGACAGGACAAGGAGCCAAGAGGGCACTCGACGCCATGGTGATCCCTACGCCAAGGTCACCGTAACACAACTCCTCGGTAACCAGCATCTGGCCGACCATATCGATCCCCGGCCCACCATACTCCTCTGGAACCCCTGTCGCCATGAGCCCGACGTCATGCATTTTCCTGATGATCTTCCAGGGGAATTCTTCCTTGTCGTCATACTCTTGAATGCAGGGGATTATTTCCTGTTCTGAAAATTTACGTGCCGTTTTCCTCAGCGCCTCTTGTTCATCCGTCAAATTGAAATCCATAAGATTGCCCTTTCGCTATAAGTATTTATTTTCCTATAAATTCCGGTTTTCTCTTCTCCGCAAAGGCCCTCATTCCTTCCTTCTGATCCTTTGTGACATATAGACCCGACCAGGCCAACTCCTCTAGCGCCATCCCCGACTTGAGGTCCATAGGCATACTCTGACATGGCGGTGGGGATGAGAAGGTTTTCAATCTTCGCATACGTCTTATTGAAGTAGAATCCTCGCGCCTCCTCAGGACCCATATCCATCATCTCTTTAATGTCCGCTCCGGGGGCAAAGTTCTCCTCACTGCTAATGACGAGGGTTATAAACTTTGTTGATATGATGAGTTTGACTGCGAAGACTGTGCCACAACTCCGATGATAATTTTAATTACAACTTTATCTCATTTATTTAAATACATAATTATTTAATAAGGCTGGCAAAATCCGCTGATAAAAAGCCCTAATGATTGGCCGTTTTGAATCGCTTCAGACTCATATAGCCAATATCTGATGCTATTTGTAATCAATCACCAATTATTGATTCTCTTTAGCATCAAGAGATGTTAAGGACTGATATTATAAGAAGAACAATCAAGATTGAAGGGAAGAAAGGCCATGAAACTCAATCTTACCGCTAGAGATTTTCTGGAGCAGGTCAAGGATTTTTTCAATGAAACCGGAATCGGATATCCGGGAATGAATTTCAAAGTGAAGGATTTCATGCGGGCAGATCCCATTGCGTTGAAAGGAGATGCCAAGCTGTCCGATGCCATAAAAATAATCGCTGAAAATAATATAGATACCGTACCAATTGTTGATAACAATAGTGTCATTATCGGCGTCGTCACCCAGAAACTGGCCTTAAGAGAAATCAATAAGGGAGGTGCCCTAAGTACCTGCGTTCGCGATGTGATGAAAATCAATCCAGAGGTTACAGCGCCTCAAGAGAACATCCTTCCTTTGCTTAGAATCCCCATCGGCAGCCTCCCCGTTGTGGAAGACGGACGAATCGCCGGCCTTGTTACCCTTTCGGATACCGTCCGGGCCTGCTTCAGTTCGGTGCTCATGCTGCATGAAGAATTGCAAACGGTTCTCCAATCCGCCCATAGCGGCATTATCTCCATCGACAAAGATCTTCATATCCAGATTATCAATGCCGCCGGAAAGCGAATGTTGAATCTATCAAGCAAAGACATCTTGGGACAGTCCATACCGAATATTTACCTGGCCCTGAAAATGAAGGACGTCATGGATACAGGCCAGACGATATTCGGCGACAAGCTTTTTTTTAATAACAGAATTCTGATAACCAACATCAGTCAATTAAGGCATAAAAATGAAGCAGTCGGCGCCGTCGCCATTATCCAGGATATATCTGATTTTGAAAACATATCGGAAGAATTGAAATATACGAAAGAATTGAAAGGGGAACTGGATACCATCATCGAATCGTCCTTTGACGGCATCTACCTGACGGACAATTTTGGAAAAATTCTACGCGTAAACGATGCATTTGTGCGGATCACGGGAATCAAAAAAGAAGAATTGATCCACAAAACCATGAAGGAGCTCTTTGAGGGCGGTATATTCAAACAGGATATCCCTCTCCTTGATATTCTCAAGGGCGAGCCCATCACCATTTCACAAGAAGTCAACACAGGAAAGACTATCCTGGTTACGAGCAGTCCGATTCCGGACAATCATAACAATATTATTCGGATTGTGCATAATGTCCGCGACATAACGGAGTTAAACCGTCTCAAAAAACAGCTGGAGAAGGCTGAAAACGAAAGTCAACACTATAAAGAACAATTGCAGATCATGAAATCGAACAAATACATCGCCAAAACGCAGAAATCAAAAGACTTGATCAAGCTGGTCATGAATCTCAGCAAAATAGATGTAACGGTGCTACTCCTCGGCGAATCGGGCGTTGGCAAAGATGTCATTGCCGAGATGCTCCACGAAAACAGCCTCAGAAAAGAAAGACCCATGATTTCTATTAATTGTGCTGCAATTCCCGAGAATCTCATGGAATCGGAGCTATTCGGATACGACCCAGGCGCGTTTACTGGTGCAAACAAAAAAGGAAAAATCGGCGCGTTTGAAACGGCAAACGGCGGAACGATTTTTTTGGACGAAATCGGTGAAATGCCTCTGGCACTGCAATCTAAGCTCTTACGGACGATTCAGAAAAAAGAAATCGCAAAACTGGGAGGGAATACGCTTACGAAAATCGATGTCCGCATCATCGCCGCCACTAATCGCGACCTCTGGGACATGGTGACGCAGAACCTTTTCCGTAAAGATCTTTTTTATCGGCTGAATGTCGTGCCAATCACGATTCCTCCTCTGCGGGAAAGAAAAGAGGAAATTCCTGATTTAGTCTTTCATTTTACCCAACTGTTCAATAAGAAATATGACTTGAACAAGCGTTTCGATGAAAAAATCTTTCCTGAATTATTGAAATATGATTGGCCCGGTAACATCCGAGAACTAGAGAACATTGTTGAACGAAGTATGATTACCTGTTCGGATGATTTGATTGATCATATAGAACTTGTTGATTTTAACGGTAATGAGTCCCCCAATGACCTGCCGGACTATATCCAGGAAATGAAATATAAACCTGCCGTAGCGCATTTTGAAAAAGAAATCATTCTCAATGCCTTGCGGGAATTCGGTACGACGAGAAAGGCTGCCGCCCATTTGGGAATCAGCCAATCGGCTCTAGTGCGTAAGGTGGCGAAATACAAGCTGACTTACAACCACACCTAACGGACGGTTGCATGATTGAAAAATCTTTTTCAGGGATTCCAGGTAACCTAGGCAATGCCATAGCCCATTTGACCTGCACCGATAACACCAAATGTCTTTATCGTCATAATTACTTCCTCTCATATTTTCTTACGTGTATATGGGGAGGCACCATCCTACTTCTCTACCTTGATCAATATGGAATCCCCTTGAGCATGACCGGGACAGATGCCGCAGACGCCGATTCCTCCGCCCCTCCTCCTGAGTTCATTGGCTAGAGTCATGACAATCCTCGCATCAGTTGCACCGATAGGATGCAATCCTGAATACTTCACCCTGCCATTACTCGCCCTTTGCCGTGATGTCGAGTGGTGGTCAATTCCTGGAGTGCTTTCATATCTCCACCTAGCCTTCTGAGACACTTGTTTCGTCTCTTACATCTTGCGCATTAAGCTCGATATGCGCACTAAGTCCCGGGGTACTTCATGAGCTAATTGTACTGCTGAATGTGCTGAGTTCATAAGGTTTGGGATCGAGTAAGCTTTCAATAATAGTGAAGATAATGTGCCATGAGCAATCCTTTAACGACATTGAATAGTTCTAAACATAAAATTTACTCGTCGATGAACAAGATGAAGTAATGATTACTATAAGAACATTATGCTCCGGAGAGACTGAATATTCCTGCGATAAATCATTGGTCCGGATTTCGTATGATCAAACAGAGCTTTCTTACTATAGTCTACACTGGCTCTGGAGTAATTCCCATCAGGAGGGTCTCCCCTGCCTCAGCACGGATAATTCCTTGAAGAGCAGGAACCCTGCCCAGGCGCAGGCTGTGATCATGCATATCAGGCCGAGCCACATGGCGGCTGAAGCGATTGCATGGTCATAGGGGAGCATGCCGAGTGTGCCGAGGATGTTCTCCCAGTCATGGAAGCCTGGCCTGTCTTTACCGGTCACTCCACCCAGGAGCGTCAACTTAAGTGCACGGGCATCGTTGATGTAGGGCGCCATGTCGATAAAGTTTTCGCCGAACCACCAAAAGGCTACCGATGCACCAAACGGGTCCCTTGTCTTTAAGAGAAGTGTAACACAACAGATAAGGGGCATGATAAGCTGGAACAGGCTCCCGCCCAGAACAGTGAAAAATTCACCAAAGAGCCTGAAGAAGATGTGCCCCGCTTCATGGAACGGCAGGTTCACATAGTGGAGGATATTGTTTCCTGCTTCTT